>CAWFVX010000017.1:0-234461 GCA_963819345.1 uncultured Alphaproteobacteria bacterium
CGCTGGCGGTGCCGCCGGTCGTGCTGACGTAGATGTCTCTCAGGGTTTGCGGGCTTTGCCAGTAGCGCGGCGCCACCTCCATGATCACGTGATACTGGTTCTGCGCGCTGTAGATGGTGGACACCTGCCGTTGGCCGAAGGCGTCATACAGCGTGTTGTCGATCTCGGTCGCATTGATGTCCATCCGGCTGGCCGTGGCCCGGTCGATCAGCACGTCTGTTTCCAATCCCTTCTGCTGCTGGTCGGAGTTCACGTCGCGCAGCATCGGGTCATGCTCCAGCGCCGAGGTCAGCTTCGGCGCCCATTCATATAGTTCCTGGCTGCTGTCGGCCTGCAGGGTGAACTGGTAGGCCCCGTTGCTTTGCCGGCCGCCGATGCGCAGATCCTGGCCCGCGACAAGGTAAAGGCGAGCACCGGGAACGACTGCGAGTTTACGGCGAAGGCCGGCGATGACCGTGTCGACGTTGGCGCGTTCTGCGAGCGGCTTCAGCGATACGTAGATTGATCCGGTGTTGGTCTGGCCGGCGGCGCCACCGCTGCCCTGGCCGGTAAAGCCGACCGCGTTGGCGACCGCCGGGTCCTCAGCCACGATGTCGGCCATCTGGGTCAGCTTTCTCTGCATCGCCTGGAAGGAAATACTCTGATCGGCCTGCATCCCGCCGATCAACAGGCCAGTGTCCTGCTGCGGGAACAGGCCTTTCGGGATGGTTGTGTACAGGACGCCGTTCAACCCGATGGTGACCAGCAGGACCAGCATGATCAGCGCGGGATGCCGCAGCGCCCAGGCCAGGGTCCGCCCGTAAAGCGACTGCGCCTTATCGAACAAGGTTCGCTTTTTTGGCTGCTTCGGATCGGCGGGCTTGAGGAACAGGGCGCACATCATCGCCGTTGTCGTCAAGGAGATCGCCAGCGATACCATGATGGCCATCGACAGGGTAACCGCGAATTCCCGGAACAGGCGGCCGATGATGCCGCCCATCAGCAGGATCGGGAGGAACACCGCGATCAGCGACAGGCTCATCGAGACGACGGTGAAACCGACCTCCTTTGCGCCCCTCAAGGCCGCCTCAAGCCGCGGCATACCTTCCTCGACATGGCGGGAGATATTTTCCAGCACGACGATGGCGTCATCGACGACGAAGCCGGTGGAGACGGTCAGCGCCATCAGCGACAGATTGTCCAGGCTGTAGCCCAGCAGATACATCGCCCCGAAGGTCCCGATGATCGACACCGGCACGGCGACCGCCGGAATCAGGGTGGCGCGAACGTTGCGCAGGAACAGGAAGACCACGGCGGTGACCAGGCCGACAGCGATCAGCAAGGTCATCTCGGTATCATGCAGGCTGCCGCGAATCATCGAGGTGCGGTCGATCGCGACCGTCAGGTCCATGTCGCTCGGCATCGCCGCCATCAGTTGCGGTATGGCCGCCTTTACGCTGTCCACGGTCGAGATGATGTTGGCACCGGGCTGGCGGAACAGGATGACAATGACCGCAGGCTTGCCGTCGGACAGGCCGGCGTTGCGCAAGTTTTCCACCGAGTCCTGAACATCGGCCATATCGCTAAGGCGCACCGCGGACCCGTTGCGGTAGGCGATGACCAGCGGCTGGTAGTCCGCTGCGTGCGTGGCCTGGTCGTTGGTGTAGAGTTGGTAGTGCACCTCGCCGCCTTCGATGGCGCCCTTCGGGCTGTTAGCATTCGCCGATGCCAGCGCGGCGCGCACGTCCTCCAGCCCGATGCCGTATTTGAACAGCGCGTTGGGATTGAGCTCCACCCGAACGGCGGGCAATGCCGCGCCGCCGATGATGACCTGCCCGATGCCCTGGATCTGCGAGAGTTTCTGCGACAAGACATTGGTGGCGGCGTCGTACATCTGCCCCCGGGTCAGGGTTCGCGAGGTCAGCGAGAGGATCAGCACCGGCGAGTTGGCGGGATTCACCTTGCGATAGGTCGGGTTGCTGCGCAGGCTGGTCGGGAGGTCGGCCCGCGCGGCGTTGATCGCTGCCTGCACGTCGCGCGCGGCGCCGTTGATGTCGCGGTCCAGGCCGAACTGCAGGACAATCCGAGCCTGGCCCACGGCACTGGTGGAGGTCATCTCGGTGACATCGGCGATCTGCCCGAGGTGACGCTCCAGCGGTTCGGCCACGCTGGTTGCAACGGTGTCGGGGCTGGCGCCCGGCAACTGCGCCTGCACCGAGATGGTGGGAAAGTCCACTTGCGGCAGCGGTGAGACCGGCAGCTTGAAGAACGCGAAGACGCCGGCCAGGGCGATGCCGATAGTCAACAGGGTGGTGGCAACGGGACGCGCGATGAACGGCGCCGAAATGTTCATTCCGCCGGGCTCTCCTGCGGCTTGTTGCCACGCAGGCGCGAGGCCAGGCGGTCGAACATTAGGTAGATGACCGGTGTAGTGAACAGGGTCAGCACCTGGCTGACCAACAGGCCGCCGACAATCGCCACGCCCAGCGGCCGACGCAGTTCCGATCCGGTGCCGCTGCCAAGCATCAGCGGCAGCGCGCCCAACAGGGCCGCCATCGTGGTCATCATGATCGGGCGGAAGCGCAGCAGGCAAGCCTGATGGATCGCCTCGCGCGGCGGGCGGCCTTCCTCGCGTTCCGCCACCAGCGCGAAGTCGATCATCATGATGGCGTTCTTCTTGACGATGCCGATCAGCAGGATGATGCCGATGATGGCGATCACGTCGATGTCGTCGCCGGCGATCCACAACGCCACCAGCGCGCCGGCGCCCGCCGAGGGCAGGGTCGAGATGATGGTTATCGGGTGAATAAAGCTCTCGTACAACACGCCGAGCACGATGTAGACGGTGACGATTGCTGCCAGCACCAGCAGCAATTCGTTGGACAAGGAGGCCTCCAGCGCGGACGCCGCGCCTTGGAACGCTGTGACGAAGCTATTTGGCAGGGCGATGTCGGTTTCCGCCTGGCGGATCGCGGTGACCGCGTCGCCCAGCGAGTATCCCGGCGCGGTATCAAACGAAATCGTCGTCGCCGGGAACTGCGCCAAATGGCTGATCTGCAATGGCCCGGCTTTCTGCTCGACCTTGACAATGGTGCTGAGCGGCACCTGGCCGGTTGAGGAGGCGGCGGACGGCAGGTAGATCGCGTCCAGTGAATCGAGGGAGGTTTGCAGCGACGGGTCCGCCTCCATGATCACTCGGTACTGGTTGGACTGCGTGTAGATTGTGGAAATGATGCGCTGGCCGAACAGGTCGTACAGCGCGTTGTCCACGGTGGCGGGGGTGATGCCGAAGCGGGCCGCGGTCGCTCGGTCGATCACCAGGTTGGCGGCCAGGCCGTGTTGCTGAAGGTCGCTGGCGACGTTGGCCAGGGCGGGAGAGGCGGCCAACCGCGCTACGAGTTTCGGCACCCATTCGTTGAAGGCGGTCAGATAGGGGTTTTCCAGCACGAACTGGTATTGGGTGCGGCTGACCGCGGCATCGACCGACAAATCCTGCACCGGCTGCAGATACAGCGATACGCCGGTGACCCCGGCGGTTTCCTGCTGCAGCCGCCGAGCGATACCGGTGGCGTTGAGGCTGCGATCATCCTTCGGTTTCAGGTTGATCAGGAAGCGGCCGCTGTTCAGCGTCATGTTGCTGCCGTCGACGCCAATAAATGAGCTCAGGCTAACGACGTCCGGATCCGTGAGAATTGCTGCCGCCAGTGCCTCCTGATGCTCCGCCATCGCCTTAAACGACGCGGTTTGGCCAGTGACGGAAATGCCCTGAATGACCCCGGTATCCTGCACCGGGAAAAATCCCTTCGGCACGATGATGTAGAGCCACACGGTGATGCCCAGGGTCGCCAGCGCGACAAGGAGGGTGAGTGGCTGATGCGCCAGCACCATATTCAGCGCCCGGTCATAATGTTTGATGACCCAGTTAAAGCCTTGGTCGGCTTTCAGATCCCACTTGCTACGGGCGGCCTCGGGGCGGTGGTGAAGCAGCTTGGCGCACATCATCGGCACCAGCGTCAGGGACACCACGGCGGAGATAATGATTGTCACCGACAGCGTGATGGCGAACTCGTGGAACAGCCGGCCGACGACATCGCCCATGAAAAGCAGCGGGATCAGCACCGCGATCAGCGATACCGTCAGCGATATGATGGTGAAGCCGATCTGGCCGCTGCCTTTCAGCGCCGCGGCGAGTGGCGCCTCGCCGGCCTCCACGTAGCGGGAGATGTTCTCGATCATCACGATCGCATCGTCCACCACAAAGCCGGTGGAGATGGTCAGCGCCATGAGCGACAGATTGTCCAGGCTGAAACCGAACAGGTACATGACCGCCAGCGTGCCGACCAGTGACAGCGGCACCGACAGGCTGGGAATGATGGTCGCGGGGATATTGCGCAGGAACAGGAAGATCACCAGCACGACCAGGACGACGGCCAACCCAAGCTCAAACTCCACGTCGCTCACTGAGGCTCGGATGGTGATGGTCCGGTCGGTCAGAACCGCCACATCGATGGATGCCGGCAGCGAGGTCTGCAGCCGCGGCAGCAGTTTTTTGATATTGTCGACCACCTGAATGACGTTCGCACCCGGCTGGCGCTGAACGTTCAGGATCACCGCGGGTGCCTTGTTGGCCCAGGCCTGGAGCTTGCTGTTCTCGGCGCCGTTGACGACGGTGGCGACGTCCTTCAGCCGCACCGGCGCCCCGTTGCGATAGGCAATCACCAGATCGAGATATTGCTCGGGATTGGCGATCTGGTCGTTGGCATTGATCGTCGTGGCCTGCGCCGGCCCGTCGAAATTGCCCTTGGGCGTGTTGACGTTGGCGTTGCCGAGTGTGGTGCGCAAATCGTCGATATTCAGCCCGTAGGCTGCCAGGGCGCGCGGGTTGATCTGGACGCGTACAGCCGGCCGCTGGCCGCCGCTGACGCTGACCAGGCCGACCCCCGGCTGCTGGGAGATCTTCTGCGCCAGCCGCGTGTCGGCGATATCCTCCACCTGAGTAAGGGGGAGTGTTTTGGAGGTGAGCGCCAGCGTCATAATCGGCGCATCCGCCGGATTGACCTTGGCATAAATTGGCGGCGCCGGCAGATCCGAGGGAAGCAGATTACCGGCGGCATTGATCGCGGCCTGCACCTCTTGCTCCGCGACATCCAGGCTGACATCGAGGGTGAACTGCAGGGTGATCATCGACGCACCGGCCGAGCTGGTCGAGAACATCTGATTCAGGCTGGGCATCTGCCCGAACTGCACTTCAAGCGGCGAGGTGATCGAGGAGGTCATCACCTCCGGACTGGCGCCAGGATAGAAGGTCTGTATTTGGATAGTGGGGTAATCGACCTCGGGCAGGGCAGAGATCGGCAGGAAGCGGTAGGCAACGATGCCGACCATCAGGATCGCGGCCATCAGCAACGTGGTCGCGACGGGCCGCAGGATGAACAGGGCTGAGGGGCTCATGCGGTGGGATCAGTCCGGGCGATTGCGGCGCGGCTGGCGCGCGTCGTATCGGACGCCGAACGCCCAGCGTAACGACCGAGCGCTTCCATCATTGTGTCGCGGGTTGGCGGTGATGCTCGTGTTGCGTCTTAGGATCCGCCGCCTGACCCGGGACAGGTGGCACGCCCTGAACTGGCGGCACGCCCTTTTGGGCGCCTGCGGCCGGTAGCGTCACCACAGCGCCGTCGCGCAGGCGATCGGTGCCATCCGTCACCACCCGGTCCCCGGGGTTCAGGCCGGACAGCACCGCCTGAAAGTTTCCGTCGGTGGGACCCACCTTGATCGGTCGCACGGACACCGTGTTGTCGGCTTTGATAAGGTAAACGAAGGTCCCGGGTTCCCCGTGCTGCACGGCGGGAACAGGGACTCGAACGGTATCCTGCATCGTGCTCACCAGCAGACGGGCGTTCACAAACTGGTTGGGGTAGAGCATCTCGTCCGGGTTAGCGAACATTGCCCTCAGGTTGAGCGTGCCGGTGGTGGTGCTGATCTGACTGTCGAGTGCCCCCAACGTACCGGTCGCCAGCAGTTTGGTGTTTGACCGGTCCCAGGCCTCGACAGATAGCGTCGCGCCCGCCCGCAGGCGCTGAATGATATCGGGCAAATTGTCTTCCGGCACCGCGAAAATTACCGAAATGGGCTGGATCTGGGCGATGACGACCAGTCCGGTGGTGCTGGAGGTCTGGACGTAGTTTCCTTGATCGATCAGGCGCAGCCCGACCTGCCCGTCGAGCGGCGAGACGATGTGGCAATAGGCCAGATTGACTTTGGCGGCGTCGACCGCGCCCTGATCGGTCTGTACCGTGCCGGTGTACTGCTGCACCAGGAAGCGTTGGTCATCCAGTTGCTGTTGCGCGATCGAATCTTGCCGTCCGAGGGTCTGATAGCGTTTCAGGTCCGATTGCGCCTGTGCCAGGAGGCCCTGATCGTGCGCCAGCGTTCCCTGCGCCTGCTCCAACGCCGCTACGTAGGGCCGAGGGTCGATCTGCGCCAGGAAGTCGCCCTTCTTGACCAACTGGCCTTCCTGGAACCCGACCTCCTGGAGTTGGCCGTTGATCTGCGTCTGCACTGTCACTGTGTCGAGCGACGTCACGGTGCCGAGTTGGTTCAGGATGATGCGGATGTCGCCCTTGTCGACGGTGGCGAAGCCGACTGGCTGCGGTGCGCCTTGTGCGCCGCGTCCCGCCGGGGCGCTTTTCGGCGTCTGTTGGGTCTGATGCTGGGTCCAGAGATACCATCCGCCACCGGCCAGACCGGCGGCAATGAGGCCTATCAGCATCCAGTAGCCGGTCCGCGAACGAGACGGCACCGGCGACGCCCGCGATACAGGATCGGGCGCAATGCGTGGGTCCGACCTGTCAACACGCTCGTCCATCGGCAATCACGTCCTTCGTCGGTTGGGCCTATCGACAACCGCCTTCCGGATAAAGCACCAGCGGTGACGCGAACAAGCCACGACCCCGGTAAGTTACGCAAACTTTGTGTTTGTTACATGAGGACACGGTGCTTTGAATTGTCAGCAGTTGCTATATCGTGCCGCCGGCGCGTTTGGCGAGGTTTTACCTCTCGTTTGCAGCCGCCACGGGCCGCGAACAGACCGCTCGAGCTCGGAATGCGGCGAGGATGGCGCGAGCGAGGGGCGATTGGCACAAGTCCGACACGTCGGGATCGAGGCGCCGGCGCCAATTTGGGCGTTCCCTATCGGTGCCGGGCAGATTGATCGCGGCCGTTTCGGCGGCCAGGTCGTCAGCCTGAACCAAAGCCAGCAAGGATGGGGTAGCGGCAACGAAGGCGTGGACCGCGACGGCGACCGCCGGCGGCATTGGCTGGGCGAGATCGACGTTCTCCCCGAGCAGACGTTCCGCCTGAAGTAGCGCGATCAGTTCGACTTTCTCCGCTGCCCGGTTCTGTTCGGCCTCCGGATCATCAAGCAGCCGTAAAGAACGCTTTTCGGCGATGTCGGCACCGTTCCACCATCCTGCTAAGGTCGCCAGGTCGTGTGTGGACACACAAGCTGCGGCCAGGCGGCGCCATTCGGCCAGCCGACGGATACGGCCGTCCTGGCGTTCGAACCACAAGACCTTGTAGGACAGGATGTTCGAGGCAGCCAGGGCCTCCGACATGCCTTCGGGCACGGTTCCCAGGTCCTCACCAACGACCAGGCATTTCGCGCGCTGGCTCTGCAGAGCGACCTGGCCGAGGAGATCCTCCATTGGATAGGTCACGTAGGCTCCGTCGATAGCACCTGCGCCATCGGGAATGACGAACAGGCGGCGCAGACCCATGACGTGGTCGATCCGTAATGCCCCGGCATGGCGCATATTGGCGACCAGCAGGCCGTTGAATGCGGAGAAGCCGTCGCCACGCATGGCGACCGGGTCCGGCGGTGGCAAAGACCAGACCTGACCATGGGCGGAGAATGGATCGGGCGGCGCGCCGACCGAGACCTTGTGCATCAGCGTGTCCTGCGCTGACCAAGCCTCCGCTCCATCCGGCGCGGCTCCGACGGCGAGGTCCCGGTAGAATCCCAGCGACAACCCAGGTTGGGCGGCAGATGTCGCTGCCGCCGCGAACTGGCTGTCGGCAAGGCTCTGCAAAAATGCATGGAATTGGACGGTTCGCTGGTGCTGGCGAGCGAACGCTGCCACGTCCGGGCTCTCGGGGTGGCGTAATTCGGCGGGCCAGGCCAGCCAATGGGAGGTGCGTAAAACCTCAGTGATCGTTTCAAAAATCGCGAAACGCCGGAGCGTATCCGGGATCGTATCCTGATCTGCCGCGGTGAATGCGGCATCCAGGATGGCACGTTTACGTTCCCATACGGCCGGATAGTCGACCGGCCCCGGTGGCGAGGGAAGCTCAGCGCCGCCGGGGAAACCGGAGACATCTATATAGATCGGATCCAGGAAGCGCCTGTCCGACGGTTGATACGGGCTCGCTCGGCTTCGGTCGTGCGGGAACAGCGCGTGCAGAGGATTTAGACCTACTACGGAGGCGCCCGTGTGCGCGGCTTCCACGGCGAAGCGGGCCAATGTGGTGAAGTCGCCGATGCCCTGATCGCCGCGCGATCGCAGGGCATACAGATGCGCCGCAATCCCGAAGCGGCGCTCGCCGGCTAACAGGTCGGGCGGCAGGTAACAGGACCTTGGGGCGACCGTCAGGTGGCAGAACCGTTCGGGGCGGTCCTCGTTGAGCAGGCGATGCCGGCCGATCGGCTGCGGAGGCAGAACGACGTAGTCGCCCTGCACCTGGAAGCGTTCGAGGCTGCCATCCTCGCGCAGCAGCGTGGCCCACGCAGGACGAGGCTGGCCGAGCCGAATTGGTATGGAAGCTTGCGCCCAGGCGGTAACCGCCGCTGGCAATGCAGGTTCGATTGTGATGCGTGACAGACTGTCGATCGTTTCGCCATGGGTCGCGGCAGGTAGCCGCATCGCCGCCAATAATGCTCGTTTCGTATCAGCGCCGACTTTGTGATAGCCGCCGTCCACATCCCACCAAATTGGTTGGATTCCCGCGAGGTCGGCCAGACGGTCAAGATCGGCATCGAAGTTGCTCGCCAACGCCCTTCCCGCAATCGAAACACGGCTTTCTCCGGTCCGTTCCGGGCTTTCCTTTATGGCTGTAGCGATGCTCGCACCCAGGTCAGCAATGATCGTTTCGGTCCCGGCTGCGAGGGCCAACTCCTGGAATACCGTCACCGATCGTGGGGCGATCGTCAGGCCCTCACGTGCCTCCGCACTCTCCAGGTACTCGCTGCCAGCCATATCCGGGACGAGATACAGGAAGTACGATTTCCACAGGCACTGGCTGGGCGTGGAAAATGAGCACGGCCCTCACATCATCCGCGAATAAAGCGGCGATCAGCGTGGGGCCGTGGTCCTGGTTCCAGTTAATCCCCTGCCCGTCGGCGGCCAGCCAGGTTACGTCAGCAATCAGCGAACCATCCACCGGCCGACCTTGCAACGACTGCCCTTTAAACAGGGGTGCCAATGTCCGGCGCAGGGCAATGACCGCAGAGGTGAATTCTATCAACCCGTGGTCCGCAGCGGCCCAATCTACCCAGGACCCAGCATTATCTTGTGCGTAAGCGTTGTTGTTGCCGTGTTGCGTCCGGCCAAGCTCATCGCCCATCGACACCATCGGTGTGCCGCGCGACAGGAGCAGCATCGCCAGCAGAGCGCGCACATCCCGCGACCGGGCCGCAATGAGTGCAGGATCAGTTGACGGGCCCTCGGCGCCGTTATTCCAGGACAGATTGTTGTCGGACCCGTCTCGGTTGTTCTCGCCGTTCGCGTCGTTATGCTTGGTCGTGTACGACACGAGATCGCAAAGGGTAAAGCCATCATGGGCGGTGATGTAGTTAATACCGCGCGTGATCGGCCGCTCATGAAATACGTCGGCCGAGCCTGCGAACCGTGTGGTGAAGTCTCCTAGCATTCCGGGATCGCCGCGCCAGAAGCGGCGGACGGTATCACGGTAGCGGTCGTTCCACTCGCCCCATCGTGACGGAAACCCGCCAAGCTGATACCCGCCGGGACCAACGTCCCAGGGTTCGGCGATCATTACGCGGTGCGACAAGATTGGGTCCTGCTCGACCGCGGCCAGGAACGGAGCGTTTCGGTCGAACCCGGTTTCCCGGCGCGCAAGCGTGACCGCCAGGTCCAACCGAAATCCATCGAAGCCGCCGAACAGCGCCCAAGCCCGTAGGGCATCCATCCCCAGGCGTAGCGCTATGGGACGGTCCATAGCCAAAATATTGCCGCAGCCGGCATCATTGACATAAAGCGACCGGTCACTGGCCAGCCGGTAGTATTCCGCGTTGTCCAGGCCACGCAGCGACAGCGTGGGGCCAAGCTCGTCGCTCTCCCCCGAATGGTTCAGGACCACATCGAGGATAACGCTCAGACCAGCGGCATGAAGCGCGTCGACGGCGGCACGCACCTCAGGCCAGCCGCCGGGAGCCAGCCTGGGATCGGGAGCTAAAAAGGCAATCGGGTTGTAGCCCCAGTAGTTGGATAAGTTGAGCGGCGGCAGGTGTCGCTCGTCGACCCAAGCGGCGCTGGGCATCAACTCCACCGTCGTGATGCCGAGGCGCGTCAGATGAGCGATACTGGCGGGATGACCGAGAGCCGCAAAAGTCCCTCGGATGGCCGGGGGAATGTCCGGATGGGTCATGGTGAACCCGCGAACATGGACTTCGAGAATGACCTGGCGGTCCCAATCGAAAGCAGGGCGGTTCTGGACTGGTGCGGCGGAGGGCGCGCCGACAATCGCCTTCGGCATCAGCGCGCCGGTGTCTTCTGGGCGTGGCCCCTCACGATCGAATAACAGGGAGTGCAGCCGGAATGGGCGGTCGATCGTCGTCGCCCAGGGGTCCAAAAGCAGCTTCGACGGATTGAACCTATGGCCATTGGCCGGATCCCATGGACCGAAAGCTCGGAGCCCGTAGCGCGAACCCACAGGCACGTTGGTGATATGGCCGTAATGTACGGGCCCGGTCCGGGCTGGAAGGCGGATACGGTTGATTTCTTGATCGCTCGCGTCGAACAGACAGATCGCGACGGCGTCCGCGTCCGGCGCGTGCACCGCAGCATCGATCCCGTCGCCGGCCACGGTAACGCCCATTGTGTCCGGCAATCCTCGTTCGCGAGCTTGCCGGATCAGTCTCAAGAGCGATCCGCCAAGACGGATTGATACAATGAGAGGTAGTGGTTCGCTGGGCCACGCCAGGAGACATCGGCGGTCATGCCATTCCGCTGAACACGCTCCCAGGCCGGACGGTCGCGCCATAGCGCGGACAACCGGCCCAAGGCCACGTGAAGTGCCTGCGACGTCGGTGGCCCGAATTGGATCCCGGTGGCCACGCCGGCGCTCAGCGCAGCTTCATTGGCGTCGACCACCGAGTCCGCGAGGCCGCCGACCCGGGACACCACGGGGATCGAGCCGTAACGTAAAGCGCAAAGCTGCGTCAGTCCGCAGGGTTCGAAGCGGGAGGGCACCAGTAGGGCGTCGCTCCCGGCCTGGATAAGGTGTGCCAGCGCCTCATTGTAGCCTAAGACGCATCCGACCACGCCGAGATGCGATCCCGCCGCGGCGACGAAAGCGTGCTCCAGGTAGAGATCTCCAGACCCCAACAGGGCAAGCTGCGTGCCGTGAACAGCCATCTCGTCGAGCTGGTCCAACAGCATGTCCAACCCCTTTTGCGAGGTTAGCCGGCTGACGACGCCGATCAGCAGCGCAGCAGGATTTGGGTCCAGGCCCATGCGGTGCTGCAGCGCCGCCTTGTTGCCGGCGCGCCTGCTTACTCCGCCGCACGAGAATTGGGCTGGGATCAGCCTATCGGTCTGCGGGTTCCAGACCGCCTCGTCGATACCATTCATAATCCCGGACAGCGCCCCGGCCCGTAGCCGTAGCACTCCGTCCAGGCCCATGCCGTTCTCCTCGCGCACAATTTCCTGCGCATAAGTGGGAGAGACCGTCGTCAGCCGGTCGGCGGAAGTCAGGCCGCCTTTCAGGAAATTGACATCGCCATGGTACTCTAGCCCATCCAGAGCAAAAGCCGAATTGGGCAGGCCCAGCCGAGGAAACAGGCTGGCCGGGTAGCGCCCCTGGAATGCCAAATTGTGCACGGTCAGCAGAGTGGCGGGGCGCGTGCCGTGATGGAACCGCAGGTAAACCGCCGCCATCGCAGCCTGCCAGTCATGTGCATGGACGATGTCGAACGTCAGACCTGGGACCAGGCCGACCCCTAGCGCCCCGGCCACAGCTCCCAGGCCAGCGAAGCGGATCCCGTTATCGGGCCATTCGGCGCCATCCGCGCCGAGATATGGATTGCCGGCGCGTGCGAAGAGGTGAGGCGCGTCGACCACCAAAAGATCGAGCCTGGCAGCGGTGCCGCGAAGGACGGTTGCCCGCCCGCCGAACAGGTCAGCAAATTCATGCACCGCCTCGGCGCCGGCGAGGGCGTTCAGCACGGCGGGATAACCCGGCACCAAGGTGGTTGTTTCCGCGCCGGCCGCTTTCAGGGCCGATGGAAGGGCGCCTGTGACATCACCCAGACCCCCCGTCTTCACCAGTGGGAAAATCTCCGAGGCGACGGACAGGACACGGAGCAAAAGTCAGGTGTCCAGGCGATCGATCATGGGCTGCGTGATCAGGCAAATTCCGCGTTCCGTACGGCGAAACCTTCGGGCGTCCTCCACCGCGTCCTCTCCCACCACAAGGCCCGGCGGTATTTTCACGCCTCTTTCAACAATTACATTCCGTAGCCTCGCGCCGCGGCCGATATCGGCGTCGGGCAGGACCACGGCCTGCTCGACGCGCGAGAAGGAATGGGCATGCACGCCGGTGAACAGCAGCGACTGCCGGAGGAGGGCTCCCGAGACAATGCAGCCACCCGATACCAGCGAGGAAATTGCCTCGCCACGCCGGCCGACCTCCTCGTGCACGAATTTGGCGGGCGGTGTGATCTCGGCATAGGTCCAGATCGGCCAGTCGCGGTCATATAGGTCCAGCTCCGGGGTGATTGCTGTCAGGTCGATATTGGACTCCCAATACGCGTCCAACGTGCCGACATCGCGCCAATAAGCCTCGCGCTCGGCGCCAGAGGTGATGCAGGAGCTTGTGAAGCGATGCGCGACGGCCTTGCCGTGCTTCACCAGGTACGGAATGATGTCCTTGCCGAAGTCTCGCTGGGAGGATTTGTCGGCCTCGTCGCGGTGGAGTTGCTCGATCAGGAACCGCGTGTTGAAGACATAGATGCCCATGCTGGCAAGGGCCATTTTCGGATTGTCCGGCATCGGCGGCGGATCGGCCGGTTTCTCGATGAAGGCGATGATACGGTCGGCAATATCGACATGCATCACGCCAAAGCCGGTCGCCTCCATGCGCGGCACCTCGATGCATCCTACCGTGACATCCGCGCCTTGCTCGGCGTGCTGCATGAGCATCCGAGCGTAGTCCATCTTATAGACGTGGTCGCCGGCCAGGACGACGATGTATTCGGGATTATAGCCCTCGATGATGTCGATGTTCTGGTACAGAGCGTCCGCTGTGCCGGCGTACCACGTATCGCCGGAGCGCTGGGAGGCTGGCAGGATGTCGAAGCCCTCATTCCGTTCCGGACGGAAGAAGTTCCAGCCGCGTTGCAGATGCCGGATCAGGCTGTGCGCCTTGTATTGCGTGGCGACGCCGATCCGGCGGATGCCGGAATTCAGTGCGTTCGACAACGCGAAATCGATAATCCGGCTCTTGCCGCCAAAATACACCGCTGGCTTGGCCCGAACGTCCGTCAGTTCCAACAGTCGCGATCCGCGCCCACCGGCCAACACGTAGGCCATCGCGTCGCGGACGATCGGGGCATGTAATCCGGGGCGCTGTGCCATCAATCCGTCTCCTCTCCGTGTAGGTTCTTCTTAACTCCCCACCGTAAGCCCGGGTTGTAAGAAAGACCAGAACACAGCCAGATCAAACCGTATCAAGGAACAGTGTGAGCGTTGATGCAGGTAGCCACGTCGCCAGGCCCGACGTTGATTTCGAGGAGTTGTCGCGCGGCGCGATGGAGGCGGCGCCGCTAATCTCAGTGTTCGCCGATGTAGGCCGGCACGTTCCAAATCTGATCGGCATATTCGCGGATCGAGCGGTCAGACGAGAACCACCCGACGTTAGCGGTATTCAGGATTGACGCCTGCCACCAGTCGTCCGGCTTGCGCCATCTGTCAGCGATCCGCCGTTGCGCAGCGAAATAATCGTCGAAATCAGCACAGACCAGGAAGTGATCATGATAGCGCAGCGAATTGACGAGACCTCGATACCTGTCCGGCTCATCCGGAGAGAAGACGCCGTCATGGACGCTGGACAAAACTTCTGCCAGCACGGGTGACGCGGCGATAAGATCGCTTGCATCGACGCCACTGCGGCGGCGGGCCTCCACCTGGTCCGATGTCAGTCCGAAGACAAACATGTTGTCTTCTCCAACACGCTCCAGGAGCTCGATATTCGCACCATCCAGCGTGCCGATCGTCAACGCGCCGTTGAGGGCGAATTTCATGTTACCCGTGCCGGACGCTTCCATCCCGGCGGTCGAGATTTGCTCAGAGAGATCAGCCGCTGGAATGATGACTTCGGCTAAACTGACCGAATAGTTGGGCAGGAAGACAATCTTGAGGACGTTTCGGACGGTTGGATCGCTGTTGATCACCTTCGCAACGTCGTGGATCAGCTTGATAATCAATTTCGCCTGGTGGTAGCTGGCGGCGGCCTTGCCCGCGAACACCTTAACGCGCGGCGTCCAGTCCTCCATCGGGCGCGCCCTGATGGCATTATATAGCGCGATCGATTCCAGAATATTGAGAAGCTGGCGCTTGTATTCATGAATACGTTTTACATGAACATCGAACAGCGCGGACGGATCAAGACGGATTTCCAGTTCTCGCCGCACCAGATCGGATAATGCCAGCTTGTTGACGTACCGAGCAGCAGCGAAGCGCCTCTGAAAACTACGGTCGTTGGCTAACGGACGAACCCTGACAAGGGCGTTCTCGTTGTCCAGCACTTCCGGTCCCGCCGCATCGACCAGCAGGCGGGTCAGGCGAGGATTGGCCTCATGGAGCCAACGGCGGAAAGCTATGCCGTTAGTGACGTTGACGATGCGGTCGGGAAACAGGTTGTGCAAATCCCGAAACACGGTGTCTCGCATCAGGCCGGTGTGGAGCGCGGACACTCCGTTCACTCGGTGCGAGCCCAAGAACGCGAGATGACTCATTCGTACCCGGCGGCCCTGGCTTTCATCGATCATCGATACGTCGGACAGCAGCACGTCGTTGCTCGGGTTTTGGCGTCGTACGTGGCCGAGATGCAGCGCGTTAATGAGGTAGATGATCTGCATGTGGCGCGGCAGCAGGCGTTCCATAAGCGGAACGGGCCAGACTTCAAGCGCCTCGGGCAGCAGGGTGTGATTGGTGTAGCTGAAGGTCGCCCTCGTCATCTCCCAGGCTTCTTCCCACGGGATCTGATGGACATCGAGCAAGATGCGCATCATCTCGGCCACACCGATCGCAGGGTGGGTGTCGTTGAGCTGGATTGAGGTTTTGTCCGCCAGGTTACCGATATGACCGAACGCCTTGATATGCCGGCGCACCAGGTCCTGCAACGATGCCGAAACGAAAAAATACTCTTGTCGCAGCCGTAGTTCCTGCCCGGCCGGCGTCGCGTCAGAGGGGTACAGCACCTTGGATATCGACTCGGCCTTAACCTGTTCGGCCAGCGCCCCGGCGTGGTCGCCGTGATTGAACGCGTCCAACCGAAGCGGGTCGGCCGATCGAGCCGACCACAGCCGCAACGTATTGACGCGCCGGCCGCGCCATCCGACGGAGGGTGTGTCGTAGGCCACTGCCTCGATGGTTTCCGCCGGGTGCCAGACATGCCGCACTGCCGCTTCAGAAATTGCCACCGCCTCGATTGAGCCACCGAAGCCGATTGGATAACAGACTTCCGGCCGATGGAATTCCCAGGGATTGCCCAGGGCCAGCCAGTCTTCGGGGAATTCCTGCTGCCAGCCGTTCTTCATCACCTGGCGGAACAGTCCGTGCTCGTAACGGATACCATAGCCGTGAGCCGGAATATCCAGAGTGGCCATGCTCTCCATGTAACACGCCGCAAGCCGGCCCAGGCCGCCGTTGCCCAGCGCGGCGTCGGGTTCCAGGGCACGCAGCCTATCGAGATCGATTTCGAGGCCGGCCAGCGCGGCTCGCATGGTGTTTAGCGTATTGAGATTGTTCAGATTATCAAACAGCAGGCGACCGATCAGGAACTCCAGCGACATGTAGTAGACCCGCTTGGAACCTTTTTGATACGCGGCGTCGATGCCCGCCAGCCAGCGGTCGACAATCTGGTCGCGCAATGCGTAAGCGCAGGCCATCAGCCAATCGCGATCGGTGGCTATCGACCTGCGCTTGCCGACTACGTAGGTGAGCTTTTCAAGGATCGCGGCCTGTAGAGCGGCCACGTCTTCGTCACTTCGCGCCGTGTCATGGGATCCCAAATCGTCGACGAGATAGGCAGGTTCGTCTCTTGCAAGCTCCACGCCGCTTCGCCTCCATTGTGTCTCTTTAGGCACGAAAGCATGTTTCGGCCTTCGGCTTCAACCTCTCGAATGGAATGGCGCCTCAGTCGCCTGAATAATGAGCTGACACCGGGCGTAGAGCGCCGATCGCCGCCCAATGTCCCGGCATGTGCGCATTCCGGTAGCGGTTTCTCGGCGCGAGGCGCTCGTGGAGACGAAAGCTAGCCGATTGTTTCCTTGTGAGAGCGTCACTCGCCTCGGCTGATCGGCAATGCCAACGCATCATTCTTTTGGCGATCGAGATGACGGCGCCACTGGGTTGGCTGGGTGTTGAGCTGGGGCTGGCTTCTTAGAATCCACTGATGCCAGAATGCGGCCGCTTGGAGGCCAGGCCCGGACAACCGACTCGCGCCATATGATCGTTGCGGCCACGGCCGCCATCAGGATGATCAACGTCAAGCTCCACGCAGCGACGAGGCGGGTGGACCGGGGTGGTCGACGACCCGGCGCCGCTAACCGATCCATCGCGGTTATCTGCGGCAGGATCTCTTCCCCTCCGACGTGCTGATCCAGCTCCTGTTCTGGAACCGCGGCGACCGCCTCGCCAGATCCCTCGGCCTCCTCGACGGCCTCCCATGCGTCACCGCAACGAGCACAGCGAACCATCTTCCGCGGCGACAACCGGGACGCAGGCACCTCATATTCAGCAGCGCATTTCGGGCAGGCGATCCGCATGCACCGCACTATGAAACAGCGTGGAGAATATTGGAACGGAGGAGCGGCGATCGACCTCGACTAGTCTCCCGGATCGCGATCGCTCGTCAGGAACAGTAGTCCCAATAGCCTTGATTTTGAGCTGGGCTGGACCAGAACCAGCAGAGCTGAGGGGACGGCGCCGGCGGCACTGCCGTTGTTGCGATTATTGCGCCGAGCGCGACACCGGCTACGACGGCGCCGTAATAGGGAGCCGCGACCCATGGCCGGACACCGCGCACATAGACGGCTCCGCCGCCATAGGGGGGGCGCACGGCGGCGGCGCCATAAGGACCACGAACCGCGGCTCCGCCATAAGGACCGCGCGCTGCGGCTCCGCCATATGGACCACGAACCGCGGCGCCACCATTGGGACCGCGCACTGCGGCTCCGCCGTACGGACCGCGATAGGCGGCTCCGCCATAAGGACCACCGACCGCTCCCCATCCGAAGGCGTCCGGTGCGGCTGCCAGTCCAAGGGAAGCGGCGATAACGAAGGCAGCCAGCCAATTCATCGCTTTGCTCCCTTCGACTGCTCGGTACCAAGCTGCAGTTGCTCCGCCCCATCCGGCGGTGCGAACTGGAAATCCGAATCCGGCAGATGGACGGTGAAATTCCAGTCGGAGAATTCCGCGATGAAGTTTGGTTCACCGGGAAGCGAGCGATAGATCACGAGGAAGCGGCGCGGCAACGACTGTTCGTTTGCTTCAAGCCAAAGCTCCAGCTCAATCCCTGGCGGCTGCGAAAACACCAGGTGGTGGCAAGGAACGCCATCGATCGTCGCAGAGCCAACCTCGCGGCCAGCAGTGACGCCCGTCAGAAACGCCTTGTCGGGGGCGTTGGTGAGGAAATCCCCAAGCGGAAAATCGACACCGAAATGACCCATGACGACCTGCATCATGCCGTCGATCGTGTCCGGCACCGGAAGGCTCGCATACTTCTTGCCGTTTTCCAGAACCACAACGGCAGCCTTGCCGTCGTAGATCAGTTTTCTGGGGCCGTCGTCACCGGTGCCGTCGACGAGCAGGTGGTCCGGCCGGAGCACCGTTATTTTGAACGTGTGCCCGATATGCAGCAGTTCGCCATTGTTGTTCGCGGAGACTCTGATCGTTCGAACCTGGAAGGAGAACTCCTTCGACTGCAGCGTCGCACCCATTCGAGCAATCGCAGCACTCGCATCCGCGGTGATCGCCGGCTTCGGCGGTGTAGCGGCGAAGGCGACCGGCGTGGGTGCAACGGGAATGTTGACGGCCACACTGGCCAACAAGCCAGCGAGAAGTGCTACGTTTCTGGGTTTCATAAGACCCCCTGTTGCCGAGACCGCTTCGCTATCGCGGCTCACTTGTTCGTTCCAACCACGGACAGGTACGGCGCGCGCACGTTGGGGTAAAGGGTCCGGACACGCCGATCGCTGGAGCGAGCCATCGTATGGGCGTGGGCCGAGGGCGCTGCTACTATCGCGCCGCGAAAGTGCTCAGGCGGTTCGTTTGGCGGAACTTCGCATCAGGGTGGCGATAGGGGAAACGCGATGTCGGGAACGCAAATGGCCATGCGGGGTAGGGGCCTCGGTTATGCTGGCATGGGAGAGAAGTGGGGCTGGTTCGTCGGACTAGGCGTGGCGATGCTTTTGTTGGGTATCTTTGCGCTAGGCGACGTGGCAGCGGTGACGCTGATTAGTACAATCTTCATCGGGGCCATGCTTCTCGTCAGTGGCGTGTTCCAGGTGATCCACGCCTTTATGGTGAAGACCTGGTCCGGATTCCTGCTGAACATGCTGGGCGGCATCGTCTACGCGATCGGTGGCCTCTTAATCATGGACGAACCGGTGCAGGGGGCGGTGGTAATCACGCTGTTCTTGATCGCCGCCCTGGTCATCGGTGGCGCTCTGCGCGTCGTCGTCGCACTGCGCCACCGGGAAATGGGCGGCTGGTGGCTGATGGCGCTCAGCGGACTGATCAGCATCGTGATCGGCGTGTTGCTTTACGCGAGCTTACCGTGGTCGGGGCTATGGGTGCTTGGCACGCTGATCGGTGTTGAGTTGCTGGTGCAGGGAATGACTTGGCTGATGTTCGGCATGGCACTCCGGCGGATGCGTCATTCAACTTAGACCGAGGACGAGATCGCGACACGGATTTTGATGCCCCGGATCTTCGTTCTGCCGCCTCGGGCAAAACAGCTCGACGCCGAGCAGGCAAGGCGCGGGCGGAGCCGGTAATGGGGAGTTCTCGGCATCGACCTGGAACTCGACCTCCGAGCCGCCACCTGGGCAGGTGTGGAAGTCTCTGCGCCCTTCCAACCAGGAAAGACGGGTACAGCGGTCAGCGTGGTGCAGGGATCAGGGGGCGTGCGCAATGGGCGGGCCCAATCCGTTTCGGGGTAGATGATACCAGCCATGATATTGACGACCGCGCACTCGCCGAACCCTGCCCGCGCCGCCGCCCCGTCGTGTTATCCGGCCCAGGTGTGCTCCCCGTTAATACCACGTCCATTCAGGCTTCTTCCCGGGATAGAGCCGGAGGCGCTGTCCCTGGATATGCGTTAAGCCGGTCTTCACAGCCGTGCCGTCGGCCCTGATGACACCGGTCGCCTCGTCCTGCACGACCTTGCCGCCGCGCTCGATCTGCCACCACTTCAGCCCCTTGATGCCGGCACGATGCTTCATCCGCAGCTTCATCTGTTCGGACGTCATGTAGAAATCCGTTTTGGCCGCGGTCAGCGACACACCACGCTTGCCCAATTCCGCGATGAACTGGGCGCTGAAGTCGCCGGACGGCTGGTAATGCCCGCTGTCGCCGTTGATGAACAACACGCTTCCCTTGGCGACTTGCCACATCCCGGCGGCGGCCACAGGCTGCCCAGACAGAAACGACGAGTGATGCTCAACCTCGGATTGCGGGCCACTGAAAATCTCTCCGCCGGCATCCATGACATAAAGAAACGACTGGTTGCGCATGTCCAACGGCGCGTATTGCCACCAGAAGACGCCGTTATGGACAGTGACCTTGTAGGCGTCCCGTTGCATCTCCGACATGTACGGCACATGGACGCCGCTGTTCATGTCCTTGCCGAGTCCGGCGTCCCTCAGCATTCCCAGGACTTTGTATGGCATGATAGGTCTCCGCGCTGCGTTGGGTGATGGAGCGGAGCATCGGCGGGCGTGTCGTTCGGTGGCGTGACCTGCGGCACAAGCCTTCGCGATTTTCTCGGCGGCCGCACCGGGCGGCCCGAGTATCGCGATGCCGTTCAACGGCGGCTCGCGCCTGTCGAGCCTCGCCTGCCCTCGTCGCCACCTCCCTTAGCACAGGCATTGACAGCAGTGAGGCGCCAAACGGCGGGGGTTCCGCGGAGCATTGCCGCGCTGGTCGCTCGTGCCGACATGCCCGCGTTGCACCCAGGATCGGTCCTACCAGTCAAAATCGCTGGACAGAGGCGCTGGTACGCCTGTTGGAATTAGCGACGGCACGGATCGTCGCTCGACAGGCAGCATGATCAGGCTGCCATTGCTGCGAGCCCGTGGCATGGCTTTGGCATAGCTTTTGGCGCCGTAAAACGACGGCTGGCAGCAGGCGAGGCAGCGGGGGGACGGGCAAGCTTTTACCCGATAAGCCCCGCCATTCCCATCAAGCCACGCATTGCCAGCGCCACCACCCCCAGAGCCAGCACGCTCGCCGACCAGATCGCAAACAGCCACAGAAGCCGCCGGACCCACATCAGTGGTAGCCCTCGCTCTCCGTGACCTTGCCGCGGAACACGTAGTAGGCCCAGGCGGTGTAGGCGAGGATGACCGGGATGATCAGCAGTGCACCGACCAGCGCGAAGCCCTGGCTCTGAGGCGGCCCCGCCGCATCCCGGAATGAAATGCTCGGGGGAACGATGTTGGGCCACAGGCTGATCGCCAGCCCGCTATAGCCCAGGAACAACAGGAACAGCGACAGCAGGAACGGCGCCGCTCGAGGAACCGCGCCCTCCGCCCCGCCGGTCAGCAATCGCATGAGTTGCCAGCATGTCGCCCCCACCAGGATCGGCACAGGCGCGAAGTAGAAGATCTCCGGCATCGAGAACCATCGCGCGGCGATGTCGTGGTGGGCCAGCGGAGTCCACAGGCTGACTAAGGCGATCCCCACCAGCAGGAGCCGGCACGATCCGGCGGGACACAGCGATCATGCGCCCCTGCAGCGCGCCCTCGGTCTTCAGGGTCAGCCAGGTGCCACCCAGCAGCGCATAGGAGACGATCACGCCTAGTCCGGTGAAGCCGCTGAACGGCGTCAGCCAGTCGAGCGCGCCGCCGTCGTAGGAGGCTCCGGTCACCCGGAACCCATCGATGAACGCGCCCAACGCCGCACCCTGGCAGAATGCCGCCAGATATGACCCGCTGGCGAA
Organism: uncultured Alphaproteobacteria bacterium; assembly: GCA_963819345.1. Classification (GTDB taxonomy): domain Bacteria; phylum Pseudomonadota; class Alphaproteobacteria; order Acetobacterales; family Acetobacteraceae; genus Rhodopila. The sequence goes on from CAWFVX010000017.1 coordinate 21,662, forward strand.
CGCGAAATCCCAGATCCGCCGGTGGCTCGAGTTCGGCCTTGAAACGGAACTCGAATGCCACGCCGCGCAGGATCAGTCCCATCAGCATCAGCAGGATCGGGATATACAGCGCGCTCAACAGCACCCCGTAGGCGATGGGAAACGCTGCTAGCAGCCCGGCGCCACCCAGCACCAGCCAGGTCTCGTTGCCATCCCAAACGGGCGCCACGGTGTTGACCATGATGTCCCGGTCCTTGGTCGCCGGCACGAAGGGGAACAGGATGCCGATGCCAAGGTCGCACCCGTCCATGACGACATACATCATCAGGCCGAAGGCGATGATCAGTACCCAGATCAGCGACAGGTCGATGCCCATGATTATTCTCCCGCGCTCAACGGATCGATCCCTGGCGCTGCCGACAACGGCCGAGCCGGGCGCTGCCGCGGGTGATCGGCGTCGAATACCGGCGGGCTGCGGTCAGGGCCGACGGCGACCACCTTCAGCAAGTAGATGATGCCGGTGCCGAATACGGCGAAATACACCACGATGAACATCAGCAGGCTGGCGCTGAGCACCAGCGCCGAGTGGTGCGACGCCGCGTCGGCGGTGCGCATGACGCCATAGACCACCCAGGGCTGCCGCCCGATCTCGGTGGTCATCCAGCCGGCCAGCATAGCGATGATGCCGGCCGGCCCCATCGCCACCGCGAAGCGCAGGAACAGGCGCCGTTGGTAAAGCTCCCCGTGCCAGCGAAGCCATGCGCCGCCGATGCCCAGCAGCAGCATCAGCATGCCCAAGCCGACCATGACGCGGAAAGTCCAAAATATGACCGTCGAATTGGGTCGATCCTGAGCGGGAAAGTCGCTGAGTCCCCTGATCTGGCCGTCCCAGGTGTGGGTCAGGATCAGGCTGCCGATGTGCGGGATCTCGATCGCGTACAGGGTCTTCTGTTGCGTCATGTCAGGCAGGCCGAACAGGATCAGCGGCTCGGCCTCACCAGGTTCGGAAGACCAGTCGCCCTCCATCGCTGCGATCTTCGCCGGCTGGTGCTTCAGCGTGTTGATTCCGTGCTGGTCACCAGCCAGGATCTGAATCGGCGCGGTGATCAGCACCATCCACATCGCCATGGAGAACATCGTCTTGACGCGCGGGTTGTCGCGGTATTTCAGCAGGTGCCAGGCGCCCGCGGCCCCTACGAAGAGTGCGGTCGACAGGAAGGCCGCGAGCCCCATGTGCGCCAGGCGATAGGGGAATGACGGGTTGAAGATCACCGCCAGCCAGTCGGTAGGCACGATGCGGCCCTCAATTATTTCGTAGCCTTGCGGGGTCTGCATCCAACTGTTCGACGCCAAAATCCACGTCATCGAGACCAATGTTCCGGCCGCGACCATGAGCGTGGCGAAGAAGTGCAGCCCAGGCCCGACCTTGCGCCAGCCGAACAGCATCACTCCCAGGAACCCGGCCTCGAGGAAGAACGCCGTCAGGACCTCATAGGCCAGTAGTGGGCCGGTGACGCCACCGGCAAACGCGGAGAACGCGCTCCAGTTGGTGCCGAATTCGTATGCCATAACGAGGCCGGAGACCACGCCCATAGCGAAGTTCACCGCGAAGGCTTTGGACCAGAAGTGGTAGAGATCGAGGTACACCTCGTCCTTCTTGAGCAGCCACAGACCCTCAAGCACCGCGAGGTAGCTGCCAAGCCCGATGGTGATCGCCGGGAAGACAATGTGGAAGGAGATTGTGAAGCCGAACTGAAAACGTGCCAGCAAAACCGGATCAAGTTGCGACATCGGCGTCCCCCAAGCACGGGGCGCGACCGGCGCCCACTTATACGTTAGCGCAGGATGCCGGCGCGCGGGTCCGAGATGCAATGGATCGACAAACCGGCTGTCAGTCAAACCTTCTTGGCGCGCCAATCTGTTTGCCGCTCGGCGGCTGCCGTCCGGCAGACCGCTTAGCTAAGTCTGGGATGGATAGCGAAATCAGGAAGGGGGCGTGTTGCTCGCCTGCGTGGGTTTTGGCGTTGTTCGGCCAGCCTCTGGCTGCGGGCATCTGAAAGCTCGCTCAAACGGGGCCTGACTGGTTAATTTTTGCTGTCCCGGTTGCTGCCATTGTTGCAACTGCTGCCATTTCTCCCATTGGATGATCTCACGGTCGTAATCGGTTACAACATATCGGATAAACTCGAACAGGGCAGGTTTACTGAGGTCGCTATGGCCATCGATAACACTGGGGCTGGCGGAAATAACCCAGAACGGACTGTTCCGGTCCAACTCGCGCCCTACCATCTGCAGTTCTGTTCCGTTGTCGTATGTTCGTTTCCATTGGTGTGCGAATAGCCCGTCTGTCCTTTCCTTTGCGTCGAAGTCACGGAAGTTCACGCATTCGTTGAACAAAACCTGCCCGTCAATCGGATGGGGCGCTACTTCGGCAGGAGCGGTCAGCCGATGCGTTGTCAGTGCATCGATATGCCCCGGCGTGTTGACTGCTCTTTTACGTTCCTCAGCGTCTCTGAAGGTTTCGTCGAATGAGGGCACAAATTGTCCCAAAGGGAATGCGTAGTTTGTCGCGAGATCAGTTTGAGACGATATAGTGATGAGCACGGGAGATTGATACCGGCGATAGCAATCTCCGCGAGCGGTCATTGCGTCATAGATCGGCTCATAACGCCTGCCCTCGAAAGCCGGATTGATCAGGATTACCATGTCACCATAGCCCCTGATATCCTCTGCTCCACGTTCACAGGCGTCCGAGCTCGGTCTACTTAGTAAAACGTCTTGTGGCATCGCGGCAGATGCGACCTGAAGACCCGGCACGGGTGAGGGGCTGGCGTTAGACGCAGGTCCGCTGGTCACAGCTGGACCAGGAACTGTGGTCGCATTCTCTATAAAGTATTGTGCGAGGGCTTCAAAGACGATCAAACCGCCAAAGCTGTGCCCGATGATGATCAGTCGGGTCGCATGACTGACATCCAACCAAGAAGGAGCAGGTCCTGCACCAATCCAATCAGCCGGCTTGGACTGCCGCCGCGCTTCGTCGTCGGATAGTGATCCGGGATCGTGCTTTTTTAGGTGCTCCTGATTGAGCATCTGTTCGATTTTCTTTAGGCCCGCGAAAAGTTCCCGTACCGACCCTTCGGCTACCCGTTCAGCGGCGTTTTGCCGATTCCAGAACGTGGCATATTCCAGCAGGCCGGCACCGGTGATTGGAGTGCCACGCCAACCCACGTAGACACCTACGACCTTCCGAGGTCGGATCTGACCTTGATAGGCGTTGTCGGCGGCCTTGTAGTGACTGGGAATTACCTGCTTATCCCATGTCGCACCAAGATGTGCCTCAGTGCCGAGCTCACGCGCTCGGATGATCGCCTTTCGGCTTTCGATAACTTGCATTCGATATAGTAAGTTTCGGAAATACCCAACATCCTCGTCAGCAAAATCTGAACTGTGAAACCACCCGTGAACGAACACCACAATCAGGGCACCGTCCGGGTCCGCTTCCCGCACGAGGGTTCGATACAAGGTATTGAGTTGGCTACGGTTCTGAAATGAGCCCTCATCATTCAGTTCAACATGAACAAGAGAAAACTCTGTTGCCTGTTTGGCCGTCGCCATCTTTTCGACCTGAACTGTTCTACAACTTTCATCGGCAATGATGATCTTCACTCCCTCATTGGGTTGCCCGCAGTAACCCTCAGTTCCTGCTGCTCGGCGCGGCGCGTTGCTTGTGCAACCCCAAAGAAGCGCAGCTGCCAGCGCCGCCACCAACACACCAATCCGTAGCATCCTGGACTCCCTGGGTAGCGCTTGTCAGTTGCGAAATCATGCAGCAAATTCCGCATTTTCGGATAGAGGCAAAACGAGCGTATTGCTTCGCCGGGCGGTGCGCGATTAGATTTCGCGCAGAGTATTGAGCCTGCAACCGCCTTGCGCGCTCACGCCAAAGGATTTCCAAATTCCAAAGCTATGTATTGGACGAAACGGCCATGACGGACGCTATACTCTTGCCCTGCCCGGTATGATGGGTCGGCTCATTTTGCCGCCAGGGGACGATCGCTGTCCTGGTCTGCCGGGCGCGTCTCAGCCTTAGCCAGCGGTCGCCGACTGAGTTGCCCGCTGGCCCACGCGTTGACCCTGGCACGCGCCTGCGGCCGACGTTTTCGCCGGCTAGCCTCTCCGAAGAGCTTCAACGCCCCTACTTCGCTTGGGCGGTCACTACTACGGAGATGTTGACCTTAGCGTCGCCAGGAATCAGCTTTACGGCAAAGCTGTCGGTCCCGGAGAATCCGCGATCAGGGGTGTAATCGAGCCGGGTGTTGTCCCCGACCTCATGGATCAGCACGGTGCCGTGCCCCGGCCGAAGCTCCAGCAGGCCGGCCTCGAACGGCTTCGGGCCATCTTGATGTGCCAGCAGGCCGCACCAGCCGCCATCGTTGGACAATTTCATCGCGGCCTCAATGGTCTGACCGGGGGCGGGGGCGATCTCGCGCGCCTCGCACGACTGGGCTGCGCCCGTCATGTCTGCCGCGAAAATACGTAGTCTCGAACCCGCCGGCGCTGCATTCGGTCCGCAGGCCTGAAGCAGCGTGCTGGTTAGCAGAAGAGCAAGCCACGCGAAGCAGCGTGTCGCGCCCGGACCATTGGAACGCCGGTTATCGATCATGTCTGAGCCTTTATCTATGCCTCGGGCCGCGACCGGTCGACCGAATCGGGTCCGTCTCCGGTGGGCATAGACCGGCTTAGGCTGCTATTGGAAGCCGAGACTTCCGATTTGATCTGGGGTTTGCGGGACGCGGCGGAATTGGCCGATGTCGTAGCCCTGGTCCTTCATGCGGCCCAGCAGTGACTGATAGGTGGCGTCGTCGACGACCGGCTTGCGCGCGAATACCCACCCATAACCGCGGCCGGGATATCCGACCAGGGCGGTCTGATAGTCGGGATCCACGTAGAGGATCAGGTAGGACAGGTAGAGCGGCCAGAACGGGCTCTCCCGCCAGCGCGCGTTGTCGGTGCCAGGCACGACGTAGCCGTTCAGTGTAAAGCTCTTGAGAGGGGCTTCGAAGGTCTTGGGGTGGGCATTGTAGACGTCGGTCAGCTTGTCGGCGGGACCAAAGGTGATGTCGAAGTAACTGCCGACATTCCCTTTTTCGGCAAAATACGGGATGTTGGCGATGACGTACCAGCGCCCGGCATAGCGGCTCAGATCGACGTCGGGGGCCAACGTCAGCGGCGGGGATTCGGACGAGCAGGCGGCCAGCAAACCGAGGCCCAATAGGCCTACCAGGGCGGCCGAGGTGATTTTCATACGTGGCGTCATGCGGTTGCTACGGGGATCCGTTGCGGCTGGATCAGACGCCTGTGCCGCGAGGGCGGCTAGCCGGTTCGCCCATAAAGCCAAATCCGTCGCAAACATATGCAGGAATTGCATTGCCCCATACCAACGGGTGCAATGACAGTTCCGCGCGCCACCACCGGGACCAACGCCATGACCTCGCTTTACGAATCGGACTTCTTCGCCCGGGCGAACGAGCAAGCCTCCTTGCTGCGTGCCGGCAAATCATGCAGCGCGGACATCGAGAACATCGCCGAGGAAATCGAAAGCATGGGCAAAAGCGAGAAGCGCGAGCTGGTCAGCGGGCTGACCATCCTGCTGCTGCACTTGCTCAAATGGCAGTTCCAGCCGGGCCTGCGTCGAAGTAGCTGGCGTCACCGGATCAAGGTCCAGCGGCGCGATCTTGACCGCCATCTGGCTGACAACCCAAGCCTGTCCGCGCAATTGCCCGCGTTGTTAGGCGATTCCTACGTCTCGGCCGTACTGTTGGCAGCGGGCAAAACAGGGTTGCCGGAAGGCATGTTTCCGGCCGCTTGCCTGTGGTCATATCAGCAGGTTGCCGTTCCTGATTTTTGGCCGGACGCACCTAATTAGCCCCATTGTCTTGAAGCTCGGACGGATGTCCGCGTCTCTAAGGCTGGTCTGTCCCGCATCGCCGATGATGCAGCGCTTGGTGCGGCCTTCAGGTGTTTGCGCAGCGGCTGCCCGGCTTGCCAGTAGGCAGTTGAATGCGTAATCCCCGCCCGCTGCTTTAGCGCCAGATCTGACAGGCTGCCCGATGACCCGGACCATTCCTAGCTTCCAGGATCTTATTCTGCGCCTGCACGGGTTTTGGGCGCGTCAGGGCTGCGTCATTCTGCAACCCTATGACGTTGAGATGGGCGCCGGCACCTTCCACCCCGCTACCACCCTGCGTGCGCTCGGGCCTAAGCCGTGGCGTGCCGCTTACGTGCAGCCCAGCCGCCGCCCGACCGACGGCCGCTATGGCGAAAACCCCAATCGTTTGCAGCACTATTACCAGTATCAGGTGATCATGAAGCCTAGTCCGGCGGATGCGCAGGATCTGCTGCTGGCCTCCTATCGCGAAATCGGCCTGGACCCTCTGCGTCACGACTTCCGCTTCGTCGAGGACGACTGGGAGAGCCCCACCTTGGGCGCCTGGGGACTGGGATGGGAAGTCTGGTGCGACGGCATGGAGGTGGGGCAGTTCACCTACTTCCAGCAGGTGGGCGGCATCCCGGTGACCTATCCCAGCTTCGAAATGACCTATGGCCTAGAACGCCTGACGATGTATGTGCAGGACCGGGACAACGTCTTCGACATCGACTTCAACGGGGCCGAAGGCGAACAGCGCGTGACCTACGGTGACGTGTTTCTGCGGGCAGAACGTGAATATAGCGCGTATAACTTTGAACAGGCCGACACCGCGATGCTCTCCCGGCACTTCGCCGACGCCGAGGGCGAATGCGCCGCCCTGCTGGAGCGGAAGCTGGGCCTGCCGGCCTATGACCAGTGCATCAAGGCCAGCCATCTGTTCAACCTGCTCGATGCCAGAGGCGTTATCAGCGTGACTGAACGCGCCAGCTACATCGGCCGCGTCCGCGCGTTAGCTAAAGGCTGCTGCGAAGCATGGGTGGCCGGAGAGGCTGCGTGAGGGGTACCACGGACGTGCTCATGGAGAACTCGAGTTAGTAAGTGCCAGAATGCTCGGCAGAGGTACGACCTGCTTCATCGGCGAGAGCTTTCGCACAACGACGCCGCGCGACGTGGAACATTCTACAGCCTCTTGCTCAGTGTCGCCTGTAACGCCGATCTGCAATGCGGCACCTGCCGGCGCGAGCGCTAACCAGCCCCCGCGGGCCCGGTGGATAATCCGCAGAGTTCGTCCGGAGAAGGCGAGATTGCGCTCCGCACGCCCGCGTAGCGGGGCACCTCGCGGGTCAAGCCCAACGAAACGTCAGAACATCAAGCCTAACGGCGAACAAAGTAAATCAACGATATTGGATAATCGGGATGAGGATGGAAACGAGATAGAACCGAACACAGATAAGGCCCAGCAGCACGTAGGCCAGCCAAAATCGTTCGAACGTGAGAATTGCTCGCCAAGTTTCCGCCCTTTGATCCCGGTTGGGCTGATGATCTTAAAGGAAAGTGGTTCGAGGGATTTGAGAAGGTTATGGCAATCGCGTCCCCGAAGGACTGATGCTGCATTTTACCAATCTGGGCACTTGTCGCCCAAAACCTAGAGATACCCCAGCCGTGGGTAGTGTCCCAAGCGGCTCGTTGTAGGAGCGCAGCGCAGTGCATTTGACCATGACAGTAGGGCGCTGACGCACTATTTCTACCGAACGGCTTTAACCTTCTACCGGTGGTCGCATGGGCGCGCAGTTGAACATCAAGAGTGACGATGCCTATCGTCTCGCCTCCCGCCTTTCTGAATTGACCGGGGAAAGCCTCACCACGGTGGTTACGAACGCCCTTCGCGCCGAACTCGACCGACAGGAGCGGCTTCGGGACCGAGACGCGCTGGAGGAAGAGCTTTGGAAGATCGCCGGCGAGATCAAGGCGAACATGCCGGAGGATGTAACGTCAGACCATAGTTGGCTATATGACGATGAGACGGGCCTGCCGAAGTGATCATCAACTCCTCGGCGATTCTCGCGATCATTTTGCAGGAGCTTGATGGAAGGCGCTATCTCCGGGCTATCCTGGCGGATCAGCCACGTCGCATGTCGGTCTCCAATTGGTTGGAGGCGACGATGGTCGTTGACCGACGAGGGAATGCTCTCGCGATCAACCGGCTGGAGAACTTCATGCAGCGAGCCAAGGTCGAATTGATACCGGTTTCGTTGACTCAGGCAACGATAGCTCGTCGGGCATGGCAAATGTTTGGTCGCGGTGTTCACCCCGCCAGGCTGAACTACGGCGACTGCTTCGCCTATGCGCTCGCCAAGGAGACAAGCGAACCCCTGCTATTCAAGGGCAATGATTTCGCCCAAACCGACATCGAACCGGCGCTGAAAGACTGAACATGCCCGAATTCTTTTTGGAATTGTTCAGCGAGGAAATTCCTGCCCGCATGCAACGCGGCGCGGCGGCTGAGCTGGAGCGTGCGGTCACGTCTGCGCTCAGCGCGCTCAGTCCTCACTTGATCGAGACATTCTCCGGCCCCCGCCGAATCGCCCTTCGGGCCGAGGTCGAACCCGGTGTCGCCGCCGCCAGCTCCACTGAACGCGGCCCGCGCGCCAACGCTCCGGAGCAAGCCCTGACCGGCTTTCTGCGGAAGCATAACGCTGACCGTGAGCAGCTTCGCCGGGAAGGCGACTACTGGGTGCTGGAGAAATCTGCGGCCGCCGTCTCCGCAGCGAAGCTGATCGCCGGGGCGATCCCAGGCCTGCTCCGGCGCTTCCCGTGGCCCAAATCAATGCGCTGGGGGGGCACCAGTGCGTTTGTCTGGGTGCGTCCGCTGCGCCGTATTACCTGCCTGCTCGACGGTGCGGTCGTGCCGTTTGATCTGAGGGACGGACCCGACGACGGTCACGGCCTCACCAGCTCTAATCTAACCGAGGGTCACCGCTTCCATGCCCCCGGTGCCTTTGCGGTCACTGACGCCGCCAATTGGCGACAGCAACTTCTCGCGCACAAAGTGCTGGTCGATGCAGAGGATCGTAAGCGCGTCATCGCCGATCGCATCGCCGGGCTCGCCGCAGAGAAATCCCTGACGGTTGTGGATGATCCGGGATTGCTCGAGGAAGTCGCCGGCTTGGTGGAGTGGCCCGTTCCTCACCTCGGCCGCATCGCGGACGAGCACATGGACCTGCCACCCGAGGTCATGCAGGTCTCGATGCGGGTCAACCAGCGCTATTTCGCGCTGCGCGCGGAGGACGGAGCTGCCGCACCCTGGTTCGCCTTCGTCGCCAACATCCAGGCGGATGACAACGGCGCGGTCATCATTGCGGGGAACGAGCGCGTTCTCCGCGCCCGGTTCGCCGATGCCCGCCACTTCTGGGACCTTGACCGCAAGGCTCACCTGGAGACCCGTGTCCCCGCTTTGGATAACGTTACTTTTCACGCCAAACTTGGCACCCAGGGTGATCGCGTTCGCCGCCTGGCCGGCCTGGCGGAAACGGTCGCCCCGCTGGTCGGCGCCGACCCGGCCCAATCCGCCCGCGCTGCCACGCTGGCGAAGGCCGACCTGGTATCCGGCATGGTCGTCGAATTCCCCGAACTGCAGGGCGTCATGGGACGCTACTACGCGCTGCACGATGGGGAGCCTCCCGACGTTGCGGACGCCATCCGCGACCATTACGCGCCGCGCGGGCCGGCCGAGCCCGTTCCATCGGCGCCGGTCTCGGTTGCTGTTGCGTTGGCGGACAAACTCGATCAACTGACCGGTTTTTTCGCGATCGGCGAAAAGCCAACCGGCTCGGGCGACCCCTATGCGCTGCGGCGGGCGGCGCTGGGGGTGATCCGGATCATCCGCGAGAACGGTCTGCGGTTGCATTTGCGCAACGTGCTTGCTGCCACATCCGCCGGTGCTGGAACCGTGCAGGCGGTGTTCGAATTCATCGTCGAGCGTTTGGTGGTGCAACTCCGCACCGACGGCGCTCGCTACGACGTGCTCAACGCCGTATTTGCCGCCAGAGGTCTCGACCAGGAAGACGATCTCGTCGCTTTGCTGGCTCGCAGTGATGCCGTCGCCAGCCTGCTGCAAACACCGGACGGTGCCAACCTGCTGACCGCCTATCGCCGCGCGGCCAACATCCTGCGCATCGAGGAGCGCAAGGATGGACCGTTCAAAGAGTTGCCCGATCAGGAGCTTTACCGGGAGGCTGCCGAGATTGATCTGGATCATGCGCTCGCGGCCTGCCATGTCGTAGTCCAGCTTCTCAACGAGGAAGCCTACGGTCTTGCGATGAGCACCATGGCGGGGTTACGCGCCCCGCTGGATGCTTTTTTCGAAAAGGTGACCGTAAACGCCACGGAGCCAACTTTGCGCCGTAATCGTTTGCGTTTGTTGAACCAGGTCCGGTCTATGATGGATCAGATTGCCGATTTCTCCCGAATCGAAGGCTAAAAGGGGTCCGCCATGAGCAAATGGGTTTACAGCTTCGGCGCCGGTCACAACGAAGGCCGGTCGGACATGAAAAACCTGCTCGGAGGAAAGGGAGCTAATCTGGCTGAAATGGCCTCGATCGGGCTGCCTGTCCCGCCGGGTTTCACCCTCACGACCGAGGTGTGCACGGCGTTCCACAACAGCGGCAAATACCCCGACGAGTTGAAGGGCCAAGTCGCTGCCGCGCTGGCGGTGATGGAGAAAGCGGTTGGGCTGCGCTTCGGCGACAAGGCCCATCCGTTGCTGGTATCCGTACGCTCAGGCGCGCGCGTCTCGATGCCCGGCATGATGGACACCGTGCTGAACCTCGGCCTGAACGACACTACCGTCGAGGGCCTGGCCAAAGCCTCGAATGATCCCCGCTTCGCCTGGGATTCCTACCGCCGCTTCATCCAGATGTATGCGTCGGTCGTTTTAGGCGTCGATCACCACCGGTTTGAGGAGATCATTGAACACGCCAAGCTCGATGCCAACGTGATCGAGGATACCGCTCTGACCGCGGACAACTGGCGCCAAGTGGCCGAGGGCTACAAGGACCTGGTCCACCAGGAAACCGATAAGCCCTTCCCGCAGGACCCGCACGACCAGCTATGGGGCGCGATTGGTGCCGTGTTCGGCTCCTGGATGAACCCGCGCGCGATCACCTATCGCCGCCTGCACGATATACCGGCCGAATGGGGCACCGCCGTCAATATCCAGGCCATGGTCTACGGTAACATGGGTAGTGACTGCGCCACCGGCGTCTGCTTCACCCGCGATCCCTCGACCGGGGAGAACATGTTCTACGGCGAGTATCTGGTGAACGCTCAGGGCGAGGACGTGGTGGCCGGCATCCGCACCCCGCAGCCGCTGTCGAAAGCGGTCGCCAAGGCGGGCGAGATCTCGCTGGAAGCGGCGATGCCCGACGCTTACCGCGAACTGATGGAAGTTCGCGCCAAGCTGGAAGCGCACTATAAGGACATGCAGGACCTCGAGTTCACAGTCCAGCAACACAAGCTGTACATGCTGCAGACGCGCAACGGCAAGCGCACCGCCGCGGCATCGCTGCGCATGGCGGTGGAGATGGCCCGCGAGGGTCTGATCGACGAAGCGGAGGCAGTGATGCGGGTCAACCCGTCGTCGCTGGACCAACTCCTGCATCCAATGCTCGACCCGAAAGCTCCGCGCAGTCTACTCGGGAAAGGATTGCCCGCCAGTCCCGGCGCGGCGAGCGGCATCGTGGTGTTCAGTGCCGACGAAGCTGAGTCTCGAGCCGCCAAGGGCGAGGCGGTTATTCTGGTTCGGATCGAGACCAGCCCGGAAGACATCCACGGCATGCATGCCGCCCAGGGCATCCTCACGACGCGCGGCGGCATGACCAGCCACGCTGCGGTGGTCGCCCGCGGCATGGGGCGCCCGTGCGTTGCCGGTGCGGGCGGGATCAGCGTCGACTACAATAGCCAGGTCCTCGCCGCCGGCGGCAAATTCGTCCGTGCCGGCGAGACGATTACCCTCGATGGCGCCACCGGCGAGGTCTTTGTCGGCTCCGTCGCGATGATCGAGCCAGCGATGTCGGGCGATTTCGGCACTCTGATGGGATGGGCCGATAAGCACCGCCGCATGGGCGTGCGTGCCAACGCCGAAACACCCCTGGACGCTGAAACCGCGCGCAAATTCGGCGCCGAGGGCATCGGCCTCTGCCGCACCGAACACATGTTCTTCGACCCCGAGCGCATCCTTGCGGTCCGGCAGATGATTATATCCAACAACGAAACCGGGCGGCGGACTGCGCTCGCGCGTCTATTGCCGTTCCAGCGGGAGGACTTCCGGCAACTGTTCACCATCATGGTCGGGTTGCCGGTGACCATCCGCTTGCTGGATCCGCCGTTGCATGAATTCCTCCCGCATTCTGACCATGAGCTGCAGGATGTGGCGGATAGTCTCGGCACCGACGTCAACACCATCCGCCAGCGCGCCGCGGAACTCGCCGAGGCCAACCCGATGCTTGGCCACCGCGGCTGCCGTCTGGGGATTGCGTTCCCGGAAATCTACGAGATGCAGTCGCGGGCGATCTTCGAAGGTGCGATCGCCGTCGCCAAGGAGACCGGCAATGCGCCGCACCCGGAGATCATGATCCCGCTGGTCGGCATGAAGAAGGAGCTCGAAATCACCCGGGCGCAAGTGGACAAGGTCGCCGCAGAGGTCTTCGCCGAGACCGGCACCAAGGTTGAATACAGCGTCGGTACCATGATCGAACTGCCGCGCGCCGCGATACTGGCGGACAAGATCGCGGAGGATGCCGATTTCTTCAGCTTCGGCACCAACGACCTGACCCAGACCGTGTTCGGCCTGTCCCGCGACGATGCCGGCAAGTTCCTGCCGAAATATGTCGAAGCGGGAATTCTGCCGAAGGACCCGTTCGTCTCGATCGATATCGAGGGTGTCGGCGCGATGGTCCGTATGGCTTCCGAAAAGGGCCGCGCGACCAAGAACCACCTGAAGTTGGGGATTTGCGGGGAGCACGGCGGCGATCCCGCCTCCATCGCGTTCTGCGAGCACGCCGGACTTGATTACGTGTCCTGCAGCCCGTTCCGCGTGCCAGTGGCCCGGTTGGCCGCGGCACAAGCGGCGCTTGGAACGGCTGCCGACCGGACGGCGTAGGCGTTCGCCGGCCCCCCGTTGGGTCAGCTTCAGTGCCTGAAAGTCGCGGACATCGACTGGCCACCACTGAGGCGGCTGGCGCCGAGGAGCGGCGGCTGATCGCGCTGGGTCGGCACTGGTCATATGCTCCTTGGTCAGCCTGCCAAGCGCTGGAGCGAATCACTGTTGGGGCGGAACTTGAGTGTCACCTTTCGCACAGAGCCCTTGAGAGGCTTGGGGAGGTTCGTGCTGATGGGGGAGTTCATGGCCGGCCAGTCGCGGCCACTCGTCTCGGATACTGTCTGGATCGATGTGCAAAAGCGGAATCGGCTGAAGCGGCCATAGCATGGTGGTGATGTTCAACCTCACCCACCCTGTGGAGAGGGCGCACACCATGACCAAGCGGCAAGATCAGCCAGCGAGATTAAAGCGATCGTGTCGAGCGATGATGATTTTCTTCGGACAGCGGTACGGACGGCGATCCAGAGCGCCCTTGAGGCGGAGATGACGGAGGCGTTGGCGGCGGAGCGGAGCGAGCGCGTGGGCTCGCGTGCTCCGCACAACGTCTCCGCTCGACCTACTATTACGCCCGAATAGAATAGCTGTCGGTGTGCCGTGACCAGGGATATACGCACCAGAGCAATCTACGACATGCGTCAAGTCGAGCCGTGGCAGCACAATCTCGATCAACTTCACGCCGAACTCTCGCTTCATGAAACTGTTCGATACAATTAACCCTACGAAGCCGGAGATCTCATTACGTGTGCCATGCTGTGCAAGGTCGAAAAATCGCTCGATGAATGGAACGGAAAGCGCATACGAACGGTAGCAGCTTTCATTGTAGATTTCGGGAAACGCGTCCCGCATCGCCGAATCCTTCGGCGTGATGTAGGGTAGATTGCCGACGACCGCCTGATACTGGCGACCGAGAATGTTATCGAGGGCTATTGTGTCCTCGATCTCGTAATGATGAGGACGACGCCGATTGAACCCACCTGCGATGCCGTCAAATTCTCTTCGGAAGAAATGAATGCCGTGAAACAAGCTATCGCCCACAGCCAAACTGACTCTGAAATCTGGAGCTGCTACCAGTGGCCTCTCTTCCGCGGCTAATAGCGCCGCGAGCAACAACCGGAACCTGGCGATCTCGACCGGAAAAGGATTGAGGTCGACACCCGAAACTGCGTCGAGCGCAGACTGTGCTTGAGCGGCCGGCGGCATGTCCGACGCCTCCACCTGCCAAGCGCTCAGCACGCGCGCGAAACCACCGAGCAGGAAATGGCCAGAACCGCAGGTGGAATCAATCATCCGCATCTTCGCCACCCCAACCTCCCGCATCGCCGGATCAAGTGTGCAGCTTAGTATCTATTCTTCCACGAACTCCGGTGTCTGCAACAGCGCGAACCGTGCGCGCGCGTCATCCGACAGATCTTGATACAGATCGCCGAGGAAGCGGGTGTCCCACTCCGGATCGCTAAAGTCATGAACTAGCGCGCCGGTATCCAGCACTGGCGCACGGAAAAACTTCAGAAGCTCAATCGCACCATCGCCGGACAGCGGCAGACGAAACAGCGGGTTGTGCGCAGGGTCAAACAGACCGGCCAACCCCGGCAACCGCGCCGCCTCCGCGAAGGTGTCCAACATGTAGTCGGTATCGGTATCCAACGGCCGGAGGCGGACATAGGCGCGCTGCCGCTTCGGCCGCCAGTTCCAGCCGCTCGCCAGGGCCGGACAGGAACGGACGGTCCAGCAGGCGGTTGTGCTCCAGAAACCGCAGAAAGATGACACCCAATATCCAGTGCACGGCGGCCTGATCCAGTGCCGCCGTCCAGAACGTTTCGACCGTGTCGGCGGTGCGCTTCGCCTCCAAAGCCTCGCGCCATTCGGTCTGAGCCGCTTCACGTTGAGCCGACGCCTGATGCTGTTCCCGAAGGTTAGCTTCCAGCGTGCGCCGCGGTCGCTTCAGGTCGGCCAGCAGTTGTTTCGCATCAACCATGGTTGAACGTCGTCCCCGGGGTCATGGATCGGCCAGGCCGCGACGCGCGGTGCGACCTCGGCCCGGATGCGCTCGCCCTCGGCGAGTTCCGTGACCTCCAGTTCGTAGGCTTTTTGCAGGTTGAGCCAGAAGCCCGGACTGGTGCCGAAGTACCGCGCGAGGCTAAGAGCCGTCTCGGCGGTCACCGCACGTTCACCAGCCAGGATGGTGGTGATGCGGTTGGGTGGCACGCGCAATGCCAGGGCCAAAGCGTGCGCAGAGAGGCCGAGCGGTTCGAGGAAATCATGCCGCAGCACGTCGCCCGGATGCACCGGCGGTAGACGCCCGGAACCCGCCGCGCCGTGGCCTCCGCCCGCATGGCGCGCAGCATCAGGCGTTCCAGGCTGATGATCTCACGCGGGAAACGGCGCACCAGTTCGGCCTCGGCTTCGGCCGCCCGGCGTGGCTCAACGTCAGGGCCAGGAATGTGCCGGTTTCGGCGGCGTAGGCAATCTTTAGCACGCGCTGGATGCCTTGGTGCTCGATACCTTCCCAGAATACGGGACTCCCGCTGCGCGGTTCGGGCGAGTTGGTCCCTCGCCTCTCGCGATGCTGCGCGAGAGTAAGGTAAATGCGGATACGTCGGGCCACGCCGGTGAGGACGTGCTTGGATGCGAAGTCTTGCCAGTTATCGCCTTCGGTGATTAGCTTTACCAATTCATAGTCGCCGACCCGGCGGCCGCGGCCGGGGGACAGATGCCTGCTTGTTCGATGGCCCGGATGATAAGTCGAGCCGCAGTGGCGTCTACCGTGCCGGGGCGGCCGAAACCCAGTTCGTCGGCACGCAACAGGGTTCCAACAAGTCCTTTATCGTTGTCGGCACCCGGGCGACCGCGCAACACCACCTTTTTGAGTGTACCGGGGTCAATGCCCGGGATCTGCTGGATGTCGGACAGGAAAATCAGCGGTTCCACCCATGGTGCTGCGGCGCGTGATGCCCCTCGACCTGAAAATGCATCTTGCCTAGGGCGCACCGACGCCAATCGTTTTGCTTTTTCGGTTCGCGAGCGGAAGTGGATTATCCCTGGTGAATTAGGTGGACCCCATCGGCTGGACAGGAACCGAGGTGACCTAAGAGAGTCCCGCTGCGCTTCCCGTTCCCTCCCGATCCGAGGGACGAAGTAATAGTTAAGTATCGACCTTACTCTACATAGGTCAACTCCCTTTTTGACTCCGTGCCCACGAGCCTGTGGGCAACGCCGTAGCCGTTCAAAGCGGAGGCGTTGTCCACAGACCCGTGGGCTTCGCCATCGAAAACCGCACGCGGCGTCCGGTAGCCCAACGCCTGATGCAGCCGCTCCTTGTTGTCGAACCGCAGCTAGCCGCCAATGCCTTGGCGCGCCTCCGCAACAGAGCCATACGCTTTGATAAACACGTCCTCATACTTCAGGCTGCGCCAAAGCCGCTCGATAAAGATATTGTCCAGGAACCGCCCCTTGCCATCCATGCTGACCCGGATACCGCGGCTTTCCAACTCCTCCAGAAACCCGGCACTGGTGAACTGGACGCCTTGATCGGTATTGAAAATCTCGGGCCGACCATGCCGCGCGATCGCTTCCTGCAGCACTTCAACGCAAAAATCCGCCTCCATGGTGATCGAAATCCGCCAAGCCAGAACACGGCGGCTGAACCAGTCCATCACCGCAACCAGATACACGAAGCCCTTGGCCATCGGATGTAGATTATATCGGCGCACCACACTTGGTTTGGCCGCTCAATAGCCAAGCCGCGCAGCAAATACGGGTAAACCTTGTGATCCGGGTGCCCCTTACTCGCCGTTGCGCCCGATGGGGCGCTGGTCCTCATCGAACTGAAACGCGACCGAACGCCCCGTGACACTAGTTACTAAGTCTCCGTTTATTCACCGGGCGCTTAACGAAACGCGGTCATACTGAGTATCACGTCATATTTGGTGTGATACTGCCAAACAACCCGTGAGCCTCGTCTTTGACGCCCGCAGTAAAGTAGAGGGCGCTGGCACTCCCGCCCGAACCGCCATTTCCCGGGCTGATCGCCCACAGATCGCCGATCACGATCGGCTTGCCGTCCGCCCCCTTCAGTGCACCCTGAAACTTGTCGGTGTTAAGGTTGAAGGCATTGATCATACCATCACCGAAATTTCCAACCAGAAGGTCGCCGGCGAGCTTGCCGAAGCTCTCGGGCGCGATCGCTAGTCCCCACGGCGAGTTGAGCGGCCCATTCGACGCAACCCGTTGGATCAAGGTTCCGTTCAGACTGAATTCGTCGACGAACCCGTTGCCTGCGCCGGCCACGTCGTCATGTTTGGTGGCATCCTGTTCGGCAAATGTGACGAACAGCTTGCCGTCCAGCACCTGAACGTTGAACGGGGCGAAGCCCGCCGGCAGGTTGGGGTCGGTGAAACTTTTGATGAGATTGAAGTTCTGATCGTAGGTTTCGACGGTGCCGTGACGGAAATTCGCCGCGAAAAGGACAGGCCCGTTGTCGCCTTGGCCGATCGCGAGACCCTTGTAGACCGCTCCCGCGCCCATCGCCTCGTCGCCGTCTGCCGGATTCTGCGATTCGTCGACAGCAATGATCGATTGGGTGCCGGCTTTGGCGTTCCAGCCGGAGATCGTTCCATCCTCGGTTGCGAACAGAAATGTGGCGGGTGATCCGTCTGACAAAGTGAACGCGCCGTCGGACGCGAAGCTGTTGAAGACCTGGCCCGTCGGGCTGGCGGTCCCGGGCATCTGGCCGGGAGGGACGGCGATGGTGATTGGCGGAATAGCGTTCACTGTCACACCGGAGGATGTCGTCTTGTAGATGCTGGCGAGGCCCGAGCCGTTATCGGAGATCCAGAACGGGCTTGTCGGGCTCTCGGCAAGGCCCCAAGGATTAATCAGATTGGGGTCAGTCTGCTCGGCGGATACGGAGGGATCCGAGCCGACGAGGTCGGTGACGGTGAAGGTCATATGCATCCTGTGATGCAGAAAATGACTGATCTCACAGGACGGAACATGCGAGCGATCAGCGGTATCGGGGGAGTCGGAAGTCATCAAATTCCTCCTGACTGGTGCAATGACGTCATGCCACAGTCCTCGGAGCCGGTCCGCTGCCCCGGGTGCTGTGCAGACGGAGGACGCTCGACGGGCCGCTTTATTCCTAGTGCCGGATGATATTTCTCGCCGAATACATCACGTGCACGCGATTGCTAAGTCAGAACGCGAGCCAGGCAAAAAGAAACAGGGTGTTGTTGCCGCTCGCGTTGTCGCCAAAGCCGTCGTAGTTGTTGGCGCCGCCGTTGAACTCGGTGTAGATCGTGTACTGGATGCCCAGCTTCAGATTAGCGAGGGGTCTGCCCCAGGAGTTGTCCTTGCCGAACGGCACCCAGTCGGCCTCGATGACGAAGCTGTTGCTGTTCGGCTTGCCGTTTGCGCTGCCGCTCAGCGGTTGGGGCGCGAACAGGGCAGGGTTCGCGTTGCCCCAGGTGTTCTGCCATCCGAAATTGAGACCGTAAGTGTTCTGATAGAAGTAAGCGAGGTTCAACCGGATCTGGTTCAGGTGGTTGTTCGGCCCAGTAGACGTCCCCATCGCGGTCGAGGCTTTCAGGTTCTGGGCCTCATGCGTGAGGATCGCGTCGATTGTCGCCGTGTTGGTGCCGTCGCCAAGAAATTGATAACCTCCGTCGATGGCGACGTCGGTATAGCTGTCGCGGCCGAACGAGGTGTCGACGCTGCGCTCACCATTCGCCGGGCTGAGGTTGGAGTATAGCGCTACCGCACCGATATGCGCCGACTGTCTGTCCCAGTTCCATTCATAGGCGACCCGCCCATAGGGTGCCGGATTGGCGGTGGCGCCCGGACCGAGCGTCGCGCCAGTCAGATTGAGCAACGTCGGTCCATAGGTGTTGTAAAGACCGCCCTCGATGTAGAAACTCCGGTCATACCAGGCGTAGATTGTGGAGCCGATCGAATTGCCGATGAGCCCGCCTGCCAACAACGGCTGGGCCGACGGTGTCGGCGCAAGAGCGGACGAGGCGAACGGAAAGATCCAGGCGAAGGTTGAATTGTACGGGTCCTGGACGGTTGGTCCGTTGTTGACGGAAAGCCCGACGCGCAGATCCCGGTCGTGGACATCCAGCAGCGTTGTCAGACGCAGATCGGTATTGTCGAGTAAAAATGCGTGGCCAACACCGTCGTAGGTGCCTTGCACGAAGGCCCCGGCGTAGTCGGTGATGCGTCCGGCGAAAAACAGGCTGATCTGGTCTAGCGCGACGTTGTTGTTGCGACCGAAGTCCGGTGCGGCTGGTTGCGGCTGTGACGTGTTGGTATGGGTGAAGGAGTTGACTACGAAGCCGGCCAACGGGATCGTCGCCAACGGGCCCTGGCCTCCTGTCTGAGTGTAGCCGCCGATCTTGAAGGACCGGCCGAGCGGAGTAAGCTGTGGCCCGAAGGCGCCGATGTGACATGCGCTGCATGGTTGACCGGTCTGGGCGGCGAACGAGGGTACTGCCCCTGATGGCCGACCGGTTGCGGCCAGCATTAGCGTGGCGAGAACGGCGAGGCCGCCGAACCGCGTAAACAAACCCGGAATGAGCATCGTCTATCGCAGGCTGGCCAAATAAGCGATCAGGTCGCTGCGCGCATGCTCGTCTTTTAGACCGGGGTAGCTCATCAGGGTGCCCGGCACGACATCGCGCGGCGCGGTCAGATATCGGTCGAGGGTGGGGGGATTCCAAACCAGTCCTGAGGCTCGGTTGGCGGAGGAATATTGAAAATCCGGTATTAACCCGGAATGTCGGCCGACGATGCCGAAAAGACTTGGACCGATAATGTTGCGGCCCGGTCGCGGGGAGTGGCAGATACTGCATTGCGACCTGAAGACGCGAGCGCCCGCCGCGGCATCCTGGGCGTGGGCGGCTCCGGCAAGTCCGCAAAACAAGGCAAACACGATCTTGCCCAGAAACGAGTGTCGCATGCGTAAGGCCCTCACTGTAGTTGTGCCCCGGTTCCGCTGGTGCGGCTGCCGGCTGCTATCAGGGCTGTGGACGCAATCGGCGGCGTCTTATTCCATTGCGCGAGATTTTTTCCGTCTATGACGCTGGGCGCCTCCGGGTGTCGTCGAGCGAGTCTGCTACGACCGCGAGCGAGCTTGCCGCGACTAAGCGTAGGTTAAATTAATCCGAGGGCGCCACCGGCCACGATGCAAGCCGCCATCGCGGCGCCGGCAGAAAGCCGCCGGTGCACCCCGATCCCGCCCAACGAGAAACCAGCCGCGATGACCGCCTATTTCCGCGCCACGAAATGCAGGCCGAGATGGCCAATCTCCCACCAGCCGAAGCGCCGCGTCGCCGCCCAACACATCAAATCGACCGTCAACGACCAACCCCGCACCGCCTGGAGCATGATCACCCTGGGCGGAACGCCGCCAAGGTGATCATGCGATTAAATCGCTCACGGCCTCAAAACGTCCGCCGTGCGTTGAACGCGAAGAAGCTGCGGTCCGCCAGCGGCTGCACGGCCGCCGACCCGATGAAGTCGGTCGCCCGCACCTCCAGATGCCAGACAGTGCGCCACGTTGCCTGAACGCCAACAGTGACATTGCCGGCGCCGCCGACCATCTCGCCGTCCACGCTGGACCGGCCGCCGATCCCGTAGTCGGCGGCGATAAACGGCGCCAGATCAAGCGCCGGCAGGACATGGAAATAGTCGAACGTGATCTGCGCCTGCACCGCCATCGCGGACCGCGTGGTTGTCGGGTCGCGTCCGCCCCGGTCGACCGTCGTGTCCAGCAGCGTGTTGGCGGCCAGTTCTGCCTGCAGCGTCACCTGGTCCCACAGCTTGCTCGCCGGTCGTTCGGCAACGATTGAGACCTGGCCGTGCGCGGTGTTGCCCCGCGGTGGCGCCGCTGTCCCGAGGTCCGAACGCGCCAGCAACGCCGCACCTTGTCGGATCGACACCTCCCCAGCCACGTTGGCGTTTCCCACCAGGCTAGATGCGCTGGCCCCGAACACATCGATCCCGGTGGGGTACACCAGTCGATAGGTGCCGATCTGGCCCGACAGGTTACACGCGCCGATGCAGCCCGCCGTCGCTACGACCGGGGACCGCGCGCTGTAGCGCAGCGCGTAGAATCCCCAGTCCACCTCGGCGATCGTCGCGTGCAGGGCAGCGCCGAACTGGCCGCCGGGGCTGGGCTGTTCGTCGAACTCGCGATACAGGAACTGACCGGGTGCGGCGATGATCCGCTCGCCGCCGGCGTCCAGAATGTCGGTGGTGGAGAAGTAGCTGCCCACACCCGGGAACCGGTCATGCCGCCATTCCAGTTGGTCATACAGCTCGATCGACAGGCCGGGCCGGATCTGGATACTGCCGGAGATCTGGTTGACCGGCAGGAACAGCTCGCGCGCCGGCGTTTCCGGCGCGGAGTCCGCCTTGATGAAGTCGACTGGCGCCTGGCCGGCGGCAATGCCATTCTCGCCGAAGAACAGGCTCTCGCCCCAGATCAGCGTGTGCCGGCCGACGCGCACGCCGACTTGCGTGCCTCCGATATCGAAAGTGTCATGGACAAAGCCGTCGAGTAGCTCGGCGTTCAACCCTTCGAGGGTGCGCACTGATCGGGTGAACTTATCGTTCGGCACCGTGAACGGATTGAACGTGGCGGGCGAGTTGTTGGCGGTGCGGTTGAAGTACACCGGGTCATACCAGAACGCGCCGCTGAACCGGACGCCCAGGTTCCCATAGTCGGCGTCAAGCTCGGAAAACACGTCGGTCCGGTTGGACGCAGCGCCGGAGGCAAAGGCCCGGTCGCCGTCGTCGGTGTTCGGATCGGCCAGGAGGCGGGACTGTGGCGGCGTTAGTCGACGCAGCCCGGTGAACTGTACGGTGGTATCCAGTTGCACGGACGCGTCACCGTCGGACCAGAGTTCCGCGGCCCGGACAGCCTCGACGCCGCCCAGGACCCATGCCAAAAGCCCCGCCGCGACCAGCATTCGGGAGGCTGTGCTGTCTGTCCACCGCTGCGATTGCTTCGTGGTGCTGATGCTTGCGCTGATGTCGGCGGCACATGCGGCGGTGGCGCCGGCCGACGCGGCCAGGCTGAGCACCGCCCTGACACCGATGGGGGCCGAACGCGCTGGCAACGCTGACGGCAGCATTCCCGCCTGGACCGGTGGCATGACAGCTGCCACGCAGGGCGCGGGGCCGCGACCGGACCCGTTCGCCGCGGAGCGACCGTTGTTGTCGATCACCGCAAGCAACCTCCCGCGCTACGCCGATCGACTGCCCGAGGGGCCCAAGGCGCTGTTCGCGAGATACAAGGACTATCGGATCGATGTCTATCCGACCCATCGCACCGCCTCCGCGCCCACGGCGGTATACGCGGCGACCCTGCGCAACGCCATCAGCGCGCGGGCGGCGCCCGAGGGGATCACCAGTGGCATCGAGGGTGCGGCCGGCGGCATCCCGTTTCCGATCCCGCAGGACGGCGGTGAAGCGGTGTGGAACCATGTGCTGGCGTTCTGGGGCGCGGCGCGAGAGACCAGGCTGTCCACCTACGTGGTGTTCGGCGCGCAACCCCCGGAACTGACCGACGAGCGGCGTGAGGTGGTTGATTTCCCATACTATTACCCAAACGCAACGCCGGCCACGATAGGCCCCTACTACCTGGAACAGCGGGAGATGACGGTCGGCCCGCCCGAACGTGCCGGCGACGCCTACGTCGCGCTGCAGCCGATCAACGTCGCCCGGACCCGGTTCGACGCTTGGCAATATCTGCCGGGTCAGCGCCGGGTGCGCCGCGCGCCATCCCTGTCCTACGACACCCCGGAACCCAGTGCCTCCGGCCTGGAGAGCTTTGACGATTACTACATCTTCAGCGGCGGGCTGGACCACTACCGCTACACGCTGCTCGGCAAGCGCGAGATGTATGTGCCGTACAACAACAACCGGCTGCTGAACTTGCCGGCAGCCGACCTGCTGACCCCGCACGTGGCCAATCCCGGCGACCTGCGCTACGAGCTGCACCGGGTCTGGGTGGTCGACGCGACCCTGCTGCCGGGCAAGCACGACATCGTGCCGCACCGGACCCTCTACTTGGACGAGGACACCTGGTTCGCGCTCTATGCCGACGCCTGGGACCGCGAGGGGCGCCTCTGGAAGTTCAGTCAGGCCTCGATGGTCTGCATCAGGGAGCTGCCGGCGGTCGTTCTCGGACCCCAGTTCGTCTACGACCTGCAATACGGGGCCTATGTCTACGACTTCGCCTTCGATGGGGCACCGGACGGCTATCGCGTGACGCCGCCCCATCCCGCGACGACCTTCACCCCGGAAGGCCTGGCCGCCGCCGGCACGCGATGACCCGACCGTTACAATCCCAGTGACGAATACGTCAGGCTGGCCAGGCGGAACAGCTCCGGCGTGGACATCTCCCCGGTCATCACCGCGGTCAGGTCGGCGTTCTGCCATACGCAGATTCGGACGGGTCCGTGCTCCGTCACCTCGAACGCGTCGGGGCCAGCCGAGGGGCGTAGGAACACCGTGAACAGGCGCTGCCTGGCATCCTCGTAGCGAAGCTGCACCGCCTCGGACCCATAGATGTCGGTCGATACCAGGGCGAACCCTGCTCTCGAGAGGTCCGGCACCCGCATCGGGTTACCGAGCATATCGGACATGGCTTTGGCGGCCGCGTCGACGCTGGCAAGGTCGTGGCCCTTGAGCTCCTGCGACGGGATCCGTGCATTGTCGCGCGCCGTCATCGCTTGCTCGATTGCGGGATCACGCGGCGCGCGGGGCATCAAGACGAGCACAAGGCACGCGGCCAGGGCCGTGGCGCCGGCAAAGGCGAACCGATTGATCTTGGGGCGGCGCCTGGGGGGCGGCATGGAGGCTGCCTTCAGCAAGGCGGCCGGCACGGGTGCATCCGACAGCCGGCGATAGGTGTCGACCAGGGCCTGCCGGTCCGCCTGGAAGTCGCGGACCCGCTTGTCGAGGGCGGGATCGCGCGCCAGGGCTGCCTCCACTGCGGCCGCGCGCTCCGGCGAGAGTTCGCCGTCGATGTAGGCGTGCAGGTCCAGCTCGGACACGGCCTGGGGCATCAGCGCGGCTCCTCGAGCAGCGCCCGCAACCGCTCTCGTGCACGGGCCAACCGCGACATCACCGTGCCGACGGGGATGCCGAGTTCGCCAGCGATCTCGCTATAGCTCAGGCCCTCCACCCCGATCAGCAGCAGGATCTGGCGATGCTCGAACGACAGCCGGTTCATCGCCCGAACGACGTCCATGGAGACGGCCGGTCCGTCACCGGCGCACGACCCGGCGAGGGTTTCGGCGATCGCGTCCAGGCCCTCGGCCTCATAAGGCCGGCGCCGGCGCCGGCGGATGCGGTCGATGTTGACATTGTGCAAGATGGCTCGCAGCCATGGAAAGAGGGCCCTTTCGTCGGTGATGGCCGCCTGGTTCTTCCAGGCCCGCTCCAAGCAGTCTTGCAACAGATCGTCAGCCGTTGCGACGTCACCTGCCAGCGCGATCGCGTACCGCCGCAGACGCGGCAGGACCTCGGCCAGGGCGGCTCCGAATGTGGCTGTCAAAGTGTGCAGTTCAGTCCGGCTATCCGATGAGAGAGACGTAAGGCGGTGGCCTTTATTCCGTGGCTTCGCGGAACAGGCCACTTCAACCGCTGGCAAACAAGCCCAGATTGGGCCGGCGCGATGACTTCCGGCGCGAAAAGGGCACGAACGATAAACCAGATGACTGATCCCGCGTCGGATGCAATCGCGGACCCATCGGCCGAGACACTAGCTAGGTCGAGAGCGGCTGGCCGCCGTTGTAAATCGGCCTAGAATGCGCCATCCTACGACCTCGAAGACACGGCAGACCGGGAATTCCGGAACAATAAGAACGCACCGGGGGGATACATGACCACGAGACGCATCCTGATCGCCGCATTCGCGGCGGCGGGTCTGTTGGGGGGCGCCACCACCTCACTCGCCGACGACTTCGAACTCGCGATGGTCATCAAGGAGACGACCAACCCATACTACAACGCGACGCTGGCGGGCGCGCGGATGGCTGCAGGCGAGATCGGCGGCACGGCGAAAAACTACGGCCCGACGCAATCGAGCCCGCAGGCGCAGATCGACATCATCAACAACCTTGCCGACCGGCACATCCCAGCCATCGCGGTGGCGCCTAGCGATCCGAAGGCGGTCGTCCAGGCGATGAAGCGGGCCGACCAAGCTGGGCGCCAAGGTCATCACCTTCGACGCGGATTCCGAGCCAGAGGCGCGGCCGTTCCTGGTCAACCAGGCGACGCTGGAGTCGGTTGGCAAGTTCGGCGCCGACGGGCTTGTGCAGATCATGGGCGAGAAGGGCAAGGTCGCCATCGTCTCGGCGCAGCCAACGGCCGCCAACCAGAACGCCTGGATCGCGGCATTCCGTGACGAGATCAAGAAGTATCCCGGCATCGAGATCGTCGACGAGGTCTATGGCTACGATAACGAGCAGAAGGCTTACGACGCCACGATCGCGCTGACCACCAAGTATCCCGATCTCGCCGGCATATACGCGCCGACCTGCCCCGGTCTGCCGGCGGTCGCGCGGGCGCTGGAGGCAGTGAACAAGGGCCACGGTGCCGTCAAGGTCTCCGGCCTGTGCGTGCCGAGCATCACTACGAAATACATGCTCGACGGCACGATCGGATGGTTCCACCTTTGGGATCCGATACGTCTCGGCTACGTGACCTACTACGCCGCCAAGTATTTCGCCGAGGGCAAGATCAAGGGCAAGCCGGGCGACAGCTTCACCATCGACAAGGGCAAGTGGCCCGGCACCTACACGATCCTGCCGAGCCACGAGATCATCACCGGGGAACCGCTGCGCTTCACCGCGGAGAACGTGAAGGACTTCCAGTTCTGATGCCAGCCCGGCAGGCGGGGCGGTCTTGCACGCCTCGCCCGTCCGCGGTGAGCTACGCCGAAACCGCGGACCGGGCGACGCGACGCCAACCGTCGAAATGCGCGGCATCACCAAGCGATTCGGCCCGGTCGAGGTGCTGACAGACATCGATCTCGCGCTGCACGGCGGGCGGATCCACTCGCTCGCGGGCGAGAACGGCGCGGGCAAGAGCACGCTGGTCAAGATCCTCGCCGGCATCTATCGGCCTGACAGCGGCGAAATCCTGCTCGACGGCCAGCCGATCACGATGCATGGCGCCGCCGATGCGCGACGCCACGGGATCGCGGTCGATCCATCAGCATCCGGCCATGTTCCCCGACCTGTCGGTGGCCGAGAACATCTTCGTCGGCCGCCAGCCGCGCCGAGGTCGCCCGGATCGACTGGGCCGCGATGCAGGCCACCGCGGAGGAATTGCTGCAGCGACTGCGCCTGCGGATAGACGTCCGCTTGCCGGTGAAGGCCATCAGCATCGCCGAGCGGCAGGCGATCGAGATCGTCAGGGCGCTATCGCTGGACGCACGCGTGCTGATCATGGACGAGCCGACCTCGACGATCTCGGCCCGCGAGATCGACCGGCTGTTCGAGATCGTGCGGCGAGCTGAAACAACAGGGCATCGCAATCCTGTTCATCAGTCACTTCATCGACGAGGTGCTCGGCCTGGGCGACGACGTTACGATCCTGCGCTCCGGCCGCAGGGTTATTTCGTGCCCCGCGGCGACGCTGACGCCGGAGCAGACGGTGCGCCACATGATCGGCAGCGAGCCCAGCGCGCTGTTCCCGAAGGAGGCGGGGACGATCGGCAAGCCGGTGCTGGGCGCGCGCCACCTGTCGGGCGCCGGTTTCGTCGATGACGTGAGCTTCGACCTCAAGGCCGGCGAGATTCTCGGCTTGTTCGGGCTGGTCGGCGCCGGCCGATCCGAAGTGGCGCAGATGCTGTTCGGGATCACGCCGCCGGAGCGGGGCGAGATCCTGATCGACGGCACGACCGGTGAACCCGCGCTCGCCCCGGGATGCGATGCGGCTGGGCATCTCGCTGCTGCCGGAGGACCGGCACCAGCAGGGGCTGGTGTTGCAGTTTCCGATCCGCGCCAACGAGACGTTGCCGATCCTGTGGCGGCTGGCGGACCGGTTCGGCCTGGTGGACCGGGCGAAGGAGGCACGGCGTCGCGCGCGAGTTCACCGGGCAGATGCGGGTGGTCGCGCGCGGGATCGAGCAACTGACATCGACCTTGTCGGGTGGCAACCAACAGAAGGTGCTGCTGGCCAAGTGGTTGATCCCCGCGCCGCGCGTGCTGATCCTGGACCAGCCGACGCGCGGCATCGATGTCGGCGCCAAGGCCGAGATCCATCGCATCGTCTCGCATCTCGCGGCGCAGGGCATGGCCATCATCCTGATCAGCGACGACGCACCCGAGGTGATCGCGATGGCGGACCGGATCCTCGTTCTGCGCACCGGACGGCTGGTCGCGGAGTTCGCGCGCGATGCTTTCGATCAGCAGGCGCTGATGCTGGCCGCGGCGCACTCCACGCGGGATCACGACGCGCTGGCGGAAGCGGCGACGCATGAGCCGGCTGATGCGCATTCGGGAACTCGGCCTGGTCGCCGCGCTGCTGGTGATCTGCGCGGCGTGACACTGCGCGAGCCGCGCTTTCTCAACGGCGGAGAATCTCGAACAGGTCGGGCTGTCCGCGACGCTGGTGTGCATCGTCGCGCTCGGCGAGACACTGGTCATCATCACGCGCCAGATCGACCTTTCGGTGGGCGCGATGGTCGCCGCCAGCGCCTTTGTCTCGGCGGACTGGCTGGAGGCGAACCCGGACGGCAGCATCGCGATCGTGTTCGTGATCGGCATCGGCGCGGGCGTGGTGATGGGGATCGGCAACGCGCTGCTGGTGGTGGCCGCACGCATCCCGGCGATCGTCGCCACGCTCGGCACGCTGGCGATCTACCGCGGCGCGGTCATCATGATCGCGGGCGGCCGACAGATCTCGGCCACCGTGCTGCCGGACAGGTTACCAGGCGATCGCGCAGATGCATGTCATCGGCGTGCCGCTTGCTGGTCTGGGTCGCCGCTGCTGCTCACCATCACCTTCGGCTGGGTCGCGCGCTTCACGCGCACCGGGCGCAACCTGTATGCACTCGGCAGCAGCCCGGAGAGCGCGCGTGTCACCGGCATCAACGAGACCTGGCATCTTGGCACTCGTCTTCATCGTCTGCGGCGCGCTCTGCGGTTTCGTCGGCGTGCTGTGGGGCGCGCGCTTCGGCACGGTGGATGCGGTGCTGGCGCCCGACCTGCACTTGCAGGCGATTTCGGCGGTGGTGGTCGGCGGCGTCAGCATCTTCGGCGGCAGCGGCTCGGTGTACGGCGCGGCGCTCGGCGCGGTGATCTTCGCAGTGCTGCAGAATGGCGTGCAACTGCTCGGAATTAACCAGTTCTGGCTGCAGGCGGTGACCGGGGCGGCAATCCTCGGCACCGTGATCTTCTACAGCCTGCTCACCCGCCGCGCCGAGCGGGTAGAACGCGAGGCGCGGCGCCAGCCTGTCGGGCTCGGCCTTGCCACGCGGCTGGGGCAAACAATGAACAGACTGAGCCCATACCTGGTGCGCTGGGAGGCGTTCCTGCTGCTGGTGCTCGTCATCACGCTCGTGCTCGGCGCCGGCAATTCGAAATACTTCCTCACCGCCTCCAACCTTTCCATCGCGGTCGCCGGTGTCATGCCGGCTGCGATCGTGGCGCTGGCGATGACACTGGTGATCGTATGCGGTGAGATCGACGTGTCGGTAGGCTCGATGGTCGGGCTGTGCGCGGCGACGATCGCGGTTTGCCGGGAGCAGGACCTGTCCATCGAGACATCGATGCTGGCGAGCCTGATCGTCGGCACGCTGGCCGGTGCGCTGAACGGCGCAATCATCGCCTTCATTGGCCTGCCGTCGCTGGTCGTCACGATCGGCACCCTCGCCCTCGATCGCGGCATCGCGCAGATCATTCTGAAGGAGCGCGGCGTCACCGGCTTTCCCGACTGGTACCAGGAAATCGGCTTCGGCAACGTGGGCAACACTACCGATCCCCTGGAGCTCGTTGATCTTCGTGGCGTTCTTCGCGGTCTTCGCGGTGTTCCTGCACGCCAGCTACCGGGGACGGGCGTTGTTTGCGATTGGCAACAACCGTGAGGCCGCGCGCTTCTCCGGCATCGACGTGAAGCGTGCGGTGTTCGGCGTGTTCGTCACCTCGGGCATGATGTGCTCGGTGGCGGCCGTGGTGCTGACCTCCTACCTCTCGAGCGCCCGTTCCGACACCGCGATCGGGCTGGAATTGCCGGTGATCACGGCGGTCGTGCTCGGCGGCGTCGATATTTTCGGCGGCAGCGGCACATTCGCCGGCGTGCTGATGGCGGTGTTCGTGCTCGCGTTCGTGCAGAATGCGCTCGGCCTCGCCGGCGTGCCGCCAGAGGAGCAGCAGATCGTGACAGGCTTTGTACTTGTGGCGACGCTTGTCGTATTTGGTGCCGCGAAGGTGTTTAGCGCCCGAACGACTGGCCGCTCGAGTGCATCGTCGAGATAAGACGAGGGCACATGCAAAAAATTCTGGATCGAAGACCTGCAGTGCGACGCCCGAGCCGCAACTTCCTAGCTGGAGAAGGCGCTGACCTGCACCCATTCTTTTCGACCGGCAGGAGGTGCGCATGGTGACCGTCGATGGCGACGCGCGTCTGGTCGGCAACGATGCGGACCGCCGGTTGGATTGCGTGAACCCCGGGGAAGGCCGTGAGGGATCACTGCAAAGGGGATCCAATTTGGACCCCCCCCTTCAAACCGCTGGTGGAATTCAAAAAACCCGTGTCCTCGATCGGGCGGGCGCCGGTGGCGGCCCAGTGCAGAGCCCGAGCGTGACGGTGTCGGTGACCGACCCAATCGAGGCGGCACGGGTTTACCAGAAGGTCATGGGGGAGGATACCGGTGTATGAGCGGGCTGGCACTTGATCGGCCAGCCTGAAGCCAACCAACGGACCGTCTTGCGCGTCTCAGAACTACTTGAGACTCCAGCCCTACCACTACATCTCAAACTCGGCATCGTAAGTTTCCGGTCAGGCATCCCTGACCAGGGAGGACTTCGCGCGCACGCGCGTATTGCGCAGCAACCCCTTCGGGAACGCTTCGGCACTTTTTGCGGGCCGATGTGCCTGGGCCATGACAAGGTCCACTTGCATTTGTCCACCCTTGGCAGACTCTGCCGGACATGGAGCATCTCGATGCGGTGCGTCGCAATTCATGCTGCAGCCGTTCTACTCGTGGCCTCATCCATTCTGCTTGGTCCAGGCGCCCAGGCGAGGAGCGATCTGTCTCAACAGGAGGAAGCGGGTCGCGCACTGTTCCTCACCGGGCAGATCGCTGCACCGCCGCCATACGCCTTGATTGGCGCGGGCGATGTGAGTGTTGCGGCAACGGCGGTTCCCTGTGCGTCCTGTCACGGGCGCGACGGGCGCGGCCGAACGGAGCGTGGCATCGTGCCGCCAAACATCACCTGGTCAGCACTCTCGGCGTCTGATGGGGGGGGATCCGCGCACCAGCGGCCCGCATACAGCGAAAAATCGGTGATTCGCGCGATCACCATGGGTATCGCTGCCGACGGCAACCGGCTGGATCCGATCATGCCGCGCTTCCAGCTGACGTTGGCCGATGCGGCGGCGCTGTTGGCCTATCTCAAGCGTCTCGGCACTCTGCCACAGCCCGGGCTGGACGACCACGCGATGATTTTAGGAACGGCCCTGAGTGGTCCCGACGCCGCGATCGAGTCCGCATTGTCGGCCTATTTTGCCAAGATCAATCGGGATGGCGGGCTGTTCGGCCGCCAGCTCGAACTGCGCACCGAACAACTTGCCGAGGGGGAGCTGCCCGGACGTGGCCTCGCTCGACTGATCGAATCCGACGCTATCTTCGCCATGCTGACCCCGAACATTACTGGCGACGAACGTGGCATAGTTGCGGCGGCGGACGCCGATGGCATGCCGGTCATTGGACCGTTGACGCCGAGTGTGCAGGTAGCGCCGCGCAGCCGCTACGTGTTCTATCTCAACGGCGGTATGGAGGCCGAGGCGCGCGCGCTCGCCGGCTTTGCCACCACCTTGCCGGGATCACCGTCGATCACCGATGACGGCATTCCACCATGGCACACCGTTGCAGTTGCGGCGGCGGCAACGCTGTCAGCCGCCGCCGATATTCCAAGACTGCGGAGACCGGACGACCTCGCCCCTGTCGCGACCCCTGGCCCAATACTGTGGTTCGCGAACCGGGCGCCTGACCAAAGCGATCTCGGAACGCACGTGGCCCTATTGGTGCCTGGCTCGCTGGCCGGCGTGGCATTGTCGAATGGCGCACCGGCACAAACCTGGATCGCCTTTGCCGCCGGCCAGCCGGACGCCGCACAGAATGCCGCAGCGCAGCATGGCGCTTTCTCTGCTCGCGACGGCATGGCGCAGCGCCAAGCGATCGCAGCGGCCAAAATCCTGATTGAGGCGTTACGCCGCACCGGACGCGACGTCACGCGTGAGCGGCTGGTCGATGCCCTGGAAACCCTGCAGGATTTTCGCACCGGCCTGACACCGCCGGTGAGCTACTCGGCAACACGCCGGATCGGTTCGGACGGCGCCTGGATTGTCCCCGTCGCCGGCGGTGAGCCGATCTGGTGGGACCGATAATCCGACCTCACGGTCCGCGATCCGATTCAACCTGGTGGACAAGCTGTTCCAGGTCATCCAGCGGCGCCAGGCTGAATACCTTCTCCCACAGGCCGGTCCGCAGATTGGCCATGTAAAGCACATTCAGATGGTCACCGGGGTCCTTCTGGATCGGTATCCAGCCCGAACTTATGCAGCGCCCGGCGAACGGTCGCCGCATCGCCCGTCAGCATTTTCCAGTCGGAGCCGGCACCCAATGAGCGGGCATACAGGGCAACCCGATCCGGTGTGTCATGCTCCGGATCCACCGTAATGGAGATAAAACGCGCCGGCACGCCATCGATCGCCAGTTTGGCCTGCAAATGCGACAACGTCCCCATCGCCTGGGGACAGGCGGCACGACACCCGGTGTAAAACGCGTTTACCACCACGACCTGCCCCGCCATCAGGTCCTCGTACAGGCGCACCGGCCGACCATCCTGATCCGTCAGCGTCACATTGCCGAACCATTGCGCAGCGCCCGGCTGCCGCATGGTCTGCGGGGGCGGATAGTCGGCACCGGTCAGCACCAGGAGTGCCAGCACGGCACCGAAACTGCGCCTCATCACTCGCCCTCCAGATGTTTGATCTGGGCCGCCAGCGTATCCGGCGCGGCCAGCGCGGACACTCGCGTCCACCTCTCCGTGCGCGGGTCCCCGACCCACAGGAATGCATCGTGTTGGGTGATGTCCGCGACGTCCTGCCGCATCGCATGCAGCACGCGACCAACATTGTCCGGATTGCCCGTCAGCAATCGCCAGCCCGGCGCACTGTCGAATTGCGCCCGCCATTTGGCGAGTTGCGCCGGAGTATCGTTGAACGGGTCGAGCGTGACCGAAATCAGGCTGACCCCTGCGCCTACCTGGCGGCCCAGCATCTCATCGAGCGCGCCCATGTTCGCGCCAACCGGTGAGCAAATCGTGCTGCAACCAGTGAAAACGAAGCTGACCACGGCGATCTTTCCCTTGATCAGATCATGTACAAAGCGATGCGGCGCACCCGTTTGATCGACCAGGACCACGTCTGGAGGATCGAGCCGGACCGGGCCTCCGGAGGCTGCAGGCTGACCGACTGCCGGACCGACGCCCAACGCGATAATTCCAAGCAGGCCAAGGACCCATTTATTCATGTCCCGGCCCCGGCGATCCGATCGCCTCAATGGCGAAATGCGGCCCGCTGTCAACATCCAGCCCCAGGTCCGGCGCGTCGAACGCGAGCAGGTAGGCCCCCGCCCGCGGCGGGGTGAATTCCAGCCGCCAGGTGCCGTCGTCTGCCGACACCATCGGGACCCGCTGGTACCAGGAGCCTGGAGAGAGGATGACGAGAGCTGTCGCCACAGCGGATCTCGCGACCGCAGGCTGCGCCGATGACCGAGTCGCCCGAAACGCCAATGCGACCGGACTGCCCACCGGGACTGTTCCGGGCAGCATCACGGGCTCCAGTCTCGCAGCGGACGCACTAGTGGCGCCGAAACCTGAAGTCGCATCCAGCGCGAAACAATGCGCCACCCGCGGGCTGTCCAGCAGCAGCGTCAGGTCATAGACCCCGGGCTGCGGCAGCCGCGCTGTGGTGCTGTAGGTTCCGCGTTCGGCCTGACGCAGACTGCGATCGACGATACCTAGCGCAAGCGGCTGATGGCCGAGGTCGTCGAAACTGTCGGTCGGGGCTGCCATCCCCTCATGGTAGTAATGGATGGCATGCTCCGCCGGGCTTGCCAGCAGCATCGATGCCTCGCCGGGGACCGCGACCATGCTAGCTGCCAGCGTGTCGCCTGTGATCGCTGCGACCGGCTTCTCACCGGCAGGAAATTCGCCATGCCCGACGGACTGTCCCTCCGCGCGCAACGGCGCCAGAGGCACTAAAGTCACGGCCTCGCTGTCCCGCCGCCGGATATAAGCTTCCGAGTCGGTGAACGCGATCTGGAAGGGCGCATTCTCGACTATGAGGGTGTGCACCAGGCGATTGGTCGAGGTGTCGAAGATGAAGACCTGGTTCGCGTCCGGGCTGGCGGCAAAGCCCCAGCGTCCGTCTGGCGAGATGGCCATCGCGGTGACACCTGCAACGCCATCGACGCGCCCCGCCAGCGCACCGCGCGCCGGATCGATCACGGCGATCGAGTCCGCGACCGCGACAAAGGCGAGCCCCGCCAGGTCCGACATCACCATCGCCCGCGGCGCCGTGCCCGCGGACACCGTCGCGACCACAGCCAGTCCCTGTGGATCGATCACGCTAACCGAACCATCGTCCTGGTTGGTGACCAGTAGCCTGTGGTCGTCCCTTGTCACCACGAGCAAGTGCCCGCCGGCGCCGACGGGAATACGGGCGGTCACTGCCAGATCGTCCGTTGCGATGGCCGTAACTGCACCGTCGCGTGCGGCGGCGACCCAGAGACGCCGCCCGTCATGCTGCAACAGCACTGCAGCAGGCGAATCAGCCAGTGCGACACTCACCGGCTGCTGCCAACGCTCGGTATCGATGACCCCCAGACGCCCGGCGGCGGGTTCTGTGACGTAAAGCCGTGGCGGCTTGAGGCCGACTGCCATGTCCACGCCCGGCGACGCCAGCGGCAGCATGGCGAGCATGCGTGAACCGCCAAAGCCGCCTTGCGGGTCGAGCACCGTCACCGTGGGATCCCGGTTCATCACTGCAAGTGCGAATCCGGTCAGATCGACGTCCGGGCGCACGAACGGGTTGCCGCCCAGATACGCGGCGACCTCGCGGCGGCAGATGGGTTCGCTGGGCGGACTGCCTCGCCGGTTCAGCGACAGCCAAGCAGCGGGATTCGCCGCAGCCAGGGGCGCGCCTGAGGCAGCATCGGACAGGCGCACCGTCAGGCGCACGTCCTGGCCGGTCGGCGCGCTGCCCAAAGGCTCTGTCGTGACGTCCATCGCCACGCCCTGTTCTACGTAATGCTGGTCCGCGACCGCGGAGCCGCTATGGGCCAGGAACGCACCGAGCCCAGCGGCAACGAACGGTCGCCACCTCAAGGCGACGGCGCTCGCTTACCTATGAAGCGTGGCAGGAACTTCCGCACCAGCAGGCCCTCTTGCTCCAACTGCGGCGGAGACGCTCGGACGACCTGGCGCCGTGCCGCCAAAGCCGCCACCGCCGGCGCCGCAGGCGGCAGCGCGGCCGAAGCCTCCCCGCCGTTGACGGAGCGTGCCGTGATCGTCGCCGGCGCATTCTTGAGTGCGATCTGGAACCGGCCGGTGGCCGGATCCACCGGTGCGCTTTCGAGTTGACCAACCAGGGCCACCCGCGCCGCGTAACGTTGCGTCCGCAGGTCCGGCGTCACGTACCCCGCCAGCGTCGCCCCGCCCCCGCTGACCCCCTGGTATTCGGTCAGCGCCAGCACGTCAGATGCACCTGGCCCCACGCGAAACACGCCCCACATGGCATAGTTGCCCGGCGAGGCGATGAAGTTGCGATACAGGTAGTCGCCCGGCACACCAGCCTGATCGACCACCAGATTGAGCGCATGGCTCGACCCCAGGATGACCGCCCCCATCGTCTGCGAAAGCGGGTTGTCACCGATCCGCGTGCTGCCGTTCTGCCAGGGCTCTTCCTGCCAGTGATGCCCGAACACCTCGGTCAGCGCGATCTGCCCGCCGGGATTGACGAAGCGGAACCTTACCGGCATCCCGGACGAGGCCCAGAATACCGGCGTTTGTGGATCCGCGGCGAGGACATGGGGCTGCGGTAAGACCAGCGTGTCGGAGAAAGCATTGGAAATGTCGGTTTCCGCACCGACGCGAAGCGGCAGCGGCTCCGCTCGATAATTAAGCCCCTCGGTCAGTTGGGTGCTCGGCCCATTGGTCTCTTGGCAGTGGGGCGCCGGCGGATAGTACGTGCAGTCAATCTGGGTCTGCCAGACCCCGACGAATTCGCGGAACCCGACGCGCGGCGGAGCGAAAACGGTCGCCGCCGCCGCCGTGCCCGCATCGGTTCGCCACGTCGCACCGGGCGGCTCGATAACCAGCGCGCCGACGGCGCCGAACAGCGGCTGCTCGATCGGATCCGCTGGCAACAGGTTGACCACGCCGAGTTCGGCTGGAACCAGCTTGCCGTTGTCGCGCTTGCCGGCATACCACGTGTAGCGGATCGTTCCGCCTTTCGGCGCCGCGGTCCGATTCGGGTTGCTGCCCACGCTGGTGCCGTCACTGGCGGTGACATCGGCTTCCAGCTGCTGGGCGTGCAACCCGGCCCGGGCCGACGGATAGATCGACACCGGCGGCATGCCGCTGGGCGGGTAAGTGTCAGGATCCGGGTTGTTGAAAATCAGCTTCCCATTGATGTCTTTTTCCGCCGGATCGAGCAAATCAGTCAGAGTCACGTCGATACAGTCGCCGGCCGCGGCGCGCAGGATCAGCGGCTCGATCGGAACCCCGCTCTTGAGGTGAGATTTCGCGTCGAGATCCGCCGACAGCACATAGAGAATGGCATCCGGCTGGGTGATCGGCCCGCTGCGCGCGTTATAGGTCAGCGTGCCGCCAGGGAGCGCCCGCACGGCGGTCACCGCGCTGACCGCGAACGCGCGGTGCGGCGCGCCATCCGGACAGACCTTGGCCGCGCCACCCGATGCCACCGGTTTGTTGTTAGGCAGTGCCGGCAGATCCGGCTGCGCGGAGTTGTACGAGCGCATGATGCCCCACAGACCGTCCTGCTGGCCGGGGAAGTTGGCATCCGGCTGGTATAGGTAGTCGGTCTGCGCGCCGGTGCTGCCCGGCGGCAGGGTGAACAGCAGCTCGAAATGCTCAGAGATGCCCATCGGCTGCGCGGCGAGGTGACCGGAATTGGGATACGACGGTTCAGCCAGCCACTTCACGCCGTGGATGCCGAAGCTGTGGTTCAGCTCATGCGCGCCGACCAGTACCCGCACCTGAACCTGATCGTTGGGGTAGGCGCGCAGCAACGGGGTGTATGGATCCTCCGGTCCGGCGCCGATGAACCCGCCCGGATACGTCACGGTGCTGGCCGGATCGTCCGGCCACAGCTTCTGCGTGTTTGGCGGTTGCCCATTCAGCGCGGGATTTTCTCGTTCGATCGAAGCGTAGGACAACGCCAGATCCTGCGCCGGCACCGTGGGATCATGTGTCCCGGACGCGGCGGCCACGCGCAACGGCAACGGCTCGCTGCGATAATTCACACTCGAAACGCCGACGCCGACACTGATCAATTGCGGATCAAGTTGCGGCGTTGGAGGGGTCGGCGGCGGCCCGGGCCGGTTGAGTGCGTTGGCCTGGCTGGCCCAACCCCAGAACGTCGTGTTCCCGTCAGGGGCACCATCCTTGCTACAGTCATAGGGCGTGGTCCCTGAAGCCGCCGCCTGCGTGCCGACGCT
This sequence comes from uncultured Alphaproteobacteria bacterium, assembly GCA_963819345.1. Lineage (GTDB taxonomy): Bacteria > Pseudomonadota > Alphaproteobacteria > Acetobacterales > Acetobacteraceae > Rhodopila. Next base: position 58,712 of record CAWFVX010000017.1, read on the forward strand.
GCATGGGTAAGGAACAGGCTGATGCACACTCTGGTTGGTATAGGCGAGCTGGATATCCTGGAACTCGATGGCAAACTCGCGATAGCTCTGCGCTGCGTTCGGCGTGATCACGTCGGCTGCCCAGCTTGTCGGCCCGCCGTCCGGTCGCGCGCCCATCGCCACGTCCGACTGGACCTGGCCTGTCGCCGGATCGGTCATCGCCGCAATCCGCCATGTCGAGGCCTTCGGCTCCACTAACAGTCCGCTGTAGAGGCCTGCCTGCTGATGGGTCGACGGGCTGAAATGGTCATGGGTGAACACCGTGCGCAGGGTTCGATCGACGCCTCGGCTGTCCATTACCGGATCCGCCCACCAGCGTTCCACCGTCGTCTGTGCGCCCGTCCAATCCTGGCCCGCCGGTGCCTTGCCGACATCGGCAGGCGGACGCCTTGGCAACCGGGCACTGGAAAGAGATCGGGGCGTCGGCCGCGCAATTGTTGGCCTTGCGAATGCCCGCGATCTCCTCCCGCACTGCATCGGGGCTCAATGAGCCGGCCTCGTAATTATACCCATTCGCGGCGCCGTCAGACGATGTCACGTCGAACTTCACCAGGTGGATATGCTGACCGATGACATCGGTTGGCGTGCGAACCTGGAAATCGTCCAGTTCGTAATAAGCCGGCACCAGATTGGTCTGCCAGAATTCGATGGTCTCGCCGGAGTTGGCGCGAATGAACAGTGGCTCCGGCGCCCACTTCCCGGCCAGCGTCGGCATCACGTCCTGCCAAAGCGTCTCGAAGCGCAATTGCGGGTAGTGCCAGCCGACTTTGTTGAACACAACATCCATCTGGACATCGGCCGCCTTGTAAACCCGGTCGGGCCGCTTCGGATCGCTGCCCGGTGGCGCCGGATCCGCGAGATCGACACACGGCACGTTGCCGCGCGAACCCCACGACGGGTTGGCGTATGGGGCGCCCGGCACGCTGGGACCGCCATTCAGCACATACTTGCCCGCATGGCCCTCGGGCGTGAAACTGTCCCGCGTGCAGGTGCTGTGAGCCTGCATCGCCAGCTTCTCCAGCGGGGTGCCAGCTTCGGCCAGGGGAATCGCCACGATGCTGTCGAGGTCCTTGCTGAAGTCCCAGGCATTGTAGTGGTCGTTGGAGACCTCGCCGGCTAGAGTTACATGCCGCGCGAGCCCGCCATCGAGCCAAGGGGTCTGGCCCTGCGGCTGCTGGCTGCTGTCGGCCGCGTAGCCCATCGGGGGATGCGGTGTGCGCTGGCCCGCGATGCCAGGAATGTAGAACGGAAATCCAGGATCGCGGCCCGCATCGAAATCGGCCTTGGCGACGTAGGTTACCTCTCCCGCCGCGGTGGCGGCATCGAACTGCGGGCAGTTGCCGTCCGGACCCAGCACTTGGTTGCCATCCCAGTGCCGGTCGATCGGGCACAACTTGGTGCGGGCCGGCAACGGCGCCATCGGCAATGTCGGCAGCGGCATCAGGGCGGGGATCGGCGTGCCCTTCAGGAACTCGCCGTCCGGCAGCGCCCGATTCCACTGCTGGGTCGGGTCACTCGCCAGGTCAGTGCCCGCTTCGAACACATCGTGGTTGCGCCACATCCCCCACATGCCGGCGGCGAAATGCGGATAGAAATGGCAGTGGAATATTGCGTCGCCGGGGGTGCGGTTGCGATTGCCGCTGCCGTCGTAGTCAATTTCCTGCGTGAAGGTCGAGCCGGGGCTGATCAACTGGCTGTCGAGGTAGGTGCTGGTGTCGCTGTTCGGTGTGTGCAGCCATTGATGCGCATGCAGATGATGCAGGTGGGTGACGAGCTGGCCAGCATGCACGATACGGAAGATCACGCGGTCGCCGATATAGCTGTGATAGACATTGGACGGATCGTCCGGATATTCCGCCTGATCATCGGTTCGCAGCGTGGTCTTCGGTTGATACGGAACTGTTGGCGCGGTGATGTTCGGCCTCAGGCCATCAGGGTTGCTGACCAGCATGGCGGGATCGCCGACCGCCCATGAACTGAGGAAGAATTCTTCGAAACGACATTCGACGCAGCCACCTTCCGGGCCGACGCCGAGCCGGTTGGCCAGGATCTCGCTGCCGATGCCGCCGGCGCCATAATTAATCGCAAACGCCTCGCCGCCGTTGCCCAATACGTAGCTGGTGCTGGGTGCGTTATAGAGCGCCGGGAACGCCTGCGTGGCCGTCAGTATGTCATGATAGTGCTGGACAAATTCGCGGAACGGCTCGTGGCGATTTGGTTCGACCGGATTGGATTTGAAGGACGGCCCGGTGTCCTGTGGCGGAAACGGACCGGCATTGGGCCCGGTGACCATCGCGGTCAGATCGCCATAATAGGTGACGAGGTCGCGGCCTGCCGGTATGCAATCGCCATTTGGACGGGCTTTGTATCGCACGTCCACCATCCGCAGAATAGGCGTGCAACTGCCGTCCTGTTCCTTGCGCAGCGCGGCATAATTCACCACCGGATGGCCGTCGGCACTATGGCCCTTGGTCGCGGCGTCCATCTCCACCTTGGTGACCTGGCTGCGATACCATTCCGATGTGGCCGGTTCTACTACGACGCTGCCGAACAGACCGGCGGAAAGTTGTCCCCCCAGGCCACCGCCCGATTTGGCGGTCGAGGCGGTCGCCGCAGTGCTGTACATCAAGAAAACGCCTTCCGCTGGCGCGCGGACAATGTAATCGATCCGTCCCGACGGCGGCACCAGACTGGACGGGTTGGTGCCGACAAACGAGCCGTCCATCAGCGTTTCGTTTGCCACCCTCTCTTCCATGCCGAAAATATGCACCCCGGCGTCCCGCGTGCACGTTTGCTCAGCGTACGCATTCTGCTGACAGGGCTGCGGCGGCGTCGTAGGCGGCAAGGCCGTCGGCGACAGTAGGTTCTGGAAATGGACATGCAGACAATCGCCGACGCGCACGCGCAGCACGAGCGGGCGCGGACGCCGGTCTGAATTGAGCCGCGCGTTGCCGGCCGTGATGTCTGATCCATTTGACCCAGCAACGATATCGCGCCGCAGAGCGTAGATCATGCCGCCCGGCATGCTGGCGCCGAGCCGATTAAGGAAGATCGGTTGATCAATCGCGACGATATCGGCCTCAATCGTGCGGCCACAATTTGGTTGCTGCGCTGCAGCACCTGAACCGCCCCAAAGTAATAACAGGCAGGCAATCGGAACGATAAGTGCAAGCCGCATCGGTTTGTTCCCCGAATTGTCATTCGCCCCGTGCGATCGGAGCGTGTCAGCACAAGCACCTTACCCTATTATCAGTACGAAAGAACGGTCAAGGCCCAAACGATACTTCCGCCTGCGAAAGATTTGACTTGACGGATGAACAACCCTGGCGAGAATGACTGACGATAGAGATCCGGCGCCTTCAATGCTCACAGCGCCGACTGCATCGATGGTCCATGCCCCACGGCAATTCAACGCGGTTACGACTAGGTCGATCTAATTCACTGCGTGGTGGATGAAATATGGAAGAAACTTCTGAGTCACGGGACGTTTCGACAAGGTACCAACATGTGCAGGCGATTCTCGACGCCGCGACGGGGCAGTCCACGGCGACATACCAAGGCTATGGGCGCTTTTGGCATCTGCCGCTTGCGGAATTGTTGACACTGTCGATCTACGGCGTGCGAATGATCACTCCGGCCGCCGAGCCGGAAGCGGGCGCATCGGCGCATGACTGCTGCGGCCACGGCGCCGCGCAACTGCAACCTGGCCGCGGCGCCACGTCTGGTCTGATCCGCGGGTTGCGTGGCGCGTTTCCCTTTGACGGCACGCAGTTTCCGCTTTTGCCCTGGGGTGGCACCCGGGTGGAAGAAGCCGACATCCAGTTCATCGAGCGGTGGATCGATGACGGATGTCCCGATGGCGCCTGCGATCAAGGCGCTGCGACGGCGGCAACCGCGATGCGTCAAAGCGCCTTGGCCTCTGGACAAGCAGCCTATGCCCCGCACGACGGTCCGACCAACCAGGCGCTGGCCAACACTGGCGCATTGAAGCAGCGCAAGAACATCCTGAGTCTAACGGATGAGGAATGGCGACGCCTGCGCGCGGCGATCGCCAAAATGAAGTCGCTCGACAGTTACTATCAGGATGAGCGCAGTTTCGCCTATTGGGCACGCATTCACGCCAACCAGTGCCAGCACGGCTGGGAGGAATTCCTCACCTGGCATCGTGCCTATCTGTACTTCTTCGAGCTGCGCCTGCAGGACGTCGATCCGACGGTGACGCTGCCATACTGGGACTGGACCGCTGACGCCGCCAATGTGGCGCTGTCGATGCAGGATGCGACGGAGAAGTTTGGGCTGGACAACGGCATCATTCCCACGCCTTACCAGTGTTGGATCGACGCGGCGGGTCTGCAACGACTTGCCGAGGGTGGCCAGGTGCCGCCCGCAGTACTCAGCGCTCTGCGCGGCATCGCCGACAAGCCCTACAACTCTGGCTGGCGCCTGTACGCCGCTGCCGGCATCACCTATGGCGAGAACCCCACGAGCGACATGGCGATCAAAGCCGAGCTGGAACGGGTCAATACGCTGTTCCACTGGAACCGCTGGCCCGGAGGCAATGCGAGTTTGATATTCGAAGCCTACCCGGCGCCGGACGATGTCGAGAATGTTCTACAAATCCAGAATTTTTTCGACTTTGCCAGCGGCTCGGGCAATGACCGCTTCTTTGGGGCGTTGGAGAACATCCACAACCTCATTCACAACTACTCCGGCGGGGTGAACCCCTACTATGCGTCCGGGCGGCCCATCGTCGATGCGGAGCCGTATACCGGGGACATGGTCAATGCTGGCGTTACCGCCTTCGACCCAATTTTCTGGGCACATCACGCCAATGTTGATCGGCTATGGGCAGAGTGGCAGCACCGCAATCCCAGTGTTGGGCCGGACAATCCTGCTGCCGTACTTCCACCCTGGAACCTGACCGTCGCCGACACCGCCAGCATCCGTAAGCTTGGCTACGAATATGCCATGGCAACGCATGTATTCCCGACCGGCCACACCCAGGCGCTACAGCGCTTCCGCTCGGCCGCGACCCCCATTCATCCGCAGGTGCTGACGACCCATAAGCGCGCCGAGATCCGGCTGCATGCCGTGCAGCAGGTCGCCCGCCCGGGGTTCTTCATTCGCGCCTTCCTCAACACCCCCGACGCCGGCCTCGCCACACCGACCAAGGGCAACGACCATTACGTCGGACAGGTCAATGTGTTTACCGGCCTGTGTGTCGGCGGCCCCGGTCATTGCGACGTTCCACAACCGTCACGAAACCGGTTTGACCTACGCCCACCGCATCACAAGACTCCATCCAGCTTCCGCTTCGACGCATCCAACGCGGTACGCAAGCTGGCGGCCACGGGCACCACCGACTTCCAGGTCGATCTTGTCGCGCTCAACCTCGACGGCACACTCGCGAGCGACGCGCTTCGGCTCGGTGCGGTATCGCTGAACTTCATGGATTGACCGGACGCGATCCGCAGGGAGGGTCCAATATGGCAACGAAATTCCGCATCCATCCCGCGATTGGGATCGCGCGGGTCGGTAATAGCCCGACCTCGTTCTACATCGCGCCGGAAACCACCGGCGGATTGCCCATCGATTGCGATTCAGAGGGCCGCCCCATCGTGAAGGACGGCAAAGAACAGCCGGTCAGCAAATTCAAGGACGCGGAGGGACGGATCCGGCGACAGGCCGCCCGGTTTCGCGTGTTCATCTATGATGATGCCAGCACCGACGGCCGGGAGTTGAAGGTCGGCGATAAACTAACGATCATCGATCGGCATTCCGGACAGCGCCGTCAGGTCCGGATCGATGACATCCACTGGACTGTCTATCTTGCCAACAAAAAGGCTAGCTGGTACGAGTTCCTGCAGACCGAAGGCGAGCATGGCTACAGTCCTGGCCACGCGCTGCGGAACGCGGACATCACCGACACCGAGGAACGCCAGAAGCTGATCATCGATCCGGGGCCACGCACCGTGTGGTTCAAGGACGCGGCGAAGCAGGTTGCAAGCTTTAAGCAGGGCACGAGCGACGGCCCGGAGACGTTTCCGCCGCAACTGGTGCCGAACTCCGTCACCACGCTGGGCGAACTTCGTTGCACCCAGCAAGACAACACCAACCGCCTGCTGGTGCTCGGTGGCCTCGGCGATTCCGGAACCATGAAGACCGGCTTCGGCAACCCGAAGATCGAGAACTATGCGAACAATGACGGCTGGTTCGACGATATTTCCGACGGCCCGGTGACCGCCTCGCTCGCCTATACCGTGCTGGAGATGGATGGGCAGCCGCCGCCTGCCGAATGGGCGACCGGCAGCATTGCGGTGGACGATCCGGCTTGGGTGATCGTTGGCTATCCGCGCTACGCGCCGCAGATCACCGATATCATCACAATGGACGACCTGATCTTCGACATCTCCGTGCGTTATTTCGCCTATATGCCGTTTCTATATGGCATCCCGCCGTTCGACGGCACGCAGCATCAGCCCACCCCGGACTCCGACCCAACGCTGTGGCGCCGTCTGGCAACCTGGAACACGCAGTACAAGCCGTATTTTCAGCGCGACATCGAGCCGATCCTGGAGCGCCCCGGTTATTACTCAAACGTGATGGATCTCGATCCCACCACCGGGGGCGATCCGCACGACACTGGGCCAGGAGGTAACCTCAATATCAAGGAATTGTCGATCCCACCTTATGAAAATGAGGATCCTGCGGATCGCCGGCGCCGTCGCGACATGCGCATGTTCGTCTACAACGTGCTGCGCAAAGCAGGACAGGAAAACGACCTGCTGGTGCCGCCAAGTCCACACCGGCCGGACGCCCACCTCTATGCCATGCCGTTGCTGTGTGGCGACAATCCGCTGTCCAACGAAGCGCCGTCGAAATTCCTGCGCCTGACGGACACGATGTTGTTCCTGATGAAACAATGGGCAGAGGGCAATTTCATCGACGAAACGCGCGAGGATTTCGTTCCCCCGCCGCTGCATCGCGGAGAGGGTCGGGCGCTTGACCACGGTGTGCTCGGCAATGCTCTGGGAGGCTCATTCTGTCCCGGCGGCGAGGCGACCTGGATTATGCGCAACCCGGCGATCTATGCGCGGGCGTATCGGATCCGCCATGCATCGGCGACCCAGGGCGTGCTTAGCCAACCCTCCGATCTGCCGAGCGGCGCGCCGGCGACGGCGGCAAACCTGGCGGCTGGGCTGGAGCCGGGCGACATTACCAAATACAGCGGGGTGCCCTGGCAATCCGATTTCAACGAATGCTCGACCCAGCCGGTCGACATTACATACCGAGATTGGAACAACATCGACCCGGCCTCGACCGGCGATCCGGTGGTTCCGATCGCACAGCTTACCTATTGGTGGCCGGCGCATCGGCCAATGATCGTGAATGGCACGGCGTGGTCGCCGACACAGACGACCAATGCGGGTGATCTGCAGATGGTCACCCTGTGGGCTGATCGCGGTTTTGTCGTGCAGGCGGTGAACCCCGGCCCATTCGACCCGCCATTCGTTCTGACCGAAACCGGCGATAGCGCCTGAAGGCCGGGTGAGACCGCAACCTTGTTCGATATCGCCATTCTGGGCGGGGGTCCTGCGGCGACAGCGGCTGCGCTGTCCCTGAAACAAGTCGACGCCGGACTGCGCGTGCTGTTGGTCGAGGCGTCCGACTACTCCGCTGCACGTATCGGCGAAATACTTGCGCCCGGCGGTCAGGCCTTGCTGGCAGGCCTGGGCTGCTGGGAGCGATTTCGTGCAGAAGGCTTCCTGGAATCGCACGGCACCGCGGCCTGCTGGGGCAGCGACCGGATTCACCAGAACGAGTTCCTGCTGTCAGCGCGCGGCAGCGGCTGGCACCTGGATCGCAGGCGGTTCGATGCCATGTTGGCGGACTGCGCCTCGGACGCCGGCGTGTGCGTGCAACGGCGGGCCCCATTTGTCGCGGCCAGACGCGAGGCCGGACTCTGGCGCGTTCAAATTGGCTCCGATCGAGGGCCAATCTTGATCGATGCGCGTTTTGTCATCGACGCGACCGGGCGCTCGGCACGATTCTCAGTCGGTCAGGGTGCACAGCTCTATCGTCAGGACAGGCTGGTGGGTGTGTCGGTCACGTATCGTTACGAGATTGCTTTTCCGCCCGACGACAGCGAAACCCTGGCCGAAGCCGATCCGGATGGGTGGTGGTATTCGGCCGTAGTACCCGATTCACGTTTGCTGGTCGCGTGGATGAGCGACGCCGATCTCATCCACGCGGCGCGCCTGCGGGATGCCGCCGCATGGGGGGCTCACCTCGAACGTTCAGGGCCAACCAGGGCGAGGGCGCAAAGCGGCACCATGGAGGGCCCGCCCCAACTCTGGGCGGCCGGAACACAGCACCTGGTGACGCCGCAGGGCGCCGCCTGGGTCGCAGCCGGAGACGCCGCTTGCGCCTGGGATCCGCTGTCGTCCGCAGGCATCCTGAAAGCACTGCGCACCGGCCGATTGGCGGCGTTCGTGGCTCTGGATGCCATGCGAGGTCGACCGGACACGACGCAGCGATACACACGTATCCTGCGGCGCGAACACACTGCTTACCTGGAAGAGCGCACGCGCTTCTACAGTCTGGAGGGGCGATGGCCTGACGCCACGTTCTGGCGGCGCCGGGCCGCACTGGGAATGGCAAATGGTACGATGAAAACGTCAGCCGCAGAATGACGCGATGCTCGGACCGCACGAGGCGCTGAGTGACAGCAATTGATACTCAAGGGGGAACTTATCCATGGCGACAACAGCCACCGATCACGCGCCATCGGACGCAACGATCGTCAAGGCCGCGATCTATCCATCCATCGGCGTCGCCCGCGTCGGCAATAGTCCGACGGAGTGGTACTTGGGTCCTGAAGTGCCCGATCCACTGCCTCTTCCGGCTGGCTCATATCGCGACAACACTGGTGCCCTGAAACGCGAGGCGGCGCGCTTCCGCATTTACGGCCTCAACGCCGCAGGCGTGGTTGTACGCGAATTGACCGGTGCAGATGTCAGCATTGTCTGGACGGTGCAGTTGGCGAATAAGAAGGCTGCCTGGTACGGCTTTCAGCTGGCGCTGGATATTCCGGAGGCTTCAGCGCCGGGCTCGATCCCAACCACTTTGCGAAACCCGATGGTTTCGAACCGCGCAGCCCTGGCGATCACGCCGTCCGCATGCAGCATTTCCGGTGTCAGCCAACCGGAAAAGCGTTTCGATGACGGCACCTTCATGGGGATTCCGGTCTACCTGGGATCGGTGCTGACAGATGATGCCGGCCGGTTGCTGGTGCTGGGCGGCCACGGTGTGTCCGGATCTTACACTGGTGCTATCGCCGTGACCTTTGCCAACAACGATACCTGGTACGACGACGTGGCCGACGGACCCGTCACTGCCCAGGTGAACCTGGCGGGCAAGGCGCTGGCGGTGGAGCCAGCCTGGGTCGTGGTGGCGCCGCCGAATTATGGCCCGTGCCGGAAGTCTGTCCGGACGCTTTGGGATCTGATGCGCGACCTTGCCGTGCAGAACGGCTGGCTCAACAAGCCGGCGCGCCCGTCCTTCACCAACGACATCCTGCCCATTTTCCAGCGAATGGCCGGCCTGCAGTGGGTCAACGAAGGCTTCGCGGCCGGTTTCGGGTGGAAGGGCCTGTTCGACCTCACCCCGGCGGTTATCGCCCGTCTCGCTTCAACCGATCCGTCCGATGGCGAATGGCGCAAGGTCATTGCAAACCAGTTCCGCACTTACAGCCTGGACAGCGACGACACCGTCGACAGTTGGGCGCCGGTGCCCTGGCCGTGGGTGTATGGCGACGCCATGAACCAGCCGCCGGCTTTGTCGCCTCGCCAGCACAGCAGCCTGAGCATGTTGCAACTCTCCCAATTGGAACAGTGGGCGGCGGGCCACTTCGACACCGACTACGACCCCGACCGACCTGTCCCCCGCCGCATCGAGGATGTGCCGGTAGCAGAGCAGGGGAATATGCTGACCAAGGCGGCGTTGGATTTCTGTCTGGCCGACGCGTTCCACCCCGGTTGCGAGATGACCTGGCCGGTGCGCCAGATCGCACTGTACCGCGCGCCCTTCCGCTTCGCTCACGCCCCAGCCGGCTGGGTGGAACCCGACTACGGCATGACTCTGACCTACGCCATCGCTTCGGCGCCCAACGGCTGCCTGGGGCCGCAGGTGCCTGGCGGCATCAGCCGGTGGATGGCGGTGCCCTGGCAGTGCGACACCGCCAGTTGCCGCTCCGGCTACAACAAGGCTTACGATCCCTACGTTCCTACTTTCTGGCCCGCCCGGGTGCCCAACCAGGTACTTACGCGGCAGGACTACGATGTCGTCATGGATACAGAACAACCTTTGCCCGAGCGGCAGGCTGCCTTCGGCCGCCGCGCCGATTGGGACGCCCCGTTGGGTTTGAAAGCCCCCTACGTCACCCAGATCAACAATATGATCGCACATTTCGACCATCTGGGTGTGGTGGAAAGCCATCCGGGTCCGCAAGACGGTTTTTTCCCGGCAACGATAGAGGTGGAAGATCGGCACCAGCCGATTGGCGGCACCCCACTACTGAAACGAACGGCGGCCAGCGATGTGACCGACCTGTCAGGGATCGACAAGGTGCGCAGGCTACCCCGCTCGCTCCATCGCTGAGTCTGCAGAGGGCATGGAACTGACGGCTGATGTCGTGGTGGTTGGCGCTGGTCCGGCCGGCGCCGCCACGGCCCTGATGCTCGCTCCATTCCATCGGACGCTTCTGCTGGACCGTATCGGGATGAACGAGACACCGCCTCCTGGCGCGCGCATCGGCGAATCGCTTCCTGCCGCCACCCGGCGGCTGTTCCGGGACATGGGACTGTGGGAGTCGTTTCAGAGCCAGGGCCACGCCTCCCGCTACGCCGCTCGGAGCCTGTGGGGCGGGCCGGAACCCGTGTACGCCGACAGTATCCGCGATCCCGACGGACCAGGATGGCACCTCGACCGTCCCCGTTTTGATGCGTGGTTGCGACAGCACGCCATCGGCCGCGGAGCCGCTATGGTGGCGCCTGCTCGCTTGACGCATCTGGTGGGCTCGCAAAACGGCTGGCGGCTCGCCGCAAACCGCCATGGGCGGGCGCTGGTCATCACCGCCCGGTTCGTGGTCGATGCAGGCGGCCGCGTTGCCCCTTTGGTCAGGCTGCTTGGTGGCCGGCTCCAGCCGCGCGACCGCCTCGTTTGTAGCTGGACCCACGGCATCGCGCGGGGGGATGCCGGCACGACCGTCACCATCGCCGACAAAACTGGCTGGTGGTATACAGCCCCCGTGCCGAACGGTCGCCGGGTCCTGGCTTTCCACACCGACGCGGATTTGCCGACTACAAAGGGTTTGGCCGGAACGGGGCTCATGAACCACGCCCATGAACAGCCCGATCTGGCCCGCTTGCTTGCCGAAGTGGATTTCCGTCCTGACAGCCCAGGCGGATACTGCGCCGCGCACAGCAGTTGGATCGAGGCCGCCTCCGGCCCCGGCTGGCTGGCGGTCGGCGACGCCGCCCTCGCCTGCGACCCGCTGTCGTCCCAAGGGCTGTTCAACGCGCTTTATTCCGGCTTGATGGCTGCCAACACCCTGAGAAGAGCCCTGGCGGGCGACACCGACGCTTTGGGGGACTACCAACGCATCATCGCCCGCGTCGTCGATGCCTATCGCGACCACCTCGCGGCCTATTACTCTGTGGAATCACGCTGGCTCACCCTGCCCTTCTGGGCCAGACGGCGCGGCTTGGGTCGTGACCAGGGCTGATCTGCCCCCGGCCCGCAGTCAACCGCGACTGCGACGGGTGGTTTAAGCCGAGTTTCCTTCGTTGAATTGACGCAAGCAACTGTAATACAACAATAACCCTCCGCGCTGTTACTGGCTACACTTCCACCCGCAGCAACTCGAACGCCCTGTGTTGGAGCGGCGTTGGCCTGGTCGTCACGGTCATCGGATAATTCGGCGTAATCGCGGTGACGATGATGTTGCGCGCCAGCGTCGCCAGGTCGGCCAGCAGCGACTGGAAGCTGTGCACCGGCAATCCGTCCGCGGTCAGCCCGGTGGTCTGCTTGGTGACCGCAGCCTGCGAGCGAGGTGCCTTGGCCACCACGCTGGCACGGCGTGCCTCGGCGGCCTGCTTGTCGTCATCGTCGAACAGCATCGCGCGCCAGCCGCTGGCGCATATGCCACTCGACGTAATAGGCCAGCATGCAGAGAAACACGTGCCCGCGCACCCGATCGGCCAGCCAGTGATGCACCGGACGGACCTGCAAATCGACGGTTTTGATGCAGCGAAATGCGCGCTCGACCAGCGCCAGGGATTTGTAGCTGCGCACGGTCTCGGCATCGCTCAGCACGTCGGCGGCGAGGTTCGTGCGCACGACATACAAGCCATCGGTCGCGGCCTCGGCGGCGATCTCGGCGGTCTTGCGGGTGAAACCGAACGCCGCGTCAGTAATCTCGAGATTGAAATGCTTGCGCATCTTGTGCCCGTTGAGCACCGCGCCGACCGCGAGCGCGATCTCAGTCGTGCCCCGCAACGGAGCGCGCTTGCGGCCGACCGCGGCCCTGACGCGGGTCAGATCGCGCTCGGTGGCGGCCAGCAGGTCCTCGCGCTTGCGGGCGCGTTCGGCGGCGAGATCGGCGTTGCGGCACACAATCAGCCGCTCGCCGGGAAACTCGGGCGCGGTGACGCTGGCCATGTCGCGCTGATCGAACAGAGTCAGTTGCAACGCCCCGCTTTGCAGCAGCGCCTGGATCGCCGGTCCGCGCAGAGCGCTGATCCAGTCGAGACAGAGGGAAACTCGGTTTCGGCTCGCTAAGCCCCTTTCCCGCGACCGCGGCACAGGAAGCCGTTCGGGGCTTTGCGGTCAGTTCTAAAGTGTCCGGAAACCCTCGACGGTCATCGGCAAATCGGACAACAGGATTGTAGGGACCGCGCCAACTAATCTTCAAAATCCTACGCTGCTTAACGATCAAAATGACAGGCTAGGCGGGCCCCAACCAATCCAGGCCGATATCCAGCACGCTGGCGGAGTGCGTCAGCCAGCCCACCGATAACAGGTCAACTCCGCTCGCAGCGATGGCGTGCGCCGTGTCCGGGCGGATGCGCCCAGACGCCTCGGTGATCGCCCGGCCATCCACCATCGCGACCGCCTGCCGCAGCAAATCCGGGCCCATGTTGTCTAACAGCACGGCATCGACTTTTAGGGTCAGCGCCTCCTGCAGCTGTGCCAGCGTATCAACCTCCAATTCGATCTTCACCAAATGTCCAACACCAGACCTTGCACGTTCGATCGCGGGGCGTACGCCGCCGGCGACCGCCACATGATTGTCCTTGATCAGCACGGCGTCATCCAGCCCAAAGCGGTGGTTGGAGCCACCGCCGACCCGGACTGCGTATTTCTGCGCGAACCTCAATCCAGGCATGGTTTTCCGCGTGCAGCAAACATGCGCTCGAGTTCCAGCGATCGCATCTACGATCCCGCGTGTCGCCGAGGCGACCCCGCTGAGATGGCAAAGGAAGTTCAAGGCAGTGCGTTCCGCCGTCAGCATGCCTCGGGCTGGCCCGACGATGGTGGCAATCGTGTCGCCGGGGCGCAGCCGGCTGCCATCGGGCAACGCCACCGTCATCCGGATCGCGGGATCGATCAGCCCAAAAGCCGCGGCTGCGAAATCCAGCCCCGCGACTACGCCCGGCTGGCGCGCGACCAGAGCCGTGCGGACGCTCGCCTCAGCCGGAACAATGGCATCGGTGGTCAAATCTCCCGCTCGGCCGAGATCCTCCAGCAACGCCGCCCGCACCGCCGGTTCGACCATGACCATGGGCAACGGCGCCACTACCGCACCTCCAGCATGCGCTCGACGGAGCGGCGCGCACGGGCAGCCAGAGTCGGATCGATCGTCACCTCCTGTTGCATCGTTTCTAAGGCGCGCCGGATTTTGGGCAAGGTGATCCGTTTCATATGCGGACACAAATTGCACGGGCGCACGAATTCGATGTCAGGATAATGAACCGAAACATTGTCCGACATCGAGCATTCCGTCAGCAGCACTACCTTCGCGGGCCTGACGCGCCCGACATAGGCGGACATATCGGCGGTGGAACCGGCGTAGTCGGCTTCGGCGACCACCTCGGGCGGACATTCCGGATGCGCCAGGATCGTCACGCCCGGATGGTCCTCACGCAGGGCCCGGACTTCGGCCGCGGTGAAGCGTTCATGCACCATGCAGTGGCCGGCCCAGGTCAGCACCTTCACCCGCGTCTGTGCCGCGATGTTCTGCGCCAGGTACCTCGTCCGGCAGCATGATCACGGTGTCGACCCCGAGTGACTCCACAATTTTCAGCGCGTTGCCGGAGGTGCAGCAAATATCCAATTCCGCCTTCACCGCAGCGGACGAATTGACGTAGGTTACAACGGGCACGCCGGGATAGCGTTGCCGCATCAACCTTACATCCTCTGGCGTAATGGATTCTGCCAACGAGCACCCGGCAAGGCTGTCCGGAATCAGCACCGTCTTGTCGGGGTTCAAAAGCTTGGCCGTCTCCGCCATGAAATGCACGCCGGCCAGGACGATGACCTTGGCGTCGGCCTTCACGGCCTCCCGAGCGAGCGCCAGGCTGTCGCCGACGATATCGGCGACACAGTGGAAGATTTCCGGCGTCATGTAGTTGTGTGCCAGGATCACCGCGTCGCGCTGCCCCTTGAGGTGCAGAATGGCTTCGATATCTTCGGCAAATACCGGCCACTCGATAGGTGGAAATCAGCGTCTTGACCCGTTCGTATAGCGGGGCTGTGCGATCTTGAAGCGCGGCAGCGGACATGAGCTCCTCCTGTTTATGCTCTGTTTGAGCATTAGTGAGCTAATGCTAGCAATGAGCATAAGGATGTCAAGAGCCCCGCGCGGCGATGGGATATGCGCCTAGGACGCCGGTGGCGTTCAATGAAGCCGTCCGAGCCCGAGCGATTGGCGGCCAAATAGCGGTTGCCCTTTGCTCCGGCTTTCGCTTGACTATGGTCACTCCGATAATTGGTCGGGCAGGATCGGTAGCAGCATGAAAATCGACGCCGAAGACTTCCGTGTTCGCGAAGACCACAAGGTCGATCTGGACAAATGGCCAACCACGGTCGATCCCGTTTACAAATCGAAAACTCACTACAAGGAGCTTTTGGCGCACGCCGTCGATGAGCTCAGCGAGCAGCAGCAGCTTCTGTATGCATCCGACAGTTTTGCAATGCTGCTGATTTTTCAGGCGATGGATGCGGCGGGCAAGGACGGCGTGATCCGGCATGTGATGTCCGGGATCAATCCGCAGGGGTGCCAGGTATCCAGTTTCAAGCACCCGAGTGCGACCGAGTTGCAGCACGATTTTTTATGGCGAACAACACGGGATCTGCCGGAGCGGGGCCGAATCGGAATATTTAACCGCTCATATTACGAGGAAGTCCTGATTGTCCGAGTTCATCCCGAGATTCTCCGTAATGAAGGGGTGCCTGACGGAATTGCCAACGAGCATTCCCCCTGGCACAGCCGCTATCGTTCGATCTTGGGCTTGGAGCGTCACCTCCACGACAACGGCACCCGTGTCATCAAATTCTTCCTGCACCTGTCGAAAGAAGAGCAGCGGAAGCGCTTCCTCGCCCGGATCGACGAGCCGGAAAAGAACTGGAAGTTCAGTATAGCGGACATCGAAGAGCGGCAATACTGGAAGCAATATATGACCGCCTACGAAAATTGCCTGGCAGCGACAAGTACCGATCGTGCGCCGTGGTATGTTATTCCGGCCGACGACAAGCAAAATGCCCGCCTGATCGTGTCCCACGTCATCCTAAATACATTGCGGCATTTGAAGATGCGGTATCCCGAAACCAGCGAGGCGCGGCGCCGCGAACTGCTCGATATCCGGAAGCGGCTTACGAAGGAGGAGTGATGGTCACTTCGGAGCTACCGGCGGATGTGCCCCGGACAGATCGCTGATCGCCGCCACGGTATTGGCCGGCGTTGAGCCGGGCATTATCGTGAAGGCAAGCCCCAGCGCCACGGCGACGCAACAGACAGCCACCAGCACCCATTTCGGCGCCACCCTCCTGCTGGCTGCCGCTGGTTCTGCCGGACGCGCGGACTGAGACGGTAACAGCTTGATCAGCCGAATTGCTGTCGCCCGTGCCTCGCCAAGGGCCTGTGGTGACAGCGGCATCTGAGAGATGCTTTGCGTCAGCCGATCAATTGTCGCCGCTTTCGGCAATGTCGCCCACTTCGCGGCCTCGGCCCAAGGGTCCTGCCCCAATCGAGCGAGCACTGAAAGGATGGTCAACGATGACCCATTCAGCTCGGTGCCCACTTCGGCAAACAGAAATGCATTCAATCCAGAGTTCTTAAATACGAATACGTCTGCGGCTGCCATGCTGAGATTCCAGTCCCGAACCTGCCTATAGATGATGCGCGATGCTGGACACTACAAGACGCCCCCGGGCCCGCCCGGTAGCGGCACGCATAGGGCGGCGTTCGTTCATTCGTGGCTAGTTCGGAAGAATCGCCGTTGCCTCGATCTCCACCAGTGCTTCGCGCTCCACCAGTGCGGCAACTTGCACCAAAGTCATGGCCGAATACCAGCGGCCAAGCGTATCGCGGTACGCAGCTCCGAGCCGGGGCAGGGACGAGCGGTATGTCTCGATGTCAACGACATACCAGGTAAGCCGGGCAATGTGCTCCGGGCCGCCGCAGGCCTCCCTCACCACCGTTATCACGTTACGCGGGGCCTGGGCGACCTGGGCGACAAAGCCTTCGGGGAATTTTCCCTGTTCGTCCCAGCCGATCTGGCCGCCGATCATCGCAACGCGGCCCGTGCCAGCGACGCCGTTGCTGTACCCCTTAGGCGACGGCCAGCCGGGCGGCTGTAGGACGGTCAGTTCGGTCATGGCACGTTCTCCACTGCTGCGCACGATCGCGCAGCGACCAGGACGCGGGCCTTGTAGGTGGTCGGGTTCATCAACTTGCCTCCGCAAGGCCTGCCGCACGCCCGACTTCAGCACACCCAGCAGGCGGTGCAGCGTGGCGCGGTCGTTGCTCGGAATACGCGCGAATAGCTCCGTGATCCATTTTTCATGTTCCCCCGATTGGATTTCGAACGCGCGCCGGCCGTTGCGTGTCAGACACAGGCGCTGTATCCGCCGGTCCGCGGCCTCTGCCCGGCGTTCGACCAGCCCCTCTGCGACAAGCCCGGCGGCCAGGGCGGTGACATTGCCGTTGGACACCATCATGCGGCGAGAGATCTCGCCAAGGGTCAATCCATCCGGCATGCGGTCGAGCTACGCCAGCAGGTCAAAGCGCGGCAACGTGGTAGCGAATTGTTCGCGCAGCCGACGGCGGATCTCGGCTTCCACAAGGTTGACGCAAGATAGCATGCGCAGCCATAGCCGCAGATCGGCCTTGTGGCCGGGGAGCGCGCCAGCAAGGGCGGTTTCCAGATCGACCACGGCATGACCGGAACGACCATCGATCACCTCGGCCGACCAGGTGAACACAATCCTGGCCGCCGGACGCGCTGATCTGGTCGCCTTGGCTCGGCCGCACCGGTTGGATCCGGGGTTCGCCACACGCGCTGCGGCCGATTACGGCGTGGCCGACATTGCCTGTCCGGTGCAATACGAATACGGCCGCGACGCTCTGATGCGCAGTGCGGCGCGGGATCGAGCAGATCTGACGGACCTGCGACGCCGAGCAAAGCCGCGCGGTCATGGAGCCTATCAGGCTGCTGGCGAGCGGCCTGCCCATGCATCATAGCGTTGGCGGTTAGTCGTCGTCAGGGTGCGCGGTAGTTACCAATCGTGATAGCCGTGCTAAGCTTGCACGAGGTGCAAAAACCGTAGTCGAGCGGGAAGACCCGCCGGCAGAGAGGGAGGATATCGCTGTGACCGTTCAGGCTATGGGCTACTTCTGGGTCGGGACCTCCAAACTCGATGACTGGACCAGTTTGGCAACCGGCCAACTCGGACTGCAGCCCACCGACCGCGGCGGCGCCATGCGCGCTTTTCGTATGGATGATCGGAAGCAGCGGGTGATCTTCGACGGCGGACGGCCGGATGGAGAGCAGTTTTTCGGGTGGGAGGTCGCGGATGCATCAGCGCTCCAGACACTGGCGGCGCGGTTGGAGAACGCCGGGGTCGCGGTGCAGCGGGAAGATCGCGCTGCGGCAGATCAACGGTGCGTCGCCGAGGTGATTTCGTTCCGCGACCCCGCTGGCAATCGTGTGGAGGCATTCCACGGCGCCGAAATCGCCAGCGAACCCTTCCGCGGAGGGCGAACGACCGGAGGTTTTCGCACTGGGGCACAGGGCGTGGGGCATGCTGTGCTCGTGGTGCCTGACATTGACGCTGCCCTGAGTTTCTATCAGGACCTTCTGGGCTTCCAGATCAGCGACTTCATTGGGCCGCCGATCTCGGTCTATTTCATGCACGTGAACCCACGCCATCATAGTCTCGCCCTCGCTCAGGGGTCGCGCCCCCGGATGCACCATCTGATGATGGAGTTTTACTCGCTCGACGATGTTGGCCAGAGCTACGATATGGCCCAGAGCGAAGACCGCGTCGCGGTTAAACTCGGCCGGCATCCTAACGATTTCATGACGTCGTTCTACATGCACACGCCCGCTTCGTTCCTGATTGAGCACGGATGGGGTGGCCGTCAAATCGGCTCTGACTGGAAGCCGACAGAGTTGAAGGCCGTGAAGAGTTTCTGGGGCCACCAAGGGTTGTTCGAGTCCCTGGGCGACGGTCCACCTCCGCCGGGCGCCCCGCCGATGCCCACGCCCGAGCCGAACTGGGCGCCATTACAGGTGCTCGATGGCAACTACGATCGCATGGACGGCGTTTGCCCCTGGTGGGATGCGCTGAAGGCGAGCCGGTAGCATCCCCGGCTGAACCCCCGCCGCCACAGACATTCTTGACTGCGGCGGGGTTGTTCAGCATTTTGCCGCCCCTCATCGGGCCTCTAGTTGTGCCCTTTCAAGGAACAGGCTGATGGCTAAATCAAACACCGTTCAGATCAAGCTGGTATCCACGGCGGATACGGGATTTTTTTACGTGACCAAAAAGAACGCGCGGGCGCAGACGACGAAGCTCGAGCTGAACAAGTACGATCCGGTCGTGCGGAAGCACGTCAAGTTCAAGGAAGCCAAGATCAAGTAGCTTCGTCCCGACGTGGTAGGGGTGCCAAGCACCCGACTCTACGCGTAAGCACGAGCCGTTCCGCTGCCACGCGGCAGGACCAGCCTCGCATAGAAGCCGCCGCGCGCCATCAGCGCGTCGTGCGTCCCTGCTTCAGCTACCTGACCATCTCGCAGCACCAAAATAAGATCCGCCGCTCGTATCGTCGAAAGCCGGTGCGCGATAACAATCGTCGTCCGGTCCGCCATCAGCGCGTCGAGCGCCCCGCGCACCGCCTGCTCGCTGATCGTATCGAGATGCGATGTTGCCTCGTCCAGGATCACCAGCGGCGCATCCTTCAGGAAAGCGCGCGCGATGGCTATCCGTTGCCGTTGCCCACCGGAAAGCTGCACGCCGCGTTCACCCACGCGCGTCAATAATCCCTCCGGCAAACCACCGACAAAATCAGCCAAAGCCGCTCGAGACAGCGCCAGCGCAACTTGCTCCGCGGAAGCCTCGGGCCGAGCCATCCGCACGTTCGCCTCGAGCGTGTCGTTAAACAGGTAGGTGTCCTGCGCCACCAACGCGATGCGCCGACGCAGCCCGTCCAGCTTGAGCTCCCGCAGGTCGATGTCGCCAAGTCGGATCAAACCGCTCGACGGATCCCAGAAGCGCAGCAGCAAATTCGCCACGGTCGTCTTGCCGGCGCCCGACGGCCCGACGAGTGCCACCGTTGAGCCAGCCGGCACGACAAACGAAACGTCCCGCAGCGCTGGCGCCGTCCGCCCTGGATAGACGAAGCCGACGTGCTCGAACCTCAGTTCTGCTACATCCCCCGGATCGCCACCGCCATCGCGGATCAGCACCGGTTCGGCCTGTACCACTGCCAGCCGCCGCGTCGAGGCGATCGTGTCCGCAAGCTGGCGTCCCACCTGTGCGATCTCGGAGACCGGCAGGAACGCGGCCACCGATATCAGCACCAGCAGCGGCAACGTCGTCGGGGCGATCATGCCGTCAGTCACCAAAATGGCACCCACGGCCGCCACTGCCAGACCGCCCAGACCGGTGAGCGCCTCCAGCACAACCGCTTGGAGCGATAAATCGGCGAGCAGTGACAGCCTCAGCCTCTGGTAGCTCGCGACCGCTGCCATGAACCCGTCGCGGCGTCGTCCCGCCGCGCCGAACATCACCAGTTCCGCCAGCCCCTGAATGGTCTCGGTCGCGAACGCCCCCATCGCTCCCAGCGCGCCGCGAGCAGCCGATCCCAGCCGATCGATGCGCTGCCGGCCAAGCACCGGGGACGCACCGGCATAGATCAGGAATGGCGCCAGCACCAAAGCTAATGGCCAGGCGATCACCGCCATCGCAATCAGCACACTGACCGGCACCAGCACCGCGACGATCGCCGGGGCGATGGTGTGGGCGAAAAAGTATTCGACCGTCTCGACGTCCTGGGTAGCCAGCGCTACCAGATCGCCCGACCGCCGTCGCAGCAGATACGCCGGCGCCAGCGCATCCAGTTTGCGGAACAGGTCGATCCGCATGTCGGCCAGCAGCGCATAGGCCATCGCATGGGCGATCCAGGATTCCAGCCAGTGCAGCAGTCCGGCAAGGGGAGCAGTGATCAGCAGCGCGGCAATCAGCGCGCCCGTCGGCAAGCCATTGCGCACTGCCCCCAGGACGAGCGCGCCCAGCACGCTAACGCCGATGAATGCAACCACCCGCCCAATTCCGGTCGCCACGGTTATTGCCAATTGGCCGCGATAGGGCCGTACCGCCCGAAGCAGAGTACTGATCGTGTCCCGCCAGGTGACCTGACCAGCTTCCAGGGACAGACTGCCGACAATGGCTCCCGCGGCCGGCGTATCGGGCTCGGCGGTCTCATCCACCAACAATGGCGCGCTGACGTCTTCGCGTTCGCCGAGCTGAGGCCCCATCAGGTCGCGATACGGGCCATTCTGTTGGATCATTTCCAGATGGCGGCCGGATTGCACCATCGCGCCGTCCTTCAGCACCAGGATCCGATCGGCGCCAATTACGCTGGACAGCCGATGTGCCAGGATCAGCGTCGTGCGCTCCGTCATCAACCTGTCCAACGCCTGCTGGATGATCGCCTCGTTCTCCGTGTCGACTGACGACAGCGCCTCATCCAGCACCAAAATCGGCGAGTCCCGCAGTAGCGCTCGGGCGATCGCCAGACGTTGACGCTGGCCGCCGGACAATTGCATGCCGCGCTCGCCGATCAGGGTCTGGTAGCCGTTCGGCAGGGCGTCGATGAAGCCATGCGCGTTCGCGGCGGTGGCGGCTGCGACTAGCTCCGCGCGGGTCGCCTCCGGACAGCCAAGGCGCAGGTTGTCCTCGACCGAGCCGTGGAACAGGTAGGTGTCCTGGGAGACCACAGCGATCATGCCGCGCACCTGAGCCGGATCAAGGTCGCGCAGATCACGTCCACCGATACGGATCCACCCGCTCTGCGCCTGATACAGCCGCGACAGCAGCCGCACGATGGTCGACTTGCCCGCGCCGCTCGGCCCGACGATCGCCACCCGCTCCCCGGCGTCGATCCGGAATGAAAGCCCCGTGTGCGCCGCCCGCCGGCCGCCGGGATAGGCGAATGTGACGGCATCGAACACGATCTCCGGCGCTAATCCCGCGCAAACCTCACCGCTGAGCGCGGCCACCGGCGTGTCAAGCAGGGCGTTGATCCCCGTCGCCGCCGCTTGCCCGTTTAACCCCTGATGCAGGACACCCCGTAAATCCCGTAACGGACGGAAGATTTCGGTCCCAGCCATCAGAACAATCAGCAGCGCCTCCAGGCTCATTTCGCCATGCCGGACACGCCAAGCCCCCAACGCGAGGGCAGCGGCGGATCCCAATGCAGTCCCAAGATCGGTGAACCCGCGTGTCATCACGTTCAGCGCCAGCACCCAGAACGTGCTATCAGACAGCGCTCGGGCCTTCGTTGCCAACATACGCCCGTACGCCGAGCTCTGACCGAACGCCTTTAGCGTCGGCAGCCCTTGAACCGCGTCAAGAAATTCCTCGCCGAATGACTTGAACGCCGAGTGTCGCGCATGCGACGCTTTTTCCGTCTTCCGGTGCACCGTGGCCGGCAGGATCAGCGTAAACAGCGCAGCCGCCAGCATGACGGCCGCAACCGGAACGTCCCACCACGCAATAAATACGAAGATTGCAACCGGGGCGCAGAGCGCAATCGTCACCTGCGGCAGATACTGTCCGAAGAACGACTGAAGCTGCTCCACGCCATCAACCATCGAGAGCATCACGCCACCGGTGCGCTCCGCCCCGAACCAGGCGGGGCCAAGTTCGACAATCTTGTCGAACAGCCGGCCACGCAGGGTCTCCTGCACGCGCGCGGCGGTGCGGTGAGCGATCATGGTCCGATGGTGATCCAGCCAGGCGCGCAGCAGGACCGCCGCGGCGGCGGCGGTCAACGGCCAGAGTTCGATCGAGCCCCGGAACACCCCTGCGAGAAAGCTCCCGAGAAACGCAAACCGAGCGATTCCGACCGCCAGCGCAAGCAAGCCCAGACAAGCGGACAGGACAATGCGGCCGCGTTGGCCGGCGGTCATCCGCCACAGTTTCAGGTCGAGATGCATGGACCGGATCGTGCCTCAGGCTTCGGCCTTCGTCGATGCCCATCCGATTCCCAAATAATGGCCTTAAATTTGCATCATGGAGAGGCATTAATAATCCACCGGGGGCGAGCATGCTGGTGAAGGCAAAACCCTACGAATACAGCCTGGATTTGGGTTCGGCGGCGCTGCTGATCATCGACATGCAGCGTGACTTCCTCGAGCCAGGTGGCTTCGGCGAAATGCTCGGTAACGACGTCTCGCACCTGCGCCGAGCGATCGAACCCAACGCGGCATTGTTGACGGCTTGGCGCGCGGCCGGCAGCTTGGTGATCCATACCCGTGAGGGCCACCGCCCGGATCTTGCCGACCTGCCGCCGGCAAAGAAAATCCGCGGCCGCAGCGCGACAGCCATCGGCGACTCCGGCCCGATGGGTCGCATCCTGGTCCGCGGTGAGGCCGGCCACGACATCATTGCCGAGCTCTATCCAGCGGCCGGCGAACCGGTGATCGACAAGCCCGGCAAAGGTGCCTTCTTCGCCACCGATCTGCACGCCATCCTGCAAAACCGCGGCATCCGGCAGCTCGTGGTTACCGGCGTCACCACTGAGGTCTGCGTCAACACCACGGTACGAGAGGCTAACGACCGAGGCTACGACTGCCTCGTCGTCTCCGACTGCTGTGCATCATACTTCCCTGAGTTCCACGAAATGGGACTGCGCATGATTGCCGCACAAGGCGGCATCTTCGGCTGGGTCGCACCCTCAGCCCTCGTGATTGAGGCGCTTGCAGGCAAGAACATGATGAAGGGAGCAGCAGAATGAGCGGAAATGTAGCAGCCGGTTTCCGGCCGAAGTTCTGGGTTTCCGGTGACTGGAATGCCTTGTTCGGTTTCGGCACCAACATCCTGGTGAACATACTGGTCTTGACCGGCCTGTTGCGGTTCGTGCTGCAAATGCCGGATGAGCTGGTGTTCGGCCGCATCCTGCCCGCGCTCGGGTTGATGCTGTTTCTCAGCACTGGATATTACGCTTTCCTCGCCTGGAACCTGGCGCGCAAAACCGGCCGCACCGATGTCTGTGCGTTGCCCTCGGGTATCAGCGTCCCCCACATGTTCGTGGTTACTTTTGTGGTGATGCTACCGATCAAGCTTGCCACCAAGGATCCAATTCAGGCCTGGGAAGCAGGGCTCACCTGGGTGTTCATCCAGAGCTTCGTCCTTATGGCCGGCGGCTTCATCGGCCCATACATCCGGAAAATCACCCCGCGCGCCGCGCTGCTCGGTTCGCTGGCGGGCATCTCGATAACCTTCATCTCCATGCGGCCCGCGGCGTTGGTCTTCAGCACCCCGGTCATTGGCGTGGTCTGCTTCGCCGTTATCCTGGCCAACTGGTTTGGCGGTGTGCGATATTTCGGCGGCGTGCCCGGCGGGTTGGTGGCGATCGCGGTCGGAACCGTCATCGCCTGGGTGTCCACCGCGCTTGGCCTGGGCTACGGCGACATGAGCCTGGCAACCCTGGGCGCTTCGGTGGCCAACTTCGGCTTCTCCGTGCCAATGCCCGCGTTTCTGCATACCTTCGGTGGGTTCCAGTATCTGGGTGTGATCCTGGTCACTGCTATTCCGTTCGGTATCTACGACCTGATCGAGGCGCTCGATAACGTCGAGAGCGCCTCCGCCGCCGGCGACAGCTTCCCAACCACCCGCGTGCTTACCGCGGACGGCGTCATCAGCCTGATCGGCTGCCTGATGGGCAACCCGTTTATCAACGCGGTGTATATCGGTCATCCCGGCTGGAAGGCGATGGGCGGGCGGATCGGCTACTCGGCTGTGACCGGCATCGTCGTGCTGGTGCTGACCTGGTTAGGCATCATCGCGGTTGTCAGCGCGCTGATCCCGCTCGTCGCGATCCTGCCGATCCTGCTCTACATCGGTATGCTGATCGGCTCGCAGGCGTTCCAGGAATCGCCGCACCGCCATGCGCCGGCCATCGTGCTTGCTCTGTTGCCGCAGCTTGCCGCATGGGGCAAATTGCAGATCGACAGCGCCCTGGGCACCGCCGGCACGAACGCAGCCGCGGTGGGAACCGCCAAACTCGCCCAGTCCGGCGTGCTTTACGACGGGCTCGCGACGTTGGGCGGAGGTGCGACGCTGGCGGGCATCATTCTGGGCGCCGTCGCTGTTTACATTATCGACCGCGCCTTCGAGAAAGCCGCCGCCTTCGCCCTCGCCGGCTGCATCCTGACGTTCTTTGGCTTTATCCACGGCCCAGAGGGCATCGGCATCAACAGTTCGCCGACCGTTGCTGCGTCCTATCTCGGCGTGGCGGCGATCCTGTTCTATCTCTCGCGCTACGCCGAATTCCACCCGGTGGCGATGAATATCCACGAAGCCGCAGCCGAGGCTGATTGATCTAAGCACCTGCCGCAAAACAAGTGCGGCAGGTGAGGCAGCGTCGCGCCAAGCCGTCAGGGTAGGCGAAGGCCGGCCCCGGGCGGGAATTGTTCAGGGCAACCCACGTTTGATCGCATGATTCACACGCTTTGAACGATCCGCTCAGCCTGATCATGCTGTAGGCGACGGGCGTCGCTGATCTGAACAGAATAAGACTTTGGATCAGACGGCCTGGGCGGCGGTTCGGTGGCCGGAGATGGCGCCTCGTGCGGAGATGTTT
This sequence comes from uncultured Alphaproteobacteria bacterium, assembly GCA_963819345.1. Classification (GTDB taxonomy): domain Bacteria; phylum Pseudomonadota; class Alphaproteobacteria; order Acetobacterales; family Acetobacteraceae; genus Rhodopila. The sequence continues at coordinate 84,183 of CAWFVX010000017.1, forward strand.
GCTTGTGCAGCGAGTTCGGGCTTCGGCTCGCTTGAGGCTGGCGGCGATGCGCAGGTCGCGCTGGCGCTGCTCGTAGGCTTGTGTCCAGGTCAGGCCCTGGGCCTTGGCGGCGACGGTGACTGTGCGGGTGTCCTCGATCAGGTCGAGGGCTTTTTCGATTTTTGGTTGGGTTTTTGCGGGTTGGGGCTGGGTCTCGGCGGCGATGCCCGCGCGGCGGGCGGTCTGGAGTTTGTCCAGGCGACGCTGGGCTTTGTGGGATTCGCGGCTGAGGCTGACGGCGCTGCCGCGGAGGCGGAGGGTTCTGGTCAGCGGCATGTCCGGGGTGGCCGCCTGGCCGAGCGCTTCCAGGGCTTGAAAGCTGAAGCTGATGACGTTGGCGGCGAGCCTGAGTTCGTCCTCGGTTTCGGGGTGGTAGGCGCTGAGCATCTGGGCCGCGGCTTCGCGGGCCGCCGTCATGTCACCGGCGGCGCCGGTGAGGAAGAGGCCGGCGAGGCTGGTGAGGATGGTTTCCAGGACGACGGTGGGGAGTGTCTTGGCGAGGGACATGGGTGGGTGGCCTTGGGCTGTCGTTCGATGTTTGTTCTGGGCGCACGATAGGTGGATTTTCGTTATAATGCAAGAATAAAATCTTTGGGACTCGCCGCGGCGGTGTCTGAACAGCGGGGTCGCTATCCGGGGATAGCGGAGAGCACCGGGCGATGGCCGCCAAGGGGTTGTTATGACCGCTGCCATTTGGCGGAGTTGCTTGCCGCACACTCGTGCTCGGCAATGCAGCAGCCTCCACAGACAAATTCGTAGGTCCGAAAGCAAGAAGCGGAGTGCCAGGAGGTAGGCGCCTGGGCATCTATGCGAGGACGTCTGGCAACGCGTGGGAGCACATCCGTGATGAATCTGCAGGCCTTTCCCGGCGACCTCTTATTGAAGTTTAGGCCTGATCTGGAACCGGCCGACTCAGCCGCGACTACCAAATCCGCGGGCGGGATCTCCATCCCGCCGTCGAAACTTCGCTTACCAATTCGGGGCTCGGCGGGACAGGACTTGCATAGTCGACAGCGAGAAGCGGATGGACCGCCTCTCCGATCCAAGGAATCTGACATGAACATAAATGCCATTTGGGGTGCTAACGTAACCTCCGTCTCGGCTCGGCCAATCGTCGACTACAGCAAGCAAACTTTGACCCCGCAACCGGAGCAAACCCGCAAGCATGAAAAGCTTGCGGACGACCATTCGACTACCAGCGCCTCTGATATCCTGCGCATCACCGCCGACATTGCACGAGGTTCGTAAGCCCAGCCCGGGGCTCTTTCCGCGGCTCGCGCTCTGCAGGAGATCTGCGGGGTCGAAAGACACCAGACATACCTAGGAGGTAATTCCCTACGCCACCTAACGCCGTCCGCTTCTGCCGATGCCCCTGCAAAACCGCGTGACGCCTTTCGGTGCAATTGTTGCGCTACCCGAGCGCGGCCTATTCACGGGAAATCGTGGAATTCTTCATGATTCGAAGACGCGCACACTCAAGAGGCGTTGGGCGAATAAGCGCTGGCTGATCTGTCTTTGTGAATTCAAGGGGCGCCAGCGGACGGTGATGGGACAGGGGAGCTGGACCGAGCTGTTCTTCCTCGACGAAGCAACCGCTCTCGCTGCCGGTCATCGGCCCTGCTTCGAATGCCGTCGTGAGGACGCCGAAAAATTTCGTGCAGCCTGGGCTGCAGGAAACGGCGGTCCCAAGCCCTCAGCGGAGGCGATGGACGCGGTTCTCCACACGGAGCGTCTGGCAGGACGCGACAAGCGTCTACATCCCCTCGGTTGTTCGATAGCCGACTTACCTGACGGGACGATGATCGGCGCGGGAAGTGTCGCTTTTCTCGTTTTCCGTAAGGAGATCTGGCGGTGGAACCCGTCCAGTTACGAGATTGCCCGAAATGGACTTGAAGGGGCAGCGCTACTCACTCCGCCATCCACACTCCGGACGTTGGTCGCCGGCTATCAGCCACGGCTCCATTCGAGCGCGGCTGTCTGATGGCGTGGTAGGGCGCTTTTTTGATGCCGGAGTAAGAAACGGAGTTTGAAGTTGGCCTCGATGACGGCGTCACGGCGCTTACCCAGCTCGGTATCCTTGTTAGGGCGACTCCAACCTCGTTCGGCGCGCCCATGTTCCCGCAAGGCGGTTGATGTCCGTCTGATCGATGCCAAACCTTTGCTCTGCCTTCACCACACGTCGAGGTTCGCATTCGCTCGAACCTCGACGTGTTTTGAACCGGTCGCGCAGTAGCTTTCGAATGGAGCCTCCTCCAAAGGATTGAGTTTTTGACGACGCCCGGACACGCCGCCGCCATGGGCCGTCTCTGAAATCAAGTAGCCGACGCGGTCAGCGGGTAGCCGCACCCCTTTCGATTTAAGTGCAGGAATCGGAGCGCCACGTTCCCCCCAAGAAAGTATGCATAGCAATACCGAACCGACAGGAGATAGGCGAATGACCGCCGAGAATGAGTTGAGCCCCGCGATGAAGATATTCGCATGGCGGGGTCCGTCCCGCAGCGACGTGACGGACATCGAGCTGGAGGCAACAACTCCGTCCCCCGGCGATTTTGTGCCGATCATCACCGAGACCGTTACTCCAGCGGCACCTGTCTGTCAATCAGCGTTGAATAGTTTCCAGGTAACAGCGTCCAAAAGTTTCCACTTGGTCAGCCCGATTTCGTCTGTTTCTTGCGCTGTTTGAAGCGGAACGAATCGTTGCCGGTTTCCAGGATATTGCAGTGGTGGGTGATGCGATCGAGCAAGGCTGTGGTCATTTGGCGTCGCCAAAACGGATCGCTTTCCGTGGGCATCACGTAACCAGCGGCCGTTTCGCGATCATGTTCATTGCCCGGAACCTTCCTATGACGTTCACCAGCCGCGACCATGCTGTAAGCCCCTGCGCCACACACTCCGGCTCTTGCTCTCAAATCGAAATGTGAACGAGAGGCGGTGTGTTTCAGACAAGCATCACAGGGTCGGTGAGCAGCCATCGGACCATCAACTCGTTCGCCATCAGTTTTTAGAGGCCAACTGTAATACTGGCGGGGAGCTACTTTTCGATATTGAGGACAAGAACCGGAGTTAGCCTTTCGCTCGCGCAGGCTACAGCTTCGTCAAGTTCAAGTGAAAGAGAGCGAGTATTCACCTATGTCTAGTCAAAACGAGAATAAAGCCCTTGTGGCCATGCGGTTTACAGGCCTCGGAACGAGAACGACAATCTCGACGTCGTCGACGAGCCGGGCGCGCCCGATAGGCTCCTGCAATATTCGCTACTTGCGACGCATCTTGATCGCGGTAGAGATGCGGGCTGGACGACAGAAGCTCATCGGCTAGCACTAATGTTTCTTTGATTGGAAAACAAGCCTATAGTCCGGTTGAAGGTCGATGCCAGCCGGCGCTTGGGCCGGTATCGACGCGCCAAACCTAGGGACGCGCAAACCTGAGGATAGAAATCGCTCGTCGTTCCGGGGTCCGAAGCCGGCTAATTCTTCCCCACGTGCGCGATCGTCGCGATCTCCACCAGCGCGTCCGGCTTCACCAACCCGCACTGGATGCAGAAGCGTGCGGGCTTATCGCCGGGAAAATACTCCGCGTACACTTTGTTCAGCGCCGCATAGTCCGCCCAGTCGCGGATGAAGATGGAGTTGAACGTCACGTCGTTCATCGTGCCGCCGGCGGTTTCGATCACCGACTTGATGGTCTCCAGCACATGCCGGGTCTGGGCCGCCGCGTCGCCGGCATGGACGATGTTATTGTCCTTGTCGAACGCCAGCGTACCCGAGACATAGACGATCCCGTCCGCCATCGTTCCGGGCGAGAACGGAGCGATCGGCGGGCTGGTGCCGGGCGGCAGAACGACGGTCTTGGGCATAACAGAACCCTACGTGCTGGAGGTTGGCGCGGCCTGCCCGATGGCACCGCAAAAATCGGCGACGGTCGAGACCCAGCCGAAGAATTTCTCGATATTATACAGCGCCGCTTGCTGCACGAATGGCGGCCCCGCATGGTGTGTCGCGTCTTCCAGAACAACCGCGAAATACTCGAGGTGGAACGCATCACGCAGCGAGGACTCGACGCAGACGTTCGTCGCTATCCCGGTGAACACCAGGTTGCGGATCCCCCGAGCGCGCAGCACGCTGTCGATGTTGGTGTTGAAGAACCCGCTGTAGCGTGTCTTGGGGATGACGATGTCGCCCGGTTGCGGCGTGAGCGCATCCACGATCGCATAGTCCCACGTTCCCTTCGCCAGTAGCGTTCCCTTCAACTCGGGTCGTGCGCGCATGGTCTTCAGGGCGTTGGACTTGTGGAAATTCGGTGATCCGGAGGTGCCCGCCTCGACATAGTCCTTGTCCCAGCCGTTCTGCAAGAAGATGACGGTCAGGCCGGCGGCGCGGGCGGCCTCCAGCGTCGCCTTCGTGTTGGCGATGGCGGCTGGGGCGCCGGAGACGTCGAAGCCGGCGATATCGATATAGCCGCCCTCCGTTGCATAAGCGTTCTGCATGTCCACCACGATCACCGCCGTCTCGCTGAGCTTCAATCGCAGCGGTTCAGGGCGCGCAGGCAGCGTGACGCTCTCGGATCGGGCGTCCGGCGCGGCGTATCCGGCGGGTACTGGAGCATCCATAATGCGGTCTCCGCGCTACTTCGCCGCAACGACCGGCCGGGAGACGACCTCCGGATCATCTTCCCCGGCGGTATCAACGTCCGTCGGTTCGTTGGCCGCAACGCCTGTCTCGAAGCCGTCGATGCTGTAAACGTTCTTCTCCCGCCAGTAGGCGGCAACGCCGTCCTCGCCCTTATTCTCTGCCCAGCGGCGCAGGGTCGGACGTTCCTCCTTAAAGTCGAACAGCGGCACTCCGTAACCGCAGCTTGTCTGCACCATCTCAACGTCCAGGCAGATGATCTGGCGCGCGCCGGGCGGTTCCTCGTTGCCGAAGGCGGTTTCCAGCAACGCCGCGTAGTCCGGCGTTCCCCGCCATAGAGAACGACCCTGGCCATAGAGGCGTAAGATCATCGGCACATTTTCGAATCCGCAGAACATGATGGTCAGCCGGCCGGAAGCCCGTAGATGCGCGGCAGTCTCGTTGCCGCTACCGGTCTGATCGAGATAGGCCACGGAGTTCGGGGTCAGAACGCGGAAGGCGTCGGCACCACGTGGCGAGATGTTGATCCGACCCGTCGCGGCGGCCGAGGCGGTGAAGAAGATATGCTGTTCCGCTATGAACGCGGCATGAGCCGGTTCGATCTGCTCAAACTGTTTGGCCATTTGTGTCCTCCGTCACGGCGATAACGTCCTCGATCATGTCGTCCCTTCGATGGCAGGGGTTGGCGGTGCTGCGGTGCGAAAACGATACCACGGACCATCGCTTCCCCCCAGCGCCCACCTCGCACGGGTGGGCAGCACCCGAGGCCTCGGCATGGCAGCCCGTGGACGGGGACCGTCATCATGATTTTGGGCCTCCGCACCGCGGCAGCGGCGGCAGCACGTCAAGTGGATCCACCGCCTTCCCATTCTCCAGCACGGCGAAAAACACGTGGGTGCCGTAGGTCACCCCCGTGCGTGCGACATGCCCCAGCGCCTCCCCGGCCGCCACGTTACGCTTGCCCTCCGCGATCGCGGGCACGAGGTTGCCCAGGTGGGCATAAAGCGTCTCCAGGCCGCCCGGATGCCGCAGGTGCACGGTGACGCCGCCTAAGCCCTGTCGCTTGATTACTTCGATCGTTCCGGCTGCCGCCGCGTGCACCAGGGCACCTGCTCGCGCCGGCAGGTCGATGCCGTTGTGAAAGCCAGCCGGGGCGTGCGGACCCACCGCGTGCCGCCAGCCGAATGGCGACGACACGCACGCTGGCGTCACCGGGGGCAGTAGCGTCGGCTGCGATATGGCCGTGCGCGGCAGTAGCAGTATTGTTAGAAGGCTTGCCAGACCGCTGATGGCTTGTACGACCACCGCTGTACAACATAATCGACGGGGTATTGGACGATGCGGTTCGGCGCGATCCCTTTCTTCTCCGGCTAAGGTCATTTTCGAATGCTCCCGCGCGTCAAACGGCGAGGACGCTGTGGCTCCGCCACGAAGCTCCATCCCCGAAGCCTGCAAGGAGGGGATGATCGCAAGCGACCGCTCAACTACCACTCTCGCGACACAAGTGTCATCTTTATCAAATTGCCTGATGCGCCTTGTCGTTCAATAGTAGGGCGACGCGATGACACTGCTCGATCCATCATTTTCCGGTAATGCTATGAAACATTGTCTATCTCCTATGCTCGCTCTTCTCTGCTTGTTTCAGTTGGTGGGCTCCGCAGTTGCTCAGACGACCGCTGTCGACGGCAACCGCTCCATTGGGCCTGTTTATACCCCGGATCCATCCCTAGTGCCGAGACCCGAGGTCCCCAACGGAACAATCATCGAATTCAAAATGGATTCGATTGGAAGCTTGTTTTTCCCAGGACAATCCCAAGTGACAGGCGCGTTCTCCCGGCGCGTGTGGGTATACGTGCCAAAGCAGTATGTCAAAGGAGAGAAAGCTCCCTTTATGGTGAGCCAAGACGCCTTCTATCGCCCGTGGCTTAGCAACCTTCTTGACAATGGCATTTATGATAAAAAGCTGCCCGTCATGGTAATTATTTTCGCCGATAATGGCGGCAACGCCAATGGGTTTGGCTTTGCTAAAGTCCAAGGTACTGAACGCAATCTTGAGTATGACACTGTTTCCGCCCGTTATGGCCAGTGGGTGCAGGGGGAGCTTTTGCCCCGCGTAGAGGCAGAAACCAGGTCGCAGATCCCGGATCAAGCCGTAAGCCTTACTTCAGATCCCGAAGGAAAAGGCGCAATAGGTTGTAGTTCGGGAGCCGTAGCAGCATTCACGATGGCTTGGTTTCACCCTGATTCCTTTAGACGCGTCATTTCATACTCAGGGTCCTACACCAATCTTCAATTTCCAACAGACCCAAATTATCCTCACGGAGCGTGGTCCTACGCTGAGCGGTTAATCAAAGATTTTCCAAAAAAACCAATTCGAATATGGCTGGAAGTGGGAAGCCAAGATGTGAACTGGAGTCAATTTGGAAATTTCTTGGATTGGCAGGTGGCCAACCGTGCGATGGCATCAGCGCTCAGGAGCAAGGGCTATCATTACCATTTCGATGTTGCGCAAGATGCCCGTCATTGTGATGGCCGCGTTGCTGCCCAGACACTTCCAGAAGCGATGCAGTGGCTTTGGAAGGACTATCCCGTCAAGTAAACCAGACATGCTTACAGACCGCCAGTTGGCGGTGGCTGGATTTCCCTTCGAAGGCGAGTCTGCCGCCGGGCGGGCCCAGGCCTGCCTACGGACAGGCGGGAGGACGTCAGTGACCCCCGGAACGTTTTACGTGCCGGGCGGAAGACGTCGTTGTCTCTGTCTCTGCTCCAGGGCGAGCCGCCTTGGGCCCACGCGCCAGGAGTAACCGCACTCGCTCATCATGCAGCCGAAACGAGGCTGAGCGCAGCTCCCTTGCCTCGCACTTCGGCTTCTTCGAACTCGGCGGCGGTAATCGCCCGGTCGAGCGCGGCGCGCAGCTCTTTGGCCGACTTCAGCGTCAGTTCGACCCCCGCCCGCGCACCTGGGTCGAGGTCTGCGTTCATGAAATCGAGTGTGATGACATCGCCCAGAGGCGCGTGGCGCGCGTGGTCATAAGCAACCACCGCCCGTGATAGCGCGAACCATTCGTCCCCGAGTTTCGCCATACCCTCCGCGCGCGCGATCTCGATAATTGAGGTGCACATGTCCGGCCTCTCCTACTTCGCCAAATACTTGCCGAAGAAGGCCCATATCTTGTTCCAGCCATCCATTGCCTGCTCGGGCCGATACAGTGGACGGTGCCAATAGAAGAAGCCGTGGCCGGCACCGTCATAGCGGTGGAACTCGTAAGTCTTACCGTATTTCTTGAGTTCGGCCTCGTGCTGGTTCACCTGCTCCGGGCTCGGTGCGCGATCGTCGTTGCCGAACAAGCCAAGCAGCGGGCAACTCAGGTCCTTCGTCATGTCGATCGGTGCGACCGGCGTCTTCGCGTTGAGCTCCTCCGGGCCCATCACCACGCGGCCACCCCATTGTTCGACGCAGGCATCGACGTCCTTTCGCTGGCAGGCATAGATGAAAGCGTGCCGCCCTCCAGAGCAGGAGCCGATGAGACCGACCTTGCCGTTGTTATCGGGCTGCGCGCGCATCCACTTCACCGCCGCTTCGGTATCTCCGACCATCTGAGAGTTGGCGATCCCGCCCTCGGCGCGCACCTTGGCGGCAACGTCGTCAGGGTTGCCGTCGCTGCCTCCGCCCTCGCGCTCGTAGAGGTTGGCGCAGATCGCGAGATAGCCGTGATGCGCGAACCGGCGTGTCGTCTCGATGTAGAGCTCGCTCCAGCCCGGAAGATGGTGGATAAGCACGACGCCCGGAAAGGGACCAGAACCAGCTGGCCTGGCCACGTAAGCTGTTATCGGCGTTCCTTTGTCGCCATTGATGGTGACGTTCTCGCAGGTCATGCCCCGGTAGAATGACATCGATCTTCCTCCATGCGTCTTGAGCCGTCAGTCGGCCATCGGTGCGCCGGGGTGAACTCCCAGTGCTGCCCGAAGCCTCCATACCGCCAATATTCAACGGCGACATGCGCGGCGCAACCGGAGCCGGGTGTCGAACACGGTCGGCACGGGGCGATAAGCCGATGTTTATCGGTGGAATGAGTGCTGGCTCAATGGCGACCCATCCCACAACGGCCGGATTATCTCGCCTTCGATCGATGAACCCGCGTTGAGTCGAGACGCAAAGGCATGCCTGCGGCTAGGGTGTCTGCCAGAAACGCTCGGTTGTTGTCGCTCTGCCGACAAGGCGGCGGATCCTCCGAACCCGACGTGGCTGCGATCAAGCGATCATTTGATCGGGGTTGTCGGACGCCCGACGTGTCACAGCGGCCTTCGCATCGGCACGCTCTCGAACAAGGGTCCCAAGCCCTCGGCAAAGGTGAGGTGCGCAATAACGGCGTCACGCAGCTTGGTATAGGGCAAATCAGCGAGCATTGCCGTCTGTATCGCCGCCATGACCTCGCCCGCCTCGGCGCCGATCATCGTGAAGCCTACGATCCGATCGTCCGTTGCCCCAATCAGCACCTTCATGAATCCTTCGGTCTCGTCGGTCGCAAGGGTCCGTAGGACTCTGCGCATCGGCAGCCTCGCCACTCGGACGGGGATGCCCTGGCCCTCCGCCTCGCCCTCGGACAGGCCGACCCGCGCGAGCGGCGGATCGGTGAACATCACATGCGGAATGAGCCGATCATTCGTCCTGCGGTTACCACCGGCCATGTTGTCGCGAACGATCCTGAAGTCATCGACAGACACATGCGTGAACTGCGGGCTGCCCGCGCATTCGCCAATCGCCCAGACGCCGGGAGCAGTGGTCTTCAGGCTTTCGTCGACCTGAATAAAGCCGCGTGGGTCCAATGTGATTCCAACCTCATCGAGCCCAATATTCGCCGTATTCGCGATCCGGCCGACCGCCACCAGCAGATGACTGCCTTCGATCTTCCGTTCTGCGGACGACGTCCGGACCGTTACCGATACAGAGTCTCCATTCAGACCATCGACCCGGGTGGGGTGGGCGCCCAAGGCGATATCGATGCCTTCGCCGATTAGTATTCTGCCCATCTCCTCGGCGATCTCCGCGTCCTCACGTGCCATGATCTGTGGCCCGGGTTCGATGATCGTCACGCGGGCGCCGAAGCGGCGAAAGGCCTGCGCCATTTCGATGCCCGTATAGCCGCCGCCAAGCACGATCAGATGCGTTGGCACGTCATCGAGTTCCAGCGCCTCGATATGAGTGAGCGGGTGCGCGTCCCTCAAACCCGGGACATCCGGCACGGCGGCGTGCGAACCGAGGTTGAGCACAACCTCGTTGCCGGCAAGCACCCGCGTACCGCCTTCATTCAGCGTGGCCTCGATCGTTTTCGGGCCGACGAAACGGCCGCTCCCCATGACAAGTTCGGCACCGGTTTGTTTGTAAAGATTGAGGTGAAGCTCGATCTCGCGATCGATCATGTTCTGCTTACGGCGTCGCACCCGTGCCATATCAGTCCTGACCCCGTCTACGATCGTGCCGAAGCCGGCCGCGTTCCGGACGAGATGGGCTACTCTCGCGCTCCACAATTCGTTCTTGGAGGGTAGACATGCCACGGCGGGGCAAGAGCCGCCGACCCATCGGCGCTCCACGACGGCAACCTTTTTGCCGGACCGCCCCAGATGCCAGGCAAGCTGCTTGCCGCCTTGGCCGCTCCCGAGGATGACGACGTCGAAAGTTTCAGTCTGAGCCATAGCCGTTTCCTTCGCTGTGAATAAGGTTCAAAGACTTCAAAGTGAATACGAGCATCGAAGCAGTGCTGGCTTGATTTGCGGGGTCATTTCCCGGACTAGATTGACTTCACCTCGCCCCCATCCATGCGAAGGGTCGAGCCGGTATCCATCGGGCGTCGGGCGACACCAGGAACGCCATCAGCTCGGCGATTTCCTCCGGTTCACCGTAGCGCGCGATGCCGGCCTCCTGCGGAAAGCGGGCCGTCGCTTCCTCCACCGTCATGTTGTGCAGCGGCGCCCAGTGCTGCAGATACGAGCGGCGACGACCGGTCATCACTGGTCCGGGCAAGACGCTGTTGACCTGCACGCCATCCGCGATACCGCGATCGGAGAACGCCTTCGCCAGCGCTACAATCGCGGCATTGATCGTGCCCACGGCCGCTCTCCATATTTGCCTTCAGCACCGCGGCATGACCGCGATGTCTACGCATTCGAGAGAATCAGCGGGGCAGGAAGTCGCGGATGGCCGCCGCGATCTCCGTGGCATGTGTCTCCAGCGCGAAGTGCCCGGTGTCAAAGAACCGCACCACCGCGTCCGGGATGTCGCGCCTGAACGCCTCGGCGCCGGGCGGCAGGAAGAACGGATCGTTCTTGCCCCACACCGCCAGGAAGGGCGGCCTATGGGTCCGGAAGTAGTTCTGAAAGGTCGGGTAAAGCGCGACGTTACTCTTGTAGTCACCAAATAGATCGAGTTGCACCTCATCGGCACCGGGCCGGGCGAGATAGAAATTGTCGAGCGAGTAACCGTCCGGCGAGACTTTCGTCGCGTCCGGAACGCCATGCGTGTACTGCCAGGCGGTCGTCTCAGGCTTCAGGAAGGTCCGCAGGGCCTCGCGGTTAGCGGGGGACGCGTCCTGCCAATAGGCCCGGATCGGGTTCCAGCCGTCACTCAGACCCTCCTCATAGGCATTGCCGTTCTGCGAGATGATCGCGGTGATCCGATCCGGATGCCTGACGGCGAGCCGGAAGCCGGTCGGCGCCCCGTAGTCGAACACGTAGACGGCATAGCGGTCGAAGTCGACGATTTCGGTGAAGCGATCGATCGTCTCCGCGATCTTTTCGAAAGTATAGCCGCGGCCCGGCATATCGGAGTTTCCAAAGCCCGGCAGGTCGGGAGCGATGATGTGGAACCGATCGGCCAGGGGCGGGATGAGGTCGCGGAACATGTGGCCCGCGCTGGGGAAGCCGTGCAGTAATAGCAGCTTTGGCGCATCAGGCGCACCCGCCTCGCGATAGAAGATCTTAAAGCCGTCGACGTTGGTTGTGCGATAGGTGATGGCGGTCATGACACTTTTCCTTTTATCGGATAGTCACCCGTTTACTGCCCTTTAGTAGTTAGCGACGGGGTTCGCTAGACGGCTCCGGAGTGGCATTCGGCACGGACCATTGCGATCGCCTCGCGGAGCACGTTCAACACGACGGCAGGGGCGGTCACCATCGGCGCGTGATCGACGCCATGCCAGTGCACCCGGGCTCGCATGCGCTCGGCCATGAAACGCTGATTGGCCTCGACGATCATGCGGTCCTGTTCGGCCACCAGAAACCAGCTCGGGCGATCCCTCCACAGCGGCCGCGGCACCGCGACGGTGATGCACGCGGGCGAGATTGGCCGCTGCACGGCGGCCAGCACCGCCAATTCATCCGCGGCAGCATTCTGCGCGAAAGTGGTGCTGAAGGCGGTGTCAGGCAGATAAATCAGCCCATGATCGTCGGGCGCGAGCTTAGGCGCCTGCGGATGCGGCTCGCCTCGGTAGAACACGTCGGCGACGGTCTCGCCCTCATCCGGGGCCAGAGCGGCAAGGTAGACAAGCCCTTTGACCTTAGCGCTACGCGTGGCCCCGATTACAGCGCCGGCGTAGGCATGACCGGCGAGGACAACCGGCCCTGGCGTTCGTTCCAGCGCGCGGTCGAGCGCCGCCACGTCGTCTTGGAACGAGGTCAGGGGAAGCGGCGGCGCCGATACATTAAAACCCTCGGCCACAAGCGGCTTGATGATCTTCGACCAGCTCGATCCATCGGCCCAGGCGCCGTGGACAACCACAACGCTCACATCGCTTGAGGACATCATTTGCTCTCCTTCAACGGGACCGAAACTCTATAACTGTCTTAATGCCTCCAAGACGGTTACTAAGAGCGAGATAACTCGTCAAGAGCCTTTAGAGAGGTTATTGATCGGAGATATTGCGAAGGTCCGCCGGGAAAGGCGGCGCCGGGCCCAAGGGGAGTTAAGATGGACCGCCGCCCGCCTGCGATTTTTGTCGGCGATGCCCCCGGCCTGGATTTCCTGAATTCGATCGCGACCCCGGTCGATATCGTCATCGATTGGATCGATGACGGTGATGGATATCTGAGCTGGCTCGAGCAGGCCCATCTGGTACCACCTGACGTGCTCCAGCAGATGAGGGCACGCGCCCCGCTCGGCGAGCTCGACAAGATCGCGGATCAAGCTCGGGACCTGCGAGAATGGTTCAGGGGTTTCGTGCGTCACCATAGGGGCCGCCCTCTGACGGTCGAGGCGCTCGCCGAACTGGAGCCGCTCAATCGTCTGCTGGGCCGTGATGACTGGTTTAGCCGAATCGTTCCCCAGCCGACGGCGCGCCGTCCCTTTCAGCTTCAGGTTATGCGCCGGTGGCCTAACCCCGGCGCGCTTTTGCTCCCCGTCGGAGAGGCGCTGGCACGGCTGGTCTGCGCGGAGGATTTCTCCAACGTAAAGGCCTGCGAACGCTCGGCTTGCACACTGCTGTTCGCCGACCATACGAGGGGCCACGGGCGACGATGGTGCAGCATGGCAATCTGCGGTAACCGCGTGAAGCAGGCGGCGCACCGGAATCGCCTCAAGGCGCAGACGGCGTGCTCATGATGCGGAGATGTGCTTTGTCCAGTCGCTTGACTGGAGTCGTCGCCAACGGGCGCGATCATGGGAACTGCGCACTACGGTCAACTTGGCGGTGCTTTGGGCAGCCCAGGGACAACGCGAACGTGCCCGGGCGATCCTAAAGCCGATATTCGAGGCGGTTCGATAGAAGGCCTGGATACAGCAGCTCTAAGGCAGCCGAACATCTACTGATCACGTTGCGATAGCTTCTCTATCTCGCGCGAGAGCGCGTTCGGGTTCGAACCGCCTATACCCATCGGCCCGAAGTGCGCAGGCAGGGCAATCATCGCATCCTCGGCCCCAAGCGTGAAGCAAGCCTCTCTCGCCGCGATAACAGGTGTGCGTTTCGTTCACGATAAGATCGACGAAAGCCTCACCCCCAAGCATTTCCGCGAGCCGCCACGTGGCCGCTTTGTCGATCCACATCAGCGGCGTGTGCAGGACAAACCTACGCTCCATTCCAAGATTGAGCGCAACTTGAAGAGCCTTGATCGTGTCGTCTCGGCAATCCGGATATCCGGAATAATCGGTCTCACACATGCCGGCGACGATATTGCGGAGGCCACGCCGGTAAGCCAGGGCTGCGGCAAAGGTCAGGAAGATCAGATTGCGACCAGGCACGAACGTGTTGGGCAACCCGCTCTCGCCCATCTTAATGGCTGCATCCCGCGTCAGCGCCGTATCGGAAACCTCACCGAGCGAGGCCAAACCAATCGTATGTTCCTCTCCGAGGCGCCCGGCCCAGGCCGTGTTCTGTTCGCACATGTGCTTGCGGATTTGACTGCGGCATTCCAACTCCACACGATGACGCTGACCGTAGTCAAAGCCAATGGTTTCGACCGAAGGAAACCGCTCCAACGCCCAGGCCAAGCATGTGGTAGAATCCGGCCTCCCGAAAAAAGCACTAACGCGCCATCGTTGCTGCTCATTCTGCATCTCCGCTCTCTAGAGTAGCAGCAGGTGCTCTGCCTTTGCCACCAGCAGCCCGGAAACGAAATCGGAGTGGGCACGCGACCTGCACCGCCTGACGCGCACCAGGGAACGGCATCTGTAAATATCACTATAAGGACCACCACGATGCGCTACATGCTCGGGATCAACGTCGGTGGCAGATTCACGGATTTTGTTGCCTACGACCGCGATACCCGTCAAGGGGAGGTCTGGAAGTCGCTGTCCGCGCCGGAGAATCCCGTCGACGGCATCATGGCAGGACTGCAACAATTCGATCAAAAGGCCGACATCGCCAATATTCGTCTTGGCACCACAGTCGCCACCAATGTGCTGTTGGAGCGTACCGGTGCAACAGTTGCCTATGTTACGACCAAAGGCCACCGTGATGTGCTCTTCATCCAGCGCGGCAACCGCAAGTTCCACTATGACATGAGTTGGGTTAAGCTGCGGATGCCTACATCAAGCCCATCGTCAGTGCGCAGCTGCGCCATTGCGACAGCGGTTCGCGAACGAAGGAGTGACCCAGCACGCCGTTGTCATCAAATCGAACGGCGGGGATATGACACTGGAAGCGGCGGCCGACCGGCCGATCGAGATGACCGTCTCCGGCCCGACCGGCGGCGTGGTCGCCGGCAAGCATATCGCCCGCCTGCTCGGGGTCGGTTCGCTGGTGACGCTCGATATGGGCGGAACATCGACAGATGTATCGACGATTGTCGATGGCAAAGAGAATTTCACCACCAATTTCGAAATTGACTGGGGCGTGCCGATCCAGATCCCGATGATCGACATCCGCTCGATCGGCGCGGGTGGCGGCTCGATCGCCTGGATCGACAAGGGCGGCATGTTACGCGTCGGCCCGCAAAGCGCCGGGGCAAAGCCCGGGCCGGCCTGCTTCGGGGCAGGCGGCGTGGAGGCGACGGTGACCGACGCCAATCTGGTCATGGGCCGCATCAGTGCCGACAACTTCCTCGGCGGCTCGATGCGGCTTAACGTTGACGCGGCGGAGGCGGCGGTCGGACGGATCGCCACACAACCGACATGACGCCGGATGCCGCCGCTATGGCGATCGCGCAAATTGCCAACAACAACATGGTGGGCGCGCTGCGCAGCGTGCTGATCGAGCGCGGTCTCGACCCGCGCGATTTCACGCTGATGGGCTTCGGCGGCGCCGGGCCGCTGCACACCTGCGATCTGATGCTGGACACCGGTATTCCTCACGGCATCATCCCGAACCATCCTGGACAGTTCTCCGCCTACGGCTTCATCCTTGCCGACGCCCGCGTCGATCGCCACCGCACGATGCAACTGACATCGAAACGCTTCGATCCGGCTCGGGCGACGCAGGTGATGACCGAGCTTGTGGCGGCCGGTGTCTCGGACCTGCAAGACCAGGGCTATGTCGACAACATCGAGGCGTTCCGCAGCTCGGCGAATATCTTTACCTCGATGTCCGGGAATTTGTTCTGGAACCGGGGTAGACGCCTTTTTCGGGAAACTCCCAGCGCTGGCCTGCCGAAGCCCAGGACACGATTGTCGTTCCGGCGGCACGCGCTGGGCGAATCAGACCGGCGTTGCCTAACGCCCCGGCAAAGCCCGCGGCCGCTGCCGTACGCAAGGCGGCACGACGGCGAATGCTGGCTATCAACTGCGTTTTTTGTCGCGCGCTCCAGACATGGTCACCTCAGCATGTTCATGGGCCTCGCAAATCAGCCAGCATGATACGTGCCAGTCGCCCCTCGTGCGCGTTCGGACACGGCCGCTGTAGCGTCCTTCTTAACTTCGCCCGAAAAGTATACAACTGCCGTAATCGGAAGCACCACCTCATGTGCGCACCTCAACCCGTCGTTGACCGCAGCGCGTGACTACAAGTGCACATGCAGCGACCGTTCTGGCGTTTGCACCGAGTTAGCAACGATACCGGCAGATCCGGGGTCAAGCAAGCCGTCACAGGGCCGGGTTGTCCAGGGGCAGACCCAGCTTGACGCGGCCATGCGTGGCTGCGTTCAGATCCCAGGCCTGGGTGGTGTGCCGGGCGGCGGTCGTGACGTCTCGGAAGCCGCGGGAGATCGGGTTAGTGTCGTAGATCACAGCGCCGCCGCCGGCGTCCCAGACGATCTGCACGGCATTCATCGCCAGTTTACCGGCGAAGGCGGAGTGGCAACGGAACCCTGTCCGCTCCTCGTCGGTTGGAAGGCGTCCTTGCTGGAGAATGGCCATTGCCTTATCGGCGACAGCTTCCAGCACCATCCTTGCAGTTTCGACCGAGGACAGGGCTTCGGCGACCTTGACCTGTTGCGTGGTGTAGTGCGCCATGGCGCCGCCGGTCATGGTGGTGACGCGCTTGCGCACCTGCGCGATGTAATAGTCTACGGTCGCTTCGGCGGCACCGAGTGCTGCGGCGGCGATGTAGGTGCCGAACAGGGCGTAAACCGGGGAACGGAAGATCAGCCCGGTGTTATACTTGCTGCCCGGACTGACCGAGCCGCCCTTGAGGTCCTCGATGGTGATGGAGCGATGTTCGGGGATGAACACGTCGCGGACAACGACGTCGTTGCTGGAGCTGCCGCGCAGACCGACGGTGTGCCACGTGTCCAGGATCTCGAACTCGTGGCGGGGAATGATGAAGTGGCGGTCTTCAACGTCGCCCTTGCTGTTGGGAACCATCGCCGTGAACAATGCCCAGTCGGAGCAATTGACGCCGCTGACGAAAGGCCAGCGCCCTGAGAGCATGTAACCACCCTCCACGCGATGTGCCCGCCCCATTCCGGGGATCAGGATGCCGCTGAGCAACGCATCGGGCTGGGTCCCCCAAACGTCCTGCTGCGCCTCATCCGGCCAGTGCGCGAGCATCAAATTGTGGGTCATGTTTTGAACCACCACCCAGGCGGTGGAGGCACAGCCTTGGCCCAATGCCGCGAGCACGTCGACGCCGATGCGGAAATGCGCCTCGCTGCCGCCGAAGCGGGCCGGTTGGAAGACACGATGCACACCGGTGCTGCGCAGGTCGTCGACTGTTGCTTGCGGCAATGCACGCAGACGCTCGCTTTCCTCGGCACGTTCGCGGAGGATTGGAATCATGTCGCGGGCACGCTGCAACACCGTTTCCCCGTCGCCAATCGATGGATGAGATGTTGCAGGGGGGCGGGTGTCCATCGTTGCTCCTCGGTCTCTTTCCGTCACGCTACCGCTATCTGCACCGGCCACCCAGCGCAACGGACGCCAGAACCAACGTAACCAGCGTGGACCGATCCGTGCAAATCGCGAGCCATGCCGCGTCGCATGGCATCCGCACTTCACGGTTATCGACGCCATCGCGAACGCACCCGACGCTTCCGCCCGTCGACGTGAGCAAACCGGATCGCGAGCACCGGCAGAACCAGCAGAGTCAGCGCCGTCGAACTGCAAAGACCGCCAAGGATGACAATGGCCATTGGGCCCTGGATCTCCTGCCCCGGCAAATTGCTGCCGAGTGCGATCGGCAACAGGCCCAGAGCGGTCACTAACGCGGTAATCAGGATTGGCGACAACCGATCCATCGCCCCCATCCGCGCGGTCTCCGCCGACCAGGGCAGCCGCTCCACCTCAACCAACGTGCGATAGTGCGACAGCAGCATGATGGCGTTGCGTAACGTAATGCCAAACACTGTTACGAACCCCACCGCCGCCCCAAGCGAAACCGTCAGCCCCGCGATCCATACCGCGGCGATACCCCCGACCAGAGCAAGCGGAGCATTCACCAACAGCAGGGCAACAAGTCGTGGCTGCGGCAGCGCAATCACCAGAAGGCCAACAATAGCCGCCATCGCCAGACAAGCATGCAGCGCCAGCTCAAGTTCCGCTCGGCCAGACGCCGTGGCGGTCCCGCCAATGCTGAAGTAATTGCCTGGCGATAAGGGTATCTCCGACAGCACCTGTTGCGCACGCGCGACGAAAGCGGATGCCTCGCTGTCCGATACATTCACGGAGACAACCTGAACGCGCCGGCCACCCGCATGCAGGATCTGATCTCGCCCAGCCTCGGCCTGGATATGCGCCAAAACGCCAAGCCGGACGATCCCGCCTGAGGCTGTCGAAAGCGGTATCGCACCCACCGCCGCGGGATCGGTTCGCAGCGCGGGCGGCAAAACGACAACAATAGGAAACGACCGGCCGGCTGTGTAGACCCGGCCTACCGTATCGCCGGCATACATGGTGCGGATCGCGCCGAGAACCTGGTCCGCGGTCAATCCGTATTGCAGCAGGGCGGTGCGATCCAGCACCACCGACACCTCCGGCCGGCCAGGGGGCGCCGCAATAGTCACCCCGTTGGCGCCTGGGATCTTCTGCAGCGCCTTGGCGATGCCATCCGCGTCACCATCCAGCTCGGGCAACGAGGAACCGTAGACGGTGATGACAACCGGAGCCGTCTGGCCCGACAGGGTTTCGTGGATCCGCTCCACCAGAAAGGTATTGGCGCTCCAGCGCACCCCGGGAGCACCCCGAACGGCAGCGAGAATCCGGCTCTGCAACGACGCGTCCTCGCCTCCCTCGGGGGTCAGCGTCACATCCATCTCGGCTTTGTTCATGCCGGCATGCTCGTTCGAAAGTTCGGCATGTCCGGCGTGCAGCGCCACGCTGACCACCTGAGGCATCTGCTGCAGAATGCGCGTCGCCCGCTCGCCGACAGCCAGCACCGTATCCAGCGAAGTGCCGGGCGCAGTCTCGAGATGCAGGATGAACTGCCGCTCGTGGAACGCCGGCAGGAACTCGGTACGCAGGAACGGCACGCTCGCAAAGGTCACGATGACCAGCACGCCGACACCGCCGAGTGTAAGTCCCGGGCGACGCCCGACAGCCGACAGCAGACGGCCGTATCCACGTTTTGCATGCGCCACCAATGGAGGATCCGCGGGCGTAAGCGGAGCGTTGCCGAGCAGGAGCCAGGACAGCGCGGGCGTGATGGTCAGGGCCACCACCAGCGAGGACATGATAGCCGCGATGTAAGCGATCGCCAGCGGCACGAACAAGCGGCCCGCCACGCCTGACAGGCCCAGCACCGGCAGAAAGACAATGGCGACTGCCAACGTGGCGAAGATGATCGCGCCACGCACTTCCAGCGACGCCTCCAGAACCACCTGGGAGGTCGGGCGCGGTTGCGCGTCCCTCCGGTTCTCCCGCAACCGGCGGTAAATGTTCTCCACATCCACCACGGCATCATCGACCACCTCACCGATGGCGATGGCGAGGCCGCCGAGCGACATCGTGTTCAGGCTGAAGCCCAGCCAGTCCAGCGCCACGATAGCCATCAGCAGGGAGGATGGAATGGCGACGAAGGAGATGACCGCGGTGCGCCAGTTCCGCAGCGCCAGGAACAGCACGGCCAGAATGAGCGCGGCGCCGAGGATCAGCGAATCGCGCAAGTGGTGCAGCGCCGTCAGCACGAACGAAGCGGGGCGCAAAGCATCAGGCAAGAGCACTACGCCGTCCGATTTCAGCGCCGGCGCAAGGACCGCCAGCTCGCGGTCGAGCGCAGCGGTGACACTCAACAAATCGGCGCCGGACTGGGCACTGATCGCCAACAGCACGCCGGGTTGCGGTCCCACCAGAGCACCGCTGGTCGGCGGCGGTGGCGCGTTGGCGATATGTGCGACGTCACCCAGCGCGATGGTGTAGCCATCGCGTTGAACCACCAGACTATCAGCCAAGTCGCGTGGCGTCAGGGTCTGGCCGTATGCCTGGACGACCACCTGCTGATTAGGTGTTTCGACCGTCCCGGTGCCTACGGTTGCGCTCGCCCGCCGCGCCGCGGTGGTAAGCTGATCGAGACCGACCCCCGCCGCGATCATTTTGTCGGGGTCGAACTGCACCTGCAGCTGTTCCGGTCGCGCGCCGAAGATCGTGACATCCGCCACTCCCGGCACCGATAGCAACGCGGGCCGCATCGTCCAGCGCGCGATCTCGGTCAGCTCCATCAACGACAGGGTCGGCGAGGACAGCCCAACGGACAGGACATCGCCGGTTGATGACCGTAGCGGCGCGATCGTGGGTGTTGCGCCATCGGGCAGCGAGCCCGCCAACGGCGCCAGCCGCTCGGCGACCAGCTGGCGGTCCCGGAAGATATCCGTGCCACCGTCAAACACCGCATTGACGACCGACAGCCCGGTTGAGGTTTGGGATCGCAGCGTGACCAGACCCGGGATGCCGTTCACGGCATCCTCCACCGGCGATGTCACCAGGCCCTCAATCTGTTCGGCAGCGAGGCCGGAGACCGAGGTATCGATCGTCACTGTCGGGGGCGCGAATTCCGGGAAGACGTCGTACCGGGCGGTTATCGTGGCAAACACGCCCAGAGCGGCGATCGCCAAAGCCGCAAGAAGCGTCAGACCAGGAAACCGCAGACAGAATTTGATGAGATGACGCATCGACCCTGATCAGTCGTCGTCGTCAGATCCAGCGGTTCCGCCACTGGCGGCCTGCGCCTCTGACAGCAGCAGAGCCGATCCCGCCACCACGATGGACACGCTGGGCTTCAGCTCCGCGCCGGGCTCGTCTTTGACAAAATAGCCACCGGTGGTGCGATCCACCGTCGGGAGGACAACCGGCGAGAACTCCGTCTTGCCGCTCTTGCGGTAGACGATCGGTGTGGCCGAGCGCCAGACCACAGCGGCGGCCGGAATCACGACCCCGGATACCTCCGGGCCGGTCGCCATCTCCACGCGCAGCGGAAGGCCAATGGGCGGGCAGGAGGCCCCGCTGCCCAGGTAGTAGTAGCCCACACCGCTCCCGTTCGGCGACTGCGGCGACGGACCCACCAGCCGAAGCCCGAGCGCAGGACCACTCGGCGGGCGGGCCATCGCCTCCGGCGGAGCGGCCTCGAGATCCGAACCGAACGGCGCTGTCGCCTGCACCAGGCAGGCTGACCCGGTCCAGATTTCTGCCAGCTTGCCATCCCCGGTCTCGATCGCCGCCGCCAGGGCGGTGCCCCAGGTGGCACGAATGCCGGCTTCAAGGGCCCGCAGTTTGGCCTTCGCCACAACCTGGCTCGCGATAGCCACTTGCTCGGCGGCCTGAACGGACTGGTAGTCGGCCATAGAGACATTGCCCTGAGCGCGGTACAAGCTCGCGGTGCGCTTCGCTTCATCCTGAGCCAGCTTCAGTTTGGCCTCCGCGGCCGCGATGTCCGCCTTCGCCTCGGCAGCCTGGGCCGACAGCGCGGCAAGGCGCGCCGGGTCGACCACCTGGCCGAAAGCCGCAACCGTCGGCGCATGGCGCACCGCCAGCAGCTTCTCCAGCCGGATGCCACCCGCGGCGACGCCCTCCTCTGTCAGCTTCACCGGGGCCAGCACGGTCTGTCCCCGAGCGGAGGACAGCAGAGCAAACAGCAGCAAGCCGGCGGTGAACGGCAGACCCTGCATGATCATTTCTCCTTCACGCCGATGAACTGGTGGTGGAACGCATCCTCAAGGTGGCCCAACGCGACGCGTTCATCGGCACTGGCTGCCAAGGCCCCGAGCTGGGTCTGGGCACGTGCCAGCTCCGCCCCTGCAAGTTGCAGCCTGCCGATCTGGCCGGCCTGAAATGCGGCCCGTTCGGATCGCACCGTCTCGTCAGCCAGCCGCAGCAATCCCTGAGTCCGCTGGGCTTCCTCATGACTGGCCCGCCAGTCGGTCACGGCCGTCTCGACCTCGCTGAGCACCGACGTCTGCGCCTTTTCGAAATCGGCGGCGGCGACCTGCCGAGCGGCACGCGCTTTCGCAATAGGACCCTGGTTCTGGTCCAGGATCGGCAACGGCAGGGAGATCCCCAGGCTGAACTGGTGCTGGCCTTGGTTGTATTGATAGCCCGGCCCGATGCTCAGGTCCGGATACTGGCGAGCCACCTCAAGCCGCAGCGCTGCCTCGGCGGCCTCATAGCGGGCCAGCGCATCCAATACTTCCGGCCGTTGCGTCAGCGCCGACAGGCGCAACGCATCCAGATTGGTGACAGGCGCAAGCCGATCCATCTCGGACAGGTCAATCCGCGCCGCCTCGACCGCCGCGACCGGCACGCCTACGGCGGCAGCCAGGCCCGCTGCGGCGAGATGCTCCTGCCGCTCGGCGGCGGTGAGGCTGAGCGCCGCTTGCGTGTCGGTCAGCCGCTGTGCCCCCACTGCCGCGGCGGAAACCGCGCCGGCGTCATACCGCTCCGAGGTCAGTGTCGTGACCCGATGAGCGGCTTCATTATAGGCGCGCGCCAGTGCCAGCCGTTTGCGGGCAGTCCACAGCTCGATCAGCGCCGAACGCACCTGACTACGAAACTGCCAGGCGGCCAGGGCAAGCTGTTGGCGTGCCGAGTGTGTCCGCTCCCGCGCCTCGGCGATCGCCGCCGAGCGTTTTCCGGCAGTCTGGATCAGTTGGCTGATCGAAGGTCCGGCCTCCCAGGGTGAGGGGTCAAACAACGCGGTGTAGTAGCTCGTGCTCAGCGAAAGCACCGGGTTGGTCCACTCGGCCGCCGTGCGCTCTCCGGCCTCGGCCGCTTGGATCTGCCCGAACGCAATCCTGGCGTCCGGCCGCTCGTAGGCCGCTGCCGCCGTCAGGGTCGCCAAATCCCAGCGGACCGGCGTGGCTGTCCGGCGCAGACTGACCGACACGAAATGAAGCAAATCCGGATCGTTGAGACTGCGTGTCTGCAAGCCCCACGCGGATGCCGCCGGATCAAGTGGCTGAGCGTGATAGTGAGCACACCCCTGCAGAACGCCGAGGCAGCAGAGGGAAGCTGCCACGATCGCATTCGTGACCCGATCGGCACGTCTTGCCATCCGGTGTATATGTCTCCCGGCGCTGACGCGAGGCTGACGCGCAGGGGGACGGGGCGTGAAAATTCTGCTCGTTGAGGATCATCTTGCGATGAGCGAGATCGTCGCCGACCACTTGCGCCATCGGGGCTTCGCGATTGACGTCGTGCGGCGCGCCGACGAGGCTCTGGCGGCCAGTCGAGTGACCCGATACGACGCCGTCATCCTCGATTTGGGCCTGCCAGACGCCGACGGGATGCATGTGCTCAACGAACTGCGCCGCGGGTCTGCGGCCAAGATCCCGGCGATCATCGTCACCGCGCGCGACCGGCTGGAAGATCGGGTCGACGGCCTCAATGCTGGTGCGGACGACTATATCGTCAAGCCGTTCGAGCTCACCGAACTTGAGGCCCGTCTGCGTGCTGTCCTGCGGCGGCCGGGCCCGCGTCCGCACGCGATCTACCAATATGGCGACATCAACTTCGACCCGTCACGGCAATCGGCGGCGGCGGATGATCGTCCGCTCGATCTGACCCGTCTCGAGGCACTGGCGCTGCAGGAACTGGTCCGGGCGGCCGGACAGGCCGTGGTCAAGGACACGCTGGAGGACCGGCTCTACGGTTTCAACGATGATGTCGGCGTGAATGCGCTGGAAGCGGTGATCTCGCGTTTGCGGCGGCGCCTCGCGGCAGCGGGTTCGGCAGTGTCCATCGAGTCGTTGCGCGGCATCGGCTATCGCCTTCGTATGGGCGGGCCGGCATGAGGCTGCTCGACAGCCTGCGGCGCCGTCTGGTCGTCGGAATGCTGCTGGTATTCGCACTCGGGGTCGGTGGCGCGATCTTCGCCTGGCCGTTCGAGGGCAAGGGGGCGTTACTCAATCATTTCGACGTCAATTGGGTCGAGGATCCTTATCAGGACGTCCTGGTCCTGCTGATCTTCACTGCCGCGGCAATCTTCATCATCGTCCTGGTCAGTGGCTGGACCCTGCGGCACCTGCGGGAGGCAGCGCGCGAGGCGGCCCGCGTCGGTCCTCGGAATCCGGAGGCGCGGATTGCCGTCGACCGGCTGCCGCGCGAAATCCGCCCCTTGGTTTCTGCCGTCAACGCCGCGCTTGAGCGCATGGCTCGGGCCTATGACGCCGAGCGCCGCTTTGTCGCCGATGCCGCGCATGAACTGCGGACGCCGCTGACTGTCCTCAGTCTGCGTCTGCAACAGGCGCACCTTAGCGGCACGCCGAACTGGGAACAGATCGAGCAAGATGTCGCCCAGATGACCCGCGTTGTCAGCCAACTGCTCGATCTCGCCCGCAAGGAGATTGCCGAAGCAGATGATCAGGTCGGCCTTGACGTGGTCGATGTCGGTCGAGCGGTGCGGGAGGCCGCCGCGCTTATTTTGCCACTGGCCGAGGCAGCGCAGCGTTCGGTCGAGCTCGATCTGCCGGAACGTCTACCGGTTCGCGGCCGGGCTGGCGATTTGCAGGACATGCTGCGGAATTTGCTGGAGAATGCAGTTGTTCACGGGCAAGGAACGATCCGTGTCAAAGGGTTATTATGTTGTAGTAATGATAGGCCACCTCAAGTGGCAATTACCGTGTCGGATCAAGGCAGCAAACTAGCGTTGACAGACAGGGACCGGTTGTTCGACCGCTTTCGCAAGGCCGATGCGACCTCGAATGGCAGCGGCCTCGGCTTGGCTATTGTGCGAGAGGTCGTCCGAGCCCATGGCGGGACCGTCCGGTTCGCGCCTGGACCGGACACTGCAGTCCAGGTTGTGCTGCCTGTCTGCGAGATTTGATCGGTCCGTCGTAGGCCGTGTGCGGGTTCCGCTAAGTTGATGGAACTGTAGTGCGGCGTGTCGGCAAATATAACATGGCTGTTGGAATCTCATTCCTGCGCTTGGAGGGGAGCAATGGGCCGACCAGGCCCGGGGCGCCGCGTAATGCGGAGACGCACAAGAACAATCTTCGACCGCTTCCGCGCCCAGGGTTGACAACCCTTATGCTCAATCCCAGCATATCGCATTATGCTCAATTGGAGCATATCGGGAATGGACGGCTATGAGCTTCTCACGATACGAACGACGGCGTAGCCGCGGCGAAATGGCGGGCGGGACATGCTCGCCGTGACCCCTGTCACACGCCATATCGGCCGAGCCCCGGCGATTGTTGGCGGCGGCATCGCCGGGCTGATGACTGCGCTGCGTCTGGCGCCGATGCCGGCCGTTGTGCTCGCCAAGGCTGCACTGCAGACCGAGGCCTCCAGCGCCTGGGCGCAAGGCGGCATCGCCGCCGCCGTAGGGCCGGATGACGATCCCGAATTGCATCTCGCGGACACGCTCGCCGCAGGTGACGGCCTGTGTGATGCCGACGTTGCCAGACGGGTCACCGCAGCCGGCACTGCCGCTGTCCAGATGCTGCTGGCCTACGGCGTGCGCTTTGACCGTGATCCGGCGGGAACAATCCGCCTGGGCCGGGAAGCGGCGCATACTCAACGCCGCATTGTTCATGCTGCCGGGGATGGCACCGGCAAGGAGATCATGGGGGCGCTTTCGGCTGCGGTTCGGGAGACTCCCTCGATCACCGTGCTGGAAGGTTACGAAGCGCGCCGGCTGATGGTGGTCGACGGCATGGTCAGTGGCGTGTTGGCGACATCGGCGGCCGGTCCGGTGGTGCTGCCGACCAGCCGTGTCGTGCTGGCGACCGGCGGCATCGGCGGGTTGTTCCTTCACACCACGAACCCACGGGGATCGTTTGGCCAGGGTCTCGCGATAGCGGCGAGAGCCGGGGCCGCCTTGGTTGACCTGGAATTTGTCCAGTTCCACCCAACCGCGCTCGATGCCGGAGGGCATCCGCTGGTGTTGGTCAGCGAAGCGGTACGTGGCGAGGGCGCGACGCTGATTGACGAAACGGGGACGCGCTTCATGGCCGGCGTGCCGGGCGGGGAGCTTGCCCCGCGTGACGTCGTCGCCCGCGCGGTTTGGCGCCATCTAGCCGACGGCCACCGCGTGTTCCTCGACGCCCGAACCGCGCTGGGACGCGATTTTGCCCAGCATTTTCCGGTCATCGCCGCTGCCTGCGCGAGGGTCGGAATAGACCC
This sequence comes from uncultured Alphaproteobacteria bacterium, assembly GCA_963819345.1. GTDB lineage: Bacteria > Pseudomonadota > Alphaproteobacteria > Acetobacterales > Acetobacteraceae > Rhodopila. The sequence goes on from CAWFVX010000017.1 coordinate 110,256, forward strand.
TGCGATCCAGCCTATCCCGGTTCGTCCGGCCGCCCATTACCATATGGGCGGCGTTGCCGTGGATTGGCACGGGCGCAGCACGCTCCCTGGCTTGTGGGCCTGCGGCGAGGTCGCCGGCACTGGGCTGCATGGCGCCAATCGCCTCGCCAGCAACTCGCTTTTGGAGGCGGTGGTTGGCGCGGGGTCGGTGGCTGCCAGTGTCGCGGGGGCGCCCCCCGGGCGGGATCGGCAGGGCACCGTTCTCAGTATTCCCGCCGCTGCCGATCCGGAGGCGGTTCGGTCAATTCTGTCGCGGGCGGCTGGCATGCTTCGTACACACGACGGTCTGGCAGCTGCAGTCGCAACTCTGCTGCCTCTGGTCGGATCGGCCAGCGCTAAAGCGGACCCTGCACTCGTCGCGATGCTAATTGCCGTCGCCGCGCTGCGCCGGTGCGAAAGCCGGGGTGCTCACTTCCGCAGCGATTTCCCGACGCCTGATGCGGCCTGCCGGCATCGCCGCACCCTGACCCTGGAAACGGCGTTGCAAACCGCGCGAGAGGTTGCGGGCAAATCGCCGGAGCGATGCCGGGCTGAGCAACATTTCTGCGAGGCGAAGTGATATACTGGCACGCGCGGTCGCTTCCTCGGGTCATACATTAAGCACTGCCGTCGGCGGCGCGAGGGCGACCGCGGCCTCACTGGTAAGCAACAGGAAGGTGAAGGTTTCCTGCAGGTATAGTGTGACTGCTGAGTTGGTGTGGCTGGAATAGCCGATCGAGACGTCCTGGCCGATATGCAGGTCGAAGTCGCCGCCGCGCGTGGTCAGGACAAACCCGCCGACAATTGCCGGCGCCCAAATGATTTCGCCGCTGATCAGGCGCTTGATGTGCTCTAGGACCGGGTAACCGTGGTCGCGGGTCTCGCTCAGTCCGGTATAGGCGTCCGCGCCGAGTACTACAGAGTATGGGCCGTTGACCCCGACCAGACGCAACTGGCTTAGGGCCTGCGCGATCACGTCGGGATAGTCCCGCAGGTCGGTCGGCAGTGTCATGATTGGGTTGCTGGTGCCCCGGCGGATCCCTTCGATGCCGCCTGCCGGGTAGCCTTCGAACACGGCGCGATCCTCCGCAAAGGCGATGCGCTTGGCAGCATCTTTCACCGGCTGCCAGTCCGGGTCATTGGCGCCACGCTCCACGTCGTCGATCTGCTGGCGATCCAGTTCGAACGGGACGCGCAGTTCGACGACTGGCTTGGCGAGGCGCTGGTGGGCCAGGATACCTTCGGCAGGCGCCTCAATGTTGCGCAGATGGCCGGTTCCGACTGCAGACAGGGTCGGGCCCTGGGGGCCTTCGACGTCAACCACGCGCCGGGCTGCAAGGTAGCGTTTGAGGGTGCGTGACGCTTCTTCCTCGATCTGGGCCCACGCCGCATCGGAGATCGGGGCCAGTTCACGATGCAGGTTATTCATACGCTGGACTTCCTTTGAGGGAACCGATGCCGAGCGAGCCGGCAGACGGTGATGTCGGCTGAGGGCGCGGCATTGGGGCAGGGACTGGGTCAAGCGAGGGTTCGTCGGGCGTTACGTCGTCGAGGAACGTGGTGGACGGAACGAAGAACAGATTGCCGGTCACGGCGCGGCTGAAATCCAGCAGGCGATCGTAGTTGCCGGGCGGCCGGCCGATGAACATGTTTGTCAGCATCTGCTCGGTTACCTTCGGCGAACGGGAATAGCCGATGAAGTAGGTGCCGAATTCACCCTCGGAAGGCCGGCCGAACGGCATGTTGTCGCGCAGGATCTGTAGCTCCTGCCCGTTCTCCGTGATCGAGGTCAGCGCGTTGTGCGCGTTGCTTGGCTTGACCGCATCGTCCAACTCGATATCCGACAGCTTGGTGCGGCCAATGATGCGTTCCTGGGCCTCGGTCGGTAGCGCATTCCAGCCGGCCATATCGTGCAGGTATTTCTGGACGATGACGTAGCTGCCGCCGGCGAACGGCGCATCCTCTTCGCCGATCAGCGTGGCGTCAATTGCCTCCTGCTCGACCGGGTTCTCCGTGCCGTCGACAAAGCCGATCAGATCGCGAGCGTCGAAATAGCGGAAACCCTGGACCTCGTCTTCCGGCGCGACCGCATCGCCCAGCCTTGTGGTGATCTGGGTGGCCAGTTCAAAGCACAGGTCCATGCGTTTGGCGCGGATGTGGAACAGCAGGTCGCCCGGTGTGGCGACGGCGTGGCGCGATCCCGCGCGAAGTTCGCGGAACGAATGGAGCTCGGCGGGTCTTGGCCGGCCGAACAGGGGATCCCAGGCGTCGGAGCCGATCCCCATGATGCAAGACAAATTGCCCTGCTGGTCGCGGGTGCCTACGGCACGCAGCAGCGCGGAGAGGTCAGCACAGAGCGAACGCACGGCTGTGCGAGCGGCAACGCCTGGGTTGATCGTAACCACCAAGAAGATCGCGGCGCTGGTCAAGGGGGCGACAACCGGCTGGGGGATCGCGCGTGATACGCTCGGCGCTCCGGTTGTGGTCATCGGGTCGCACTCCAGCCTCTGGGCACTCGGATTGGGTTGCGGGATCTCGGCGCACGGGGTGAGGCGCCACATGTCAGGCGGCAATGATGCGTCAGGCGGCGGTTGGGCGCAAGAAAGGCACCAGGAAGTGTGGCTAGCTCGAGGCTTACCCGGGTTTCGTAGCGCGTGAAGTGTCCGGTCAGGTTGACCTCCAGGAATGGGGATTTGCATGGACCGGGCACGCATTCACGACGGGATACGCGGGATGCGTTTCGACGTTCTCGGGCGCTCGGAGCGGCGTCAGATGTCAGGCGGAACGGCACATTCCCCCGCCGGCGTGATCACCACCGCGGAGCGGGGCTTGCGGGCTGGGCGGATCGTCGCCTGGCGTCTTGCTGCGCCGCGCCCCGTGGCCGAGATCGAGCGAATGCTGGGGATGTATCGTGACCGCTGTTGCGGTCTCACGGTGGCAAAGGGGACCCTCACCTCAGACTGCTGAACATGGCCGGCGCACAGCGAACCGCTGCGCTACGCGGGGGTCTCTATCGACCAATGAAACATCATTCCGCTGATCGATTACATGTTTTGTAGAACTTGAACCATACAACACTAGAGCCCAGTCGTCATGGTCACGGCGTTGTGAATGACCGCTTGTCTATTGCTGAGGTAAACTCCAAATGCTGACGTCAGTTGCGCACAATACCCGCGATGCAGTCTAGGTTTTATCAGGGGTTGCGGCGACGTTTTGAGATGATTTCTGTCTTGGACGAACGATGCGGGTATCCCTGGGCTGGATTGTTCAAAAGGAATGAACTCAGAGGAGAGGACGATGGCAAAGCAAGTGAGATACGTCGTGCCGTGTCTGTCAATTGCTGCATTGCTAATGACGCCTGCCACGCCAGCAATCGCTCAAGGCTGGACTGAACAGTTGGCTAAGGACTTTTTGGCTGGTTGGTCGCACGACTTGCCGAAGCTTATTCCGCTCTTCGCCGATAATGTTGTTTATGAGGACACGACTGTTCATGCCGTCCTTCATGGCAAGGATAAACTGCGAGATTTCGCGGCAGGCTGGTTCAAAGCATTTCCCGACTTGAACTTCGCGCTCACGTCCACGCTTATTTCTGGAGATCGCGCCGCGGTCGCGTGGCAGGTAACTGGAACGCAAAGAGGCGATATGCCGGGTATGCCCGCCTCGAACAAAGCGGCCAACGTCGCCGGCGTGTCTCTCATGGAGTGCACGGATGGTAAGATCACACACACTGTAGACTATTGGGATATGGCGACTACTATGCGTCAGCTAGGTTTCCTACCACCGCCAAATACCAACTGAGACGCTCCACGATTGGCCTGGAAGCCGGCCCTGTGGCGAGTCGCGGTGGGCTTTATTGTGGTTGACTTGATAAATCCATCGCTTCCATGTCCTCGGCCCAGGCGTCTCGTCATGGAGGGGAAGAAAAATGCGGATTACAATTGTCGGCGGCGGTCAGGCTGGCTTGCAGCTTGGAATCGGCCTGCGTCAGAACGATCTCGACGTCAGCCTCGTTTCCAATCGCACGCCTGACGACATCCGCAATGGCAAGGTCATGTCGAGCCAGGGTATGTTCGACGATGCCCTTCAGTCCGAACGCGACCTTGGCATAAATTTCTGGGAGCCCGAATGCCCGAACATGGACGGCGGTGGTCTATACGTCGCAGCCCAGGAGGGCCCCGCTCCGGCACTGAACTGGGCATACCAGCTTGACAAACCAGCGCAGTCCGTCGATCAGCGAGTCAAGTTCCCTGGCTGGATGAAGCATTTCGAGAAGATTGGCGGCGAACTAGTCATTCATGAAGCCGGGATCGATGACCTCGAACGATATAGCCAGCACAGTGACCTCGTCGTAGTGGCATCTGGCAAGGCAGATATTGGGGGCCTTTTCGAACGCGATGCCGCCCGATCACCATTCGACAAGCCGGCGCGAACCTGGGTTATGCTCTATGTTACGGGCGTAGAGCCGGTTGCAGGTTTTTCTCGTTTCACTTTCAGTCTACTTGCCGGAATTGGCGAATGCGTTGTCATTCCGGCACTGACTATCGGGGGCGCCTGTTACATCCTGGGTTTTGCAGCCCTACCCGGCGGCCCAATGGATTGCTGGCGTGATGGTCATACCCCCGACGACTACTTGGCGCGTGCAAAGGACGTCCTCCGGCAGTTTGCCCCGTGGGAGGCCGAGCGCTTTCGTAATATGGCGCTCACTGACCAGAACGGGATCCTGGTCGGCCAGCTTACACCCATGGTGCGCAAGCCGGTGGGCCAACTTCCGTCGGGCGCGTTAGTCCTCGGGATGGCGGATGCCGTTGTTCTGAATGATCCCATTGCCGCTCAGGGCTCCAACAATGCGGCAAAAAGCGCTCGAACTTACCTTAGTTGCATAATGGAAAACGGCGACAAACCCTTTGACCGAGCCTGGATGCAGCGGACCTTCGAAAGCTTCTGGGAGTACGCTCAATGGTCGACGGGCTTAACCAATGGCTTCTTGATGCCGCCGCCACCTCACGTCATCAACATTTTGGGCGCCGCGCAGACGTCGGAGAGAATAGGGCGGGCGTTCGTCAATGGCTTCAACGATCCGCGTACCCTTTTCCCGTGGTTCGCCGATCCCGTTGAGGCTGAGCGATTCATTGCCAGTGAAGGTTAATGAATACCGCGCACCTACCACCTTCACCTCGGAATCGCGTCCCCGACGCGCGATCCTAACGCTCCCCGGCAACGATCTTCTTCGCGTAAAGCGCTGCGATTTCCGCGACCGAATATCCATGCTCGGCCAACACCTCCCGCGTATGCTCCCCCAGCGCCGGTGCATGCGCGCGCTTCGTGCCGCTCTCAAACGGCGGCAATCCTGGAATGTTTGGCATCGGTATTGGCTCCGGCACGCCCGGCTGGGCCAGCCAGGACATGATCCCTGTCGCCGCCACCTGCTCCTCCTGCAGGAATTCCTCGTAGCTGTTTACCCGCCCGTTCATGATGCCGTTTGCCGTCAAGCGCTCTGACAGCCACTCCGTGGTGCGGGCGGCGATGATCGGCCGCAAGACCCCATAGAGTTCATCTAGGTTCTGCGCCCGGGCGGCGATGCCCGAAAACCTCAGATCGTCAAGGAGCTGCGGTTGTTCGATAGCAGCGCAGAACGGCTCCCAATGGAACGGCCGCACCATGGTGATGTTGATCTGCCCGTCCGCCGTGTTGAACACCCCATTCGGCATACTGGTGCGCTGCGTCACACCATGCTCCAGGTGGTGGGCGATCATCCGGATCACGGCCAGCATTGCGCCGCCCTGCATCAGGCTGAGCTCGATGAACCGGCCCTTCTTCACTGCCTGTTCGCGTCGCACATACAGCGACGTCGCGATTGCCTGGAACCCCAGCAACCCTGAGAACATGTCGATGAGCGAAATCGCGATACGATGCGGGTGGTTATCGTGCTCGCCTTTGTTCTCGGTCACGATGCCGATGAACGCCTGCAGTACGGGGTCCATCGCCGGGCGCGCCGCCAAAGGTCCCGTCTGTCCGAAACCGGATATCGAATAATAGATGATCCCGGGCTCCTTCGCCGCGACCGCATCGTAGTCGAAGCCGTAGCGCTGGATCGTGCCGGGTTTGAACCCCTCGATGAATACATCCGCACCGCGTATCAGCCGCCAGAGAATTTCCTTACCCTCCGCGGTCTTCAAATCCACCGCCAGGCTGCGCTTGCCCAGCGTCCCGTATAGTGAGAACGCCGAGTGGTCCTCATAGGTCCGTCCCAGGATCCGGGACCAGTCGCCTCCATGGTGCGGGGTCTCGACCTTGATCACGTCCGCCCCATGCTGGGCCAGCATCATGGCGCACGACGGACCCGCAACGCCGCCACTTAGATCGATAACCTTTATCCCGGCGAAGGCTGAGTGATAGTCCATTGATCCCCCCGTTTGCGTCCTGCGGATGATGCGAGACATCCCGTGGGTTGGCCAGACCTCGGCGGCCGACTTCGGCGCACGGCCCCACGAGGGATCAGGGCTGGCCGGCGCTCAGCACATACCGGGCAAGCCCGTCGCCCAGGCAAGTGTTCAACAGGGCGATTGCTCCGTCCCGCTCGTCGCGGGTGGCCCGCTCCAGATCGATCTGGCCGTTGCCGCTCCAAAGCTGGGTCAGGTCGAAGCGGCGGAACAGTGTTACATCGGGGTTGCCGGCCATCTGCTGCAGCACCGTCTCGTAAGGGCTGACGTCAACATTCGCGCGCATGAAGCGGCTAAACTGCGGGTCAACAAGCACCAGATCTGCCTGCGCAATCGCCAATGCGTCGGCACCAGCTTGTAATACCTCGCGAAGATGTTCGGGCCGCAGGCCATGCACCGCCTCGACCGTTCCGGTCTGCCACAACACCAGATCGTAGTGGTGTGCCGCCAGCTCCCGCTGCAGGATCGGCAGCATCGCCTCGGCCGTCATATCTCGGCCGCCCTCGACGGTGAGTTCAAAGCGGTCCGAGGGACGCATTGTCTTGAGCGTTTCCACCATCCGGTAGGGGAAGGAAGCATGTGGCGCTTTGTAAGCCATCGCCGGACCGCCGCCTGCGCCGCTCGAATCCCCGACCGTGGATCCAGACCCAAGCGCTAAAATATCCAACTGATTTTTCGTCGCCAGTGCGGCCGCGACATGGGTCAGCGGATCCGTCGGCAAGATCAGGTCGGCCGGCAGATCGCACGCAAGTCCGCCATCCGCCCGTCCCCGGCAGGAACCCGCGACCAGCAGGGCGAGTAGAAGAAAACCAAGCAAAATCCGTTGCATAAGCCTAACCGATATCAGTCCTCAACCGATATCAGTCTGGGCATTCACCGGCAATAGCGCGGGGGAGGCAGACGGTACGGCTCGAGGGGGCGGCCGTTGCCTTTGGTCCGATACCAAGCCGCCAGCGCACCCACCGCCAGCATCGCGATCGCGCCGACCAGGTTGATTGCCACCTGCATGACGGCGCGGTCGTCGTACTCGAGCCCAAGCCGGGCGGCGAACCCGAATACGATGCCGGAGCAGAACACCGGCAGTGAATTTTGACCAAGCAACACCAACGGCGCGGCCCAGCGCGACCGCAGCCAGGCGGAATCGAAGCGGATCAGCCGGACGCACAGCCAAGTCAGCGCTAGGATCGAGATCAGCCGCAGCGGGTACAGGCTGGTCTTGTCCTCCACCACCAGTGACTGGAACACCGAGCGGGACACAACCTCGAGCCGATGCGGATAGGGTTCTATAGCCACCACTAAAACCACGCCCAGCACGGCTACTACGACAGCAACGAAGTCGAACGGCCAGGTCGGCTTCGGCTTCGGCATCGGGTCGCAAGCGAGCAACACACCGATGATGAAGAGGAACTGCCAGGCGAGCGGGTCAAAAAACCAACCTCCTTCGTCCCACGAACTCAGATTGAGGCCTGTGACGCGCACCAGCAGATAGATCGAGAGGGAGAACCCGAACAAGACCCGCGGCCAGCGCAACATCCAGATCGTGGCGGCGAAAAACACCAACAGCGCGACGTACAGCGGCAGGATATTCAGCAAGCTTGGCTGGAATCGCAGCAGCAGCGCCTCCAGCATGCTGCGATAAGGATCGTCGCCCAGCACGTCCAGCCGGGTCTCTGACAGGTAGTTCAGCCGGTTCAGCGAGGTCGCGGAGTATGTTACCTGTGCGGTGAACAGCACGAACACGAATATGTGGGCGATATACAGCGTCCAGGCCCGCTTGAGGACGTCCGCGCCGGTGGAGATGTAGCCGTTGCGACCCAACCCCATTCCATAAGACAAGCCGGCCCCATAGCCGGCCAGCAGGACGAACACCTCGGTTGCGTCACACGTCGCGAAGTTGCGGAGGCTGAAATCGCCCAGCACATCCCCTGGGATATGGTCTGTGTAGATCCACCACAGGGCGAGGCCGCGGAAGAAATCGACGCGCAGGTCGCGGGCGGCGGAGTGCCTGATCAAATTCATGCGGCGGATGTGGGACCCGATGGAGGGCTAGGCATCACGGCGATGCGATTGGTTACATCACGTTTTTGAGCTTGGCACTTTCATCGCGTCCGCAATGCCAGCCAATTTTTCTGCGATGCAGACCACAACCCAGCGATTTAGCCATCTTCTACCAGCACCACGTGCAGCCGTCTTGGCCCATGCGCCCCCAGCTCCAGCGTCTGCTCGATATCGGCAGATCGAGATGGTCCAGTAATGAACATGACGTTCCGGGGCATCTCGCCAATCTCCGCCCGCAGCCGGTCCCACCCCTCCTCATACGCCCCAACGATCGCGGACGACCGCAGCACGACAATTTCCGTCTCCGCCAGCAAGTTCAGCGTGACCGGCCGCTCGGGAGCGCTCGGCAACATCAGCGTCCCGGTTTCCGCGATACCAGCGAATCCATGTTGTACGCTGACCGCATCCGACCCTTGCGCGCGACCTTCGCGCACCTCCAGCAGGGGCCGCGCCGACCACGGGATCGCCTGCAGTTCGGGATGCGGCGCCATGACGACCCGCCCTGGCAGGTTCTGCGCCGCCAGATAATCCACCACCACGCCTGGGACTTCGTCCAGATCGGCGACCCGCACCACCGACCCAAACTCGCGCTCGACATTCCTCACGAACAGCTCAATCTGTGCGGCTTCGGGCAACCGAGAACGAACTGGGATCAGATGCCGGGGATGTTGCACCAGGCGTCCGCCCAACATGGCTGCCTGATCCGGCGGTAGGGCTCCCCGCTTCAATCCCCGCCGGATCGCGGTCAGGATCGACTGCTTGCTCATCAAGCCTGGCCGGCGCGCTGCGCCTTGGCATAGCGCGCGAAGAATGTATCGCCCTCGGGCGCCGGTAGATCGCGCCCATCGGTCCATCCGCCGGCCAGAGGCAATCGCCCGAACCGCCCCTTCTTCCGGCCGAGCAGGCCCAAGCCTAGGGCCGCCGCACGGGTCGCCAGCCGGTACAGCCCTGGGCGTCGCGCGAAGAAGGCCCAGGCACCAAGGCCGGTTCGCGCAGCAGCAGGATTCAGATGGCGCTCGAACTCCCGCTCACGCCAATGGCGCATCATCTTCGGCAGGGGAATCCGGACCGGACAGACGCTTTCGCACTTGCCACAGAACGTGGAGGCGTTGGGCAGATGGCCTGCCTTGTCCACCCCGATCAGACTTGGGGTCAGCACCGAACCCATCGGCCCGGGATACACCCAGCCATACGCGTGCCCGCCAACCGCGCCATAGACCGGACAATGGTTCATGCAGGCTGCACAACGAATACACCGCAGCATTTCCTGAAAGTCGGTCCCAATCATCGCCGACCGCCCATTGTCGATCAGCACCACATGGTACTCCTCCGGTCCATCCAGATCGTCCGGTCGGCGAGGCCCAGTGGAGAACGTCGTATAGACCGAGAAATCCTGGCCGGTTGCTGATCGCGCCAACACCCGCAACAACGAGGTCGCATCCTCCAAGGTCGGCACGCATTTCTCTATACTGGCGAGGACGATATGGACCTTGGGCAGCGTTTGCGTCAGATCGCCATTCCCCTCATTGGTAACGATGACGCTGCTGCCGGTCTCGGCGATCAGGAAATTCGCCCCGGTAATCCCCACGTCCGCCGCTAAAAACCGAGATCTCAGCTTGGTCCGTGCTTCGTTCAAAAGATCTCGCCGCTCCAAGAAGGTTCGCTCTGCCGGCAGATCGGTATGCGCTGTCCTGAACGCTGCCTCCCAATCCTCCATATTCAAGTGAAACGCTGGAGCAATGATGTGGCTTGGGACTTCGTGCCGCAACTGGATGATATACTCGCCCAGATCGGTTTCGACCGGCGTGATGCCATGCCGTTCGAGATGCTCGTTGATGGCGATCTCCTCGCCGATCATCGACTTTCCCTTGGTCACGGTCTTTGCGTCCGCCGTCTGACAGATCGCCAGAACGGTTTTGCGCGCTTCCTCGGCGTCGGCGCACCAATGGACCCGGCCGCCCAATTCCAGCACCTTTGCCTCGTAGGCCTCCAGGTAGAAATCAAGGTTTTCCAGCGCATGGTTCTTGATATCGCGCGCGGTGTCCCGCAACTGCTCGAACTCTGGCAATGCGGCCACCGCCGCGGAGCGCCGGGCGATGAAGCTGGGACCGCTGCGCGCCAAGGCTCGTTGCAAGCCAGAGTCGCCCAACGCCACATGGGCGTTTTGCTTGAAAGCGGGGGAGGTCGCGACGTGCATGGCGGTTCTCGTTCAGTCCTGCGGCTTCAGATAGCCCCGCCGGCAGGCGAACGCCATGGGCTCGGGCTGTGGCTGGTCTTGGCTTGGACAATAGGGTCGATTATCCCTGCGCCAACGCCAGCGAGGAAACGGGCCCATGACGCATACCTACAACATCGCGGTTCTACCGGGCGATGGCATCGGTAAGGAAACCGTGCCGGAATTGCTGAAGGTGCTCGATGCCGCGGCGCGCCGCTTCAATTTTGATCTCAACCTGACGCACTACGATTGGTCCTGCGAAACCTACAAGGACACCGGCCTGATGATGCCGGCCGACGGTCTTGACCGGTTGGCGAAGTCGGACTCAATCCTGTTGGGTGCCGTCGGCTGGCCGGGTGTGCCGGACCACGTCTCGCTATGGGGCTTGCTGATCCCAATCCGCCGCGGCTTCGACCAATACGCCAATGTGCGGCCGTGCAAGCTGCTGCCCGGCGTGCGCACCCCACTGGCGGGCCGCACCGAGGCCGATATCGACTTCTACGTGGTGCGCGAGAATACCGAGGGTGAATATTCTTCCGTTGGCGGCCGCATGTTCGAAGGCACCGGCCGCGAATTCGTCTCGCAGCAGACCGTGCTGACCCGCAAGGGTACCGATCGGATCATGAAATACGCATTCGAACTGGCTATGACCCGGCCGAAGCGGCATGTCACATCAGCAACCAAGTCGAACGGCATAACCTTCACCATGCCCTATTGGGATGAACGCTTCGCCGCAATGGCGAAGCACTATCCTGACATTCGCACCGACCAGTATCACATCGACATTCTGTGCGCCCATTTTGTGCAGCACCCTGACTGGTTCGACGTCGTGGTCGGCTCCAATCTGTTCGGCGACATCCTGTCCGACCTCGGCCCCGCCGTGGCCGGCTCGATCGGCATCGCCGCAGGCGGCAATATCAACCCCGAGCGGGCTTACCCCTCCATGTTCGAACCGGTGCATGGGTCCGCTCCCGATATCGCCGGGAAATTCATCTGCAATCCAATCGGCCAAATCTGGTCCGCCGCGCTCATGCTGGACCATCTGGGAGAGGCCGACGCCGGTCGCGCCATTGTTGACGCGATCGAAACCCTGCTGCGCGATAGCGGTCCAAAAACCCGCGACATGGGCGGTCAAGCCGGCACCGGCGACGTGGGAACGGCTATCGCGGAACTGGTCGCCGCTCGCTCGTGAAGCGCTCCACCAGATAGCTCAACCGGCGACGCTGCTGAACGCCCGCTGCGGGTGAATTCACCCGCCTCGAGTAACACGCTGCGATCAAGCGCGTGAGCTCCGCGCCTGGATTGGTATAGGCACGGCAGCCGGTCGGGTGGACTCGAGGCCACTACCGACATTCGCTTGAGGCAACCGCAGGGTTCTGCCGCGCACCCGATCTCGATAGGCCGAAACCATTGGATCAACCAACGCCATGAGGACAGCGGCAGTGACGAAACTAAGCCCGAACCCCAGCGCGAGCGTGCTGTAGGCGTACTCTGTCGTTACCGTCAGGATCACGATCAAAACGACCTCATGATACAAATAAAGTGGATAAGTCAGATTACCGAGCGTGCGGTCGATGCTGCGGCCGCGGGCTATCGGGGCGAAGGCCAAGGCCGTCATCATGCTTAGCAATGCGATCAGGATGATCAGGTTGCCGGTTGCAGACGGCGGAACCCCTTGGATCGGCACTATTCGTGCCTGGTCTTCGATAAACTGCCACAACATCATTGGAACGCTCACCAGCATGGCCAGCCATCCGGTGCGCGATCGGCTGGTAGCGAAGTAAAGGGCGCCCCCGAACGCGAAATACGGTGTGAACCCGAGCATTTCGGGGCCATGGCCACGAGAAATAAACCATGAAAGCGGCAGCAGGAGCACCAACAGGCCGCTTGCCGCAACGGCGAAGCCACGCGGCCAGGGAAGGCGTCGGCCGACCGCGATGCAACCAAACATCGTCAGATAGAACGCCATTTCTACCCGAATAGCCCAGCTGATGTTGAGGAAATCGTAATTGATGAATCGCTTTCCCATCGGCGCGATAGCGAGAAAGTTCAGCAGTACATTGGACGGTGCGAAGGCATTGTCCGGGAACGATGGCTGAGACCGCCACAGCCGCACTCCGTCGGCCATCCGGAAGAATTCATGGGCCAGCATTGCGAGTGCGACCGCCAGCAGGAAATGCGGCAGGATCCGCAATAGGCGGTTAGTCAAAAAAGGGCCTGGTCGATTACGATAAACCGAGTCCACGGCCTCGGTGATCACGAAGCCAGACAGCGCGAAAAACACCAGGACCGCCACGCTGCCGGAACCGTAAGGCGCCAGGATCGACGCCAACGGAGCCGGCGCCAAATCTGCTCCAAAATGTTGTACCATTACGAGCACGGCCAGCAGCAGCCGAAAACCACCAAAATAACGATATTGAAATACTGTCTCGGTACTATAACGAGATTGTGGCATCCCACATCCTTCACTTTACCTATATGTCACTCAACATACATATTCGAGTTCTTAACCATGCTTTCCGAAAGCAACCCAATGTACTGACATTGAATGTTCGCATCGATGCGCGATCGCTGCGGCATAATCGAAACAATATCGCAAGCGGCAGATTGATGCTGATCAACTTCGCAACAGGCACGGCGAAGTCAATTGTGCTCGTGGCCGCAACCAAATCATCCCGGCCCGGGCCAACGTCCAAAACGACGACGTCTTCTAAATCAGCTCAGCAATCGCTGCAGCGAGATTATCAATTGACGGCCGTTCTGCTAGTGAGGAAGAATTGGCCGAGAGCAGCAGGACTGTCGGCGAATCGCTGGATCGGGTATCAGACGAGGCAGCAGAAACAGCGACACAGGATCGCCGCAACATGGCCAAGCCCGCTCAGACCGCGTCGTCCACCTCCGAATGGGATCGGGATGCTGCGTTGACCGCCGCGCGGATCCTGCTGGAAATCAAAGCGGTCAATTTCCGCCCCGAGGAGGCCTACACCTTCACCTCTGGCTGGAAGTCACCAGTCTATATCGACTGCCGCCGAATCATCTACTTCCCGCGGGCTCGGGGGAAAATCTGCGACCTGGCAGTGGAAAAGATCGACCGCCATGTCGGATACGAGTTGATTGAGACCGTCGCCGGTGGCGAAACCGCCGGCATCCCGTTCGCCGCCTGGATCGCCGACCGGATGGCCGCGCCAATGTCCTACGTCCGCAAGAAGCCAAAAGGGTTTGGGCAGAATGCGTTAATCGAGGGTGACGTTCCGGTGGGCAAGCGTACCTTGCTGGTGGAGGACCTGACGACCGACGGCCAGTCGAAGGTTCGCTTCGCCAACGCGCTGCGAGACGCTGGTGCGATCGTGAACCACGCGTTCGTGGTATTTTTCTATGGCGTCTTCCCGGGGGCGTTCGAGACCCTGGCCAATATGGACATCACGCTGCACAGCCTGTGCACGTGGTGGGATGTTTTGGAGGCGTGCAAGGACCGGCCGTATTTCGCGGATTCGGCACTCTCCGAAGTGCGGCGCTTTTTGGAGAACCCAGTGGCCTGGTCGGCCGCGCACGGCGGCGCCGCTTCGGCCGAGGAGGCGCAGGCGCGCAAGGCCGCGGCCGAAACCTAGTTCGGCAGCCCGGCCCCGCGGCTGTGACGGCGATCCCGGCGATAGGCATGGACAGGATCGCGCCGCTTCGGTTTGATCGCAATTACCAATGGTAATCCGTTTCATCTGATGTCACACATTCGCCTGCTGTCCGAGACCACCGTCAATCGTATCGCCGCCGGCGAGGTGATCGAGCGGCCGGCCGCGGCGACGAAGGAATTGGTCGAAAACGCGCTCGATGCCGGCGCAAGCCGGATCACGGTGTGCCTCGACGGCGGCGGCATCGACCGGCTGGAGGTCACCGATAACGGCATCGGCATGTCAGGGGACGAACTGGCGCTGTGCGTGCTGCGCCATGCCACCTCGAAGCTCACCGACGACAGCCTGGTGCGGATCACCACGCTGGGGTTTCGTGGCGAGGCGCTGCCGTCGATCGGCGCGGCGGGGCGCTTGCAAATCACCTCTCGGGTGCATGGGACGGACCATGCCAACGTCATTGCCGTCGACGGCGGCCACGTCGCTGACGTGGCTCCATCCGCTGGTTCGCCGGGCACGCGGGTGGTGGTCCGGGACCTGTTTTTCGCCACGCCGGCGCGCCGAAAATTCCTCAAAAGCCCGCGCATCGAGGCAGAGCACGCCGAAGCGGTGGTGCGCCGGCTGGCACTGTCGGCCCCCAGTGTGGCGTTCCGGCTGGAACTGGACGGGCGTGTGGTGTTCGAGGCTCCAGCGCAGGCGCGGATCGAGCGCGTTGGCGCTTTACTGGGCGCTGAGGCCGCCGCAGTGATGCTGCCGATTGCCGAGGAACGCGACGGACTTCGGATCAGCGGATATGTCTGCTCTCCGGCGGTAACACGCGCGACGCCGGTCGAACAGACGTTGATCGTCAACCGCCGGCCGGTCGCCGATCCAGTGCTGCGTACCGGAGTTAAGGTGGCCTATCGCGACGTTATCGCGGCCGGACGGCACGCGATCGTAGCGCTGTATCTCGACTTGCCACCAGACGAGCTCGACGTGAACGTCCACCCGGCAAAAACCGAGCTGCGATTTCGTGATGCCGCCGCGGTGCGGTCACTGGTGATCGGGTCAATACGGCGGGCGCTGGGGGTCGGGACCGGCCAGGTGGTGCCGATGCCTTCGCTTGGGTCGCCTCCTGGCCGGGGATATGGCGCGTCGTGGTCCCGCCCGGCGTGGTCTTATCCGGCGCCGCACCTGGCACTGTCTGCTGGGGGCTTTCCAGGTGGCAATTTGGCCGAGGCGCAGCTTCCGTTCAGCGGCGCTCCGGCAGCACGGCAAGTCGCGCCGACGGAGCCATTGCCGAATGGCCCGTCGCCTGATTGTCCGCCCGCCGATTATCCGCCCCTCGACTATCCATTGGGGGCACCGGTCGCTCAGGTGCTGGACACCTACATCATCGCCGTCGCCGCGGACGGGTCGCTGGTGCTGGTGGACCAACACGCCGCGCATGAGCGCCTGACTCATGAGGCGATTCGGATGCAGATGCTCGACGGCGCCGTCCGTAGCCAGCCGTTGCTGCTGCCGTCGGTTGTAGATCTCCCGGCCAATGACGTCGCGCGACTGGTCGCTCGCGCCGGCGATCTGGCGCGGTTGGGGCTGGAGCTTGAAGAATTCGGCGCCGGCGCGATCCTGGTCCGCGCGCTGCCGGCGGCGCTGGGCGCGACCGAAGCGGGCCCACTGCTCCGGGATCTCGCCGATGAATTTGCCGACGCGGACGAACAGACCGTGCTGTCGGCACGGCTCGACGCGGTCATCGCGCGCATGGCGTGCCACGGCAGCATTCGCGCCGGCCGCAAGTTGGGCCAGGCGGAAATGAGCGCGCTGCTGCGGCAAATGGAGGCAACGCCGCGGGCCGCGACCTGCAGCCACGGGCGGCCGACGGTTTTGAAATTGTCCAAAGCCGACATCGAGAAGATGTTCGGACGACGATAGAGCGGACCCGCTCCACGGCGCTTGGATCTGCACGGTGGCCAGCGGCACATGGAGCGGCGCGAGCCAGTTCGGCTGGCTCCACGGCGCTTGGATCTGCACGGTGGCCAGCGGTGCGCCGCCTGAACCGTGCTGACCGCGAGTACCGCATCGGGCGCCTTTTGATTGTGACGCTCGCGGCGCCGACCGCTACTTCAGCATTTTCCGACCGCGCTTGAGCATGTAAATTTTCAGCCGCATGCTGCCCAGCGCATTCCACACCACCCGACTTCTGCTCCGACCGGTCGCTCCGGAGGATGCCGGTCCGATCTTTGATAGCTGTGCCGGGGACCCCGAGGCGACGCGCTTCCTGACTTGGCGGCTGCATCGCAATGTCGGTGATACAACGGCTTACATCGCACGCTGCATCGCCATATCCGCACGAATTGGCCGGACTTATGTCGTCTGCGAGACGGCCGCGATCCGCGGCGTCCTCGCGCTTCGGTTGGACGACCCGTATCGCCTGGAGGTTGAATATGTCAACGCGCGGTCCTGCCAGGGCGGAGGCCACATGATCGAGGCGCTGACGGAAGCCGCACATTGGGCACTGGCTCAGCCGAGAATCTTCCGCGTCGGCGCCGTCTGCGATGCCGAGAATGCCGTTGGCGTGCGTGTCCTCGAGCAAGCAGGCTTTATCCGCGAGGCTCTGTTGCGTCGATGGGCGGTCCATCCGAACATCAGCGACCAGCCCCGCGACTGCTACAGCTACGCCCGCGTCCGCTGACGCCAACGCACAAAGCGGATGGCGCGCACCTGCAACGGTCTGGGACCAAAGCGGGGGGATCAGCGGCGGCCCTGGCATCAGGCCGAATCCGTTCAACCCTGTTGCCGAAACGCCTGCCCACCTTGTAGGGTGCGAATGCGATTTGGGAACACAGCATGAACGATCTGTTCGGGTCCCCCCCCGAAAAATCTGGGCCCGAAAAGTCGGGGCCCGAAAAACCTGGCCCGCAACCCGTTGGGGCGAAGCCGCTTGCCAAGCCAGCTAAGGCCGAAGGGAACGGACGGCTTCCTCTGCCGGGTCGCGACGACTTGGATTACTCCGCCAAAGATATCGAGGTGTTGGAAGGGCTGGAGCCCGTTCGCAAGCGCCCTGCCATGTATATTGGCGGCACCGACGAAGCGGCGCTGCATCACCTCGCGGCGGAAATTCTTGACAATTCGATGGACGAAGCCGTCGCCGGCCACGCCAGCTTTATCGAGGTCTCGGTCGAGGAGGGCAACTGGTTGACGGTGCGAGACAACGGTCGCGGCATCCCGGTTGATCCACATCCAAAATTCAAGAATCTGAGCGCGCTGGAAGTGATCCTGACCACGCTGCATTCGGGCGGGAAATTCGGTGGCAAGGCCTATGCAACGTCCGGCGGATTGCATGGCGTCGGCAGTTCCGTGGTCAACGCGCTGTCGGCGGTTATGGAGGTCGAGGTGGCGCGCGACCGCGTGCTGTGGAAGCAGTCGTATGCCCGGGGTAAGCCGAGCACGAAGCTGATCAATGCGGGGCCGGTGCACAACCGGCGGGGGACCAGCATCCGCTTCAAGCCGGATCCGGAGATTTTTAGTGCGCTGGCGTTCATCCCGAGCCGGCTGTACCGGTTGTGCCGGTCGAAGGCTTACCTGTTCCGCGGCGTCGAAATCCGCTGGAATTGTGCCCCGGCATTGCTCAAGGGCGGCAAGGAGGACGTTCCGGCCGAGGCGGTGCTGCATTTCCCCGGTGGCCTGCGGGACAGCCTGGCAGCCGACATCGGTGATCTAGGAAAAGTCCTGCCGCAGATCTGGGCGGGCGAGGCGGCATTGCCCGGCGAAGCCACCGGCAAGGTCGAATGGGCCGTGGTCTGGTTGGAGCAGGGCGACGGTTTCCTCCATTCCTATTGCAACACGGTGCCCACAGCGCAAGGCGGTACGCACGAGGCCGGGTTCCGATCAGCGTTACTGAAGGGTCTGCGCGCCTGGGGCGAGCATCGCGGCAACAAACGGGCAGCGCAGATCACGGCTGACGATGTGCTGGAGCCAGTGGCGGCGAAGCTGTCGCTGTTTCTGCGCGAGCCGCAATTCCAGGGCCAGACGAAGGAGAAACTCACCAACGCCGAGGCTTCCCGCCTGGTCGAAACCGCCTTGCGCGACCGCTTCGACCATTTCCTGGCCGGCGATCCGGCCTCGGCCGACAATCTGCTGGCGTTCGTGATCGAACGCGCTGAGGACCGCATCCGCCGCAAGGAAAGCAAGGACACTGCGCGGAAGTCGCCGACGCGACGGCTACGGCTACCCGGCAAACTGACGGACTGCACGCGGGAGAACGCGGCGGATACCGAGATTTTCCTCGTCGAGGGCGACTCGGCGGGCGGTTCGGCAAAACAAGCGCGCAATCGGGAAACGCAGGCGGTGCTGCCGTTGCGCGGGAAAATCCTCAACGTTGCCAGCGCGTCGGCTGACAAACTGCGTCAGAACCAGGAGTTGAAGGACCTGATCGAGGC
The DNA here is from genome assembly GCA_963819345.1 of uncultured Alphaproteobacteria bacterium. Taxonomy (GTDB): domain Bacteria; phylum Pseudomonadota; class Alphaproteobacteria; order Acetobacterales; family Acetobacteraceae; genus Rhodopila. The sequence continues at coordinate 129,028 of CAWFVX010000017.1, forward strand.
ACTTGGGTGTGGCGTCGGTGACCGTTTCGACCGCGCGAAGCTACGCTATGGCCGGGTCATCATCATGACCGACGCCGACGTGGACGGCGCGCATATCGCGTCATTGCTGATGACGTTCTTTTACAAGGAATTGCCGGAACTGGTACGGCACGGGCACATCTACCTGGCCCAGCCGCCGCTATATCGGCTTACTCAGGGTGCAAAGTCGATCTACGCGATGGACGACGCCGATCGGGAACAGAAAATGCGCCGGGCCTTCAAGGCTGGGACGAAAGTCGAGGTCAGCCGGTTCAAGGGCCTCGGCGAGATGCCGCCGGCGCAGTTGAAGGAAACCACGATGGACCCGGCGAAGCGGACGCTACTCAAGGTGATGGCGATTCCGGAGATGCGCGCCGTGACCAACGATCTGGTCGAAAGCCTGATGGGCCGCCGGCCGGAATTGCGATTTGCCTTCATCCAGGAACGAGCGAAAACCGTGGAGGAAGTGGATGTGTGAGCTCTAACCGGTTCGGGCGGCCCAGCGGTGAGTAGGCGCCGGCCGATGTTGAAACGAACGAGTTGATCACGCACACCGCCCGTAAACGAAGCTCGCGCGCGCTGACGCTGCGGGCGGCTTGATGACCGGACGGCGCCGATCAAAAGACCTCAGCGATGGCGTCTCGATACTGAGGGCAGTGCGCATGATTTGAGCGTTCGGTGACATGGCCGAAATCCGGCCTGTTGACGGCATTACTTTCCACCCTGTCGAAATCGCCGCGGCGTAAACGTCACTCAGACGGCAGCGCATGGTGCGTCAGCCGTTTCAAGGGAAGTCGACATGAAGTACGTCCTGCTGATTTACGGGAATGAGACCGCGATGACCTCGGCGTCGGAAGTTGCCATGAAGGAAATGGTGGCCGCCTATGGCGCCTACTCACAGGCCATGTCGGAGGCCGGAGTCATGCTTGCCGGCGAACGCCTGCGGCCATCCTCGGCCGCCACTACTGTCCGGACCACGAGCGGCAAGACCCAGGTGCTCGATGGTCCCTACGCCGAAACCAAGGAACAGTTGGGCGGATATTACGTCATCGAAGCACCCGATCTCGACGCTGCGCTGTCCTGGGCCGAACGGTGCCCCGGCGCCAGCCATGGCGTGGTCGAGGTCCGGCCGATCTGGGCGATGTGAGCGCGATCGCAGCCAGGCGAAGCGCGGCGTCTCGCCTACCAGCGAATGCCGACATCGGCGACTCCGCCGGCAGCGCGGAGGCCGTGGCGCGGGCCAGTTATGGAAAACTGCTCGCGTTCATGGCTGCGCGCACAGGTGACGTGGCAGGGGCCGAGGACGCACTGTCCGAGGCATTTGCCATCGCGCTGACCGAGTGGCCGGCTCGCGGGGTCCCCCACAATCCTCAGGCCTGGATTTTGACCGTGGCCCGACGCAAGTTGATCGACGCGTCCCGTCGTAAACGCTCGAGCCGGGAAGCCAGCACCCATTTGCGGTTATTAGCTGAGGAAGCCGCAGCGGAAGCGGAAGCTGATATTCCAGACGACCGCCTGGCACTGATGTTCGTATGCGCGCATCGGGCGATCGATCCAGCGGTGCGCGCGCCGCTGATGCTGCAAACGGTATTGGGACTGGATGCCGCGACGATCGCCTCGGCTTTTCTTACCGCACCCTCGGCTATGGGACAGCGCCTGGTGCGGGCCAAGGCACGGATCAAGCTAACGGCGATCCCGTTTCGCCTGCCTGAACTGGCCGACCTTGCGGAGCGTCTCGAGGCAGTGCTTGACGCGATCTATGCCGCGTTCTCCGCCGGCTGGACCGATCCCGGAGGCACCGAATTGTCGCCCCGAGACTTGGCGCGGGAAGCCATCTTTTTGTGCCGGCTGGTGGTATCGCTGCTTCCCGATGAGCCGGAGGCCCTGGGTCTGCTGGCCTTGATGCTCTACGCGGAAGCCCGCCGCACCGCTCGGCGTACTGCGTTGGGTGAGTATGTGCCGCTGGAGGAACAATCAGTCGAGGCTTGGGACGCGGCTCTGATCGAGCAAGCCGAGGCGTCGCTGCTGCGCGCCAGCGCCATAGGCCGAGTGGGACGGTTCCAATTGGAGGCCGCGGTGCAGTCAGCCCATGTGGTCCGTCGCCGAACCGGGCAATCCGACTGGCCGGCAATCGTGCGACTGTACGATATTTTGACGGCCCTTACCGGATCACCGGTAGTGGCGATCAATCGAGCGGTGGCGCTGGCCGAGACCTCAGGTGCCGCGATGGGTCTGCGCGAGTTGGACGCATTGGCCGATGACCCGAGACTTGCGGCTTATCAGCCATACTGGGCCGCTCGGGCCGGGTTGTTGGCACGGACCGCTTTGACCGCGGAAGCGAAAGCGGCGTACCAGCGCGCGATCGGGCTGGAGGCGGATCCGGCGGTTCGTCGCTTCCTGTCCGAACGCCTGAACGCCTTGGGGTGATCGACACTCGAAACGGATGACGGCAGAGCTTTGAGAAAAGGTCGCCGGCAGGTTGGCATCAGTCTGGAGAGCCCTTCGGAAGTTTCTTTTCCACGATCGCCCCGTACAGCGCCACTCCGTACGGGATGGTCGCATCATTGAAGTCATACAGATGGTTGTGCAGTGCGGCGCTGTCGCCGTTGCCCAGATTGATGTGCGCACCCGGCACCTTCTCCATCATGAAGCTGAAGTCTTCCGATCCCATGCCTGGAGGACCGTCGCGGCGCACATTGTCCTCTCCGACCAGGGCGGCGGCGGCGTCGCCATAGACGGTCGCCTCGGCCTCGTTGTTAACCATGGGCGCGAAGATGGCACGGAACTCTACCGTTGCCTCGGCGCCGAACCCGGCGGCGATGCTAACGGCGAGACGCCTCATGTTCTGCTCGATCATCGCCATCACGTCCGACTTCATCGTCCGGACTGTCCCGGCCATGATCGCGGACTGGGGGATCACATTGTAGGCGTCGCCCGACTGAATGCGCGTGATGCTGAGCACCGCCGTGTCCTGAGCAGAGATGTTTCGGGAGACAATCGACTGCAGCGCCGTCCCCAGATGGCAGGCGACAACGATGGGATCGATGCTGTGGTACGGGTATGCGCCGTGGGCGCCCTTGCCGGTAATGGTGATATCGAAAAATGCCCCGCCGGCAGCCCGAGCGCCGGGGCCGGTGATGAATTTGCCGACCGGCAGCCCGGGGCGATTATGCATCCCGTAGACAGCATCGCAGGGGAAACGTTCGAACAATCCATCCTTCAACATCTCCAGCGCGCCACCGACGCCTTCCTCGGCAGGCTGGAAGATGAAGTTGACCGTGCCATTGAAGTTTCGGTTTTCCGCCAGGTATTTCGCCGCCCCCAGCAACATCGTGGTGTGGCCGTCATGACCGCAGGCATGCATCCGGCCGGAGTTTTGGCTGGCATAGGGCAGCCCAGTGGCCTCCAAAATCGGCAGCGCGTCCATGTCCGCCCGCAAGCCGACCGATGCCCGCCCATTCCCGTTGCGCAGCACGCCGACCACACCGGTCTTGCCGACGCCGCGATGCACCTCGATCCCCCATTCCTCCAGCTTCTGCGCAATAAGCTCCGCCGTGCGGTATTCCTCAAGGCCCAACTCTGGGTGGGCGTGGATATCGCGGCGTATGGCGGAGAGCTCGTCCTGGTAGAGGCGGGCCCGGTCCAGTACGGATAGAGGTTGCGCAGAATGGGTCATCGGCGAAGTCCTGGCCTATGGGTCAATCTCCAAGCGTACCACGCGGCTGCGAGCTTGTCAGGCCGACGGTTATGGAGCGGTTTGACTGACCGCATGGTATTTTATCGATATAAAATTTCTATGCGCCTTGCCTGCTCGATCAGCCGATCAACGCGATCGGTTTCCATGCCGAAGTCGACCAGTTCCTCGCGCAAACTCGTGATCCTGCGGCAGGCGCGAAACAATGCTCACGCTTCTTATGACTTTCCCACGTTACTCGTGTGCTCATATGCCCCCTGATGTTGCCGCGGGAGCGCCTGGCGAACGGATATTGATAGCTCGTGCTGAGGTTGTGGTACGGTATCCTATACAGCTTCCGCGCGAAAAGAGTGGCAAAATAGCTCGCCGCATGGTATCATCGCTGAGCAGGTAGGATCACACCAGGGGCGGGGAAGTGACTCCAGTAAGAACAATCGGGGTGCTGACGAGCGGCGGCGATTGCGCGGGGCTCAATGCTGTAATTCGCGCCGTGGTATGCCACGCGGTGTTGAGCTACGGGTGGCGCGTTCTGGGCATCCGTCAGGGAACTCAGGGATTGCTGCGCCGTCCGGTAGATTCCGAACTGCTCGATTTACATGGCGCCAGCCCGGCCATGGCGCGGATGGCAGGCACAATCCTTGGTACCACGAATCGCGGCGATCCGTTCGCCTATCCAATGCCGGACGGGACCCACAAGGACCGGTCCGAGGAGGTGATCGAGGGCGTCCGCATGCTCGGTCTCGACGGGCTGATAGGGATTGGGGGCGATGGCAGCATGGCGATCCTCCGCCATCTCGCCCAGCAGGGGAACATTCCCTTCATCGGCATCCCGAAGACGATCGACAACGATGTAGGTGCCACCGAGAACTCCATCGGATACCACACCGCGGTAATGGTGGCGACCGAGGCGATCGACCGGCTGCAGCCAACGGCGGCCAGCCACGACCGTGTTATGATCCTGGAGGTGATGGGAAGGGACAGTGGGCACATCGCATTGGCGGCCGGGATCGCCGGCGGGGCCGACGTGATCCTGGTACCCGAAATCGCTTACGACATCGAAGTGGTCGCCAGGCACATCAATCACGTGCGGGAAGCGGCCGGCCGTAACTTTGCCATCGTCGTGGTCGCAGAGGCGGTGTGCGACAATACTGGCGCCCATGTTCAGGTTCAGCATTCGCCAGGCCATCAAACCTATGGCGGGATCGGCCACGTCATCGGCGGAGCACTGACCCGGCTTACCGGCGCAGAGACGCGGGTCACGGTGCTTGGTCATGTGCAGCGCGGCGGGGCGCCGACCTGGGACGATCGCCTTATTGCCTCGGCATTCGGCGTCCACGCCGTGGATTGCATCGTGGAGGGACGATTCGACCGGCTCGTCGCCTGGCAGCACCGCCGCGTCGTCGATGTGCCGCTAACGGCGGCGTTCGAGCCAACTCAATTCGAGGCCGCTAACGACACGCTGGTGCACACCGCCCGCGGTCTGGGGATCTGCCTCGGCGATCGATAAGTCTATCGGGCTGCGGTGATCTGGTCTATTTCTTCATCCGAATATCCTGTTTCAGCAAGAACCTCCCGTGTGTGCTGCCCGAGTTGCGGCCAGGGACGATGTATGTTCGGTGGTGTTTTGGAGAAGCGCGCTGGTATCGCCGGAATAACGACATTTCCCTCTACGGGATGTTCATGAGTTTCAAAATAACCGGTCTCGGTCAAATATGGTTCCGCAAACAGATCGTCCAGACAATTGGCCCTGCCGCATGGAATATCCGCCGGCCGTAGCTCCGCCAGCCATTCTTCCGTGCTGCGCAGCTTCATGCCCTCGGTCAGCGTCGCGTAGACCGCGTCGATATTAGCGGCGCGAGATCGAACAGTGCTGAAGCGAGGATCATTGATCAGGTGCGGAACGCCCATCGCCTCGAATAACTTGCTCCACTGGGCGTCGCTGTGAGCGATTACGCTGATGTAACCGTCTTTGGTCTGATAGGGCCGGCGATGCGGCGTCAGCATCCGCGGGTAACCTAACCCTTTCTCCGGCTCCCCAATAGTGCCATACGACAAATGCTCGACCAGCGTGAACGAAAGGATCGTCTCCATCATCGGCAGGTGGATTTCCTGTCCCTCACCCGTCCTCTCCCGATGGAACAGCGCCATTCCGATCATCGAGGCCAGCATGGCACCGGTCAGCTTATCGACCACCACGGTAGGAAAGTAGCGCGGAGCGCCATCCGGCCCAGCGTTGAGCGAGGCGATACCGGACACTCCCTGGATCAGATCGTCGTATGCCGGAAACTCCTGCATCGAGCTGCCTTTACGAAACCCGCTTGCGCACGCGTAGATCAGCTTCGGGTTGCGCGCGGACAGGGTTGCGTAGTCCAGTCCCAACCGGTTTGCCGCGCCGATCCGCATATTGTGGACGAAGATGTCCGCGGTTTCGACCAAGCGTAGAATCGCCTCGTGCGCCTCGGGCTTCTTCAGATCCAGTGCGATGCTGCGTTTGTTGCGGTTGAGATTGGCGAAGTAGCTGCCCATACCCGGCGTGCGCGACGGCCCAAGCAGGCGGGTAGAATCGCCCTCTGTCGTTTCGACCTTGATTACATCCGCGCCCATATCGCCCAGCGTTTGAGAGCAGTATGGACCGAGCACCACCGTGGTGATGTCGATGACGCGGATGCCGGTGAGCGGGCCGGTGGGTGTTGTCACAGGGGGGTCCTCTTCGTTAAGCCCAACCTCTTTGTATTCACGTGCTTGGGCATTTGGTTCAGGGCGAGAATGCCCCCAACACAGGAAGCATCGCTGCCCGCCTGGTGATTGGCAACCGTTGTGTCCATGCTCCGTGGGCCACGGCCGGCGTGTAGACGCGGGGGTGGACGCCTGGACGAGTAACGCTACCCGATCAGTCGGGGCGTGACTTGATCGCCGGAGGTGAAGGCGATGACGGGCCGGTAGGACTGATCTCGGTTACTCCGCAGGCGCACGCCCGGTTGTGTCCGGCACGGCTGCCGCATGCTTTTCGGGACCCATCACCACAAGCACTATGGTCGCGACCAACGTTCCCATAGCGATGCTGAGCAGGCCGATGGGAAAACTTCCGGTCGCATCTTTGATGGCTCCCATCATGTAGGGTCCAAGGAAGCCGCCAAGATTGCCGACCGCGTTGATCATCGCGATTCCACCCGCTGCCGCGGTGCCGGTCAACATCGCTGTAGGCAACGCCCAGAAAGTTGGTGCGATGGCGGACTGGCCCATCTGGCTAAAGATAATCGCGATCATCATCAGGATCGGATTTTGCAGGAATATGCACACTGCCAGGCCGGCGAAATTCAGCAGACAGGCTGCGGCGGTGTGGTAACGATGCTCGTCCGCACGATCCGCATGTGTTCCCCACCACACCATTGCGAATGCACCGGCGACAAAGGGCAGGGCACTGATCACCCCGTTCAGGCCGACGCCAACGCCAAAGCGGCTGACGATCTGCGGCAGGAAGATCACCAACCCGTAACCGGAGACATTCTGACCGAAATACACCAGTGTAAGCAGCCAGACCCGCGGATGACGCATCGTCTCGGCCAGGGAGTAGTTGCGGCGCGCCTCCTTGGCAGCACGCTCGTCAGCGATGCGGCGAGCCAGCCACTCGCGTTGCTCCGGTTCGAGCCATTTTGCCTGCGCCGGACCATCGGTCAGGTAGACCATTACCACGAAGCCGAGGATGATGGCGGGGATCGCCTCCAGGATGAACAACCACTGCCAGCTCGCCAAACCACCCCAGTCGCCCAGACGCAAGATCTGACTGGATATCAATGAGCCGGAGACGATGGAGATCGGGATCGCAGTCATGAAGATGCCGATGATTCTCGACCGGTAGCTGGAGGGGAACCACCACGTCAGATACAGGATGATGCCGGGGTAGAAGCCGGCTTCGGCGAGGCCCAAAAGAAAGCGGACGCCGAGGAAGCTCCACGTGCCGGTGACGAAGGCGGTGATACCGGAGATGACACCCCAGGTGATCAGGATCCGCGCGATCCAGCGCCGGGCGCCGACCTTCTCGAGGATCAGGTTGCTGGGGACCTCGAACAGGAAGTAGCCAAGGAAAAAGATGCCGCTGCCGACGCCGAAGATTGCCGCCGACAGGCCGAGCGCCTTGTTCATGGTGAGGGCCGCGAAGCCGACGTTCACTCGGTCGAGGTAGGCCGCGAAGTAGCAGATCATGAGCAGCGGGATAAGGCGTCGCCCGACCCGGCGCATCGTCTCTGATTCGATCGCCTCGACGGCGGGGGCCATGTTGGGGGCCATCAGCTACTCTCCCGGTGGATCGTCGTTTTCGTTTCTGTGCGTCCGGCAAAATGCCGAGGTGTGATTGGTTCCCCAAGTTAAATTCCCGGCATCTGCCGCCGCGAATTTAAAAGAGCATATCCGGCCCCAGCGGTCCAGAGCAGCGCAGATTAGTCACTTGTTAAATGTCTCGTCCTAAATTTCCAGAACTGATGACTTAGTACCTACAGGGACCATACAAATGAATGTCGTCGAAGCAGAGCAAACTTGACGCAGATGGTTTGTTCAACTGGCTGGAGGGAGCCCCGTCGGCCGATCTAGACCTGCTGACATTCGGGGGTTGCGCTACCGCAGTCCGGCGTTGATCTTTGCCAGTGCAGCCGAACTCGGGACAAGGCTGCCTTCCTGCAACGCATTAAGCGGCGTATCCGACGTTTTGAGATGCCCGTGTAGATCGCGCGGATTGGGATCGACGTAGAGCAACCCGGTTACAATCTCGCCTGCCGCGTGACGCTGCTGCATATAGGTCATTGCCGATATCCGGTCGTGCAGATCGTAATCGGCATGGAGCTTCCGCAACCGTAACGTCGAGCCATCATGCTGCGTAACCACCTCCACTGATCCGGGCGCGTAGTCGACTGTTATTTCTTCACGGCCGGTAATCACGTCGAGATAGTTCACTGCCGCGTTGTGTTCGCGGACGTAGTCGAAACTCTTCGTTGAACCGTCGTGATTGTTAAACGCCACACACGGCGAAATGCAGTCGATAAAAGCGGCGCCTTCGTGCTTCAGCGCCGCCTCGATCAGCGGCACCAATTGCGCCTTGTCGCCGGAAAAGCTGCGGGCCACGAACGTCGCGCCAAGCTGCAGCGCCATCTCGACCAGATCGATCGCCTCGTCGCTATTCACCACTCCGCGCTTCGACTTCGCGCCTTTATCCGAGGTGGCTGAGAACTGACCTTTTGTCAGCCCGTATACGCCATTGTTCTCGACGATATAAACCATGTTGACGCCGCGCCGCATCGAATGGGCGAATTGTCCCAGGCCGATCGAGGCGCTGTCGCCGTCGCCCGACACGCCCAGATAAATCAGGTCCCGATTTGCGAGGTTGGCCCCGGTCAGCACCGACGGCATGCGCCCATGAACCGAGTTGAAGCCGTGCGACGCGCCGAGAAAATACGTCGGCGTCTTCGAGGAACAGCCGATCCCCGACAGCTTGGCGATGCGATGCGGCGGCAGTTCGAGTTCGAAGCAGGCGCGAACAATCGCCGCGCTGATCGAATCGTGGCCGCAGCCGGCGCACAGGGTCGAGATCGCGCCCTCATAATCGCGTCGTGTGTAGCCCAGACTGTTCTTGTGCAGTTCCGGATGATGCAGCTTCGGTTTCGCGAGAAACGTCATGACACAGCCTTTTCGATGCGCCCAGCGCGTTCCATATGCTCTACGATCGCACCGGAGATGAAACGAGCGCTGATCGGCGTGCCGTCGTAGTGCACCACTTTGCCCAGCCGCTTGGGATCGATCTCCAGTTCATTCACCAGCAGCGACCGAAGCTGGCCGTCCCGGTTCTGTTCAACAACGAACACGCGGTCGTGGCCCTCGATAAATGCTGCAACCTCGTCGCCAAACGGAAACCCGCGCACCCGCAGCAGGTCGAGGTGGATGCCCTGCTCGGTCAGCATCATGTCCGCTTCCACCATCGCCGGCGTAGTTGACCCGAAATAGATCGCCCCGAAACGGGTTGGAGCCTGCGCTTTCCGTTCAATCGCCGGCGGCACCATGGTGCGAGCGGTGCGGTGCTTCTTCAGCAGGCGCTCCATATTCTCCTCATAGTCCGCACCTTCCTCGGAGTAGCGCGCCATGCGGTTCTTCGAGGTTCCGCGGGTAAAGAACGCGCCCTTGCTGGGATGCGTGCCCGGCAGGGTGCGGTAGGTGATGCCGTCATCATCGACATCCAGGTAGCGGCCAAAAAGTTTGCCCAATTCAAGGTCCTCGGCCGTCATCACCTTGCCGCGGTCCATCCGGCGGCTGTCGTCCCACTGGAACGGTTTGGTCAATCGGTCATTCATGCCGATCTCGAGATCGAGCATGACGAAAATCGGTGTTTGCAGCCGGTCCGCCAGATCGAACGCCAGGGCTGCGAATTCGAAACACTCGTAAGGGTCTTCCGGTAGCAGCAGGACGTGCTTGGTGTCGCCGTGAGAGGCGTAAGCGCAAGCCGTGATGTCGGTCTGTTGCGTCCGCGTCGGCATGCCGGTGGATGGCCCCGCGCGCTGCACATCGAAGATCACGGCCGGTATTTCGGCGAAGTACGCGAGTCCAATGAACTCCTGCATCAGCGAGATGCCGGGGCCGGAGGTGGCGGTGAAGGCGCGCGCCCCATTCCACGCCGCGCCGATGACGATGCCGATGGAGGCCAACTCATCCTCGGCCTGGACGATGGCGAAGTTGTTCTTACCGGTCGCCTTGTCGACACGAAGCCGGCCGCAGTAGCGGGTAAACGCCTCGGCCAGCGACGAAGACGGCGTAATCGGGTACCAGGCGCAGACCGTGGCGCCGCCGTACACCGCGCCCAATGCCGCGGCACTGTTGCCATCGATGAAGATCCGGTCGCCCACCGAGTTGGCATGACGGAACGTCAAGCCAATCGGGTAGTCCATGTTCTCCTTCACCCAATCGCGGCCCATGTGCAGCGCTTGCACGTTCGCGGCGATCAGCTTGTCGCGGCCCTTGAACTGCTCGGCCAGCAATTGCTCGATGACGGACGCGTCCATGTCTAGCAGCGCCGACAAGGCGCCAAGGCCCACGATATTTTTGAACAACTGACGCTGCCGGGAGTCATTGTACGCCTTGTTCGTCATCTCGGTCAGCGGCACGCCGAGCACCACGATGTCGGAGCGGAACTTCTCGGGCGGCATCGGCTTGGTGTTGTCGTAGAACAAATACCCGCCCGGTTCCAGCGACTTTACGTCCTGATCCCAGGTCTGCGGGTTCATCGCGACCATCAGATCCACGCCGCCGCCGCGCGCGGCGAGATGTCCAGCCTCCGAGATCCGCACTTCGTACCAGGTGGGCAGACCCTGGATGTTCGACGGAAAGATGTTGCGCGGCGTCGCCACCACACCCATGCGCAGGACGGCCTTGGCGAACAACGCGTTCGCGCTGGCTGAGCCGGATCCGTTGACGTTGGCAAATTTTACAACAAACTCGTTGACCCGCTGGAGGCCCTCGCCCCCTGTTGCCACGCGGTCTACTTGCTGCAGCATGCGTTCACACTCGCTTGGGCCACATCGATCAAGAAACGTTGCATATCCCACGCGCCGGTCGGGCAGCGCTCGGCACAAAGCCCGCAATGCAGGCAGACGTCCTCATCCTTGGCCATGATCCGGCCGGTCTTCAGATGTCCGGACACATACAGCGCCTGTTCCTTGTTATGCGCCGGTGCCATTAGCCGCATTCGCAAGTCGTCTTCCGGCCCGTCCGCGGTGAAGGTGATACAATCGACCGGACAGATATCGACGCAGGCGTCGCACTCGATGCACAAGCTGTCGGAGAATACAGTCTGCACGTCGCAGTTCAGGCAGCGTTGCGCTTCGGCGAAGGCGAGCTTGTCATCGAACCCAAGCTCCACCTCGGCCTTGATATCCTTAAGCGCAATCTTCTTTTCGCGGTGCGGCACCTTGAAGCGAAGATCGAGCGAGACATCGTTGTCATAGCTCCACTCATGGATGCCCATCTTCTGGCTCGCGAGGGTCACCATCGGGGGCGGCCGGTCCTTCACGTCCGCACCCTGACACAACTGATGAATGGAGATCGCCGCCTGATGACCGTGCGCTACGGCCCAGATAATATTCTTCGGCCCGAATGCCGAGTCGCCACCGAAGAAGACGCGCGGTTCGGTGGACTGGAAGGTGGTCTCGTCCACCACCGGCATGTCCCATTCGTTGAACGACACGCCAATGTCGCGCTCGATCCAGGGGAACGCGTTTTCCTGGCCCACCGCGACCAGCACGTCGTCACATTCAAAGAACGGGTCGGGCTCGCCGGTCGGCACCAACTTCCGGCGGCCGCGGGCGTCGTATTCCGCCTTCACCTTCTCGAAGGTCATGCCATAGAGCCGGCCATTGTCGTGCTTGAATTCCTTGGGCACGAGATAGTTGAGGATCGGGATGTCCTCGTTGATCGCGTCTTCCTTCTCCCAAGGCGAGGCCTTCATCTCCTCGAATCCGGAGCGCACGATGACCTTGACGTCCTCGCCGCCTAGGCGCCGCGAGGAGCGGCAGCAATCCATTGCCGTGTTGCCGCCGCCCAGCACGATCACGCGCCGGCCGATCTTGCTGATATGACCGAACGAGACCGAGGACAGCCAGTCGATTCCGATATGGATATTGGCCGCTGCTTCCTGCCGCCCCGGAATATTCAGGTCACGGCCGCGCGGCGCGCCTGACCCGATGAAAACCGCGTCGTAACCCTCGTTCAGCAGCGCTTTCAGGCTTTCAACGCGCTGGCCGAGCCGCATCTCGGGACCCATGGCGGCGATGTAGCCGACTTCCTCGTCGATCACCTCTTCCGGCAGGCGGAATTTTGGAATCTGGCTGCGGATCATCCCACCGGCCCGCTCGTCGCCGTCGTAAATGACGACGTGGTAACCCAGCGGGGCGAGATCACGCGCCACGGTCAAAGAGGCCGGGCCGGCGCCGACCATGGCAATCCGCTTGCCGTTGCGCATCGCCGACGCGCCGGGCATGAGGTGACTGACATCGCCCTTGTAGTCCGCGGCAACCCGTTTCAGCCGGCAAATGGCTACAGGCTCTTCTTCTACTCTGCCCCGGCGGCAGGCCGGCTCACAGGGGCGGTCACACGTTCGCCCGAGGATTCCCGGAAAGACATTGGATTCCCAGTTGATCATGAAGGCGTCGGCATACCGCTTTGCGGCGATCAACCTGATGTATTCCGGGACCGGGGTGTGAGCGGGGCACGCCCACTGGCAATCGACGACCTTATGGAAGTAGTCGGGATCCTGGATGTCGGTCGGCTGCAACTCGGACTCCTTTTCCTCCGGGACGGCCTGGGCTCACTTGCCGTGAGCCTCCGACCCCGCCGGCCGGGCCTTGTGCCGCCCGGGCATACTCTTGGTCAACTCAAACTAGGCCCGATCATGGGATCGAGCAATCAGTGCGCCTTTCATGTCAGGGGCGCATCCCGAATGCAGAACGGCCGGGCGTGCGCAACGGTGCCGCGAGATCAGCGAAATCGCACAACAACTTCCGCGTATCGCGAGGGTCGATCACCTCCTCGACCCAAAAGGCCTCGGCGGTGCGGTAGGGGGAGCGCAAACGGTTCAGCCGTTGCTCAATTTCATCCAGCTTCGCGGCCGGGTCCGGTGCGGCGTCGATGTCGGCGCGATAGGCAGCCTCGATGCCGCCCTCCAGCGGCAGCGATCCCCAACTCGCGGAGGGCCAGGCATACCGTACACACAGATGACCGACTGGCTGGTGCCCGAGACCGCCGACGCCGTAGCAGTTGCGCACTATGATGCTGCACCAGGGTACGCTGGTCTGGTTGATCGCGGAGAGTGCGCGAACGCCCCAGCGGATGACGGCAGTGCTCTCGGCACGCAGGCCAACCTGAAACCCGGGGCAATCCACCAGATGCACCACCGGCAGATGGAATGTCTGCGCCATGTCGACGAATCGGATGATCTTGTTGCACGCATCCGCGGTCCACGCGCCGCCGTCGAACAGCGGGTCGCCCGCCATCACCGCGACGGGCCACCCGTCCAATCGGGCAAACCCAGTGATGATGGAGCGGCCAAACAGCGCCCCCATTTCAAAGAAGCTGTCTTTGTCGAATATGGATCCGATGATCCGCCGCATATGATAGGCCTGCTTTTTCACTTTCGGAACTGCCGAGATCAGCGACTCGTCGCGCCGATGCGGATCGTCCCAGCCCCGCACGCGCGGCGGCACATCATGGATCGAGCTGGGCAGGTACGACAGGAAGCGGCGAACGGCTTCGAATGCTTCGTCCTCAGTATCGACAGCGTGGTCGACGGCGCCGCAGCGCAACTGAATCTGCCAGCCGCCGAGTTCCTGTTTGGAGCGTGGTTCGCCCAACCGTTCCACCACCGGCGGGCCGGCCACAAACACCGCAGCGATCTCCTTGACCATGACCGAGTAATGCGACGCGACCAATCGCGCGGCGCCGAGGCCGGCGACCGATCCCAGCCCCAGCCCGACCACCGGAACCTCGGACATCTGATTTGCCACAAGGTCGAACGACGTGGTCTCGCTCAATCCCCCAGGCAGGTTTGCCCGACCCGTGGTTTCGATGGTCTTGACCGATCCGCCGCCGCCGGAACCTTCGATCAGCCGGATGATCGGCATCCGGAACTGCGTCGCGATCTCCTCCGACATCTTGGGCTTGCCCTTGATGGAGGCATCGGCGGATCCCCCCCGGAGGGTAAAATCGTCGCCGGCGATGACGACGGGGCGTCCGTCGACCGTGCCGCGCCCGAACACGCAATTACCTGGGATGAAGCCGGTTATGTCGCCGTTCGCGTCGTAGTTCGCCTTGCCGGCGATACTGCCCACTTCGCTGAATGTGCCAGGGTCGAGCATGCGGTCGATCCGCTCCCGGACCGTCAGCCGGCCGCCCGCGTGCTGACGTGCGACACGATCCTTGCCACCGAGTTCCCTGGCGAGCGCCTGACGTTGACGGAGTTCGGCCAGTTCGGCTTCCCAACCCACCGGGCTAAGGTGCAGCGGCTCGGCCTGAGGTTGGGGGACGTTTTCGTCGGCCATCGCTTCCTGCTAGCTCTGTCACTTGATACCGGCCGGTAAGCTACGGTCGATCATCGGTCGTGCGCAATGCGGGGCCCGGTGCTGGGGTGCATCATGCTGTAGCTCACGCCGCGGCCGATCCGAGACCCCTTTTGTGCGCCCAGGGCAAATTGCGATCCCGGTGACCCCCGTCACACAGCGTCCGCGAGATCGCGCCTAAAGGGGCGCCCACCGCCGCCCATGACGGGCCGGGGCACCCCACACCTCGCTTCAAGGACGCTACCATGCCGATCAACTTCGCCTTCGCGCTCGACCGCCTGATCCAAGCGCCGCACGAGCAAAACCTCATCATAGCCACCCTGCAGAACACCGGAAATATCCATGCCAACCTGGATTACACCGGTGGCGCCCTCACCGACGCGGCCAAGGATGGCCTCGACAAGCTCCCGGGCACACCTCGGATTTCCGACAAGAACCTGGTGTTTCCTCTCAACCGCTACTTCACCAGCAACGTCCCTTGCGTGTCGCTTTGCCCAAAAGCCGGCCTCGCCGAGGTAATCGAGGTCATGCTAGACCAGAAATTCTACCAGGTGATTTGCGTCGAGAATTTCGGCGGCGGGGGCGCGGCTGCGGACTGGAAGCCGCATATGATCCAACCCATCGCCCAGGCCCGCGACTTCAGCAAGTGGCAGGAGAACGACGCGCAGTTGAACCGCGACGCAAAGGCACCTCCGGCCCCGATAAACGCTCCGGTCATTCCGCAGGGCAGCATGGGGGCACCGGTCGTGAACAACTCCTCACCCTATGCAAACCAGCCGGCGGAGGGGAACTACGCCAACCAGCCCGGGCCGCAAAATCCAGGCTTCGTCAACCCGCAGCAGGTTCTGCAACGAAGAGCCACGATTTAGCCGGCCTGTAATACACCCGGCCTGCTTGCGCCGGGCAATCTCAAACCGTCCGAACCGCCATGCCAACTCTGCACCAGGAATAGCCGATCCGGCGCTTCGCCCAATTCGCCTCCCGAGTCCGCCACTACCCCGAGATCACTTGGGGATGGCGGCTCCAGAGTTGCCGCCGTCGCCTGATGTCCGTTTCTGGCCTGTCTGGCATGGGAGTGGGTGTGGGTTGACCAAATAGGCAAAGTCCGTTGGAAGCGGGTAGGCCCTGAATTTCCGACCCGCTGGTCCATCGGGCACACAGCGCAAACTGTCAGAAGACCTTCCATGGCGCGTCGCCCTGATTCCAGAGATCTTCCAGCAATCTCTTTTCGCGCAGCGTGTCCATGGGTTGCCAAAATCCGTCGTGTTCGTAGGCTCTTAACTCCCCGGAGCGCGCAAGCGTCTCCATGGGCTCCTTCTCCCAGACGGTTTCATCGCCCTGAACGATCTCGAGGACCTTGGGCGACAGCACGAAGAAACCACCATTGATCCATTGATTGTCGCCGTGCGGCTTCTCGCGAAATCCTCGAACCACGTTGTCATTTAAGTCGAGCGCACCGAACCGCCCCGGGGGCCGCACTGCCGTTACGGTCGCAAGCTTACCGTGGGAACGATGAAACGCGATCGTCTTCCTGACGTCTAGCGTCGTGACAGCGTCCCCATATGTCATGCAGAAATCTTCGTTGTCGAGATAAGGTGCGATCCGCTTAAGCCGTCCGCCGGTCATTGTATCCTGACCGGTATCTATTAACGTGACCTTCCATTTTTCCGCCTTGCCATCCAGCATTGTCGTCGTATTGTTGCTCATGTCAAAAATAACGTCAGCCATATGGAGGTAATAGTTGCTGAAATACTCCTTCAACATGTAGCCTTTGTAACCAAGACATATAACGAAATCATTAATCCCGTGAGCCGAATAGATCTTCATGATATGCCAGATAATCGGCTTTCCGCCGATCTCGATCATCGGCTTCGGACGAGTCTCGGTTTCCTCCATTAGCCGCGTACCGTAGCCGCCGGCAAGAATAACTGCTTTCGTCAAACTCATGCTCCTCGTTAATTCGGGCCGAGGCAACTTCAGACCCGCGGCTTCCGTCAAGGATGCCTCCACTGACGGCCAAAATCTGTCCTGCTCCATCTAAACTCTATCCAGTCGACGTATAGCCTGGCCGTAATACCGCGTCGCCAAACCCTGGAGAGACACCAGATTTGTGCATCTGGCTCCCGATTATGTGAGCGTCACCCGAGGTCGACTAGGATTTCCAAACGGACGACCGTATGCCAGGGCTCGCGGTGAGTTCGGTGCCGAAGCGCTAGAGCTTAATGGTCTGCCGGCGGATGTAATCCGTATCGGTGACCGGAATAACGGCCGATTACCATAATTTTAGCGGTGGACAGGACGGCGCCGTGGTCAGCAAGGGGCAAGAGGCGCTGCGTGCCATTTGCCGCAGCCGGAAGTTCGACGAGGTGGCCCGCCGCTGCCTGATCCAGCACAACCGTTGCGGACTGTTCCCCTAACACTATGGTAATGCGCCGCTCACTACCCCCGTAACCCGACCGCATATCTTGTACGCAACCCGCTATCCCTCGGATACTGCAAACCGGGGCTATACCGGGTTGCTTTGAATTCACTATTCCCAGCCTGACGGCCGATTCGTGATGCCATGACTTCCGGCGCGTTGGGAACTCGACGATGATACGCCTTGGGGAACTTGCCGACTACGTGGTTGCCGTCTTGGTGGGCGAGCATCACCTCGACACCTCGCCCACGCTGAGAAGCATTGAACGGTGGCAGATCGATACCAAGATTTCGACTGACATCGTTCGCAACGTCGACAGCCGGCTTGACTATTTTTCCTTCATTGAACTGCTGAAGCAGCGGCATCGCGACAAAAATCTAATCGTTATGCATGCGGATATTTTCTTCGGGGAGGACTTCTTCGACCGGTTGATCGAGCAGATCACGATCATCGAACAGGCCGGCGTGAAGTGGGGTGTTCTTGGCGCGGCAGGCGTTACTTTTCCCTACTTCAAAATCGTACGGAACGTGGTCGATGTCCATGGAATTCTCTATCCATTCTGGCGGCCTCTCCCCGCGGTGCACTTGGACGGACATCTGCTAGTGATCCATCGGACCCTTGATATTGCATTCGAGCCGAACTTTCGCGGATTTCACCACTACGACACGCTACTCTGCATCCAGTCCTGGCGGCAGGGTCTTCCAGCCTTCGTTATCAATCTCCCGCTCCGCCATCTTGGGCAGGGCAATGCACAGGAATGGCGAGAGCGCTCGGCTCATTTGGGGCGAATTCTTTCCAAAATCTATGGAAATAAGGCACTCATTACCTCAATGGGTCCAGTACAACTTATCTCAGCTTTCGGAACCACTCGTGATTTCTATAAACATGAGGTAATCCCCGCGCTGGAATCAAGCTTCGCCCATGTGCGCCCGCCCAATGCGACGATCATCGTAAAAATCGACGATGAGGACCATGGTACTGTCCGGGAGGCGCTGCTGGCGGTGTGTGCACAGTTCGCTAAACCTGATCGCGTACTCGTCCTGTGCCGCCAGACGTTCCATGAGAATCTTGACCGCCTCGCGGCGCCCTTTCGCGTCATCGTCGACATTGTTATCGTGATCTGCCCTGACGATGCTGATCCATCGGACATCTGCTTCGGTTGCGGCCACAAGATCAGAGCGTTGCTACCTGCCGGCGGTATCGTCTCCGTGATCGACAGCCGCACAGTAATCTTCCCCAACTATGTCAGGGACTTCAAGAATTTCTATGTGTATAGTTTCGGCGGAGCAGCGACAGTCGCGGCCCTTGATATGAACTATGCTGTTAAAGACCACGCCGGGGCGACCACCTGCGACTCCGCCCCGGCCAGACTTGTCCACGGCCAAATAACCGAAATGATAGAGGACGTTGTTCCCGACAATTTCATTGCCCTTTCGTCTTTTGGACTACCCGCGCTTATCTTCAACGCCGTGTTGGACAGTCATGTCCATGGCTCGCTGTTGCACGACGTTTTCGTGCTGAAGGTGCTGGAGCACGCGAGGGTATTTTTCCTTCGCCGCCTGGGTGGCTTCATCAAGACCTCTATCCCTGAACTCAAGCCCGCCGAGAAGGACGAATTCGAAGAGATTGCCGTACTCGGCGAGTTCTTTCGGTCTCGCTATCCTTACGCCTTCCTGTTTATGAACAAGCGGCACGGCGGGGTGCCGGCCGTCTCCGCGCCGCCCCCTGAGTTATCGAGGGAGGTAATGATCGGAGTGAAGCTAGCCCAATACCCAAAGGTGGTCGCGGGAATATTTTGGACTCACAGTTTCGTGAGCAAGATTCGAAGAATTTACCGAAAGGTCAGACCCTGACTCTTCCGCGGCTAAATTCGTACCGCACCGCAACGACTTTTTTGCCGCGCTGATGCCAGCAAATCGCCGCGTCGCGCCGCTGTGCTGGCCGCGAACGGCTGCGGGAAACCGGGCACTCTACGGCCGCCTCCGAAGCCTGTGCGTTTCGATCGAATCCTGGGAACCAGCTTGATCCTGGATCGCGGCGACCGATGGAGTGGTATGTGGAGCGTGTTTACACCGCAGCAAACGAACGGGAGACGGCGGTTGACCCGCTGTCGTGGGCTCTGCATTACCTAGGGCAATGCGGCGAGCGCCGTCGGCAACTGTCGTCCCACGTGTTCGGCTATACGAAGGGTGATGCAACGGTATGGAAGAACGAGCCCTTGGAGCATTCGCGATGGATGCCGAGGTGATGGCCCACTGGCACGACGAGTTCTGGCCGCGGACGGTGACGCGCCTATTTGAGGATCTCTGGCACAGGGGGACCGCGCCTTGGCGCGTCACATGATCCCGAGTCCGCAGTTTTGGCGGGGCAAGCGTGTCTTTTTGACTGGCCACACCGGGTTCAAGGGCGCATGGCTGTCTATGTGGTTGCATCGGCTGGGCGCTCACGTCATGGGATTCTCCCTGCCCCCTGATTCCCAACAGACCCTGTGCTCGCAGATGAACCTCGGCGCGCTGATCAACAGCGTGTACGGTAACATTTGCGAAGAGACCAAGCTGTCGAGCGCGATCCAGAATTTCGCACCGGACCTCGTGCTGCATCTGGCAGCCCAGTCGCTGGTCACGCGGTCATACCGCGAGCCTGTGTTGACGTTTCAAACCAACGTCATGGGAACCGTGCACGTGATGGAGGCAGTTCGTCGCACGCCATCGGTGCGGTCCGTGGTGATCGTGACGACCGACAAGTGCTACGAGAACCGTGAATGGCCGTGGGCGTATCGCGAGGATGATGCGCTGGGTGGCTACGATCCGTATAGCTCCAGCAAGGCCTGTGCCGAATTGGCCGTGGCGGCCTGGCGGCGATCCTATTTTCCGGCTTCGGAAGAAAGGCAGCTTTCCATGGCATCGGCACGCGCCGGTAATGTTATCGGGGGAGGCGACTGGGCGGAGGACCGGCTCATTCCCGACTGCATTCGTGCACTCACCACCGGGGCAACAATCGCTATTCGTAATCCGTCTGCCACTCGCCCGTGGCAACACGTGCTGGAGCCGCTCTGCGGCTACCTGCTGCTGGCGGAAGGCCTCTGGAAAGGTGAAACCGATCTTGCGGAGGCCTGGAATTTCGGGCCCGCCGTTCAGGACGTGAAGCCGGTGCGCCACATTGTCGAGTGCGTAACCGCGCTCTGGGGCGAGGGGGCAAGCTGGTCCGCGGTTGGCGGAAGTGGACTGCATGAGGCAGCACTGCTAGCCGTCGATGCAGCAAAAGCGCGCGCACGCCTCAATTGGCAGCCCCTCCTTAGCCTGGAGGACGCTCTTGCCTGGAGCGTCCGCTGGTACAAGGCGCACCGCGACGGCCGTGCCGCCGCCGACCTGGTTGGCGAAGACATCGAGGCCTATGAAAAGATTGGGGATAGCGGTGATGCGTGACAACCACTGCCGTTTTTGCGGCAACCGTTTGACTGAGAACTTTGCTGATCTTGGGATGTCGCCGCTATC
The DNA here is from genome assembly GCA_963819345.1 of uncultured Alphaproteobacteria bacterium. Taxonomy (GTDB): domain Bacteria; phylum Pseudomonadota; class Alphaproteobacteria; order Acetobacterales; family Acetobacteraceae; genus Rhodopila. The sequence goes on from CAWFVX010000017.1 coordinate 149,740, forward strand.
TAACGCGTTCATTGCTCCGGAGAACGCCCAGCGGATGGAGCCATTTTATCCGCTACACGCTTTCGTTTGTCAGAAGTGCTATCTGGTTCAGCTTGATGAGTTTGAGTCTCCAGAACATATCTTTGAGGACTACCTGTACTTTTCTTCGTTTTCTGAAGGCTGGCTACGTCACGCCGCCGCTTACGCTGACCACATGATCGCGCGATACGCGCTGGATGCGAATTCGCAGATCGTCGAGATCGCGAGCAACGACGGCTACCTTCTCCAGTATTTCGTCAAGCGCGGCGTCAGAGCGCTCGGCATCGAGCCGGCGGCCAATGTTGCCGATGTGGCAATCTCCAAGGGAATACCCACCGAGGTCGCGTTTTTCGGGGCGCGCACCGCAGATCGCCTGAAGGCTGCGGGCGTCGCCCCGGACTTGATCGCCGCCAACAACGTTATGGCCCACGTCCCGGACCTGAACGACTTTGTTCGCGGATTTAAGATCCTGCTCAAGCCCGACGGCGTACTTACCGTGGAGTTCCCGCATCTACTTCAGCTGATTGCGCAGAACCAGTACGACACGATCTATCATGAGCATTTCTCCTACTTTTCGCTGCTGGTCGTCGAGCGCATCATGACCCACCACGGACTTCGGCTGTTCGACGTCCAGGAGCTGCCGACGCATGGCGGCTCGCTCCGGGTGTTTGCCTGTCATTCCGAGAGCGCCCGCCATCCCACGCTGCCGTCGGTCGCGGCTATCATCGGGCGTGAGCGCGAGGCAGGACTGGAATCGCTTGATGTCTACCGGCGCTTCGGCAAGCAGGTCGTCGCGAGCAAGTGCGACATCCTCGAATTCTGCCTGCGCGTACGACGCGAGGGCAAGCGGCTTGCCGCCTACGGCGCTCCGGCGAAGGGCACCACGCTGCTCAACTACTGCGGTATCGGTCCCGAGCTCATTGAATTCACTGTGGATCGGAGTCCGCACAAGCAGGGGCGGCTTTTCCCAGGAGTGCGCATTCCGATCCGCGCACCGGAGCAGATCCTGCTGACGCGGCCCGACTACGTGCTGATCCTGCCGTGGAACCTGAAAGAGGAGGTGATGGAGCAGATGGCCGCGGTGCGCGAGTGGGGCGGTCGCTTTGCCGTGCCGATCCCCCATGTTGAACTGCTTTGATGCATATCCGCCCGCCCGACATCTGGGGCGTCTTACGGTAGTGGATAAAGTCCGAAGGATAGGGCCGCTGGCTTTCATCACTAGCCCTTGTTTTGGTGGCCCGATTTATCCGACTTCAAGGATGCTTCTGTCGGGATGGGACCACTAGCAGTGCATCGATGAGCGCGGCTATTTCGAACTCATGTTCTGCGCCAAAGGCGTTCGCTCGCGCCGGACCGCACGCCATCCCCGGCAAAGTAATCGCCGTAGTATGATTACGATCCCAATTCAAATTCTAGCCAACGCCACCGAGCTTTTGCGTTACGCCGAGGACTGCCTGCTGTCGCTCCGGCAGCAAGAAGGGCTCGGCAACAAATATCGGTTCATCGTGCAGATCGGCATCTATGAGCCCGTGTCTGATACTATAATCGCCCGGCTCGAATCACTTTCTTACGATACATTTGTCATTAATCCTTTTCGAATCGATAGAAAGTGTGGTTACGGTGAAAAGCAAAACCTGATCTGGAATGAGCATTCAAGCAGGCGCACTGACCGATTCGATGCGTTTATGACGATAAATCCCGACATGATCCTGTTACCGGATGTCGTGGACAAGCTTTACTCGTCCTACGTCGAAAGCGGTGGAAAGGCGTTTATCGTTGAAGCTCGTCAGTTCCCCAATGAGAATCCGCCTCGGGCGTTCGATCCGCGGACTTTGGAGGTCGATTGGTGCAGCGGTGCATGCGTCCTGTTGTCCCGTGCATTTTTTGAGCGGCAGGGCGGCTTTGATGAAACCATCTTCCTCTATTGCGAGGATGTCGACCTAAGCTGGAGGGCATGGCTCGACGGCGGAACGTGCCTCTATCGATACGACGCGATCGCTGCGCATATGACTAAGGGGCTGTTCGAGGAGCGGTACAACAGCTACTCCGTGCCGGTGCACGAGTATTACATGGCAGTGAGTCACCTTATCCTATCGTGGAAGTATTTCTCCTACGACAAGCAGCAATATGCGGAGAAGATGCGCATCTTCTGGGATAACCGGGGAATAGCACGCAGCACGAAGGAAGCCGCGCTGGCGGAGTTCGAGAGCCTGAAGCCCCTCGTGCGAACCCGCAAAGTGGCCCATCCGCGCATCAATCTTCTCGGCTTCGGCCTCTACTCGTCAATGCGGCCGGATTTGATCTGAGAAGCGGTTGTTGGGTTTCGGCAAACGAGTATCTAGATGGTAGCTACGTCATCTCGGCGGCACGAATGTGACGAATATCATTTCTTTCATCAACCTCGGGGAGATAGGCGCAGCATTGCTGAGCGCCAATCCGCAATATACGGTTTATCGAAGTCTCAAATATCTGATGCAGCCCACGCATCGCACGCAGCGACTAACCATGCAATCTTGGAAGAAAAAGAACCGGCGCTAAGGCCGAACTGTCGTGCACCGAATATGGAGGCCTGAGAGGTGAGTTCGTCAGTGATGTGAGACGTCTGGCGAGCCTTGTGAAGATGGATCTGAGTAAGTGGCTGAGAGCCTAGCCGTAGCGGGTGGCAGGGGCGGCATCGACCAGTCGGTTTAGTCGGAAGCGATTGGCAGTGTGATTTATTTCGGGCCAGGGAACTGGCCCACGGCGACCGGCTGTATCCTCGACAACAACAGGAACAGATCGAAGCGTCGGCCTTGCTGCGCGCCAGATCGATCTCCCGCCACAGCTCATCAGGGCTCTGCACCCGGGGCGGGCCTACCTGCAACACAAGGTCGCCCGCGACTACGCCCTGTTGTGAAGCGTCGGAATCGGGTGCCACCTGGATCACCAAAATGCCTCTAGCACGCGGCCCGTAGCGGCCAGATAGCTCAATAGAGCTATCGCACCAGCGCTGCAGCGATCCGTTCGCGCGTCAACGGCATATCCCTAATTCGGATCCCCAGCGCATGCGCGACCGCATTGCCGATCGCCGCCGCGGTGGGGCCGAACGTGCATTCGCCCATACCCAATGTCGGCTGATCGGGGTTGTGCACGAGCACGGTGTCGATGTCAGGAACCTCGGAGAATTTGATGATCGGATAGTGGTCCCAGTCCAGCGAAGTAATCCCGTCGCCATCGAGTGTGACTTGTTCCTTCAGCGTCATGCTGGCGGCCTGAACGATCCCACCCTCTAACTGATTACGTGCGCCATCGGGATTGATCACCAGGCCGGCATCGGCCGCGCACCAGACGCGACGCAGTGTGATATCCAGGTCCACGTCCAATTCCACCGCCACACATGCATAGGCCGCCTTGTTCTTGTAGCGGCTCCAGGCCAGTCCTAGGCCGCGGCCCGAACCCGCCGGACCGCGCGACGCCCAGCCGCAACGTTCCGCGACATTCTCGATCAACAGTCGAGCCCGGGGGTCGGATAGTAAGGACAGCCGATAGGCGACCGGATCGATCCCGGCGCGTTCGGCCAACTCATCCATGAACGAACTCGAGGGCAAAGACATTTGGCAGTGCTCCCAGGCCTCGCAGGGAGGAAGTTCGCACCGGCGTCGAAAGAGCCAGATGATGAATTACCCGCTTGGCCGGGAAATCGTACAGGGGGAACGCATTGCGTGTGCCGCCGCCGCCATTTGCCTCCGGCGGGTCGTTTGCCTTCGCGGGGGGCGGCGGGTTTGGCAATGCCTCGTGGGCGAGCATCGTCCCACCGAAGACCGGGCGCTGAACGTGGGATCCTGCCCAAACCTCAGCGGTCCAGTCCACGGGGCGTCCCGCCTCCTCAAGCACCGCCCGGAGGCGGGTCATATGTGCCGTGCCGACCGGTTCGAAGCCGAACTCTTCCTCGCGCCGCCACTGCACGCGGATGCAATGACCAGGAACTTGCATCGCAGTGACCGCAGCATCCAGAGCCGCATCATCGGCGCCGTTGTGGCCATAGCAGCCGGCGCCGTGGGCGTGCCGAACAGTGATCTGCTCGCGCTTCAGGCCTAGAATGTCGGAAATACTGTTGCGCAGCGGGTAAACGCCCTGGGTGTGCGACCAGACGGACATGTGCCCATCGCGATATTCCGCCAGTCCGCAAGATGGCGCCAAGGCCGCATGAGCGACGAAGGGCCGCGAGTAGGTCTCGCTGATAACAATGCCACTACCCGGCGGCGCGCTGGGGTCGCCGAAATGCCGGTCGTCAGACGGCTGATCGCGGAACCACGCGGCTTCCTGCTGGATGGGGGTGAGGACTCGCACCCCAGTCCAGCTTGCATGTGCGGGAGCGGCGACCGCGGCGCGCTGGACGACCGTTTCATCCAGTCCCACGAACGCCACGAAATCGCCGACGCGTACAATCCGGATCTCGCCGCCGGCGGCTTTACGGATTGCCGCCTCGTTCAAATCCGTCAGCCGGGCGTCGCGCGAAGGTTGGCGCAGAACGCGCGCATGCAGCATGTCCGGCCGGACGATATCGTGGATGAACGCGGCACCGGTTACCTTCGCGATCAGGTCACGCCTCGGGACCGGCTGTCCGACAACCGTATAGGCCGAGGACGGCTTCGGGACCGCCGAGCCCACGATATCGTGGGCAAAATCCTCCGGGCTGGAAAAGCTCCAGTAATCGTGGCCGGTTGGGTTGCCGTCCTGCAGGAAGACGCCGTCCTCGATGGAAAGGTCCCCGGCCGCGCAATTTAGTCGCTGCGCCAGGCGGCCCAGCACCCGGGTTCGCAGTTCGGCGCTGACCAGGCGAACCGAGCGGCCGGATACCTCGATCGACTGGCTGGAACTGGTTGAACCCTCATCCGGCGCATCCGTGGTATCGCCGGACAGGATGTCGATGCGGTCGAGCGCGACGTCCAGTTCCTCGGCGGCGATTTGCGACAGGGCGATGAGCACGCCCTGGCCGATTTCGACTTTACCGACAGCGAGCCTAACGGTGCGGTCGCGCTGAAACCGCAGCCACTTCTCTAAACGGCGGTTGTTCTGGATACTGAGGGGCAGGGTTTCGCTCATGCCGGTGCTCCCGCCAGCGCGGCATTCTGAACGGCGGCGATGATTCTTATATGGGTCCCGCAGCGACAGAGGTGCTTGTCTAGTGCGCTTACGATGTCAGTTCGGGACGGCCTTGGATTGCGGTCGAGCAACGCCTTCGCACTGATGATAATGCCGGACAGGCAGTAGCCGCACTGGCCCGCCTGCTCTTGCAGGAAGGTGCGCTGCAGCGGATGGAGATGTTCCGGCGTGCCGAGGCCCTCAATCGTGGTGACGGATCGCCTGGAAACCGTGCCGATTTCACGTGCGCAGGCGTATTCCGGGTTGCCGTCGATCAACACCATGCAGGCGCCGCATTGTTCCAGTCCGCAGCCGTAGCGAGACCCTTTCAGGTTCAAATGATTGCGCAATACGTCCAGCAGAGGCGTCGTCGCGTTGGTCGTTACGGTGACTTGCCGCCCGTTGACGGTCAGATCGATTTCCATCCGCATGTTTCCTCTTCTCGAATCGCATTATTTGTAGAGCGCGTTCAGCCCAGCGTGATCACGCATCAGCGCTGTCCCGTCTGATAAGCCGCTACGCAAGGTTCGGTCGAGTTCGGCCCCATCCGTTTTGATCGGCGTTCAAGTGCGGGTCAGCTTCGACTGTGTTCTGGCTCAATTCCGTTACGGCGCGAACGCTTCTTCCTCCGATTCGATTTTTGCTGGATCGAGATCCATGCCGAGTTCCGGAATGTTCGGCACATGGATCTCACCCCGCTCCGGCTTGACCGGATGCGCGAGGAAATGCTGATGGATCTCGTTCCATTTGACGAGGTATTCCTGATAAGGCGTGTGGATCGGTGACTGGGTTACCGAAAAATGGATACCGGCCGGCGTCGAGTGGCCGTGCGGGATGGTGATGAGATCATGCACCGTCGCGTAGGCCGCGATCTTCAGTGTCTCCGACAGGCCTCCGCACCAGTAGATGTCGGGCTGAAGGATATCGAGAGCACGCGCGTCGATGAAACGCTTGAAGCCCCAGCGCGTGTATTCGTGCTCAGCGCCGGAGAGCGGAATGCTGATCTTGTGCTTGATCTGCCGATAGCTGTCGATGCGGTCGGGCATGCAGCATTCCTCCAGCCAGCGTGGCCGGTACTCCGCGATGCGGGAGGCGAGGTCGATGACGTAGCCCGGCTCCATCGACTGCCAGCAATCCAGCATGATGTCGTCATCCTCGCCGAGCGTCTCGCGCAGCGTGCGGACGAGTTCGACATTCTTGCGCATGCCCTCCGGCCCGCTCATCGGGCCATGACGGAAGAACCACTTTTGCGCGACGTAGCCCTGTTCCTTGAAGGCCAGAGCCCGCTCACGCACGCGGCCGGCATCCTGCGTGGCGAAACCGAGCATACTGGCGTAGGCGGGGATTGAGGGGCGCGTCGGGCCACCGAGCAGTCTGTAGACGGGCTGGCCGAGCCAGCGGCCTTTGAGGTCCCATAGCGCACAGTCGATTGCACTGATGGCGAGCATCGCGTCGCCTTGGCGGCCATGCACCATCAGCCGGTGCATCTGATCCCACAGCATCTCGTGCGCGATCGGGTCGCGACCGAGCAGCATCGGTCGCAGCCGGTGGCCGATGAAGAAGGCGACGGTGTCCGGTACCGGGCCGGCGATGCCGATGACGCCCTCGTCGGTCTCGATCTGCACGAAATACGTCTCGATAGCGAAGCCGCGCTCGCCTTGCTGGCCGCCCTCGTAGTCCTGGCGGACGCGGTACTCGGAGTAGATATCGATCGGCCGGACGAGGCGCTCTTCCCAGAACGAACCCGGTGTGGGCATGGTCCCACGCAGCTTGCGCAGGCGGACGGCGGTAATTTTCATGGCTTGGACGCTCTCGGCTGCGGTTACACGAGCAACAGCCTAGCGCGCTAGCAGCATCCTTCAATCGCTGTGCCGCAACGAAGATAGAAGCGCGGCGGGAGAATTGCTGGCCGCAGAGATCTAGCGACCGCGCGACCGCACTAAAGGCTAGTCAGAACGTATCTGTCTGACGATGTTGATTCCGATGTATCCGGAAGCCACCAACACTCTCTAGCCGGTAATGGCGTAGACCGCACGCGTCATCGGATCGGTCATTGCTAGTCCCAGCAAAACCGTCAACCAGAAGATCCCGGCGATCGCGAAGCCCTTGGCGATGTCCGGTGCGCTCAGCAACCGCATGAAACCAAGCGCGACTAGCATCGCCATGCCGACGGACGGCAGGATCAGGATCGGGCGGACGCCCCGTGGGATGGCCAGGAACGACACGCCGAACTCCAACGCCGCCGCCATCAGCAGGGCCAACCAGATCAGCAGGTCCAATCGGTGCCGGGACTTCATCCACGGCCTACCAGATAGATGATCGGGTACAGAACGATCCATACGATATCAACAAAGCTCCAATACAGGCCGACGATTTCGACGGGCGTGAACCAGCCGTCGGCAAACGCACCGCGGCGCGCCTGCACCGCGATCCAGCCGACGAGACCGACACCCACGATCATGTGGACGGCATGGAGCGCAGTGGCGACGAAGTAGAACGACCAGAACATTTTGGCACCGCCGGCATTGGCCCCGCTGATCTTGAAGGGTCCTGAGGGGAACAGATGCTCCGAAATGTCGATGTGCCACTCGTAGAACTTCAGCAGGAGAAACAGCGAGCCGATCGCCATCGTTGTGACACAGCACTGGGTCAGGCGCCTTGCGTCGCCTGCCTCCATGAAGGCGAGGCCGGAGGAATAGACAAAGCTACTGGTGATCAGCAGGAACAGGTTCACTGTTCCGATCCACAACACAGTTTCGCGCGCGCCCGCATCGAAGCCCACCGGTTGCCAGTGGCGGCAAAACATCCAGGCAACTATCAGGCCGCCGAAAAACAAGACTTCCGAGGCAAGGAAGAGCCATATGCCGGATAGCGCGGTTTCCGCCTGATGGCGCGCATCGGCGAACTGGAAGTGTGTGTGCGGCGCCACGTCGTCAGACATCAAGTGTCTCGTCCTTGGCAAACGCGTAAGGGCCCTCAGTTACGACGGGCGTCACGACGAAGTTCTTGGTGAAAGGCGGCGACGGTGTCTGCCACTCCAGGCCCAGGCTGCCCCATGGATTGGCCGGGGCGCGGGCGCCGCGGAAAATCGAGTAGGTCAGGTAGAACAGCGGCAGCAGGTAGGCGGCGGCGAGGATCGTGGCACCGGCGGACGACAGCACGTTCAGTACCTGGAACTCGGGCGGATAGGAATGGTAGCGCCGCGGCATGCCGAGGTAGCCCAGGATGTACTGCGGGAAGAAAGTCAGGTTGAATCCTAAGAACATCAGCAGGGCTGCCGCCCGGGCGATCATTTCGGGATACATCTTGCCAGTCATTTTCGGCCACCAGTAATGCAATGCGGCGAAGTAGGCCGACACCATGCCGCCAACCATGATGTAATGAAAATGGGCGATCACGAAGTAGGTGTCATGCAGATGGATGTCGGCGGCCAGCGCCGCCAAAAACAGTCCGGTGATGCCGCCCATGGTGAACAACCCGATGAATCCCAGTGAATAGATCATCGGCGCATCAAAACGGATGCGACCTTTGTGCAGGGTGCCCAGCCAGTTGAACACCTTGATCGCAGACGGAACAGCAACGAAATAGCTCAGCATGGAAAACACCACGCTGGCGAACAGCGATTGCCCGGAGACGAACATGTGGTGGCCCCACACGAAGAATGCGATGACCGCGATGGAAACGCTGGCCCAGACCACAAACTTGTAGCCGAACAACTCTTTCCGGGCGAACACCGGGATGATCTCCGACACGACGCCGAGGCCGGGCAGGATCATGATGTAAACCGCAGGATGTGAGTAAAACCAAAACAAATGCTGGAACAGCAGCGGGTCGCCACCCAGTCTAGGATCGAATACGCCGACGTGGAACAGGGTCTCGAACAGCAGCAGCAGCAGCGTGATCGCGAGCACCGGGGTTGCCAGCACGAAGATGATGCTGGTCGAGTACAGCGACCAGATGAAAACTGGCAGGCGATACCAGGTCAGGCCGGGAGCGCGCAGGCGGTGAATGGTGATGATGAAATTCAGTCCGGTGGCAATGGTCGAAAATCCGGAGATGAAGATGCCGATAACTACCGCAACGACATGACCCTGGGCATAGTTGCTCGACAGTGGCGTATAGAATGTCCACCCGGTATCGACCCCGCCGGCAAACAGCGCGTACAGCGCGCAGAACTCCACCGGCCACGAACAGATACCAGCTTATTAGGTTGAGCTTTGGGAATGCCAGGTCCCGCGCGCCCAGCATCAACGGTACCACGAAGTTGCCGATGGTGACTGGCACAGCGGGAACCAGGAAGAACCACACCATGATGATGCCGTGCATGGTGAACAGCCGGTTGTAGGTCTCGGCAGACTGGATCATACCTTCGGGCACGATCAGGTTGTAGCGAATCAGCGCCGCCGCGGATCCGCCAAGGAAGAAGAAGAACGTAATCGAGATCATGTAAAGGATCGCGATCCGCTTGTGGTCCGTCGTCAGCAGCCAGCTCCGCAACGAAACCCCGTCGGACAAATAGCTGATCTGCGATTGCGGCAGGACGATCTGGCTCATCCGTGCGTGTCCGCCGCCAGGGAATGAATGTAGGCGACAATTCGCACGAGGTCGTCTTCCGGGATGACGTTGGCGAAGGACGGCATGACCGGCTCGAAGCTAGCAACGATTTGCTGTTGGGGATACATGATCGAATTGCGAATGTAGCGATCATCGGCGATCACCATGCTGCCGTCCGACAGCGGCACCGGGGTGCCGTACAGACCGGCCAGTGACGGCGCCCGTACGGTCCCTCCGCCAAGATGACAGCCAGCACAGCCATAGCGAATGAACAAGCTCTTGCCCTGATCCGCCAACGTGTCGCTGGCGCCGTTGCCGGTCAGCCAGTCGGCATAGGCTTTCGCCGGCATGACTTCGACTTCGCCGATCATATTGGAATGGGCGGTGCCGCAGAACTGTGAGCAGAACAGATGGTATGTGCCGACCCGGTCCGCCCGGAACCACAGGGTTTGATATTGTCCAGGCAGCACGTCGCGTTTGACGCGGAAGGCGGGAACAAAGAAGTCGTGGATGACATCCTCGGACGTCATGACCAACTCGACCGGCGTATCGATTGGCACGTGCAGCGCGTTGATCTCGCGCTGGCCCCCGGCGTGCTCGACTCTTCCACATCCACTGCTTAGCGACGACATAGATTTTCAGGGCGTTCGCGGGCGGCTGGAACTGGCGGACGTAGATCACCGACCCCCAAATGAACAGACCGAAGAATATCACCAACGTGGCGATGGTCCAGGAGATTTCGAAACGGAACGTCTTTTCGTCGAGGGCGCCGCGGTCGATCGGACTGTTGTGCCGATATCGGATGATGTAGAAGCCCATCAACCCGAACACCAGGGCCAACACAGCAACCGACACGCCAACCAGGCCAAGCAGCAGGTAGTCGGTCTCGGCTCCTGAACTGGCGGCAAGCGGCAGGGTCAGTTTCATCCGGACCGCCGTTCACGGCGCAGGGCCAGCATGACGGTTCCGCCGACGACCAGAACTGTGATCGCGGCGCCGAGCTGCAGGACCCGCAGGATCGCCAGGGTGTAGCGACCCGTCGCGGGGTCGTAATGAAAACACAGCAGCAGGATTGGCAGGGCGTGCGCGGTGACGCCGTTGGCCGCCCGCGCAATCCCCAGCCCGACGTCACTCGGCTGGTAGCCGAGACCAAGCAGATAGCTGGAAACGATCCCGGTTCGGGTCAGAAAGACCAGGCCAGCAGGATGCAGAAACTGTTTGTTCACCGCATCGAACTGCGCCCGGAAGCCAACCGCGTCGGTGACGGACCGGACCGCCGCCGCGGACCCGGTCAGATAGTGTCCGTCCATGACGGGTTCGAAGCGGGCAGCATCGGCCTGCTGGGCGGAGCTGGCGTCGGCCGGTGTCTCCGACGGGTCGATCGACAGCACGACCAGGCTGTAGTTCGCGGGCGCGCCGAGGTTGGACAAAGCCTCCATTAGGTCGTCGCGGACCAGGCCACACAGGTTCGGGCACTGAAAATATCCCAGCACCAGGATCGCGGGGCGATGTGCGAGCGCTTGTTCCAGGTTCGTTGCATGACCGAACGCATCATTGAAGGGCACGGACAGCGGCAGTTGGGCCCCCGGATGCTGATCGTAGGCAAATGTCGTAAAATCGGTTGCCGCTTGGGCGTGTTGGCCGCACAGCAGCATCAGCAAGAGCGCGAGCAGGATCATTTCGGCCAGTCCGGGATGCCGGAGGCAACGACGCGGCGCATGGCGTCGTCGATTGAGATGTGGCCGATCCCCTTTGCCTCATCGTCCCACCCAGCGCTGTTCAACCGGGTCAGTTCGGCTTCGTGGAATTTCTGCATGTCGGCGGCAGGATCGGATTGCAGGCGAGGGGACGGATAGTGCGGGATCGGGGACGGCAGGCGGCGATCGACGGTCGTCCCCGGGTAAATCCACCACGCCAGCAATACCGACAACAGCAGGGCGGCCAGGATCGTGGGGAATGCAATCAACGCGGCGCGCGGACTGGCGTCGGCGGGCTCGTAGCGAGCCGGGGGAAGGACTGGCTCAGGCATGGGTCATGCGCCAGATCGGAACGGGTCCGCGCAGCATCAGGCCGATCGAAATGCCGCCGAAGGCCAGGACCGCCGCGATATCGATCCAACCAATGCCGCGCGCGTGGGCGGGCAATACTAGCCACCAGCCGCGCAAGACCGCCATGACGATCAGCAGTGCTGTTGTCGCAATCAGGCCGCGCCGGGACCTGCGAATGAGTGGAATCATCAGGGCAAAAAACGGCAGCAGGAAATGCGCGGCCGCCGTCAATCCTGCCACCACGCCCCAGAGACCGGCCGATCGCGCAAGATACCACGCGGCCTCCCTCGGCAGGTCGGATTGCCAGACGATCAACAGTTGCATGAAGTCGAGATACGCCCACAGGATCAGCAGGCTTTGAAGTAACTTCCCCAGATCGTCGCGTTCCGAAGGCGCGACAGGTCCCGCCAACGCGGTGGACAGGATGGTGACGGACAGGGCGAACAATCCGCTCTCGGCAGCATTGATCATGCCGAAAACGCTGGAGTTGAAGTGCGGGTCCAGCGACATGATCGAATCGATGGCGGCGAAATTCGCGGTTAGGCCCAGCAGGATCAGGCCGGGGGCGGCGATCGCGGTCAATGACCCGTTGCGGCGCACACGGGCTGTCGCCAACGCACCCAGCCCAAACCAGGTCATCAGGTAGAAAATCCAGCGCGCCGCGGCGAACGGCGCGTTGAGGTAAAACCCGTTGTCCAGACGAGCCGACTCGCCTGCGTGCAGCCAGGGATACAGATCGGGCAGGACAAACAGCAGGGGAGTGATCGCCGGCAGCAGCAGCGGCAGGACGCGGACCCCCTGCACGAAACTGCGCCGGGTGGAGACGCCCCAACTTCCGCCCGTCAGCGCATGTACAAGCAGCAGCGCCAGGCACCCCAGCGGCCAGCGCAACCACGTCGTGAGTGCCGCCAGCCAGGCGAACGCAAACGCCGCCGGCTGTACGATCGCGCCGATCAGCGAGGCCACCAGGCCGACGCCGCCAACGATCCAGGCCAAGCGGGCCGCGTTCATCGTGAGGCCTGCACAGCATCCGCCGGCGGATGCTGCGACAATTGCAGTGCTCGGATATAGGCCGCGATCGCCCATCGGTCCTGCGGCGAAACCCGGCCGGCGAATGAGTACATGGCGCCATAGCCGTTTGTCATGACATCATAGAAATGTTGCGTCGGCGTCAGTCTCAGGCGATCGATGTGATAGGACGGCGGTGACGGAAAGCCACGCTGCACCACCATGCCGTTTCCATCGCCGAGTTCCGAGTGACATGGAGTACAATTGATGCGGAAGCGCTGCTGTCCCCGCTGCAGCAACGTCAAGGTCAGTGGCGGCGGCTTCAACTCGGCATCACCCCAAGCGACGGTGTCCTGGGCCGGCGCGACCAGCGCGGCGTCCGAAGAATAGGCGCCGGCCTTGGGCTGCACGGTCATGTCATCGCAGCCGGACAGCAGCGCCAGCATGATGAAGAGCGGCAAGGCGCCTCGCAGGGTCACGCAGGCAGTTCCTCCACCGCGTCGACCGAAAGGTCGTGCAGCAACGCGTGCGCACGCTCCGGCGTTTCGGTGCGAACAGCTACACACCAGCGGTCGCGCATGGCGCCGCGCATCAGGCTCGCTTGGTCGACCGGGTCATAAAGTCGGGGCAGGCGGTTGACGACCAAGAAGGCGACGAACCCCGCCAGCACGGCCGACAGGACCCCGATTTCGAACGCGATTGGAATAAAAGCCGGCCAGGAGAATTCGGGGCGGCCGCCAATATCGATGGGGTAGCCGATCATGTTGGCATAGACTTGCATGCCAAAGCCGCACGCCGTGCCGGCGAGGCCGGCGAGCAGCACGACCAGCGGAAGGATCGACGGTTGATCGTCTTTCAGGGCCTTCGGGGTGTAGGTTTCTACCATCCCCAGGGCCCGCAGCCGGGGCAACGCGTCCACCAGCCTGTCTTCGGACTCGAAACTCGCGACAATGGTCTTCATAACCGCCGCGGTGCGAGGACCGCACGCATCTCGAACATCGAAATGACCGGTATAAACCGAACAATAAGTAAAATGCCGAAGACGAAGAAGCCAACCGTGCCCATCATCGTCAGCCAGTCCCAGATGCTGGCGTGATACAGCCCGTAGGAGGATGGCAGGTGCGGACGGTGCAGGCTGACCACGACGATGGTATAGCGCTCGCACCACATGCCGATGATCACGGCGATTGAGATCAGCCCGACCACAAGCTGGTTCAACCGGATCGCGCGGAACCACAGAAGTTGCGGCAACAGCACGTTGAACAAGATTGTGGCCCAGAAGATGCCGGCGTAGTAACCGAACAGTTTCTCCTGATACATCGTGATCTCAGCCTTTTGGCCACCGTAATATGTGTTGAAGGCGTCCATGATGTAAGCGTAGCCGACGAACAGGCTGCTGGTCAGCAGCAGGCGCCCCAGCACGTCCAGATGCCGGCCGGTGATGTAACGCTCCAGCCGCAGCAAGCGGCGCAACGGCATGATCAGCAGCAGGACCGTGGCGAAACCGGACAGAAAGGCGCCGAAGATGAAGAAGGGCGGATACATCGTGGAATGCCACCCGACCGTGGCGGCAGCGGCGAAATCCAGCCCGACGATGCTGTGCACTGAACACACCAACGGCGCCATTATCGCCGCCAGCACGCCATACAGCGCATGATAATGCCGCCATTGTTTGCTGGTGCCGCGGAAGCCCAGCGCCATCACGCCATACAGGACCTGCTTGTTCCGGGTCGTTGCCCGGTCGCGCAACGTGGCGAGATCAGGCAGCAAACCCAGAAACCAGAACACCACCGACGACGTCACGTAGGTCAGGATTGCAAAGAAATCCCATAACAGAGGACTGCGAAACTGCGGCCAGAGACCCATGGTGTTCGGGTAGGGAAACAGCCAGTAGAAGAACCACGGCCGCCCCAGATGCAGGATCGGATAGATCCCGGCACAGGCCGCGCCGAACAGCGTCATCGATTCGGCGATCCGGTTAATCGAGTTGCGCCACGTCGACCCGGTGAGAAAGAACAGTGCAGAAATGAATGTGCCACCGCTGGCGATGGCGATCCACCAGACGTAGTTGATAATGGCGAAGCCCCAAGCGACCGGCCAGTCGATCCCCCAGATGCCGACGCCGGCATAGAACAGATAGAGGATCGAGCCGATCAGCACGCTGGTCAGCGCCCCCGGCAACACGATGGCGATCCGCCACCAGCCGAACGCACGCGCCCGTAGAGCGATGCCCGAGATGTGATCGGTCATGTCGGGATTGTTGCTGTTCGGCAGCGCGACGGAATCGAATGGCGTCATGTACCGGTTCCTGATCCGGCATTGCGAATCCGAGCCTCATAGGTGACACGCGGCCGAGTGTCCTGGTCGTCGAGCAGGGCATATGTCAAAGGGCTTTTCTTGCGTTCTGTGACCTGTCCTCCTTCCGCCATGTTTCCAAACGTGAACGCCTGCGTGGGACAAGCTGCCTGGCAGGCGGTTTTGACCTCATCGGCGCCGACCGGACGATTGGCGGCATCGGCGTCAATCCGCGCGGCGGCAATGCGCTGCAGGCAGAACGTGCATTTCTCCATCACCCCGCGAGCGCGGACGGTGACTTCGGGATTTCGCGCGACGGCTGGGCGGCGCTCTTCCTCGGCGAAGGCGAAGTAATTGAAACGTCTAACCTTGTAGGGGCAGTTGTTGGAGCAGAAACGGGTGCCGACGCAACGGTTGTAGACCATGACGTTCAGCCCTTCCTCGTCGTGCACGGTGGCGCCGACGGGGCAGACGACCTCGCACGGCGCCCGCTCGCAGTGCTGGCACATCACTGGCTGGAACAAAATGTCCGGCGCCTCGGAGCTGCCTTCGTAGTAGCGATCGATGCGCAGCCAGTGCATCTCCCGCTCCAGGATTACCTGTTGCTTGCCGACGACCGGGATGTTGTTCTCCGCCATGCAGGCGACGACGCAAGCATTGCAGCCGATGCAGGCATTCAAGTCGATGCTCATGCCCCAGGCCGCCGGGCCCGCAGGCCGCCGGTTGTACTCCTGTGGCTGGGGTGCCGGTCTGCCGAGAAAGCCCGGATCAGCCTTGAATGCGGCCAGGGTGCCGTGATGCACATAGTCGTTGGCGTCGGCGAAAAGCGGGTCGTGATGTTCGGTGGACGCCAGGACGTCATGGCCGCGGGCTTTCTGCAGCGAGACCGGGCCGCTGCCGGCGGTTAACGGATAGACGTCGGACGCCGACCCCTTGACCGACCATCCCCGCATCGGTGCGGCCGAAGCCTAGCAGCGCGACGACACAGTCCGGCGCCTGGCCCGGCATGATCCACGCTGGCAGGGTCACCACTGCACCGCCGTTCGCCACCGTTACCCGATCCCCGTTCATCAGGCTCAGCCGCTCCGCGATGGCGGGCGAAACCAGCAGCGGATTGTCCCAGGTTAGCTTTGTCAACGGCCGCGGCAGCTCTTGTAGCCACGCGTTGTTGGCATAGCGACCGTCCCGGATATGTGGATCGGGGCGGACCAGAAGTGTGATGTCCTGCTGCGACGGTGCCACGGCCGGCTGGACCGGCTTCAGCGCGACATCACTCGGGGCGTAGTGTGTGCCAGCGACCAATCCCGCCGCCAGCGCATCGTGCCACTGCTGGTCATTCAGACCGTGGGTCTGGTGGACCACGTCGCGGCTGTTCACTTCCTCCGGTGCCACGAACAGCGCCAGCAGATAATGCGGACTGATGCCGTCGTACAGCGGCCGCGCCTGCGGCTGCAGCAGCGTTACCGTTCCATCGTAGGCCCGAGCATCGCTCCAGTCCTCGAAACTATGCCGAGCGGGGAGGCTCCAGGTTGTCTTGGCGGCGGTCTCAGAGGGGCCGTCGGCCAATGTCATCGACAGCGCGACGCGCGTCAGGGCGTCTGCGAATTCCGGCGCTGTGAACACCGGGTTGCTATCGATGACCAACAGCGTCGTCACCCGTCCGGCAGTCATGTCGTCGATCAGGCCCCGCAGCGAGGTGGCAGCATCGACTGGATCGGCCTCCACGGGCGGGATCAGGTCATAGGTCTGGCCGCGGTTGCCGAGCGCCTCGTTCATCGCGTGGACCAATGTGTGGACGGGCGCCGGCTGGTTCGGCCCGGCATGGATGAAACTTCGGCCATGCGCCGCCTTCAAGTCGGCAACCAGCGGCGCGAACCAGCCGGGAATATCGGCCGGATGCTCTCCGCCCCGGACTGAGGCCGCCAATGCCGGAACGATCCGTGCCAAATCGCGCGGCCCGGCAATGAAACGATGATCCGCCGCCACCCCGGTCAACGTCGGCGTCGGCTCGATCGCATACGCCCGGTTCATCCGGTCCGTCCTAGCCGGGTTCCGCCTTGCGGCAAAATCCCGGGCAAATCGCAGGTGGCCGGGCGCGCCGTCGAACAGGTCGCTATCGATCGTCAGCAGCAGATCGACAGCATCGAGTTTCGGCACCAGGTCAACCGGCCGGCCATAGGCGAGGATCGCGCCGGCACGGGCCGCATCGCGCGACACCGGCTCCCACCGATGCCACTGCATGTTCGGGTAGTGTTGCTTCAGCGCAGCGATCTGGCGCGCTAGCGTGGGTGAGGTGGTTGTGCCCGTCAAAATGCGGAAACCCTCGCCGTGCGATCGGCTTATCGCCTCGCGCTGGGCCGTCAGGGCCGTCAGCAGGGACGACCATGCCTGGGGTTCCCCGTCGCGAAGCAGACCGCGGCTGCGGTCCGGATCATAGAATCCGAGGACCTCGGCCTGGCCGATTGCGCTGGTGCCCCCCAGGCTGGCGGGATGTGAAGGGTTGCCTTCGACCTTGATCGGCCGTCCGTTGACATGACGCACCAGGACACCGTTGGCGTAGCCACCGACGACGCTGGCTGTGGCGAAGAGATGACTGCCAGCAGACACTGTGTTGGTAGGCGGGAGGACAGGCGGGATCAGCACGCCGCCGGGCGCTCCGTCATCGCATCCGCTTAAACCGGCCAGGGCTAGGCCGGCCGCCATCAACTTCAGCACCGCGCGCCGGTCCCGCGGCATTGCAAGGGCAGCGGCAAGCTGCGGAAACTCGGCCGAGGCGCGGGCCACAAACGCCGGGTCACGCGATAGCCGGTCGAGGCCACGCCATTGACCGCTCAGCGATGGCATATCGAGCAGTCCGTCAAGGTGCGGCCACCAACATGATACTGCTCGGCCAGCGCGGCGGGGGACGGGGTATCGGCCGTGCGATGCCAGTCAGTGTTGTAGATCGCCTCCGGAGGACGCAGGTTGGGGGCGGGATCGCGATGGCAGTCCAGGCAGAAGCCCATGGTCAGGGTACGCGCCTTCTGGGTCAACGGCATGTCTTGCATGGTGCCGTGGCAGCTCTCGCAACCGATGCCTTTGGCGATGTGGATCTTGTGATTGAAGTAGACATAGTCGGGAAGATCGGTGACGCGATGCCAGGTGATCGGCGTGTTGTTCGCCAAGCTTTCCCGAATTGGCGCCAGCATCGCGGCGTTAGTCCAGATCTGAGAGTGGCAGGTCATGCAAGTGTAGGTTGGGGGCATGCCCGCATCTCCGGCGGTCTCGACAGTGGTGTGGCAGAACCGGCAGTCGATACCGAGACCGGCCACGTGATGCTGATGGCTGAACGGCACCGGTTGCTCCACAAACCAACTACTGTGGCGAACGTATTCGGTGCGTGGCCAGAGCCACCACCAACTGATCCCGCCAAGCGCCAGTCCAGTCATGCCGATTAGTCCAAGCTTTGCGACGAGATTCGCCGCCGGCGAGAAAATCGCTGCCATGCGTAGCGGAAACTCACTTGCTTGCAGCCTCGTCGCCATGGCGAGGTCGCAGCCTCAACCTGCACACTATCGGACGGTTGCCGGCACGCGGTATCGTGACAAGAAGAAGCCTGCGGCGCCAGCCTTCGCGTTATCCCTGGGGCACAATTAGCGCCAGCCCGCTCTCGGGATCCTTCCGCTTGTGCAGATGCTTCGGCGATTCTGTCAGCACGATTTCAAGGGTCGGCCGGACATGTGCCTCAAGCAGATGACCGCCCATCGCCGTGCCGTCCGACCGGCTGACGACCACATGGAGGTGAAGGGCGGGATTGCCGTCGGGGCCCTGCGCGACATCGCCCATCAGCGACACGACTTCGACCTGCTCTTGCACCGGGATCTTCCGATAGTCCTTCCTCTCCCAATCGAAGAAACCCAGCACAGCATCGCTGAAGGCGCCGATGCCAGTGATCTGCGCAGCACTCAAATTCTGCTCCATGGCAAATTGCTCGATGCTGCTGACGGCTTCGTCGCCATATTCGAGCACCAGCACATAGGTCTTTTGGGCACCGTCGTTGATCAACCTGGCCTGCATGGATGTCTCCGTTCAGATCTGATGAAGCCGGCTTTGCTTGTGGCCCACGGACCGTGCAAACACCCACGCGCCGCAGCAGGCGGCGGCGAGCAAAGCCACGGTCAGCGGAACGCCGTAATGCTCAAGCTGGAAGCGCTCAGTCGGCGCTTGTGCCGGAAAACGTCCATGGGCGCTCCAGTCGCCAAGCGGCGCTTGGAATAGATTGACCGGCGGATTTTGTGCCGGTGGTTCGGTGGTCAGTTGTCCATCGTAACCCTGCCTGGCGAGGTATCGATCCAATATCCACGGAGCAACTTTGTTCGCTATGATGGCTTTGAACGTCGGCCATTTGACCCAGACTTCCCGTCGCCGATGGGTCGCTGCAAACAGGATCGCCCGCGCCGCCACTTCGGGTTGGAAAATTGGCGGCACCGGTTGCGGCCGGCGCTTCATCTTGTTCAGCGCCCAGTCGAACTGCGGCGTGTTCAGCGCCGGCAACTGCACCATCGTGACGTGGACGCGCAGTCCGTCATGCAGCAGCTCCGATCGCAGCGCGTCGGTAAAACCCCGGACGGCAAATTTAGCGGCGCAATAGGCCGACTGCAGCGGGATCGCGCGATACGCTAGCGCCGACCCGACGTTGACGATCGTGCCGCGATTTCTATCGCGCATACGCCGCAACGCCGACATCGTTCCATGCACCTGTCCCAGATAAGTAACCTGGGTGGCGCGCAGCATTTCCTCGGGCGTCAGCGCGGCTACGGGCGCGAAGGCAGTTGCCATCGCATTGTTCACCCAGACGTCGATTGGCCCCAGCGTCTCCTCGATACGGGAGGCAGCTTCCTCCACGGCGGCGGCATCCGCCACATCGGCCGAGACTGCGCAGACGCTTCGGCCGGCGGAACGCACAGCATCCGCCGCCCGTTCCAGTCGCCCTGGATCACGCGCGATGATACCGACATCCCAACCGGCATGGGCAAACGCCTCGACGGTCGCGCGGCCGACGCCGGCGGTGCCGCCGGTAACAACGACGACCCTGTTACGCCCCTGTTCATGCATGGACCCGCCTTTCCAATTCGCCCCGAGCCGCCAGCGTGCGGATACGATCCGCGGTGCGGCAGGCAATTGCCTGGATGGTCAAGGACGGATTGACCCCGCCGACCGTCGGAAACACCGACCCGTCGCAGACCCAAAGATTTGGGATGTCCCAGCTTCGGCAATCGGCGTTGACCACGCTGGCGCCAGGGTTGGCGCCCATTCGCGCAGTGCCGTTCATGTGGCACGTGTCGTCGGTTTGCTGCCAAATGTCCGAGGCATTGATTGCCTGCAGCGCCTGGGTCATGAAGTTCAGCGAGTGGTCGATCAGCTTGTGGTCGTTGTCGCACCAAGCGTATTCGACGCGCGTGATCGGCAGGCCGTACTGATCCTTGTCGTCCGCCAGCGTGACCCGGTTGCCGGCCTGCGGCATCATCTCGCCAACGATTTTCAGGCCGACCTGGTGATTGTAGTTCTCCATCGCCGCCATCAGCGGCTCGCCCCAGAGACCGCGTGCGCCGGACAGCGTGTTGGCCCAAAGCTGCGGCAGCGGCCCCTGGCTCATGTAGCAATAGCCGCCGAAGAAATCCTTCCGGTCGTCGTAGTTCCAGTGCTCCGTGAGCGCCAGCGACGGCGGACCCTTGTACGACCGGATCTCTCGCCGCGAGAGCCCCCACACCGCCTGGTTCGCCTGCACGGTCAGATAGCGGCCGACCAGGCCGGAGCTGTTGGCCAACCCGTCCGGATAGCGATCGGTGGCGGAATTCAGCAGTAACCGTGGCGTCTCGATTGCGTAGCCGGCGACCACCACGTTGCGGGCACGCTGGAAGTGCCAGCCACCCTCGCGATGGTAATGCACACCCACCGCACGCCCGGCCGCATCGACCTCAATTCGTCCCGCCATGGCGAGGTCACGGATCTCCGCGCCGGCTGCCACGGCGCGCGGGATCCACGTGACCAGCGCACTCTGCTTGGCGTTGGTGGAACAACCGGTGACGCAAAAACCGCGATAGACGCAAGGATGCGCCAGCCCCCGCGGTGCGGAAAGCGTCGCCAACGGCGTCTCGCTCCAGTCAATGCCGAGCGCCTCGCAGCCTTCGGCGAGGGCGAGCGCGGCGGCATTCATTTCGTGGGCGCGGTACGGATAGCGTGGGCGCTTAGGACCCCAAGGATAGCTGACCGGCCCGGCGATTTTCAGCGCCTCTTCGACCTCGGTGTAGTATGACCACATCTCCCGCCAGTCGATCGGCCAATCCGCGCCATAGCCGAGCAGGGAGCGGGCGCGAAACCACTCCGGGCGGAACCGCAGCGACACCATGGCGAAATGGACAGTACTGCCGCCCACCGCCTTGCCGCTGTTGTTCGATCCAAGCTGAAGCGGATTGGCGCCGGTTGAAATCCGGTCGTCGGTCCAGTAAAGCTTGCTCTGCTCGGCCTCATCGGAGGCGAAATCCTCAAGCGGCCGGAACCATGGTCCGGCATCCAACCCGATCACCGAGAACCCCGCTTCCGCCAGCCGGCAGGCGAGCGTACCGCCACCCGCGCCGGTTCCAACGATTAGAAAATCGACCGGTTCGGACTCGCGGTATTGCCGCATCGGCACCCAGGCACCGGGGCGGAACACGTCTGGCGCCCGGCCGCCCTTGCCACGTGGTTCGACCAATGGGTCAAGGGCTGAATCAGCCGACATGGCGGTTCCTTCGGAGTGCCGCATCGAGATCGACATTGGCATCAGTAGGCGCCTCGGCAGCTTCCCAAGGGTCTCGCTCGTCATAGCCCATACGCACATAGCCGCGCGGGCTCGCCGGACCGCCCCAACCAATCTCATTCCAGGACGTCGGGTGCGACCAGTAGGCCACTACGATGTCATGCAGCAGCCGCTGTTTGAAAAAATGCGCTGCGGACATGCCGGCCCACGCATCGTGGATCAGCTCACCGTTTTTCATCTGCGACAGCAGGTCGCGCTGCAAGTCTGCCGTCAGCGCGCGGAATGTCGATCCGTTGGCTGCTTCGGCTTCCTTGTCCAGCGCCTGCAATCCACGCTGCCAAGCTGTTTGCTGCCGCGGCATGTCCTCGGCGCGAAAGCCGTCTTGGATATCATCCAGGAGTTTTGCGTCGATCAGCGCCGCCACCGGAACTGGCGGCCGGTGCTTCGGCTGCGGCACGATCCGCGCGGCGATCGCCTCTACCGTGGCAAATTCGTGGTCGGAGAAGAAGCGCGTCGTGCGAGGCATCGCCAGCCTTCGGTCGATCACCCGGCGTGTCTGCTCGTTCCAGGAAGGCGTGTGGCGTTTCGCCAGCACGTCGTAGCCGGGATAGCGATCAGGCATCCGGATGGTCCCGCATCAAGCCCAGAGCGGCGAGTCCGGCCAAGGCAAGGCCGGTAAAGCTGGGGGGCGCCGGCAGTGGGGGGCCGTCCACGAGGTTCTGGCTCCAATTTCGCCACCCGCCCATAGCTCGGTGAATACCCCAGGCATGAAATCCGACGCCCACGAGGCCCATCAGCATGGTTAGTCGCAACCACGCACGGGTAAGCCAGCGCTCCCGGCCCTTCGGCGCGACAGCGGCGTTCAGGAGCAAGGCCGCGCCAACCGGCGGCAGGGTCACCGGCGCGAACATCGCCTTGTTCTGGAAAGCCCCGCGGAAGTGCAGCAGTGCGGCTTCGCCGCTGGTACCCAACAGCCCCAGGCCACAGAGCGCGGCGAGTGCGCGCCCGGCCGGGATGCCAAACAGGCGAGGTGGCTCATGGCCCGGCGTATCGCGCACCCATTCTGCAGCGGTCCCAAGCAGTCCAGCGAGCAAGATCGCCATCGGGGCCCCCACCGGCGCACCGTAGAACAGATTTTGCCAAGTCATGCGCCCCGGCCGTTTCAGGACGTTCCAAAAATGAAAACCAGTGCCGGTCAGGCCGGTTGCGGCGGCCATGACGGCGATCCCATGGCGCACGTGATGAATATCGGGCCGCCGGTCGGTCGTGCCATGCGCGCTGATCGCCAGCGTCAGAGCAGACACCAGCAGCGGCATATACATGGCCCGATTGGTAAAGCCACCACGGTAATGCTCCACCGCACTGTCCATCAGTACCGACGCCGCAAGCAACGCCGAACCTCGGTTCAGCCGTTGCGCGGCCCGCACCGGGACCGCAAGCTGATCAGCACGATCGACTGAGACCTGCAGGGCGTTTAACTGGTCCAGCATCGATTGTAGGGTCTGATGAGACGTGGTCATTGAGCGAACCGAGCCGCGTCGGCCGTCTTTAGCGTTAGGCCCATGCCGGGCCGGCTCAGATCGGGCGCGATAGCGCCATTGCGAACGGCGGCAGCACCGTCGAACAGCATAGCCTCCAGCCGCACATGGTCATGGAAGAATTCAAGGTGCCGCAGCCGAGGGACTGCACAGGCGACGTGACAATGTAGCGAAGGCGCACAATGCCCGGACAAATCGATATGGTGGGCCTCGCAGAGCGTCCCGGCCTGGAGAAACCCGGTGATGCCGCCGCAGCGTGTCGCATCAGCTTGCTGCACGTCGACCGCACCGGCCTCGAGCATCCGGCGTATATCGTCAACATTCCAGGCATATTCGCCAGCAGCGACCTCGATCGACGCGGGCATCCGGTCGCGCAGCCAGTGCAGCCCGACCAGATCATCGCTGGATACCGGCTCCTCGAACCAGCACACGCCTGCCTCCGCTCCATGTTCAGCCATGTCCAAAGCCTGCCTGCGCGACAAGGCGCCATTGGCGTCAATGAATAGTCCAGCATCGCCGATTGCAGCGCGCGCCCTCGCGATGCGCTGGGGGTCGCGATCGGGGTCAGTGCCGATCTTGATCTTGACCCATCGACAGCCCTGCTCGACCCAGCAGGCGAGCTGATCGCGCAAGCGGGTGTTGTCGTAGTTGGTGAAACCGCCGCTGCCATAGACGGGCACCGCGGAACGCCGCATACCCAGCAGACGTGCAAGCGGCAAATCGAGCAACCGCGCCTTCAAATCCCACAGCGCCACGTCCACGGCGGAGATTGCAGTTGCTGCAATGCCGGAAGCACCCACGTTGCGCACCTGCCGCCGCATACACTGATGCGCCGCGGAGATATTCCAAGCGTCTTTCTGCGCCAGTGTCGGCGCCAACGTGGCGTTGATCAGGCTGGCAGCCTCTGCTGCACCATAGGTATATCCCAGGCCGGTCATCCCCCCGGCCTCGACGTTCACCACTACAATTACGGTGCTATCCCATGCCAGAGTTCCATCCGCCTCAGGCGCGTCCGTCGGCACGCGGAAGGCGGCCGCGTGTGTCCGAGTAATTGGAATCTCGCCCGTCATCGGACCGGCCCCCTAGGAGCGTTGGCCAGGCAATACCGAGCTAAGCACCTCCTTTGCGGTGTTGACCAACACACTGCCCTCGTCAGGATCGCCTTTGATCAGAGAGGATGTGAACGCCTTCGCCTGTGCCAGGGTGATGTGCGGCGGCAGCGGCGGAACGTTCGGGTCGGTCTTGACCTCCAGCACCACGGGACGGTCGGAGGCCAATGCTTCCTCCCACGCTGAAGCGAGCCGCTGCGGGGTGTCGACGAAGATCCCGCGCAACCCGATCAGTTCGGCGAACCGATGATACGGCACGTCGGGAATCTGCTGGGTGGCGTTGAACTTCGGATCGCCCTCTATCACGCGCTGCTCCCAGGTCACCTGATTGAGGTCTTGGTTATTGAACACGCAGACGACCCAATGCGGGTTGGACCACTCCCGCCAATACTTCGCCACCGTGATCAGCTCCGCCATGTTGTTCATCTGCATCGCACCGTCGCCGACCAGGGCCACCACAGGGCGGTCCGGATGTGCGAATTTCGCAGCAATCGCGTAGGGCACCGCGGCGCCCATCGAGGCGAGACCACCGGATAGCGAGGCCATCATGCCGCGCCAAATCCGCACGTCGCGCGCATACCAATTGGCGCAGGACCCAGAATCGCTCGTGATGATCACCCGCTCCGGCAGGCGGGGCGACAATTCCCATGCTACACGCTGGGGATTGACCGGCTCCGCGCTCTGCATCGCCCGGCTTTCCAGCTCTTTCCACCACGCGGCCACGTTCTTCTCGATCGTCGTCCGCCAGGACCGGTCTGTCTTCTCAGTCAGCATTGGCAACAACACTCGCAGTGTCTCGCAGCTGTCGCCGGTGAGGTTGACCTCCATCGGGTAGCGCAGGCTCAACATGTCGGGCTTCCGATCAATTTGCACCCCGCGCGCCTGACCTTCCTTGGGCAAGAATTCGGAATACGGAAACCCCGACCCGATCATCAGCAACGTGTCGCAGTCCGACATCATCTCCCAGCTCGGTTTCGTTCCCAGCAGGCCGATGGAACCGGTGACCCAGGGCAGGTCGTCCGGCAGGGCGGCTTTTCCAAGCAGCGCTTTCGCCACGCCTGCACCAAGCCGGTTGGCGATGGCGATGACTTCGTCGGTGGCATGCAGAGCCCCCGCGCCCACCAGGATCGCTACCTTGCTGCCGCTGTTCAGCACGTCCGCGGCGCGGCGCAAATCTCCCTCATAAGGGACGACCCGCGGATCGGTGTAGCCGACGCCGGAGTGGATCGTGCCGTGCTTGCGCGCCGGCGCCTCGTAGGGTTCGTCCTGCAGGTCGTTGGGAATCACCAGTGCCGTCACGCGGCGTTCGGCTTTCGCCACGCGCACGGCGCGGTCGATCAGGTGACGGACCTGGGGCGCCGTACTGGCCTGCTGCACGAAGGCACCCGCCACGTCCTTGTACATGCTGACCAGATCGACTTCTTGCTGATAATGGCCGCCCAGCGCGGCGCGGGCCTGCTGCCCGACAATCGCCAGGAGCGGGACGTGGTCCATCCGCGCGTCATACATGCCGGTGATCAGATGGGACGCGCCGGGGCCCGACGTGGCGATGCACACGCCGAGTTCGCCCGTGAACTTGGCATAGGCCGAGGCCATGAACGCAGCCATTTCCTCATGACGCGCCTGAACGAACTGGATCTTGTCAGTCCCGAATCGGGCCAGCCCGCCCAGCAAGCCGTTTATTCCATCGCCCGGGTAGCCGAACACGCGGCGGACGCCCCACTGATGCAAGCGTTCCCAGAAGAAATCGCCAACTGTCTGCGCCACGTCGACCCTCCTCTTCGTCAATGGCTTAACGAACTCGGCAGGCGCGTTGGGAGTTGCTTGGTGTCTGCAAGTTCATTGAAGTCATGCCAGCGTGAGGTGGGTGGCTCTGGGACATCGTTCCGATCGCGATGAGACCGTCTTCTGGGTGCCGGGCATGAAACCTGACGATCGGACCAGTGATCAGGATGTTACCCGACCCCGCTCAACCTTCATGCTCCGGCGGGGTTCGGTCTATGCGACAGCGAGAATAGAATAGAAGAGTAGAGTAAATAGAGTAGACGCCCACTCGGTGCGGCCATAGTCGGCAGGCCTGGGTGCAGGAAAGCCAAGTAATTGTGCGCCGTATTTTTCATATGGTCGGCCGCTATAAGAGCGCTACGACGCGCGTCAGGGTTACCACACAGACGGCCTCAAGTGGGAAGGCGCTCCGATACTGGAGCTTCCCAAGTTCCCGCAGTATCAGGCGGACAGCGCAGAGGCGGCACGCCCCGCGGCTGTGGCGGTAGGCGGTCCCGGTGCGTGGCACTGTCGAGGGCTGCGGCGACGCACAGCGCACCGAAGAGCACCGCGGCAGCGAAAACGAATGTCATGGAAGCTCCTTCGCAATTGATCGCAGTGAGACACTGCTTTGGTGAGCTAGCCCCAGCCTTGACCAACCGGCGCATCGACGGAGCCGACTAAGCGCTGCATGCGGGCCTCATAGGGTGAGGTTGGGGAGATGTGTTGGTTGAGAAGCGACCGCCATTCCGACGTTGGCATCGCTGCCTGCGTGTTGCTTGCCGGCATCGGAGCACCGACAGCGAGCGCAGCGACGAGGGAGCCGCCGATGAGAGCGATCAGACCCGCATTCAACATCTGATCAATCAGGTTGTGGAAGGTGGCCTTGAGGCGTGACTGCTGGCGGACGACCAGCGCAGGTTGGCAGCAGCGAAGACGCGCGGAGCCCTGTTTGAAGTGAAAATACGGCCGCTGGAAAGTATCGGTTGAGATCATGGCATTGGTTTCCTTTGCTCTGGCATGAAGATCGGATCTTCGCGCCGTGTCCGCACTCTGGGTCTTGCTTTCAAACTCGAATTTCGCTGTTTCAGACTTGCAGGCGGGGGGCCGCCTGTGCTGTGAGATAGAATGGGATCAGACCTCTGCCGGCGGGAGTGACAAGTATGGCGGGTTTCTGACAGGCTCGCCGATTGCAACTGCAGCACGGGCGTTCGCCGGGTATGGCCTTGGGTCGTTAGTCGAGCAGCGCGGGGCGCACCCGGAAGGATCCTCCGGATTTCGACCCTTCTGGCCCTGCGATCGCAGGCTATTCGCAAGTGTCGACGTGAGAATCGTCCGACTGCTCGACTTCTCGGATCGTCGATAGTTCGCTCCTTGGCCTTTCGCAGGAGTGCTTTGAGCTTGGCAAAGACCTGTTCGATCGGGTTCAGATCGGGGGAGTAGGGCGGCAAATACAGGATCCGCGCGCCGACGCCCTCAATCGCCTCGACCACGCCTGCAACCTTGTGAGCCGGCAGATTTCCATCACCACGATGTCGCCCTTGGACAGGGTGGGGAGCAGGAATGTCAGCACATAGGCGAGGAATATCTCGCCGTTCATTGGCCGATCGATCACCATGGGTGCAGTGATCCAGTCATTGCGTAGGGCGGCGATGAATGTGCTTAGCTTCCAGTGGCCGTGGGGCATCTTTCCGATCAGTCGCTCGCCCTTGGGGGCCCGGCCGCGCAAGCGCGTCATGTTCGTGGTGGTGCCCGTTTCATCTATGAAAACCAGTTGCCTAGGGTCGATCGAGGGCTGCCTCTCTCGCCATTCCGCACGCGCCGCTTTGACGTCTTCACGGTCCTGTTCGGCGGCGTGCAGGGTTGTTTTTAAAGCTGATCCCGTGACGATCGAAGAAGCGCCGCAACGCCGAAACGCTGGCCGCAAAGGTTTTGTCCGCAGCCAGACACCTGCGGATTTCCATCAGCGTCAGATCCGGCTGCTTGGCGACCAGCGCGAGCAGCCAATCTTTGTGCGCCTCGATCGCTCGCGAGCGGCGGTCACCACCGGTTGGCTTGGCCTGCCAGCCACCCGTTTGCTGGAAGCGCCGTGCCCAGCGAATAGCGCTGCTGACGCTAACTTTGAACGCTGCGCTCGCGGCCCGGCGCGATCTACCAGCGCTCACCGCGCCGATCACACGCTCTCGTAAATCAGCAGAATAAGCGCCAGGCATGCCGTCCCCGCGAATCGGTGGTTCAAGCAGACTCGCCCATTTCACACGTCTTGAGAATCCAGGTCACCCAGAGCCGACTCGCGGTGATCGGAAACCGCTCTAGTTGCGTGCCAGGCTATGGCTGAAAGGGCCCGGGGTTCGCCATTGACCGCCGCAATTCACCAGGCGGCCGCGGCACCATCCGGATGACGTTGATGCGAGGTGCAAGGGCGCCTAAAACCCCGCGCCAGCGGAAACCCGATCGCCGAACCATACAGGACGCCGCCCGCCAACCGGAAGGCGAGGCCGTTCGCGCGGAGGAATACCATGTCAACGACGATAGGGACGACCCCGTTGGAGGCCAATCGCCAAACGGCGGCGGAGATCCTGGCGCGCCTCGACCGGCTGCCTGCCACCCGCCACGTCTGGTTGATGGTCACGCTGCTATCGCTAGGCGGCATGTTCGAGTTCTACGACCTGTTCATGACTGGCTACGTCATCCCCGGTATGGTGAAGGCCGGGCTTCTGACTGGCGTTTCGATCGGCATGTTCTCCGGTCCCGCCCTGTTCGTTGCCTCGACCTTCTTCGGCTTGTTCATTGGCACCTTCGTCTTCGGGTTCGTCGCCGACAGGTATGGGCGGCGGGCAATATTCACCTTTTCCATGCTGGCGTATTGCGCCACCACTCTGATCATGGCGTTCCAGACCACCGGCTTTGGCGTCTGTCTGTGGCGTATGATCGCCGGCGTAGGGATCGGCGTGGAATTGGTCACCATCGACACGTATGTCGCCGAACTGATGCCAAAACACATGCGCGGCCGGGCGTTCGCGTTCAATCAGTGCGTGCAGTTCTCGGTCGTGCCGATTGTCGCGTTACTGTCCTACATGCTGGTGCCACTCGCGCCGCTGGGATGGGACGGCTGGCGCTGGGTGGTCGCGATCGGCGCCATCGGTGCTTTGTTCGTCTGGTTCCTCCGCCGCGCCATTCCGGAAAGTCCACGCTGGCTGCTGACCCATGGCCGCCTTGCAGAGGCTGACATCATCACCGCCCAGATCGAAAATCGTGTGCGTGCGGACCTTGGCGGCCAGGCCCTGCCACAGCCCGCTCCGCACGACATAGAGGACCTGGCTGCCCGCGGCACGTTCAGCGAGATCTGGCAACCGGCTTACCGGACCCGGACCATCATGCTGATGGTGTTCCAGTTCTTCCAGACCTTTGGCTTTTATGGCTTTGCCGCCTGGGTGCCGACCCTGATTTCCAAGCAGTTGGGCATCAACCTGACCAGCAGCCTGCAGTATGGTTTCATCATTGCCATCGCCAACCCGTTCGGCCCACTGCTCGCCATGAGCTTCGCCGATCGGTTCGAGCGCAAATGGCAGTTGGTCGGCGCTGCGATCTGCATCGGCGTGTTCGGCGTCCTGTTCTCGCAGCAATCAACGATGCCGTTGCTGATACTGTGCGGCGTACTGATCACGCTGTCGAACAACGTGCTGTCCTATTCATTCCACAGCTATCAATCGGAGCTGTTTCCAACGCGCATCCGTGCCAGGGCTATCGGCTTCACCTACGCGTTCAGCCGCATCAGTACTGTATTCGCCAGCCTGATAATCGGATTCTTCTTCGCGAATTTCAACGGCACCACGGGCGTGTTCGGCTTGATCGCCTTTGCGATGCTGATGGTCGTCTTATCCATCGGCATCTTTGGCCCCCGGACGAGCAATCTGGAATTGGAGAAAATTTCGCACTGATGCCCAGCACAACTTTCATCGACGGGCTCAGGGTCGGCTTTTTATATGAGATTTGAATCGATTGCCGGCTCCGAAAAGCAAGACTTCATGCTTCTTCGACGTTCACGTGAGAGGGGCAGAGCCGTGGGCGTGATCGTGGATTAGGCGGGGCAGGACATAATGGTCGAGCGGGGAAATGAGCGCGTGTCCCGCAACCTTAAGTCTGCTGCGGAAATAGTCCCACACCCCCGATGCCCGCTGGTTGCAGGTCTGGGCGAGACCTCGGAACGTATCGCGACAGTCGCGGCTAGGTTGGGCCGACCTCGCGTCAACTCAGCATGCCAGGACTGACGACGGCTTACCCGCGTTATGCCGCGGCTGCCGGCTTCGCCGCCGTTTCCGTCCGGCGAGCTCGAAGCCGCCGGATGCGACGGGCATCCGCGTCGAGGACACGGAATTCATAACCCGAGGGATGGCTTATAACCTCTCCCCGCGTCGGCACCCGCCCCGCCAGAGTAAACACCAACCCGCCGACGGTATCGATGTCGGCATCGCGCTCGTCCTCCGTCAGGATCGGCCCGATCTTGTCCTCGAAGTCCTCAATCGGCATACGGGCATTTAGATCTAACGCGCCATCCGGCCGCTCCGTCAGCATCGGCGCTTCGACGTCGTCGTGCTCATCCGCGATATCGCCGGTGATCGTTTCGACCAGATCCTCGATCGTCACCAGTCCGTCGATACCGCCGTATTCGTCCACCACCAACGCCAAGTGGATGCGCTGTAGCCGCATCTGCGCCAGCAAATCCAGCACCGGCATCTGCGGCGCCACCATCAGCGGCTTGCGGAGAATCGCCTCCAGTGTGAACGCCTCGGGGCGGCCGACACAGGCAAAAACGTCCTTGATGTGAACCATGCCGATCACGTCGTCCAACTGCTCGCGATAGACCGGTAGGCGGGAGTGGCCGTCGTTTCGGATCAGTTCGATCGCCTGATCCAGGGTTACGTCGGCCCGCATCGCCACAATATCGGCACGCGGCACCATAACGTCGTCCGCGGTCGTTTCACGCAGCCGCAGCACATTGGCAATCAGCAGCCGCTCATGCCGGTCGAGTTCCGGCTGCTCGCCCGGAACCTGCTGCGCATCGGCCGCCTCCTGTACCAATTCGGCGATCGATTTGCGCAAGGAATGCTCGGCCTGCTTGCGCCCCAGCAGATACCCCAGCCGGCCAAGCAGCGTACCCTTGTTGCCACTCATGTGCGTTTCCACGGGTTGGGCACGCCGATGCGATGGAGGATACGGGTTTCGGCCATTTCCATCCGCCGTGCGTCGCCGGGATGGTCGTGGTCCTCGCCAAGGAGGTGCAGCGCTCCATGAACGACGAGATGCGCAAGATGGTGCCCCGCGCGCCGCCCCTGCGCGGCCGCTTCCGCACGAACGACGCCCAACGCCAGGATTATCTCGCGCGCCGGCTGCTTATAGGTGAGGACATTCGTGGACTTGTGCTTTCCACGATGGCGTCCGTTCAGCCCGCGCACGACCCGGTCTGAGGACAGGACGATTGTGCCCGTCATACCTGCGGCGTGAGCCGCCCGCCGCGCGATTGTTCCGGGATCCCGTATCAGTCGGTGCCAAGCCGGATCCGCCACGACGATATCGATGGAAGGACCATCGAGGTCGGGCGGCCGGGTACTAGGAGGTTCCATTGGTGTTCAATTTGTCGCTTCTGGATAGAAATTCGAGTCGATGATCTGGTCAAGCGACCAGGGGCAGACGACGGAAAACACGTTTCGGTCTTTACCTGTCTCTCGGGCCGCACCCAGAATCGCATTACGGTAAGCTGCTGCGATCATCTCACCAATTCCAGATTTGAGACTTGGATTATTGGCAAGGTGGTCTTCAAGCCGGTTGCGTTGTTCCTCCAGCGTCAAACCCCAGCTCGTGCTGCGCAACGTCGGCTGGTGCTGCCACTCCAGCAGATGCAGAAGCAGGACGGTCAAGCGGCTGACCAGTTCGCGCTTCTCGCTTTTGCCCATGGCCTCGATTTCCTCGGCGATGTGGTCGATGTCCGCCTCGGACAACCGGCCGTCGCGGAGCAACGCAGCCTGTTCGGTGGCCCAGGCGAAGAAGTCCTGGTTGTAGAGCTGCCGATTGCCCATGCCGAAGTCCTGTTACTCGCCGATATGCGGTCGTTCCCGCTCCCGCAACACCTCCTCCTGGGCGGCCTCGCGCTGATCATACGCCCCGACGATCCGGGCGACCAGGGGATGTCGCACCACGTCCCTCTGTTCGAAACGGACCACGCTGATCCCCTGAATCCCCTCGACCGTGTCAAGCGCATCGCGCAGTCCGGACCGAACCCCGTTCGGCAGGTCCACCTGGCTAAGATCCCCGGTCACTACCATCCGCGTCCCCTCGCCCATTCGCGTGAGGAACATCTTCATCTGCATCGGTGTGGTGTTCTGCGCCTCGTCCAGGATTGCGTAACAATGGGCCAACGTGCGACCGCGCATGAACGCCAGCGGAGCCACCTCGATTTCCCCGTTGGTCATGCGGCGGATAACCTGATCCGCCGGCATCATGTCGTGCAACGCGTCATAGAGCGGGCGGAGATACGGATCGATCTTCTCCTTCATATCTCCCGGCAGGAAGCCCAGCCGTTCGCCGGCCTCGACCGCTGGACGCGACAACACGATCCGATCGACCTTGCCGGCCTGGAGCATGGCTACAGCCTGGGCGACGGCAAGATAGGTCTTGCCCGTTCCGGCTGGACCGACCCCGAACACCATCTCGTGGCTCGCCAGCGCTTCCATATAGCCGGCCTGGCCGGGACTACGGGCACCCACCGCGCCCCGGCGGGTGCGGATCGCTGGCGCATCGGCGAACGGCAGCCGCGGATCGTTCTCCGAGTTAGCCAAACGAATCGCTGCTTCGATCTCAGCTCGTCCCACGCTCTCGCCTCGTTCCAATCGGCGCCACAACCCTTGAAGCATCTCCTGCGCGACATCGACCCTCGATGCTTCCCCCGCGATAGCGACCCGGTTGCCTCGACAAGAGAGCCGAACCCCCAGAGCCTGCTCGATCCGGACCAGGTGGCGGTCATGATCCCCCAACAGTAGGGGCAGCAGGGTGTTGTCGTTGAACTGGAGAGTAATCGCCTTGCCGCCTGAGGTGGCGGGGGTAGTCGGTGCCTGAGGGGCCGCGATGTGGGTCAAGCTATTCGTCTCTCCTGGACAAGGGTTCCCGCTAGTGAATTCGGTTGAGTCGCGACAATTCGCACTATCGATTCCGTCCCAATAAGACTTGAACATCCCGATAGGTGAACAGGATTAAGAAATGGTGAACGTCCGAGGACTTGACCAGGGTGGCGGCCGGGCCCCGTGAACAGGACCGGAAGCTCGAGGCCAACACACGCGGCGTTGAAGTTCGCTTGCTGCTCCCGCAGCAGTGCCTGAAGAACCTGCAGGCGGCGATCCTTCTCGTTCTCGGGCACCTGAGCAGGCGCACCCGCCGCCGGTGTCCCCGGGCGTGGTGAATACTTGAAGCTGTAGGCCTGGGCATACTTGATGTCCCGCACCAGGCTTAGGGTCGCCTCGAAATCAGCTATCGTTTCTCCAGGGTGGCCAACAATGAAATCGGACGACAACGCGAGGTCCGGGCGCGCGGCCCGCAACTTTTCCACGATCCGACGATAGTCGTCCGCGGTGTGCTTGCGGTTCATCGCGGCCAGGATCCGATCCGATCCGGACTGAACCGGCAGATGCAGGAACGGCATCAGTGCCGGCACCTCCCGATGCGCCGCGATCAGATCGTCGTCCATGTCCCGCGGATGCGACGTCGCGTAGCGTAGCCGCAGCAGATTATCGATCCCAGCGAGCTCCCCCAGCAGGCGGCCGAGTCCCCAGGCGGAGCCATCTGGCGCCTCCCCATGCCATGCATTGACGTTCTGACCCAGGAGCGTGATCTCGCGGGCGCCTTGGCTAACAAGGAGGCGAGCCTCCCGCAGAATTGCAGCGGCGGAGCGGCTTTGTTCGGCGCCGCGGGTGTATGGCACGACGCAGAAGCTACAAAATTTATCGCAGCCTTCCTGGATGGTCAGAAACGCGGCGACGCCCTGCGGAGTGACGCTATCCGGCAAGTGGTCAAACTTATCCTCCGGCGGGAAATCCGTCTCGATCACCTTGTTGCCGGCGCGGGATGCTCGGGCAACCATTTCCGGCAGCCGATGATACGTCTGTGGCCCGAGCACGATATCGACGTAAGGCGCGCGGGCGAGGATTTCAGCGCCCTCTGCCTGAGCTACACAGCCGGCGACCGCCAGGATCATCCGGCCGTCCGTGGCTTCTTTCAGCCGGCGCAGACGCCCAAGCTCCGAGAATACTTTCTCCGCCGCCTTGTCGCGAATGTGGCAGGTGTTCAGGATCACCATATCGGCGCCGTCCGGTTCCGGCACGCCGGAGTAGCCCAGCGGCGCCAGCACGTCGGCCATCCGCCCGCTGTCATACACGTTCATCTGGCAGCCCCAGGTGATGACGTGCAGACGCTTGCGATCATCCTTGGCGAATTTGGTCTTGGTCATCGAAACCGCTCCGCACGACCCTGCCGAACCGTCCCGGCGGGGGGAGCGGGACAAATGATCGGCCCGACCGGCGTGGTCAAGCGCAACAGCGGCCTTGGGCGCGACGGAGCGTGGATGCCTCCTTGGATTAATGCAGTTTGAGGGCATCGTGCCGGTTCGTGTCAAGAACGGGATTCGTTGTCATTGATGGTTCACGGCAATCCCGCGATCATCGCGGTCGCCGAGCGATAAGGTTCGCCACGGCGACCGGGGCGATCGCAGCCGGTCCGGTCGGCATGCTTTCGGATTTGACGCCGTCAGCAGCCGACCTCATCCGCCGCACTGGCTAAGGAGCCGGCAAATGCCAGCCTTTTTTGGCCATGCGCACGGTATAAAGGCTCTTGCCCGAAGTGAGGTAGAGCAGGTTGGCATCATCGCCCCAACCAAACGCAACGTTGGTCGGCAACTCCTTGCCGGTCGAGAGATAGGCAAGTTGCTTGCCGTCAGGACCATAGACGTACAGGCCTGGCGCCGCCTGGCTGCGCACCGCGATGTAAAGATTGCCCTCGACGTCTGCGGTCATGCCGTCACCACCGTCGTTAGGAAGCCAGTCAACCAGCACACGGCGTTTGCTGACCGTTCCGTCCGAAGCAAGATCATAGGCGAGACACGCCATCAGGCCCTTCTGCGAGGTCTCGCCCTTTGCCAGAAAGTCGTTCGCACCGTTGTCATGGGCCAGCACATAGAGTGTCTTTTGATCCGGCGACACCTGTACTCCGTTCGGCTTGCCGGCATCGGTAATCAGTCGCGTCACTTTGCCGTCTGGGTCGAGCCGGTAGACCGCCTGAATCGGCTGATTCATCGGCTCCCAACCCAAATAGCGCGGGTCGCTGAAGTAGATCCTGCCCTTCTCGTCAATCGTCAGGTCATTGAGCGCATTATATGGCTGGCCATTGTAGAGACCACTCAGGATGTAGCTCTTGCCGGTCTTCATGTCCGTCTTGGTCAGGCGGCGACCGCCGAAATCAGCACCTTCGGCGATGATCAGGTTGCCCTCGGCGTCAAATTTCATTCCATTCGACATTCCGCTCGGCGAACGGAAGATCGTGGCTTGTTTGGTCTTTGGGTCGTATTGCCAGATGTTGCCGGCCTGCGCGAACTTCCCAGAAGGGTCCTTGCACCGCGTCGTAAAGGTGATGTCGCTGAAGTATACCATGCCCTGCGGGCTGGTCGCGACGCCCTCAGTCAATGCGCATGCGCCATCAAACACGCGGTCAAGCTTTGCGCCGGCGGGCAGCACGCTCGGGTCGCCGTTCGGTGCCGGGAACCCGGGATCTTCAGCCCACGCTGCTCCCGCTGCGAGAGCCCCGACGAAAGCCCAGGCTGTGAACGCACCCCGCCACCGGCGCCCAATCGCTCTTGTCGAGGACCTTGACGCCTTGGCTCCAGGCAACTTCAACATATATCCCTCCCGTTTTTTTACTTTTAGGCCACAGACGTTCCCGCCAGACTCCTCAGAAACAGCGAGCGAGCGTTACGACTTGGCCGCGTGAGCAGGCGCCACCAAGCGCCGCCTGTCAATCGGTATCGAGGAGTCAAGGTAATGGATCAGGCGTCACAATGCGGCTAGTAAGAAGCTGTCGTCAAGTCAGTAGAGCTCATGCATTATGCTTGAGCATTGCTATCCTATTCACGTCTCGACAGATGTGGCGGGGCGCCCGATTTGAGGCTCCAGTCCGGTGCTAACCCCGGATCGCCTCGTACACCGCCGCCTCGAAGCCAATCAGTGTTTCCAGCACAGCCGGATCGTTCGCAGGTAGAAGTTGCATCATAAGCACCGCGGTCAGCCCCGACGCGCGATCAACCCAAAAGAAAGTATTGTGCACGCCCGCCCAGGTAAGGGTTCCGGCGGCGCGGCCACCCGGTACATCGCTCATGTTGAGCAGAAAGCTCAGCCCCCATTTTTTAGTGATGCCCGGAAAGAACTCCGCCTCGAGCGCCATCTGCGGGTTGTCGCTTCGCATTGTTGGCACCTCGAGGGCGCCTATGTGGTTCTCGCCCATGAGTTTTACCGTCTCGGGCTTCAGCACCTGCCGGCCGTCGAGCGCACCCCCTGCCAGCAACATGCGGCAGAAGGCGATGTAGTCGCCCGCGGTCGAGTACAGGCCGCCGCCACCCATCAGGAACTCGGCGTCTTGCGGGAACTCGAAGCTGATCGATACAAGGTTGCCGTCAGGCCCGCGGGCGTGCGTGCCAACCATGCGGGTCCGCATCGCATCCGTGGGCCGAAAGCTGCTGTCGCTCATGCCGAGCGGGCCGAAGATATGCTGCTGGAAATAGGCCTCCAGATCCTGGCCACTGATCGTCTCGACGATCCTGCCAATCAGGTCGATACCGATGCCGTACTCCCATCTCGTCCCGGGATCGAACAGCAGCGGCACCGTCAGCGCATCGAGTTGGCAAGTGATGATACTCGGCAGGCCCATCGACTGCACATACCGACCCAGATCGGCGCTGAAGATATCGTAGCCGTAGCCGGAGGTGTGGGTAAGCAGGTGCCGCACCGTGACCGCCCGCGAAGATGGGCGCAAGCGCGGCTTGCCGGCATCGTCGAAGCCTTCGAGCACCTTTACGTCGCGGGCGAAGGGCAAGATCTCACCGATCGGTTGCTCAAGGCCGAGGCGCCCGGACTCGATCAACTGCATGGCCGCTGTCGCGGTGACCGCCTTGGTCATCGAAGCAATGCGGAATACCGTGTCGAGCGTCATCGGATCAGGCTGGTCAACAGCGCGCCGGCCGAAAGCACCCCGATAAATCACCCCCGAGTGATCCGCTACCAAACCCACCACGCCGGGCACTTTGCCGCTCGCGACCGGATCGGTCAGCACGCGATCGATTGCGATGCTCATATTTTCATTCTCCCACTGCGCGCGCCCCGCGCCTTACCACCGTAGCGCAGGAGCATATGGCTGCACACCCAGCAAACAGGCGATTGCCAGCGCCACCCACGATACGCTGTCGACGCTTGCAATGGCACCACATCAGGCCCTTAGCCCGATGTACTTACTTCGCAGCAACGATCGGGGGAATACCGTTTCAAACTATGAATGTAATGTAGAACAACTTGCGCCCTGTCGCTGGACAGAGACAAGCGTCAAGCTAAGCGCAGTCCGTCATGCGTTCCTGGCCCGATAACCTCGCGCCGGCGTCCCTGATGGGGCAGACTGTGCGGCAAGCGCCGCGGTGACCGATCGATATTGCTTAACTCGCCCCACCAGGGGCTGAACGAACACCGTCGTCGCATCACGCCATATGGTGAACCGGTAGAGCGGACTAGCTTGTGTGTGAAAAGTAATCACCTCTTCGTATTCCTCACCCACCGCCGCTCCGTAATCGAGGTGGATCAACATCCGAAGGTCGTGGCGTTCGGCCCACTGCCTCACGAGGAGGAGGTTGGCAATGTCGAACGCGAGTCCCTTCGGCGGGGCGGCGGTGGTAGTCCCACGCTTTGCTAGATCGCGCATAATTCGGCCCACAGCGCGAGTAATCCCGTGATAAGCGTCAGCGTGGTCAGGTATGGCAGAACACCCTCTCTGCCGACATTCGCGACGTCTGGCCGATTGTTGGTATCCGCTACCACTTGCAGGATGCCGCCCGCCATTCCTTCGCGTCGGTCAAAATCGCCTGTTTCGATCGTGGTGGCCTTTGTTAGCAAGGTCATCAAATTGCTCCTGTTTGAGATCGAAAGAAGTAGCTGCAGTCTACGAAACGTTCGTTAGGAAACGTGACTGGCAGTTGAAACCACTCCCCCGGTCGCCGCTCGCCTACCGGCATCCGTCCTGTATTTGGTGGCCTGGTCCTCAAGCAGCTTGCGAAGATACAAATCGTCGCGTGTGTTGGCTGCCTTCGCATCCATGAAACCCGCCATTCTAAGGGAGTATTTTTCGTCAATATTGCTCATGTTTTCAACTCCGCGTGGCGCCGATGACTATCGGTGCCTGATGTTTTTGAGCTTCGCCTCGTCTATCGGCAGGGCTATCCCGAAACTCAAATCGACGGTGGACCTACGCTGGCCTCGGTGATCGTCGATCGGGCATCGAGATGTTCAAGAATTTTCTTCGACTCAGACTGGAGAAAGCCACCGTGAGAGAAGCCCTCTGGCGAACGGCCAGAAGGGATGGAGGACACACCGCTTCTTAGCTCACTAATCCGTGATAACGCAATCTCGATCTCACGAGTCCGCGATCGTTATCTTCGATTAAATCACAACCTGGCTTGTCAAATTGTTGTTGTATAATTATCAATCTACCAACTTTTCGAATTTGACCTCGAGTTATTTACTTATGATTGCTTGATGGTAATAGATCTGCCATTTCTTCTTACTAGACGGCCCGATGTCCCGCGGCCGCATTACAGAACGATCGGCCGCAACCGAAGAACGGGCCAAAGTCGCTGCCTTCCTTATGAATTTCCAGCGATTTTCAAACCGGTCGGTCCCGGATCTGGCCCGGGCGCTCGTGGGGCGATGATGGCCGTCGTCAGAACAGTCGCTAACGTCGGCGGCCGTTTCGCAAGTATCAGCTTTGATCGTGGCCAAAATCTTTGATGTGCCTGAACGGCGAACAGTATCCAGGCCCCGTTCGAGCTGGATTGCAATGGGCCGTGGCTTGCAACAAATACAGCGCACATGCCCCAAAATCTTCGACCAAACGTTGGGCCATGCGGTACACACGCCGCAAGGTTTGCTCCGCTGCAAGATCACGTTGAGGTCACCAAGGTCCAGAGATTTATACGTCGATGCTGTCAGTCAGGCCATCGCATCCGGCAGGCGTTTGCCCGAAATTGTGAATAACACGGCTTGGGACGCCACGCCTCCAACGCAGAAAGGCACCTCAACGTTAAGGCATAGGATGGACAACCCGAGAGCCAGCCGACGCCAGAACGCTGGTCCGCGACGCCACAGCGCTTCGGCCTTGGGGTCCCGGCAGGAGCCCGATAACGGTTTGCACCGGTTATTTGATTCAGAGAACGATTATCGTCATGCGGGCTTAAATCCCCCGGCACACCAGCCTAGATGTCTAGCGTCAGCTTGCTGACTATGGCGATAAATGGTGTGTGGAATAATCGTTGTGGACCCGGGGGCAGTGCCCGGCGCCTCCACCAATAGGGGGGCGAAACAGGCTCGACACGCGTGGTAAAAACTCATCTTTTGCCCGGCATGATACCGCCGTTATCGGGTCAAATCACAAGTGCCAACGATAATCAGGCGCTCGCCGTCGCTGCATAAGCGATAGGCGCGGTTCGGGGGGGCACCGGGCAACAGAAGCCCCCCCAATATTTATTTAAATCAGGTGGATACCGAAGCTCTCGGCGAAGCCGCCCACGCCTTTCGGGGTGATTGTCACGGCCCGAGAATCCCTCTGTCGCTCGATCCAGCCCAACTCCCGGCAACGCGCCGCCAGCGCGGCGCCCAATCGCCCGGCGAGGTGCGGACGGCGCTCGCTCCAGTCCAGGCATGGCCTGCAGAACGTTCGCTTGCCCGCCGCTGGCTCGGCGCCAAACTCCCGCAGAAACGAATGACCTGGCTCCGTGACCTCGCCGCCGTCATGTGTCAACGCGACATGGCCGGCGCCAACGAGTGCGTCTGCCAGAGCGACACCCAGCCGGCCGGCGAGATGGTCGTAGCAAGTGCGGGCTGTGCGCAGCGCTTCACCGCCTCGCCAGCTCCCCGTGGGTCGCAATTCCGGTCCGGCAACCGCCATCACGCTTTCCAGCATTTGCCCCACCAGCGGCGACGCCAGCCGGAAATAGCGATGTCGCCCCTGCTTCTCGACCGCTAGCAGCGCGGCATCGGTCAGACGGGCTAAATGACCGCTCGTGGTGGCGGGCGAGACATGGGCCGCGAACGCCAATTCCTTGGCCGTCAGTGCCCGCCCATCCATCAGCGCCGTCAGAATGTTGGCTCGCGCCGGGTCACCCAGGAGCGCGGCAACCGAAGCCATCCGCGTGATATCGCTCATGACAGCGATATAGCCCGTCGTGCGATCGAATGCATCCAGGCACAGTTCGGCTGAGACCGAACGGTCAGGACACGTTTAGGACCGTTTGAACCGGTAGTGGAACCGATCTCCATCTGCCTTGACCAGGCCCACCGTTGGAGCCGGGAAGTGGATCGGCAACAGCAGCGTGTCGGAATCTGCGACCGAAGCCAAAAAACGCTGGCGCGACGCCGCGGCCTGCTCGAGATCCCAGTCCACCATGGGCGACCAAGTCGGCTCCCGGCACTGAATCGCATGATGCATCATATCGCCGGTCACCACTGCTCGCTGACCCCGTGAGACGATGTTGACGCAACAGTGGCAAGGCGAGTGGCCCGGCGTCGGGGTCAGCGTGATGGTGTCGTCCAGCGAATAATCGTCGTCCACCAGAAGCGCCTGCCCGGCTTCGACGATGGGCAGACAATTGTCCCGAAATACCGTGCCGGGAGGGTTGGCGCCTCGAGCGTGCTCAGTTTCCCAGGCCGCGTATTCTTTCTTGTGAAATATGTATTTTGCCCTGGGAAAGGTCGGCACCCAGCGTCCATCGCGCAGTGTAGTGTTCCAACCCGTGTGGTCGATATGTAGATGCGTGCAAAAGACATAATCGACAGCGTCGTAGCCGATCCCCAGCGCGAACAATTCGTTCCGCCAACGCTCCTTGCCCGGGAAGTCGAACGGCGCCGGGTGGCCCTTATTTTCGCCGGTGCAGGTATCGACCAGTATGGTGTGGTGCGCCGTGCGGACCACGAACGTTTGGTAGGTAATCAACATCATCCCCAGCGCCTGATCGAATACCTCGGGCTCCATTGCCGGCAGATGCCGTTGGAAAGTCGCCTCATCGTAGGCGGGGAAAAAATCTTGCGGCCGCCGCCACGGCCCTTCACGCTCGACCACTGCATCAATTGCGACGTCGCCGATCCTGATCTGCCGCATTGCCGCATCCCCTTTGTTTGACCCACTCAGCCTAACAAGCGCTCGACGCCGAGAACAGCGCCCGGACGACGTCGTCCACTGCCTCGTCCCTAACGTCTAACGCGATAATCCCACGTAAACGTGACAAGTTCGGGCGACCGAACGTCTCTCCTCTAAATCGGTTTGGAATGTCGAACATGGCATGGCACTTCCGACCGGAACGCATTGATCGAGGGTCTTATTGCTTATTACGAAGTATCGACCAAATTAAGCCCATCCTCCCCTGAAAATATTCGTCACGAAAAATAGTGCTGTCCGCCTAATTGCATTCCTTGCTTCGGAATGCCCGAAAGTGATTTGTCTTTGAGCGGAGATCCTGTTGTTGATCGGGCCACCCTAACACCTGCCTCTCCTCAAGTGAGGGAAGAAGTTGATGGCATAAGTCGGGAGGGACTGGCCCCTGCAGGGGGATATGTAATGAACTTCAGGGATATCTTAGTCTTTCTCGATGGCGGTAGCGTTCCAGCGAAGGTCGCCTTCGGTTGGCGACCGGGATGGCTCGGGATCAGGGCGCATCTCTCAGTGCTGTGTTTCTGCAGAATGGCCACGCAACCGGCACGCGACCTCGCCTGGCTGCGCCCTGGCTCGGATTGGGCGCGGGGCCCCCGACGACCGGCGCGAGCGTCACCGCACAGGTTTCGGAACTCGCAAACATCGCCAAGCTCCGGTTTCGCAATTCCCTGCGCCCCCACAAGGTCGAGTGCCATTGGTTTCGTTTGGATCGCGCCGACACAAGCATCTGATCAACCCCGCCAAGGCGCCGATCTCGGCGTCATCGGCCAGGTAGTTCCGGTCCTGGGCCGGCACCGACGCGGCAACCAGACGAGATCGTGGTTTGCTGTGCCGGGGATGCGATGGTCCCCTATATTGGCAGCTAGACCCGGGTCGGCGCCGTGTTCTGGTTTCTTGGACAGTTCACGAGAGGCCGTGAGGGCGCTCAACGATGCGCTGCCGTTGATCCTCGGCCAGACGAGGTGACCGTCATGACAGTACCAGCCCGCGCCAAGATTGGTAATCCCGGCGGCACGTCGATGGAGCGTGTCCTGCGTCATCGGCCCGGCACGGCATTGCTGCACGCGCAGTCCGGGCCATTCACCTGGGCTCCGCGGTTTCCGACGAGTTACTATCAAGGTCTGTTGATCTCTCCGCCGATTTGATCGTTGCTGGAGCATACCATCACTCCCAGCTACGCGAGACTTTGCTTGGTGGCGTCAGCCGAGAGCTGTTTCAGCACATGACCCTTCCAGTTTTGATGTCGCACTAATTCGGTAGGGCAGATAATCTGAAAAGCCTGTTCGAGCATCAGCATCCGGTCACTGGAGCCTGGTGCTACAAGCTCGCAGACGGTCACATCCTACCCGAACGTCGACCGGCCACTATGAGG
Organism: uncultured Alphaproteobacteria bacterium; assembly: GCA_963819345.1. Taxonomy (GTDB): domain Bacteria; phylum Pseudomonadota; class Alphaproteobacteria; order Acetobacterales; family Acetobacteraceae; genus Rhodopila. The sequence goes on from CAWFVX010000017.1 coordinate 192,846, forward strand.
TTTGGATCAACCGTTCTTAGCATATTGTCCCCGAGGCCGCACTGCGCGACCAGCTCGGCTGTCGAAATCCAATAGGCCAGGCGATTTTCTGGCGGACGCAAGCCGGAGACGAGGCCGTGATCCTTTGTTTCGTCCCCAGGTAGCGAAACCTGATCTATCGGTGTACACGCGCCAGAGCGTTCCGCGGGTCTAGCGTTTCGCCATTTTGGCTCGGGCATTAAAACCCTGGCGAAGAGATGACACTTTAAAGGCCCAACCTTCGCATCTTTTCCCAAAGGGTCGTGCGTGAGATGCCGAGCATGGCGGCGGCTTTTGCAATTTCGCCATTGGTTTGGGATATCGCCTCCTCTATGTGCCGGCGTTCGGCGCGTTCGCGCGCCTCGGCGAGACTTGCGACGCGCTCTCCCGGTTGGCCAAGCAATACCTGTTCCGGGAAGATGGCCTGGGCCGGGATTTGCGGCGCATCGGCCGACAGACCAACCGCACGCTCGAGCCGGTTGCGCAGTTCCCGGATGTTTCCCGGCCAACTATGCTCGCGCAAGGCGGCACGCGCCGCGGGTGTCAAGGATGGCAGGCGGCGGCCGGCGCCGCGAGCGAATTGGGCGATGTAGTGCTCCGCAAGAGGAATGATGTCTTCACATCGAGCCCGTAGCGGTGGGATATGGAGCTCGATAACGTTTAGCCGGTAGTATAAATCGGCTCTGAAATCTCCCTTCGCCAGGAGCGCGGGCAGATCGGCGTTGCTCGACGACACGATACGAGCCTCGGACACAAGCTCCTGCGTGCCGCCTAGTCTGCGATAGCTGCCATCTTCCAGCAGTCGTAGGAGCTTGCCCTGCAACGGCGACGGAAGCGCGGAGACTTCATCAAGGAACAAAGTGCCTCCGCCGGCTTGCTCAACCAGGCCGACATGCGCGGCGCGCGAGCCGGTTACACCCCCGCGCTCGTGACCGAACATCTCGCTTTCTGCCCGATCGATGGGGATCGTCGCGCAACTGACGACGACAAAGGGCAGCCCGTACCGCAGCGACGCATTGTGCAACTGACGCGCCGCAACCTCCTTGCCCACACCGGTCTCGCCCAGCAGCAGTATTGGGCTCGTGGTGTCGGTCACCCGGAGGATTTCAAACTCGACAACACGCATCGCGGCTGACGCGCTCAATGTCTCCCGCCCGGAGTTCCCGTTGCCTGCAGCGACCTCCCGGGAGCAAAGGGCGGCGATTTTGTGGAGCAACAGCTCGATTTCGAACGGCTTTGTGACATAGTCGTCCGCTCCGGCCTGCATCAGGCGCACGGCTTGCTCCACCTCGCCGAACGCGGTGATAAAGATCACCGGGGTCGCTCCCAGATCGGGAAGAGCACGGCGGAACAGTTGCTCCCCATCCAGATCCGGCAAGCGAATGTCGCAGACCAAAACCCGGCAGCCCGCGTTCGGAAGATTGGATAAAGCCTCCTCGCCCGATTGCCACCAAATTACTTGGTAACCTTCCAGTTGGAGACGCTGGACCAGCGACCCTCCCATGATCGGATCGTCATCAACAATGCCAACCATCGGACGGCGCTCGACATTTGGCCCACTAGCCGAGCTCGAAACGGAAGCACTCACGTCACGATCTCCTGCCTTGTCCCGCCGCCCGGCGGCAAAGTAACGACAATCCGCGATCCATGACCATCCATCGCGGCGGTGGCGACGATACGCCCATTGAGGCCGCGAACAAGGTCACGGACGACGCGGATACCGAGGCCGCGGGGAGGGTCACGAGGGTCTGTCACTCCGACCTCGGTCAATGCAGCCGCAACGGCTTGTGGCAACCCGGGACCGGCATCGACCACCTCGAGATTGAGTTCGATCCGTCCCGTGCCGCCTGGGCCTGTGCTGACCCACGCCCGGAAGCCAACTTCGCTTCCTGGCGGCGAAGCTTCGCAGGCATTCAACAGGAGGTTCAGTGCAATCTGCCGAGTCTCGGTTGCGGCGACGTCCACAGTTGCCGCAACGCTGCTGTGCCAGGAGAACTTGAGCTGCCGCCGGACCAATTCAGGTTCGATGAGGATACGCAGATCGTCGAGGTCGCCGGGTGTCAACCTGCGGCTGTCCGGCGGCATTCGGTGGAAGGCCAACACCGAACCCACCACGTTCCGTATGCTCCACAAACCTCGCTCGATCAGATCAAGGCTTTTGCCGCGAACATCCGGATCGTCGCCAAACTTACGCACGGTATCGAGCGCGGTTGACATCCCACCGAGCGGGTTGCGCACCTCATGCGCCACAGTGGCGGCGAGCCGGCCAAGCACGCTCTCCCGCTCGCGTTGAGCAAACCGGACCGCCATTGCTTCCCGCTCGCCGAGCGCGTCGACCAAGTCGTTGTAACCACGCAGCAGGCGGCCGTATTCACTCGAAGCCGGAGGCAGCATGACGGGTGATACAAGTTCGAAGTCGCCAGCTTGAGCGCGCCGAAGACGTTCAGTCAGGAGACGCAGCGGCTGCACCATGCGGCGTACAATCATGAAACCGATTGCCGCTGCACCAAGGCTGGCGGACACTGTGGCCATCAGCAGGTTCCGGCGGAGCGTGTGCCGCTCTTCGATCAGCGGCTTCAACTGTAACGCGACATAGAGGTCAGCAACGTGCTTCTCCTCTCGCACGATAGCCCGCGAGGCCCACCCCGTTCCGGTACCTTCGTCAAAGACGAACCCCTCGCCGCGCTCAAGCCGCCGACGCAGGTCGGGATTGTGGATCGGATCCTCTGTGCCGGCATCGACCGGCTTTGCGGACACGTCAGCGAACAGGGCTCCATCGGGTAGGCGCACCATCGCCCGTTGCTCGCGCATGCTCTGGTGGAACCACATCGTGCGGTTCAACGCTTCGATGGTGTTGGCGAGGTTGCGCGCGGCGACGTGTGGGTAGACCGTTGTGGAGATGCCATCCAGGTAGACGGCTGCCAAACGACGCACGCTGAGTTCCTGCTCGCGAGCTATCGTCGACATCAGAAAGTGCGACACCGCGACCGCAACAGCTAGGATCAGAGCGCCCGATACGATCGGAACCCGCGCGGTAAGCAACCACGGTCGCCGCCACATTGCCGACAGCCGGCCGGGCAGCGACGCGCCGTGCGGGAAAATACCATTCGCGTCCGGAGCTTTCCCGAAACCGCCCGCCAGATGGACTCCCGACGCGACGCTCTCAGAATCGCGCAACTGTGAAATGTTCATATATCTGAACGTGGCTCTGCGGACCTTGTTCAGGAGATCGAACGTAGAGCGGCTCACCTGCTCGGAACACATTGCGGCAAAGCCTTACAGACAATTCTGAAAGTGCTATCAACGCACTTCCTTTGCCGACGGTCTCCTCGCATCAGACGAGGAACACAACCTGCTCTGAACATTAGGCATTGTCCCTTTTGAAGCAAAAGTCACTTTCTAACAACCAGCACAATTAGCGCGACGGTATTCACGGTCTACCGAAGTGACACTGGTATGTCCCGGATTGCGCTAGCCGGCACGATCTCTCGGGTCCGGCTAATAGCTGTGTGGCATAGGCAGTGCTCCAGGTAGCGGCGAATTGCCGTCCAGCCGATTGCGCCAGGAAGATTGAGACGACCCGTGAGATGCTTTGTACGACGCGCCCAACGATGCGCGTCGGTTCTTCGATTGGAGTATTGAATCTGATGGCGAAGCCCACGAAAAAGAAAGGTGTCTTGCCTATAAGTCCAAGCAAAAAGAAGCAAATCGCGAAGACAAGAAAGCTGCAGCCGCCGGAGACGGGAGCCGACGATCCGAGGAAACAGCTAGACCAATTCCATTCTCCAAAGCGTCCCATACTGCCTGGGCCTCACCTGCAGGCCAGCCCGGAGGTGCTCAACCGCCTATGGACGATCATCGAGAGTCGGAAAAGGGCCGATCCGGGCGTGAGCCATTCAGCTCGATTGCTGGCCAGGGGAACCTCGCGGATGGCTCAAAAGCTTGGTGAGGAAGCGATCGAGTGTCTGATCGAGGCTATGGCAGGTAACCGCGTCGGCCTAATCGGAGAGAGCGCTGATGTGCTTTATCATCTTATCATCACATGGGTGCATGCCGGCGTCCGGCCCGAGGAGGTGTGGGAGGAGTTGCAGCAGCGAAGAGGATCAGTTACTTGACCGGAGGAACGGATATACCGCTCAAGCGGCTGTTGGGGAGCGGGCAGACCGGAACGAGCAAAATTCCATGAATCACCTGGCTAGGAAGCATCATAAGGGCTGCCTCAAACCCGGATTAGCAAGCAGATCCACGCAAATGTGACGTGTCCGGAAAATCGAACGTCGCTGGCAGGTTGGTCCAGTATATCGAACAAGATGTGGATGGCGCCGACGGGAACAAACTAGAAGAAGGGCAATTCTATCATCGTCAATTGGCAACAAATGCTATCCTGGCGGCTGAGCAAAGGGTTTCCTCGCGGACAGCGTGCATCTGCTTTCCCCAGAGGACTGTTGGGTTCTGGTGTGGGTGGAGCTATGGCAATGGGGCGGCGTCAAGGCGTCGTTTGTTTCAAATGTTTTCCCAAACTTCCCCGGTTCTGGGCGAATTCTGCCAAGAACCGGGATTCTCTTCGGTCAGGTCGGCCAATTCCGAATACTGGACCTTGAAGCAAAAGGCGGTGGCGCTCACCGCGCCTTCCGTGTGGATCTACTCATTTGTCCGGCCACGCGCCGGCGATCTGCTCTTGGCCGACGAGGAGCACGACAGCTTCCGAACTTTGGCATTGTCTCGCTTCGGGCAAACATCACCCCTCTAAAAACCAGTCTGAGCCTGCGGCGAGGGTCTTGATGTCTGGGAGCGATCAACAATCCACGAAAACGTGACGCGTTCGGAAAATCGAACGCCTCTTGGCAAATCTGGCCGAAATGTCGGACACAGCACAGACTGGTGGGCCGGAACCTCCTGAAGAAAAACGCTTCTATTTATTATCAGTACAATCCAAATAAACTCCTTTTCCTGGTCTGGGTCTTTTCATCGGAAAAAGCGACGGCTCCTGCCGAGCAGCATGCCTTGCCTCGGTACAGTTAATAATGATTGTCATTGAGCGGGCATCCTGATCGTCAATCAGGCTGATCCGCTCCCGCGTATAGGCCGACCGAAGGAGGAGGGAGGTAGCGGAATTGTTTGCGAAGGGACTGGACCGTTCGCTGGCGGTGAGGCGTGGATGTAATCTCAAGGATTGGGCATCGAGGTAGCTCGGCTGGCAAGGATCTTAAGTGCCCGTGCATCGGGTCATCGGGAGGGAAAATGAATAGACGCGCGTTTATGGCTGCCTCAGCGGCCACCGCGACTGCGGCAACTGCGGCAACTTTGAAGGTGGCGGTCGCCGCGACCGAGGGTCCGTTTGGCGAAACCGGGGTCGGCCTTCCGGTCCCTCCGAGCCAACAACTGCCGTTGGGTCCATTGGCTGACTCGCGGTATCCGGACGGCCACATTGAGTCCCTCGACAAACGCTTCAAAGGCAGCGTCGGTACGGGTGCCGTGGAGCGCCTCGCCACGGGCTTCCGTTGGGTCGAAGGCCCACAGTATTTCCCTGCCTGGCGTTGCCTGATTTTTAGTGACATCCCCAATAATCGCATGATGCGGTTAAGCGAGGACGATAATCATCTAAGCGTCTTCCGTTACCCATCACTTAATTCGAACGGTAACACCTCCGACGCGCAGGGGCGCCTGGTTAGCTGCGAGCACACCGGACGGCGCATAGTCCGCACCGAGTTCAATGGCACCATCACTGTCATCGCCGATCAGTACAACGGCAAGAAGCTGAACTCGCCCAATGACGTCGTCGTTGCCTCCAATGGCTCGATCTGGTTCACCGATCCAACCTACGGCGTCAGGGGTTGGTACGAGGGCCTGCATGGCGACATCGAACAACAGAAGCATAATGTCTTTCGCGTCGATCCGCAGAGCGGCGAAGTTAAGGTCGTTGTGGACGACTTCGTGCAGCCCAACGGTATCTGTTTTTCCCCCGACGAGAAAAAGCTCTACGTAATCGACAGCGGCATATCCGAGGGGCCGGGGAACCCCGCACACATCCGCGTGTTCGATGTCGATATCGACTCAGGTAAGGTATCCAATGGCAAAGTCTACGCTGACGGATTTGCGCCGGCGCTAACCGACGGCATGCGAGCCGACGTCGAGGGGAACATCTGGTGCAGCGTGGGCTGGGGCGATCCTAAGGAAGACGGGGTCCGTTGCTACAGTCCGGGGGGAGAACTGCTCGGTAAGATCCACCTACCCGAGACGGTTGGTAACCTCAGCTTCGGCGGAATGCTGCGCAACCGGCTCTATATTGGTGCCACCTCGTCCGTCTATGGCTGCTATGTGGGCACCCAGGGTGCGGGCCTGCCGCGCATCTGATCGCAACTGATTGATTTCGTTTTTGAGTGGCCGCTAGAGGGCGATCAAGCGCCTCCAAATCGAGCAAAATCACTCGATTTTCATTCGGAGAAGCAAGGAGAGTCGCGACAAGGTCGGAATGCGGTTTGGCGGAGGGTTCGAAGGGACAGTCCGCGCGTTGACATGGTGGGCTTCATGCTGCGATATACTCACTATCTGCACGATCGGTTGCTCCCCGCCACGCAGGGTGCGGCAGAACCAGTCGATCGCTACTTTGACGCTGACCCATGTGGGAATACTGGGCAATAACGCTGGAAACGTAACGGGGAGGATTTACCAAGATGAGCCTTAAACTAAAGACGCTGCTAATGGCCGCTACAACGGTCGCCTTTTCCTGGGCCGGGCTGAGCGCCGCAGCGAAAGCGGAGTCGCCGCAAGGCATGAAGCTTTATGTGTTCTCTTCAGGTTTCCTGAATATCGACAAATCGGCCCTGCAAGCCGGGGCGGCACCAGGCAAGATCGATGTTCCCGTTGGGTTTTTCCTGATTCATCACCCGAAGGGGAATGTCCTGTTCGACTGCGGAAACAATGACCGCGTCATCACCGATCCGAGCTACTGGGGTCCGATGGCAGCCATGTTGAACAATCCGGCGAACAACAGCAGGAGCCCGGATGTCGCAGTCGATGCACAGTTAGAGAAGGCCGGGTACAAGATATCTGACGTAAACTACGTCGTACTCGGGCACATGCACCTCGACCATGCAGGGAATGTCGGCAAGTTCCCGACCGCGACCCTCGTTTACCAGCGCGACGAAATCGTCAACGCGCTCTGGCCGAAGCCCGGGTTTGCCGGACCCTACATCCCTGGCGACTTGTCTGAGCTGCGCTCCCCGGTCGGCTCGAACCTGCCGGCCAGGCAGAAGGTGATCGAGCTGGAAGGTGATCTGGATCTGTTTGGCGACGGCAGTATCCTAATCCATCGCAATCCCGGACACACCCCGGGCAGCCAGATGGCAGTGGTGCACCTCCCCAAAACGGGTGCGATCGTGCTGACCAGCGACACCGCGTATCTGCCGGAGAACCTTGAGAAGGACCTCCTGCCGAGCATCGGCCTTGCTTACGATCCGGTAGGTATTCTCCAAGGTTATCAGTGGATCAAACACATCCGTGACAGCGAGGGTGGTCAGGTGTTCATGGCGCATGACGCCGAGGGGTACAAGCAGCATAAGCACTCGCCAGAATTCTACGAATAAGCCCGTAGAGTAGAAACCTTCCGCATGTAACGGGCCGCGCAGTCTTCGGGCTGCGCGGTTCCTTCTTAAAGACGCCGTGATCCCATGCCGCAGTCGGACATTATTGTCGTCGAGCGCCTTGTGAAGCGCTATGGCGCCCGCGTTGCTGTGCGTGGCGTATCCTTCGCCGTCAAAGAAGGGGAGATTGTCGGCCTGCTCGGACCCAACGGTTCGGGCAAGAGCACGATCCTGCGCATCCTGACGGGCTATCTCCGGTCCTCTTCAGGTTCCGTGCGTATCGGTGGTGTCGATGTCGCGGAGCATGCGGCCCGCAACTATGCGGGCTACGTGCCCGAGGATGCCCCGCTTTACGACTGGATGCGCGTCGGCGAGTTCCTCGAATTCATGGCTGCGATCAAGGGTGTTCGAGGGCGGGCAGCGGATACGACGATCGCCTCGGTCTGCGCACAGCTCGACTTGGAACGCGTGGTCGGGCTGCCTGTGGGAAAGTTGTCGCGCGGCTATCGACAGCGCGTGGCGATCGCGCAAGCGCTGCTCAATAACCCCCCGATCCTCATTTTCGACGAACCAACCAACGCGCTCGACGCCTATCAAGTGATCGGGATCCGCGAGCTTATCCGCTCACTGGCGGGCAAGCGTACCGTTCTGGTTGCGTCGCATGTGTTGACCGAGATCGAGAAGGTCGCCAGCCGGATCATGATCTTGCGCGACGGGGATCTGCTCACCGCGGACGCGACGAGCGAAGGAAGCCGGGCCCCCCGCTTCCGATTGCGCATCGTTGGGCCAAGAGACACCGTGCTGGCCAGTTTACGCAACGTCGCAGGTGTGGTGGCAGCGGAAGTACAGGCGGCTTCTCCGACGGAAACGGCCGATTCGGCGGACGCAGCTACCTATCTGGTCGAAACGGGTTCCTGCCCGCGAATTGCGGAGGACATTGCGCAGTCCGTTGTCGGAAACGGCTTCGCGCTCGCCGAGTTGGTTGAGCAAAAACCCGATCTCGAGCGCATATTCCTCGATCTTACCCGGCGCGTCACGGAGACACTGGTCTCATGAGAGCGTTCCTGGCACTCCTGAAAAAGGAAGAGATGGCGCTCTTCACATCGCCGATCGCCTACGTGGTGATGTCCGTTTTCTTAGTGATCATGGGGTATACCTTCACGCTGACCCTATTCCTTACGCACGTGCCCACGCTGGTCCATCTGTTCCTTCAGATCTACGTACTGTTCCTCCTGACAGTGCCGATCATCACGATGCGACTGGTCGCCGAGGAGCGCCGCCTCCGGACATTAGAAATACTGCTAACGTCGCCTCTCACCGAGGTTTCGATCGTTCTTGCGAAATTCCTGGCAAGCGTAAGCCTCATCGTGGTCATGTTGCTACTGTCGTACACTTACGCATTGGCTCTGGCGGTCCTCGGCGCTCCCGATTGGGGGCCGATCTACAGCGGCTATATCGGCTTGCTTCTGCTCGGCGCGGCACTGGTGGCGATCGGGCTGATGACCTCGAGCATGGTGAGCAATCAGGTCATCGCCGCACTGCTGTCGCTCAGCATCTTCCTGGTGTTGTGGATCATCGACTATCTCGGCTGGCTGCTGCCGGATCCGTTCAATGCGTTGTTCGTCAACCTGTCGCTCCTGGTGCACTTCAGGCCGTTCGCCACGGGATCGCTGTTCCTCTCGGATGCGGGCTATTTCCTCAGCGTGACACTGCTCGGCTTGTTCGTCAGCGTCCGTGCGCTGGCATGGCGATGACTAGGACGCGTTGCTGATGCGATCGAGTCGAACCCGGATTGAGGCCACGCTCTTCGTCCTGGCGCTCCTCCTCGCCTTGGTGGCCAGTCTCGTCACCTCGAACGAGACGGTCGCCAACACCTTCTATTTCGCTGCATGGTGCGCAGCGCTGCTCTTGCTGTTCTCGCTGGGCTTGCGGCTGCCGCTGCACTTCCGCGGCGGGTCTGCGCTGCTCGCGACGGCCGGAATCGTCGCCGCCGCCGCCGGTGTTGGATTGCTCGCCAATATCGCACTCTACCGGCACAACTCGTTTTTCGACCTGACCGAAACGGGCAGCTTCACCCCACCGCCGGAAATGCAGGCGGTCGCAGACAGTCTCGATCGCGACGTCTCCCTGACCTACTTCTACAACGGCCAGGACGGGGGGGCACTGCAAGTCAAGGATACGCTTTCTGCTCTCGCCCGTCGCGCTCATCACCTGCGGGTCCGCCTGCTAGATCTCGACAACGAACCGGTCGCGGCGCGAAATTATGGCGTACGTATCTACAACACAGCCGTTATTGAGGCGGACGGGCGCCGTGTCCAGGTCGACAATTCCACCGATCTTCGTGACATCGCGTTTGGCGTCGTACGAGTGCTGAAGCAGCAAACACCGATCGTCTGCTTCGTCACTGGCCATGGCGAGCCCTACGGTAAGCCGGGCAACCACGCACATCTCGGGCACACCGAGACGTTGGAGGGTGCGGTCACGACGTTGGAGGCATCAGCTACCGGCATAGATCGGCTGACCATGGCGATCGAGGCGATCGGCTATTCCGGCCGCGCCCTGGATATGCCCACTGTATCAGATATTCCCGCTGATTGCGCGGTGGTCACCGATGTGGGACCGCGCAACACTTATTCTCCCGATGAAGTGCAGACCTTGAAGAACTATCTCGTCCGTGGTGGGCGGCTGCTGCTGATGTACGACCCGGAATTTCCGGTAACCCCGGAACTCCAATCCCTGCTCAGCGAGGTGGGCCTGAAGGTCGGAAGCGGCATGGTGGTCGATCCGGTAAATCACTCCGGGACGGATGAGAATAAAGTTGCGGTTCCGTACTATCCGCCGCACCCAATCACCGATCAGGTCGCACTGACTGTCTTCCCCGGACCGCGCCCGCTTGAACTAGTCGGCAAAATCCCAGGGATCGAGGCAACGACGCTGGTCAGCACAAGCCAGGAAAGCTACGTGCGCTCCGACGCCACGTCGACCGCGTTGGCCTCTGCTCAGCCGGCCGTCCCGGCTGAGCAGAAGGCTGCCCCAGGGCACGGGCCGGAGACCTTGGCTGTTGCGCTGCAGGGCATCTGGCCAAAAGGGGAGCAAGCGGGCGAGCAGAGGCCGTTCCGCCTTGTCCTGGTCGGCAGCGCCACCTTCGCCACCAACGCATTCTTTCCCTATGCATCGAATGGCGACCTCGCCGTCTCGATGCTCCGCTGGCTCGCGGATGACCATACAACGCCCAAATTGAAACCGGCCACCTACACCACGCCCGAAGTCCGGCTCACGCATCGCGAGATGCAGCTCACGTTCTTTCTGATCGAAGTCCTGCTGCCCGTCTCGGTGATGGTGTTCGGCGCCGCAGTGTGGCGCCGCCGCCGGTGACGCACACTGCGGCCAGCTTCGTGGGTCTTGTGGGTACAATCATCCTGATCGCCCTGGTCGGGGTGATTTTCGTGACCGGTCGCCGCAGTCCGGCTCGCGCATCGCGGGATGCAGCTCACGCTCTTCCAGATCGAACTCCCGCTCCCACTCTTGATGATCACGGTGTTGCTAAGCCGCCGATAACCCATTCGGCCGCCAGGTTCGCGGGTGTCGCGGGCGCCATCGCCATGATCGCGCTGATCGGGGTAATTTCGATGACCGGCCGCTGGCCGACCGGCGAGATCGTTCTTCCTGCTCCCGAGGTCAGGGGCATCCTCGCCATGCCCGCTGATCAGGTCGCGCATGTCCAGGTAAGTATCGGCGAGAAGGATCTCGTTTTCCGACGCCGGTCGGAGGGCGGATGGCTGGTCAATGGCCTGGAAACCGAAAAGGCGGTTTCCGATCATGTCGACGCGGCGCTTCATTTGCTGAACGTTTCCAGTCCGCCGCGCGTTCTCAAGCCGGGTGACTACAGCGCGGCGCAGGTCGCCGACTTCGGCCTTGACCCCCCGCACTTACTCGTGAGCGTTACCGCGAATACCGGCAAGACCAGCAGCGTCACGTTCGGCGAGCCGACCCCTGCGCAAAATGCACAATATGTTCGCGTAATCGGCCAGCCCGATCTCTATCTGATGCCCCGTTATGTCGGAGTGGAATGGGAGCTCGCAGTCGATATGGCGCAGCGGCTGTTGCCCGCCGGCTCCGAAACGAACATCACAGAACGGCCGAACACACTGCTGCTGCCGGTGTCGATGGGGACAATAGGGGCGGTCGAGATCGTAGAAAACGGCGCGCTCACCCGCTTCGAGCGAGACCCCGAGGGTGACTGGTTTCACCATGTCGGACAACACGTGCATGCCCCGGGCGGGTTCGCACACAAGGCGGATCCGCAATTCGCGCCGCTCCTTGCGGCGGAATTGACGGCATTGGAGCGCGCCTCGATTGAAACGGTCGTGACGCAACATCCCGATCCCGATACGCTGCGCGAATTCGGCCTCGAGCACCCGTCGTCGATCCTCCTACTGTACACGCGCGACTCGTCTCGCGCGGTAGCGCGCGTCGAATTCGGAAAACCGTCGCCTGACGGCCTAGGACGCTACGCTCGCGTGCAGGAAACCGACAATGTCGTCATTGTTCCGAGCTATGCCGCCGCGCATATCGACAAACTGTTGCAGATTGCAGGCACCCGCTCGTGAGTGCCCGCGCAGCTCGGCGGAAACGCGTCATGACCATGCGCGGAGCTCTTGCCCGAGCAGCGCATTTCGGCTGCATCGCCCTCCTTGTCCTGTTCTGCGGCGGACATGCGGCGGCTCACCAGGTCAATTTGTCGACCGCTCATATAAATATCGGCGCCGATCGCGTGGTGGAGGTGGACGTCGCGATGAAGGGCAGCGACGTCGACCGGGTGGCCGGAACCAGCGTCTATGACACCCAGACCGGTCTGGTCCGTCCGGATGGCCTCGCCGCCGTCTCGGCCAAGGTCGCGGATTACATCGGCGCGCACACGGCAGTGCTGGCGGGCGACGACGGCAAATGTAGCTCTGATCCTAGCACCGTTTCCGCGGACGGGGACGGCGTTGTGGTCCACACGCGCTGGTCGTGTGCCCAAGAAAGCGGCCGGTTGCGCTATCGTTCAACAGTATTGGTCGATATCGCCCCAGACGCACGCCAGGTCGTATTGATCCGCAGCGGCGATAACACCTTCCAAGATCTTCTCGATGCGAGCAGAACTGAAGCGGCACTTACCGAAGCACCGCAACCAAGCACTGTCCAGGTAGTCGGCTTATACTTGGGCGCGGGAATCGAACATATCCTGATCGGCTACGACCACATTGCCTTTCTGATCGCTATCGTCCTCTGGGCGGACCGCCTGTGGCCCGTCGTCAAACTGGTCACCGCCTTCACCATCGGGCATTCGATCACGCTCTCGCTTGCCGCTTTGGATATCGTTCGAATTCCCAGCTCGATCATTGAACCCGCCATCGCCGCTTCGATCGTCTTTGTCGCAGCAGAGAACTTCTTCTCGCACGACGTTCAGAAACGATGGCGGGATACTTTCCTGTTCGGCCTGGTCCATGGATTCGGCTTCGCGAGTGCGTTGCAGGAATTCGGCATTCCCAAGAGCGCCCTGATTCCGGCTTTGGCATCGTTCAATATTGGCGTGGAGATCGGTCAGATCGCCATCGTGGCGGCAGTTGTACCCATGCTGATCGCGTTCGACCACCTAGCGGCCGGCCGCCCCATTCGCGGCACTCCGGGGCGTCCTCCCGCCGCTGTCTATGCCCTCTCCGCAGTGATCGTTGGACTTGGAGGCTACTGGTTCCTCGCTCGGACAGTCTTCCAGGCCTGACCGGCGAAGCGAGCCACCTTCCGCCCTCGCCCACCGGTTGCGCGACAAGAAATTACTACCGTCGCCCGCAAGCCTCAGCCGACTGAAAATGCCTCGTCGTGACCTCGGCTCGTCCGGCTGGGCACTGTGCTTCCCCTGCAAGGTTGTGCGGTCTACAAACGGAAAGCTTGGTCTGGCATCGGCCATCGGTTCGGACGCTTGCCTATCCGGAGCCGGATATTTGTAATGGCGGCATGATCCCTTCAATTTCTGGACGGTTCCTTCTATCGCACTAGGCTTAGGCCGCGAAAATGTGAGTTCCGGACAGAAAGCGGCCGTCCAGCGTAGATGATCGGATCAGTTCCTTGCACGCCAGGACGGCCCGATGGCCAGAGCACCAGGCCTCCAGCGGTGGTCGAGATAAAACTTAAGGGGAACTCCAGCCGTGAAAACTCTAGCCTTGGCCGCACCTGCGTATTTCTTGCTCGTTCCGGCGATCCTGTGTGCGGCGCAGCCGACCCTCGGCTGGCCGGAGGTCATCGCTCGTCTCACCCAGGAGCGAGAGCAGGCCGTCACCTGTGTCGGTCTGCTCAAGTCGAGCGGCGACGCCGCCGCCAACAGCGTCAAAGCGACCTACGAATTCTCTCGGGGCGAGATGGCCGGCGTTATCGAGGGCCTCACGGTTGTCCTGGTCGACGGCGGCAAACCCGAACGCCTTCCGACGATCCGGGAAAGTTTGAATTGATCAGGGAAAAGTCTGCAGGAAATCTGCGACGCCGCGCTCAAGACCGTTGCGCCGCATACGAAAGGCGTCTGGGAAGAGGTCGCGAAAGGAGCGGTTGAGCCCCTGGTCCAAGCGATCTCCGACGGGATTGGCGCCATATGGAAGTCGAGCGTCGACAAGGACAAACTCGCGATTGACACGAAGAAGACCAAACTGGAGGCTGCCAGATGGCCCGAATTTGGCGACATCGCGCCGCGATAGGCGCAGGGTTGTGGTTGTTGCTCGGCCTGGCCCTCGCACCGGCTCACGCCGACGACCAGGGCTCGAAGGACCGGACGGACCTGTATCAGCGGCCTGTGCTCGCCATCGATCCCGGCATGCATACCGGCGAAATCTGGACGCAAGCGGTCGACCTAAGTGGTCGCTTCGCGGTGACCGGTTCCGACGACCGCACGGTGAGGATCTGGTCGATCGCCGACGGCAAGCTGTCGCGTACGATTTGGATTCCGCAAGGGCCTGAGAACGTCGGCAGGATTTACGCGGTGGCGATCAGCCCCGATGGATCAACGATCGCGGCCGGCGGCTGGACTGAGCGGCTTCTTGGCGGCACCGCAATCTATCTGTTCGACCGCGAGTCCGAAGACCTCATTCGGCGAATTCACGGCGACTTGCCTAATGTCGCCCTCAGTCTCACGTTCTCGCCGGACGGCCGTTATCTCGCCGCAACGCTAGGAAGCGACGGCCTGCGGATCTTCGATCGCGACGAGGATTGGACCGCGGTGTTCCGAGACGACCATTACGGTGGCAATAGCTATGACGCAAAGTTCTCGCGCGACGGTCGGCTCGTGACGACGGCCTATGACGGGCTGATTCGACGCTACGCCTACGAGCCAACCAGCGACCGCCCCAACTTTCGCCGCTTGGGCGAACCGCTCAAAGCGCCGAACGGAGATCGCCCCCGCGGCGTAGCCTTTTGCCGCGACGGCAAGCGGATGGCGGTTGGCTACGATGATGTCGCGGCTGTCGACATCCTGGACGGAGCCACCTTCGAACGCCTGGGCGCGCACAGACCGGCCGACGTTCGGACAACTTCAGCCGGCGCCCTTGGTGAAGTAGTGTGGTCTGACAACTGCCAAACCCTGTTAGCGGTCGGCGCCGTCGGAGACCCACAAGGCCGACCTCTTCTTTTTGCGTGGGACGGGGCCGGCCTCGGCGACGAACGGCGCATGGCCTATTGTTCCGCAAACAGTAGTATGGGCCTGAACATTTTGCCGAACAGCCGAATCCTTGTGGCCTCGCGGCCTTGCCTGGGCCTCATGGAGGCCGACGGGAAGCCGGTTTGGACCGTTACATCCCCTGTCCTGGACCTTCGCGGACAGAGCGACGTCATGCGAGTGGCCCAGGATGGCAGAGTTGTCGATTTTGGCTATCGCAGATCGGCGGGGACCGTCCTTCGATTTGACTTGAGCTCGCTCACGCTTTCGGGTCCCCCGCCAAGCGATAGCCTGACGTTCCCTCCGATCCGAGAAGGCTTGACCATTGACGGCTGGCGGAGTGGAACCCGTCCCACGCTGGACGGCCAGGATCTCCGGTTTGACGGCCACATCGCGCGAAGCCTCGCGATCGCGCCAGGTGCAAAGCGCTTCTTCCTCGGCTCGAGCCACACCCTCGCGGCGTTCGACGCCGCCGGAACGCAGCAATGGCGTCGGAGAGGTCGCGGCGAGGCGTGGGCGGTGAATGCCAGCAGGGATGGACGCATCGTTGTCGCGGCGCACGGGGACGGGACAATCCGCTGGTATCGCGCCGACAACGGTCATGAACTCCTGGCTTTGCAGGTGCTCTTGAACAAGAGCGAGCTGGCCAAGTCGGATTGGGTGTTATGGACCCCGGAGGGCTTCTACGAGGCGACGCCCGGCGCACAAGACGTTCTGCGGTGGGTCGTCAATCATGGCCCCGAAAAGGCCGCGACCACACTTCCGGTCTCAGCCATCCCCAAGCTGCATCGGCCAAATGCGCTGCCGCACGTTCTCGACGCACTCGAAACCGCACACGCTCTCGGCGTCGAGGACATCTCGGTGGCGAGCTTGGAGGTGCAGGCCAAGACCGGGAGCGCCAAGCCGCCCGGCGCGGTGCTGCACGTGCTTGCAGTCGGCATCGACAACTTCGGCGACAAGGCGGGCGGACTTCATCTCGATTACGGGGCCGAGGACGCCCATGACGTGGCGAGCGCACTTCAAGACAGCCAAATAATGGCGCCGGGCAAGCCAGGTCTCTATGCCGACGTCAAAGTAACGTATCTGAAGAACGATGAGGCCAGCAACACGGCTATTCGCGATGCGCTTGACGACCTAGCCGGCAGCATGAAGACCGGCGATCCGGATCAGGACGTGGCGGTCATTCTTATTTCGAGCCACGGCGAGTTGATCGACGGTCAGTTCTATCTCGTTCCCTATGGCGTCGACATCGGGTCGAAGCACAAAATCGTCGCCAGCGCCCTCTCTGCGAGCGATTTCGCCAAGCAAGTACAAGACATCGCCAAGCGCGGAAAGGTGTTGTTGCTGCTCAATTCCTGCCATTCGGGCGCGGTCGGCCCCGGCGGTTGGGCGACCGACCCGGATGCCAAGGTCCTGCGAGACGCCATGAACATGGAGAACGTCACCGTCCTGACCTCCTCGGACAAGAAGGGGCTATCGGAGGAACTCCCTAACTGGCGGCACGGCGCCCTTGCGCAGGCGTTCCTTGACTCGCTCGCCGGAGCAGCCGACGCCGATGGCATCGTTCGACTGACGGCGCTCACCGCCGCTATGGACAACGAACTTGGCTCCCTGACGAATCATCGACAGAGCCTTGGCATGCATGTGAACTTCGGCGGTGATCTATTTGTGGGCTCTCAGTTGCGTTAGCGCCCGCCCTCAATCTCCCCCCGCCGCGGCTAGCGCAGGGGCCGGCCGCACTCCCGAAACCACCCAGATCAGCACGCCATAGGCGCAAGCCGACACGATGAACGCCGCGCCTGGCAGCACGACAGGCGCCCCTTCCCCGGTAAACGTCGCGAATATCCATGTTGCCACCAACGGGGAAACGATCGCCGTCAGCCCCTGCACCGAGGACAACGCTCCCTGCGTCTCACCCTGCCGGTCCGCCGATGCAGCAGCCGAGACCAGACCTTGTATCGACGGACCGGTGATGGCTCCCATCGACTGAACCACGATCCCCACCAGGACGACCCAGCCGTACGGCGCCAACCCGATGCACAGATACGAACAGCCCGTGATCGTCCCGCCGATCATTGCCGCTCGGCGTTCGCCCAGCCGCGGAATGATGCGTCGCACCAGCAATCCCTGCACCACCGCGGACCCCAGGCCGGCCAACGCCAGCGCTATTCCGTTATCCCGCGTATCCCAACCGAACCGGGCCTCATTGGCCAGCACGAAGGTGCTTTGCAGCGCCCCCAGCGCGAACCAGATGCAGCCCCAGGCGATCGCCAGCCGGCGGAGGTTGGAGCTCGCCATCACCACGTGTAGCGATCCCAGCGGACTGGCTCGGCCCCAGTCGATCGCCCGGCGGCGCTCGGTAGGCAAACTCTCCGGCAACACAAGCAGCCCGTACAGCACGTTGCAGCCGGCCATCGCAGCCGCAGCAACGAATGGGAGGCGCAGGCCATAGGACCCCAGCAGGCCGCCCAGCGCCGGTCCAACCACGAAACCTACGCCGAACGCCGCGCCAACCAGCCCAAACTGACCGGCGCGCTTCTGTGGCGGCGTCACGTCAGCAATGTAGGCCGTCGCCGTTGCCGCGTTCGCCGCCGTCGCCCCGGCGATCATCCGCCCGATGAACAGCCATGTCAGCGACGGCGCCCAGGCCAGCATCAGATAGTTCGCGCAGATCCCACTCAACGAGATCAGCAGCACCGGCCGGCGCCCGAATCGGTCGCTGAGCGCGCCCAACACCGGAGCACAGGCAAACTGCATCAACGCAAACGCCATCAGCAGCAGCCCGACCCACTGCGAGGCGCCGGAAATCGTCTGGCCCGACAACTCCAGCACCAGGGACGGCACGATCGGCACCACCAGCCCAAACCCCAATGCGTCGATCACCAGCGTGACAAGAATGAAGCGGACCGACGCCGAATGCCCAATCATCGCTCAGCTCGATAGGTGACCCGCCAAATCGTGCTATTGCCGTCGTCGCTGACTAGTAATGAGCCGTCATGCATGACCGCCAATCCCACCGGACGCGCCCACACGGCCTGGTCCGAGGCAACGAAGCCGGTGAGAAAATCCTCGGTACTCGCCGGTCGGACGGCCATCCCGCATGCGCAACCGAACTACCTTGTAGCCGGTACGCAGCGACCGGTTCCATGACCCGTGCAGGGCCACGAACGCGTCACCGCGATACGCCGCCGGGAACTGCGTGCCATTGTAGAACACAATGCCGAGCGGGGCCGAGTGCGGCTGGATCAGGACGTCCGGCACGGTCACCCGGCCGGCAAGGTCAGCACGGACGCCCTTCATTCGAGGCTCCGGATGACCCCCGATATAAAACCAGGGCCACCCGTAGAATGCACCTGGCTGCACTCGCGTGGCGTAGTCCGGCGGCAGATCGTCGCCGAGGCCATCACGCTCGTTCACCACGCACCACAGGGCCCCGCTGCCTGGCTGGATCGCCTCGGCCGAGCAGTTGCGCAGCCCGGTGGCGAAGATCTGCTTGACGTGTCCGTCCGGCGAAAACTGCAGGACGTCGGCGCGGTCCCGGTCATCGCCCCAGGCAGCGCCCAGCGGCAATTCCGGCGGCGGCGGTCCCGTCAGGTCCAAGTCCAGGTTGCCGTCCGACCCGACCGCCACAAACATGCTGAGGCCATCGGGCGAAAAGACAACATCGCGCGTCCAGTGGCCACCCGCCGGCAGATTGGGCACGATCACCTCGGCAGGCCCGCGGGCCTGAAGATCACCGGTCTGATAGGGAAAGCGGACGATCTGGGTGGTCTCCCCCACGTAAACGAACCTCGGAACCGGCCCCGGAGGCCAGAAGGCGATACCGAAGGGCGCCTTTAGGCCGGACGCGAAAATGATTGCCGTCGGCTTCGCGTCGCGATCGGCCGTTCGCAGCAAACGGATCCGCCCTCCGCTTTCTTCGGCGACGAAGATGTCGCCGTTGGGCGCGGTTCGCATCGTCCGAGGCTGGTCCAGGCCGCTTGCGAACACCGTTGCATCGAAACCAGGCGGCAGACGAGGATTGGCCCCGACAGGGCGCGCGACCACCGACGGCCTCTGAGAGGCCAACTCGCTCGCAAATGGAACAGGCAGTGCTTCTGGCCTGATATGACGAGTAATCCCTGGCGCATCGGCGCGCCAGTCGCCGAACGCGGCGGCTCCGGAGCGGACGGAATCAGCGTCGACCGTAGCGATGGGTATCGTAATCAACAAAACAGCGAACAAGAATTTCATGTGCCTAGATGTGCATCCCGATAGCGCGTTGCCAAGCACGTATTGCCGCATCGGCAGCAGGACGATGGCGTGCTATGTCCGAGGAAGGAAGGATTTTTTCACTAAATCACCGCAGCCAGCAGAAATTTTTGTTTCGGAATGCCACACTTGCCAGAACGGGAAATTCTTGCCCTTTATGCGGCGCCGGAACCCGCCGCGCGTCATCGCGGGCGGCATTCGCGAAGGGAGACATCGCTATGACATCCGCACACAAGCCGCTGGTTTTCGACCGCCCGTTGCGCGGCCGCATCTACGACAGCATCGCCGAGACCATCGGCAACACACCCTTGGTGCGCATCCCGAAAATCCTCGCCGAGGAAGGGATCACCGCCGACGTCGTGCTAAAGCTGGAATTCTTCAATCCTATAGCCAGCGTCAAGGACCGCATCGGCGTCAACATGATTCTGGAGCTGGAAGCCTCCGGGCAATTAAAGCCCGGCGGGACGCTGATCGAGCCGACCTCCGGCAATACCGGCATCGGCCTCGCCTTCGTGGCGGCCGCGCGCGGCTACAAGCTGATTCTCACCATGCCGAAGTCGGTCTCGATCGAGCGGCGGAAGATGCTGGCCTTCCTGGGGGCGGAACTGGAACTGACCCCGCGGGAGAAGGGAATGAACGGTGCCATCGCCCGGGCCAAGGAACTATTGGAAGCGACGCCCGGTGCGATCACCCCGAACCAATTCGCCAACCCCTCTAACCCTGCGATCCACCTGAAGACCACGGCGGAGGAAATTTGGTACGACACCAATGGTGAGGTCGATGCCATTATCTCCGGCGTCGGCACCGGCGGAACGCTGACCGGCGTGGCGCAGGCACTGAAGCCCCGGCGCCCGAGTCTGAAGATGTTCGCGGTCGAGCCATCGGCCAGCCCGGTGCTGTCCGGCGGCAAGCCCGGACCGCACCCGATTCAGGGTCTCGGCGCCGGTTTCGTGCCGGAGATCCTGAACACTGAAGCGATCGACGAAGTGATCCAGGTCACTAACGAGGAATTTTTTGCCGCCTCGCGCCGCCTCGCTCGAACCGAGGGCATCCCTGGCGGTATCTCCTCCGGCGCCGCCCTGGTGGCGGGCCTGCAGGTGGCGAAGCGCCCGGAATATGCCGGCAAGCGGATCGTGGTGATCATCCCATCCTTTGCCGAACGGTATATTACCACGGTGCTATTCGAAGGGCTTTGATTAAACCGTTCGGGACAACTCGGACCTCTTGTCTCTTTTCTCCTGACCACAGAGGGAGGAAAGAGGCGTTGAGGCTCAAAAGGCCTTGGCTGAGACCGGCTGTGGCTATGGGTCCATCTAACCGTTTCCCGGTGCAAACGGTCGTTTACTTATGCTTTCATAAAGTTGGGTGGAGTTTATGAGCCAGGCAATAACATGGAGTGCTGATCCCTTGACTTGGGGGCACGGTCCGCGCCTGTTCGAAGTATTTCTGGAACCAACGTGCCCGTTCTCCGCAAGAGCCTTTGGCAAGCTTGACGACACGCTCGCGTTAGCCGGCGAAGACAAAATCACCATCAAAATCCGTCTGCAGTCGCAGCCCTGGCATATGTATTCCGGCGTCATCGTCCGCTGCATCCTCGCGGCGTCGACGCTGCCGGCAGGCAAAGAGGCGGCGAAAGCCGTCATGGCGGCGGTGGCGGCGCATCGAGAAGAATTTGAGTTCACGAACCATTCCAGTGGCCCAAACATGGGCGCCACGCCTACGGACATTATCGCTCGGATCGAAGCTTATAGCGGCCTGCAGTTAGCCGAACCCTTCGCCATTCCGAACCTTGATCGGGAGGTCAAATGGCATTGTAAATACGCGCGCCAGAACGGGATCCATACAACGCCGACCTTCATGGTTGATGGATTGACGGACACTTACATGAGCAGCGGCGATGCTGTATCCGATTGGGTTTCACGTTTGTTGGCCATCTAGCCCGAGTATGACGCCGATGACGAGGCGCGGCCTCGGCGCCCTCGTCACCAACTGTTTCACCCCCGGCCGAGTTGGCCGGATAGGCCTTGGTCATGCTTTCGTTTCTGTCTCGCGCTTGCGGAAGGCGGCCTCTCCCGCGTCCGAAACCTCGACCCATTTTGGATCGGGCGAGGCCTCGGCGGCGTAATTGTCGTGCCAGTTCCACCATTTGTAGGGCGGGCTTTGCGGGTAGCCCTCCGGCAAGTCCTCCCACTTTTCCTGGCGGCCAAGCGGCGTCGCGTCGAGGTAGCTCCAGGTGCTCCCCATCGCTTCGTCACCGCGGTTGTTGATGAAGTAGGTGCGATACACGCGCTCACCATCGCGGAAGAACACATTATGGCCGTGCCATTCATCCACGCCGAAGTCGGCATCAAAGCTGTCGGTGATGGTGTACCAGGGCATGTCCCAGCCCATCCGTGCCTTCAGGCGCGCGATGTCCGCTTGCGGTGCGCGTGAGGCATAAACCAGGGTCGTGTCACGCGCATTGAGGTGGGCGCGGTGGGCGACCTGATCGGCCCCAAGGGAGCAGCCGCGGCAGGCATGCTCGGGCCAGCCCATCACCCCGGGTTCAAAGAACGCTCGGTAGACGATGAGTTGACGCCGACCCTCAAACAGGTCGAGCAGGCTCGCCGTGCCCGTCGGCCCCTCGAAGGCGTACGCCCGCTCAACCGCCATCCACGGCATCCGCCGGCGTTCAGCGGCCAGCGCGTCATGGGCCCGCATCTGGGCCTTCTCCTTCAGGAGCAACTGCTGGCGCGCAGCCTCCCAGGCTTGCGGCGACACGATCGGCGGCTGCTTCATGGCGGGGTGTCCGCCGCTCTGGTCGTTCCCAGGAAATTCAGGCATGGTCGTTGTTACCTCCGATTGGACGAGCTCCCTCGGGCTGAAATGCAACTCCAGCGCTGCGGATCGCTCGTTGTTGGTGATAAGCCAACTTGGCATCGCGATATCGATGGTGGGAGTTACAAGTGTGGCGGGATTTGATCGGCTCGCCGGCTGTGGCGTGCGACTTCGGTCCGCGAGGACGTTTGCTCGCGCACCGCCGCCCTCCCGTCTCACACATTCCGTCGCGGGCAGTCGTCGTTTGACCGCCGCTTCATGAGGCTCTATCCGAGTTGATAGCGCACAGCAAATCAACCGCGTTACGGTAATTAAGCCGCGCGTCCGTTTGAGTCCCCTGCCTCCCTGCTCTACCCTGCCCAATCAATAAGGCCACAGCGCCCCTCACCACCGCGCCGTGCAAGGAGACCTTTTATGTCGAAGCCGTGGGCGGTTTCACGCCGCAAAGCCGTCAAACTGAGTACGGCCGCTGCCATGCTGCCGTTGGTTCATATCCGCACCGCCGGCGCCGCCGGTAAATTGAACATCGGCTTTTGGGACCACTGGGTCCCCGGCGCCAACGACGTTATGCAAAAACAAGTCAATATCTGGGCCGACAAGAACAAGGTTGAAGTCAACGCCGACTTTATCACCAGTTCCGGCGGCAAGCTCGCGCTGACCCCCGCAGCCGAAACCCAGGCCAAGGCCGGCCACGATGTGATGACCTTCTTCAGCTGGGACGTGCACAACTACGAGGACCATCTGACCCCGGTGGACGACGTGATGCAGCGGCTCATCGCTGCCCATGGCGAGGTAAACGAGGTTTGCTCCTACCTTGCCCACATCAAGGGACATTGGTCGGCGGTGCCGACGAGCAGCGGCACACAGACAAAGCCACCTTGCGCCCGGATCAGTTGGTTCAAACAACACGGCCTGGACATCCAGGCGATGTATCCGGCCAAGGATGAGAAGAACGCCCTGCAGGACAACTGGACCTGGGAGACGTTCCTGAAATACGCCGAGCTCGCCGCCAAGGATAACATGACCTTTGCCATGGGCATGGGCAGCGGCACGCTGAATACTGACGGCACGGACGCGCATGGTGCGATCTTCGCGGCGTTCGGCGGCGCGCTGATCGATGCCGAGGGCAAGTCACAGCTCAAATCCGACGGCACACGCCAAGCGTTGGAATACGCCCAAAGGTTGGTAAAATTCTACCCGTCTGATGCGGTCAGCTTCGACGATGCGTCGAACAACCGCGCGTTAATCTCGGGCAAGACAGCGTTGATCTTCAATCCGCCCTCTGCCTGGGCCGTAGCGAAGCGCGACAACCTGGCTGTCGCCGCCGACTGCTGGACATTTCCCGCGCCGGCCGGCCCTAAAGGCCGCTTCTTGCCAACGCTAAGCTTCTTCTGGGGTGTGTATGACTTCAGTCCCAACAAAGCTGCGGGCAAGGAACTCCTTGAGTTCCTGATGCAAAGGGAAAATGTGGAGGCGCGTTGCAACGCCAGCAGTGGCTTCGACCTGCCACCTTACGCTAAACTTAACGACTTCAAGATCTGGGAAGAAGTCGAGCCGCCGAAAGGCACCGTCTTCAACTATCCACTACGGCCGGCCAGCGGACAGAGGCCATCTCTCGCAGCATCCGAAGCGGCTCCTGATGTCGCTGTGCAGATCTACAGTCGCGGTGTACACAACCAGATGTTCGCTCGTCTTCGTGATGGCCAGACGATCGAGCAGGTCACCGCCTGGGCCCAGGACGAGATCGACGGATACATGCGATAGGCGAGCCGACGAATTCCCGCCTCCGAGGGGTGCGTAACGACGGTTACCCCTATCCCTCACCAGTGGCGATGCCAGCCCCCGCCGTAGTAACCGCCACCCCATCCCCAACCACCGCCAACCACGACCGTGGGTCCGAAATAGCCGGGACCGTAGTAGGGAGCGGGATAGTAAGAGGGGTAAGCGGGGCCATAGCCATAACCCGCGGCATAGCCGCTGGGCGCCCCCTGCACCGAGTCGCCCCTGGAGTACATGCACTGAGTATAAGCGGTATCATAACGCGCCTGCACATTTCCGCCCGACGCCTGAGCGTTGCCCGCGCCGATCGCGCTGCCCGCGAGAAGGCCGGTCGCACCCCCGATAGCCGCGCCCGCGCCCACCGCGCCACCGACCGATCCAAGCGCCGCCCCGACGCCAGCGCCTAGCGCCGTCCCTAGCAGTGCACTGCCGACCGCGCTGTTGTTCGCCGCCTGCGTCGCCGACGCGCCGCCCGTTTGCTGCGTGGCATAGCTGCGACAGGCCATATCGTCCTGCTGGAATGCCTCGAAGCTCTTACCCTGTGCCGGGAGTGCCATCACGCTCGGACCCTGCGGCGGAGCAACCGCGCACGCACTGAGTGCAAGAACCGATATAACCCCGAGGCCGGACATCGCGCGTGTCATCTTACAGGTTCCCAAATTCAATATCCGGGAAGGCCCAGCACGGCGCACGCATATCATGTGCACGCCCTGTCTCCCTGGGCTAACATAGCGTGAACATACGCGAATGCTAGCGCTTTCAGGTAACGAAACGCTACCGTTGTGTATCGGTCACGCGATCCATGACCGAAACAGCGCTAGGTCGATGTTGCCGCCGCTGGCAATCAGCGCTACGCGTTTCCCGCGCATCGCCTCGGAGTTCTTGGAGCAACGCCGCCAGGGGGGCCGCGCCGGCACCTTCGATCAGATTGTGAGTGTCGGTCCAATACGCGCGAATGGCCTCGGCTATCTCTGCGTCCGTAACAGTTACAATCCGTTCGGCGCCTCTAAAGATGATTTGTAGCGCGTCCGGATTCGGTTGCCGCACCGCGATGCCATCCGCCTTGGTGTCCGCCCGGTTGCCCGCCACGAGGTGACCGGCAGTAAAGGATCGGACATAACAGTCGGCGCCGGTGCTTTGAACTCCAATCACCTGTGTCGTCAGGCCGAGCAGATCGCGCGCCAGGATAGTGCCGCAAATGCCCGATCCAAGTCCAATCGGAACATACACCGCATCAAGCCCCGGCTCCGCCTGGAACAACTCCAGCGCATAACTGGCAACGCCCTTTACCAGGTCTGGCCCAAAGGATGGGACGAACACCAGTTCCTCGGTCGCGGCAAGCCGGTACGCTTCGTCTCGGGCTTCCTCGAAATCCACGCCATGCTCGATTAACTTGGCGCCCAGCGCGGACATCGCGGCGTTCTTCTCCACGCTGTTGCCGAACGGGACGACAATCGTGACGGGAAGATCGAAGCGGCGCCCCGCCCAGGCCAGCGATTGGCCATGGTTGCCGCGAGTAGCGGAGATGAGGCGCCCGCCGACTGGTTGGTGGCTGGCGAACACCACACCGCCGCGAACCTTGAAGGCGCCGGTGGGGAGGTGATTCTCGTGTTTAACCCAAACTTCCGCACCGATGCGTGCACTCAGCAGCGGCCAGCATATTTGCGGCGTAGCAGGCAGGTGGGCATGCACGAGATCCGCCGCTTGGTGGAGGTCAATTAGAGAAAACATCTACCGGCTCGCTTTTCGGGTAAAAGGGCCGGGCCGAGCGGGAGGTTCGGCGCCGCCTTAAACGGGGCCATCGATCCCCCCGAGAAGCCGAAGCTCAGGCCAGCTTCAGATTTGTTGCCGCAGCCTTGCCACGTTCCATCGCCACTTCATAGCTGACCTTTTGGCCATCGTTAAGACCCTTAAGGCCGGCGGCCTGAACCGCCGTGATGTGCACGAAAACGTCCTTGCCGCCGTCCTGCGGCATAATGAAGCCGTACCCCTTGGTCGCGTTGAACCATTTAACCGTTCCTACGGCCATGGTTTATCCTCCCCAGAATTACGACCGGCTGTCCCACCAACCGGCCGCTTAGTCCAGTCCGCGCGCCCTTTAAGCGCGCCGTCCTGCCCGAAGCCTACACCGGCTTCAGGTTGGTCGCTGTGGACTTCCCACGCTCCATAGCGACTTCAAACGTGACTTTTTGCCCTTCGTCCAACCCACGAAGACCAGCGGCTTGAACCGCCGTGATATGGACGAACACATCCTTGCCACCATCCTGCGGCATGATGAATCCGTATCCCTTCGTGGTATTGAACCACTTGACCGTGCCGGTAGCCATGTCTGCTTATTCTCCGCCCAGGCATCGTGCAAGATCACGCGATGCTGTAGACAACCGGGTCTTTGGTTCTCCTCAGGCACCCGAGCGGGAAGCGCAGAAAGGCTAGCCAAAATTCGATTGCACGGTATAGTTGGCACATAATCACACGCGAGTGTCAATCACGCAGGCGACAGCAGATCCAAAATCCATTGCGGTGACATTGGTTGTCAGGTTGCCGTCCGATAAGGCCGGAACGGCCCGAAGCGAAGCCGGGACAACCCCATGAGCATCAGGCGAGTTAGACTGGGAGCCTTACGAAACGACCGCCCCAGCCAGCGCAGTCCCTCATGTTGGCGCCCGTGCCTAACCAATTCCCGTCCAACCGTCCATGCCATCTCCGCTTCCGCGCGCCGCGCCAGGGCCGCCAGGCGGGCAGTCCCTAAGCGCTCGGCGAGACCAGGGTTGCCGTAGATCGCCCTCAGCGCGGGACGATAGGCGCCTGGGTCGATCGCCCGGGACAAGTAGGCGCCGGCGAGACGTTCCCGCACGAATAGCAACGGAGAACGGGATGGGACGGACACGAACTCCCCCACAGCAGCCAATCGGGTCCAGTATTCCCAGTCCTCGCCATACACGAGGTCGCTGCGGAAGTCGCCGGCGACCTCGATGGCTTCGCGCCGGATCAGCAGATGCCCGCCGTTGGCGAATAGATTGCGGGTCAGTAGCCGTTCCAGCAAACATCCCCGCGCCGGGGCTGGGGAGAGGCGGGCAACAGCATTCGGGTCGACCCGGGCGTAGCGTCCTACAGCCGCGGCAGCCCAGGGGGCGTTCTCGAGGGTTTCGGCCAACAGACTAAGCGCATCGGGGGCAAGCCAATCATCGCCGTCCAGAAACATCATTGCGTCGGGCAGACGCTCGGTAAATGGCGACCCCATCTGCCCAACCAAGACCGCCGCGATGCCCGCATTGCGAGCGGCTGAAACGCCGGAATTCGACCGTCTGATTAATCGGATGCGCTTGTCTTGGAAGCTCGCCGCGGCCTCGGCTGTCGCATCCGTGGACCCATCGTCCACAATCACCAGGGACCAGTTCCGGTAGGTTTGCTCTAGCACCGACTGGATGGCGGTCGGTAGAAAATCCGTGATGTTGAAGGCGGGTATAACGATGGCGACGTGCACGGACACTCCCCCTACGGCAGGAGGCCACTGGCCTACCCTGCCGAGGTGAAGATCCGGTTAACGGCTACGCCTTTACAGGGACGCCCTGCTCCTTCAGCAACGTCTCCAACTCGCCGCTCTGGAACATCTCGCTGATGATGTCGCACCCGCCGACGAACTCTCCTTTGACGTAAAGCTGCGGGATGGTTGGCCACTGCGAAAAGCTCTTGATGCCGTCTCGAAGCTCGGCATCTTCCAACACGTTGGCGGACTGGAAGGGGACGCCCATATGGGTGAGGATCTGGATCACCCGCGCCGAGAACCCGCATTGCGGAAACATCGGGGTGCCCTTCATATAGAGCATCACATCATTCGTGGTGATGTCACCCTGAATACGCTCAGAAATCGTGTCGGTCATGCTGTTGAACTCCTTCTTATCCAATTATTCGGGTGCGGAGGTCTGTAATGCAAGAGCGTGAAGTTCACCGCCCATCCGCCCTCGCAGGGCCGCATACACGATCTGGTGCTGGCGGACTCGGGAAAGTCCCCGAAACTGCTCGCTGACGACGTTCGCGGCGTAGTGGTCGCCGTCGCCGGCAAGATCTTCCACTGTGACCCTGGCATCAGGAAGAGTCGCCTTGATCAGGGCCTCGATCTCATTGGCCGCCATCGCCATCGGGTCTGGTCCTTCTACGGAGTGGTCCCGTCCATCCAGGACGGGAAGAAGCGTTCATGCGCCGCTCGCAGGGCAGCGATCGATATTGAGCCGCCATCCGGTAGTGTCAAATCCTGCCCGCCGGAGGTGCCGAGGCGCACAGCCGGTATCCCGGCTGCTTCAGCAATACGCATGAAGGCGGAATGGTCCGGCACGGCGAGCAGATAGCGTCCCTGATCCTCGCCGAACCAGAAGGCGTGTCCCGGAATGTCGCGTGGGTGGGTCATCATCCGCGCGCCGATGCCGCTGGCCATGGCCATCTCCGCCAGCGCGACCAACGCCCCACCATCCGAAACATCATGGCATGCTCGGATCGTGCCGTTCAGAATATGCTGGCGGACGAAGTCGCCATTCGCCTTTTCCACCGCCAGATCCACTGGCGGAGGCGCGCCGTCCTCGCGTCCGGCGATCTCGCGCAGCCACAGTGATTGACCGAGCCATCCTGTCGTTGTGCCGATCAGCACGATGTCCAGCCAGGGCGGCAGCGCCAGACCAACCGCCAACGCGGCGTCGTCCAATACGCCGAGGCCGCCGATCACTGGCGTCGGCAGGATCGCCCTGCCTTCGGTCTCGTTATAGAGGCTCACGTTCCCGGACACGACGGGGAAGTCCAAGGCCTCGCATGCGGCGGCCATACCGCGGATGGCGGCGGCAAATTGCCCCATGATCTCTGGCTTTTCCGGATTGCCGAAGTTCATGTTGTCGGTAACTGCCAGGGGACGGGCGCCGACTGCGGTCAGGTTGCGCCACGCTTCGGCGACGGCCTGCGCACCCCCAGTCTCCGGGTCAGCGAGACAATACCGCGGCGTGCAATCGGTTGTCAGCGCCAAAGCTCGCTTCAGACCCTCAAGCTTTACCACCGCCGCGTCGGCCGCGCCTGGCCGCTTGACCGTCTGCCCACCGATCGTGCTGTCATACTGATCCCACACCCACGCGCGGGAGCACAGATCCGGGCAACCAACCAGCGTCTCCAGGGCACGCGTCAGACCCACCCGGTCCTCGATTCGAGCCGGATTGAGCTTTTCCGATTTGCGCGTATCCACCGTAGGCCGGGTGTAGAGCGGTGCCTGCTCGTTCAGCGGCGCCAACCGGATGTCGGCCTCGACGACCCCGTGATGGCGGATCACGAGGCGCCCGGTATCGGTGATCCGCCCAATGACCGAAAAATCCAGGTCCCACTTCGAAAAGATGTCGCGTCCAACCTGTTCGCGATCCGGGCGCAGCACCATCAGCATGCGTTCCTGGCTTTCGGAAAGCATGAACTCATAGGCCGTCATGCCGGTCTCGCGCGCCGGCACTTGATCCAGATCAAGCTCTATGCCGACGCCACCCTTATCGGCCATCTCCACCGAGGAACTCGTCAGCCCGGCGGCCCCCATATCCTGGATGGCGACTATCGCATCGGTGGCCATCAGTTCGAGGCACGCCTCGATCAGCAGCTTTTCGGTAAACGGATCGCCGACCTGGACGGTCGGGCGCTTGTCCTCCGAGTCGGCGGCGAACTCGGTGGAGGCCATCGTCGCGCCGTGGATACCATCCCGGCCGGTCTTGGACCCCACATAGACCACCGGGTTGCCGACGCCCGCGGCGGCGCTGAGGAAAATCCGGTCCTTACGGGCGATGCCGACCGTCATCGCATTCACCAGCGGATTGCCATCGTAAGCTGCGTGGAAGTTGACCTCGCCGCCTACAGTGGGAACCCCAACGCAGTTGCCATAACCGCCGATGCCCCGCACCACCCCATCGACGATGCGTTTGGTGCGTGGGTTTCCCGGCCGTCCGAAACGCAGGGCGTTCAGGTTGGCAATCGGCCTCGCACCCATGGTGAAGACATCGCGCAGGATCCCACCAACCCCGGTTGCCGCACCCTGGTACGGCTCGATGAAGCTTGGATGGTTATGACTTTCCATCTTGAAGACGGCGGCCAACCCATCGCCGATATCCACAACGCCCGCATTCTCTCCCGGCCCGTGGATTACCCAGGGCGCCTTAGTCGGCAACTGCCTCAGCCACACTCGTGACGACTTATAGCTGCAATGCTCCGACCACATGACGCTGAACACGCCAAGCTCCGTGAAGCTCGGGGCTCGCCCCAAGATGGTCAAGACGCGGCCATATTCCTCGGCGCTGAGGCCGAGGCTACGGGCGAGAGACTCGTTTACGATTGCGCTCACAGGTTGGGGTCTACGCCGCCGCGAGCGCGTCGAATAGCGGCTTCCCGTCGGTGCCCCCCATTAGCGGGTCCACCAGGTCTTCGGGATGCGGCATCAGCCCCAGCACCCGCAGGTTCGGGCTCAGGATCCCGGCGATGGCGCGAGAACTGCCGTTCGGGTTCGCCTCCGGCGTCACCTCGCCCGCTCTGGAGGCGTAGCGCAGGGCGACCAAATTCTCGCCCTCCAGCCGATCCAGCGTTGCGTCGTCTGCGAAGTAACTGCCGTCGCTATGAGCCAGGACACTGCGAAATGTCTGGCCCCGCTGGTAGCTCCTCGTGAAAGCGGTATCTGCACGCTCGACACGGAGATGACAGTCCATCGCCAGGAACCGCAGCGAGGCGTTGCGCAACAGAGCTCCAGGCAGGATCCCGGCCTCGGTCAAAATCTGAAAGCCGTTGCAGACCCCGAGCACATAGCCGCCACGCGCCGCGTGGTCATGAATGGCGCGCATAACGGGGGAATGCGCCGCCATCGCGCCACAGCGCAGATAGTCGCCGAAGCTGAAGCCGCCAGGGATGACGATCAGGTCGGCGCCGGAGAGGTCGGTATCCTTATGCCAGATCATTTTCGGCCGTGCGCCGAACGAAGCTTCGAGTGCGATCGCCATATCGCGCTCCCGATTGATTCCGGGAAAGATGACGATGCCTGGGGTCATGGAGTCCGTGCGCGCATAATGTTCGGCTCATTAGCGCGATTGATGGGCGGCCACAATGAATACAATCAGGAGATGCCTCGGCCGCTATTGCCCGTCTGACCTCATCCAAGCTGGTCATCACCGGATATCCGCTGTTTCGTGCGAACTTGTGTTCTCGACTGTTCCACATCTCGAGCTCCCTCCACGTATGCAATGCGCGGATCCCGCCTGCGCGCGCCAATCTGCGACGTGCCGGGGCCTAGGGGATCTGTCCTGCGGGGGGCGCCGTTCAGACCCTCGCTTCGCCCTCGATCGGCGTTAAAACCACTTCATCGGTGTTATACCGCAACGGCCTACTCCATCGCTCCCCCGCCGAAGCCCCAATCGTTTCTAAGAGCCGTCGGGACCCGCTTGTACTCGACGAGGCGCGTTGCGGCGATTGCGCTTCGGCGGCGGTGGCGTGATGCGGCCGCGATGCTCGCCCAGGCTTGCGCGAAGGGGCTGTTCCCGGGTAGGTGACGTCTCCCACACGGCCATTCGCGTAAGATCGGGAGAGGTGCCGGAGCGGTCGATCGGGGCGGTCTCGAAAACCGTTGTACCCTTGCGGGTACCGAGGGTTCGAATCCCTCCCTCTCCGCCAGATACCCGCCGAACCAGGCGGCTTACAGCCCCAAAACCCCCAGAAATCTGCCATATCTGTCCATCCGTTCGTGCTTGCCTGTGCACCCCCATGCGCCTACATATCCTTGTGATTTGTGGGATAGTTCGCAGGGCTCGAGGAGTTGGGCGGATGGCACGGAAGATCGGCAAATTGTCGCCCGCCGGGGTCAGAAACGAGATCAAGCCAGGGGTCTACGGTGACGGCGCAGGGCTCTACCTGAACGTCGGTCCAACGGGTGGCAAAAGCTGGCTGTTCCGCTTCATGCTGAACGGCACCGCGCGCGAAATGGGACTCGGGCCGGTGCACACCATCGGCCTGGCCGAAGCCCGGGAACGGGCAAAGGCGGCCCGCAAGCTACTTCTGGATGGGGTCGACCCGCTTGAGGCCCGGAGGGCCGAGAGGGCGCGCAAGGACGCTGAGGCAGCAGCAGAAGCCGCAGCGCTGGTGACTTTTCGGAAGGCCGCCGAAGGATACATTGCGACCAACCGGGCGGCATGGCGGAACGAGAAGCACGCGGCGCAGTGGACGGCTACTCTGGAAGCCCACGTCTATCCGGTGATCGGCGACGTCGCGGTGTCGGCCGTCGATACCGGCCATGTGACGCGGATCCTGACACCGATCTGGAACACCAAATCCGAAACCGCATCTCGGGTACGTGGGCGCATCGAGGCCGTGCTGGATTATGCGAAGGTCCACGGCTGGCGCGCCGGCGAGAACCCAGCCCGCTGGAAAGGTCACCTCGACAACGTCCTCCCCGCCCGCGCGAAGGTGGCGAAGGTCGAGCATCACGCCGCGCTGCCCTGGTCTGAGGTTGGCGCCTTCATGGCTGAGCTGGAGAAACAAGATGGCGTGGGAGCGCTGGCCTTCCGGTTTACAATCCTGACCGCGGCGCGGACAGGTGAGGTGATCGGCGCCCGGTGGTCGGAAATTGACATGCAGGCTGCGATCTGGTCGGTGCCGCCCAGTCGCATGAAATCCGGCGTTGGGCATCGCGTTCCTGTCGCCGATGCCGCGCTAGCCATCCTGCGGAAGGTTGCCAAGCTTCGTCCGAGCGATGCAGACGGACCTGTCTTTCCCGGCGGAACGGGTGGCAAGAGCGCCGTGGGGTTATCCAACATGGCCATGCTCGCGTTGCTGCGGCGGATGAAGCGTGAAGACCTGACGGTGCACGGGTTCCGTAGCTCGTTCAGGGATTGGGCGGCCGAAGCGACAGCTATCAGCGTGAGGTAGTCGAGGCCGCCCTGGCCCACACTATCGACTCGAAGGTCGAGGCGGCCTACCGGCGCGGCGATCTCTTCGAAAAGCGCCGGCGGCTGATGGACGGACTGGGCCGACTTCTGTGCAAGGCCATCTCCACCTCAGACGGGAAAAGTCATGGCCTTGCGGGACGCTGTGGCATGACCCTCAACGAGGCAGCAGAGGCATGGGGCAAGGCGCATTGCTCGCCGGATCCCCTGACACCCCAAGCCGTACTGAACCTTTTGAGTGAAGCAGTCCTGGAGAGCGGAGCGACTATGCCTCGCTCAACAGATCGAGCTGTCGCTTTCCTGGCCGCGACCGTGAATACGCTACGAGGGAAGGTGCGGGCGTGGACTGCGTTTCTTAAAGAAGAGCACCCCAACAATTGGCAGATTGCGGTCGCAATCATGGTTCTAACCGAAATCCTGCCGAAAACACGGGAGCTTTACGTCACAGATCTGGCGATGGCGAGACAATCATTGGATAGGTCAGGCTTCTCGGCGCAGCTTCAGGCTGATCTCGACCAAGATATTCCAGGCGATCCGGTAGCGGAAGCGGAAGCCAACCTTGCCGTCTTTGATGCGCTCGCTATGGCCGCTCTTGCCGCAAAAGAGCGGGGGCTACCACACCTGTCCAGCCCACTCTTTATGATGACCGACCGGACTGAAGAGTGGAAGCACTACGCTAAAGATCTCGAACGAAGCTTCCGCTTCGCACTGCCCGTGCAAGGAAAGGCTGCGGCCTATCGCTTTATCGTCGCAGTAACACCAACAATTACCGGCGAACTGCCTACCTTCCAGGCCGTCCAATCACACCTCAAGAAAGGCCGGCGAACTGTCAATAGGGGCAAACGCCCTTGCTAATTGCCCCAGGGGCAAGTTGCTGCGCGCATTGCCCCTATACGATTCCGAGTCATTAATGCGCAGGTTCCCCGTCGCACAAACTTGCACGCGGAGCCATCATGGAAACCCCTTCCCCCAAGTATGCGACGATCGAGAATTGGCTTGGCATTTCCGGCATGGGCAGGCGCAGCACCTACGATGAACTCGGCCGCGGGAACCTGAAGGCGATCAAGGTTGGCGCCCGGACTCTAATCGATGTCGAAGCCGGTCTGGCCTGGCTTCGGTCGCGCCCGCCGGCGGTAATCCGTGCGCCGCGCGAACGTCAACAGGCTGCAGCATAAAGAAAACCCTCGGCGCGGCGACGCACGAGGGCCTCCCTGGTCGACAAATCTTCAGCGGCAATGATGATTTAGCCGACCCGGGATGTTCATGCAAGCCGCGTCCTAATCCACAGGACGCTCAAATGAATCAGCAAGACGCTCTCATCTTTCTTGTAGAAATTGAATCCCTGGCGGACGCTCATCGCCGGCGAGGGGAGGAATGCCGACGCCGCGCCGCGATACTGCTCAACTGTGGGGAGCGTCATACCTCCCACGCAAACCGGCTGACGGCGACCGCCATGGCCATGGAGAAGTTGCCTTGGACTTCCCCCGAAGGGCCAGAGGCCAAGGACCTTCGGCGACATTTTTCCGCGGCGTTCGGCCGGGCCTTGACGGCGGCCGATGAAATGATGGGCCTAGCCGGCCCTGAGAGCGATGACGACGTGCTGCCGTTCTGAGGAATGGACAGATGTCTGAAGTCAGTTGCCAAAGCGAGCGTGCACTTTCGCTACGTCCGTATCAGAACGACATAATAATCAGATACCGAGAAGCGTTGGCCGCAGGCAGGCGCCGAGTGCTGATCGTGGCACCAACCGGTGCGGGAAAGACCATCCTCGCCGTCGCGATCATTCTCGACGCCTTACGTGAACACAAGCGTGCACAATTCCTGGCGCATAGACGCGAGCTGATCGTCCAGGCATCGCGCAAACTTCACGAAGCCGGTTGTGATCATGGCATTCTTCTCCCTGGTTTCACGCCGCGTTTGTACGAGCCGGTCCAGGTAAGCAGCATCGCTACACTGCATGCCAGGGCGATCCGGACCAGTTGTATGGAGTTGCCCGAAGCCGACTTGGTGATCGTGGACGAAGCGCACCATTGTCGAGCCAGGACTTATACGAAACTACTTGATGCATACCCGAACGCGATCATTGTCGGACTGACCGCAACGCCGTGCCGTGGCGACGGCCGCGGGCTTGGCAATGTGTTCGAAGTAATGATCGAGTGTCCGCCGGTTGCCGATCTGATCAATAATAGATACTTGGTAGGAACAAATGTTTACGCGCCTTATTGCCCCGATCTGAAGGGCGTCAAGGTAGAGCGCGGCGATTACGTGGAAGCGCAACTCGCCAGCCGTATGAACACGGACAAACTGGTCGGGGATATTGTCGAGCACTGGTTTCGCCTCAGCGAGCGGCGGCAAACGGTCGTCTTTGCGACCGGGGTCGCGCACTCTGTGCACATTCGGGATGAATTCCGGCGAGCTGGGGTGCTGGCTGAACACATTGACGGTTCCACGCCGACGGACGAGCGAGACCAGATCCTCGCCGACCTGTCGGCCGGCCGCATCGAACTCGTTTCGAATGCCATGGTGCTGACCGAGGGCTGGGACCAGCCGTCTGTCTCGTGTCTGGTCCTCGCTCGGCCGACCAAAAGTATTGGTCTTTTCAGACAGATGATCGGGCGCGTTTTGCGGCCCGCGCCAGGTAAGACCGAGGCACTGATCCTCGACCACGCCGGCGCCACGTTCGTCCACGGCTTTGCCGAGGATCCGATACGGTGGGAACTCTCCGAAGACCGCAAGGCCGAGAACAAGGCCCACGCATCCCGTGGAACGCACGAGGCACCCGGCCTGACCACATGCCCCGAATGCGCCGCCGTCCGGATGGAGGGTAAGCCTTGCGGCGCATGCGGATGGCGCCCGCAATCCCGGGCGGTGCCGGTTGTAGTTCGCCGATGGTGATCTCGCAAAGGTCGAGCGCGACCGCAGCGTCCGCCCTATTACTTTCGACAATGAGTATAAGGACCGGTTTCATCGTGGTTTGATTTGGATAGCACGAGAGAAAGCCTACAAGCCAGGATGGGCAAGCTACAAATACAAAACTAAGTTCGGCGAGTGGCCCAGGCCGCTAACGCCTCCGGTCCCCGAGCCACCGGCCCCAGAAGTCCGATCGTGGGTCCGCTCGCAGCAAATTGCCTGGGCGAGATCTCGGCCTGATGCGCGCGCAGGTGCCTGATGAACACCGTCGAGCGTGCGCGCGGGCGCTGGCGGGAGATTCTGCCAGCGCTGGGAATCGGCCGCCAGTTTCTGGTGAACAAGCATGGGCCATGCCCTCTCTGCGGCGGCCGAGATCGATATCGCTTCGATGATCGCGAGGGAACCGGATCCTACTATTGCAACCAGTGCGGCGCCGGGTCCGGTCTCATCCTGGTCCGCAAAAAGAACGGGTGGAATCACGCCGAGGCCTGCCAGGAAGTCGATAAGATCATCGGCACGGACCGTCCCAGACCGGTCCCACAGCCCGGCAAGCCACCGACAGACGCTCAGAGCAGGCTATCGGCAATCAACCGCCTCCTGGCCGAAGCGGACCGCCCCGACGTGGTGGACAGCTACCTGCGGCGCCGAGGCCTGGCCGTGTCATCGCCGGTCCTCCAGGGGCATGGGGCATGTCCCTACTTCATCGACGGTCGGATGTCCGGTCGGTATCCAGCGGTCGTTGCGCCGGTTATCGGGCCTGATGGCAGCACCCAGTCCGCCCAGCGCATCTATGATGCCAAGGTCCAGCCACGAAAGAAGGCTCTCCCGGCAGTCGATACGATCAGCGGCGCCGCAGTGCGGCTCTATGAGCCAGACACCGAACTCGGTGTGGCCGAAGGTATCGAGACAGCCCTTGCCGTCCACCAGATGTTCAATTTATCCACGTGGGCCGCGCTTTCGGCGAATGGTATCGAGACCTTCCAGCCGCCACCCGGCCTCACCCGGTTGCACATCTTCGCCGACAACGACGCCAATCACGTCGGTCAGGCGGCAGCATACGCCCTGGCCAAGCGCCTCGGCCGAACTGGGCTCAACATTCAGGTCCACGTCCCGCTGACGCCCGATAGCGACTGGCTCGATCATCTTGTCGCCAGCGGCGGGCAGTCATGAAGAAGGCCGCGACCGAGCCGTTCGTCATGCTGCAACGAAGCCTGATCCAAAGCGATGCATGGCGCGCTGCTGGTATCAATACGAGGCGCTTCATCGACTTCCTGCTGCTCGAGCACATGGCCCACGGCGGGAAGGCGAACGGCAAGCTGAAGGCCCCGCGCAGACAGCTCTGGGAGTTCGGCATCAGCGCTCGCCACGTCACCGCAGCAATAAACGAAGCCGAAGAACTGGGCTTGGTGGATTGCCACAGAGGCGGCATGCGTGTCGCCACGACCTACACCGTTACCTGGCTGCCCTTGCACGATAGCACGGCCGCCATCCGACCGATGGCGCGAATACCAATGCAGCCCATCAGAGGCGGCGGACATTGTAACAGAACCGCCGCCATAAAGTTACAATTCTGGTATCCGAAGGGATACCAGCCTAGTATCCGAAGGGATATCAGATGGCCCGAATCTGGTATCCGAAGGGATATCAGATTGACCCCAAAGCCTGGTATCCGAAGGGATACCCCTTTATAGAAGGTCTTACCAGGTAAGGAAAAAGGCTGCCCCAAACTGCCATCAATGATCTAATCGGTGCTGCAGGAAAGTAATGCTTCCGATCTGCCGAGCGCCGAATGGTCCCGTCCCTTGACCCTTCCTCGGCAAGCGCGCACCGTGTTGCTGCGGAACTCTTGTGATCCGCGTGCCTTTAAAGATCCTGAAAAACTCGCCCCCTCTAGTGTGGTAGCTGGGGGCTTTTTCATGGAGCGACGGCCTCATGCCGAAAAAATACGGCGCGGAAATGTTTTGAATAACCGGTTTTGATAAAAAGATGAATACACGCGACGGTCACTAAGGCTTCTGATTTCGTCCGCTGTTCGGTCACGGACGCTTATGCCTTCTCAGAAGGAGTGGATGAGATGGGGATGTGGATGCGCGCTCTTTGCGCAGGCCTCCTGGTGCTGGTGCTGCTGACCGGTCCGGCAACTGCGAGGGAGATCGTTCCGACCTCCTGGGCGGAGCTGATCCACGGACTTATCCCAAGCGTCGTCAACATCACCGTTCGGATTGCAGGCACTGCGCCGTCGGACCGGACCCTGGCAAGTGCTGAACAGTCGTCACCACCTTACCGCGTCGCCGTCGGTTCTGGTTTCGTTATCGATTCCTCTGGCCTCATGGCTACCAACTGGCACGTGGTGGCGGACGCTTTTGAAATCATCGTGACGTTCTCTGATGGCACAGCTGTGCCTGCTCAGGTGGTGGGTGCTTGGCGAGTGATCGATCTGGCCCTGTTGAAGGTAGAGGCCGGTCATCCGCTGCAGGCGGTTCATTGGGGTGATAGCAGCGCGATGCAGATCGGCGACCCCGTGTTGGCGATGGGCAACGCGTTCGGCGTGGGCCTGTCGGTAAGCGCGGGTATCGTCAGCGCGCTCAATCGCAATATCGAGGATTTCAGCAGTCGACAATCTGATCCAGACCGATGCCGCCATCAATCATGGCAACTCCGGCGGCCCGTTGTTTAACTCGAAGGGGGAAGTGATCGGCGTAAACTCCACGATCATCTCGCCGACACCCGCGAACTCTGGGCTCGGTTTCGCAATCCCGTCCAACGACGCACACTTCGCGTTCCAGCGAATGGGAAGCGTTCCGGTTTCAGACCGTCCGGCGTGGCTTGGCGCAAAGATCCAGCCCATGACGCCGGAGATGGCTGAGGCGATGGGCCAGCGCCGGCTCGGCGGCGCAATTGTTGCCTGGGTGCTCCCTGATGAGCCGGCAGAGAAGGCTGGCATGACAGCGGGCGATGTGATCCTGCGGTTCGACGGAAAGACCTTCTCCGACGAGCGGGCGCTGCTGCGCGAGATCACCGGTAGGAAGCCAGGCGATGAGGTCCCCTTCACCGTTTGGCGCGACGGCCAGGAAATCGAGCTGAAGGTAACGCTCGAGGCCTGGCCGAAGAAGATCTGGGAGCGGAACGCCGCTACCGCGCTGCCAAAGGTGCGTCTGACGGTACCACGTGACCTTGGCCTGAGCGTCGCTCAACTGACCGATGAGTTGCGGGTTGCCAATCGGATCGAGCCCGATGCCAAAGGCGTTTTGGTGACCCAGGTGGCACCCGATTCTCGACGCCGCGCAACAGGGGGTAGCCGCCGGCGACCTAGTGTTGCAAGTGGGCCCGACCCGGGTGCAGAGCCCTGATGAGCTGTGGCGGGAAGTCGATCTTGCGCGCGGCAAAGGCCGGCACTTCGACCTGTTCCTGCTATTGTCGAAGATACAGCCGGTCGCGGTGAGCCAGTTCCCTGGCCCCAAATGGATCACGCTGCCGATCGTTTCCGACTAGCGTAGCCCCAGAATGCCGGCACCTACCAGAATGCCGGCACCTCCGGGAAATGAATGCTTCCAGTTCTCCCGCCGCGGGTCCGATTGTTGCGTGCTGCCAAACTTGTCTGAACTTGGCGCTCGGCGACCGTGCATGGTCTGCGTTATTGGCTAACGGAAGTGGCTTCCGCCGCTAACCAGCTGCAGTCCTTACATAAGAACGCACCGTCTAGCTCTTCCCATTGTCTGTCCCACAGAATCCGGCGTCCCATGTGAGCGCTTAGCTGCCGTATCGGCGGTGAAGCGGGAAATCGTTTCGGTCCCCAAGTGGCAAAGTTTGCCACTTGTTCGATCGCCACCGTGCAGTTGCTCCACGCACGCCGAGCGCCCCGTCGCTTGACCCCAACCCTGCGAGCGCGCACCATCCCGAAGCGGGTCACAGTCCGCACCTCACATGTTGCAGACCTCGCCCCCTGGGTCACAGCAGGGGGCTTTTTCATGCCCGCACTCTGAATGCGACACCGGGCCGGCTGTCTTGATCCTGGTCCGGATGTCGGGCAGCGTCAGGCGAGGAGGGGCTCGAAGAAGCCCCCGGGATGGGACTCGCCCCCTCTGCGATCGCATTGCCCCAGGGGGCCTTTTCCCGGCGCTTTGACCAACCACCTGATTATCGATCTTGTGCTGTATATCGGCTAACATGTTGATATGACGCGGTATTGTCCTGCGTAAGCAGTCGTATTCGTCACTTCGGGTAACCCATGGGTAACGCAGGGGCGCATTTGGTGGCTGGTTCGCCCACTTGGTGCTTGCATCCCACGAGGGAGACAGACGCCGCCGGTTCAGTGCCAGTTTGAATATCCGCACTGCTGATTAAAGTTGAATCCACGAGGGCCGCGCTCGAACTCGGTCGCCCGTCAGGCAGATTGGACGAATTGCTTTTACCCCATTGACTCCGGAGCAGAGCCGGTGCCCTGTCGGCTCCCGGCGCCGTGAGGCGCTTGAGGAAGGTTTAAATACCTCACGTCAACGCGTCGCTTGCCTGCAGCGCGACGCGGCCTTGGCTTGCAGGCCTTCTGAAAAACACCAACGAATGATGGGGGAAAGTTAAATGCGCTCGCTTGCTTATTTCATCGGATCGTCGGCAGCGTTTCTGATTACTGCAAATACAGCGTTCGCCGATAACTGCTCAGGGGGGTTCGCCAACGTGAGCGTTTCTGCCGATACGCATGAAGTCGGAAAAGGGCACTCCGTGACCTTCTTTACACTTCGCGCCAGTATTCTGAGTGATAATTCGCCATATAACATGGTTGGAGAGTGTGGCGGTTATTCGCTAACTATGCCTGATGGGAAAACTATGGCGAGTGGGGTCTGCACGCGAAAGGGTAACGGTGAAGACAGTGAAAGCGACGTATGGTCGGTAGAGCCGGGCGCTGAGCGCGGCACGTGGAAGCAAGTAGCTGGAACGGGGGCTTTCGCAGGCAAAACCAACACCGGCTGGTTTCAAACCGTGGTTGATGACGGCAAGGCAAGCATTGGGAAATGGGGAGGCAGCTGTCAGTAGGGTGTGTGTTTAAGGACGGTTGGAGCGGGTCTGGGCGATGCTCGCGGCGACTTAGGTAGAGCTATCAGTGCGCGACGAAATGAAAGCCGGTGGATGGGTCGGTCCCGACCGAGAGCGCGCTGCTGGCTCCCGCCGGGAAGCTGACATCCGATAACTGATAAACCGGCTTGCCATGTTCCGTAAGCTCGATCTTCCCGCTCAGCGAGCCGGGGGCGGATGGAATGAAAGCCGCCGCATCGAAATCCACATGACCGAGTTCGATCTTGTCCCCGCCCGCCGGTGAAAATAGGATATGACTCCCGAGCGATTTCCCTGGTGCTTTGTCTAGGATCAGCCTGCCGCCCGAAATCCCGAATGTTACGCTCGCATCGCCGAACTTATTTCCAACCTCAACGACGCCGCCGGTGGAGATAATCACGCTTTGGGCGCCAACCAGGTTGTGGTCGATGTGGATGGACGCCTCGTCGGCAACCAGCAGTCTTTGCGTCTCCGCGTTGCCACTAACATCGACCGTGCCGCCTACTAGCGCGGTCAGGAAGGCGACGTTCTTGAGTTCGTGGGCGACGATGGTGCGGCCATCCGTTTCAATGCCGGCGAGGTTCCGGATCGTATC
>CAWFVX010000018.1:0-231032 GCA_963819345.1 uncultured Alphaproteobacteria bacterium
GCTGCGCTCGTTGCGGCGGCAGTCGGCTCGCCAACGATCAGTGGATGCCTTTCGAATTCAGGTGCGGCCGATAGCTTTGGTCGCTCCCCTGGATGTGGGTAATCAGCCAGTTCTTTAGAAACTGCATGACATCGACCGATAGCGTAGCGGTCGCCCCCGCGTTGTACTTTTTCTGCACGTCGAGCACCTGGCGGGTCAGCGCCTCATGTTGCTGCTTATGCGGGCCGGCGGCCGGATACCCTGTTTCGGCGAAAAGTTTCTCTTCCCGGGCGAAATGGAACTTCGTGTATTGCACCAACTCGTCGAGGACGCGGCCCAATTTCTCCTTGCCGTGTCCAGCCAGCATCGCGTCGTAGAGTTCGTTGACAATACCGACGAGCTTTTTGTGGTCGTCGTCAATGACGCCAACGCCGACACTCAGCTTGTCCGTCCATGTCATCAATGCCACAGCCTAATACTCCTTGGTGAATCTAAATAGGCAACCAACGCCTCAGGCTGCGTGGCTTTGCTGCAGGCGCCCGATCAGTTGGCTGAGCGCCGACCGAGCCGGTTCAGTCGCTTCAAATTCCACATGCAACCGCCCATTACTATCGGTGTGGCGGACGACGAACGGCAGCGGTAACGCCACGCCGTCCAGCGCGACGGTGCCGCGAGATTCCAGCGTCAGTGATGGTGCGTCGCACATCTGGGCGCCCATCTCCGAAAGGTCGATCAATCGGGCGGCGTGCACCGCGCCGGCTGCGCTCACCCGGCAGGGCAGATCAACCGGATAACGTGGGCTATCCCGGCGATTGACTTCGTCTGCCGAGGTTCGGACCACCTTGATAACCGCGTGGCGGAGTTCGGCCACAGCGACTTCCAGCGCCGAAGCGTTCTCACGAACCGAGCGCGCATACTCCTCGGTCTGCTCCGCCTCCGCCGAAACCTCCGTGACGCGGCTGCTCATGTCGCTGGCCGCGGACGCGGTTTCCGCGACGTTGAACGCGATGCCTATGGTCGCGGCTGCTTGCTTCTCGACCGCCGCAGAGACCCCGCCTGATATGTCGTCGATCATGCCGATTTTCTGCTCGATCCGAGCAACAGCGGTAACCGCCGCACTCGTTGCCGCCCGCACTTCGTTGATGTGCTCGGCAATGTCCCGGGTGGCACGCGCTGTCTGTGTGGCGAGCGACTTCACTTCGCCCGCAACCACCGCGAAACCCTTGCCTGCAGCGCCCGCGCGCGCCGCCTCGATCGTCGCATTCAGCGCCAGCAGATTGGTTTTTCCCGCGATGTCACTGATCATGTCGACCACGGCTCCGATCCGAGCCACTTGGCCATTCAACGCTTCTATAGTCTCACGGGTCTCGCGGCCGGCCGCCACGGCGTGCGTGGCGGCATCTGCGGACAGGCTAACTTGAGTGCCGATTTCTGTGATCGCCTTGGCCAGTGATTCGGCGGCGTCCGCCACGGTGTGCGATGTGGTCCTGGCGTGCTCAGCGGCGGCGCCGGCGCCTTCCGCGGCACGCGAGGTCCGTTCCGCGGAGCCGCTCATTTCGCTTGCCGTAGCTGCCATGGCCGAGGTTCTCTCGTGCACATGAGCCAAGGCGCGGCCGGCTTCGATTTCGACCGCCTCTGCCATGGCGACGAGTGCAGCCTGTTGCTGCTCCTGGGCCTGCTGTTGTTGCTCGTCCAGTGCGACGCGTTGCGATTTGGACATGCTTTCTTTGAACACGACCAGCGCCGCGGCCATGGCACCAAGTTCATCCCGCCGCGTTAGCGCCGGCACCTCGACGGTTAGGTCACCTGTCGCCAACTGCCGCATCGCGCCGGTCAGTGCCGTGATCGGCCTGGTGATGCGGCGCGCCATTACGGCGGCGAGCAGAAGCGTGACAAGCAATGCGGCGCCACCGATACCGGCGGTCCGCAACACAGCCCCGTGGATCGTGGCGGTCACGTCGCCGACATACACGCCACTGCCGATGACCCAATTCCAACCGCTGACGCCCTTGACGAAGCTTTGCTTGAGTTGTGCCGTGGCATCCGGCGGCCAGTAGTAACGATACAGACCTCCGCCTTGGCTGGACACAACGTCGATCATGTCCTTGAACAGCGGCGCTCCGGCCGCATCTCGCATGCCTAATACATTGGTTCCATTGAGCTTTGGCGAGGTCGGGTGCATCAACATCGTGCCCGACAGGTCGTTGACCCAAAAATACTGATCTTTCTCGTAACGGAGGCGCGACAGCCGGGTGAGCGCTTGTTGCTGGGCTGCCTGCTCGGTCATTTCACCCGCCTGCGCGGCCGCCATTAAGTCGGCCACCACCGAATAAGCAGTTTCGACCAAATGTCTGGTTTCAGTTCCTTTTGCCGCCCACAGCGCGTGGCTTGTTTGCTCGGCCGAGAATGCCAGGATGCCAAGCACGCCTAACACCATGGTCAGGACGATCAAGTAAAGGCGCCGCCCGATCGTGCGATCGAAGAACAGGGACCGCGAGGTCAGAGGAGTCACGGCGCGTCTCCGGGCGCCGCTGGTGATGCCGGTAGGCGCGACGACAGCACGAAATCTACGGCGACTTTGTTAACCAAAAATGAATGCGCCAACGGTGAAACGCGCTCGCGAGGTCGGGAGCCTGGATCGGCAGACCTACTCCGCCCGGCCAATTTGACCGGCCCATTTCCATGGCGGTCTGGACCATGGCGTCCTGGTGTTCTACCTCCCTGCCACGACCCCACGCCTGCCAAGACCCCACTCCTGCAAAGACCACGGAGGAACCACCATGCGCCAAATCGGGCACTTCATCGGCGGCAAATACGTCGCGGGCAGCAGCGGCAAGTTCGGCGATGTGTTCAACCCTGCGTCAGGCGAGGTCACCGGCAAAGTTGCCATGGCCGATGCGTCTGAGGTCGACAAAGCCGTCGCTGCCGCCAGTGCGGCCTGGCCAGCCTGGGCCAATACCCCACCGCTCCGCCGCGCCCGCGTCATGTTCAAACTCAAGGAACTGCTGGAGCGCGATCGACGGGAGCTGTCCGAGATCGTCACCGGGGAGCACGGCAAGGTCCTGTCGGATTCCGACGGAGAAGTTCAGCGCGGCCTGGAAGTCGTCGAATTCGCCTGCGGCATCCCGCATCTGCTGAAGGGTGAATACACCGACCAGGTCGGAACCGGGATCGACGCGTGGTCGATCCGCCAGCCGCTCGGGGTCGT
The DNA here is from genome assembly GCA_963819345.1 of uncultured Alphaproteobacteria bacterium. Taxonomy (GTDB): domain Bacteria; phylum Pseudomonadota; class Alphaproteobacteria; order Acetobacterales; family Acetobacteraceae; genus Rhodopila. The sequence continues at coordinate 3,188 of CAWFVX010000018.1, forward strand.
CGCCGGCATCACGCCGTTCAATTTCCCGATCATGGTGCCGCTATGGATGATCCCTGTCGCCCTGGCCTGCGGCAACTGCTTCGTGCTGAAGCCATCGGAAAAGGATCCGTCCGTATCACTGAAATTAGCCGGGTTGCTGAAGGAGGCCGGGCTGCCGGACGGCGTGTTCAGCGTCATACAAGGCGGGCGCGAGGCGGTGGAGAGTATCCTCGCCCATCCAGGGATCGCCGCGATCAGCTTTGTCGGGTCCACCGCGATCGCCGAGACGATCTATCGCGGCGGCACCTCCCACGGGAAGCGCGTGCAGGCGCTGGGCGGAGCGAAGAACCACCTCGTGGTCATGCCGGACGCCGATATCGATGACGCGGTGGACGCCCTGATGGGCTCCGCATACGGCGCGGCAGGGGAGCGCTGCATGGCGGTTTCCGTTGCCGTCACGGTCGGATCAGCCGGCGATGCGCTGATGGCGAAACTGGCGCCTCGGGTGCGGGCTCTGAAAGTCGCGCCCGGCGTCGATCCGGAGGCCGAGATGGGGCCGCTGGTGACCCGCGAGCATCTGGAGAAGGTGCGTGGCTACGTGGACCTCGGCGTCCGCGAAGGAGCCGATCTCGTGGTCGATGGCCGGGGGCTGAAGCTACAGGGATACGAGAACGGGTTCTTCTTCGGCGGCTGTCTATTTGACAACGTTAAGCCCGACATGCGCATCTACAAGGAGGAGATCTTCGGACCGGTGCTGTCCGTGGTGCGGGCGCCGGACGTCGCGATGGCAACACGGCTGATCAATGCCCATGAATATGGCAATGGCGTCGCACTGTTCACCAATGATGGCGGCGTGGCTCGGGATTTCACTCAGGCGATTCAGATCGGAATGGTCGGGATCAACGTGCCGATCCCGGTGCCGATGGCCTTCCACTCGTTCGGCGGTTGGAAGCACTCGCTGTTCGGCGATCACCATATTTACGGGCCCGAGGGCGTGCGGTTCTACACGCGCTACAAGGCGGTGACGCAACGCTGGACCGCCGGGACCCGGCGCGGACCAGAATTTACCATGCCGACACTAGCGCGGTAGCAGCAAGAGGGAGATTTACGGAAGGCCTTGAATTGTTGAATTCTCGCCTGGGCCGCTCTGTTGGCATTTTCACGCATGGTCTCGATGGTTCGGACGCCGTTTGCTTCGACCGCGGCATTGGCGGCTGCGAGGCCCGTCAATAGTGGCTCAAGCGTGTCCTGCAAATATCCATTTGATTTTTGACCTTTGGTGCCGTTGGATGTAAAGCATATCCGCTAACAAAACTAAACAAACAAGAGGGGAAAACGCCGTGACGTTTAAAGCACTCGTCGCCAAGGCCGCAGTGGCCGCAATCGTTGTGGTCGGGGTTTCCGGCACAGCGTTGGCCCAAAGCGACTGCAAGACCCTAATTCAACCATCACCATTCGGGCCCGATGATGAGACGGGCGCGACCAACCGCATCACGCCTGCGGTCACCAAGGCCGCAGCCTCCGAAATCCAGACAGGCGAAGTCATCCCCCTGTGGAACGTGTTGGTAGACAGCGTGCCCTTGTTCGGCACCCGCTTCGAAAAGACAATCTTGACGAGTTCATCGCTGGTGCCGGGCGCCGAATACGGCAAGAACAAGCTGACCTACATGGAAGACACCTATCTCAGCCAAAGCCATGTGGGAACCCATCTCGACGGAATGGGGCATATCGGCATCAAGGACTGCTACTACAACCAAACTCCGATGGGTAAGTACGTCACCCAGAACTACATGAAGAAACTCGGTCTTGAGCATCTCAAGAGTTTTGCCACAAGGGGCGTGATCCTTGACGTGCTTCGGGTATTCAAGGAAGCCGGCAAGCTCAAGAAGAATCCAAACTGCAAGGGCGATTGCCTGGAGGGCGGCACCCTGATCACCGCGGCGGATCTGCAAGCCGCGCTTAAGCTCTACAATGTCACGTTACGCGAGGGCGACGCTGTCTTCATCCACACTGGCTGGGAAGATCTGTTCCTGCAGTACCCCGCTCAGAACAAGACCTACAACTCCGCGGAACCTGGAATTGGCAACGACGCCGCCGAGTGGCTGGTTTCGCAGAAAGTGGTCTTAGTCGCCACTGACAACTGGGCGGTCGAGGTCATCCCGCCCGAAAACCCGGATATCGCATTCCCGGTTCACGCCCTTTTTCTCCCCAACAACGGCATCCACATCATCGAGAATGCACGCACCGACTTGATCGCCGCTGACGCTCAGAAGACTGGTCGCGCGACATTCTTCCTTTCGTTGACCGTGCCGAAGGCGGTGGGCTTGACGGGCACCTTTGTCGCCCCGGAGGCTATTCGCTGATCTTTCGCTATACTTCGCACACGCCGGCGCTCCGTCTGGGACGCCGGCATCTGCTTAGCGGAGCTACATGTGCTGCTCTCGTCCCGGGTGCCCCCCGCGCGGCGCCGCGCTATCGCATCGCATTCGCCAATATCAATGACGCCCAAGGCGTTCACGTAGAGGGCCTCGGATTCACTGGCTTCGATGTCCGCCACAGCTTCGAACTGGCGGTTCGATCGCTACCCGTGGATATGCTCTACTACGACAATGCCGCCGACGCCGAGACAGCCGTCTCGAACGCCGTTGATGCGATCAACCAGAAGGTCGATCTGCTAATCGAATATAATTCCGAAACGTCCGCTAATCCCGAGATTGCCCGCAGGATGGATGCCGTCGGTATTCCGGTGCTGGCTATCAACTATCCTGTCGGCAACGCGCCGCTTTACGCCGCCGACAACCTGTCCGCCGGCCGCGTTGCCGGGCACGCCCTTGGTGTCTTCGCCAAGCAAAGCTGGCCCGACGATACACCGGTCTCGGTGATCCTCGGCGATGTGGGCGACCCGAGTGATGCCGTCGCGTCGCGCGTAAAGGGTATCGTGGAAGCTCTGCAATCCGAGCTTCCCGATGTCCAGCTAACTATCCTGGATACCGGTGGGCAGCCGCTGCGAGGCGACGGCCTGTTGACCAAATACCTCGCCCAGCAACCTAGGCGTAAAGTGCTGGTCGCGACGCTCGACGATCCGACTGCGCTGTCAGCCAAGGCTGCCGTCGAGGTCGCCATCCGGATAAACGATTGTGTCATCGTCAGCCAGGGTCTGGATCGCAGCATCCATGGCGGATCCGGCGAGAAGAAGGAGGTCGACCCTACCAATCGTGCCAGCGTTGTGCTCGGTTCGGTCGCCTACTACCTCGACCGATACGGTTACGAGGTCATGCCGCTGGCGCTTCGCATGATGAAGGGCGAGCGGGTGCCGGCGCACACGCTCACCCGCCATATCCTTGTCACCGGCGAGACTGTGTTTGCGGAATACCCGCCAGTCGATATGAATTAAACTGACCGCCTGCCCCCCGGCCGGGTCATGACAGGGGCGGCACTGCCTCTCCACAGAGCGGTTTTACCTGGGTGGCGGACCATAGTAGTAAATCCGACTCCCGCCGCCGATAGCGGCGTCGCCCATGGTCAAGAATGTGACGCCACCGTTGGCGCTTGCTGACGTCACGGAGTTGATCGCGAACGGTGGCAGCACGCCGCCACCGGCCAGCTTCTCACCGCTCATCACGAGCCTGCTCAGTGCTCCGGACTGCCAGGAATAAATCCCCATCGGCCCCGGTCCATCGTCAACCGAAGCGATGAAGGCGACCCTTCCCACCGGGCCGGCGGTGGGCCATGGCCCGAAGCCAGAGAACCGGCCGCCGCCGGGCGCGACATCGCCCGTCTTGCCGATCAATGTCAGACCGGACGTGTTGACCTTCATTACCGCCTCGGCGGACGCTTTGCCGGTACCAAGCTGCGCACTGAACGAGACGTTGTCATCATCGTCGATTGCTATGCGTTCGGAGAAACGGAACATCATCTGTCCATCAGGCGCGAATGCGCCGACGCCAGCGAGCATTTTCAGATCCCGTGTTCCGGTCACGAATATCCCGCCCGTAGTCGGACCATGGTCTAACGTCACCGGGACGGCAATCACCCCCCTGTTGTTAATCGCCGGTACACCGAACTTGTCGAAAAACCCGCCCTCCAGGTAGGGATCTCCTTCAGCGAGCAACTTGCGGAGACGGCCGTTGCTGGACAGGTAGAGCGCCTCGAAGGTGTCCCGCCCGTGCCTGACCATCGCAACGAACACGACCTCGTCGCGGTCGTTCAGCGACGGGGAATCGAATTCGACGAAGGTGCCCCCGGCCACCCCCGGCGCATCCCCGCCGGCCATGGCAATGGCCTTCACCCCGCCGTCGTTGGCCAGGAAGATGCCCTCTCCGGCCTGGGTGGAGGTGGTGGCAGCGAACGCGACGCTGCCGGTATTGTTCAGCGACGGCATCGGGTGCTTTGCGAACGCCGACAAGTGACCGCCCCCCGGCACGTCATCGCCGACAGCGGCTGCCTTCACGAAGTGCCCGCTACTGGCGACGAAGATTCCTTCGGTTGCCTTGCTGCGCAAGATGGTGGCGTAGAATGCGACCTGACCCTTGACGTTGACCGGGGCAACAACTGGTTGCGCGACGACATCGAATCGATCGAAGATGCCGCCGATCGGCGTCTGCTGGCCGGTCCCGACAATCCGGTGCAGCGCAGGCGGCGAGGGCGGCGGAGGCTCGTCCGCCTTGGGCGGTGTCGGGTGGGACAAGCTCGCCCACATTACGCAAGCCCATAGTGCCAGCGAAGCGGCGACCGCCATCTGCAGCCGAGCGAGGGCCCCGCGCATCAGCAATCCGCCGATGCCGCGTCTGCTGACGATCTGGTTGGCTTGGCTCATGGTTGCCCGTCAGTTCAGCAGCATGCCTGCCTTCAGCGTAGAGATGTCGTGACGGATCATCTCGATGTACGTGCCAGCCTCGCCGTCAGGCTTCGACAGCGCGTCGCCATACAATGTGCCCCCGACCACCGCCCCGGTCTCCTTGCTGATCCGTTCCATCGCCCGTGGATCGGTGATGCTGTCGAGGAACAGCGCCTTCACATGGTCTCTCCGGATCTGGTCGGTCAAACGGGCGAGTTCCGCCGCCGACGGCTCCGACTTGTTGGTCCAGCCGTTGACCGAGATCATCGTGATCCCGAATGCATTGGCGAGATACTGCAGCGAGTCATGTGACGCCAGCACGCGCCGCTTGGCGGTGGGCACGGCTGCCATTTCGGTTTGCGCCCAACGGTCCAGATCCCGAAGCTGCTGCGTGTAGGACGCGGCCCGGTTATGATAGACGTCCGCGTTGAGGGGATCAGCGCGGACCAAAGCCTCGGTGATGTTCTTCACATAAATCAGGCCATTGTGCGGATTCATCCAGGCGTGCTGATCAAGCACCGTGGCTTTGGGCTTGCCGCCCATCGGATGTTCGTCTTCCGCGGTGATCGCCTTCACGCCGCGCGTCACGATGACCTTGGTGCCCGAAAACTTCGCCTGCTGCATCAAGTTGGGCAGCCATGGCTCGAAGTCGTCGTTCAGTCCATTCATGAACAGCATCCGCGCATCGGCCATTTTCGGCACATCGGCGGCAGTCGGCTCATACTCCTCGCAGTCGCCGTCCGGGCCGACGATGGTGATCAGATCCACCATATCGCCGGCCACGTTGCTGACCATGTCGGCAATCACGCTGAACGTCGCGACGACCTTGATCTTGTCGGCTGCGGTCGCGCTGCCGGGCAGCGTCAGGATGATCCCGACCACCAACGACACTACGGCAAATACCAGCCGTTTCATCGATCGTTTCCCTTTCTTCTGGCTCGGACGAAGTTCGCAGTCGTGGTTGCGAGTAGCGAGCCACCATACAGCGCTCCGGCAGCCATGACGATCGCCGGTCCAGACGGCAGATTGCGGTGATACGACAACAACAGCCCGGCGTACGAGGACAGCATCCCGACAGCCGAGGCGATGGCCATCATCACGCCGGGCCGGTTGGTCCAGCACCGTGCCGTCGCGGCCGGCAGCAGCATCGGGCCGATCGACAGCAACGTGCCAAAGGCCTGAAAGCTCACTACCAGATTGAACACCACTAGCATGACGAACAGGGCGCGCATGCCATGACCGCCCACCATGCGCAGAAACACCGGATCGAATGAGTCGACCGCCATCGGACGATAGAACAGCGCCAGCAACAGCATAGTCAAAGTGCTGACCGTCGCGATCTGATATAAAGCTTTCGTATCGATCGCCAGCACTGTCCCGAACAGCACCCGCACGGTATCCACATTGCTTCCGAAGAACGCCACGAGGGTTACCCCAAGCGCCAGCGTCACCAGATAGAACACCACCAGGCCGGCGTCGTGACGCGCCGCCCTGCCCCGCCCCAGCAATCCTGTCAGAGCGGCTACGATGGTGCCGCTGGCCAATCCGCCGAGACTGAGCGCCGTCACCGAATGCATTGAGTAGACGAACCCCAGCGCCGCGCCGGGCATGACGGCGTGCGAGAGCACATCGCCATCCAATGCCATCCGCCGCAACAATAGCAAGACGCCCAGCGGCCCGTTAGCCAGCGCCAGCGCAAAGCACGCGACCAGGGCAATGCGCATGAAGCTGAAGCCCTCGAACGGGCCGATCAGCAACGCATAGAACGACAAGCTCATGCCACCGACAGCGCTTTCGCCAGGTTGTCCGCGGTCAGGACAACGTTGGTGTCACCCCAGGCGATCGGGCTGCGCATGAGCAGCAGGGCCGAGGGGAAGTGCGCCCGTACCTGATCAAACTCGTGCATGACGGCGATGATGGTGCGTCCTTCGTCGTGCCAGCGCGCCATCAGTGCCAGTAACAACTCGACGGTCCCGGTATCGACGGCGGCGAAGGGCTCGTCGAGCAGCATTACCTCGGCGTCCAGCAACATCAGACGCGCGAAGAAAGCGCGCCGCAGTTGGCCGACTGATAGCTCACCGATGCGCCGGTGGATCGAGTCGAGTAGCCCGACGGCGCTGATCGCCTCCGCAGTACGATCGGCCACCGGGCGCCGCGGGGCGCCGAAGGCCCCAAAGCTGCGCCAAAGGCCCAACCCCACGAGTTCGGCCACGGTGACCGGAAAGTCGCGGTCAAGTTCGGTCTGCTGCTGCAGATAGGCCATCCGCTTCCGCCCGCGCGCAGCGCAAACGACCTCGCCCCGGTTGGGCCGGGTCAGTCCGGCGAGCACATTCAGCAAGGTGCTTTTACCCGCGCCATTCGGTCCAACGACGGCGGTCAGGCTGCCGGAGGCAAAACGGCCGTTGACCCCCTCCAGCGCCACGTGCAAGCCGTGCCGAACCGAAACGTTCCTGACTTCAATTCCGGCATCCGCGTCGACCGATGCTGATTTGGTTGAACCAGATCGCCCATGCGCGTTAAGGCGCTGCCGAATTGTTCTGACAACCCCGCCGAAGCCAACGGCTGGCTGATGGAACGAAGCAGCGACAACTTTACCCGATGCCGGCATGCAGGCGTCGGCGCCAGAAAGCCCCCAAAGACGTTCCATCCTCATAATCATTGAGTCGGATTGTCACAGGGATCGCGATTTCTGTAAATCGACCCGCCTATCGGCTCCGATGTGGACCAAGTCGTCACCGTCGCGACCTTACTCCGCGGCGACCAGCATGCCTCGGGGCGCAACAGGGTCGCCGCCAGCCCAGGCGCCAACCCTGTCGGCACGCCGCTCCCTCGAGGACAAAATAATCTAGTCGGTCTTAATCCACACCGCCTTCACGTTCAGATATTCCTCGAGATGCTGCACGCCGGACTCCCGTCCATAGCCGCTCATCTTAAACCCGCCGAACGGCACCGCGGGGTCCATCGCCTGATAACAATGATCCAGACCGATCCCGCCCTGATCGCCTTCGCCAAGCGGTGCGCCTTGCCGACGTCCCGGGTCCATACGCCACTGCCGAGACCAAACTGCGTCTTGTTGCCGCGCTCGATCACCTCCTCGATGTCGGTGAACGGGATGGCGGAGATCACCGGTCCGAAGATCTCTTCCTGAGCGATGCGCATGTCATCCCGCACATCGGCGAATACCGTGGGCGGCACGAAGAACCCTTTTGCCATCGCACCTTCCATCAGCCGGTCGCCACCGGAGAGCGGGCGTGCGCCTTCTTGCCGGCCGATATTCAGATAGCCGGTGACGCGGTGCAGTTGCTCCTCGGAAACCAACGGCCCCACCTGCGTCTCCGGATCGCTGCCGTCACCAACACGCAGCGTCTTACTGAAATCCGCGACTTTACTGACAAACTCATCGTAGATTTTCTTCTCGACGAACAGCCGCGTACCGGCACTGCAGATCTGCCCGGTGTTGGCGAACACCGCCATGCCGGCACCAGGCACCGCCTGTGCCAAGTCGGCATCGGCGAATACGATATCTGGCGACTTGCCGCCGAGTTCCAAAGACACCCGCTTCAGGTTTCCCGCAGACGCCCGGATGATCGACTGGCCGGTCAGGTGCGAGCCGGTGAACGCCACCTTGTCCACATCCGGATGCCCTGCGAGGGCCGCGCCGGCGGTCTCACCGAAGCCCGTTACCACGTTCACCACACCCGGCGGCACCCCGGCTTCGAGGCACAACTCGCCCAGCCGCAGCGGCGTCAGCGGCGCCTCTTCGGCCGGCTTCAACACCACGGTGCAACCGGTAGCCAACGCTGGTCCGATCTTCCAGATCGTCGCCGTCAACGGCCCGTTCCACGGGATGATCGCACCTACGACGCCAACAGGTTCTTTCAGCGTGAAAGAAACAATTTCCCCTGCCAGTGAGTTATTGATCGTTTCACCGTGCAACGCTGTCGCCATGCCAGCATAGAAACGAAGCATCCCCACCGCATGGGCCTTGTTCCCGCGCGTGCGGGTGATCGGCGCACCCATGTCCAGCGTATCGAGCCCGGCGAGTTCCTCGATATCGCGCTCAACGAGATCAGCCAGCTTCAGCAAAAGCGTCTGCCGTTGCGCCGGCTTAAATTTACTCCACGGACCATTGAAAGCCTCGCGTGCCGCTGCAACTGCGCAGTCGATGTCCTCTGCATCGCCTTCGGCGACATGCGCCAGGATTTCGCCCGTCGCCGGATTGCGGGTTTCAAACGTCTTGCCGGAAGCGGCTTCCAGCCACTTGCCGCCAATCAGCATGCGTTTGGCCTTGCCATCCAGGAACGGATGGATCTCTGTCATGACATTCATTAGTTCAATCTCTTTGACATAGACGGTCGTGGCTCCAGCAGCGCCACGCCAAGACAACCGGCGTTTTCGGTCGCGGGAGCAAACGACACTTCGAAGCCCTCTGCGGTTCGCAATTTCAGGATCACACCATCCGTTGCTGTCTGCTGCTCCAATTGCCACCCCGCCAGTTGCTGAACGATGCGGAAAGCGCCACTGGGAAAACGTTCATCGAGCGCGGCCTGCAACATCGACGGCAGCGTCATCATCAATCCGGACAGGGCATCGATCGACAGCACAATGCTATGGCTCTCACCGTCGGTCGCAACGAAGTCGAGCCCGATCCGGGTCCCCCCGGGCAGCACCCGCCACGTCGTAAATCTCTCACCTTCAATCGGCTCGGCATTCATCGCCCCTCCAAATCTCGCTATGTTCAAACGACTATAGCGTGATCCTGCCGGGATCTAGCCGACGCCAGGTATGTATGCCCAAAGTGGACTTCCATCGCGACAGCGAAACCGGGGTACGTGCCGCCGTTCCCCCGGGCTCAAATTCGATCAACACATCCCGGCAACACTATGTCGGCTGATGAGATCTCAAGTCAAAGACGCGGCTTATAAAGCCGTGGTTACCGCCTTGACCTCGGTATAGTTATGGAGAACCTCGGCGCCCATTTCGCGTCCCCAGCCTGACTGCTTTTAGCCGCCAAACGGAAGCGACGCGTCGAACACATTGTGGCAATTGATCCAGACTGTACCTGGACCGGATCCGGCTGGCTAGTTTGTGCGCCGTACCACCGTTCTTCGTCCACACGCTGGCTGCCAGTCCGTAGATCGTGTCATTGGCCCGCTTGGCGATCACGTCCAGGTCGTTGTCGTCGAACGGAGTGGCACAAACCACCGGTCCAAAGATTTCCTCGCGGATCACCTTCATGTCGGGCGTGGTTTTTCCAACACCGTCGGCGCAACGAAGTAGCCCAGGTGGCCGACCCGGTTGCCGCCTGTTGCGATGTGCGCGCCTTCCCGGAGTCCGTCCTCGATAAAGCCGGTGACGCGGGTGAACTGCTCGTCCGACACCAACGGGCCCATTTCCGTGCTCGGATCGAGGCCCGGTCCAACCTTGATCTTGCCGGCGATGTCCGCCACTCCGCTGACCACTTTGTCGTACACCGACTTGTGGGCATAGAGCCGCGAGCCCGCGCAGCAGCATTGTCCGTGGTTGAAGAAAATCGCGTTCGCCGCGCCCGCAATCGCAAGATCCAAGTCCGCATCGGGAAGAATGATCGCCGGTGATTTGCCGCCGAGCTCCAGCGAGACTTTCTTCAAATTGCCGGTCGCGGCTTGGACGATCAGCTTGCCCACCTCGGTGCTTCCGGTAAACGCCACCTTGTCCACATCCGGATGGGCCGCGAGCGCCGCGCCCGCGGTCTCGCCGAAGCCAGTCAGGATGTTGACAACACCCGCCGGGAAGCCCGCTTCCTGAATTAATTCACCCAGGCGCAAGGCCGTCATCGGGGTCTGTTCAGCTGCCTTCAGCACCACGGTGCATCCCGCGGCCAGGGCCGGCGCCAGTTTCCACGCCGCCTCAACAGCGGGAAATTCCAGGGAATGATCTGACCGACAACGCCCACCGGCTCGCGTACCGTGTAGGACAAGTATTCGCCGGGCAGCGACAGCGGCAGTTGCGTGCCGGAGATTTTGGTCGCCCAACCGGCCATGTAGCGAAACATGTCGACCGCCAGTGGTAGATCGGCGACGCGCGCAACAGCGTAGGGCTTGCCGTTATCGATTGACTCCAGTTCTGCGAACTCCTCCAGATCGCGCTCGAGCAGGTCGGCCAACTTCCATAGCATCTTGCCACGGCCGGACGGACCGACCTTCGCCCAGACCCCATCGTCGAAAGCACGGCGCGCGGCGGCGACCGCCAGATCGACGTCGGCCTTGTCGCCTTCAGGCACGTTGGCGATCACCGTCCCCGTCGCCGGGTTATACACCGGAAAACTTTCGCCAGACGCAGCCTGCACTATCCTCCCGCCGATCAGCATTCCAGCTTTGCGTCCTGGGAATCCGTTGGCGTGGCGCAGTCTCGAATCGAGCGCGATTGTGTCCAAAAATACTTTCCTCCTCGCTTTTGGCCACCGCGACCTCGCGGCGACAACCTACCCTGCTTTCCGTCGGGCCAACGCGACTGGACGCGCTAGCATGAATAGCCACGAACGCTATGCTCATTCGTATACTACGGTGCAGGCATCATGGCGAGTCGTCATATCCATTCGGGAAGGACGATGCCCGAGGCGATCGACCAAACTCAAAGGCTTTGATGCCACCTCTCTCCAGTCCCGAAAGGGCACGCCGGGTAACATCACGTTCCCATAATGTTCTTGACATTCGTTACGACGACCGATACAACGCCCGGGCAACTGCAGACCGGACCTCGACCGTGGCCCAGCGACCCAATGCGTATCTCGAAACCATCATCGCTTTCCTGCTGCCATACTTCTCGACAGCCGCCGCGGACATCCGCGAAGCCCGGTCTGAAATCATCGACACCCTGGCCTCGTATGCCACCCGCACCAGAGCCGAAATGCTGCAAGCGGCCCACATAATCGCCCTCGGCATGACCACGCTCGACGTCCTCGCCGAGGCCAAGACCGCCGAGATGTCGCCATCTATGCGCCTTCGCTATCGAAGCTGCGCCAACAGCCTCAATCGCTCCACCCTCCAGACCGAAAAGGCGCTCGATCTGCGGCTCTGCGACCAACTACCCGCGGCCGCCGACCCCATGCCGGAGCCCATAAACGACCTGCAGGAACCCGAGCTGAAAGCCGCGATCGAGCAGGCTCAGGCCAAGATCGACACCCACCGCAACCGCGCCCATCCCCCGACGCATGAGGAGCGGAACAAGAAACTCTGGGCTACCGCGATGATCGACGCTTTTGAACCAACTCGGCGTCGCGGTCCAACCGGTTCCGAACGGCTAACCGTCGCCCTCAGACCCGCCGCAGATCGCATCGCGAAGCAACGCCGGGGGGACTACTGCAATTTCCGTGGCGCGGGCGAGACAGACCCCGCCCGCGCCGAACGTTATTGCGGCAGTTTGACCTCGAAGGCCGTGAACGGTGGCGGTGTCTTGCCCTTCATTTTCGGGTCGAACAAATATTTCAGCGGAACATCTAGCACATAGACCGTATCACCGTGTTGCCAGAGCGATACCGGCCCTTCGAAACCGCCCTTTATGGTCTCGATTTTTGCGTCGTCACCACTCACCGTGATCTTGTCGAGAGTCCCCTTTGTCTCGCCCTCGACCATGAGCAACTGACCCGGCCCATACGCGCGAAGCCCGTCCGAATGATAGAGCGGCCGCGAGGTCTTCAGCTTGGTGATCGCGCCGGCGCTGCCGTCGGGGTTGACTGCGATGCGGTAAAGCCCATCACCCTCGAAAATATTGGCATAGACGTTGCCATCGGGCAGGATCGCAATACCGTCGAGCTGCGGCCCGGCGACATCCCAGCGCGGGTCATGCGCCCAGATCTCAAGGCCGTCGCGCCGGGTTTCATACGGAGGATGTGCCCGGAGAAGGAGTCGTTGACGTAGATCGTGCCGTCCGCGGCAACTGCTATGTCGTTGCACAGCGCCGTTTGCTTCAGCAGCGTCGAGGGGGGAAGCGGAACGCTACCCTTGGCGGCGCCGGTCTTGAGGTCAAACAGCTTCAGCGCGCCAGGCGTAGCGCCGGTCGGGATAATGATGCCACCCCCTGACAGGTCTACCGAACAGACAAAGAGTGTGCCGCTCTTCTCGTCGGCAAGCACGCCGAGCGCTGATGCCAGTCCGTTGGACCCTTGCTTGATCCACTCGGTTGCCTGTGCGGCCCCCGGACCGGAGCGGAATATGCGGCCGCCGGCCAGGCTGCTGAAGAACAGTGTGCCGTCGGCAGTCCCAGTCATACTCTCCGGGAAGTCGGTGGTGCCAGGAAGGACTACGTCGGCTGCGTGGACAGCCGCGGTTGTGCAGAGAAGCGCGATAATGCAGGCGCTGGCAGCCGTTAATCGCCGAAGCGGCCGAGTATCTCGATGAGATCTATGCATGTTATTTCCACCCCTACTGGCTCTAAACAGGACGATTTCGTCATATCCGATCGGACATAACGTAAGCACCCTAGCCGCGCCAGGGGCGGTCGTCCAGGCACGTCCCAACTGTGATGTCGCGGCACGCACCGGCCACGCCGCGGCTCGTTCAACCCGAGACGGAACCAACACCGATGAACGATCAGATAAAGCCAGCCACTCCCATCGCCTAAAAGGTGCAGCGGCCGCCTTCAACACCGCCGACCGTGATGCTGACCCCATTAGCCAAAAGTCGGCTCAGCCGTTAAGCGCTTGGAGCGCCCGCCTATCCTTCACCACAACCCGCCGAGCGCTCGGCAGCCCGATCACTCCATCACGGTCCAGTTGCGACAAGGTCCGCGAAACGGTTTCGATCGTCAGCCCGAGGTAGTCCGCAATGTCCTGCCGGCTCATTACCAGCTCGATCACGCCGCCGCCGCCCGCGCGTTGCGCGGTTTCCTCCAGGAAAGCGGCGATCTTCTGAGCCGCGCTGGCACGCCCCAGCAGCAGCGAGTGCTCCCGAGTGCTCGCCATCCGGGTCAGCGCGTGGGAAAAGAACCAGTGGCTCAGACGATCGCCTTGGGACACAATGGTTTCCAGGCCGCGCCTGCGGTAGGCGATGACCGAGGCCTCGGTCACCGCTTCAGCAGCCACTCCGTGGTCGGCGCCGGCTTCAAACCCAAATACGTCGCCTGCCTGGTGAAATGCGTCGATCTGCCGCCGCCCGTCCCTCAGGAAACGGCAGGTCCGCACCACGCCGCTGACCACCTTGTAGAAGTAACGTGCCTCATCACCCTCCGCATACACTTGATGATCGGCAGCAAAGTGCATGGCGAAACCGCTCAACTCAAAATCGTCGCGCTCTTGCGATCCATTCCACGGCAGCGGCGCATAGGCGACCGGAGAGGCGTGACGTAAACGTTCGGCGGCAACCGCGAGAGATACCGACATCGGGAACTCCTGTCGTGCGATGAACATGTTCCCGGTCTATCGGCGAATATCGGCGCCCTAAATTCGGTTATATCCTACGCAAAACTACGTACCAGGGTAGGCATCAGGCAGGTACGCGTCAGGCATCAGCGCCGAGGATTTTTCGGATATGGTCCATCAGGACGTTATCCAGAAGGGGTTTCTCCAACACGGTGTGAACACCTGCGGCGTTGGCCCGCGCTCGCTCCCGTAGTGTCGCGCCGCTGGTCAGCATGATCGCCGGCAAGTCGGGGTTTTGCATCCGGAGGTTCTTGAGCAGCGCATAACCATCCATCCGGGGCATCCGATGATCCAGGATGACGCACCTCGCGCGGTTCAGATCGGGATCAGCCAGAAGGGACGCCCCACCACTATGCACGTGGACACACAGCCCCTCTACCCGTAAGGCGAATTGCAGTGCCTCGCGCACCGCCTGATCGTCATCGACAATGATAACGAGGTTCCGCCCGTCGGCCATCCGTGCACTCCAGCATCCGCCAACGACGCCCGCTCGGCGGGACACCACGAAAACCTAGATAAATTGCCTTTGGAACGCCTTGATGCAGATCAAACCGGGGAGCGCACGACGAACACCATTCGTACCAGATCCGCAACGCTGCGCGCGCCCATCCGTGTCATCAGGTTCGCGCGATGAACTTCTACGGTGCGGGCGCTGATCTTCAGGTCATAAGCGATCGTCTTGTTGGGCAGCCCGGCGATTAGGCCCTCCAGCACCTCGCGCTCCCGGGGGGAGAGGCTGTCCAATCTGGTCTTGACGGCGGCAACCTCGTCCTCGCGCCGAAAGTCTCGCTCATGGCGGTCGATCGCCGCCCTGATGGCGGTCAGCAGCAACTCGTCATTGAACGGTTTTTCGATGAAATCGACCGCTCCGGCTTTCATCGCCGCGACCGCCAACGGCACGTCGGCATGGCCGGTAATGACGATCACCGGCAAGCCGATGCCGCGCGCCTTCAGTTCCCGCTGTAAAGCTAACCCATCCATTCCAGGCATCCGCACATCGGTAACTATGCAGCCGGGTTGCACCGAAGGCAGCGCATCGATGAGCGCGACGGCGGACGGATAGACCCGTACCGCGAAACCCATGGTGGTTAGCAGAAACGCAACTGCCTGCCGCACCGCGTCGTCGTCGTCGATCAGATGGACTACGGCATCAGAGGCCATCGGTCGGCTCCTCCTCGTTGACCACCTTTAGGGTCAATCGGAAAATCGCTCCGCCGCCAGGATTGGGTTCCGCCCAAAGTTTGCCGCCATGCGATTCGACAATAGTGCGGGAGATCGACAGTCCGACCCCCATCCCCTGAGGCTTGGTGGTTACGAAGGGATGGAATAGTTGCGCCGCGATTTCCGGCGCGATGCCCGGTCCCGTATCGGAGACGCTGACCTCCACCATACCGTTCGGCACTTCAGCCGTGGAGAGGGTCAGTTCCCGGCGTGTGGCGTCGTGCATCGCCTCGATCGCATTGCGCATCAGGTTGAGGATAACTTGCTGCACCTGGATTTTGTCGGCCAGCACCAACTCAACGCCAGGACTGAGATCAAACTTGACGCGCACGCCATCATGCTTGATCCCGACCAGCGCCAAAGCGCTTGCCTCCTCAATCAACCTCGGCAGGCTTTCCACCTGCCGCTCACTCTCGTCCCGAGCCACGAACTGCCGCAGTCGGCGAATGATGTGCCCTGCCCGCATCGCCTGGTCGGCAGCCCGATCGATTGCATCTCGCAACATCAGCTTATGCTCGCTCTCGCTGCCCTCCAGTAGCCGGCGGCATCCATTCAGGTAACTCGCAACGGCGGTCAGCGGCTGATTCAACTCATGGGCCAATGTGGAAGCCATTTCCCCCATCGCGGTGAAGCGGGACATATGGATCAACTCCGCCTGCATATCCTGCAATCGTCGCTGAGTGGCCTGACGCTCGGTCAGGTCACGCACAAAACCGGTAAACGATCGAGTACCGCCGAAAGTCATCTCTCCAACCGCTAGCTCCATCGGGAAGGTGGAGCCGTCTTTGCGCTGTCCCACGACGACGCGGCCACGGCCGATTACCTTCTTCTCGCCCGTTGCGAAATACCGCGCGAGATAGCTGTCGTGCTGCTCCCGATATGGCGACGGCATCAGCATGCTGACGTTGTTGCCGACGGCCTCGTCAGTGACGTAGCCGAATAGGCGTTCTGCCGTGGCACTGAAGGATCGCATTATACCCTGATTATCGATCACGATCATCGCATCCGGAATCGAGTCCAGCACCGATCGCAGATGCGCCTCGCGCGCTTCGAGTTCGGCCTGTGCGCGCTTCGTGGCGGTGATATCGCGAGCCACCTTCGAAGCACCAACAAGCCGCCCTGTATCATCCCAAACCGGTGACATAGTCAGCGAGAGATCGATGATTGTGCCATCCTTACGCCGACGTCGTGTTTCAAAATGCTCAATCCGCTCGCCGGACTTAATGCGCTCCAACAGGCGGGCCATCTCGTCCTCTTGCCCCCTCGGGAATAGCATCGACAGCGACTTCCCAATGGCCTCGGCGGCGGTGTAGCCCATGATCACCTCCGCGCCTCGATTCCAGTCGGTGATCATCCCATTGAGGTCCTCGCCGATTATCGCGTCGTCCGAGGACGTCACGATTGCGGCCAGCCGGCCGGTCGGCCCGTCGACGGCGAGGTGCGGGCCGACGTGGATCAGAACGCCCGCCACTTCGTCCGCGTGATCCTCGCCGGAAAAGGCCTGTCCGCGAACGCGAAGCCGGCGGCCGGTCGCCGCGGCACGCACTTCAAAGTCGAAACGGTCTCCTTTGGCGACTACGCTATGCCGCAACACGCGCTCCGCGACCGCGCGGTCATCGGCATGGAGCGCGGCGATGAATCCCGCATAGTCAAGCGGACGAACGAGGGACCCGCCGAGCAGCACCGCCGCTGCCGGCGTGAATTGAACGGCACCGGTGGAGAGGTCCCAGCGCCACAGACCAATATCGGCCGCTTGCAGTGCTAGGTGGAAAATGTCGACCCCGCCCTGACCCACGTCGTTCGGCTGATCGGTATTGCCGGACATCGATGCTTCATATTATCAATCTGAAGGCGAGCATATCCGCTTTGTCCGCTTGTTGCCATCAGGCACCGCGTTGACCTCGATCAATGCACGGACATGCTGAAGCCCGCATAAATCCAGCGGGAATTGAAACAGGAGGATGACATGGCCCTTCGGGATCTCGTGGTTTTGCTGGATGGATCGTCGCGCGATGAGATTAAGATGGCTGTGGCGGTGGAACTCGCGCGACGGAACGATGCGCATCTGACTGGGCTGTGTCCGCTGGAGCTCCTGCTGCCGGCGGATATGTCGTTTGCCTTGGGCGGCTACCCGGATCTGTGGGCGCTGCCGGAGTTCGCCAAACAGGTGGACAGCCAGGCCCGAACCAAGGCGGCGCTCATCGAGGCCGGCTTCCGCGAAACGCTTCGCCGCGAGGGCATCACCGGCGACTGGGTGCTCGACCCGGGCTTTCTGATCCCCTCCATCACCCGCCGTGCTCACGCCACCGACCTGATCGTGGTCGGCCAGGCTGATCCCGACAACCCGCTCCCCGCTTCCGCCCGGACATTAATTGAGGACATCCTGATGACCGCCGGCCGGCCCTTGCTGCTGATCCCCTACGCTGGCCGCTTCGAAAAGGTTGGTGCGAATGTTCTTGTCGGCTGGACGCCCACCCGGGAATTTGCCCGAGCGGTCCACGATGCGCTTGCAATACTCGCTCCGGGGGCAAAACTCGTAGTGTTGACGGTCGAGAGGCCCCGGGCGGCCGGGGACAGCCAAATGCTGCCGACAGCCGAGATCGCGGAACATCTCGCCCGCCACGGACTCGACGTCTCAGCCGCGCGGACGGTGGTGACCGACGGGCTGTCGCCAGCCGATGCGCTGCTGGACTATGCCTCCGACATCGGAGCCGACCTGCTGGTCGTCGGCGGTTATGGACATTCGCGAACTCGGGAGATGATCATGGGTGGCGTCACCCGGGAGCTGCTCCAGCACATGACGGTGCCAGTGCTGATGTCGCACTGAGATCCCAAGGTTTCAGGCCCCTACGCTGGATCCGCCGGTCGGCCCTGGTTGGCGCGGATAACGCGGCCGTCGGAAAGTTCGAAATCGAGGCAGCAATCTTGAGCGGCGACGCGGTGATGATATCGGGTGTAGCGATACACGTCCGCGACAGCCCAACGTGACCGGTGATAGATGGCGTCATTCGGTCGCAAGCACTAAACAGAGGGGACGGAGGCCAACCAACGGTTCAGAAGGATAGTCGACATGAGCGGATCTCCACGTCGCGGCCTGTCGTCTGTGATCATGACTTTCCTTGTTCTGGGGGTTTCGCAGCTTGCTGAACGCCCGGCGCGGGCACAGTTCATGGATCAGCTAAAAGGCGCGATGGGCGCGGGCCAAAGCGGAACAAGCGGCGGCGCGCTCGGAGCGCTCGGTGGCGCGGGCGGACTGCCATCGGTCGGCCAAGCCGGCACAAGCAATACGGCCGGTGTGCTACAGTATTGCATCCAAAACAAATATCTCGGCAGCGGCGGAGCGTCCTCGGTCAAGGACTCGCTTATGGGCAAGGTGACAGGTTCCGGGAAGAGCACCAACGACAGCGGGTTCCAGGAAGGCAGCCAGGGGCTGCTGCATACAGGCAACGGCCAAAGCTACGGTTTGGGCGGCGATGGCATCAAGGCGCAAATCACCAAGAAGGTCTGCGACCAAGTGCTGCAGCACGCAAAATCATTGCTGTAGTGTTGTTTCGCGCTGCGGACTTCGTTTTTGGGCCGCACAGGCCCGCATCGCCCGGCTAACCCTAGCGAGCGGCCGGTGGTCTGCCGCAATCCCGATCTCGCCGCCGAGCGCAGCCGCACCGGTGAAGATCTGCAGGCTGCGATTGAGAAGTCTCGCGGGTATGAACGCGAAAGTATGCTATCAGACTAGGCGCAAAAGTCGCGAAGGCTGGCACCATGGTGAAATTCACATACGACGCGGCATTCGAACGAAACGTCGGCTGGCTGACAGAAGCCGAACAGCTTGCCCTGCGCGGCATGCGCATCGCGCTCGCCGGCATGGGCGGCGTCGGTGGTGTCCACATGATCACCCTAGCGCGCCTGGGCGTCGGCGCCTTCAACATCGCCGACTTCGACCGGTTCGACGTCCCCAACTTCAATCGCCAATACGGCTGTAACGTTAACACCCTCGACCTCGTCAAGAGCGACGTCATGGCGGAAATGGCGCTCGCGGTGAACCCGGAACTGCGCATCCGCCGCTTCGATGACGGCGTCACCGATGAGAACCTCGAAGCGTTCCTGCACGATGTCGATCTGTTCGTCGACGGCTTCGACTTCAATGTCATTGAGATGCGGCGCAAGACCTATCGGCGCTGCCGCGAACTGGGCATTCCCGTCGTCTGCGCCGGCCCGATCGGCATGGGCGTGTCGCTGCTGGCCTTCGACCCCAAGGGCATGAGCTTCGACGAATATTTCGGCATGGAGGGCGCCGGCGAATTCGAGCAACTCATTCGCTTCATGACCGGCCTGGTGCCCAAGCCATTGCCCTTGTCCTACCTCTCCGACCCCATGCGGCTCAATCTCGTGGCCAAGACGGCCACCTCCGTCGGCGCGGCGTGCCAACTCTGTGCCGGCGCCGCCGCCATCACCGCGCTGAAGTTCCTGCTGCGCCGCGGCGAGATCAAGCCGGTCCCGTACGCATTCCAGTATGACATCTTCAGCAACCGCCTCGTGGTGACGAAGGTGCGCGGCGGCCTCAACGGCGCGCGCTGGCGACGCAAGATGGCGCGGATGGTGCCTGAAACCATCGAGCGCATGCGGGCCATTCCGCTGCCGCCCGCCACGTTCGTGCCCGAAGGCTACCTCGACGAGGTCCTGCACGCGGCTCGCTGGGCGCCCAGCCGCGGGAACGATCAGCCCTGGCGATTCGAGAAGCTGGGTCCGGACGAGCTTCGCATCCATGCCCGGCGCATGACCGTCGGCGGCCTGTACCAATACCGCGATGGTGAGCCGAACCTGCTAGCCATCGGCGGCCTGCTGGAATATCTGCGGATTGCCGCCTCGGCGCATGGCCGGCGGATGGTGTGGCGGATCGAGTTCGACGCAGATCCGCTGCTCATCCGTGCTCAGTTCGCCGCAGACCTGACAACTGAACCCGATCCGCTCTGCCCGTCGCTGGGCCTGCGCCACGTCGATCGCACGCGGTACCTCACGCGCCCGTTGACCGCTCAGGAACGCCAGGCGCTGGAAGCCAAGCTGGGCGAGAACCTGCGCGTCATCTGGCTGTCCGACAAGCCCGACCGCAAGCGCTTCGCTCGGCTCAGCCTGCGGGCCGGCACCATCCGCCTGCGTTCGCCCGAGATGATGCCGGTCCACCAGCGCCGCATCGAATGGACCCTGCCGATCAGCGCGGACCGGACCCCGGCCAAGGCGCTGGGCCTCGATCCGATCCTCGTTCGGGTGTACCGCTGGGTTCTGGGCAGTGAGGTCCGGACACGGTGGTTCAACCAAGCCGGCGGCGCGGCGGCGATGGCGCTAGAGACGGATTACATGCCCGTCCTGGCGTCCGGCGCGGTGTTCGCCATCCGCTACAACGAGTTGTCCGACTCGCCGCAAACAACTCACGACTTGCTCGAAACCGGCATCAAGATTCAGAACTTCTGGCTGGCGGCGACCCGGCTGGGCCTTGCGTTGCAGCCGCTGATGGACGTGCTGACCTTCGCGCATTATGGCCAGGACAACGCCCCGTTCACTGTTGACGCCAGGCTCCAGGGCAAGGGCCGCGATTTAGCGCAGCAATTCCGCGACCTGTTCAGAGCCGACACCGGTTATTTCGTGTTCGTGGGCCGCATCGGCGAGCCGCACCGGCGCGGCGCGTATCCCAGGTCAGTGCGCAAGCCTGTGGCAGAACTGCTGACCGCCGTAACAAACGAAACGCCCGGGTTTGACAGATAAGCAGACAAATCAGGAACCCCGTCCGACCCCGGTCCGCGCACTATGGGTGGGTCCGGAAGGGCTGTACACCGTCAATGTTGTTCGAGGTCACCAGACGATTTGCTCAAAATCGAACGCTTTAAAGATGCGGACCGGAGCGGGTCGCCGACCGACGATCCGGCAGTCTACATCGTAACGACCACGTAGCTATCTTCGACCGTGATCTCTACTGACTCCGCAACAAAGGGTCCTTCGACCAGTGCTTTCCCGGGCTCCACCGCGACATCGAACGCCCGAGCCTGAACGCTGTTCGGGTCGCACAATGATTGGCCGGTGCGGATGTCGAATTCCCAGCAGTGCCACGGGCAGCGGATCATCTCGCCCGTTCGTGTCAGCCGGTAATCGCCTGGGCTTGGCGCCACCAAACGGCTGACGATCTCCCCCCGGCACAACGGCGCGCCCTGGTGCGGACAGCGGTTGAACAGTCCATAGAAGCCGTCACCGACCTTGAAGATACCGATCTCCCGGCCGTTGACGGTGACGATTTTGCGGCCGCCGGCCGGTATCTCGTCCACGGTGGCCACGACGTGACGGGTCATTTCCTCCGAGCCCACCGGTTCATCGCCAGCCAGTGGGCGCGATCCCGAAGCAGAGCCACTCTTTCCGCCTTCATCAGTCAATCCAGGTTGTATAGCGCCTTCGCGTTGTCGCGGTAGATCTTCCGCTTCCAGTCGTCGGGTAGAGGAATCTTGAAGGCAAAGCGCGGATCGTCCTGATCCCAATGCGGATAGTCGGTCGAGAACATCACCCGATCCGGCCCGATCCATTCCAGGATGGACACCATATCCTTGGGCCGCTCCGGTTCCTCGATCGGCTGCGTGGTGACCCAGAAATGGTCATGCACATACTCTGACGGCGAGCGCGTCAGATGCGGCACCTCCGCTTTCAGGCGTTTCCAGTGCTTGTCCAGCCGCCAACAAAGAGACGGCAGCCAGGCGAAGCCGCCCTCCACCAGTACGATCTTCAGATTCGGGATCTGTTCGAACACACCCTCACAGACCAGGCTGATCACCAGCGTCTGCATCGTTTGCACGTAGGACGGATGCTCCTCGTGGTAGAAGGAGGGCCAGCCACCGCCGGTCGAGGCATGGCCGCTCGTCCCGCCCAGATGCAGCGAGACCGGGAACCCGTTCGCCGCACACGCCCCCAGGATCGGCCAGTAGCGGCGGCGGCCCAGCGGCTCCAGCCCGCGCGGCGGGATATTCACCTGGGCGAAGCGGCGGTCGCCGGCACGTTTCTCGATTTCCGCGATTGCGGCTTCGGTGTGCTCGATGTTGACCTGGATCGCTCCCAGAAGCCTCGGGTCGGGATCGCACCATTCGGCGATCTGCCATTCATTGACCGCGGTCGCCATCGCAGACCCGAACTCGACGTTCCGCTCCCCGCCGGCGCCACCGACCAACGGGGCGAGCAAGCCGTAAGCCACGTCGAACAGGTCGAGCAACTGTTCCTGCATCATCGGCAGGTCCGACCCCGGGAGCCCGCCACTTTTCGGCCAGCTATCCATCCGCATGCCCGAGCCAGGGGACATCCGCGGATACATCGGAAGCTTCGCTAAACCCTGACGCGACCGGCCACCGATTGTCTGCTTGTGCTCCAGCCAGCGCTTCGACAGGAAGGGGTCGAAGTCGTTTGGTCCTTTGACTTGAGGATGCACGTCGCAATCGATGAAACCTAGATGGCTTGCGGCGCTTCGGTCGGGCTTGCGATCCAGGACAGTCATGTTCATTACGATGTCTCCCTAAGACGAGGGTAGGTTTCCAGCGGGTTCTCAACACAGATCTTCTGCATGAGATCGGCTGGCAGACCGGGCGGCAACGCCTCGTCGCCGTCGAAGTGCCAGTGCGGATAGTCGGACGAAAACAGCAGCATTCGGTCGGAGCCAAGCTGCTCCAGGAACGTCTGCAATTGCGCTTCGCTCGGCGGGGCGTCGAACGGTTGCAAGGTCAGGCGGACATGGTTGCGCACGGTCTCGGTTGGAAGCTGCTCCAGCCAGGGCGTCTCGGACCGCACACCGCGCCACGTCTTGTCCAGCCGCCAAAGCGACGCAGGCAGCCAGGTCACCCCGGACTCGATCAGCACGACCTTCAGCTCAGGGAATTTCACGAACACGCCCTCGGTGACCAGGCTATTCAGTGCGGCAGCAAAACCCTGCGAGTGCGAGACATAATCTTCAAGATAATACGACGGCCAACCGAGGGCGCTCGGTGGGTGGCGGAAACTGCTGCCGGCGTGGATGCCGACCGGCAGGCCGTGGTTTTCGGCGGCTTTGTAGATCGGCCAGTTCTGCCGGCGACCGAGCGGAAGTTCGGCCATCGACAATAGCAGGACCTGGACGAAACGATGGTCGGGCGCGAGGCGTTCGATTTCCTCGGCTGCGAGGTCGGCACTGTGCGGCGGCACGACGATGGATGCGCGAAGGCGATCGTCGCGATCCAGCCACTCGGCGCGGATCCAGTTGTTTATAGCGCGGCAGAACGCCGCTGAGAGGTCCTCGCTGAAGAAGACCTGGGCACCATGAATCACATTGCAGATCGCCCTGCTGGGGCGGAACCGATCCAGCAGATGGGTTTGCATCGCCGCGAGGCTGCTGCCGGGCGGCCCGGACGGCAGACGCCAATCGGGACGGCCGTTGATCGGGGCATTGGCCGGGTAGCTGCTGGTTTCCAGGTTCTCCCGCTCCAGGCCGCGGCGCAGAATGTGCTCCCGCCAGTAGTCGTCGAGATACGGCAGCAAGACTTGCGTGCTCGGAACGGCTGGATGGATGTCGCAGTCGATGGCGCCGTGAAGAAGATCCGAGGCAGGACGATCCATGGACGATATTTTCGCCTTCGCTTGGTGGCAGATCGAAAGTACGCGATGCTCGAAGTCCTGTAAACGATCGCCCACCGTTTGGTGGGTCAGTCAGACCGTCCGCGCACGAAGAACGGAATTTCACGCCGGGTTGTCGCACACGATAACGCTCAACCCAGTGTAGTGGTTTTTGAGAAGTGCAAGGGATGATGCAGGGCACCTCCCCTTGACTATCCATAACCGCACGGTTATGAGTTTGCATGGACTATCGGCCCGACGTTCTGTTCAGGACCCTCTCCGATCCCACTCGCAGAGCGATCTTCGAGCGTCTGACCCGCGATGGAGAACTGACCGTCCATGCGCTCACCGGACATTCCGGCGTATCGCAACCGGCCGTCTCCAAGCATCTCGGCGTGCTCAAGCTCGCTGGACTTGTTCGCGACCGGCGTGACGGACGTGAGACCCACTACAGTGCCGACCCGGAAGGGTTAGCGCCGTTGATCGATTGGATGAAGCTCTACGGAACTTTCTGGCTCGACCGGATTTATCGTCTCGAGTCGTTGTTAAGCAGGATGGATCAATGACCGAAGCAACCTCCGCATTGCGTTCCGTCGTCGTTGAACGGGATTTGCCGCATCCGCCGGAAAAAATCTGGCGGGCGCTGACGCAAGATCATTTGATCGAAGAGTGGCTCATGAAGAACGACTTCAAGCCAGTCGTGGGCCACCGTTTTAGTCTTCGCGCGGACTGGGGCGCTGTCGACTGTCAGGTAACGAAAGTCGAGCCAAATAAAACGCTGTCTTATACATGGGCGGCATATGGTCTTGAGAGTGTCGTCACTTGGTCTCTCACTCCAACCAGCACGGGGACCCACCTGCGTATGGAGCAGTCCGGCTTCCGGCCGGATCAGCAGCAGGCCTACCAGGGCGCCCAGGGTGGGTGGCAGCGGTTCTTCGCGGGCCTTGAACAAGTATTGGCACGGATAGATTGAAGTCTCCGGGGTGTGTCTAAAACTATTGCGATGAAAACATGAAAAATTCGGATAGCGAAGGCCAGTCAGCATCGGAGCTTATCTCCGAAAGGATCACCGAACTCGGGGACTGGCGTGGGGAAACCCTCGGCAGAATGCGCAAGCTCGTCAAGGAAGCAGAACCGGACGTCGTTGAGGAGTGGAAGTGGAAGGGCACTCCTGTTTGGTCGCACGACGGCATTATCTGCACTGGCGAATCCTACAAGAATGTCGTGAAGCTGACCTTCGCCAAGGGGGCATCGCTGCAGGATCCGGCTGGTCTCTTCAACTCAAGTCTCGACGGCAATGTACGTCGGGCGATCGACATCCACGAAGGAGAAGAAATTGACGAGGCCGCCTTCAAGGCGCTGGTTCGCCAAGCGGCTGCGCTCAATAGCTCTGGCAAGTCGAAAGCTGCGAAGAAAGCGAAGTCCTAAAGATCATTTTGAACTCATTCGTTAGCTCTAGACCGTTAAGACCGGCCGCGAAGCAGTCGAGGCACCCGCGTCCCACGCCATCTGGCGGGGGCGAAGGCCTGACGGATTTCGCGAGTTCAGGACTGCAAGCCTTGGATCGTCGGCCCCGCTGACATGACGTCGCGTAGCGGACACGTCGTCGGCCAAAATTCTGCTATTTCGCAGCAGACTCTTGGCTTAGTCCACGCGCGGGTCGCGGGGGCGGAAGAGGCAATCGACCTCGATAAGCGACACACGATCCGTCGAATGGAAGTTGACCGGCTGGATCTGCGCGGGAACGAACCCGGCATCCGCCATGAATGCGATCGCCTCGTGGAATTGCCACGTGCCTTGATACAGATGCACGATCGGCAACTCCATTAAAACGCCTTTGAGCTTCGGCAGCAAAGACCGGCCACCCTCGAGAACCTGCCGCTCATAACCCTGAGTATCGATCTTGAGTAATATATTCCCTGACGGCTTGGAGCAGACGTCGTCGAGTTTCCGCACTTCAATCGATTCCGTGCGGGTGACGGCGGCGGCCTCGTCATATTTCATCGCGGCGCTGGTCGAGCACAGGATCGAGCTGAACTCAGATGACCTGGATACATTGATCGTTGCGAATTCCGTTTTTGAGCCCAGCGCGAAATTGTTGATGTCCCACTGGAGGTCCGTTGCGGTAGCGGCTGCAAGTGTTCGATACACTGTAGAAATCGGTTCATACGACACGATCTTGCCGCGATAGCCCTGAGCACGCAGGGAGGTTCCAAACTGTCCGGCGTTGGCGCCAACATCCAAAACCACGTCGATATTACGCTCATGGATGAAGCCCATCAGAGTTTGGATGGTTTCGATACGTCGGATTTCAAACCCGAAGTGCTTCAGGGTCCGTCGAATAAGGCGCTTCATCTTTTGAGTTGGCCCTGATGCTCAGGTAGAAAACCGCCGCTTGGAGTTTTGTATTCCATAACCCTAGCGGAACAGAAGCGCTTTGTAACGCAGATCGTTTTCTGCGCTCCGCGCCCGGCGCCGCTGGGCCGGAGGGGTGGTCTCCAGCCGCCGCTGACTACTCGCCTCCTGCCAGGCCGAGGCTTTGCAAATACAGCAGCACGCCAGCTTCCAACAGATCCTCCGCCGGCATCGGCAACTTTCGGCGCGCCGGGCCCTCTTTGACGAACAGCGACGCGATCCCGTGCGCTATCGACCAGATGTGGAGTGCCATCATCAGCGACGGAGGCCGGCGCCCTTTCGGCAGCATTGCGGCAACCTGATCCGCTGCTTCCCGCAGCACTGCGAACGCCCGGTCGGCCGCCGCTTGCAAACCCGGATGGGCGTCGATGGCCAGTCGCGAGTCGAACATCGCGGCATAATACGCGGGCTCCTCCCGAGCGAACGCCAGATACGCTCGGCCAAGGTCCTCGAATGCCCGCACCGGTTGAGGGCGGCCGCCGTTCCACGCCTTTATCAAACGCTCGGTAAATCGGTCGTAGCCGCGCAGCGCGACCTCGGCCAACAGCGCGTCGGCGTCGCGGAAGTGGCGGTAGGGAGCCGCCGGGCTGACCCCCGCCAGCCGAGCGGCTTCGGCGATGGTGAATCCGGCGGGACCTTTGGCGCCGATCAACTCCAACGTGGCGTCGATCAACGCCTCGCGCAGGTTGCCATGGTGGTAGCCGCGGCGCCCCGAACCGCCGTCGGAGGGGCCAGACCAACTCATGTGCCAAACGGGTTCATGTGCCAGGGCCATGCATGTAAGGGGGTTTTACATGACTGGCTGCCGCGTTCCAGCACGCTGTATATAAAAAATGCCCAGCCACCGAGGCGGCCAGGCAAGTTTCAGGTCCGGGTTGGCATGGATCAAATGATCCGGTCGGCCGATGCAGTGTTGGGACAGGACCGGCCGACCACAGGACTATGTATGATCCATCGCTGGGCGTCTCTGAAATGCTTCACACCGGATATCAGCGCAGTTGCGGAGCGGCGGCGGCGTCGTTAGGGTCCGCGCCCGGATCGGGAGTGTTCGCCAAATGATCAGGACGCTGTTCTGGCTCCTGGATGAGCTGCTGAGCCTGTATATCTGGGCTGTTATTCTGGCTGCGGTGTTCAGCATGCTGGCCTCTTTTGGGGTGCTGGACACGCGGAACCGGATCGTCTGGACGATCGGCGACTTCCTTTATCGCCTGACGGAGCCGGCGCTGCGCCCGATCCGCAACTTCCTGCCCAGCTTCGGCAATATCGACCTCAGCCCGCTGATCCTGCTGCTGTTGTTGCAGGCAGCCCGCATGGTGCTCTCCAGCGTGTATGATTCCCTCATCCTGGGCACCTTGCGACCCCTGCTTTGACCATCTTTTGGCGTGCACTCCCTGACGGCGTCAGCGTCATCGTGAGAGTCCAGCCGAAGTCTCGCCGGCCAGGCATCCAGGGGCGCGCAGTTTCTGCCCACGGGCCATGCCTGCGCATCGGTGTGAATGAGCCGGCGGAGGACGGACGCGCCAATCGCGCCGCTTGTGCCGTACTGGCTCGGGCGCTGCATGTTCCGGCTTCTGCCGTTGCCGTAACGATGGGGCAGACCAGCCGCGAAAAGACGCTGCACGTGGCCGGTGGAGCCGCGGTTCTGACACTTGTATTGGAGACCTTGTGACCGCCCGACTGATCGACGGCAAAGCCATCGCCGCCACGCTTCGCGCTGAGATTGCCGCGAAGGTTGCAGCCGCCGGCTTCATTCCATGTCTGGCGGTGATCCTGGTCGGCGAAGACCCCGCTAGCCAAGTCTATGTGCGCACCAAGGATCGCGCAGCTCGGGAAGCCGGAATTGAAACCCGTACAATTCGGCTGCAGGCCGATACCGGGCAAACAGAATTGCTGGGAACGATCAGGGCTCTGAACGAGGATGCGGCGGTCGACGGCATCCTGATCCAACTGCCGCTGCCCACCGGAATTGATCCTCAGGCGGTGATCGAGGCGGTCGATCCGGCCAAAGACGTGGATGGGTTCCATCCGACCAATGTGGGCCATTTAGCCGATGGCCGGCTCGCCTTGGCGCCCTGCACGCCACTCGGCGTGATGAAGCTGCTCCGTGCCACCGGTATCGAAACCACTGGCGCGATCGCGGTCATCCTTGGCCGGTCGGCGATCGTCGGGCGGCCGATGGCGCGGCTACTGCTGGCCGCCGACGCAACGGTGACGGTAGCCCATTCCCGCACCCGCGATCTTCCGGCCGAATGCCGCCGCGCGGAGATCCTGATCGCAGCAGTGGGGCGGCCGGAGATGGTCCAAGGCGAGTGGATCAAGCCGGGCGCCACGGTCATCGACGTCGGCATCAACCGGTTGCCCGACGGCCGCCTGATTGGTGATGTCGCGTTTGACGCCTGCGCTGCCGTTGCCGGATCGATCACACCAGTGCCCGGAGGCGTCGGCCCCATGACCGTGGCATGTCTGTTGGAGAACACTCTGAGGGCGGCCTTGCATCGCCGTCGCTGCTGATCGTCCTTCGCTCGGGCTGTTAGCTGATCCGTAGCCACGCCCGTTGTCACGCCTTCGGAGCGATGACAGAACAGGCTTGGCACCCATGCTACGGGAGGAAACCAATGGCTGACACTGCGGGCGAAAGCCTGGGCAGTGCGCGTCCTGGCCTGCCCGAGCAGCGGAAGGTCGAACGCCGCCGGCTTATTCTGGCGGCTTGCCTGATCGCGACTTTCATGGCGGCGGTCGAAAGCACGATCGTTGCGACCATCATTCCGACGATCGTCAGCGACCTCGGCGGGTTTGATCTGTTTAGTTGGGTGTTCACGGCCTACTTGCTGACTCAGGCGGTTACGATCCCGGTTTATGGCCGGCTTGCCGATTTGTTTGGACGCAAGCCGGTGTTTTTTTTTGGCACCGCCGTATTTCTGGCCGGGACCCTGCTCTGCGGCATGGCTTGGAACATGCAGTGGCTGGTGTGTTTTCGCGCGCTACAGGGATGTGGCGCCGGCGCCATCCAGCCGATTGCCGCAACAATCTTGGGCGACATCTACACACCCGCGGAACGTGGCCGCATCCAGGGGCTGGTTGCCTCGGTCTTTGGCGTGTCGGCGGTGGTCGGGCCGTCGCTCGGCGCATTCCTTGTACAGCATATAGGCTGGCGGGCGGTCTTCTGGGTCAACCTACCGGTCGGACTGGGAGCCATCGTCATGATCGGCGTATTCTTGCGGGAAGAGGTTCATCGCAAATCGCGCCGGATCGACTGGGCCGGGGCACTCCTGCTGTTGCTCGCGTTCGGCTGTCTGATGCTGGCGATGGTGCAGAGCCGCACACTGGACGGAGCAACCCTGACCATTCTGACCACCGTCGGGGTCATTTCCCTGATCGCCTTGTACCTGCAGGAACGCACCACGCCGGAGCCGATGCTGCCGCTCGAACTGTGGCGGAATCGTGTGATCGTGGTCGGCAGCTTCGGGAGTTTCACCGCCGGGGCGATGATGATGGGGGTCGCTGCTTTCTTGCCGACCTACATCCAAGGCGCCATGGGGCGCCCTGCGGTCGAGGGCGGACTTGTCCTCGGGGCCATGTCGGTGACATGGGCGTTGGCCAGTCTTCTCGCCGGACGGATCATGACGCGCACCAGCTACCGCCTCATCGCCATCCTTGGCGGGGTCGCGTTGGCGGCAGGCTGTGCGATGCTGGCAGACCTGAAGCCTGCCGATGGGCCAATTTGGGCCACGGCCGGTTCGCTCGTCATCGGCATTGGAATGGGGTTCTGCAGCACCGTCTTCATCGTCTCGATCCAGGCGTCTGTCCCCTGGCGGCAGCGCGGCGCGGCGACGTCGTCGTGCATGTTCATGCGCTTCGTCGGCCAATCGACCGGCGCCGCAATGTGTGGGGCGGTACTGAATGCCACGATATTGCGTCTCGACCCAGGCGCCATCCATGCGGTGGAGCGATTGCTGGATCCAGCCACTCGCCGGGCGATGCAATCGTCGGAGCTGGCTCACCTGACCCCGATGATGGCCGGCGCACTGCAGAATGCTTATCTATTAGCGCTCGGATTTGCGATATTGACGCTGCTGATCGCCTGCGCGATGCCGGCGCGCCTGGGCCCGACGCGCAACTGATCGTGACGGTTCAGCGAGTGTTGGATCAGTGGCGGCCGTTATCGACGCCCTCTGAGTGAGCCGGCTGCATCCGGCTTTCATTCATAACCGCGTCAAGGGTTGTTCGAGCTTCGCAGAGCTCGGCGCGCAGGGCTGGCGCGAGCTGTTCGGCCCGAGCCGGATCTTGCGTGACGGCGAATTCGAAGTTTCGAGCCAGCGTCGATAGCGCAAGGAAGCCGAAGATCGCGGCTGGCGGAGTCAGGCCGTGCGCGACCTCCGCCAGCCGGGCCGGGGCGGCTCCTCGCTCCAGCAGACGCAGCATTTCCTTCTGACGATCTCGAAATGACCGGATAATGACGACGATCTCATCGCGCGGCAGTAACGTGAACAGTCGGTCCAGAGCGGTGGGGTCGAACCGCGGAGGCAGTTCCGGGGCTGTCGGGAGATCGGCCACGGGCGGAGCGTGGCGAGCCGTGTTTTCAGTAGGCGGGGGGCGTCGTACGGCGCGGTGAACCGCATCGATCAAGGTCTCGTAATCGACCGGCTTGGCGACGTGCGCGTCCATCCCCGCCTCCGCGCATTTCGCCACCTGATCCGGGAAGGTGTGGGCAGTCAACGCCAGGATTGGCATCTGCCCGAGGCTGCCTGGCAAGGCGCGAATCCGCCGCGTCGCTTCCAGACCATCCATCTCTGGCATCCGCACATCCATCAGGACCACGTCGAACTGCTGACTGGTCGCCAGCCGTATCGCTTCCGAGCCGCTATCCGCCAGGGTTACCAGGTGGCCGGCCGCCTTTAGGAAGGCGCCGATTATGTCGCGGTTTATCTGGATATCGTCGACCAGGAGGACATTCCGGATGCTCGCCACGGGCACACCCTGCACCGGGTTCGATATCGCCCCCGAGATGAGCTCCCCTGCCGGCAACTCGAACCAGAACACGCTGCCGCCATTTGATTTCGTGCCATTGGCGTCAGCGCAATCCGGGTTGGGCAAATATTTGATCGTGCCACCCATCAATCCCACGATCCGCGCGGCGATCGCCAGACCAAGGCCGGTTCCTTCGACCGAAGTCGTTTCGTCCAACCGTTCAAATTCCTTGAAGAGACGATCACGGCCGGCTTCGCTGATACCGCGGCCGGTATCGGCGATCTCAATCCGCAGTCCGCCGGTCGATGCTCCAGCTGAAAGGCGCAACTCCACGCTGCCGGCATCGGTGTATTTTACCGCGTTCCCCAGCAGATTGAGCAATACCTGCCGCAGCCGCGCTGGATCCGTAACGATCTGCCGTGGGACGTCATGCGATTGGACCACCCTTAGCTTGAGCCCGCGCGCGATCGCCATCGGGCTGATTAACGCGATGCAGGCTTCCGCAAAGTCACGGACCGGGACCTCCGTCGGGAACAGCGTGACTCGGCCGGTCTCGAAACTGGCGATATCCAGCACAGGCTTGATCAGATCGAGCAGGTGCCGTCCGGCCTGCATCATGGCGCCTACGTGTGCCTCCTGGCGTGCGGACAGGCCACCTTCGACGCGAAGCAGTTGGGCATAACCCAAGACGCCGTTGAGCGGCGTGCGCAACTCATGCGTCACCATGGCGATGAAGCGCGTCTTGGCCTCGTTGGCTTTTTCCGCAGCATCCCGGGCAGCGCGCGCCTCGGCCTCGGCAACCTTGCGTGTGACGACTTCTTGTTCAAGAGCCAGGTTCGATGACCTGAGATCGGACAACGAACCGGCAAGTCGCTGTTGTAGCTGGTGCTTGCTCACAGCACGCGTTAGAGTGCGCCAGAGGCAGTTTGCATTTATCTGATCTTTCACCAGATAGTCCTGGACGCCGCGTTTCATCGCCTCTACTGCGACCACCTCATTGCCTTGTCCGGTGACGAGCACGACGGCACATGACTGCTCGCCATCAACAGCGGCCGCGGTCAGAAATTCCAGTCCGTTCATGTCGGGTAGATTGAAATCCAGGAATATGCAGTCGAACTCATCCGTGCGCAGCGCGGCAAGGCCGGCGGCACCATCCGCCGCCTGCCGAATTTGGCAGGTACCGGGGGCGATCTGAGCCAGCGATTCTACAACCATCCGCTGATCGACAGGGTCGTCGTCAACAACCAACAACCGATAACCAGACATGCCGATGTCACCTTGGTGTAGCTCCACACCGCTCGAATACAACATTAAGTTTAACAAATGGTTAATGCATTCTCGGTCTATCAATGTTACAAGGAGGGTCGTCTATTTTTGGTTGCCTAAATTTTTAACGAGGCATTCGATGCAAGTGCGATCCGATAGAGCCGGCGCAGCGCCGCGATCAGGTTCACGGGCGAGCCTACCGGCTGAGGAAAGTTTTGCCCGCGTAGTGGAGGCATCCCCAAGCGCGTTGGTCTTGGCCGGACAATCCGGTCAGATCGAAATGGTCAACCGGCAGACCGAGCGCATGTTTGGCCATGACCGCTCGGCGCTGCTTCGTAAACCCCTGGAATTACTCTTGCCTCAGCGCTTCCGCCATCGGCATGTCGAACTGCGAAATGGTTTCTTGGCAGATATGTCGACCCGCATGATGGGCGAAGGACGGGACCTGTTCGGATTACGCAAGGATGGCACTGAGTTTCCTCTGGAGATCGGACTTAATCCGATCGAGATCGATGGCGAGTCGATGGTGCTCGCCGCCATCATCGATGTCACCGCGCGGCACAAAATCGAGCTGGAGAAGGAGCAACAGCGGCAGGAACTGGCACGGTCCAACGCCGATCTCGAGGAATTCGCCTATGCCGCCTCGCACGATCTGAAGGCACCGCTGCGCGCGATCGCACATCTGGTGCAATGGATTGGTGATGACATCGCGGCGACTGCCAGCCCGGAGACGCTCGAAAATCTCAAGCTGCTGCAGGGGCGAGCAGCACGGCTGCAGATTCTGTTGGATGGCCTGCTGGCCTATTCGCGCGTCGGTCAGACCCAGACCACGGTCGAGGACGTGGATATCGCCGAGGTGGTCCAGGACGTTGTTGCGATGCTCTCCCCGCCGTCCGGCTTCGTCATCGCCTGCGAAGGGACGATGGCAGTGATCCACACCCGTCGCATGCCGATCCGCGTGGTGCTGGAAAACCTTATCGGCAACGGACTGAAGCATCACGACCGTAACGAAGGCCGTATCACCGTCAGCATGCAGCAGATCGATGGCGCGACGGAGTTTCGTATCACCGATGACGGCCCCGGGATCGAACCTCGCTTCCACGACCGCGTCTTCACGATATTTCAGACCTTGGCACGTCGTGATGTTGTCGAGTCGAGCGGCATCGGGCTGGCGATCGTCAAGAAGAAGGTGCTGGCCCATGGCGGCCGCATCTGGATTGAAAGCGCCCCGCCGGCGCGCGGCTCGACATTTGCCTTCACCTGGAAGGAGGCAGTGAGATGATCGCCCGCACGGTCACCCTCCTGCTGGTTGATGATGACCAAGTTGATGCGATGGCGGTCAAGCGCGCATTCCGGGAGCTCAAGATCGCTAATCCCGTCATCGAAGCGCATAACGGTATCGAGGCCCTGCAACTTCTGCGTGGCGAGGACGGCCATGAGAAGGTGTCGGAACCGCTGCTGATTTTGCTGGATTTGAATATGCCGCGCATGGGTGGCCTCGAGTTCCTTGAGGAGTTGCGCCGTGATCCGGTGCTGCGCAGCACCCTGGTCTTCGTGATGACCACATCCTCGGCGGATGAGGACCGGCGACTGGCTTATCAAAAGAATGTCGCTGGGTACGTGCTGAAGAACCGCCTGGGACCGAGCTTTCTTGACGCGATCGGCTTGCTTGAACACTACTGGCGAGTCATCGAGTTTCCGAGTTGAACGCGGCGTGAGCGGGCACTTTGCTCTGGAGTTGGCTTGGCACCGCTGCGTCCGCTCACGGCAGATCAATGCCGCGCCGGAATTTCGCATCTCTGATTCCGGGCCCGGGATCGAACGTCGGTTCCGCGACCGCATCGCCACGATATTTAAGAGCTTGGTAAGTCGTGGTGCTTTCGACTCGAGCGGCATTGGGGCTGGTGATCGTCAAGAAACAGGTGCTGGCACATCTTGGCCGGGGCTGATTGAAAGCGCCCCGCTGGTGCGCTGTTCGACCTTCGCGCTCATCTGGAAGGAAGCCACGAGATGATGAGCCGCTCAGTCACTATTCTGCTGGTTGACAACGATGCAGTCGATGTGATGGCGGTCAAGCGGTCATTCCGGGAGCTGAAGATCGCCAATCCCGTCGTCGAAGCCCATGACGGCATCGAAGCGTTGGAACGGCTGCGCGGCGAGAACGGCTATGAGAAGGTGAGCGAGCCACTGCTGATCTTGCTCGATCTGAATATGCCGCGCATGGGCGGCATCGAATTTCTTCAGGAAATGCGCGCCGATCCTTTGCTACGCCACACCCTCGTCTTCGTGATGACCACCTCGGCC
This sequence comes from uncultured Alphaproteobacteria bacterium, assembly GCA_963819345.1. GTDB lineage: Bacteria > Pseudomonadota > Alphaproteobacteria > Acetobacterales > Acetobacteraceae > Rhodopila. The sequence continues at coordinate 38,182 of CAWFVX010000018.1, forward strand.
GCAGACGAAGACCGGAGGCAGGCATATGAAAAGAATATCGCCGGATACGTCCTGAAGCACCGTTCGGAAGAAAGCTTCCTTGATGCAATCCGAATGCTCGAACTCTACTGGCGAATGATCGAGTTTCCCCCTTGACTGCGGCACATTTCTATCGGGTAAGAGTAGACAGTAGTACGCACGCATCGTGTGGCGCTGCGGGGCGCTTATGGCTTCGGGCATCCCCCTTTGCCGCCTAAATGAGCGATAACATTCTGGCCTGCGCCGGCATTGAAACTCGCAGCCATTTTCGTTTGATGCGGCAGCGCCGCACGTTTGCAAATGCTCATTGCCAAACAACTCGGCCACACCAGCGTCGGGCACACAGAAAGCCGGTCGAAGTCGTCAGCCTCGCATCGCGACAATGAGGCCATGGCGATCGCTCGATTTCGTGCCGCCGCGCCCATAGATGGTCTTCTCATTCGCAGGGAACGGATTCGCCTCGACTGCGTATTTATTGCGGCGCTTACCTCCCGGCCTTAGTTTTACCGCAAGCAAACCCCATGGTAGAGCGATCTCCTGGGTCCATACTCGATGCCACCGGAGCCGTGGACACGAGTGCATGGCGTGATAGGGGGCCGTAGTCCGTTGGGCATGCCGAAAGTGGCGCCGTCCAGTCAAACCTCCCGTCTGCATTCGCCACCGGGAAGAGGGGCGCTTGTCGGAAGACGAGGTTCGATGCGACACGCCAATCGACCTGCCGTGCTTGGGGAATGCCGGATTGGGCGGTGAAAACGTGGCCGGCAGAACAGACCTACTGATCCTTTTCATACACGCGGCCCTTGACCAAGTCCCCTTGCGACACTTCTTCATCGTCTCGGCGTCGTGCGAGACCACAAGAATGTGGATGGGATTAACCAGATCCGAGGTGGCCGTCAGACGGAGCGTTTGCGATGATCCGGCGGCGGCGGTGGCCGACCCAGGAGGTTTGCGACGTTCCGCCCACTCATTCTACAGTGCAACCCCTATTCCCACTAAACCGCACTCCTGAATAACCGGAAAATTGTGCCCGAATAGACCGCAGGTTGATCGCCTGCGTTAAAGCATCCTGGAGGACGCGAATGGACGACATTGGACAATATCACGATTCTTCACGCGGTGATGATCTGTCCATCCGGTTTCGTGAAGTGCGCGCTGCGACCGAGGCGTTGGCCGCCGACCTCACGGAGGAGGATCAGTGCGTCCAATCAATGCCTGATGCCAGCCCAGTAAAATGGCATCGAGCGCATGTAACCTGGTTTTTCGAGCAGTTCGTGCTGGTGCCACACGTGCCTGACTATCGCCCGTTTAATCCAGCGTTCAGCTTCTTGTTCAATTCTTACTATGAGGCAGTAGGTCCGCGCCATCCACGTCCCTCGCGCGGCTTATTAACCCGGCCTCCGGCCCACGAGGTTACCGATTACCGCCGGCATGTCGACGCCTCTCTGGCCGCCGCGATCCCGAGGCTACCGCCCGAAATAGGCGCGATCATCGAACTCGGGCTGCACCACGAACAGCAGCACCAGGAGTTGTTGGTAACCGACATACTGCATGCCTTCGCCGGTCACCCGCTGTGTCCGCCCATGACCATAGATTGGCAGGAATCGTCCGGCCACCCCGGCGAGACCGACTTCATCGAATGCTCGGCCGGCCTCCGCTCCGTCGGGTTCGAGGCGATCGGGTTTTGTTTCGACAACGAGACACCTCGACATCAGGTGTATCTCGAACCCTTCGCCATCGCGTCGCGTCTGGTGCGCAACAGCGAATGGCTTGAGTTCATGGAGGACGCTGGCTACCAGACGCCATCACTGTGGATGTCGGACGGCTGGGCAGCGGCGCAAGAAGTCGGATGGACGGCACCATTGCATTGGCGTGAGGTCGACGGCACGTGGTTTCAGGCAGGGCCCGGCGGCCTCGCACCGCTGATTCCGGCGGCGCCCGTGCGCCACATAAGCTGGTATGAGGCAGATGCTTTCGCTCGCTGGGCCAACGCGCGCCTGCCCACGGAATTTGAGTGGGAGGCCGCCAGCGGTGATCCATCCGTAGTCGAAACGACTGGCTATGTCTGGCAGTGGACCGAAAGCGCGTACAGGCCCTATCCGGGCTATCGCGCGGCGCCAGGGGCGATCGGCGAGTACAACGGAAAATTCATGATTAACCAGATGGTGTTGCGTGGAGGATCCCTGGCCACGCCGCCTGGACAAACACGCCCAACTTACCGGAACTTTTTTCACCCCGACAAGCGATGGCAGTTTAGCGGCCTTCGTCTGGCAAAAGACTTATAAATCGGAGGCTGACGTGCCCAACGACAATGAATTTGTCCCGTTACAGACGCGGGCGGACATCTCTGCGATCGCCCTGGCCGGGCTGTTGGCAATGCCCAAGACGCTCCCCGCCATGTTGTTCTATGACGACGAAGGCTGCCGGTTGTTCTATGAGATCACTCGCCTGCCAGAGTATTATCTGACAAGAACAGAGACAGCGCTGCTGCGTTCAATCGCCGCCGCCGCTGTGCCAAACGAGTTCAAGGATGCGGTCTTGATCGAATTTGGCGGCAGCGATGAAACCAAGGCGCGGATCTTGTTCGACCGTCCTGAAAACCCATTCAACACTTACGTGTCAATTGATGTTGCAGCGCCGTCGTTGCGCGCGATGCAAAGACGTTTGGCACGGACTAACCCCGAGTTGACCGTGGTGCCGGTTGTAGCGGACTTCATGCAACCGCTGCTATTGCCACCGCTTGGCTCGCCGCGCATGGGGTTCTTTCCCGGCTCGACAATCGGAAATCTTGACCCTGCGGCAGCGACTACGTTCCTCGCCTCGGCCCGGGTATCACTCGGAACCGGCTCATGGTTCCTGTTAGGAGCGGACCTGCGCAAAAGTCCGAAAGTTCTGCTTCCGGCCTACAATGATGCTTCTGGGGTGACCGCCGCGTTCAATCTGAATTTGCTACGGCGACTGAACCGGGAGGCTGGCGCAGACTTCGACCTTAATGCCTTCCGACATGAGGCTGTTTGGAACGACGCTGACGGCCGCATCGAAATGCACCTCATCTCGACCCTTAGGCAAACGGTGCAGCTCGGCGGCCGACGCATCGAGTTCCAGGAAGCAGAATCAATTCATACCGAGAATAGTTACAAACATACGACAGAAAAGCTGATGTCGATTGGTCGTGATGCAGGGTGGGAAACCTGGAAAGTGTGGAAGGATCACGCCGGATTGTTCGGTGTAATCCTTCTTCACGCACAATAGAGTGAACGAGGGTTGGGGGCTATTAAGCGGCCATCTTTGTTTGATCACCCATCAGGAACGCGCGAAGCTGCAATCGCGCGCGGTGCACACGGCTTTTCAGGGTGCCAATCGCACAACCGGTTTGCTCCGCAGCATCTTCGTAAGATTTTTCCTGCAGCACGATCATGAATAAGGCTTCGCGTTGATCCGGCGGCAGACGCTCCAGCGCCCATCCAAGTTCGCGTAATGCGGTGCGGTCCTCATGAGCCGCTGCCACGGCAACTTCCGGCATGTTTTCCATGTCCGTAAATTCACGCTTGCTACGCACGCTGCTGATAAAGTGGTTGATCATGATTCGGTGAACCCAGGCGGAAAAGTTGGTTCCCGGGATAAAGCAATTCTGGGCCACCAGCGCTTTGGTCGCGACATCTTGAGTGAGGTCGTCGGCGGCGGCTCGATTTCGTGTTAACGCCAAGGCCCACACACGCATTTTCGGCATAAAGGAAATAAGTTGATCGTGAAATTCTTGCGGCATTTGACGAAGCCTCCTGGACCATTCAATCGCGGGTGGTGTTTGACACCTGTGACCCAAAGCAAGCTCGTGCAAGGCTTCTGACATGACGGTGATGAATAGGTTGCATTGCACTTTACGCAAATCAAAACTATACCGATATAGAGATAGTCCTTGGTGGCGAACACGACGACGTTTCTTGTCGCTGGCCGCCCGGTGTTGCATTTTTCCGCCCACGCTTTACTGAGCGGGAGATCGACGTGCGCTTTGCCATATCAGCCGTGGCAGCGGTGTCCGGGCTGTTTCTCCTGGCGCTGGCGTTCTATGGCCAACCTGCGGTCTACCTGCGGGAAGCGCGGGATCAGTGGGATGAATTGATGGATCGTCCGGTCGCCCACGCGCCCGCGGTTTCTTACGGCAACTCAGAAGAACGCGCCGCGCAAGCTCGGCATGACGCCGCGCTGCCCCGCGAAGACCTCGCTGAAAGGCAAGGAACGGCGCAGCCACAAGCGCCAGCGGTGGCACTCTCAGCGCCATCCGAACCTGCTGTAAACCCGCGCATCGCTTCGCCGTCGCCGGGAGAAGAACTGCCCCTGCCGACCGGGTCAACGCCGCAGCCACCGGCACCGGCTGCCTCCGCGTTGCCCCCGCCTCAACCGGAAGCGTCCCGGCCGACACCGCCAGCCCTGGCGGTTGGGGCAGAGCCACCGCCCACGCCACCCGGGATTAAACTTCCGCCACAGGATGAAGCGGCCATGGAACCCGCGACGGCGCCCCCTGAACAAGTCGAGCCACACGCACTCAAGCTTGGCCAAGCCGGATCCGAGCAGACAAAGTCCCCGCCCCAGCCCGCGCCGGAGCAGCTCAAATCCGAGCTGCCGAAACCGGAGGCTGGGAAATCCCAGCCGGCCAAGCCCCAGCAGGTAAAGCCCGAACCGCCGAGGCCTGAGCCGTCCAAGTCGGCGCAGTTAAAGGCTGAGCCACCCAAGCCGGAGCCATCCAGGTCCGAACAGGCAAGATCCGAATCGCAAAAGTCTGAGCCGAAGCTCACAGTGGTAAATAAGTCACTGCCAGCTCAAAAGGCACCACCCCCGTTACCGCCCCTGCCGCAGCCGCCGGTTCAACAGCCCTCTTCGCCACCTTCGTTGCAGCCATCCCTGCAGCAGCCCCCCTCACAGCAGCCTCTGCAACTGCAGGCGCTGTTGCGGCAGCCGCCACCACCACAGCAGCAGTCACCAACTCGTCAAGAAGGTGACGACACCCAATCGGTCCTTGCTCGGCTCCGGCAACTTTCGCCTCCGACAGCGACGGCCCCACAGGCTGACACCTCACCAGCACCTGACGTCAGACCGCGCCAAACCTCCTCCTCGCCGTTACCTCGACTGAACTCAGCTCGTGTAGCCTTGACGAGCGGCCAGATCGAGGACGCGCGGCGGCTGTTGCAGCAAGTGCAACTGCAACTTGTGTTCGGACCTGTCGATGGCCCGGTGGAAGCTCCACAGGCGGCGGCTAAGGGCGCGATCGACGTCGCTCGCGCTTTGGACGCATTGAGCGCGAATGACGTGTCGCTTAGCCGGCGCTACATCGACGTTGCGGTGGGCGACCTGTCTGGAACTCCGACGAATCCGCCGATCCAGCAAACGGACAAGCGCCTGTCCGGTTACGCCCCCGCGTATCCGCCCCGCTAGCCCGCGGAGCAACACACGCAACACTTGACGCGCCCGTTACGTAAACGGGCGCCGCGAAGTCGCGGAAATCTGCCACTTCAACTTGGCACGCAGCTTGCAAATTAGACACAGATCATGTGCCCGGCGTTCCACAATCTCGATATCGCTTTTTTCGAGGGCTACCAAAACCCAGCAGTGCCTGGTTGCCACTCGCGCTCAGGAAAGCTACCCAGCCTAATTATCTCTCGCTGCACAATCCGATAAGGGCCTTAAACATGAATAAAGCAATCCTGCCGGTCGCTGAGCGCAATGAGATTTGGCAGTCGATCAGGCAAAACCGAGCAACTTCCGCGGCTGGGATTGTTTTGGCAGGTTCGTTTGCACTGGCGTCTTGCTCGCCGGTTCCGACGCTGCCGCCAGCGCCCTTAGTGCCTGGGCCGATGACCGTTTCGCCTACGGCTTTGCCCGCCTATCACATCCAGGTCGGAGACGTGCTGGAGGTCCGGCTGCTGCTCAATCCAGAATTGAATGAGGAAGTGACAGTCCGTCCCGACGGCCACATCTCCACCACTGCGGTGCCGGATATGCTTGCTTACGGGCGGTCACCGGCGGACCTGGCGGACTCGTTACGTGGCGTCTATGCACACGATCTGCAGAATCCGCGTGTCTCGGTCGTGGTCAAGTCGTTCGCGCCAACGCGGGTTTATGTCGCAGGCGAGGTGGCGACGCCGGGTGAATTCATCACTGTCGGGCCGACCCTTACGTTATCACAGGCGATTGCACGGGCCGGTGGCACCAAGCTGAGCAGCGACGATACCTCGGTGTTCGTCATTCGCCGCGGATTGGGCGACAAGCCAGAGTTTCTGTCCGTCAAATGGAAAGCGGTGCGCCAGGGGATTGATCCGAACGCAGATGTCCGGCTAGCGCCATACGACGTGGTTTATGTGCCAAAGTTGGGCATCGCCGAGGTCTATCAATTCTACAATCAGTACATCGGCCAGTTCGCCAACCCCAGTTTCGGGTTCAACTACATCGTCGCTCCTGTGACCGGCGGCGGCAACACGGTCGTAACCACGCCGACCACCACGACGCGCTGATACTGATGCGGCGCCTACGGCGCCGCTTCGCTCTGCCTGCAGGTCCCGGCTGCTTGGGTCTGCGATCGCGTTTTGACGCCGGAATGGAGCCTGCGATGGGTCGTGAGTGCTATGTGAGAGCGAGGCGGCAGGCGGCATGAGTTTTGCGCGCATCGAGGGGGTTCGCTTCACCACTACTGGCCGAGGCGGGGAAACCTGGGTGCCACGAGCACAGACGTACGTTGGACTCGATGAAGCCGACCGACTGGTGCTGCTAGACTGGCTGGACGAAGCCGGTTCCTGGGGCATCGATGCCGCCATGGATCTTTCGGTCCGGCCGTGGGGCATCGCGGGGGCTGGTGCGATCGTCGGCGTATTCGAGGCCGGTAAGGAAGAGGCCTCCTGGCTGCTGTTACGACACTGGGCTGGGTGGACTCTTGCCCGCTGCGCCGACGGTTTCGTATCGGATGCAATGATGTCGCTGCCGGCCATACTGGCCCTGATCGACGCCGATCGGACGCCAGCCGATTAGCCAGCCAACTTCCGTCACCACCAAGCGAAATCTCTATACGGGGACAGCCTGAACCCGGCGCACGATTGGCGACCCCGCCAAGCCGCGTTTCAGCACGATGCCATGGCGGCGTAGCATGCGGTACAGCGTCACCCGGGAAACACCCAACGCGTCGGCGGTCGAGGTCACATTTTCGCTCATCCGTTCCAACGTCGCCAACAGCACGGCACGCTCCTCCGGTGACCCGGGTTTGGCTGCCGGCGGTGGGATGGGAAGGAAGGAAGGCTGCTTCTCCAGACCGATCAGTGTCGCCGCCTCGATCAACGGGCCGTCGCCCACCACTACGGCGCGTCGTATCACGGACATGAGTTCGCGCACGTTGCCGGGCCAGCGATAGCGGTGCAGCGCGGACAGTGCCTCGGCGGTGATTCCTTCCACCTCACGATTGAAATCGCGCGTTGCAAGACGAAGGAAGTGATATACCAGGGGCGCAATATCCTCGGGCCGCTCGCGCAACGGTGGCACCAGCAGAGTAAGCACATTCAACCGATAGAAGAGATCCTCGCGAAACCGCCCCTCGGCGATGGCTTGAGCCAGGCGGACGTTAGTGGCGGAGACGATCCGTACATCGAGGCCCACCGTTTCCCGGCCGCCGACACGGCGGATTTGGCCTTCCTGCAGGAAGCGTAACAAATGGCCCTGGAGATCAATCGGCATGTCGCCAATTTCGTCCAGGAACAGCGTTCCGCCGTTGGCATACTCAATTTGGCCGATCCTGCGCGATGCCGCGCCGGTGAAGGCGCCCTTCTCGTAGCCAAACAGTTCCGACGCTACCAATCCAGCCGGAATCGCCGCGCAGTTCACCGGCACAAACGGTCCTTGCGCTCGGCGCGATCCGTTGTGAATCGCCCGGGCCACCAACTCCTTGCCGGTGCCGCTTTCCCCGGTTATCAGCACGGGCTCATCGGTTTGTTCGAATCGACGCACCAGCGACGCGACGTGGCGCATCGCCGGACTATCGCCGACGATGGCGGGCGCTTCGGAGCGCAATATTTTCAACGGTCCAAGCGTCTCGTAGAGTCGGCTCAGCAAAGTCGGATCTTCTGCAGCCCGCTCCAGCAGCAGGCCCGCCAGTCGTTGCGCCGGCAGGCGTGCCAGATCGGCAACACTTACTCGCGCGCCCGCAGTACCCTCCACGCAGGACGCAAAGCGTATTTCCGGTGATTGCGGCCGGCTTTCAGACATCGTGAACTGGTTCCCACAGGGAAAGTAGGTGAAACCTGTTTTTGCCACGTGACGTGTTATCGCAAACCTTCCGCACACGGGATCACGAGCGCGTGGAAAATATCATCAGAAATGGAACGTGACAATGTCGCCATCATGCCGGAACGAAACCGGCAAGCACTGATGCGTGGGCCACAACGCAACGGCATGGCGGCTCGACCATTTTGGGAGGAACATTATACTATGCTGGCCCACAGAGATTGTTTTGGCATCGTCCGCTTTTTTAGCACTGGTTCCACCGGATTCGCATTGATGGTTCCCGGATTCCTACCACCCGACCCATGATGTTGCGCATTGGACACATCTGCGGCGTGGCTGCGGTCCTGGCAGTGACGGGTGGGGCCGTAGGGCGGCTTAACGCGCGCTCAGCGATGCTACGGGAGACCGTCACCGCTGCTGAAGACGCTACCTGCCTGCCGCCGCGATTGCGCGAATGCCGTCCATTTTGAGCCCTTCAGCTCGCCACAGTGGGGTTCCATTCACGCCAATGCCAGCATTACGACACCGGCACAGATCAGCGCCAGGGCGCTTAGGTGTAGTGCTCCTAGCGGTTCGGCAAAGCCGTAATGTCCGATCAGTGCCGCTGCGACGTAGGAAAATGCAGTACAAGGCAAGGCGACTGACATCGGGATCCGTCGCAGCGCCATAATATAGAGCAACGCCGATCCGCCATACAGGCAAAGTCCAAGTATCGTGAAAGGGTGTGACAATTGCGCCAGAAAATCGGGCCCGCTGGCCCCAGCCTTCAGCAACGTCTGCCCGCCCATGCTGATGAAGATCGCCGCAGCGAGGACCATCCAGTAGACGGTCATGCCGGGTCCGAATTGCGGATGATGCAGCGCACCGTTCCCTGCGGTTTGCCGTTTGCGGACAGAAAGGTTCGCCCGACATACTCGCCCAGCACGCCCAGTATCATCGACTGCATGCCGGATACCAGCAGTAACACCACCATGGTCGAGGCCCATCCCGATGGCGTCTCATGAACGAAAAGTGCCTCCCCGATCGTGCCGACAGCACCGATCGAGCCCAGCACAGACATCCCCAATCCGGCGAATATCGCCAACCTTAGCGGTGCGAGGGAGAAACTTGTCGCGAGGTTCAGCCAAAGCCGCACCAGCCGGACCAGGTTGTAGTTCGAGCGTCCCACCGCCCGAGGCAAATGGCGCACCTCTACGCTGTCAATGCGTTGGGTCACCTGCGTGATCAGGCCGTCGACGTAGGGATAGGGGCCGCTGTAACGCGTCACCGCCTGCACGACCATTGCCGACATGCACCGGAAGGAGGAAAGATAGAGCCCCTTCGGTTTGTCCAGCAAACGGTCAGCTACGCTGTTGGCGAAGCCACTGCCAAGGTTTCGCCAGCTCGTATGCTGCTTAACAGCGTACCGGGTATATACGACATCCCAACCACCGTTGCGGGCATGATCATATAGTTTGATGACTTCCTCGGGGGGGTTTTGCAGGTCGTCGTCCATAGTGATCACGAAGTCGCCGCTGGCGTGGCGAAGGCCGGTCATGACCGCATTGTGCTCGCCATAGTTCCTGGCGTGCTCGATATAGACCAGGGGAACAAGCGCTGCGGTCAGCAGGTTCCGGCAGACTTCGGCGGAGTTGTCGGGGCTGCCATCATTGACCAACACAATCTCCAGTCCGCCCTCGGGCTCAAGTTCCGAGAGCGCTCCGACGAGCTGCGCAATGGTATTGGCACCGCGATAAACGGGCACGACTACGGTCAGACCGGTTCGCGAGGCTCCCGCGGTCGCGATTTGCTCAAGGGCTCGACGGTGGCGTGGGATTATCCCGACCGGAGTGAGCGGTTCGTTCATGGCTTCCCTGCTGTTGCCAGCACCGACCCTCCGGCAGGAAGCCTGAAGTCAAGGTGCCGTTCGATCCTCGTCACGCCATGCAACGTAACATCGAGCCATGGCGGAAACGGGGCGACATCCGACATAGCGTCGTCACGTGCAAGGATTTTTCGCTGCACCATCATCAGCGGCAGGAGCAGGCTGTTCCAGTAGCGCGCGCACACCTGGTCAAAGGCGGCCTGATGCAGCAACTCGGCGGTCTCACGAGCGGTGAACCGTCTGGTGTTGTGGACATGACGGTCGTGCGCGGACAGCAGCCATTGATACGCGGGCAAGTTCATCACCAAAAGTCCGCCAGGCCGCAACACGCGTTTGAGCTCGGCGAGGGCAATAGGCGGGTCGACCGCGGCGTGACACAGAACGTCGGCTGAAACGACAGCATCGAAGCTACTGTCAGCAAAGGGGAGAGCATTGATGCTGCCCCTCGCGATCCAGGCGCCGGATTTATTTCTGGTTCGAGCGGCGGCAGTTGCGTCCCACTCAACGCCGAATCGGGCAAGGTCCGGGCGCCGCACATGTAAGATCGCCAGGAAGCCGCCGGTGCCGCAGCCGGCATCCAGAACGCTGCCGCGGGTGCGGCTAAGCGCGTCGCAAAGCCGAGCGTGGAGGGCGCGATACCACCACATACGGTCCTCAGCGGCATCCATGAGCGCATATTCTTCGCGTTCCATGGATTAAGTGCCACCGGTGGACACTCTGGCTGTCGCCGCCGGATTTTCGGTCACCGGAAGGTCACTCCCTCTTCTACGCCGCACATCCTTCTTCTCTCAGCAGCTCAACCACAGCGTCGTGGGGCACATCGGCGCTTGTGAATGCCTGGCCGATCCCGTGCGCCAGCACGAAATGGAGGGCACCGTCGCGCACCTTCTTGTCGCGGCGCATGTGGCCGACCAGCGTGGCCGCGGAGAAGCGGCGGTTCAGCATCGACAGATCAGCGGGCAACCCGATCGACGAGACATGGGCGATCACCCTCTCGGTGTCAGCCGGCGGGCAGAAACCCAACCGAGCGGACAACTTGAACGCGAGACCAAGGCCGATGGCGACGCCTTCACCGTGCAGCAGGCCGCCGTCATAGCCAAATTCCGCTTCCAGCGCATGGCCAAATGTGTGCCCTAAATTCAACAGGGCGCGCCCGTCGTTGGGCTTTTCCTCACGCTCGTCGTCGCCGACCACCGCAGCCTTGAAGGCGCAAGCTCGCTTGATCGCCTCGGCCTGTGCGTCGCGGTCACCGGACACCACGCCTTGACCGTGGCGCTCGCACCAGGAAAAGAATGCGGCATCTCCGATCAGGCCGGCTTTGGCGATCTCGGCGTAACCTGCTCTGAGTTCGCGAGGCGGTAGGGTGACCAGCGTGCCCGTGTCGGCCAGGACCATGCGCGGCTGGTAGAAGGCACCTACAAGGTTCTTGCCACGCCTGGTGTTGACCCCGGTCTTGCCGCCTACCGAAGAATCCACCTGCGACAGCAGCGTGGTAGGGATCTGAATGAATGGCAGGCCACGCAGGGTCGTCGACGCGGCAAAGCCTGCCAGATCACCGACCACACCACCGCCTAGCGCAATAACCGCGGTGCGCCGCTCCACGCGCGCTTCAAGTAATTGATCTACCACGTCGGCGTAGGTATCCATGTTTTTGCAAGCCTCGCCGCCCTTGACGACGATGGCGGTCGCCTCGATTGCGGTCTCGGCCAAGCCGCTCAGCAGGGTCTGCAGATGCAAACCGGCCACGGCTTGATCGGTGACGACCACCGCACGCTTTTGCGGCAGTTTTGGCGCAAGCAGCGCCCCAGCCCGCCCCAGAAGGTTGTCGCCAATCACGACGTCATAGCTGGTGGTCGGAAGGATGACGTGGAGCCGGCGAGCCGGTTTCCACTCCAGCAGTGCGTTTAAAACGCCGGTCGTCGTGTGGTCAGGTGGCTCGTCGCCGCAATCGACGATCACGTCGGCCTCGGCATAGACGGGGTAACGTGCCTCCATCAGCTGGCGCAGCGTCTCCTCGCGGTCGCGTCCGTACAGAAGTGGGCGGTTATCCCGGGTAGCCACGCGGCGAACCAGCGTCGGCAAGGTGCAGCGCAGCCAAACGGTTACTGCCTCGGCCCTCGCCGCCTCACGGGTCTGCTCGTCCATAAATGCGCCGCCACCAAACGCCAGCACCATCGGGTCGCCAGCCAGTAGCCGGCGTATCACGCGGCGCTCACCGTCGCGGAAGGCGGGCTCGCCGTAACGCGCGAACAGTTCTGGAATGCTACAGCCTGCTGCCAGCTCGATTTCCTGGTCGGCATCGCGAAACGGCAGGCCGATTCGCGCAGCCAGCCTACGGCCGATCGAGGTTTTGCCGGCCCCCATCAGGCCGACAAGCACCACGCTGCGGCCGGCAATCGTGTCGGGAATCGAAATCGTCTCCCGTAGAGTATGGTTGCGTGTCATAACGCCGAACGCTAGCACACCGGCCCTGGAACAGGCGATTGCCCGCGTTTCAAATTGCCTCCCATGCCTGGGGTCACTCTCCGGGCGGCCACGATTGAGCGTTGAGGAAAACGGGTTTCAGGAGCCTCGATGATACGCATTTTCTTCTTTGTGGTGCTGGCCGGCCTGATCGCTCTCGCGGGTGGTGTGCTGATGCTTGGCGTCTTCCCGCCAAAGCCACACCCGCAAACGGTCGAGAAGGTCGTGCCGAACGACAAGTTCGGCCCGCACCAATAGTCGTTCTAAGAGCGGATCCAATGGACTCGAAGGTCGACGCGTTCCTGGAGATGCTGACGATCGAGCGGGGTGCCGCTCGGAACACCATCGAATCTTATGCCAGCGACCTCAGCAATTTTGCTGAATTTGCTGCTGGACGCGGCCATCCTCCCGCCGAGGCCGACGCGGACACATGTCATCGCTATATGGCTTCTCTGCAGGGTATCGGTTTGTCGGCCCGCACGGCTGCTCGGCGACTGTCGGCACTGCGCCAGTTCCACCTGTTTCTGTTGAAGGAGGGAATGCGGACGGACGATCCGACCAGCCAGCTCGATACGCCAAGGCTGCCAAAGCCGTTGCCCAAATTCCTGTCGGAGCAGGAAATCGATGCACTGTTGGAGGCGGCGGTTCGCAAGCCCGGGCGGATTGGCGCGCTAGGCCGAGCGGGGCTGGAGCTGCTTTACGCCACCGGTATGCGTGTCTCGGAGTTGCTGTTACTGCCCCGCTCGGCACTAGGCGCCAAGGCCGAGGTGATGATCATCAGAGGTAAGGGCGGCAAGGAGCGGATGGTGCCGCTTTCCCGCGCTGCGAAAGAGGCAGCGGGCGCGCTGCTGGCAGTTACCGAGGCGAACAGCCGATGGCTATTTCCCGGCCGCGACCCGAAGCAGCCGCTGACGCGACAAGCGTTTTTCCTACTACTGAAGCAGATCGCTCTGGCGGCCGGCCTCGAGCCAGAGCGCGTCTCGCCGCACGTGTTGCGACACTCCTTCGCCTCCCACATGCTTGCGCGTGGAGCGGATTTGCGCAGCCTGCAGGCGCTGCTGGGGCATGCGGATATCGCTACGGTGCAGATCTACACGCATATTCAGGTCGAGCGGCTGCGGAAACTGATGGAGGAACATCATCCGCTCTCGGAAGCTTGGTCGGGGCGCGCTGACGACTCACGTTGACAAATCACCGGGTAACCTACTCTAGGTAAAGCCAACACCCGCAAGTAGAAGTAGGATCCCCGCAACCCAGACAGCTGGAACATAGTTAATCAATAATGCCTGATTTCACCTTAATCCGTTGACCGATCCCCCGAACCAGCCGGGGCCCGCGAGCGATTCGCCGCCAGCCAGTCTTGACGAACTCGAGGCCCGGCTTCGCCAGCAGGCCCTCCTCGCCGAGTTTGGCCGGCGGGCGCTTGGTGATGTCACCTTCGCCAATCTCCTGGCGGAGGCTACCCGGATGACCGCGCTCGGGATGGGCGTGCGATTCTGCAAGGTCTTGGAATACCTTCCGCATGAGAAGCAATTCTTGGTCCGCGCGGGGGTAGGCTGGCATGAGGGTGTTGTCGGTCATGCCAGGCTAGGTGCGGAGCTGAGCTCGCCGGCCGGTTACGCCCTGCATACCGGCAAGCCTGTCATCTCTAACCATCTACAGGATGAGGACCGCTTCAAAACGCCTGAATTGCTTTTGGAGCATGGAGTCCGGCGCGCCCTCAACGTTATTCTGCTCGGCGATAGCGATCCGTTTGGGGTACTCGAGGTCGACAGCGAGGCGCCAGGCGCCTTCACCGAGCACGACATCGACTTCCTGCAGGCGGTTGCAAATCTGGTTGGTCTGGCGCTCGATCGTCGACGGGCGGAGGAAGCGCTGCGGCAGATTAACGAAACGCTCGAGCAGCGCGTCCAAGCCGAGGTCGCGGAACGCCGCCAAGCCGAGGATGCACTGCGGCAAGCGCAGAAGATGGAGGCGGTCGGCCAACTTACTGGCGGCGTCGCCCATGATTTCAACAACCTTCTGCTGGTCATCATGGGCAATCTCGAGCTGCTCGGCCGCGCGGTTGACGGAGACGACCGCCTTTCCCGGCTCATTGCGACCGCTCACAAAGGCGCAACACGGGGTGCTCAGCTCACGAGCCAGCTTCTAGCCTTCGCCCGTCGGCAGACTTTGCGGCCGGAGACGCGTCTGATCAACGAAATGATCCGGGAGTTCGACGTCCTCACGACGCGCATGCTTGGCGAGTCCGTTGCCGTTGAGTTCGTCCTGGATGCGGCGGCAGGTGCGTGCGAGGTCGATCCAGCGCAATTCGGCTCCGCGGTGCTCAATCTCGTTGTGAATGCCCGCGACGCCATGCCGGACGGGGGAACACTTACCGTCCGCAGTGGGAATTTGGCGCTCGATGCCCGTTCCGCGGCGCGTCATGCGGATGCCAGACCAGGAAATTATGTTGTGGTCGAGGTCGCGGACACCGGCTTGGGCATGCCGCCCGAGGTCGTTGAGCGGGCCACCGAACCGTTTTTTACAACGAAGGAAACGGGCAAGGGAACCGGCCTTGGCCTCAGTCAGGTCTATGGTTTCGTTCGTCAATCCGGTGGCTTTCTGACTATAGAGAGTGCGCCGGGCTCGGGAACCAGAATTCGCATTCACCTGCCGGAAGTCGTGCTTGGATCCGCGACGCCGGAGGCCACGTCCGTCTCTCGGATCGGGTCGGGGGTCATCCTCGTTGTCGAGGATGATGCCGACGTGCGCGAACTCGTCGCAATGCAACTAGAAGATCTTGGCTACCTGTCGATCATCGCCGGCTCCGCGCCGGAGGCCTTGGCTATCCTCGCCACGCCTGATCCGCCTTCGATCGATTTGATGCTCACTGACGTCGTGATGCCGGGCGGGATGAATGGAGTCGAACTAGTCCGAGAGGCGCGACGGCTATGCCCGGAGCTCAAGGCGTTGTTGACCTCGGGCTATACGGCCGGGCACGTTCAGGGAGCATCGGAAGCTGAGGCGACCGATCTGGCTCTCCTGTCCAAACCATACCAGCAAGCTGATCTCGCACGTGCCATACAGGAAGCGCTAGGGCGCGTCTGATCGGTTTGCCGCCTTCGCCATCGCGCGGTCCGCCGCAAGACGGCAGCCTAGAAACGGCAAGACATTCAACAGGGGATTCCCGGCATCGAGTTCCTATACTCGAAGTCGTCGAACTCGCGGCACGTTAACCAACCGATACATTGTCTCGAACACCCGAGTGTCGGGCGACGTGGCAACCCCGCGAGTCACAACTGCACTGGACAATCGGCGCGGTGGCTGCGCATAGCACCGCGCCAAACGAGCAAATCGGCGTCCAGGAGCCCCGCGCGCAAGACCATGATGTACTTCAGCCGCATGAAAACCACGCTCATCCTGGGCGCCTGCCTGCTTGGGATTTTGCTGGGCGTGCCAAACCTGTTCCCGTCGCCGGCCTCGTGGATGCCGTGGCGAAGCGTCCATTTGGGCCTTGACCTCCGCGGCGGCAGCTACCTGCTACTTGAGGTCGACATGAAAGCGGTGCTGAAGGAGCGTCTGGACAGCCTCGCCGACGGCGTCCGCCAAGCTTTGCGCAATGGTCAGATTTTCTATCAGACCCTCGAGCCACAACCTGACCAAAATCGAGTCCTACTGCGCCTGCGGGACGCCACTAAGACCGATGCTGCTATTGCCGCGATGAAGCCCCTGATCGGTCAGGACGCATCCACCGGCCGTCCGGACACGGTGATTGGATCCGATCCGGACGGCACCATCACGCTGACCCTGTCGGCGCCTGCGCTCGCGGCGAGGGCGGCCGGGGCGGTTGACCAATCCATCGAGATCGTCCGGCGTCGCATCGACGAAACGGGTGTGGTCGACCCACAGATCACCCGGCAAGGCCAAAGCCGTATCGTCGTCCAGCTTCCCGGCGTAGGCGACCCCGACCGCATCAAACAGTTGATCGGCAAGACCGCCCACATGACTTTCCGCCTGGTCGATGAGACCGCCAACGCCAATGGCGGTGGCCCGCCGCCGCCGGGTGACGACTTCCTGCAGATGCAGGACCGTCCGGGCGAGAAAATCGCGGTGCGCAAGCGCATCGACGTTGACGGCGCTGACCTGACCGACGCCCGCGCGGGCACCAGTCCCGAAACCGGCGACTGGGTGGTCAATTTCACATTCAATTCCGTCGGTGCGCGGCGCTTCGCTGATATCAGCCGAGCGAATGTGAACCATCGGTTCGCGATCGTGCTCGACGACAAGGTGATCTCCGCGCCGGTCATCCGGGAGGCTATCACTGGCGGCCGGGGGCAAATCAGCGGGTCATTCAACGCGACTTCTGCCAACGATTTGGCGGTGCTGCTGCGCGCGGGTGCTTTGCCGGCTCCGCTGACCGTGGTGGAACAGCGCTCGGTCGGGCCGGAACTCGGGGCGGACAGCATCAGGGCCGGCGCGATCTCGCTGGTCGTCGGCTTTTTGTTCGTTATTGCGTTTATGGGCGTTTTTTACGGACTGTTCGGCTGGTTCGCGAACCTCGCCCTGGTGATCAATCTGTTCCTGATGCTGGGCATTATGTCGCTGCTGCAGGCGACGCTGACGCTGCCGGGCATGGCCGGTATTTTATTGACGCTGGGCATGGCCGTGGACGCCAACATCTTGATCAACGAGCGAATTCGCGAGGAACAGAAGCTCGGCCGCCCTCCGCTGGCCGCGCTGGAGCACGGCTTTTCGCGGGCTTACAGCACTATCTTCGATAGCAATGCCACCGCCTTTCTGGCGCACGTGATGCTATTCGTATTCGGTTCCGGGCCGGTCAAGGGCTTCGCCGTGACAATCACGGTCGGGATCGCAACCTCGCTGTTCACTGCCTGGATGCTGACCCGGCTACTGGTCTCGCGCTGGTATATTGCCACGCGGCCGAAGCTGCTGCCGGTTTGAGGGTTTCCGCATATGTTCGTCAAACCCCGCTTTCGCCTGGTTCCTGATAACACTCGTATCCACTTCATGCGGGGCCGGTTCCTCGGCCTGATCGTCTCGGCGGTCCTTTCCACGGCCTCCGTCGCCTTGTTCTTCTATCCTGGCCTGAACCTGGGCATCGACTTCTCAGGCGGCGTAGTCATGGAGGTCCGCACCCAGGGACCGACCGATTTCGCCCAGATCCGTGCCGCGCTAAACGCCGAACACGTGCCCGACCAGGGCGTGCAGCGCTTCGGCGATCCGTCCGAGGTGCTAATCCGCCTCGGCGCCCAGCCGAGCGAGCAGGCGACGCAGGCTGCTGTAGCGCGAGTGAGGACGGCGCTGGAGAAAGGCGTCCCTGGCGCGACCATTCAGCGAACCGATGCGGTCGGTGCCAGCGTCTCGGCTGAGTTGTTCCGCAACGGCTTGCTCGCGCTTGGGATCAGCCTGCTGATGATCCTGGTTTACATCTGGTTCCGCTTCGAGTGGCAGTTTGCTGTTGGCGCGGTGGTAACCCTGGTCTTGGATATCACCAAGGCGATCGGTTTCTTGGCGCTGACCCGTATCGAGTTTGATTTGGTGATGGTCGCCGCTATCCTGACCGTGCTGGGCTATTCCACGAACGACAAAGTCGTGGTGTACGACCGCGTCCGCGAAAATCTTCGAAAATACAAATCGATGCCGCTGCGGGAACTGATAGATTTGTCGATCAACGAGACCCTGAACCGGACCCTCGGCACATCAATGACCGTGTTCCTGGCCAGCCTGCCGTTGGCCCTGTTCGGCGGCGAATCGATCTCGGGATTTGCCTGGGTGATGCTGTTCGGCATCGTCGTCGGCACTTCCTCGTCGATCTTCATCGCGGCGCCGATCTTGCTGTTCTTGGGGGAGCATCGCCTGCGCCGGGAGGCCGCCGCGCCCGTTCCCGCTAAAGCGGCGTCTACTCGAACCGTGACCGCCCCGCCACGATGACCATCCGCCGGCGACGCCTGCTGACCGGGTTCGCGGCCATGGTGACGGTGGCGCCGCCTGCTCGGGCAGTCCAATCGATCCGGCCGAAGCGGCCTTTGACCCTTCTGCTCGGATTCCCAAGAGGGACTCCCGCTGACCGGACCGCACGCGACTTCGTGAAGTATCTGGCACCATATCTGCCCGCGAATGACATAGCACCGACCAATCTGCCCGGTGATGCCGGGCGAGCGATGCTGGCGGCATTGGGCGACGCACCTCCAAACGGCATGACGATCGGCTGGGTGACTACCCCCACCTTGCCGGCACGCATGATCGACCGCGGTGAGCTTTCCCTCGGCAAGCGCATCCTGTTACTCGGGCAGATCGAGCGCGAGCCGATCGCGTTCTTCTCTCTGGCGAGTGAGCCGGCGAATTCCATCCAGGACATCATTCGGCGTGCCAGCGACGATGGCGACGCGGTGCCGCTGGGAACGCCGCCCGCCGGAAGTCCGCCCCACCTGGCGGCACTCCGGTTGCAGGTGCTGGCGCAGACGCAGCTGAACATCATCACCTTCCCATCCTCCGAGGCGGCTCGACAGGCGGTGCTGGATGGCAATGTCTCGGCTGCCGCGCTCGGACTCTCGGCCGCGATCGGCGACCTGCGTGACGGCGCTCTGTCCGCGGTAGGCATCGCGGCGGGGCGGCGGTTCGGCCCCCCACCGGACGCCTCTGCGCTGGACGAGGGCGGCATCGCACTCTCGGCCTTTATCACACGGGGGATCGGCGTACCGGCCGGAACGCCTCCCTACGCGGTTGCTTCCCTGGTAAATGCAATTCGCACGGTGGCCCAGGCCGGCCCTTTCGCCGAACAGGCAGAGGAGAGCGGGTATTACGCAGCCTGGGCGGAGGGCGCGGACTGGCTGGCGCAGATGCGGGCAGAACAGGCGGTGCTCGCCAAGCTCTGGGAGACTAATCCCTGGTTGTCGTCGCCAGGCGGGTAAGATACCGCAACTACAGCATATGCCCGGTGGTCCGGTTTGTGTCCGGCGAGACGTGTGACTTCAGCCTCCACCAAATAACCTCCAAACCCAGCGTCACGCCACCGCGGCATCCGAAATGACGAAGCATAGGCTGACGGTCCCATTCCATTCCTCGGCCCGCAGGTGCCCGGCCAAATGTAGCGGCACCCCCTCGGCCCGCGCCAGCAGCGCATCCGCCAGCGCACTCTCCTTCGTTCGAAACATCATCGCTTTGAGGCGTGGTCCGCCGCTCTCGCCCTCCACGAATGCTCGGATCGAGTTTGCCTCCCGTCCCACCCGGTCCGCCCGCACGACCCGAGCCCGGTGCAATACCAGAACAGGTTCCTCGTTACTAGCCCCGAACGGAGCCAACCGTTCCAAATGCCGTGCGACATCGACCGTTGCACCGGAAACCGCCAGCGAGCCCTCGATGATCAGATCGGCCGCGCTCGGGAGAACGGACGCCGCCGCTAACCGCTCGTCCAGAAACGCGTGAAAGGCCTCCAGCCGCTCGGCTTGCACGGAAAATCCGGCTGCCATGGGGTGTCCGCCACCGGTCACCAGCAGCCCCGACTGCCGTGCTGCGGTCACCGCCGCCCCGAGGTCGATGCCCGGAACCGAGCGACCGGAGCCCCTGCCCAGCCCATCGGCAAATCCGGCCACGCAGGCCGGGCGGTTAAAGCGTTCCTTGATCCGGCCGGCGATGATCCCGACCACGCCCGGATGCCAGCCTTGCCCCGATACCAGCACCGCTGCCCGCCCTGCCCCCACTTGAACCTCGGCGGCCAGCATTGCGGCATCCGTGATGCCAGCCTCGACGTCCTGCCGCATCCGGTTCACCAATTCCAACTTTTCGGCTAATGCCAGCGCCTCCAGACGATCCTCGCTCAGCAGCAGGCGCAGCCCCAGGTCCGCCTCGCTGATCCGGCCGCCGGCGTTGATGCGAGGTCCCAGCGCATAACCGCAGGTGGAGGCGTTCAGCTTCGCCCGAGCCTGGGTCACATCCAGCAGTGCGGCAATCCCTGGCCGCGACCGTCGGGCCATCACCTTGAGCCCTTGGCACACGAACGCCCAATTCACGCCGGTCAGCGGCATCACATCGCATACCGTCGCCAAGGCCACCAAGTCTAAATGCCCGATTAAATCTGGTTCAGGCCGGCTCGCGAAAAAGCCGAGCCGGCGGAGCGCCCGCACCGTTGCCACCGCAGTGAGGAACGCGACCCCGGCGGCGCACAAATGGGTTAGGCCGGAGCCGTCATCGAGCCGGTTTGGATTCACCGTCGCCAGGATCGATGGCGGCGGTCCTTCGGCCTTGTGGTGGTCCAGAACGATGACCTCGGCCTGACGTGCGACCGCGGACAGCGCGACCGCCGCGGTAGTTCCGCAATCGACACAGACGATCAGGCTGGCCCCGCGAGCAACCAATCCCGCCAGGGCCGGCGCGTTCGGCCCATAACCCTCCTTGATCCGATCGGGCACGTGCTGATGCACGGAACATCCCAGCGCCCTTAGGAACCCCACCATTAGCGCCGCGCTGCAGGCACCGTCGACGTCATAGTCGCCATAAACCGCGACGGTCTCCCCGCGCCGA
This sequence comes from uncultured Alphaproteobacteria bacterium, assembly GCA_963819345.1. Classification (GTDB taxonomy): domain Bacteria; phylum Pseudomonadota; class Alphaproteobacteria; order Acetobacterales; family Acetobacteraceae; genus Rhodopila. Next base: position 59,306 of record CAWFVX010000018.1, read on the forward strand.
ACCGCGTCGGCCAGCCGGTCTGCCGCGATGTCCACGTCGGTCATCACGGACGGGTCGGGCAACAGCACCCGCAACGTCGGCTCCAGGAAGTCGGCGGCGTCGTCGATACCAATGCCGCGGGCAGCCAGCAGTCGGCTGACAATCTCGGGCAACGCCAGTCGTTGGGCGATCCCTGCCGCCACCCGTTCCTCGCCAGTGCGCCATAACCAGCGGCGCCCGGAAAGGCTTTTGGACACGCCGAGGACGATTTCCCCCCCTTCAGCGAGGATCCATCCGCCCTCGGCTCCACTAGGTCGGCGTCCAGGTCTTCTGCTCAAAATTATGGTGAGCCTCGATGAAACGCACAGTGCCGGACCGGCTCCGCATCACGATCGAATGGGTGATCGCGCTGCCCGCTCGGCGCCGCACCCCCCGAAGCATGGCGCCATGAGTGACGCCAGTGGCCGCGAACATCACGTCGCCCTTGGCAAGTTCCTCCACTGAGAAACATCGCTTTGGGTCGGGATGACCCATGGCACGCACACGCTCTATCTGCTTGTCAGTTTCATACAGCAGTCGCCCCTGCATCTGGCCGCCAACGCAGCGTAAAGCCGCCGCTGCCAATACGCCCTCCGGCGCGCCGCCCGACCCCAGATAGATGTCGATATCGGCATCCGGCATCGCCGTCGCGATCACTCCCGCCACATCGCCATCACTGATCAGCATGAGCCGGGCGCCTGCCTCCCGGCAATGCGCGATCAGGTCGGCGTGGCGGTCCCGGTCGAGCATGCAGACCTTCAAGTCGGATACGTCACATCGTTTCGCCCGCGCCAGGCTGCGCAGATTGGCGCCAACCGAATCGTCGAGGTTGACCACCCCCACCGGCAGACCCCCGCCCACCGCGATCTTGTCCATATAAATGTCCGGCGCATGCAGAAAATTCCCATGCTCCGCTAACGCGATCGTAGCTAATGCATTTGGGCCGGCTTTGGCCGTCAGGGTGGTCCCCTCGAGTGGATCGACCGCGATGTCCATCCGTGGGCCCCCGGCACCGACCTTTTCGCCGATGAACAGCATCGGCGCCTCGTCCATCTCCCCCTCGCCGATCACCACCGTGCCATCGATCGCAACCGCGTCGAACGCCTTGCGCATGGCTTCAACAGCGGCGCCATCAGCCTCGTTCTTCTTACCCAGGCCGATCCAGCGGGAGGCCGCAATTGCGGCCGCCTCGGTGACGCGAACGAGTTCCAGCGCGAGGTTCCGATCGGTCTAAATCGGCTTTTCGGTGATGGCCATCGTTTCCTCCTGTGGGGCCCGAGTCGGGGTCGGTATCGCTTCTAGCACGGACGGCCTCTTTCCACACCGATGGTGCCTCTCGAGCGAGAGAATCCGTGCCCCCGCCAAGTTAATTTATTGCCTGGGTGGCGCCAGCCAGCAGGGGCCTGTCAAAAGTGGAACGCCGAGGACCAAAACAGGGATACAAAGCAAAAGGGCAAAATTGGCCGATGAAGGTATCGCGGCAGGTGCGGGCTCCCATTGGGCAAGGGCTCAACCAACACGACTTCTTCGCCCCTTAGGCCGGTGGGAATATTGATAGCCTGGCTTAGGGGTTAACTTCCTGAGGTGCGCCTGATGGCGGCAGCGACTCGCAATAGCAGGCGCCGATCGCGGCCGGAAAAGCTTCGACCCATCAACCTCACCTGATCGGCGGCGCGTATTGCAATCCACCTTTCGACCAGATGTTGTTGATCCCTCGCGACACCCCCATCGGCGTAATGTTCCGATCCCAGACCTCGCCAAAATTGCCCACCTGCTTGATCACGTTGTAGGCCCATTTATTATCCAGCCCCAACGCCTTTCCCATGTCGCCTTCGAGACCCAGCAGTCGTCGAATGTCCGGATCTGCGCTGGTCAAGAAGCTATCTACCGTCGCGCTGGTAATCCCTTTCTCCTCGGCCGTGATCATGGCGATGAACGTCCACCGCACGATGTCGAACCACTTGTCGTCGCCCTTGCGGACCATCACCCCCAGCGGCTCCTTGCTGATGATTTCAGGCAGCAGCAACAGATCGTTTGCCTTCGGTCCTTGACTAAATCGGAACGTTGCTAAAGCGGACGCATCGGTCGAGTAGGCATCGCAGCGTCCGGACAGAAACGCGCCCTCAAGCTCAGGAAGATCCTGTATCAGGATTGGGGAGAACTTTATGTTGTTCAGACGAAAGTAGTCGTTGATCGCCAATTCGGTGCTGGTGCCCGGCTGCACGCAAATCGAAGCCCCGTCCATCTCCTTGGCTGATTTTACGCCGGCCGAATTCTTTACCAGGAAGCCGGTTCCGTCGTAGTAATTAACCCAGGCAAATTCTAGTCCGAGGTTGCCCTCGCGGCCCAGGGTCCAAGTCGTACTGCGGGACAAAAGATCGACCTCACCGGACTGCAGCGCGGTGAAGCGGTTCTGCGTTGTGGTGGCCACGAATTTCGCTTTGCTCGCGTCACCCAGCGCTGCCGTCGCGACCGCTCGGCAGCTATCCGCGTCAAGCCCCTTCATTACACCTTGGCTATCAGGCAGAGAAAAGCCTGGCACCTGGCCCGACAAACCACACAATACCTGTCCACGTCCCTTTGCCGCATCCAGTGTCGCTGATCCTGAGCCTTGACCCGCCGCCATTGGCACCCAAACCGCGGACGTCAGCATTCCGGTCAGCAGCGAGACTGCGCCGAGTCCGCGGCCAAATTCTCTAAGTAGTCGTGTCATTCCGCAGTCCCCTGTTCCGGCCAGTTATGCAGCATCGGAAGGGCGATTGTGCGGGGCGGCGAAAACAAGATCAATGACCGACCTTGGGCGCGCTATGGTGGCGGGTTTCTCAAGCAAAGGGCCCGCGTCCTCCCGAAGCCCGGCCCGACGGAGCCCCTCTGCATATCGTGCGACATCCTCAGGTCGAGACAACGGCGACCGGCTCATAGCCTCCGTTACCGAAAAGCGCGGTTCCAGTGCCAGCAGACGGAGCAAAACCTCGTGGGCCTCTCGTCGGCGATCCATTAAACCTAAGGCCGCTAGGTATCCCTTATAGGCCGAGGAAAAGTATGGGTTTATCTCGATCGCACGCCGCCCTGCCTGGATCGCTGCCGGGTAGTCGCCGCGCATCAGGTGCGGCATGATCAATGCCATATCGAAGAAAAACCCATGCGGGTCGGACGGCGAAAGTCGTACCGCCACATTTATCCGTCGCAGCCCCTCCTCGTGGCGGCCCATATAAGAATGAGCGAGGCCGGAAAAGCACCAGGCGAGAGCGAGGTTCGGGTTGAGGGCAATGGCTCGTTCGTGCAAAGCGGTGGCTTCCTCCGGATGCTTACCTAGGAAGCCCCTCACATGCCCGGCCAGGGTTAGCGCTCGCGCATCGCCCGGATCAAGCATCACCGCGCGCTCGGCTAGACGAGCCGCCTCGGCCGTGGATGCCGCCGGGTCATCGGACCAACCCTGCCCGACATAGAGCAGGTCCCAGTAAGCGAGCCAGCCATGCGCGACGGAACTGCCGGGGTCAGCGCGCAGCGACATCTCCAATAGTCGCCGGGCATGCAGGAAGCTGTCCCGCTCCATACGGTAGATCGCCGGAAGAGCCTGGAGCAGCAAATCCTGCGCGGTCAGGTCATCCGACCTCGCCGCCGCGGTGCGACGACCCTCATGTTGCATTAACTCAGGATCGACCTGAGCCACGATCGCGGCTCCCAATTCATCCTGCAGGGCAAGCGCATCAGTCAGATCGCGATCGAAGCGCGCCGCCCATACTATCTCTCCGCCGGCACGCATATCGACCAAGCGAACAATCACACGAATGCGCGTCAGGGCGCGCTGAAGCGTCCCATCGAGGATGAGGTCCGCCTCGACGCTGGACCACCCACCGTCGGGCACATCCCTATTAAAGTCACCCCCGGTGAGGTTGGCGGACGTTCCGGAGGGCCGGAGCGCCGCCGGCAGACACGAGATCCAACGAAATCGCGAAAGCCCCGCGGAAATCTCTTCGGCGAGGCCAACTTCAAGTCCGTCGTCATGTTCCTCACCGATCGTCCGCAACGGCACGACGCGCAGGCGCAGCGATCTGCGGTCCCGTTGAGCTTTCGGCCGGAGGGCCGGAGGTATCCGTACCGGCGCCTCTGACGGCATTCCAGGTCGCTGCCCGGACTGGGTAGAAGGCCTCTGGGTACGGATGCGACCGATCAGTTCCTCGGTTTCTAGTGACGGCTGCGCGTCCCCCGTTTCCGCTAGGGTACCGCGGCAACGATCATACGCAGCTACCGCAGCGCGAACGTCGCCCCTCTCTGCGTGGCAACGTATGAGCGCGCGCCATGCGGCCTCATGCCTGCGGTCGACCACCAGGATCTGCTCCGCGGCTTCTATTGCGGCGAGCGGATCATCGTATTGCGCAAGAAGACTCTCCCCGATCGTTCGGCGGATGCGAACAAACCGGCCGCGCTCGTTTTCCAGCCAGCGATCGAACGCCGGATCTAGCCCGTTGAGGTCCTCGAGCAGCGCCTCATCATAACGATCGAGAAGTTTCGGCGAGATCCGCGCTGGCTGAGCCAGCATCAGTGCATCAATCTGGAGTTGCGTTCCGCGTAACGATAGATGATGCCGATCTGTGACGAAGACGTGGCTCCAGGAAGTGCCAAGAGTATCCTGCAACTCATGTACAGCTTTGACGCAGCGATGCCCGGGCCTGCTCGTTTTCCCGCTGGCTCCAAAGCAGTGAGGCCAGTTGCGGGCGCAGCATCGGTTTCGGGCTGGACATTGCCAGCAACGCCATCAGCGCACGCGTCTTCCGCGTTCGCGGCAGGTAGGTCTGACCCTCATTGTCGTCCACTGCCATGTGCCCAAAAAGGCGCAGACGTAGCTTGGGACCACCATCCGCAGTGGTATCGTCGGGGTAGGCGACTTGCCGAAGAATTGCGCGCCCCTCTCAGATGGTGGTTGTATTCATGGGAATCCCCCATTGCGTATCCAATCTTTCCGTTTGTATCGAAAAGGATGCAGTTCGGCAACATATCTCCTTCCAAACATGCGTACGGCGCCATTCGGTGCCGGCGGAGGCGCTCACAGGAGGTCCCGTAAGCTCTGATTGGCGACAGGTTTTCGCTCAGCGATCGCCTCGCGATGGGATGATGGAGTGATACAGGGCCGGGCCGTCGTCTCAGTTCCAATACCGAGACGAGCGTGATTTCGCTGAGAATGAGACTTGATTTGGAGCACCGGCATCGCGGCGCTGGCCGAGATGGTAGCTCGTTCGCTCCTGTCGTTCGGGGCAGCCGGCAGCCGGTCATTGACACCGGGTTTGGATCAGGGCGGCCATGTCCGGGCTGGTGGCGCCGACCGGATCCATGCGCGCTTTAATCCGTCACTGAGCGACTGATCAGATAATTTTCGCATACATAGGAAATATATCTTGACGAAGGTTTATAATCCGGATAAATATTTGTCCGTCAACAGGACAACTACGTCTTGAGACCATCAAGTCCGGGAACCGGGGCGATTACTAGCACCGGCTACTGGACTAACTAGCCGACGTCGAAACCTCGGCTTGGTCTTGCGTAAGCAATCGAGACTTTTAAAGGGCAGTCTGCACACGCTGGCTGCCCTGTTTCTGTTGACACGTCTCAACTCGATAGGAGCTTCCAATGCTGTTTTGTGCGAAGGCCGATACCGCCGCCGTTAAGACCGTCGATGCCGGTAAAATCCGCCTGGGAGGCGGCTTCCGTCTACCAGTGACTACCGCCGATGCCGGTAAGATCGGTCTCGGCGGCGGCTTCCGCCTACCGGTGACCACCGCCGACGCCGGCAAGATCCGGCTGGGTGGCGGGTTCCGCCTGCCGGTTGCCAACGCCTGAGCACTTGGCTCGACTTGACGCGTTCCTGACCGTTCCGCGGGGAGATTAACACCTCCGCTACGCGGGCCACACCCACCAGGCCAACCCAACAAACCTTGGCACGCGCCGCCGACGATCTACGGTGGCGCGAGCGCCTTCGCGCGTCAACGAAGACGCCGGAGGGCGCCGTTGCGTTCCGGTCTGGTGGGTTTTTTTGCCTCTGCCACGAAGGTCACCTGCAGATGACAAACTCCAACGACCCAATCGTCCGTTTTCATCAGATCGCCGGCCGTGGCCGAGCACCGATCCGGGCGGAGCGGTCTGCGTGCGGCACGCTGCCCGTGCGGGCGGTGCGTTACTGTGAGGCACTGACCAGTGCTACCGCGTTCGGCTGGTGGCTATTCTCGCCAATCGACGTTGAAATGCTTTGGGACGGTACAGAGATATTTTGGCGCTGCGACGACGCTCCGGACTGGATGCCCTTGTTGCCGTCCGCTCAACTTCCCAATTATGCAGCCGAGTTCGACGCTGTTGTACCCGAGGCTCTAAAGGGATGTTCGCCGCCCTTCCTGACCGCATTACCGGAGCCGGGCACTGTGCAACTATGGACAGGGTTGATCGCGGAGACGGCACCCGACTGGCATTTACTGCTACGCTCGCCGGCAAACCTGCCACAGGCGGGCGGGATCTGCCTGTTTGAGGGCATCGTCGAGACTGATCGCTGGTTCGGACCGCTGTTTACCAATATGCGGTTTACCCGAAGCCATATGCCAGTTCGTCTCCGCGCCGACTATCCGCTAGCCCTGGCCCAGCCGGTGCCACGCCATAGCTACAGCAATGACACGCTGGACCGGATGGACATCACACCAGGGCCATCCGGGCTTACAGCCGAACATTGGGAGGCCTATCAAGCCTCGATTGTGGAGCCGAACAGCAGACCAAACAGGGCATTCGGCGCCTACGCGATCAGTGCCCGCAAGGGTCGGCACCAATGCTCGCGCCAACACGGTGCATCCGCCGAATAAAGGCAAGGCTTGGTTCGATCCAGGCGCAGCAGCGCCGGTGTCTTGCTGCCCTCCGCGCGCGAACTCACCATTTCGGCTGATCTATCAGACCGGTATCAACCGCATGCACCCGGCGCGGCGGCCAGCATTGAAAAGGAATGCCACCAGTTGGCCCGCCATGGGAAATTCACTGGTCGTAGTGACAGAGGTCAAACCCCACAGCCCCTGGACGGCATCAACCGCGCCCATCAGCACCGCGTCCCCGCCGGTGAGCAACAGGATCGGCAAGTCGCGACTGTGGCGCGCGACCTGCTTCATGGTATGGAAGCCATCCTGAGACTCACCTTCGACATCTGTGATAACGGCCATTGGACGGCGTTCCCGTAGAACGCGCTCCAACTCTGTTCCGACGGTCACGACCTCGATCTTCAGGTCAAGGAAATCGCAAACCGGCGCCAGCCTCTCGATCGTCGCAGGGTTGTCGCTCACGATCGCCACCAAGCCGTGCTTTGTAGCGGTCATTGCGACCGACTGATCCGACGTTGATTGCGGACTGGCGATCATGTTCATAGCGTAATTGCTTTCTGCAAAGGGCCATTCTGACAGGCAACGATTACATATTGCTTAAGTCCAACGAGCAGCGATAGTCCTGCGGAAGTCGGATCTCGCTATTTCCCCGTGAATAACCGTTAAATAGCAACGAGACCCGGGACCTCTACCTCCTCCCAGGCCAAAAGCCGCCAGTCAGGGGTTGATTGCCTCGCCCGGAAGTAAGCCCCAAAAAGCCTGTCGCCGCACATAGCCCCGGTAAGGTCCGGTCTGCACGTCGCACCAGTCGGAAGCTGCCGCGCAGGACCGGATGCGTCCGATTACCCCGGGTTTAAGGATGGCAACCGCCGGGGCGGCATCATTGGGATCCGACCGGAGCGTCGCTTCAGCTTTCTCCACGACGAAGCTTCGCCGACCCATCAGGGTAGCCTGATGAACCCACCCGTGAATTCCCTCCGGGTCGCTTACCCAACGCCAGACGTCGAATTCGCGTTCGATCTCCACCGGCAGGTCGCGACGCCGGTACACCCAGTCGATACGGTAGCGTGTACCGGGCCCCGCGCGCATGTTCACATCATCAGAGCGCAGCGAAGCAAAACGCGGCAGCTTCGAGACGACGCCCTCCGGCTTTTCAGGATTAGGAAGTTTCTCGGCTTGGGCGGCTGGGGAAGCGGTGGCGGCGTTGGCCGCTGGACTGACCGGAGCCGGCGGCGGATTGGCCGGGACCGTAGTGGCGGGTCTGGCAGGTTTTTCCTTGGACCTCTGCGGATGGATTGGGCCATGCGGAGGCACCACCGGGATTTTTGCCGCTGTCGCAGGTCCCACCTTTTGCACCGATATCTTGGGAGCGGCAGACGGCACTGTCGGTGCCTGATCATGGTGAGGCGGGCCCGGTAGCTGCAATGTGCCGGATGGCACTTGGGCTCGGGCCGTGCTATCGCCTGCCGTCAAAAGCCACGCCGATACGCAAAGGACCCAAATGGGACGCCGCATGCATTATCCCTGCCAAGCTGCCCGGAATCGGGTCAAGCTCGCGCAAGCAGATGGCTTAAATCGTGATGATTTGTCCAGTTCCAACAGCAGAGAGGAACGTCGCGATCCCGGCGACTTCCACATTCGGCATCAACCTCGAGACGTCTAAAGCCTCGGCTCGCATCCCCGCCTCGCAGGCAATCAGCCGAACGCCCATGTCCGTGCAAGCTCCCCGCAGCGTATCCAAGCCCGCGACGCCGCGGCCCCGTATGCGAGCATCCCTGCCAGCATCAGATAAATCTGACCAAACTTCGCAAAGTGCATGACATCCCTGGTTGGTGGCGAAAACGATCACCTCGCGACCCAGAGCCGCTGCGCCCGAGGCAACGACGAAGGCATAATGAGCTCGGTCGTGCGACCCCGACAAAAGCAGCACCCCGAGTGTCCGATCAGACGGCACAGTCAGGGCGGTCCGAAACGCCGTGGGCGCTTAAATCTTTGATTGTTGCCGCTGGTCCGCACAACGCACATGACGGATCCGGCCGGAGTTTGATTGTGCGAAAGCGACTCGCCAGCGCGTCCCATACCAGAAGGCGGCCCGATAAGGTCTCACCAATGCCGAGAATTTCCTTCAACACCTCAGTGGCTTGCAAGGTGCCCATCACGCCGGTTACGGCGCCCAGCACGCCCGCCTCACTGCATGTCGGCACGCTGCCGGGCGTCGGAGGCTCAGGATATAAGCATCGGTAGCAAGGGCCGCCTTCATGCGACTTGAAAACCGACAGTTGGCCCTCGAACCTTAATACCGCGGCGGAAACAAGTGTTCGCTTGGCCAACGCGCACGCATCGGCGACCAGGAAGCGCGTGGCGAAATTGTCGGTGCCGTCGCAGACGAGGTCATAGCGGCTGATCAGGTCCAATGCGTTATCGCCGGTCAGGCGCATCGGATGCGGTGCAACTTTCACGTCAGGATTGATTGCGGTGGCCGCCGCCGCTGCCGAAACGACCTTGGAAACTCCAATCCGATCGGTCGTGTGGGCGACCTGCCGTTGTAGGTTGGACAGATCAACCACGTCATGGTCGATGATGCCGATCGTGCCGATCCCGGCGGCCGCCAAATACAATGTAAGCGGCGAACCCAAGCCCCCGGCCCCAACGATCAGCACCCGGGCGGCTTTTAGTTTTGCCTGCCCGATGCCACCCACGTCCTGTAAGAGAATGTGGCGAGAATAGCGCTGAATTTCATCTTCGGTGAAATCAAGATCCATGGTTTAATGATAGGACGGCAACCGGTGCGTGGACAGGGGCCCGACGACGCAACTCAGCCAGACCGATGACGCCGTGGGGTTTGTCTTAGGCGACGTTTGCGTGGCTTAGGTCTGGCCGCCGGAGCGCTAAGCCTTCGCTAGCCGTTTGGCTAGGCAACCAACGGCCCTTATCGGCACTACGACAGGACCTGTGCGCCAACCAATCCGCGGGCAAAATCTCCTGCATCGAACGGGCGCAGATCGGCAACCTGTTCCCCTACGCCAACGGCGTGAACCGGCAGACCGAAAGTTTCGGCGAGGGCAACGACAATACCGCCTCGAGCACTGCCATCCAGCTTGGTAACGACCAGACCGGTAACCGCAACCATCTCCTTGAACACCTTGACCTGCTGCAGGGCATTTTGTCCCGTGGTGGCGTCCAATACCAGCAGCACCGAGTGCGGCGCCGTGGCGTCCTGCTTGCGCAGCACGCGGATGATCTTGGCGAGTTCCGCCATCAGTGCCGCCTTGTTGTGCAAGCGGCCAGCGGTGTCGATCAGCAGGACGTCGGCGCCCTCGGCTTTTGCCTTCGTCAGCGCATCGAACGCCAGGCCGGCGGAGTCAGCGTTCTTCCCGCCTGTGACCACCGGGGTTCCAGTGCGCTCGCCCCAAATTTGCAGTTGCTCCACCGCCGCGGCACGAAACGTATCGCCCGCGGCCATGACCGCGCGCTTGCCTTGTTCCCTGTACGACTGGGCCAGCTTGCCGATTGTCGTCGTCTTGCCGGTGCCATTGACACCGACCACAAGCACCACGTGTGGTCTGCGCATGGGGTCGAGTTCCAGAGGTCTGGCGACCGGGGCAAGGATCGTGCCGATTTCCTCGGCCAGTGCCTGCTTGATCTCCTCGTCCGTTACTTCCTTGCCGAAACGGGTGCGGCGGAATGCTGCGATTACTTTGCGAGCGGCCTCGGTTCCCAGGTCGGCCGAGATCAGCAGGTCTTCCAGTTCCTCAAGCGCTTCGTCGTCCAGTCGGCGTTTCTTGAACACCGCAGTAATGCCGCCGGAGATCTTTTGCGTACTGCGGGACAGACCATCTTTCAGGCGCGAGAAGAAACTTCCCAATGCCATTAGGCAGCCTCCGCCACCAGCGTGTCCTTTGTCGCGAAGGTGATTCGCGCGCGAACCAGCCGGCCAGGGACGGACGCCTGCGCCAGACGCACGGGGGCGAAATGTTCGGAATGGCCAAGGTGTGCGGCCTCAGTCAGGTACCGACACGGTACGCCCGACTTGCGTAGTGAAGAAGCGGCCAGCCTCGATGGCGCCCGCTTCCCGCAGGGCGGCGGCGCGTTCTTTGCGGATTGGTTTGGGGATGGTGGGCATGCGCGTGGCGGGCGTCCCAGGCCGCTCGCTATAGGGGAAGACGTGCAAGTATGGCAGCGCGGTCTCTTGGACGAAGCGCAACGTGTCCTCGAACAGCGCGTCAGTCTCGGTCGGAAAGCCGGCGATCAGGTCGGCCCCGATCGCAATGCCGGGGCGGAGGTCTCGGGCACGGTCGATCACCGCCCTCGCGCCCGCCCGCAAATGACGCCGGCGCATCCGCTTCAGGATCAGATCGCTGCCGGCTTGCAGGGACAGATGCAGATGCGGCATCAGCCGCGGTTCCTCGGCGATCAGGCGCCAGAGGTCGTCGTCGATCGCGGCCGGGTCGAGGGAGGACAGGCGCAGCCGTGGGAGTTCCGGAACTGAAAGCAGCAGGCGGCGGATCATCTGGCCGAGGGATGGAGCGCCTGGGAGGTCTGGGCCGTAGGAGGCGATATCGACGCCGGTTAGCACGACTTCCTGATATCCGGCAGCAACCAGGGCGCGGACCTGGCCGGCAATTGCTCCGATCGGGACCGAGCGATTAGGCCCGCGGCCGAACGGGATCACGCAGAAAGTACAGCGGTGGTCGCATCCCTGCTGCACCTGCACGAAGGCTCGGGCGCGACCGGCGAACTCGGTGACAAGGTGCGCGGCGGTTTCGCGCGCGGCCATGATGTCGGAAACCGCGGATCCAGCCCCAAGCAGCCAGTTTTCCGGCCGCATTTTGTCGTCGTTGCCGAGCACGCGGCGAACGTTCGGCAGGGTGGCCCAGGCGGCTGGGTCGATCTGTGCGGCGCAACCGGTGACGACGATGCTGGCCTCGGGACGCTCGCGCGCCACGCGGCGAATGGCTTGCCGGGCCTGGCGTTCGGCTTCCGCGGTAACGGCACATGTGTTGACGATCACGGTCTCGGTCGCACCAGCGGCCAAACTACGCATAACCTCGCTTTCATACCTATTCAGGCGGCAGCCGAAGGTGAGGACGTCAAGGCTCATAGTTCGATCTGTCCGCGGAAGGCGGTGGCGACTGGGCCGGCCATAAGAACGTGACCGTCGTCGCGCCATTCGATATCTAGGGTGCCGCCATCGACGATGACCTTGGCGCGGCGGTTAGTCAGGCCGCGACGGTGGGAATTCACCACCGTGGCGCAGGCACCGGAGCCGCAGGCGAGGGTCAGGCCGGCACCGCGCTCCCAGACGCGGAGGCGAATGGTGCCAGGGTCTACGATCTCGGCAAAACCGATGTTGGCACGCTGCGGGAATAGCGGGTCGTGTTCGAACCGCGGGCCGGCTTCGAGAATGGGGACTGCGTCCAGGTTGGAGACGAAGAAGGTTGCGTGCGGATTGCCCACGCTGACGGCAGCCGGTTCGCCCGGGAGGTCAAGATTAAGGGTGTTCATGGGGCGGGCGAGAGGGATTTCGCTCCAGTCCAGGCGGGCCATGCCCATGTCGACCTCGATCAGTCCGTCGTGACGGCGGATCGCGGGGAGGTCGCCGGAGATGGTGCGGATGGTGACCGCGTCGTGGCGGAGTTCGCGCATGAGGATGTCGGCGATGCAGCGTGTCGCATTGCCGCAGGCGCCTGCGGGAGAGCCGTCGGGGTTAGTGATGTCCATAAAGGCGTCGGCGGTCCTGTCCGGCCGGATCGCGATGACCTGGTCGCAGCCGATGCCGGTGTGGCGGTTCGCGATGGCGGCGGCATGTGCCGGCGTAAGGCCGAGCGGCCGGGGACGCTCATCGAGGATGACAAAGTCGTTGCCGCAGCCGTGCATCTTTAGGAACGAGGCGATCATGGGGCGGATATAGAGAGAACTTCGGTTTCGCGCCACGTCCCTAGCGGGGATGCGCTTGGCCCCCTGAACAAGGTAGATGTGAACAAGTCGATCCACTGACCATCCCGCTGTGGAATGCCAAGACTGGGTTTGGCATACCAAAGGGCTTCTCAGCAGCGGGAGGACAGGTAGAGCGGGGCGTCGCGCTCATGAAACGAGATGCTCGCCGCTACCAATTCTTCGATACTTTTCGACTATCCTCGCGTCACTGTCGTGCACAATGTTCGTCGTCCTAATACGATCGCAACCTCAAGGCGCTTGTTCGCCTCCACAAAGAAGGCTTAAGCTTGTTACAAGCTGAGAATTCCGCCAGGCTCACGGCGAAAAGCGGCATTAATCAGGGGCGAGCCCGCATGGGGGTTGGGGAGGCGATTGCCGGCACCGCGAGCAACGTTCGCAGGAGGACCTGGCGCGCGTGGACGCAGGCCGAGATCTTCTCGTCGCGAGGAAATATCCTCCGTGATCTCGACCGTCTGCATGCAGCAGGCGAAGTGTTCTTGCAGGTCGTGGCAAGTGCCCGTGCCCATATGTGGCTATTTTTCCAGAGTGGCACGCTGACTTCGCTGCCCGACTTTCACGTCTTCAGCGGGCGAATGGGTATTCTCTCCACCGAGCTGCGCAAGGCCATTGCGTCGAGCCCGCGTCAATTTGATCGACGCGGTCTCGTCGTGCTGCACGAAGTGCTGATACGGATCTGCGGCGGAACCTCATTTTGCATGCAGTTGTCGTGTCTTTGAACAAGTTAACGATAACCTTTCCTCGGGGGCTGCGAGAAACCAGCGTGCCCTCGGCCTTGGTTGCTCCCGCACCTTCCATGCGGCGCGCCCGAGACGGCTCGGTATTGTGGTGGGGCGACGCGGATACGCCGGGGCCACCCCGAACCGTATCTCCGGGCCTCGCAGCGCCCGTCACGGTGGCGGTCTCTCCGGTGCGACCGGGTCACGCCGTCACTGTGGAGTATCGCGTCAATGGAGGTCCTGTTCGCCAGGCCATTGGGCTGCCCGAGCTGCGCGTCCACGATTTGAACGCGCGCATATTTCGAGCGGTCCTGCCGGGCCAAGCAGGCGGCCTGGTCGAGTACTTGCCGGTGCTTCGCTTCGCGGGCCAGCCGGTCTCCCCCGCTCTTGGGGAGTCGGCCGAGTGTCCACGCTATCAGGTGGGCCGCGGCGCGGTCGAGACAGCGAACGCCGCCGAACAAGTGGGTGAGCCTCGCTGGGACTGGGGACCAGGTTCCTCTGGAGCGCCACGATCACCCTCTGCAAGGAGGTGGTGGGCGAGCTGCCGGATGGATTGCGGATCAATTGGAACGTCGTGGAGGGGAGCTTTGCCGGGCCAGACCAAGAGGGGATCATACTGCCCGGCGCGGCCGACTCGATGCGAATTCGTAAGGACGGCATTGGCGTCGTCAACGTGACTGAGGTTTTGCAGACCCGGAGGGGCGCGCGCCTCTACTGCTCCTATGGCGGGATCTTCGAGCTCGGTCCGGCCGGCTACCCTCGCGCGCTACGCGGCGAGTTCGATGCGCAGCCCACGTTCGTGGGCACTCCGACCTACACCACCGCTGACAAAGAGCTGGAGTGGCTCAATCGCGACCAGTGCATCGCCTTGGGCAGGGTGGACATGAAGGCGCTGCGGGTCGAGTACCGACGTCCACCTCATAGCGGTGGGGGATCGCAAACATGCCCCCGCGCGTCCGCGCGCCGGAGGAGGGACGACCGGCCAGGAATAACGTTCAGTTTGAGACAAGCAACAACGACGGGGTGCCGAGATGCCAAACGACCCGCAAGTTCCGTGGACGGACGAGCAGTGGGCTCGTGTCAACCAGGTCATTCAGGAAGAGGCGAGCCGAGCTCGCGTCGCGGCGTCCTTCCTACCGTTATCCGGTCCGCTATCGCCCGATACGGATTTCGTGCGGGAGGAAAGAATACTTCCCGATGCGCCGCTAAGGATCGAGGACAGGGACACGATCCGGTTGGCAACGCTGCAGGTGATCGTCCAGGTTCGCGGCGCACAGATGGCAGATCCGGAGTTGGCGAGCGTATTGACGTTGTTCCGGCGCGCCGCCAACGTGATTGCTCGTCTCGAAGACGCGGTGGTCTTCCGGGGTTTGGTAGCAGTGGGGGACCGCTTTGCACCGCCGGGTGGAATCGTGGGGGCACCCTTCGTCGCAGACGATGCCACACGTGTTTGGCAGATCCGCGGCGGAGAAGCAAGGCAAGGGCTCTGGCAATGGCCACCAGTACCTCCTCCTGCTGGCTGGCAGTGGATTCCCACATCACCCGTAGGCGAAGCGCTGGTGGGCGCGATTTCCAACGCCATTGGCCGGCTAGAGGACCGCGGCCGCCTCGGCCCATTCGCTACGGTGCTTGGCCAGGGGCTGTTCCTGGTCGCGCAGACCCCTAACCTGGCAGGCTCCTACGTATTGCCGCAGGACCAAATCATCCCGTTTCTTGGGGGCGGTTCCCTGCTCCGTTCGTCCGCGCTTGACAGCGGCACCGGAGTAGTGCTGGCCCTCGGCGGCGCGCCAGTGGAGCTCGTCGTCGCAAGGGACGTGTCGCTCCAGTTCCTGCAGATCACTACCGAGCCAAAATTCCTTTTCCGTGTGCGCGAAAAAATTGCGCTTCGCATTAAAGAGGACGACTCGATTGTCAGGATTTACGTGCCCGCTCCCACCATTGCCGCAGTAACAGCGTCCGACGATAACGCTAGCGTTATTATCAGGGGCCGAAATCTCCTCGGGGCTACGCAGGTAATGTTTAGACAGCCCATTTTGTCCGGTGACTTTACGATTAACTCTGACACGCAGATCACGCTGCCACTGCCGCAACCACTGCCCGGTAGGCCGAACCAAACAGTAGACGTAACCGTAACCACGCTTGGCGGTAGCGGTCCTCCTCAGAACAGTCAGGCCAACCAGTTTACCTATAATAACTGAGCAATCCATTGCCAACTCGGGTCATCTTGTTGGGCGGTGGCGTCGCCGGCATGAGCGCCGCGCACGAGCTGATGGAGCGCGGCTTCGAGGTCGTGATCCTCGAGCGCCGCAACGGTGCCGGCGGCAAGGCTCGCAGCATTCCCCTGATCGACGATGGCGCCGGCACCAGCGGACACGAGACCGCCGACACCGGCGTCGCATCCCTCCTGCACCGACTGCCCGGCGAACACGGATTTCGATTCTTCCCGGGCTTCTACAAGCATGTAATCGACACCATGCGCCGCATCCCGTCGTTCGATGGGCGCAAAGTCGCCGATCATCTCGTGCCCACGACACGCGTCGCCTTCACACAGTACGATTACCCGACATTTCAGGTCCCGGCGCTGTTCCCACGCGCGCCCGCTGATGCCGGTACGCTGTTGCGCGATATTCTCCTGGCGTTCGGGCCCAGCACCGGCCTCACGCCCGACGATCTGGCCTTCTTCGGCGCACGCTTCTGGCAGATCCTCACCTCGTGCGACCAGCGCCGGCTCGGCGAATACGAAGCCACAAGCTGGTGGAAGTTCGTCGGCGCCGAGCAACGGTCGGCCTCCTACCAGAAGTTCCTCGCCGCCGGTATCACACGCTCACTGGTGGCCGCAAAGGCACACAAGGCCAGCACGCGCACGATCGGCGACGTCTTCGTACAACTGGTGCTCACCATCCTGAACCCGGCCGCGGGATCAACCGACCGCGTGCTGGACGGGCCAACAAATCTCGTCTGGATCGATCCCTGGCGCACCCATCTGGAATCCAGCGGGTTTGTGCAATACGTCACCGACGCAGAGGTCGAGGAGATCTTGTGCGACAAGGGACAAATCACCGGCGTCGCCATTCGCCAGAAAGGGAAACGCGCCGTGATGCGTGGCGACTATTACATAGCCGCGCTCCCGCTTGAGCGCATCGCCCCGATGGTCAACGGCCGCCTGCTGGCCGCCGACCCGACGCTGGCCAATCTGCGCGCGCTCGCCCCAAACGTGGAGTGGATGAACGGGGTGCAGTTCTATCTACGCCGCGACCTCCCCACGGCGCACGGGCACGTGATTCACATCGACACCGAATGGGCGCTCACCAGCATTTCGCAGCTTCAATTCTGGCGCGGCATGCCGCTAGACCTGCTGGGCGACAGCGACGTGCACACCGTCCTATCGGTCGATGTCTCGGACTGGAGCGCCCCGGGATCCGATGGACGCCCCGCCTGGCGGTGCTCCCGTGAGGAGGTCGTGCGCGAGACCTGGAAACAGCTCAAGCGATCGATCGGCGAGGAACTGCTGCGCGACGAAGACCTTCACTCATGGTTCCTCGACCCGGACATCGATATCGACCCGTCCCGCCCGGGCTTCCTGCGCAATGCCGAGCCGCTGCTGGTCAACCTGATCGACACGTGGGCGCTGCGCCCCGAGGCAACCACGGCCATTCCCAACCTGTTTCTGGCGTCCGACTACGTGCGCACTCATACCGACCTCGCGACGATGGAGGGCGCTAACGAGGCCGCGCGGCGTGCAGTGAACGGACTGCTTGACGCCGTAAAGTTTGATGGGCCTCGCTGTGACATATGGCCACTGCATGAGCCCGAGATCCTCGCGCCATGGCGGCTGCACGACGCCGCCCGATATGAGGCCGGCCTGCCGTGGGACAATTCACTCATGCAGGTGGCGGCTCACGCGCTTCGAAGCGCGTCGCCGCTTCTCGAACAGGTGCGCCCGCTGCTCGAACAGGTTGCGCCGTTTGTGACGCCCTTGGCCGACGCGCTCGACCCGGCTGTCAGCGTCCTCGGCTACGGCAACAACGCGCACACCGTCGATCCGGCGTTGGCGCACGCTGCCGCTTACCTGCCAACGCCATTCTCTGCCTTGGGCAACATGACCGGTGCGACAACGGGTACCGGCGACGTGCTAGGACCGGCGGGTTTCCTTGAGCGCCTGGGATGGTACCGCGACATGCTCGCCGATACGCTTGCGGCCGGCATACCGTCCTCGGAACCGCAGCGGCACCTGTACGGGCTCGCACGGGATTTCCTCGACCGTGCGGGCAAAGGCCTGCGACCCGCGTTGTGCCTCGCGACCGTGCGTGCGCTGGGCGGCCGTTCGGAGGATGCGCTCCCCGCCGCCGCTGGCCTGGAAATGCTGCACAATGCCTTTCTCGTACATGACGACATTGAAGACGGCAGCAACTCCCGGCGCGGCGTGCCGACGATGCATCGCCGCGTCGGGGTGCCTATCGCCGTGAACACCGGCGACGCCATGAACGCGCTCGCCATGCGCCTTTTTCGTCAGACGGGCGAGCGGCTCGGACCGGCGGCGGCGATGCAAATCTTCGATGAAGTCGATCACTTGGTCGTCGAGACCCTGGAAGGGCAGGCCATGGAGCTCGGCTGGGTGCGCGACAACGATCTGGCGGTCGGGGCGGACGGCTATCTGCGGCTCGTACTCAAAAAGACCGCCTGGTACAGCTTCATCCACCCAATGCGGATCGGCGCGATCGTGGCCAACGGTGACGATCGGAATCTCGGCCGATTCGATCGCTTCGGCTATCTGCTGGGGCTGGCCTTCCAGATCACCGACGACGTTCTGAACCTCAACGGGAACGTTGCGCGATATGGCAAGGAGATCAATGGCGATCTCTGGGAAGGCAAACGAACCCTTCTGCTGACGCACGCGCTTGGCCACGCTAATCGCACGGACCGGGCGTGGATAAGCAGCTTTCTTGCGCGACCGCGTGAGCGGCGCCTGCCGCGAGAGGTGCTGCGGCTCCATCAGATTATCTCGGACGGCGGCGGCATCCAATGGGCACAACAAGTTGCAGCCGCATTTGCGGAAGCCGCGGTCCGCGAGTTCGACACCTCAGCATTCGCGGGCGCGCCTGCAAGTCCCGACCTTGAATGGTTGCGTGCTTGCGTTGACTATCTTGTGCGGCGGGACGGCTAGTAACGACGATACCACGGCGAGGCGATCATCCTGCACCAAGCATACGATCCGTTGTCGGCTTCAAGTATCGGAAGGGAGGCGCTGCAATGCCGGCGATTAGAGAGTGGCTCGCTTCGCTCGGATTAGCCGAGTACGCGGACGCATTTATCGAAAATCGGATCGATCTCCAAATCTTACCAGACCTCTCGGATCAGGATCTCAAGGACCTTGGCGTCCTGCTCGGAGATCGCCGGAGAATGTTGCGCGCGATTACCGAGCTCGCTGGAATCACGTCCGCCATGCCACAGCCTGGAGGCGCGCCCGTGCTGAAGGCCCGGGAGGAAGCGGAGCGTCGTCAAGTCACGGTAATGTTCGCAGACCTCGTTGGGTCGACAGCACTCTCCGTCTCCATGGACCCAGAGGATTTGCGAGAGGTCATTTCGGCCTACCAGGAATGCGTCGCCGAGACAGTGCGCCGCTTCGGCGGTTTTGTAGCACGCTATCTAGGGGACGGCGTGAAGGTTTATTTTGGGTATCCGGAGGCCCACGAGGATGATGCCGAGCGAGCGGTAAGGGCCGGGCTTGAGCTGACCGCGGCGGTGGGCGAGCTCAAACCGCGCGCTTTCCACCAAGTCCGGGTTGGCATTGCAACCGGCTTGGTTGTGGTTGGGCACTTGATCCCGGCGGGCGAGTCGGAGGAACGCGGCATAGTCGGCGAGACGCCGAACCTTGCAGCACGCCTGCAGGGCATTGCCGAGCCCAACATGGTTGTTATCGCCGAGGGCACGCGACGACTTCTGGGCGATCTATTCGAACTCCAGGACCTCGGAAGAAGAGACCTCAAAGGCATTCACGGGCCAGTGCGGACGTGGGCGGTACTGCAGGCGAATTCCGTGGCAAGCCGGTTCGAGGCACTGCATGTAAGCGGCTTGAGTGCCCTGATTGGGCGCGAGGAAGAGTCCGCATTGCTACTTCGGCGATGGGAGAGAGCAACGAGGGGTGAAGGCCAGGTGGTGCTGCTCTCTGGCGAGCCTGGTATCGGCAAATCACGCCTCACGGCCGCGTTTATGGAACGTCTCGCTGGCGAACCACACACACGTTTGCGCTATTTTTGTTCCCCGCAGCACACCGACAGCCCGCTTCATCCGGTCATCGGCCAAATGGAGCGTGCTGCCCGACTAGCGCACAACGACACGGTGCCAATGAAACTCGACAAACTCGACGCGCTGCTGAGGCAGACTTCGACATCCGCGCAGCACGCCGCGCTGATCGCCGATATGCTCTCACTGCCAAACGAGGGACGCTATCCCGTACCTGAACTGACCCCGCAGCAGCGGCGGGAAAGCACACTGGACGCGCTCATCTTACAAATGGATGTCCTGATCCGCTTTCGTCCAGTGCTGATAGTCTTCGAGGACGCGCATTGGGCCGACGCCACAAGCCTGGAACTATTCAGTCGAGCGATAAGCGAGATTGCGAGCCGTCGCGTACTGCTAATCGTGACCTTTCGGCCGGAGTTTGAGCCGCCCTGGATCGGACGGGCGCACGTGACGGCCCTTACAATTGGTCGGATGACGCAGTCCGAAGTCGACGGGATTATCGACCAGGTGATCGGCAGTAACCCGCTACCCGCGAGCATTCGGCAAGATATCATTGAGCGCAGTGATGGCACTCCCTTGTTCGTCGAGGAGATGACCAAGGCGGTATTGGAGGCTAGCGGCCAGGGCGCGGCCGAGCACATTGTTGCGGCGGTTCCGCCCCAGGCGGCAACGGTCCCCGCAACCTTGCACGCCTCGCTGATGGCGCGGCTCGACCGGCTCGGCCCCGCCAAGGAGTTGGCGCAGATCGGGGCGGCGATTGGGCGTGAATTCTCCCATCCCTTGCTGGCTGGCGTCGCTCGCCGACCGGAGGCGGAGCTGCAAACAGCGCTCGACCGTCTCGTTAGGGCTGGTTTGCTGTTCCGGCAAGGTGAGCCGCCGCACGCGACTTACTTATTCAAGCATGCACTGATACGGGACGTAGCCTACAGCACACTCCTGCGCGAACCGCGACGCGCACTTCATGCCAGAATCGCCGAAACCCTCCAAAGTCAGCACGCGGAGATCGCTGAAAACCAGCCCGAGCTGTTGGCGCGTCACTGGACCGAGGCCGGGCAGATCGAGAAAGCCGCGGGGCTCTGGGGTAAAGCGGGGCAGCGGTCGGCGGAGCGCTCGGCGCTCGTCGAGGCCGCAGAACAACTCAGGCGTGCGCTCGACCTAATTGCGACTTTGCCCGGCACGCCCACCCTGCGTCAGGAAAAGATCAAGCTGCAGGTCGCACTGCTAACCCCGCTCCTCCATGTCAGTGGTTACGCGGCGCCGGAAACCAGGGCTGCCGTTGAGAAGGCACGTTTGCTGATCGACGAAGCGGAAGCACTCGGAGAGCCTCCCGGAGATCCGCTGCTGTTGTTGCCCGTTCTTTACGGCGTATGGGCCGGAAACATTGTTGGATTCAACGGCGACGTGATGCGTGAGCTTGCTGTTAAGTTCCTGGCCCTCGTAGATAAGCAGAGGGCGACTGGGCCGCTCGCGATCGGACATCGCGTCATGGGCCTCTCGTTGCTACACACGGGGGATATCGTAGGCGGGCGAGCACATCTCGATCGCGCGATCACGCTCTACGATCCGGCCGAGCATGGACCTCTGGCAATGCGTTTTGGTCAGGACGTCGGCGCGGCAAGCTTGTCCTGGAAGTCGATGGCTTCTTGGCTACTCGGCCATCCCCAGGCCGCGCTCGCAGAAACCGAGCAGGCGCTCAAGGTTGCTCGCGAGGCCGGCCACTCCGGGACGTTGATTTACGTGCTAAACTTTAGCGCATGGCCTCATATCCACTTCGGGAATTACACGGCGGCAAGCGCTCTTGCCGACGAATTTGTCACCCTGATGGACGAGCAAACAGGATCGTTGTTCTGGGGGGCATGGGGTATGATGCAACGAGGTTGCATACTGGCCCTGACGGGCAAAGCCGCGGAGGCAGTTCAAACTATTACTTCCGGTATTGCCGCAATGCGGTCAGCGGGCACAACGCTCTGGATGCCGTTATGGTTTTCACATCTGACAAGAGCCAACGCGGAAATCGGTCAATTTGAACAAGCTCGGCGCAGCATCGGCGAAGCGATGACCGCAATGGAAACAACCAAGGAAAAGTGGTGCGAGGCGGAGGTCTATCGCATTGCTGGAGAAGTCGCACTGCTTTCGCCGAGGCCCGATGTGGAAAACGCGGAAGGCTATTTCCAGCGCGCGCTCGCTGTTGCACGGGAGCAGCAGGCAAAGTCGTGGGAACTTCGAGCCACGATGAGCATGGCGCGGCTATGGCGCGATCAGGGCAGGCGAAAGCAAGCTCGGGACTTTCTCGCTCCGGTCCATGGCTGGTTCACCGAAGGCTTCGATACTCTCGATCTGAAGGAGGCCAAGAGATTGCTCGGTGAATTGGCGCAATGAGGGCGCTCCTGCTCGCAGGGAGAATTCTACGGACTCCGGCCGGCACTCGCTGCATGGTCCCGCACGTTGAACTTGTGGGATCTCAAAAGTTGCCGCGGCTCGTGGGCTGTGCAGAATAAATGCTAGGCGGTGGCTATGGATCGAAGCGCACCCTTTAGGGGGGTAGATATAGTTGGGGGGGGTCGAGCGCCCGACACATGGCGCCCGGTTGGGCACGTCGCGCCCTCTGGGCAGAGCAAACTCGTGGCCGATCCCGACGATCTAGTGGCGCATGCGCTCGCAATCCTGGCCGCAGACAATATCACCGGTGCCAGACCTCGCTTCGAGCACGTAGCCCATTCCGCAGGCGATTTTGAATCTCAATCGGCCGATCTGACATTGCAGCGCCGGGTCCTCAGCGACGGTACAGAGTGCTCGCTGCCAATCCGCTACTTCGACGTCCAATGCCTCGTTGCCACCTTCCTGACCGAGTTAGACCGAGCGACCGAGATTCTTGCGGGCACGGGTCTGCGAGCGGTGCCGCAGGAGGACGGAAAGGCGGTTGTGGTGGTCTACTGCATCGAGTACCGCAAGACAGATCTTGGTCCATACAATGAAGTCGGCCTGACCATCTTAGCGGCGGCCCCGGGTGATCCGGTCCCGGCAAGTTACGTGCTGAACCTTCCCGTTACGACCGTAGTAGCGAACCGCGCGGGGCACGAGATTTGGGGCTACAACAAGTTCGTTGCCCCCATTGATGTCAACAGCGACGGCAAGAAGTTCTCGACGATCTTGCGCGATCCCGAGAATAAAATGATTTGCACGTTTGAGGGCCGTCGCGGCTCTTCCGTTCCAGCGCCGCCCACCGACATACTCACTTTCACCCTGTTTAAGGGCAGAACGATCAAAACTTTGATCCGGGTGCTGACGCCATTCCACGCCAGTAGCGGTGAGGGTTTTGTCTTTAAAGTAGGGGTGTCCAGGCATTCAATGGCGAATAATCTGCGGATCCTAGCGCTCGATGGCGCGCGTCCGGTGTTGATACAGTATGCTGACCCGTTCCAGGCATTGCTGTTTCCAGGCCGGGCAGTCTAACACTTGGCAAGGTCTTCGACACCCGGCTAGCGAAGCGTCCGCTGCGGCTAAGCTGTGGGTTTGCTATTTTGAACAGATCGAGGCGCGCCGTTTCAATGAGCAAGCGGTTGCTGGGATAATCGGGACAAACCCCTGGGCGTCCGGGCGATCTGTGCCCCCTTCACTCGATCGGAGCGACGACTGTAGCAGATCCCTCTCGACGACTCGACGACAGGAACCCGCTCCCTTAGGGTCGCGCCCGCCAGTGTTTGAGAGCGAAAAACGGGTAGATGGCGGGCCAGGAGCCGCCGGGGAGGAGCGGAAGGATGCCGAAGAGGCGCAAGCGAGTGCGCAACTGGTGACGGTTTTGGCGCGAGTTGGTCCGCCTGGCGCTTGGGACCAATACCAGGCGCTATCGCGCTATCGCTCGGACTGTCAGCGATGAGGGTTGGGCCTGTTGAGGCGAATCAGCAGAACCTCGACATCTTCTTGTTGGCACCTGATCGGCATCCGGCAAGCGCCGGCCCTTTTTATTTCCAGGGCTGACAAGCGGGTTGCAACCACAGGACGGTAAGAGGGATAAACGTTATGCGCCTCGGGATGTTCATGCACCCCATTCACGACTTCAAGCGGGGCTACCACACACTGCTGTTTGAAGACCTCGACGTTGTCCGTGCCGCCGATCAGGAGGGCTTCGATGAGGTCTGGCTCGGCGAGCATTATCTTCTGCCATCCGAGCCCTTTGCCTCGCCCTTAATGCTCTACGCGCGGCTGATTGCGGAATGCCCGCGCATTACCTTCGGCTCCGGCGTGCTGTGCCTTCCGAACAAGCACCCCGCGCTCGTTGCCGGGGAGGTGGCGCAGTTCGACCATCTCGCCAAGGGCCGCTTCATGTTAGGGATTGGCCCGGGTGCCGCGCCGCCGGATTTCGAGCTGTTCGGTGTCCTCGAAAAAAATCGCATGGAGATGCTCGAGGAGAGTATCGACATGATGATCCGCTTGTGGACCGAAGACCCGCCCTATGAGATCAAAGGCAAGTATTGGCAGGCAGTGGTTAAGGAAAATATCTTGCCGGACCTCGGGGTCGGCAAGATGACGGTACCATACCAGCGGCCTCATCCGCCGATCATGCTGCCCTCGATGAGCCGCAACTCGGCGAGTTCGCGACTGGCGGCGCGTCGCGGCTGGCACATGATCTCGGCCAATTTCGTACCGAAGGAGGTGGTGGCGGGGCATTGGCGCGACCATTGCGCCGAGCGGCAAGCTCTTGGATTGCCGCCGGAGCCGGCAAAGTGGCGCGCCGGTCGCACGCTGCTGGTGACTGAGACTGACGAGGAAGCCCGCGCCTATCTACGCACACCGGGCAACAGCCTCGAGTGGTATTTTCGCTATATCATCGGGCTGACGCGCCACGGTGGCTTCGTACACATGTTGAAGTCGGACCCGGACATGCCGGATGCTGAAGTGACGCCTCAGGTACTGCATCGACACGATGGTCATCGCCGGCAGCCCGGGTAGCGTTGCGGAGCGTCTTGCCGCTTTTCGGGAGGAGGTGGGACCGTTCGAGACTTTGATTACTTCACATCATGACTGGGTGCCGTTGGCGATGTGGCGCCGCCACGTGCATCTTCTGGCGCATGACGTGATGCCGATCCTTCGCTCGCTTACCGGTGTTCGGCACGTCCATCGAGAGGACATGGCGAAGATATCTTGAGCGCCGAAGCAAATAGGACTCTTCAAGCTGACGAGGGCGTGGTTCATGATGGCAGATCCCAGTAGGGCGGTCGCTTTGGAAGGGGTCTCCAAGACCTATGGCAGCGTACACGCGCTCGCGGGCTTGAGCTTCCAAGTGTCCGAAGGCCGTTTTTTTGTTCTGTTCGGCCCCAGTTCGGTCGGTAAGACGACAACGCTGCGCGCCATTGCCGGCTTAGTGCAACCCGACAGCGGCACCATTCATATCTCGGGCATCGACGTGACCGGGGCGCCCATCAAGGGTCGTGGTACCTCGATGGTGTTTCAGTCCTTCGCGCTCTACCCGCATCTGACAGTATTCCGAAATCTCGCCTATCCGTTGGCCGAGGCGGGAGTTGCCAAGTCTGATATCGACAAGCGCGTGCGCGAAACCGCCGATATGCTTCAGCTGAATCATAGACTTAATCATAAACCGGCGACGCTTTCGGGCGGAGAGCAGCAGCGTGTTGCGCTCGGCCGTTCGCTGATCCGGCGGCCAAAGATCCTGCTGCTGGACGAGCCTCTAACCAATCTCGATGCCAAGCTGCGCCACGACATGCGGGCAGAATTGAAGCGCCTCCATCGCCAATTCGGTATGACGATCGTCTATGCTACGCCCGATGAACTAGAAGCGTTGTCGATGGGCGAGGAGATCGCCGTCATGCGCGCCGGTCGGGTGGTGCAACAGGGCACGCCCGATGACCTCTACGATCGGCCGGCGGATCTTTATGTGGCGTCCAAGATCGGCTCGCCGCATATGAACATGATTGACGTCGAAGTTCGAGGCGACTGCGCCAGCCTTGACACGCCATTGGGTGTCATGCCGTCTCCTTCGGCCGCCGGCACCCTCATTGCCGGGGAGCCGCTCGTGCTCGGTGTACGGCCATGGGACCTTCGGCTGGCCCAGGGAGCCATGCCAAGCGTTGTGCCGTCGGTACAGCAGCTGGAGCCTCTCGGCGACGTGACCATTGTGTCTCTATCGGCAAACGGAACACCCTTGCGCATCGTGCTGCCCGAGGCACAGGCGGTTGGCATGAAGGCCGGGGACGCCTTGCCGGTCGTCATCGATGCTGCCAAGCTTCATCTCTTCCGCAAGCACGGCGGGTCGGCACTTAACCGGCAATCGTGACATATAGAGGGAGGAAGCAAGCATGAGATGGCAAACGAAATTGGCCGCAGCCGCGGGAGCGGCGGCGCTCGTGGTCATGACTGGAGCGGCCCTGGCCCCCGCCTCGGCGGCAGACGTGACGCTAAACATGGCGGTGCCTGACTGGCCGCCGACGCACATCATGAAGGACCTATTTGACAAAGAGTATAAGGCGGTCTCGGGCAACAATGTAAAGCTCAATCTCGATTTCATTCCATGGCCGGACTACTATACCCGCCTCAATGCCTCGCTAACCTCCGGCGAGAAAAATTACAATATGGCGGTGTCCGACAGCCAATGGCTCGGCGCCTTCATCGAGGGCGGCTATTACCTCAAGATCAATAAGTATGTCGATGCTGATCCTGCCCTCCAGGCGGTGTTTAAGGATCTGCATCCGGCGGTGAAAGCGTCCTATTCCACCTATCCGTACAAGTCCGACCAGCTCTACGGCTTCCCGCAGATGCCGGACCTCGTCGTCTCCTACTATCGCAAAGATATTCTCTGCGACCAATCTGAGCAGAAGAATTTCATGGCGAAGTACAAGTGACAAACTGCCCTGCGCGCCCGAGGAGATGGACGCGATAACCTGGGATCAGTTCCGGGATATCGGCGAATTCTTCATTCGCCGGAAGGGTGACATGTTAGCTGGCAAACCCGCCGACGACGATTTCTATGGCATCGAATTTCAGGTCGGCAAGGGGTATGACTTCTTTACGACATCAGCTTACGAGTTCCTGTGGCAGCACGGGGGCGACATATGGGACGAGACCAAGCAACCCAATGCCCACGCCGTTGGCGTCGTGAACTCGAAGGTGGCCGTCGAATCCTTTGAGCACCTGTTGTCTTTTGCGAAGTACATGCCGCCCGAGGCCAAAACAGGGGGTCTCGATATTTTCAAGACCGACGAGCTTTTCCGCGAGGGTAAGGTCGCGGTCAATCTCGAATGGATTGGCTTTGCCGAAAGTTCGATCAACCCGGCAACGTCAAAAGTCGCGGATAAAGTCGCCTTCTCCCAGCTCCCGGGCCTGAAGACTGACAAGGGTGTTGTCAGGTGGTCAGTAATTGGCGGCCAGCCCTTCGTGTTGATGACCTGGAACACGGACCTTCAGAACAAGGAAGCGCTCGACTTTTGCAAGTGGTGGCTGTCAAAGGGGACGCAGGTCGCATTTGCCAAGGCCGGCGGCCAGAGCGCGCTGAAGTCGGTCTACACTGATCCATCGTATTTGACATTCCGGCCGTGGAACAGGACCTGGGCTGCTAGCCTCGACTGGCAGAAGGACTTCTGGCATGTGCCCGAGTTCTTCGAGCTCTTGACCGAGCAGCAAGAGGAGTACACCAAGGCTATCACCGGCCAGCAGGATGCCAAGGTGACGCTGGACAACATCGCCAACTTCCAGGAGAAGCTTCTGACCGAAGCAGGCCGTATCAAATAATATTCACTAGAAACATTGATGCGGCTGCGCACGCTGCGCCGCCGCGTCTGCGTCTCCTTCAGTCGGCTGCGCGCCAGATGAAGGTTCCTTGCCCTCCCCAATAGACGGAGAAGCCCGGACAGAGGGACCATCCGGAAAGCACGACCTCTTCGAGTTCCAGCCAAATGATGCACGCTCCCCTGACTGGCGAAATGACCAATGCTAAGAAAACGTCGCGCCCAAGTTTTTCTCGTGGACTAACCGAACTGCGCTGGAACAATTGGCCGGCTGCCATGGTTGTTTTCCTCATCGGCATGCCGGTGGCGATTATGGTACTGCCTCCCGCCGTGTCCTTTTGGGTATCGGCCGTCCTTGCCGCCTTGCTTGCAGGCAGTTTGATCATCAATGCTTGGGGCCGCTACACTGGCGGCCTGCTGGTGACCCCGGCGCTGGCACTGCTGTTTGTAATGAACATATTTCCGCTGCTGTGGTCCTTCGGTCTGTCGTTCTTCTCCTACCGAGCGAACCGCATGAAGGCGCCGGTTTTCGTTGGTCTCCGGAACTACGAAAACGTAATTACCGATCCTGTGGTCTGGGATCGGCTGCATACCACCGCGATCATGGTTGTGCTGACTGTAAGCGTGCAAATGGTCGTCGGCTCACTGCTGGCAATCCTATTTGCCAAGCAATTTCCGCTGCGGCGGTATCTGATGATTTTGTGCTCACGCCGATGATGCTCTCGTTCGTCGCCGTCGGCGCCTTCTTCCGCTACTACTACGAGCCAAGCCTCGGGCTGCTTAGTCAGTTCGTGCGACTATTCACGGGTGAGCCCTACGTGCTCATGCGGTCGGTATGGGGTGCACGTGCCGGCATCATTTTTGCCGATGCCTGGATGTGGTCCCCGTTCGTCATGCTGTTGGTGTTGGCCGGCCTCGTCAGCGTGCCGAAATATCTTTACGAGGCGGCGGCTATCGACCGGGTCCCAGCCTGGCGGCAGTTCTGGTCAATCACCCTGCCCTATATCCGCGGGCTGCTGCTGTTGGCGCTGTTGTTTCGCACCATCGAGGCCTTCAAGCTGTTCGACGTCGTGTTTCTCCTTACGGAAGGAGGACCGGGCACTTCGACGGAGACGATTGCCGTCTACGTCTATCGTGTGGCCTTCCAATATGTGAAGACGAGCGAGTCAGCGGCACTTGCCTACATCCTGCTGTTCACGGTGATCGTGCTTACCAACCTCTATCTCTACTTTGCCAACCGGCGCGCGAAGGAGGCTTGATCTCGATGTCCGATGCCGCACTGCCCACGAAGGTCACTGACATGCCAACGGTTGGGCTCTTCGAGCGGCTGGGGTTTCGTGCCGCTTCCGGCGTCGGCGAGGCGGGGTGGGGTCGCACGCTGCTGGCAGCCGTCGTCAGCTTTATCTATTTCTTTCCGGTGCTTTGGATCATACTCACGGCCTTCAAGAGCTACGACGACGTGCTCGCGGTCCCGGCGAAATTCATTTTCACCCCCACGCTCGACAACTTCGCGCAGGTGTTCAGCCGGGCCTATTCGGTCGGCGGACAGGCCCAGGATACCGGCTTCACGCTTTACTTCTTCAATTCCATCTTCATAGCCACCATCAGTATTTTGTTCGCCCTCGTCATTGGCACGCTGGCCGCCTATGGCTTCTCGAGGTATCCCTTAAAGGGCAACGACACCTATCTTTTTATCATCCTGTCAACGCGCATGCTGCCTGCGATCGTGGTTATCATTCCGATCTTCCTGATGTTCCGTGTTACCGGCCTCGCCGGCTCATACCTCGGGATCATCGCGCTGTACACAGCCTTCAACTTGCCGTTCACGATCTGGATGATGAAGAGCTTCTTTGACGAATTGTCACCGGATGTGGAAGATGCCGCCCGGATCGACGGCTCTTCCGATGCGCGGGTCTTCTTCAAGATCTGCCTTCCGCAAGTTATCGCGGGACTTGCAGCGACCGCTGTGTTTGGATTGATCCTTACGTGGAACGAGTTCCTTTTCGCGCTGCTCTTGTCAGGCGTCGAAACGCGCACCGTGCCCGTGGCCATGGCTCAGACCATCGGCGGCGATATCGGCGTGCGTTGGGGGCTTCTGGCGGCCATTGAGACGTTGTTCCTCATCCCCGTCATCATCGTGACCTTCGCGTTGCAGAATCAGCTTCTACGCGGTGTCACCTTCGGCACCATCAAACGTTGATCGGAAGCACGGATGTCGACGATCGAACTCAGGCAGATCACCAAGCGTTTCGGTAGCTTCACGGCCGTGCGTAATGTCGATCTGTCAGTGTCGGCGGGTGAGGTCGTGTGCCTGCTTGGGCCCTCGGGCTGCGGTAAGACGACAACGCTGCGCATCATCGCGGGCCTTGAACGGGCGAGCAGCGGTGACATCATCATCGCCGGCAGGCGTATGAACAACCTCAAGCCCGAGCAACGCGACATCGCGATGGTGTTCCAGTTCTACGCCCTCTACCCTGCCCTGACTGTGCGCGAGAACATCATGTTCCCGCTGTACCGCGAACGGCTGAGCACGGCGGCAGCAAAGGCCAGGGTCAACAAGGTCGCAGATATACTGCATCTGCAAGGCGTGCTCGACCGGCAGCCTGGCCAAATCTCCGAAGGTGAGAAACAACGAGTTGCCGTGGCTCGCGCGGTAGTGCGCGACCCTAGCTGCTTCCTGTTCGACGAGCCGCTGAGCCGGCTCGATGTCGAACTGCGCCAGTCTATGCGCAGCCAGATCAAGAGTGTGCTGACGCAACTATCCAAAGCCACCGTCATCGTCACTCATGACCAACTTGAAGCGCTGACCATGTCCGATCGCATCGCCATCATGCGCGACGGCGTTATTGAGCAAGTGGCGCCCCCGCATGAGGTGTTCGCCAAGCCGGCCAACGTCTTTGTCGCCAGCTTCATCGGCACGCCGCAGATGAACCTGTTGGAAGCTCACTTTGGAGGTATGGCAGACGGCAAGGCTTCATTCGACGTAGAAGGCAACTCCCTGCGGCTGCACGTCGATCCTGCCCTACAGCGCCTGCCAAAGGGTAAGGTGACCATCGGCATCCGGCCACGAGCCCTTACGCCGGTTAGGGCCGCCTCGCCCGAAGCGTTCACCAGCCGGGCCGAATTGATCGAGCCAATGGGGGCTGAAACGCTGGTTCACGCCCGAACCGGCACGGGCTTCGACATTCGTGTGGTGGTGCCGCGCGAGGCGCGCGTTAAATCCGGGGAAATGCTGCATTTGAAGACCGACGTGAGCCAGGTTCACGTGTTCGATGCCGACGGAAGGGCGGTGCGGACATGACCGAGCAGCTGCAAATCCCCGTGGCGGATGCCACTGTCGATAGCCCCAGGCTGGGGATGAGCTTACAAACCGCGACGCGGGTCGAATTCGCCCTCATCGGCCTCTCCATCGTCGCGCTCGTTCTCATCTTCCAGCCGTTCAGCCTGGCACTGTTCGGCGTCGGTTGCGGCGTCGTGGTTGTTTCGGGGCTGGCAAACAATCTGCTGCCACTGTGCGAACCAGGCGTCCCCCTCCGCTCTTTGGTCAACTGCGGACTGATTGTCGCTGGCATTTTCGTCGTCGTGCTGATCATCGCCATCGCGTCCGCGTATCTGTACGGACGTATTTTCGTTGGTCCATGAGGGGTGTTCATTCGGCACCTTACGTGAGGCGCCCCCACCAGCCGCCGTCCCTTCAACTTGACGGTGCCCGTGGCAGAACTATCATGCCAAACGACCTCACTATCCGATCAGCGGCTCAAAGCACGACATTCGTGAATTTGCACGGTCGCCGGGCCGGAATGATGACATTAGGCTTATTCCCATGGTTGACCGGGACTTCCTCCAAGAAGGCGTTCGATACGCTCTTTTCGGCGGTGACCCGCTGGAGAAACAAAAGCAGGTAAGGAGGAAATCATCATGAGTGCAGTCGTGTTCACGAATATCCGCGTGCTGGATGGCACAGGCAAGGCTCCTTTCGCCGGCCACGTCCGTGTGCAGGGCAACCGCATTCAGGAGGTGCTGCCGATCGACGCACCACTACCGGGCGGCACCGATGCCGACATCGTCGACGGCACCGGCTACACGCTGATGCCGGGCCTGACGGAAGCTCACGCCCATCCTAGCTTTGCAAATATCTCGAGCCTGCACGCACTCGGCGAAATCCCGCCCGAGGAGCATACGCTCATTACAGCGCGCAATGCCAAGGTGATGCTCGATCAGGGCTTTACCAGCCTCAACAGCGCGGCGTCGGGCAAGCCCCGGCTCGATATCGTCATCCGCAACGCCATCAATGCCGGCGAGATTCCCGGCCCGCGGATTCTTGCGGCCAGCCCCGAACTCACCACCACCGGCGGGCTCGGTGACCCGAGCCTGATGCATATGCACCGCGACACGTTCGCGGTCGTGCTGGACGGACCGGACGAATTCCGCAAATACGCCCGGCTGATGTGCCGCGAGGGCGTCGACACCATCAAGATCAATCCCTCCGGCGACGAGTTCGTCCCGGCGGCACGCGCCGAAATGACAGTGATGAATGAAGCTGAGGTCGCGGCGGTGGTGGAAGTTGCAACCACCCGCAACAAGAGAGTCATGGCCCACGCTCGATCGGCTGAGTCGGTAAAGATGTGCCTACGGCACGGAATTGACTTGATCAACCACGCCACGTTCACCGATGACGAGGCCGTGGACATGATGGAGGCGAAAAAAGATCGTATCTTCGTGATGCCGGCGATCGGCGTGATTGTCACATCTCTTTATGAAGCTGCCGACTGGGGCCTCTCGACCGCGGCTGCCGAAGGACTGGGCATGCGACGTGAGCTGGACCACGCCTGCAAGCGGATGGCCGAGTACAAGCAGCGCGGCATCCGCGTGTTGCCTGGCGGCGATTATGGCTTTGCCTGGAACCCGATCGGCCGCAATGCCCGCGACCTCGAGCACTTCGTCAACCTGTTCGGTTTCTCCCCCATGGAGGCAATCGTGGCGGCGACAAAATACGGCGGCGAATTGATGATGCGCGGGGACGAACTGGGCCAGTTGAAAGCGGGCTATCTTGCCGACCTGTTGATGGTTGATGGCGATCCGCTTGCAGATATCCGCATCCTGCAGGATGCCAACCGGCTAATCGGCATTATGAAGGATGGCGTGTTCCACAAGCGTCCGATTACCCGTGGGCAGGCTCACAGGCTCGCTGCCGAGTAGATTTGTCAGCGAAGTTGGGGACTGGTCCGGTCTGGGCGCCCGCGGGGAATCGTGTGGTGCCTCGCCCGTTGATGCACCGGCGTTTGCGGGATGGATGCCCTGTTCGGCTTACTCTCACTGATCACGCTTTGAGCCAGCGAAATGTACACCACGCAGACACCGGCCGTTTGGATCGCATGCTGGTATCGAAAATCGTTGCCAACATTTAGCGATACTTGGCCAAGTTCGGCGGCAGCTATTGGCCCGGGGAATCTTGGCTTGCAATGCCGCGTGAATGGCCAAAGCCGGGCTTGGGTTGTTCCGCCGTCATCTTAACGAAAGCGCCAGAAATATCAGCGTACCGATGTGATAGCATTACGATTTTGCGCCCAGGCCTCGGGCGTTGACGCAGCATCAATCGGCCGGGATTTGCCATAGCTGATGGTTTCGATACGACTACGGTCGATGCCGTGAGCGACCAGGTAGTCGCGATCGGCACCAGCCCGACGCTGCCCTAGAGCAAGATTATATTCTTCGGTGCCGCGTTCATCGCAGTTGCCGGCGACCCAGACATTAACCTGGGGATATTGGTGCAGCCACGAGAATTGTCGATCCAAGGTCGAGATCGCCTGTTGGGTCAGCGTGTTGCGATCAGTATCGAAGAAAATCCTATCGCCCGCCGACTGCACCAGGTCCTCCTCGCTGCCGGGCGCGGCGCGTCCGGAAGTGCCGCCTCCAGCACCGAAGCCCGCTCCTGGAATTGCGCCGCCCGATCCAGTCGCGTTCTTCGAATCATCCGATGATGAGCAGGCGGTCAGCATGGCCGCGCTCAAAAGGCAGGCAAGAGTCCAACACTTCATGGAGCTTCTCCGGTCATGGTTCGGCCGGGCATCGGAACGGCCCACCCCGATTTCGGCGGAGCCTTCTACCGTGCCATCAGCATAAGCGATACGCCAAAAAGGCGTGGGCGCCTCCTGGATCGACCGCAATCGTCAGAGTCGACAATCCATCTGAAATCGCGAGCCGCTGGAGGGTTTCCCGGCGTGCAAATCCCTCAGTGGCGGAAAGAGGCCCCACAGACTGATTGACAATCGTCTCGTCAGTCCCTAGCCCGCTGCCTCCGACCGAGTAAAGCACCACCAAATACATAATGTCTCGCCGCAAGCTCCAAGGCCGCCCGCTCGACGGGTGGCTGATCATCGATAAGCCGTCCGGAATGACCAGCACCGACGTGGTCAATCGCGTCAAGCGTCTGTTCGACGCCCAGAAGGCGGGTCATGGGGGCACCTTAGACCCGCTCGCCACTGGGCTTCTCCCCATTGCCTTCGGGACTGCGACTAAGACGGTTCCCTACGTCATGGACGGGACGAAAATTTACCGTTTCACTCTGAAATTCGGCGAAGCCCGCGACACCGACGATGGCGACGGCCAGATCACCGAGACCAGTGATATCCGCCCTGACGACACCACCATCCAGGCCGCCCTGTCCCAATTCCGCGGCGCCATCCTGCAGGTCCCGCCGATCTTCTCCGCTATCAAAGTAGCCGGTGAGCGAGCCTATGACATGGCGCGCGAGGGACGGCCCCCTTTGCTGGAACCCCGTCCGGCCAGGGTCGACCACTTCGAGCTGGTCACGCGGGCCGATCCCAACGCCGCGATCTTCGAGGTCGCCTCTGGCAAGGGTGTTTATATGCGCAGTCTGGCCCGCGACCTCGCCGTTGCCTGCGGCACGGTCGGGCATATCTCGGCCCTGCGCCGCCTGCGGGTCGGCCCGTTCCTGGAACAACACGCGATTCCGCTGGACAAACTGCGCGAACCGGACGATACCGCGCCCGCTTCCCCGGACCTGCTGCTTCCGGTCGTGACCGCGCTGGCCGACATCCCGGCGCTGGCCTTGACCGAACAGGAGGCCGCCGACTTTCGACATGGCCAGGCGATCAGTCTGGTTGCGCTGATGGGCCGGATTCCGGCAACGGCCGATCCCGGTGGTGGATTGGCTCGAGCCATGGCGGGGGGCCGCGTGATTGGGTTGTGCCGTCTGGAAGATGGCATGCTGAAGCCCGAACGGGTGCTCTGAACTCCCGTTCCTGGCACCTGGTGCGCGTCGTCGCCAACCCTTACACAGGAGTTGCCTGATGTCGCTAACGGCGGAGCGTCGTACGACGCTCATTGGTGAATACAGGACAGGTGCGGCCGATACCGGCAGCCCAGAAGTCCAGGTTGCGCTGCTGTCCGAACGGATCGGCACGCTGACAGAACATCTCAAGATCCATGCGAAGGATTTCCACTCACGCCGCGGTCTGCTGATGCTGGTGGGCCGGCGCCGTCGTCTGCTAGATTACCTGAAAAAGAAGGATCAGGCGCGTTACCAGACGCTGATCGGCCGTTTGGGCCTGCGGCGGTAGATAATGCTGGTCAGCGGCTGGAATGATCCCTATTTCCAGTCCGTTGACTGAATGAGAAGACCCTGAACCGGGGCAGGCAGACCCCCGGCACACTGCGTCACGCGGTGGACACAAAGATCGCCGATCCGGCACGCCCCAAAGGCGCGGGACAAGCGACGGCGTTTCCGGCCACATGGCCGCGGCTGCGACCCTTCCAACGGCACGCAGCACGCGCTCCGTGTTACCCGAGACGCCGCCACCCCGCTCAGAGCAAGGAGTGGCAGAAAAAGCAGTCTGGTTGTCCGCCGATGCCGCGCATCTGAAGGACGACTAAATGTTTAATTATTTTCGTAAGGAACTCGACTGGGGCGGCCGCAAGCTGGTCCTGGAAACCGGCAAGATCGCACGCCAGGCCGATGGCGCGGTCATGATCTCGTACGGCGAGACGATCGTGCTCTGCACCGCCGTCGGCGTCAGATCGGCCAAGCCGGGACAGGATTTTTTTCCGCTTACGGTGAATTACCAGGAGAAGGCGTTTGCCGCCGGCAAAATCCCGGGAGGATTCTTCAAGCGCGAGGGCCGGCCAAGCGAGGCCGAGGTGCTGAAAAGCCGTCTGATCGACCGCCCGATCCGCCCGTTGTTCCCCGAGGGTTTCCGCAATGAAGTCCAGATCGTCGCGACGGTCCTAAGCTACGACAACGAGAATGACCCGGATATCGTATCGATGGTCGGGTGCTCCGCCGCCCTAACGCTGTCCGGCATCCCATTCTTCGGCCCGATCGCGGCCGCTCGGGTAGGTTACCATGATGGGCAGTATATCCTTAATCCCACCGCGGACCAATTGAAGACCACCGAACTGGAACTGGTTCTCGCCGGCACCACCGAGGGCGTGCTGATGGTCGAATCGGAGGCGCAGGAGCTTTCAGAAGAGATTATGCTGGGCGCGGTGAAGTTCGGGCACGCGTCGTTCCAGCCGGTGATCGCCGCGATCATCGAGTTGGCCGAGCATGCCGCCAAAGAGCCATGGCCGCTGCCGGAGAAGTCCGAGAACGAACTGGCCCTGGCCGCTCGGGTGGACGCTCTGGGTCGCGCAGACATCGCCGAGGCCTATCAGGAGAAGGTCAAGCAGGCGCGTTACGAGAAGGTTGCCGCGGCGAAGAAGGCGGCCGCCGCTGCCCTGGCCGCCGAGGGGCTGGATCCGGAGCAGGCCAAAGCCCTGTTCAAGGATCTGGAAGCGGATGTTGTCCGCAATGCCATCCTCGACACCGGGCTGCGGATCGACGGACGCGATACAAGGACGGTCCGGCCGATCATCGCCGAAGTCGGTATTCTACCCCGGGCACACGGGTCAGCGCTGTTCACGCGTGGGGAAACGCAGGCGTTCTGCGTGGCAACCCTTGGCACGGGCCAGGATGAGCAGGTCGTGGATGCCCTTCTGGGCGAGTACCGCGAAAATTTCATGCTGCACTACAATTTCCCACCCTATTCCGTAGGTGAGGCCGGGCGTATGGGGTCGCCGGGCCGGCGCGAGGTCGGACATGGAAAGCTGGCTTGGCGCGCCGTGCATCCGCTGCTGCCATCGAAAGAAAAGTTCCCGTACACCATGCGTGTGGTTTCCGAGATTACCGAGTTCGAACGGGTCGTCTTCGATGGCAACCGTTTGCGGAACTTCGCTGGCGCTTATGGATGCTGGCGTGCCTCTCAAGCGACCAGTCGCTGGAATTGCCATGGGCCTGATAAAGGAAGACCGCGGGTTTGCGGTGCTGTCCGACATCCTTGGCGACGAAGATCATCTGGGCGACATGGACTTCAAGGTGGCGGGCACCGAGGCGGGCGTGACGAGCCTGCAGATGGACATCAAGATCACCTCGATCACGTTCGACATCATGAAGACGGCGCTGGACCAAGCCAGGGATGGGCGGATGCACATCCTTGGAGAGATGGCCAAGGCGCTGACGGACGCGCGCGGCGATGTCGCGCAGACGGCGCCCCGGATCACCATGATCAACGTCCCCAAGGAGAAAATTCGGGAAATCATTGGTACCGGCGGCAAGGTCATTCGGGAAATCGTCGAACAGACCAAGTGCAAGATCGATATCGACGACGACGGGACGATCAAGATTGCGGCGGTCAATTCGGATCAGGCGCAAAAGGCGATCGACTGGATCCGCGGCATCGTTGCTGAGCCGGAAATCGGGGTAATATACAACGGCAAAGTGGTGAAGACGGCTGATTTCGGGGCTTTCGTCAACTTCCTCGGATCAAAGGACGGATTAGTTCATATTTCCGAGTTGACGCAGGGCCGGGTGGGCAAGACCACCGATGTGGTCAACCAGGGCAATTCGGTGAAGGTCAAAGTGATCGGGTTCGACGATCGCGGCAAGGTCAAGTTGTCAATGCGGGTTGTCGATCAGGTGACGGGCGCCGATATCACGGAGCAGGTTGGTGCCAAGCCGGCTCGTGGCGGTGATCGCCCCGAACGGGGCGACCGGCCGGAACGTGGCGAGCGGCGGGAACGGTATGAGCGCTCCGCCGCCGGTGATGGTGACCAGCCTACCGGCTTCAACGATTGACCACTTGCGTTCGTCAGCGGGGCTTTATCGGCGCGCCGATAGGCGCCCCGGCGGGGCGAAACCAAATAACGGGGTCTGAAGGACCCGCCAAGCTTCCCGCGGGTTGGCCTTATCAAGGGAAATATGGCCATGCGAATGATCAATGCGATACGGATGGGCGGAGGTGATGTCCTCCCGCTGATAGAAGGCGGCAAGGGCGTTTCCATTTCCAACGGACTGTCCGCGGGGAACTGGGCGCTGATGGGCGGGGTCGGGACGTTCAGCGCGGTCAATGCCGATAGTTTCGATGTGGATGGGCGGCCGATCCCGCAGGAGTATCACGGGCGGACGCGTCGGGAACGCCACGAGGAACTGGTTCAGTATGCCATAAAGGGCGCTTTGACGCAGGCGCGGCGGGCGTGGGAGATTACCGGCGGCAAAGGGCGGATCCACGCCAACATCCTGTGGGAGATGGGTGCGGCAGAACGCATCATCACCGATGTGCTTGAGCAGGCGAAGGGCATCATCAACGGGATTACCTGCGGCGCAGGGATGCCGTACCGGCTGTCCGACATCGCCGCGCGGTTCGGAGTATACTACTATCCGATTATATCCTCGGCGCGGGCGTTCAATGCGCTGTGGAAGCGCGCCTATTCAAAGACTGCGGAGTTACTCGGGGGGGTGGTTTACGAGGACCCCTGGCTGGCCGGCGGCCATAACGGGCTGTCGAACGGCGAGGATCCGACGCGCCCGGAAGACCCGTATCCCCGGGTAATGGCCCTGCGGAAGGTGATGCGC
Organism: uncultured Alphaproteobacteria bacterium; assembly: GCA_963819345.1. Taxonomy (GTDB): domain Bacteria; phylum Pseudomonadota; class Alphaproteobacteria; order Acetobacterales; family Acetobacteraceae; genus Rhodopila. The sequence goes on from CAWFVX010000018.1 coordinate 97,740, forward strand.
GACTTCGGGCTGCACGAGACACCGATCATCATGGCGGGTGGAGTGTGGTGCCTGGAGGACTGGGAAAGCTGGATCGATAATCCAGACCTCGGGCCGATGGCGTTCCAGTTTGGCACGCGGCCGTTGCTAACCAGGGAAAGCCCCATCGGCGATGCGTGGAAGGCGCGGCTGCTGACCCTGAAGGAGGGCGACGTTTTTCTGAACAGGTTCAGCCCGACCGGATTTTACTCGAGCGCCGTGAACAATGGGTTCATCCATGAGTTGCGGGACCGGAGCGAGCGGCAGGTCGCGTTCACGACCGAGGCAATCGGGGAGCATGTCGCAGAGTTTGGGGTTGGGCCCAGAAAGCGGATCGTCTACCTGACCTGCGGGGATCGGGAACGAGCGATTGGGTGGGAGCGCGAGGGATTTACCGAGGCACTACGAACGCCGGATTCGACCCTGATCTTCGTAACCCCCGAAAAGGCGCGGGAGATCCTAGAGGATCAGCAAGCATGCATGGGGTGTCTGAGCAGCTGCCGGTTTTCCAATTGGGCGCAGTTGGAGCCGGATTACAACAACGGCAAGCGCGCTGACCCACGAAGTTTCTGCATTCAGAAGACTCTTCAGGATATCGCGCATACCAGCGATGAACCGGCCGCGGTGGAGCGGAATCTGATGTTCAGCGGCCATAACGCGTACCGGTTCGCAAAGGATCCTTTCTACTCCAATGGCTTTGTCCCGACGGTGAAGCAATTGATGGAGCGCTTGCTAACGGGGCGCTAGGCGGGGAGCGGGTGTGATCTGGTGCGCTCCCGGCCAAAGGAACCACTGCGATCCATGACCACAGGGTGCGGCCGTGACATAGCGAACCCGCGGCATTGATTTGGATAGCGCGCGCCCTTCCCCCCTCCCCGCTCGCGCCTTAAGACGAAGCTGACGATAGGGGACCCTGCATGGCTCGCTCGCTCAAGGTCGCGGTCCAGATGGACCCGATCGACAGTATTAACATCGACGCCGATTCCACCTTCGCCCTTATGTTGGAGGCACAGTCGCGAGGCCACGCCTTGTGGCACTACGAAGTGCGGCACATGGCGCTGAAGGAGGGGGTTTCGCGCCCCGAAGGTGGCAGGCGCGAGGAACGGCTGTTCGCCCGTGGGCATAAAGTGAAGGTGGCGCGCCGGCACGGAGCGCATTACGAGTTCGAGCCGTTGCAAACTATCGACCTCGGAGACATGGACGTTGTCCTGATGCGCCAGGACCCGCCGTTCGATATGGGCTATATCACGGCGACGCATATGCTGGAGCATATCCAGCCCGGCACGCTGATCGTGAACGATCCCGCTGCGGTGCGGAATGCTCCCGAGAAAATCTTGGTTACGCATTTCCCCGACCTGATGCCGCCCTCGCTGATCACGTGGGATCTGGAGGCGATCCGGTCCTTTCGGGCGGAATACAAAGATATCATCGTCAAGCCGTTATACGGGAACGGCGGCGCAGGGGTCTTCAGGATCAAGCCGGACGATGAAAACCTGGGGTCGCTGCTGGAGATGCATTTCGCTCGGTCCCGGGAACCACTGATGCTGCAGCGTTATGAACCAGCTGTCCGCCTGGGCGACAAACGCATCATCTTGGTTGACGGCGAACCCATGGGTGCCTTGAATCGCGTCCCGGCGGCAGGCGAAGCTCGGTCCAACATGCATGTGGGCGGGCGGCCGGAGAGGTCTCCCTTGACCGAGCGCGATCTGGAGATTTGCGCGGCGATTGGGCCGAGCCTTCGGGATCAGGGGATGATCTTCGTGGGAATTGACGTGATCGGGAATTATCTCACTGAGATCAACGTGACGTCGCCCACAGGTTTGCAGGAGATCGCGCGGTTCGACGGCGTTCACATCGAAAAGTCGATTTGGGACCGGATCGAAGAGAAAGTCGGAACCTAGTTCGTAGTAGGGACGATAGCGTGGCCCCGGGAGCAGCCCGCGGCCAGCAGGGTTCGTGAGCGCCTGCCTTCCCGGTCAGACTCCTTTAGCATGGAGCAGAGATGAGAGAAATAAGCGGTTTCACTTTGAGTACGGCCTTGGTCAGTTTGGCAATTTTGATTACTTCCCTAGTGCCATCAAGACTTGCCTCTGCGCTGTCGACTGATATCGAATCGACCGCAACTACCGAGCGAGTCGCGCTCTACGTCACACTTTGTCTATGGTCGAAGGAACGACCCACGGCGATGTGCCGTGAAGTGCCACTCACACCGGGAGCAGCGGGGCCGGAATTCGTTAGCATGAGAGCCTGTCTGGACGGTCAGGAGGAGGCCATGCGCAAATGGTTTTCGGAAGCAGGACCAGTATTCGGGTTCACTGATGTCGCCGGCGACGGCTATCGGATCGATGGAAGGCATTGCCGCCCGGTTGCGGGCACTTCACCCGGCGGCGAGTGACATCGGGGCGTCTTAAGGCCTGCAGCTTCTCGCAATGATGCTCCGGCGCCCGTCTTCCAATCGTCGGTTGTCGATTCTGGCCGGCGATTTATTATCAGGATCTGCTCGTTTGGGAGAAGCCAATGAAAATTCTTCGCTCGTCAGCCAGAACGACCAACCGCGCGCCTGCATCGAATTTCACGGGCGTCGTGTTCTCCGATGAGGTTGTCGTCGGCCAGCCGCCATCGCGCATGCGCGGGTCAGTGGTGTCTTTCACGCCTGGTGCCCGTACGGCCTGGCACAGCCATCCGGTCGGTCAGACTTTGTTCTGCCTGTCCGGTGTCGGCCGTGTGCAGCGGGAAGGCGAACAATTACAGGAAATCCGCCCCGGTGATACGGTTATCATCCCGCCGGATGTGCGGCACTGGCACGGCGCGGCGCCTGACAAGCTGTTTTCGCACCTCGCAATGTCGGAGTTGAACGACAAGGGAGAGGGCACGGCCTGGTTCGAGCACGTGTCGGATGAAACCTACAATGCGCCACCGGCGGCGGTGAGCTGAGGCTTGTGGAATGTTATGCCATAGACGCTCGCTATGGGATAAAATCGCAGGCTAACTCTTGGCCTCATCGGCGAGCATTCCGCACCCCGTCGCCATCAGCTTCCGCGTCGTCGATCCTGGGTGCTTGACCAGCCGATCAGGCGGCCGGACCGGACGGCGCACAAGTTCGCCGCCGCAGTTCGGGCAGAGGCCATTCAGGCGAGTTTCTGAGCAGTCGGCGCAAAAGGTGCACTCATAGGAGCAGATCCGTGCCTCCAGGCTGGCGGCCGGAAGATCGCGGTCACAGCATTCGCAATTGGGGCGAAGCTCCAGCACTATTCTGCCGCCACCGCGATTGTAACCGGAGCAGCCAGTTTGAACCCTTCATAGCCGTTCGCCGCAATCTCATCGCATTTCTGCCGGTAGGCGCCGACGCCACCAATATATGGCATGAAAACCCGAGGCTTGCCGGGGATGTTGGCGCCCATGTACCAGGAGGCCGCCGAGGGATAGAGGGTCGTGTGGGCTACCTCATTGACGTGCTCGACCCAGTTATTTTCAGCCGAGAGGGTCGGTTCGATGAGGTCGATCCGGCGGCTGGCGAGGTAGCTCAGGCAGTCGCTGATCCAGTCAACGTGCTGCTCGATCGAGACGATCATGTTGCTCAGTACCGACGGGCTGCCGGGGCCGGTGATCATAAACATGTTCGGAAAGCCCGCGGTCATCAGACCCAGATAGGTTCGAGGCCCCGCCTCCCATTTGTCCGCGAGCGCCTCGCCGTGCCGGCCGACGATGCCCATCCGGGTCAGCGCGCCGGTCATCGCATCGAAGCCGGTGGCGAACACGATGGCATCGAACCGATATTCCTTGCCGTCGGCGCGTAGCCCGTTCGGGATGATTTCCTCGATCGGTGCGTTGCGTACATCGACAAGATCGACATTTGGCCGATTATAGGCCAAGTAGTAATCCGTATCTACACAGATACGTTTAGTCCCGATGGGATGGTTTCTTGGTGCCAACAGTTCGGCCGTGGCGGGATCCTTTACCATCTCTCGTATTTTGCCGCGAACGAACTCCGCTGCCGTGTCGTTCGACGCCTGATTGAAGATCAGGTCGTTGAACGCGGCCATGAATGTTGTGCCGCCGCTTTCCCATCGCTGTTCATAGACCGCGAGACGCTCCTGCTCCAGCGTCTCGATGGCGGACTGATCGTTCGGGTAGGCCAAAATGCCGTTACGCGACATCCGCGCTTCGGCGCGTTTCTCGGGATAGCTATCTTTCCAGGCCTGTGCGTAAGCTTCCGGCATTGGCCCGTTTCGCGATGGGATGCTGAAATTCGGGGTTCGCTGAAATACCGTGACATGGGCTGCCTGGGCCGCGATCACTGGGATGGACTGGATCGCCGAGGATCCCGTTCCGATAACGCCCACGCGCAGCCCGGTGAAATCAACGCCCTCATGCGGCCAGTGGCCGGTGTGGTAGGTGTTGCCCACGAAACTTTCCAGACCGGGGAAGTCCGGCATCCTCGCGGCCGACAGGCAGCCTGTCGCCATCACGCAATAGCGGGCGGAGACGGTGTCGCCACGATCGGTGCGTACTGTCCAGCGATGAGTCACCTCGTCGAAAACGGCTCCTGTTACCCGGGTCTCGAACCGCATGTCGCGACGGAAGTCCAGACGGTCAGCGACGTAATTGGCGTAGCGTAAGATTTCCGGCTGGCCGGCGAATATCTCGCTCCACTCCCATTGCTGCTGCAACTCCTTTGAAAAGGAGTATGAATACTGCATGCTTTCCACGTCGCAGCGAGCGCCCGGGTAGCGGTTCCAATACCACGTGCCGCCGACACCGCCCGCGACATCGAAGACGATCGCAGACAACCCGAGGCCGCGCACGCGATGAAGCATATACATGCCGCCGAAGCCGGCGCCGATGATGACGACATCTGTCTGATTTGGGACTGGCGCGTGCCGGGTTTCGGTCGTCCGAGACATAGGAGCTCCTTCAATACGTTGGACGATATCCGATACTGCGGCGAGCGCATTGTCAACTACTCAGTAGCTTTCTGAACTCATTAGTTTGGAGACGAGCAGTCGTCGGGCCCGATTTGATTCTGGTGGCGCCACGTAGATCGGAAAAGCTCCCTCCCCGCGGGCCCGATCGTCCGCGTGACATCGCCAGGAGCAGATGTGCGGCGCCGGGGAGGCCAACCGCAGCAATATCGTTCTCGCGGCGGAAGTCAAGTTCGCCATGTGGTAACATCATACCACAATCGAAAAGCCCTTGACCCGCCAGGTCTTCACGGCCATAACCCGCGACTTCTGAATCACGGACAGCTGCAAGAACATGCTCAAAAGCACGCCCTCCATCAAACCGTCGGAGGTGACTAAAGGCTGGGTGCTGATCGATGCCGAAGGCGTCGTCCTCGGTCGCCTCGCTGTCGTCATCGCCAACCGGCTGCGCGGCAAGCACAAGCCGCAATTCACTCCGCATGTCGATTGCGGCGACAACGTTGTTGTCGTCAACGCTGCCAAGGTACGTGTCACCGGCAACAAGTTGGACCAGTCGGTATTCTACTATCACACCGGTTATGCGGGCGGCATCAAGGGCCGTTCGTTGCGTCAGCGGCTAAAGTCCAGGCATCCGGAGCGGGTGTTGGAAAAGGCCGTAGAGCGGATGATCACGCGCGGTCCGCTGCAGCGGAAGCAGATGAAGCACCTGCATATCTACGGCGGCCCTGAGCACCCGCATGATGGCCAGCAGCCGCAATCGCTTGATGTCGCGACGATGAATCCGAAGAACAAGAGAGGCTGAAAGCGATGTCAGGCATTCAAACCGGCACTCTTGCCGACCTGAAAGAGGCACTTGCCGCACGCCAGGCCGCCGCTGAGGCCGAAGCCGAAGCAACCGGCGTTCCAGCCCCTGTTGTCGTGTCCACCCAGCCGAAGCGCGAGCCGAAGCGGGACGCGCTCGGCCGATCGTATGCTACGGGACGGAGGAAGGAGTTGACCGCTCGCGTCTGGATTAAGCCGGGGAAAGGCGAGATACTGGTGAACGACAAAAAAGTCGTACAGTACTTCGCGCGCCCAGTGCTTCGAATGCTTCTGACACAACCGTTCCTGGTTGCGGATCGCTACAACCAGTTCGACGTGTTCTGCACTGTCAGCGGTGGTGGACTGTCCGGTCAAGCCGGCGCAGTGCGTCACGGCATCAGCCGGGCTTTGACCTACTATGAGCCGGATCTGCGGAGCATTCTGAAGGTTGCCGGCTTCCTGACGCGTGATTCGCGTGCGGTGGAACGCAAAAAATATGGCAAAGCGAAGGCCCGCCGGAGCTTCCAGTTCAGCAAGCGTTAGACCCGCCGGCCGCTCGCGGCAGACCACCCCCAACCGATTTCGCGGCCATTAGCCTGCAAAATCGCTTCTCCGCGTGGCACGACAGCGGCCTTCGGGAGGAAATCGTCAACGTGGCCGTTGCGCTGCTCGCGAGGCAGAAGGGAGGGGCATCAAACCTGAGGGTGTAGACGGCAGGGCGCGGGTGACGGAGGGGGAATCGCCCAAATCAGATCCCGCTACTCCCACTCAATCGTCCCAGGCGGCTTGCTTGTAATGTCGTACGTCACCCGGTTCACGCCACGAACCTCGTTCACGATCCGCCCGGCAACCCGCGTCAGAAACGCCATCTCAAACGGATAGACATCAGCCGTCATGCCATCGGTGCTCGTCACCGCCCGCAGCGCGCACGCCATATCATATGTGCGGCCATCGCCCATCACACCCACGGTCCGCACCGGCAGCAGAACGGCGAACGCCTGCCAGATCGCATCGTACAGCCCGGCTAAGCGGATCTCCTCCAAGAAAATCGCGTCGACCTTCCGCAGCATATCCGCCTTCTCTCGTGTTACGGCGCCAGGAATGCGGATCGCCAGGCCCGGACCCGGGAACGGATGCCGCCCGACAATCGTGTCCGGAAGCCCAAGTTCCCGCCCCAGCACACGCACTTCGTCCTTGAACAATTCCCGCAGCGGCTCCACCAACGCCATCCGCATCCGCGCCGGCAATCCTCCAACGTTATGATGTGACTTTATCGTAACGGATGGACCACCCGCAAAACTGACGCTCTCGATCACGTCAGGGTAAAGCGTGCCTTGCGCCAGAAAATCGGCACCACCGATCTTCAGCGCTTCTTCCTCAAACACCTCGATGAACAGCCGCCCGATCGTCTTGCGCTTCGTTTCTGGATCAGTCACGCCCTCAAGCGCGCCCAGAAACAAGTCTGCGGCGTCCCGGTGCACCAGCCTGATGTTGAATCGATCTCGGAACGTCGTTACCACTTCATCGGCCTCATTGTGCCGGAGCAGTCCGTGATCAACGAAAATGCAGGTTAGTTGCTCGCCGATCGCCTCGTGGATCAGCATCGCTGCGACCGACGAGTCCACGCCGCCCGACAACCCGCAGATCACCCGTCCGCTTCCTACTTGCGCCCGAATCCGAGCAATCTCCGTCGCTCGGAATGCCGCCATGGTCCAGGACCCGGACAGCCCAACGACGTCATGGGTGAAGTTGCGTAGCAACTGCGCGCCGTGCGGCGTGTGGACAACCTCCGGATGAAACTGCACGCCATAGAAGCGGCGCCGATCATCGGCGATGGCGGCAAACGGCGCCCCTTCACTTGTCGCGACAACCCGGAACCCGGGAGGCAGCCGAGTCACCCGATCCCCGTGGCTCATCCAGACCTGTTCGCGTCCGCCTTTCGCCCAAACCCCGTGGAAAAGCGCGCAGTCATCAGCAATATCCACATAGGCTCGGCCGAATTCCCGATGCGCCGAAGGTTCAACCGCCCCGCCGAGCTGATGGCACAGCAACTGCTCCCCGTAGCAAATCCCCAGGACAGGGACGCCCAAATCGAACACCTCCGTAGGGGCAAGGGGAGATACGGCCTCATGCACCGAAGCCGGCCCCCCCGAGAGGATAATCCCGCGCGGATGCCATGCGGCGATCCGGCCGGCGTCAGCATTGAACGGCCAGATTTCGCAATAAACCCCAGACTCGCGAAGGCGGCGGGCAATCAACTGGGTGACCTGGCTGCCGAAGTCCAGGATCAGGATGCGTTCGGGGGTATCGGCGGGATCAGGCAGGGAATCGGTCATGATGGGGGTCGCCAGCGCTTGATCCCGCGCCTTGGACCATGCGGTCCGTGCCATTGCAAGCCGCGCACGTCAGGTCAGGAATGCGCCGCCGTTTACGTGCAAGGTTTGGCCGGTGATGTAGCGCCCCTCCGGCCCGACCAGGAATCGCACGGCCGCGGCAATCTCCTCCACGGCTGCCTTCCGCCCAAGCGGGACATTCACGGGCCGCTGTGGTGATGTCCCGGCCGAGACACCCCGAACCGTATCCACCGCCCCCGGGCGCGACGGTGTTGCAGGTGATCCGGTGCGGCGCCAGTTCGACCGCCAGCGCCCGCATCAAACCCTCCAACCCCGCCTTCGAGGCCGAGACATGACAGCGGTTCGGCGTCCCCACATGAGTGGAAATCCCCGACAACCCGACGATCGCGCCGCCTCCTCGTCCGAGCATATGTGGCACTGCCGCGCGGCAGAGGATGAACGCGCCGTCCAGCGCCACGGAGAGGATTTCGCGCCACTCCGCCAGTGACATCTCCAGAAACGGCGTCTGCCGCCGCAGCCCGGCATTGCTGATCAAGATATCGATGCCGCCGAACGTTGCGACTGCGGTTTCGATCATGACCGTGGTGGCCTGAGCGTCTGACACATCGGCCAAGCAGCCGATCGCCTGGCCGCCTGCGGCTTTGATCTCGGCCACCACACTGTCGACCGCGGCCCGATCGGAGCGTCCGTTGATCACCAAGGATGCCCCGTGCCCGGCCAGATCCAAAGCGATCGCGCGGCCGATGTTCTTGCCCGCGCCCGTGACCAGGGCAACTTTACCCGCCAGACTCATGCTGCCCGCAGAATCATATCCGCCCCCTTCTCAGCGATCATGATGACGGTGGCGTTGGTGTTGCCTGACACCACCGTGGGCATTATCGAGGCGTCGATCACCCGTAGTCCGGTGATCCCTTTTACCTTCAGATCGATATCAACGACCGAGTTAGGGCCGGGTCCCATCATGCAGGTGCTGGTCTGATGAAACGTCGTGCCGGCGGTGGTGCGGACGTGGTTCAGCAAATCCTCATCGGACTGCGCATTCGGGCCAGGATAAATTTCTTCCTTGCAGTAGCGCTGCATCGCAGCGGTAGCAAAGATGCGCCTGGTGACTCGCAGACCGGCGACTATCGTGTCCCGGTCCCGCTGGGTGGACAGATAATTGGGCTGCATTGCCGGCGCCTCAGTCGGATCGGGCGACTTGATGCGCAGCCAGCCACGGCTCTCCGGGCGGCAGGGGATTGCCACCATGGTGCACCCGGGAAAGCGATGCATCGGATCGCCGGTTTTCTCCGCGCTACCGGCGAGGAACTGGTATTGCACGTCGGGACTGTCCAGCTCCGGCCGGGTCTTCACGAACAGCCCGATCGGGGCAGCCCCCGTCATCAGCGGGCCTTTTCGGGCAAAAATCCACTCAGCGCCCGCTTGCAGCCGCCGCCGCCAGCTGTGGTAGATTTCGTTCATCGTTATGGTGCCGTCGATACAGCGGTGGATGATGCGGCCGCCGATATGGTCCTGGAGGTTTTCGCCGACGCCCGGCAGGTCGTGCTGGACCTCGATCCCGAGCGATTGCAAATGGGCGCCCGGTCCAATGCCCGACAATTGGAGGATCTGGGGAGAATTGATGGCACCGCCGCAGAGCAGAACCTCCTTTCGCGCCTTGGCCTTTCGCACGGCGCCGGCTTGGCGGTACTCGACGCCAACGGCACGCTTAGCCTCCAGCAGCACCCGATGCGTAAGCGCTCGGACTTCGACTTGGAGGTTCTGACGCGACTTGGCGGGGTTCAGGTAGCCTACCGCGGCCGACGACCGGCGGCGTCCCTTGACCGTCAATTGCAGCGGCCCGACGCCCTCCTGCTGGGGACCGTTAAAGTCGCGATTGAAGGGATAACCTGCCTCTTGCGCTCCGGCAATGAACGCATCGTGCAGGGGATGATCGGTTTTGAGATCCGAGACCCCAAGGGGTCCGCCGGCGCCATGAAAAGTGTCGGCGCCTCGTTCCTGATCCTCAGCCTTACGGAAATATGGCAGCACATCGTCGTACGACCAGCCGGCGTTGCCGAGTTGGCGCCAGAGGTCGAAGTCCTGGCTTTGTCCGCGGATATATATCAGGCCGTTGATCGACGAGGAGCCGCCAAGAACCTTGCCGCGCGGCCACGAGATGCGACGATTAAGCATCTCTGGCACCGGTTCGGTCTCAAAATGCCAGGCGATCTTTGGGTTGTAGATGTTGCGATAGAAACCGGCCGGGATGTGGATCCAGGGGTCGGAGTCCTTGCCGCCCGCCTCAAGCAGTAAAACGCGATTGTTGGGGTCTGCGGTGAGCCGGTTGGCCAGGACACACCCTGCGGATCCCGCCCCGACGATGATGTAGTCGTATTCCTGCTCCACGGCCCGCCCCCGCCCGTTGTTTATCGGGCGAGTGAAGCGGAACCGCGCCGGCGTGACCAGTGTTGCGTCTCGGGCTTAGGTGACTACGCGGAGTGCCGGACGGCTTTTTATGGCCATGCGACGGTAGAGGGCAACATAGTCCTCGGCCATGCGACGGGAGGTGAAACGGGTCTCGAAGCGGTCGCGGATGGCCGCGCTGGACAGGCGGTCCAATCGCGCTACGGCCGCGACGGCAGAGGTTTCGTCATGGACGATGTAGCCGGTGTGGCCGTGGTCAATGATCTCGGGAACCGAACCGGCGGGGAACGCGATGGTCGGCGTGCCGCAGGCCATTGCCTCGATCATCACCAAACCGAAGGGTTCGGGCCAATCGATCGGCAGCAGCAAAGCTTTGGCGCCGCTGAGGAAGGCTGGCTTTTCGGCGTCCCCAATCTCGCCGATCATCTCGATCTGATCGCCATCGATCATCGGGCGGATGGTGGTTTCGAAGTACTCACGATCGGCTCGATCCACCTTGGCGGCGATTTTCAACTTCATCCCTGCGGCGCGTGCAATGCGGATCGCGCGATCCGGCGACTTCTCGGGGCAGATGCGGCCGAGGAACGCAAGGTAGTGGCGCGGGCCAGGTTGTGGCGTCAGCAGATCCGGCGGCAGGCCATGGTGGACGGTGCCAATGAAATTGCCACGTGGCAATGGACGGCGTTGTGCATCAGAAATCGAAACTAACGGCGCGTCATCGAAGCATTCGTAGATCCGCGTAAGTTCCGGCAGATCGAGACGGCCATGCAACGTTGTGACATAGGGCGTTGCCTGTCGACTGAGCACCGAGAACGGCCAGTAATCGAGATGACAGTGAAGCACATCGAACTCGTGCGCGTGCTGGTATATCTTCTCCATCAACAGCATTTGGGGTGCCATGGCATCGCGCAGCGTGGTGTCGAAACGCAAAGCAACCGGCCATGCCGCCTCCAGTTTGGCAGTCGTGACTGAGTCCCCGCTGGCAAACAGAGTCACATCGTGACCCATGGCCATCAGTTCCTCGGTCAAGTAAGATACCACCCGCTCCGTCCCGCCGTAGGTGCGCGGCGGTACGGATTCAGTCAGTGGCGCAATCTGGGCAATACGCATCTGTTTATGGCTCCGGTTTTTTTGTCGGCACCATAGATGCTGGTCAGATCGGGTTTTTTTGGGGCGGCGGGATGTAATCCCCGTGTTATCACAGTCATGTGACCGCACCATTGCCACCTCGTAGTCTCAGTTTCGTTTAGGTGTTACAGCGGGTTCACTTCATGACCGTGGTAGAGGGAGATGCGGACCTATGGCTCGGCTGGTCGTCGTTTCTAATCGTGTGCCACTTCCCTCGGAGCGGGGAGCCAAGGCCGGTGGCTTGGCCATCGCCCTGGCAGATGCCCTGCAACCAGGATCGCTTTGGTTCGGCTGGAGCGGCAGGCGGTCGGCGCGCGGCTCAGGTACAACCCACGTCCAGCGATCTGATGGTATCACATATGCAACGATAGACCTTACCGAGGCTGATTACCTCGCCTTCTACGTAAATTTTTCCAACGGCGCACTTTGGCCACTGCTGCATTTCCGGCTTGGCCTCGTCGATTTCCACTCGGACGATTATGAAGGGTATCGGTCCGTCAATCGACAGTATGCCACCGCGCTGCTTCCGTTGCTGAGGCCGGACGACCTGATCTGGGTGCATGACTATCACTTGATCCCCCTCGCGGCCGAGTTGCGCGCTCTTGGTGTCACTAACCGCATCGGTTTCTTCCTGCACACGCCCTTTGTGCCTCCGACGATTTTTCATGCGCTACCGCGATCTACGGAAGTGCTCACCAATCTCTGCGCGTACGACGTTGTCGGGTTTCACACGCGCACTTACCGCACCGCGTTTCTTGATTGTATTACCGAAACACTCGCCACCCACGCCGATCGTGATGGGCGGTTTGTCTGGCGCGGCCGGGCAGTGCGGGCGATTGTGGACCCGATCGGTATTGATGCCGAGGGATTTGCGGACCGCGCTCGGGAGTTGGCGCGCGGGTCAGATGCCCGGATGCTACGCGATAGCCTCGGTAAGGGTGGTCTCGCGATCGGAGTCGACCGGCTGGACTACTCAAAAGGGCTGATCAACCGGTTTGAGGCGATCGGACGTTTTTTTGGCGCCTATCCGCAGCACCGGCGGCAGGTCAGTTTTCTGCAAATCGCTGCTCGATCGCGAGAAGATCAGGGTGCTTACCAGCGATTGAGGCGCGAGCTTGATCGAATTGTTGGCGATACGAATGGGCGTTACTCCGAATTCGATTGGACTCCGTTACGCTACATGACCCGAGCCGTGAAGCGGGATACTCTGGCAGGGTTTTTTCGATTGTCGCGTCTGGCGATGGTCACCCCGTTACGGGACGGCATGAACTTGGTCGCCAAAGAATACGTCGCCGCACAGGACCCGGCTGATCCGGGCGTGCTGATCCTGTCCCGTTTTGCCGGAGCGGCCGAGGAGCTTACCGAAGCGCTGATCGTCAACCCTTACGATTCCGATGAGATCGCGGAAGCAATGCATCTCGGCGTATCAATGGAACTCGAAGAGCGTCGCGAACGGTGGAACAACCTGCACCAGAAAGTGACCAATAATACTGCTCAACGGTTCTGCACCGTGTTCCTGAACCATTTGGGGCGCTTTGACATGCAGCCCGAGCGGCCGACTTTACGCGCTATCTCGTGAGAACCCTATCGGACAAGCCTCAAATACGGCGGTAGCGGGAAGCGGCCGGGCAGATTTACACGCGCATGTCCACCAGCAGCCTCTGGTCTGCCACAACCCAATCGCGCTGGAGCATGCTAGTCCGCGAAGAGACCGACTTCCGCCCCGGCGGCTGGAGCGACAGCCCGGAACAATCCGCCGAGCGTCGGATGCTCTGACAAAACCTGTTCTGATTTTCCCTCTCTCAGAGAGGTAACATACAACCACTCCCCGGCGAAGCAGGGCATGGTTGGACCAGGCACGGGAAAGGTCCACTTGCGCAGCAGTTTACCGGACGGGCTAAAGCAGTTGAGGCAGCCAGCGGAAGGACCCGCGGACCAGTAGTTTCCTGCGGCATCGGTGGCGGCGCCGTCGGGCCGGCCATCTTCACTCGTCAGCGTTGCCAAAATCCTATGACCGGTGCGACTGCCAGTGCCGGCGTCGAAGTCCCAGGCCTCTATGATCCCCGCCGTTGAATCAGAATGATACATGATGCGGCCATCCGGCGACCAGGCCAGACCATTCGATACCGCGATGCCGTCCTCCTGCTTGGTAATCCGCCCATCCGCGGTTACGCGATAGAGTGCGGCGACCTTCTGGCGCGGTGAGTTCTCGTCCATACCGCCCACCCAGAACGCTCCGTCCGGGCCGACCTTCCCATCGTTCAGGCGGTTGGTCGGCGGTTCCTCGACTTTTGCCGTAAGGTCGGTGAGCACACCAGTCTTCGGATCGAACAGCACGACATGGTGCCGCTGAGCTACAACCAGCCGACCAGACCGGCACAGGCCAAAGCTGCCGACAACTTCCGGAAAATCCCATGTCTCGCGCTCGTCGGTATCAATCGAAAGCGCGTTGATCCGTTTACCATTGATGTCGCAAAACAGCAGACGCCGTCCCACCGCATCCCACACCGGCGACTCAGCGACACTGCAACGCGCATCCCAAGCCAGTTCAAACTCACTCATCCATCTGTCTCCCCGCTGCACGGATTACACACGTTGGTCGGGTTTCGACCGCTTGCAAGGAATCTCCCTGGGTCGGCATGCTGCCTTCGCGATGGCGCGATCAGAGGGATACGTGGACGGGATTGAAGCAATTTTCGGTGATCAAGCAGCACTGGCGGGACAATTGCTGCTTGCCCTCAACGACAAGGACGATGACGGATCACATGACCGATCGCATTTGCATCGCGTGGCGCGGAACGCAATGCAAATCGCCAGCGACGAGCAGGGCTGCGATCGGGCCGTGCTGACGGCCGCCATCATCCTGCATGACTGCGTTGCCGTGGAGAAGAATTCGCCAGACCGGCCCAGAGCTTCCCGGCTGGCCGCGATCCGCGCGCGGGATATACTGGCCGAGGCTGGCTGGGCGCCGGCGCAGATCGATCAGGCGGCACACGCGATTGAGGCCCATAGTTTCTCGGCAGATATAGCCCCAGCGACGCTGGAGGCCAGGATCGTACAGGACGCCGACAGGCTCGATGCAATTGGCGCCATCGGAATCGCGCGCTGCTTTTATGTCGCCGGAAGAATGAAGCACGCCTTTACGATCCCATCGACCCGACGGCGGCGAAGCGGGAACTAGACGACAGCGTGTTTGCTTAGACCACTTTCGGGCCAAACTATTTCGTTGCCGGAAAGTTTCAGACCAGGTCTGGTCAAGCGCTGGCGCAGTCGCGCACTTCGACGATGCGGGACTTTTTCGCTGCGCTGCTGAACGAGATCGGAGAGGACGACAAATGATACGGGTGCCCATCAGCGGCATGGCGTGGTCGGGCTACAATCGTCACCAGCGTGTGGAAAAGTGAAGCGATCCGCTTTACGACAGTATCAGGTGACCGCGTTTTTGTTTTGTCAGAAGCGGGATTGCGGTGGGTCGACCCGTCGGATGTGGATTTGGGCGACGACGCTTATGATGCGGTCGTCGTCGCTACGCCGTATAGTCTATACCCACAGCAGATTATCATTGCAGCGGACGCCGGAAAGCAGGTGGTCATGGAAAATTGGCTCAGCTTGTCGGTGGCAACGCGGGGCGGGCCAAGATGGCGCGGACAACGCGCGCGCATCGTGCTGGCAATTTAGTTAAACCGACGGTTTCACCCCTCTATGGCATTGGTGCGGCACGCCGTAAAATCTGGACGGTTGGAAACGTGGCGACCCTCATAGCGGAGCAAACTGCGTTGCACGGGATCATGCTGAGGTTGATCCTGCACGGGGAGTGGCGGTGTTCGAGGCGGTGGCGGGCCTCGGCCATTCGAGGACAGGCCGGTGACTGTGGGCTGATTTCCGGCCTACGCCAAGGAGTAGCCGGAGCCCTGGCTGGTAACGCCCCTCCCCTTCGCTTCCGCGATCCAGCCGAATTCCTTTAGGATCTGCTGGCTGTAAGTCACACGCCCAAGGTCCAAATCTTTGGCGCGCTCATCAATTATTTCAAATGATTGGTGGGTCCAATCGCCGCAATGATCGCAACTTCGGGTAACATCTTGGGTAACAATGGGGCTGCGATGACACAGCCCATTCGAGAAGCCAACGGGGATCGCTGGTCCCTCATTGGGGACGACGGCAGTCCTGGCAGGTCCTGCGGAACCGGGCAGGTCCTGCGGAACGACGTCTCGTCAGGAAAAGATTGTGTCAAGTTGGACGATTTCCCCGAACGCGCTGACTAGAGCGGCGGCAATGTTGGCCCTGAGCAAGCAGCTCTTTGGTTTTTCGACCTTGGATGTTCTGTTGCCCTTCGCAATATTCGAGAGCAGCGTGCCCGTCGTGGTCGCTACTTTCGACCTTGTCGAGGACGCAGACCGCGCGAAGTTTCCTCGGAGGGTCCCACCACCGATGACCCCATCGGCATGCACAACGGGAAATAGGTGACCCTTGATGTAGTCTAAAGACAACTTGCGGTAGTTCGTCACGCGCTTTTCGGTCTTCCGTGTCTTCCTCCATGCGCTTTCCCTGAAGCTTGAGGCTCCAACCAAAACCAGGCTCATGACGCCAGTCTTGGGTGGCACAGCGAGACATTACGTGAACTAAATCTATTGGTACATGGTCCCCGACGTCCGGACGCCAGTCAAGACGGCCCCCGAGGTTCAACCCCTCCGCAATCGCACCCCAGCCCCGCCGCCGTTCTCGTCAATGAACTCGACGCCGGCGGCTTCGAGGGCAGCGCGGATGGCCCCCAGGGTGCGAGGATAAGGATTTCGCTTCCAGGCTATGCGCGGAAGCAACTCGCTGCGAAGAGCTCCTCCGCAAGATTGATGCGCATCACGATTCACCCATGACCTTCTGATACACTCGCGCCGCCTCGATTGGGTCCACTGGCACCGTCACACGCTCGCTCTGCACTGGGCCACCGTTGGGCAGTCATCGCCACAACCGAAGTTTCACGCTGACCACACATGACCTTACCAAGCCAGATCAGCATCGATGTGTCGCCGGCCTGCGCCTTCTCCCACTGCATTCTACGTAGCGTTGCGCGACCCGTGCCACGGCCCTTCTCGATGGCGTCAGCAACCGCCGGATCGCGCTCCATGTGGTCGTAGAGCGTCCGCCTACCTATCCCAAGCAGAGCGGCAATGTCTTCTACCGGGCAACCAATGGCTGCGGCACGCTCGACGGTTAGCAGATCTTGTACAGACAGGAGGGCGGCCTCCAACATTTTTTGGTGGAACAGTGGTCATTTTGCTACCTTAGATATAGAACCGCAATAGGTTCCCTCAAGTCTCGGGTCATTCCCTCATTTCACCACCTAACCAACTTAGATATCGAACCGCAATAGGTTCCTTTTATGTTGTGCGGAAACCTCAAGCCTTCAGCACTCGGTCGCACGGGCGAGCCGCGGCACGCAGCAGCAGCCATTTGAACTCCAGCGCGAAGACGTTGCAGCCTTCCTCGATGGCATAGTTTGCGTCGCGTAATAAAGATGTGCCAGGCACATTTGGCGGGTCGCGCCGTGGCCGAGTTGCCCCGCATAGCGGTCCGCCACCCAGACCTATGGCTGCGCACCGCTTAAGAAATCGGTCAGCGCGAAAAAAGACGTTGCAGCCTTCCTCGATGGCATAGTTTGCGTCGCGTAATAGATGTGCCAGGCACATTTGGCGGGTCGCGCCGTGGCCGAGTTGCCCCGCATAGCGGTCCGCCACCCAGACCTATGGCTGCGCACCGCTTAAGAAATCGGTCGCCACCCCCGCCGCGCGTGTATCGGCGATGACGCGATAGATTGCCGTGGAAGACAGCAGCCCCACTGCCACCACGTCTTGCCGCCGACACGCGCGGAGGTTTCGTCGGAGCCGACCGGGTTCCTCTCAGCCGCTCTCAGCCGCACAGGCCCACTATCTGCAAAAGGAGGCAGGCGTCGTTATTCTAACGACAAGTTGATACGCAAAATCGGCTCCCTCGAAGCAGTGTCCATTGACACCTGTCGCTGGTGAGGCGTCACGGCAACGTGTCGGCGGCGAATCGTGGAGGTACTCAGCGGATGGCGTGGATGATGCCGAAGAAATGGCTGGTGCTGGGCGCCTTTATGATCGGACCGACGGCAACCTGCGGGTCGCGCCGTGGCCGAGTTGCCCCGCATAGCGGTCCGCCACCCAGACCTATGGCTGCGCACCGCTTAAGAAATCGGTCAGCGCGAAGACGTTGCAGCCTTCCTCGATGGCATAGTTTGCGTCGCGTAATAGATGTGCCAGGCACATTTGGCGGGTCGCGCCGTGGCCGAGTTGCCCCGCATAGCGGTCCGCCACCCAGACCTATGGCTGCGCACCGCTTAAGAAATCGGTCGCCACCCCCGCCGCGCGTGTATCGGCGATGACGCGATAGATTGCCGTGGAAGACAGCAGCCCCACTGCCACCACGTCTTGCCGCCGACACGCGCGGAGGTTTCGTCGGAGCCGACCGGGTTCCTCTCAGCCGCTCTCAGCCGCACAGGCCCACTATCTGCAAAAGGAGGCAGGCGTCGTTATTCTAACGACAAGTTGATTTACACAGAATCGGCTCCCTCGAAGCAGTGTCCATTGACACCTGTCGCTGGTGAGGCGTCACGGCAACGTGTGGGGGACGAATTGTGGAGGTACTCAGCGGATGGCGTGGATGATGCCGAAGAAATGGCTGGTGCTGGGCGCCTTTATGATCGGAGCGACGGCAACCTCCCCCTCGCATGCACAAAACGTGGTTGCGTATCCAGCCCGGGGTCAGAGCCAGGCCAAACAGGACCAGGATCGCTACGCCTGTCACAGCTGGGCGGTCCAACAGAGCGGATACGATCCGTCACGGTCACAGAGCCAGCCCCCGCCATCCAACGGAGCCAGTCCCCTTCGTGGGGCCGCTCGCGGCGCAGCGGTAGGGGCGGTCGGCGGCGCGATTGGTGGCAACGCCGGTAAGGGAGCTGCGATTGGCGCAGCGACGGGCGCTGTCGTGGGCGGCATACGCCGCCGCGATCAAGCGAGACAGCAGCAATCAGCGGCTTCGCAGCAGAACGGCCTCTACAACAGGTCCTTCGGGACATGCATGCAGGGTCGTGGCTATACCGTGGGATAGAGATTTGCCGATGAGATTTTGCAATCGCCTGGATCAAGGGGCATCAAGACGCGTCAGCCTCCTCGCTAATGCAATACTTCCATTCTCCGCCGCTCCGACACATTGAGCATAGAGGCCGCGCCCGGTTGAGTGACGGCCGAGACCGGCAAGTTTGCCGCTCTTAGGGGGCACTGCCCGCCGGCGGGCAATATCGAATTCGTCACAAATAGCCCCTGCCAATTTGGGGAAGGGAAAATCCTTCCTCTGGGGAAGGATTCTTCTTAGGGCTGCCCAAATCAATCGTCCCGCTATCAGAAAGGCGGACAGCGGGAAGTTTGTGACGCGTTCGATACTGATCGCCGGCGATCAGTTTTGAGCAACCACCTGATAATCAATCTTGTGCCCTTCACACACTAACTAACTGTTATATATTAATATTTTCCGAAACACACGAATGTGTATGAGGCGCTTGGGGTAACATCAGGGTAACGGATGGCTTCAGAACCGGGTCGTTTGTCCTAGGCGTGAGATGCCTGGTGCGTCATTTTTCCAGTCTGGATTTTTGACTTACCCCAAAAACGATCCGCCATTTCCGAAGCCTTCGTTTTTGGCGGTTAGCACTGACACCGAACAGCCCAAAAAATCGCCAAATGGCAATACCAGTCTCTTAAGATGAGACCACTAGCCAATGTGGGCGAAATTACGTAATGCTTATAGGCTGTTGTGGGGGTGGGTATGTCGCTATCGCTATCAGAGACACTGCAAGAAATCCAAGACGTCGCATCAACGTTGGTTCGCGCGACGCCGACCGGCCTCACCTCCGGTGAAACGATGTTCAACCCGGCCTCGTGGCATGGCCATCAAGGCGGCAATGACATGTTTATCCTCACCGATCCGGGCCTCGATTTCCAGCTTTTCCGCAGTGCAAATGATTTGACCTTTATCACAGGGGACGGCGACACCGCGAGCTACTGGGGTGGCGGCAACCAAACGATTTATAATTCAGGCACCGACACCACGCTGCGCTTCTCCGAGTTGGAGGATTTCAAGGTCAACGTCTACGGCTTCGATGCGACCTCACATGTGGATTTCTATAATGCGAACACCGCAATCGCATCGGACGGCCAAGGCGGCACTCTGATCGACGGAGTTGATTTTTTCGGGGTCAATCTTGCCGCTTCGCAGGTTTCATTCCTGCATTCGTCAACGCCTTTGTCGCAGAATATAGGATTGGTTCCACTTAGTTAAGTTCCATTTGGACTTGTTCAAAAAGCCGAAAGTCTATGGTGCTTTTCACGGATACTCTAGGGATACGGCACCATGTCCCGCACCACTTCAGACAACGTAAAGCCGAAAGTAGCATCAGCACGGCGCCATCTGCGCCCGGAAGAGGCGCAGAAACTGATCGCTGCGGCTGGCAAGCGCGGTCGTTACCCTGACCGTGACAGGCTGCTGCTGCGCCTGGCCTACCGGCACGGACTACGCGCGTCAGAGGCCGTGGGGCTGCGCTGGGAGGCGTTCGACCTCGACGGCGGGTCGTTGACCCTCACTCGCGCCAAGGGCAGCAGGACGTCTACCCATACGGTTGCCAGGGATGACCTGAGCGCGCTCCGGAAGATGCGCAAGGCAACCAACGGTCCATGGGTGTTCGAGACTGAGCGCGGCGGTCCGCTGTCGGTTGATGCGATGCAGTACATTGTCCGTACGGCAGGGAGGCTGCCGGATGGGCGACGAATCCACCCGCATATGCTGCGCCACGGAGCCGGATATGCATTGATCAACGATGGCGTTGACGTCCGGCTGGTCCAAGAGTTCCTGGGTCACGCCAGCATCACGAGCACGGCGATTTATACGGCGATCTGGCCGAAGCGGCTTGCTGGCGTGCGGGTGCGGTAGGGATGACACCAAGCGACCTACGAGATTGGTCGGGAGGGCGCAGGAATGATCGAGGAGGAGTATCGGGGCTATAATCTGAATGGTGTTCGACGTGGTGGGACGTGGCAAGTCAGCATTTACCCGCGGGCCAGATCATCAACCTCCTGCTGGAGTTGCAGCGAACGCTGCATCTCACCGTTGTTCTGATCACGCATGATTTGCGCTTGGTGCGGCACGTCGCCCACCGCGTTGCCGTGATGTATCTCGGGAGGATCGTTGAGCTGGCCGAAACTGCCGCATTCTTCGATCGGCCGTACCATCCCTATTCGCAGGCATTGCTGCGAGCGGCCCCCGACATCGACCCCGCGAATAGGACCCGAGCCGAGGCGATCGCCGGTGAGCTGCCGAGCCCGCTGCAACCGCCGAAGGGCTGCGTATTTCATCCGCGCTGCGGACACGCCGTCGAACGCTGTGGCATCGAAGTACCTCTGCTCGAGGCGATGGTCGGCGACCGGCTCTGCGCGTGCCACCTCGTGCATGAAGGGGCCGCGCTGACGACGCGCTGGCTGGCCGGAATTGCGCCGCCCCGCTCCAAGACCGACGACCGCTAGGTTCGCAATGCTGTCTGCTGGGCAAAGGAACACCAACTTTACAACCTCTGTAAATTTGGGAAAACAACGGACTTTACGCGCAATACGCGCGCGTGCGCGCGAGGTCGGACAAAGTCGCTGTACCGCTAAAGCAGCGGTGCGGCTTTATCTTCGTCACTGCTTATGGAGACGCGGCCGCGCTTTTGGTCACGAGAACCGGGCTCCGGCGGCAGCGCCCGGACATCGCTGGTAAAAAATTTTGCGGAACCTCTTGAAGCACGATTTCCCCAAAAATATCTCGTCGATCGTCGAGGCCAAAAGGCTCGGCACGCAAAATGAAAACAGCGTTCGTATCCATGTTGCTTCAAGGAGGATGTGGTTATGAGGACTTACGATTTTTCTCCCCTGTTCCGCTCCACGGTCGGCTTTGACCGGCTCTTCGACATGCTGGACAGCGGAACCCGGCCTGATTGGCCCCCCTACAACATTCAGAAGGTGAGGGAAGACCAATACCAGATCAGCATGGCCCTCGCGGGATTTGATCAGAATGAAATCGAGCTGATACAGGAAGGCAATATTCTGACCGTAACCGGGCAGAAAAAGACAGAAGCAAACAATGAAGGCATGCTTCATCACGGCCTGGCATTTCGTAACTTCAAGCATTCCTTCAACCTGGCCGATCATGTGAAGGTCGCATCGGCAAAACTCGAGAACGGGATGCTGTCGGTAGAACTGGTCCGGGAGATCCCGGAACAGCTCAAGCCGCGCCGCATCGAGCTGGCATCGCCGACTGTCCCTCAGGACAATCAGCCAAAACTGGCCGACCAGCAGCCAGAGCCGCAACGCAAGGTCGCCTGAACTCGACTGATTAGGCAGCACCCTCGCCGCCCGGAACACCGGGCGGCAGTTGTGGAGGTTGAGCTGAGCGGACTTCAAAAGCTTGACACCGATCAGCCCACCATTTGGTGGATGATCTGATTTCGGAGAAATCGGCTGTATTCACACACCCTGAAGAAGTTCTTGACGATCAGACGTTAACGTTCGCTGACAAACGTTCTTTGCTAGCCTCGTGGGCATCAGATGCGCTTGCGGTCGAAGATGCTCCCTCGTTGCGCCAATTGCCGAGCGGTGCCGTTGTTTGCGTCGACGACATCATCGCTGCATTGAAAACACTCAATTTTCATGAACCCCGTCAGGAAGCCTCACTGACTTTCTGTCAATCGTTTGCACGTCGCCGCAGCAAACCAGCTGCGAAGCGGCGAAACATGCGACCCGAAGATGACGATGATCCTCCGCCATCTGCGGCCAGTGCCAGGATACCCCAGGCCCGGGAAGTTCTGATCGCGTGCAACGGAGGAGGCAGCCGGACCAGCTCGTGGTCCGGCATCGCCAGCGGGAGCCGCGGCTCCCGCCACAGGTAGTTCACGGGGAAATTCTGGCGCTGGACCGGAGAAGGCGGCGGCGCACCTGCAGGGGGTGTAGCGGTCGGGGTCACGCCTCATGCGGCAGCAGCGGCGTCAGTAAAGCAACGGCCTCACCGAAAGTCCCAGCACCATTACGTAGCTGCCCCGCACCACGTAGCAGCACCGCAAGGAGTCAGACAACCGGTGGTGATCAGTAGGAAGCCCGGCGTGGAGAGCCATTAGCTAATCAACCGAGGGAGCCTCCTCCTGCGCTGCCACAACTCCGGTCCGGCTTGGCATTGCCGCAAATGTGAAATTCAACTGATTTAACCGTCGTGATCGCTTTCCTATAATTGCGATAGCCTCTCAAAAACCGCGTGACATAACATGCTGATGTGGATCCTCGTGACTGCAACAGCTTGCGCCTTGGTCATCTGGGGTGCGATTGACTGGTCGGCTCGTCCGAAACGTCAAGCGCCAAAGCCGTGGCCGCCGGTTACTCGCCTCGATTGAACACGGCATCGACTTTATCCCCTGGATCAGTGGATAATCCTGTGCACAACGCACACCGGAGCCGCTTAGATCGGCCTCGATCCATGCTATTGTCACATTGCTATAACTTTGGGCAGCGCGGAACCTACTGAAATCATTGCATATTTTCCGGCTAAGTAGTGTCGATTAACACCGTTGTAATGGTTGGTCCAGATTGTGGATTAAGCGCAGTGAGCCTAGCCGCAACCCGCGCCTCGGCTGCTGGACTTAGCGGTTCCGACAGCCTCCAGGCCCTGCCTTTCGGTGTGTGCTGGACGATCCGGGGCACTTTGATCGTGGCTGCCTGTGCCGGCTTCGCAGGGCGCTTACGAGGGCGGGTGGTGACGATGGTCATCCGGATGGCACAACGACGGTGTCGTGTGCGGGAGGTGACGGATTGCTGCTGCTGAAAGAGACGCATCCGGTCAACGCGAGCAATGCCAACAGGGCGAACAAAGAGGCGCGCATGTTCTGGGTCATTAGCATTGTCCCGAGTTGTCCGGTTCTTCCTGAGCAAGAAGGATTGATCCAACGGGCCAGGAGGGTACGGCGACGCTAGATCAGTCCGGTCGTGACTCCCGCCTTTACTGAGATTGCTTTCCTGATTGCCCTGTAGCGGCCGCATTACCGGTCGACTTACCCACGCCGCCGGAAACATCACCCTTGTTCTCGTAGCCGGGCGCGGCACTCTTCCTACTAACTGCCGGTCTAAGTACCCGAATTTTCGCCGGAGCAGGGGGCGATCGGTGTCCACCTGTGGTCGGTAGATTGTCCAGAGCAGTTTGCAAACCTGCTCATCGCCGATGACGCCAAGGAATTAGGCCAGGAGCCTTTTGCGCCTTCCATAACGGCGGCGCGACAATACGTGGAGGAGGCGGGTTGCCGTCTGATATGGCAGCCAGCCCGCGGGACGGTGTGGCTGATACAAATAATGAACCAGGACGATCACTGGTAATTCGTAAGCGCTGCGGCGGCAACGCATGGCGGCGCGGGGCTGCTGTGATGGAAGTTGGCCATGGACGCAAGGTCGATCCGGCGGCTAAGCTCCCTGCGGCGGCAACGCATGGCGGCGCGGGGCTGCTGTGATGGAAGTTGGCCATGGACGCAAGGTCGATCCGGCGGCTAAGCTCCCTGGCTGGTGACCGTGTCGGATGTGCTGGCTGTCGCCCCGCAGCTCTGCAGCCTTGTTCGCCAAGCCCCCAAGGGCCCGAACTGGTTCACCGAAATGAAGTTCGATTGCTACCGGTTCCTCGCCTGTCGCGAAGATCCGCCGCGCGTATTTCGTGCAGCACAAACCGAAGTGTCGCGGAAGGTCGTGCGGAAGGTTTTGCGATCGGAGGCGACGGAGTTCCGTTACGAACGCAGCGAGCAGCCACTGCCGCGGATCGGCCCGTGGCAGGACGCGCTGGATCGGATGCTGGCCACTAACGAGGCCAAGCCGAGCCGCGAACGGTTGACGCTGATCCGCTTATTCGAAGCCCTACGCGGTGTCGATTACGAAGGCGGCTACGATGCTGTGCGCCGCTATGCCCGGGTCTGGCAGCGCGATCGGGCGGCGACCTCGGTGGGTGCGTTCATTCCGCTCAGTTTCGCGCCGGGTGAGGCCTATCAGTTCGACTGGAGCCACGAGGTGGTGCTGATCAACGGCACCACGGTGACGGTGAAGGTGGCGCATGTCCGGCTCTGCCACAGCCGGATGCTGTCAGGAGATGGTTTTCGACGCGCGCGACTGCCCCCCGGGCTGGAGCGGGCGCTTGTCGGACCTGATCACCAACCTGAGCTAGTTTAGAGGCGACCGTTGCATTTGTGTTACCACTTCCGCCGCCATTCCTGGTTCAGTTCTTTTACTAATTGTCATCTCCGCCCGGCGGAAGGGTGCCGGCATTAAATGTTGCGACGGTTTCCTGTGATTGCGTGGTAGACGATCAGCACGACCACCGCGCCTATCACGGCTACGAAGATGCTGTAGATGTTGAACCCGGTAACCGGCTCTGCTCCTACGAGCGAAAACAAGAAGCCGCCGACCACGGCGCCGATGACGCCGAGGACGATATCCAGCACGAGTCCGTTGCCACTTTGGTTAACAATCTTGCTGGCGATGAAGCCGGCGATGAGCCCGAGAATGAGCCAGACGATAACCGACATTGCACGTCCCTTCTTACGGCGTCAGGCGTGCAGAAGAATGTCCTACGGCGAGACCAGCCCGATCGGCTGGTACAATACGCTGCGCGACAGTCAGCCGGCGCTGCACCGCAAGGGATCCGCCGATGGCAGCGGCAATCGCTCCTAAAAGCAAATTGCCGAAAGCTGCGAAGGATGTCTTCGAGGCCGCTGCAGCACTCGCGTCGGCAGCGTCTTTCGCGGTTTGGGTTGCCCGATCCCGAGCCTGCTGAACCTTTGCCTGGGTGTCATCAAACCGTTTAGCAGCATCGTCGTGGCTGATGTGCTGTTGGGCTGCCATGATGTTGATTACCCGCTCCTTGGCAGCGGGGGCATCGGCGCCGCCTTTCGCATACGTAGCGAGATTGGTGACGACCTCCTTCTGGGCATCTTGCGAGCTCATTGTCGCCGGGTCGGGATTGGCCGGCTGAAGGTAGGCCTGTGCCTGTTGCTGGAGCATGTCAGGCGACACGCCGGCTGCTTGGGCAAGCGGCGGCGCCGCCTCTTTAATACCACTTCCAGCCGCGGACGCCGCGCTGCCGAGAGCAGAAAAGCCTCCGCCAATCAGGCTACCAACGGCTGAGGTCAAAAGATAAATGGTCAGCAGCGTCGCGATCCCCCAAGTAATGAGGCCGTGCAGAATGCCATCCCAGCGAATTTCAATGCCGGCTAGCCATGCAGAAACATAGCCGCCAAACGCAAGCGCGATGACGCTGCTGACGACCCACCAAATCCCAGCACCCATGCCGAAGCTGCTCGCATCGGGCGTCGTGCCACCGTTGGTGTTCACGGTACCCAGGCCGATGCCGGCACCCAACATACTCAGCAGCAACTGGACCGCCCCAACGAGGATCACGCCCCCGAAGATGGCAGCCCATGAAATACGTTGGTGCGTGTGAGAACCGCCCTCAATGCGGGTGGTCGTCTCAACCGCCTTCGTGAATGACGGATCGGTATGGGTGCTTGCGGACATGAATCCTCCCAGAAGCAGCTGGGGCGGCATCCGCCCCATGTTGTTATAGAAGGGCTCTCAAACGCCCGGGCGGGTAACAGGCGCAGGGGGCGCCGTTGCCCCGGCAGTCTCTGACGCTTGGTCGTCACGTGTGATCTCGACATCTTCCCGGCGCACTTTATCGTGCACGGTTTCCACCCGATCGGTCGCGGCTTTGTTAACGACCACTTCTTCCTTCACACGCGCCGTTTTTCCGACCACGGCTTCCTCTTCGGTTTCAGTAACTTCGATGGTGCGCTCGGTGAAATCGGGATCAGTGACGGTGCTGCCGGATGCAACAGGGCGGCGCTCGACAGAGACGCGCTCGGAATGGAGGGTGACGGCCTCCTCCACAGGTGTCTCAACGACGAAGCGGCGAACACGGGTGGTGCCGCGGTTCACAAGCCGCTTGCCGATGGTCAGCTTCTCCTCAGAAAGCGGAATGACTTCCTCACCACCCTGCTCTGAACTCGTAGACCGGTCAGAAGGCATGGGTGATGCTGTCGGTGCCGCCGTCACCATTGGAGCTGTCGTTGTGGTTCTTGTGGTTGTGCCGCTGCTCGCGCCCAGGCCATACGAGGCGGTTCGCTCGTCGAGATCGATTGGATTATGCCGCTCAAGAATGTCCACGACTTGTGTCAGGTGCTGCTCGGGTGCCTTTACGGTCACCACAGTCGAACCGCCCTCCAGGCTCCGATCGTAAACAGTAGTATCGTGCCCATATTCGGGCTCGCCCCCCAACAAGCTGGCCCAGAAGCCCTTCTCATGAACTGGCGAAGCCGAGGGAGTCGAATCCGACGTCGCCCCACTCGAGGTGTGCTGACCAATAGCGCTCGACGGAACGCCAGCAGCTTCAAGGTCGCGAACCGCGAGTGCCGCGTGCTCGGAGGTGTCATATACGGCAACGATGGTTTCGTCAGCCATTCGCTTATTCCCTAACGATTTGATGTTTTGGAATCGGGGCGGGTTCGGGGCGCGGCGCCGTCTTTTCCTCGCCGGCTTCAGCACGTTCAATGACAGCGTGCTGTTTACGCAGCGTCACGGTTTCACGGTGCCGCTCAGTCGTTTGCACACGGCGCAAACGAATTTCTTCCTTCAAGACCAATCGACGCTCGACGACGAGGACCTCCTCAACAATGGGGATGACCGTCGTGTCGTCCTCTTCCCGAACGGGCGGAACGGCCTCGATTGGGCGGCCGATCGCGACACGCTCGATCTCGATCTTCTCGTGAACAAGCGCCTCGTCTATCAGCCGGTCATGACTATCTGTACGGACGTGCACCCGAATGGCCCGCTCAATCCGGCGACGCTTAATCGAGACATCCTCGACGAGCAGCGGTATGATCATCTCCGCGGAATTTGAAGAAGCTCCGATCGTCATAAAGTTAGTAAGGTCCATCGAGTGAAAGGCAAAGGAAAGGACGCAAAATGCCCCGGCGAACAGCTCGCCCGGCCGGGTGTTTAGACCGTCACTAACGTTCGTTGACGCAAAGGCGGCGCAGCGGGTTTCATCACGGCTAGAGCAGAAGGTCATTCTCCTCTCTCTGTGATATGAGCCGGTTCAATCCTCGAAGTGAGAGCACCCGGTCGCTACGCGCGCGCGAGAACGAACTGGCAAAAAATAGTGCCAACCAACCCATGGATGTCCAATTTTGCCGTAAGGTTCATGTCCCTTCCAAAGTCATATCGGAATTGCACGATAATGTCTCTACGTGGGCATCGGAGATCAACCATTGTTCTTTGGCGTCGCGGGCATAAAATTAGTCCCTCGGCCCCGACGGAAACCGCTGCCGCGACCTCGTCCTCGCCCTGCTGATCGGGCGCATCCTCGACCCCATCTCCAAACTCGCCGCCGCCAGGACGTTCTCTCCTGCCACGGCGTCCTCCAGCCTTGGCGAAGCGATGGGTCTCGGCAAGGTCGACGACAACGAACTCTACGCCGCACTCGACTGGCTGCTGGCGCGCCAGGCTGCCATCGAGACGGCGCTGGCCAAGCGTCACCTCCAGAACGGCAAACTGGTTCTTTACGATGTCTCGTCGAGCTACATGGAGGGACGCTGCTGCCCGCTGGCCAAACGTGGATACAGCCGTGACGGCAAGAAGGGCACGCTGCAGATCGTCTATGGCATCGGTAAAAAACTTTCGAAGCTCGTCAACCCTCCACGGCGTCGCCGCGTTGCCACCGATGGCGTCTTCAGGGAGCTTGTTTTTGGCTGCTCGATTATGGCGGGTGTCGGTCGCCGTATGTGTTGCGATGATTTTTGCGCCGCCGACGCAGGCGCAGAACGGATCGTTTGAACAAGCCTCTGCTGCCTTTGTTCAGCGGTATGTAAAAGAGTGGTCCGACCCAGCACCCGCCGTACTTGCCTACATGGATCAAGTCTATCCCGACCACGTCTACTTTTATGGCAGGGAATTGACCCACACGGCATTAATGAACCTCAAGCGCAGCTTCGCCATGCGATGGCCGGAACGGAGCCTCAGCGTGCGGCCTAACTCGATTCAGGTTGTATGTGATCCGAGGCATCTTTGTTCGGTGGAGGCGATTTATGATTGGCACTACCGAAGCCCGGAGCGACGAGCAGATTCCAGTGGCTCCGCCC
This sequence comes from uncultured Alphaproteobacteria bacterium, assembly GCA_963819345.1. Lineage (GTDB taxonomy): Bacteria > Pseudomonadota > Alphaproteobacteria > Acetobacterales > Acetobacteraceae > Rhodopila. The sequence goes on from CAWFVX010000018.1 coordinate 126,626, forward strand.
GCCTGAAGCTCGAATTGCAGGACGGAATGACCATCCTCTCTGAGGATGGGAACGTCATCCCCTCAAACCGAAACCCCTCTTCCATGACCCAGGCACAACGCGCACCGCTTTCACCCCCAGCGACGCAATCGGCGGTTCCTACGGCACCGGTTACTGAGGCCATTCCACCGGGGGAAGAGGTTGACCCACAATGGCAAGAAACCAATCCATCACCCAACGATATCGTTGCGCTGCGCAATGCGTATGTCGCGCATGGCGCTGACAAGGACTGGATCACCGCTTGGTTGGCACAGAAGCGCGATTTCGCGGGTGAAGCCGTCGTCGTGGGCGCGACGGAAGATCAAGCGGCCCCTGGCGCCGATGGCGCAGTGCGCACAGTTGGCTTTACAAGCGCCGCCGGAACAGTGGCTTGCATCAACCCCGATGGCGCAACCTCCCTAAAAGTTGGCGAGAAGGTCAACCTCCACGGCGTGATCACCATATTCATCGAAGATGTGATGTATCTCGAGCAATGCTCGGTCCAGCCAGGATGAACCAGCCGGTCGATACTGGGGTCAACGCATAGTGACGATCAAGTTCGATCCCGATTCCTCGACAGCTCAACCGTTGTGCAGCCACCGAGGTCGTCCCGCGTTCCCAAAGAAGGGAGGCCGGCGCGGCAGTCCCGTCCCTTCGGCGTACCGATTCCAATCATCATTCTCCTCGCCTTAATCTGACATTGATCATGGACACAGTCCGAACGGGCGCAGCCGGGCAGACGATCGCTGTCGGTAACGAAGCCTCGTCCTCTGCCGTCAGTTGGGCAGCGATTTCGGCGGGAGCTTTCGCCGCGCTTGCTTTAACGGTAGTCCTCACACTCCGCCCTGGTCAGCCGCCTGTTCGGAGACGCAGCGGAGGCACAATTGGCCACCATCATCGACTCCGAGGGCCGCAGCTTCATCCACCTCGCAGCATCACTGTGGAGCGGGGCCTTAATCCCCAGACATGAGCTTCTGGTAAACCCTCGCAGCCTCGATTGGGTCCACTGGCACCGTCACACGCTCGCTCTGCACTGGGCCACCGTTGGGGCCGGTCATCGCCACAACCGAAGTTTCACGCTGACCACACATGACCTTACCAAGCCAGATCAGCATCGATGTGTCGCCGGCCTGCGCCTTCTCCCACTGCATTCTACGTAGCGTTGCGCGACCCGTGCCACGGCCCTTCTCGATGGCGTCAGCAACCGCCGGATCGCGCTCCATGTGGTCGTAGAGCGTCCGCCTACCTATCCCAAGCAGAGCTGCAATGTCTCTACCGGGCAACCAATGGCTGCGGCACGCTCGACGGTTAGCAGATCTATTACAGCAGGAGGACGGCCTCCAACATCTTTTGGTGGAACAATGATCATTTTGCTACCTTAGGTATCTAACCCCAATAGGTTCCCTCAAGTCTCGGATGATACCCTCATTTCACCACCTAACCAACTTTGATATCGAACCGCAATAGGTTCCTTTTATGTTGTGCGGAAACCTCAAGCAAGCCTTGCGAGGCTGAGGCCATTAGCATTAAGGGGCGCACCATATCGATTTTGCGTGTTCCCATTGCGTATCCACAAACCGTTTGAAGGCGACCGCGTTTAACGAGCGTTGACGCCCATGTGACGAGCGCTAGGCTGGAACAGATGGAACAATGGTTTTGCCTCGCGCTTACGAGCGTTGACGCCCATGTGACGAGCGCTAGGCTGGAACTACAACTCCGTGCGAACTCATCAAGGAAGGTGGTGCTACGGCAAAACCCTAATGCAGACCTCATTGACATGTTGCCGGTGGCAAAGGAAAAGTTGCTGCAGGCGGCATGACATCGGACAACAGATTCGTCGGACACCCACCACGGCGAAAAACCTGACCGTCAGATCAAGTCCATACTTTTACATATTACTACGCTACCCCCAACTATCCGCCCGTCTACTATATGCCGCCACAGACGTATTATCAGCCGCCACCTCAAGGCTACAGTCGGGCGCAGGGCGGCGGCGGTCAGAGTTGTTATGCGGGCGCTTATGTTTGCCCGATGGATCGTCCAGTCGCCACAGGTGCAAACTGCTACTGCCCGGGCAATAACGGTCAGAGGGTGCCGGGTAGGGCAAACTGACCGCCGTGGGCTCGCCGCGCGAGTCCCAAGGCATCAATGGTGCGACAAGCGCGGCCCTTCGACCTCACTGAAAATCTAAACGGCAAACGCCGTCAGTCTTTCGAATATCATTGTGTCGCGCGCTAGTTGGAACTGGGGCTCGTATCCGAGCATCCGCCCCGAGAAGACCCTAAGCGTCACCCAATGGACATCATACCAAGCGCCCTGTCGAACTGGTTCGTCGATGATCCAGACCGCATCCGTTCGATTGGCACGAGGGACTGGGCACCGTCAATGTCTGAGGCGGCTGTTGGAGTGGACGGCCCAACGGCATCTCGTGCCAAAGTTGAGCTATCACACACCAACCAAGGGCCGCCCGAATGAAGTTTAAGCGAATTGCGATCGATACGTCCAAGCACGTGTTCACGCTTCACGGTGTCGATGAGCAGGAACGCCCGGTGCTGCGGCGAGAACTGAAGCGGGCCAACGTGGAAAGCTTCTTTGGCAAACAGGATGCAACCGAGGTGGTCTTACCCGTTCCCCAAGGGAACAGGGTTGTTTCGCCAAACTTACCAAGCGGCGCCTCAATCAAGTCCGCCTATGGCATCGCGTAGATCCTGCAGCGGGCGTTATCGGAGGGCAGGGACGGCTCCCTGTTCTTCTATGCGTTCGACCTGCTCCACCTGAATGGATGGGATTTGCGCCCGAGCCGGTTGGTCGATCGAAAGGGGCTTCTGCAGCAGCTTAACGGCTGGGATGCCCACCTTCGCTACGCCCAGCACCTTTCAAGCGGCCACGATGCGCTGCCCTCGCGGCGGCGCGCCGGATGCACCTCGAAGGGATTATCCGCAAACGGGCCGAAGCGCCCTATCGGGGAGGCAGAAGCGCAGCGTGGCTCAAGATCAAGTGCATCTGTCTCAGTTGAATATATGCTCTGCTCGCAGTTAACGGCATCACGTGATACCGTGAGGCATGAAAACATATCGGGTTGCCCAGGTTCATCGTGAAGTAGATAGCTGGACTGTTATTCGCAGCATCGCTGGCGAGGAAGATCAGCCGCTTGGCCACTATCCGGACCGAGCAAGCGCACAATCTGCCTGGGAACGCCTGGTTGCTGAAGAAGCAGATAGTCAATCATCCGACACGAAGTATGAGATCATTGAAGAGGGCGGAGTGTCCTGGCGCCCCGCCGACAAATTCCCAGCCCGATCGTCATCAAGGTTTGGTCCGGATCTCAGCGGGTGGCGATTATGAGCGGGGGCCCATGCCAGACTGCTGTTCGTGAACCTTGGATAAATGGTCGGCGCCCGACTTTACCTTGGCGGCGCGGACGCTTGCCATCGTGGCGTAGCTGGGACTTCAGATCCGCGTCCCCTTCACCAGGGCTGGCTGGTCCGGGAACAGCGCGCGGGCTGTCTCAGAGCTGGGGCGCATCGTTGGAATTCCACAACCGGATATGCTTCTTAATTCATTGGTCCCCTTCACCAGGCTGGCTGGTCCGGGAACAGCGCGCGGGCTGTCTCAGACATAGTCTGGGGCGCATCGTTGGAATTCCACAACCGGATATGCTTGTAATTGATTGGTCGAAGAGGCCACCGCGAATGAACGATCCCGACGTTGTGGTGGCGCTACTGGACGCTGCCGCCTTTCTTCTGGGCGTCCACGTCCGGGTCCAGCGCCAGCGCGCGGGCGAGGCCAGCCCGCTTGCGCATGCCGCCGCTGATTTCGGAGGGAAGTTGGTCGAGGGCGTGCTCCATCCCGACCAGGCTTAGCTTCAGGCGAACCAGACGATTGATTTCGGTGTCGTTCAGCCGGGTGAACATGCGCAGGGCAGGGCGACGTTCTCACCGACGGCGCTCCGGCACCGCTCGCTGGTTACCTATCTGATGCTCGTCATCGCCGCCGCGGGCGTCTGGTCCTACCTCCTGCTTGGGCGGAGCGAGGACCCGGACTTTACCGTGAAAACCATGGTGGTGCAGGCGTCCTGGCCGGGAGCCACCCTCGCCGACACGCTTGAGCAAGTCACCGACCGCATCGAAAGCAAGCTGCAGGAGACGCCGAACCTCGATTACCTGAAGAGCTTCACGAGCGCGGGCCAGACGACGATCTTCATCAATCTGAAGGATTTCACGCGCCCGTCTCAGGTGCCGGACATCTGGTATCAGGTGCGCAAGAAGGTGGGCGACATCCGCAACACGCTGCCGCAGGGAATTGTCGGCCCCGGCTTCAACGACGAGTTCGGCGACACTTACGGCATCGTCTACGGCTTCACCGCGGACGGCTTCACGGACCGCGAGCTGCGCGAAACCTTCGGTCGGCCGCTGGCCAGATCCCGCGGGCTGGTGGGCAAGCGGGGTTGACATTGAGTTTTTACACACCATAAACGTAACTCTTTCGGTTAGTTATCTAAAGTAGTAGCACCATGTTCACAGTCCTACCTAAGAACCCTGAAGGACGGCCACCAGCCGTTATCGATCTGCTGACGGTGGAGCGAGCCGCGTCCATAGGCTGCACAGTAGAGGATATCGCTGCTCTGCTCGGGTTAAGCCGAAAGACGATCTATAACCATATGGAACAAGATCCCGAGCTTGCCGAAGCGATGGACAGAGGCCGCGGCCTGGGCCGTGCGTCGCTACGCCGGATGCAGTGGGAGAAGGCTGAAGATCGGCGAACTACATCGATGCTGAAATCTGGCTTGGATGATAATGTGTCCTGTGCGTGCCACGCGCGTACAGTTCGGTGGTTGCGGTCAACTGGTGCTAAAGTGGTAGCACCATGTTCACAGTCCTACCTAAGAACCCTGAAGGGCGGCCACCAGCCGTTATCGATCTGCTGACGGTGGAGCGAGCCGCGTCCATAGGCTGCACAGTAGAGGATATCGCTGCTCTGCTCGGGTTAAGCCGAAAGACGATCTATAACCATATGGAACAAGATCCCGAGCTTGCCGAAGCGATGGACAGAGGCCGCGGCCTGGGCCGTGCGTCGCTACGCCGGATGCAGTGGGAGAAGGCTGAGATCGGCGACACATCGATGCTGATCTGGCTTGGGAAGGTCCTGTGCGGCCAGCGCGACAGTTCGGTGGTTGCGGTCACTGGTGCTAACGGTGGCCCGGTGCAGAGCGAGAGCGTGACTGTGTTGCCTACCGATCCAATTGAGGCGGCGCGGGTGTACCAAAAGGTTATGGGGGAAGATAAGTAATGGATGCTCAGAGAGAGAGGGCAGTCTCGGCCCATCCATCTCCAGGGCGCAGGATGGTCCTGCAGGGTCGGCGGCTTATCCGTCAACCTAAAGCTATCGGGCTCTAGAGGGTCGGCGCGACCGTAATCGACGATATTTTCAGGCTCGGTCGCACCGGCTGCAAGCCACAGCCAGCATCGCCGTGTGCTCGGCAACTTCGCCCAGGGTGATCGATCCACCGGTCATTCGCGGTTCAGCGTCGGTTCAGGTTGGGGCCGCGAGATACCTTCCAAACAAGGGCTGCTCGTAATGGTCACGTCGATCGTCGACGCGGGCGGCCCGCTCGCACTGAATAAACTACTGTTCAAGGCTTACAACGCGAAAGCGACGCCAAAGGAAATTTCACCATTCATTGTGCGCGTCTATAGCCCAGAAGTAGTTCCCGATACGCTTTACGCGCTAGGTGGCAAGAGCATGGAGATTGTGAGCATCCAGAACTTGCTGAGCAGGTTTCCGTGTCGAATTTCATGTTCACGTTCTACGACGTGCAATACCAGATGATAAACGCCTATGAAATTATCCATCATGGTAAGGCAGCCAAACCCAAATACCACGCAGCTTTAGCTGAGTGGCAAAGGTTCAAGCGAAACGTCGATAAGCTTGCGGCTTAAACCGACCAGCTTTCGACCCTCCCGTTACCCATGTGTTACCCGTAGCGGCACCATCGGCTGATATCGTGGTATAATTGATTAAATAACAATATGTTATCTCAGATAGAGCATGTGCTTGCGCCAGCGGGAAACGATATTAAGTCGCCGGACGCGTTCGTTGGAAGCACTTAGATCGAGGGGAGGTGGGCGCGATCAAATTCAAAATCGCCCAGCTGATTAAAGTTGAATACACGAGGACGGTTGGGGGGATTGGGGAGCGTTCGTATCGGCTTCGTTTCGTGACTTTCGTAACTCGCGCGCGATACATATTGGATTTTGGCCATTCTCTAGTATCTCCCACCAAACGGGATACCCCTCATTCCCGTCACGAAAGTCACGCTGGCGGATTTTGGTCTTCGATGCGTCCAATTCTGGCTCTGATATCCGCTCTCCGTTCCCGCTCGCTGACGGTTCGTTCTTGGAACGCGTTGCGGACGTTCGGATTAATTTTCCAGATTTGATTGCTGGGGAAGTCGTTCTGGGGCTCCAGCCATCCACCAATAACGAACGGCTCAAGTGCTTAGGCGAGGCCCCTTGGTGCACGGGCCGGAGGTAATCGCCACTCGAGGCCGATTGTAATCGCCACCTGAGGCCGGTCGAAACCGCCACCTGAGGCCGGCGAATTCGCCAGTCTGCTGGTGGAGGAAGCCGCCGCTGACATCGAAGTAATCGCGACTACTGTTCCGCCCTTTTTGGCGGGGTAGCAGTAGTGCCGAGACCGAGGGCGGAGATGCGGCGGATCAGGGAAGTGTTACGGTTGCGTGCGGAGTTAGGGCCGAATCTGAGTGCCATATCGGCAGGCACGAAGCTGGCGCGCTCGACGGTGCGGGCGTATCTGGATCGAGCGGCGGCGGCAGGCGGACGCCGCGGCCGCCGATGGGTTGTCGGAGACGACGCTGGAGGTGGCGCTTTACCCGCCGTCATCGGCCACCGATGGTCGCGCACTGCCCGACTGGGCGGAGGTGGATCAGGAACTGCGGCGCCACAAGCACGTCACGCGCAAGCTGCTTTGGATGGAGTACAAGGCAGCCGATCCGGACGGTTTGGGGTTCAGCCAGTTCAAATTGCGGCTCAGCGAATGGCAGAAGGCCTCGGGGCGAGGCCTGTCGATGCGCCAGGTGCACCATGCCGGCGAGACGGTGCAGGTCGACTACGGCCGGTGACCCGGTCGCGATGGTGCACGATGGGACGGCGCGTTCGGCGCAGATCTTCTTGTCGCCATTGACTGAAGAATGCCGGATTTCCCCTTCTCGCCGAGGTCTTCGTTGATGCCACAGAGCTGAGGCGAACACTGTCTCCAGGAACGACACGAAATCCGCCCCGGTGCGCGTATCGCCGATGGCGCCGCGGACTTTACCCGTGGCGACATCGAATGCCGCGATCAGGGCTTTGGTGCCATGGCGGATATACTCAAACTCCCGCCGCTATCCCACTAATTAAGAAAACTCAGCCCCTGGGGTCAGGCGCCGACAGGGAGCTTTTCATCGCTCCCCTTGGCGACTGGCATTGCTCGGCCGGTGGTACTTGATCAGGTGCTTTTGCTGGAACGCGATCGTGACGTCCCGATCGTGACGTCGATCGGCCGCCTGGGGGACAGATGCGTTCGCTGGAAGCATTCGGCGCGAGGGAAGATGGTAAAGCCGGCGGCCGCCCGAAGCGTTCGGGGAATACGGGGAATACGGGGAGTGTTTGAAGGCTCTACACGCGTGCGACCCTTACATTTGAAGAATTTAGACGAGTCTAAAAAAGCAAAATGTGCTATGTAGCGGCGGCGTAGGGCTGAAACACTCCCCGTATTCCCCTTACTCCCCGTGGCATCAAGAGGTCACTGCCTTAACAAAATACTCCAGCGCGGCCTTACCGGCGCTCATTGGTTTCCTCTCTTTCAGAATGAGCGTCTGTATGCCGTTCCTGACGGGCTCGCCCATGTGGTTCTTAAGGACTTTCCCGACTGATATCGCGGACACGTCCTGATTCGGTTGTAGTTTGGGGAATAGGAATGCCCTGAGGACGTCGCTGCATTCCTGGTCGGCCTCTATTTGGTATGGACTGCGGTCATTGATCATCTTTGCGATGTCAGTTGCCCGGAACTTATCGGGCCATTTGCTGGCCAGCGCGAACAAGGCATCTCCGAGGGATGCGCTATCTTCGTCGTCGGCCTCTTGCGCCAGGAACAGGTCGCGGAAGTCGATCTCCTTCGGCCGTGGGGCGGTGGCATCCACCACCATGGCGGCGACAGCGTTGGCGTGTTCTTCTGCATGCCGAGCGGCGGCGTTCTCTACGGCCGATCCGACGAGGCGCCACCATGTCTTGAATCTGGTTGGGGCCTGGGCGTTCGATCGCAGCACTGGGTTACCCAGGAGGATTGTGTAGAGTGCATGTAGGATCTTGTCGCGGTTGGCTTCTGTCCAACCGACTGGATCGGGATGCTTGAAGTCGCGGTTCTCTGGATCGGCGCGGTCTATTTCCAGTCCGATTTTCAGGCTTCGGGAGGCCAAGTCGCCTTTTGGTCCGATATTGTGTCCGGTGAAAAGGTGGACGACTGAAGCACTGACGGCCACCATTTCACTCACCCCCAGACGACGGTCCGAGTAGAGGGCGGTGGTGCAGGATTTTTCGATGTGCGGGCAACTGATCTGGCTGCCGCGTGGGATGTTGTCCCAGATAATGGCGGGCAACCCTTCCATCAGGTAGGCCAACAGGGCCTTGCGCCGTTCCTCCTCATTTGGCGACCACGCTGCGGCTGCTGGCCGGATGCCGGTCACGGCCATTAGGAGCATGATCAGCGCCGTCGTCTTGCCTCCGCCGCGGCGGCCGGCCGTGATAAAGAAGGCGGGTCGATCCGACATAAGGCTGCGTTCGATGATGGTTAGGGCTGCCGCGATCAGCATGCAGCGGCCGGTGTAGTCGGTTGCGACGTCGCACAGCCATTCGTCCATCAGGAAGCGCATGCTGGCAGCGACTGCGGCGGGGGTGCAATCGGCGGGGTTTGGGATGACGGACAGCAAGTGCGGTGGTACGCGGAAGACGATGCCGCGTTGCCGGTCGAGGCCACGCTCCGAAAGCAGGGTGCCATCCGGCATCACGATCGGCAGTGTTGCGATCGCCGACGCGATTGGGAGGGCGTCGTCGGAACGAACAAGGAAGTGTCTGACGAACGGTGCGGCGAGATGAACGGATTGACCCTCGGGGTTGACGTAGTCGATATGTCGCTCGATCAGTTCGGCTAGGCGGATTTCATCAAGGCGCGTCAGCAACGGCTGCTCGGGGGGGGTTGTCGTGCCTCTGCGGCCTCGCCTTCGTTCACTCCCTGTGATGAAAAAGCATGCATGTTCGGGATGCGCCGGACGCGCACTTGCGTCACCACGCCGTCGATATCGCGCATGGGCGGTTCGGGCGCGTCAGATGCGCCGAGCACATCGTTCAATACCTGCATCTGAGGAATCCATGGCGCGTCTGGCAGTGGTGCTGGGATCTGCGGCCGTGGGTCGTGCCGCTCAGCGGCTTTGCGGTCGCGTTCAGCCCTCGCGTGCTGCGAGGCCTGCTTCTGTCGGGCGACCTTTAACTTGACGTCCAGCGTCCGCTTCCCCACGCCGGAGATGTCGGACGCTCGGTTACGTAGGGTTTCCAGCTGATCAGCGTCGAGGTCGGCATTTGAGACCATGCGGACGAAGACATCGGCGGCTTGGTCTGCGGGCGCCGCTGCGATTGCTGCGTCTGCTGCGCGGGCGTCGAAGCGTAGCTCATAGACGGTGCGGCCGTGGGCGAAGCTATGAATCCACGGCGTGCCATTGGCGCGGCGCATGACCATGGCTTTGCCCGAACCATACGTTACGCCTTCCAGCGGATCGGCCATAGTGGCGCCGACGAACCGGTCGGGGTCTTTCAGGATGTCGGCGACGGTGCATCCAGCGAATTCAGCGTCGTCCCACGGCAGCACGAGGTGAGGGAGGAGGACGCCTTCGGTCTGGCGTCCGATGATGCGGCGTGCTTCCTGCTCGCTGATGCCGAGGCTCGCAGCCATGCGATCGGCGTGCTGCCCGATAAAATGGTCGCGCGCTTTGGCTCGGCTTGGAGCGAGTATATTTGCCGATTTACTTTTCAGTTCTTTCAACCGCGCCTGTTCGGCGATACGCAGCAGCGGGCATGCCTCTTTAGTATCGAGTGGCGGGTGGTCGAATACTGTTGGCCGTCTGGCTTCCTGGTCTTGCGCGAGGGGCGGAGCCAGGACGGGTGCGCCCTCGAATACCAAGCGTTCGGCCGCGTAGACCATCCGATCGACGATGGAACGGTCGAGAAGTTGGCCGGCGACGCCGACCATGTGCCAGCCGAACCCGGCGAGCCAGGCGCGTTCGTGCAGCGTCTCGAGAAAGCGTTCTACGTCGCCGCCGTCCTGAACGTGCAGATAAATGTGCAACCCGTCCGATCCGGGCAGCGCCTCTCCAGTGTCAGTGCGGCTGATGCCCGTGCTGGTTGATCGGCGGACGATGCGTCCGGTCGTCTCCATTTCGGGCAGCACGGAGACGAATGCCTTCCAGAAGCCACCCGCTTGCTTGATCCGCGTTTCGACTGTGTCCGGCATCCCCTTGCAATCGACGTCGATCAAGGCGAGCGCTGGACGCCCCGGCTCGTAGCTGATGTAGGTACTGGTGCGGGCAATTGTGCCGGCCGGCTGGGGTGTCGTGCCGTTCAGCCGTGCCAGTTGGCCTTGCGTCACCACCCGGACGTGGTCTGGGAGATCCTGCCTCATGGCGCCGAGGGCGATTGCTTCCTGTGATCCGAAGCTCTGAATCAGCGCGGCGACGTGGCCGAGATCAGGGAGGCGAACGCGCTGGGCATTGCCTCGCGCCATCAGACATGCGGAGCCGTCTGATTTCAGCGTGCCATCCGGCGACAGGCTGATGCGCTTGGTAAGCGGGCCGCCGACCTTTTCGAGGTGCGTGATCTCGATCATTAGTTTGCCCTCGCACGATCGAGCGGACGCGGATGGACGCCGTTGCGAGGCCAAATCACCAATGTGCTACGGGGCGGGATTGCACACAGTACGTCGCGCCAGCTTCCCGCCGTAGCGGGGCTGGTTTCGATCAGCAGGACGCGGGCGCCCGTCTCAGCGGCGGCAATAGCCCCCGCGTAATGATGCGGCTCACCGCCAGCTGCGTGCAGCAGCACGGACGAGGACCAACGACACATCCGATAGGCGTAACCACGCCAGGCGGGAGCGCCGCGCTGGAGGCCGTCGTCATCGCCGATCAGTGCTATGGCGGGCTGTCCCGTCCTCGCGGTGTGTTCTGCCCAGGCTTTGAACTTTTGGGCTGCTTCGGGCGGGCAGAGGAACAGGGCGATCCGGCCATCTCGCGCGGCGCGGAGCAGCATAACCATGCCGACCGCCCCCGCTGCGTCGGCGAGTAGGATTGCCCGATTGATTTTCTCGGCGCCTGGGTTGAAATCGACGGTCATGCCCTGCCACCGGGATGGGTGATGAAAAACGGCCGGGCATTTTGCCAGATATTTTTGAACGCCTCGGCTGCCTTAATCTCGATGGCCATCGTTTCTGTGGCGCATTTTGTGCAGACGGCCAGGCCGAGCCCATCGGTCGGTTCGGCGCAATCCGGCAGGACCACTACAAAACTGAACTTCGCCTTCCGCAACGGACGCGGGCAGGATGCGCATCGCATCGACTTGTGTTTCGGCGCCGCCGCGATCTGATCCTGCGCTCCGAGTATGGCGCGGCACGAGCGCATAGCGTCGATATCGCCGTGCACCGCGACCATGAGATCGGGAACGTCGGCCTGCCGGATTACGCAGATTTGCAGGACACCGGCCGATTCGGCCTCGACGAGATTGATGGACGCGGCCAGTGCGTCGTCCGGAGAGGAGGTCATGTCGCCACCGCCTGTCGCAGATCGGCCGCCTGGTGCGCAAGCCTCTCGGCCGCGGCGTGGCGCCCTACTGACAATAGGATGTCTGCATATCGATCAAGGGCCGCAGCGCAAAGCATACGGTCGTTGAAACAGGAACCGGCTCGTGCTATGAGGAACTTGGTTGATCCGCTGCCCAGCGAAGAACTCCAAGCCCCGTGATGCCGGCCCCGGTATCCGGGGTTTACCATCTTGGTTAGGCGGCCTTCGTTGTCCGCTCCGCGCTGAAGCGCCGGATGCTGCTCGCATACCAATATTTTCGGCCATTGATGACGACGTCGGGTTCTGGGAACTGCACCCGGGGATCGCGCGTCCATCGCCACAAGCACATATTCGACACGTTTCCCACGCGGCTGCGGACTTGCCCGCTGTTTAGCAGGACATCGTCATCGATTGGTCCCGCTTGGGAAGCCGCTTTGGCCGCAGCATATTCCTGGGGGTGCATATAACCTCCGTGCTAACCAGTGGCCGATGGTTCGGCTTGGTGATGCGCGGAGATTTGCTCAGGCGAAATTCCAGGAAAAAGTAGGTTTACCTGGAATTATACCGAGCGAAGACCTCGACCAGCATTCGGGCATTTTTTTTTGCGGCTCAACTGAGGAGGCGAGGGTGGGATCTCCCTGAGCGCAAATCTGTCTGATAAATTGGTCCGCTTCGTCGGATACTTTTGGTGCTGAGTTGCCTTGCTGCTCTCGCCATTGAAGCAACGTCTTTGCGTTGATTTCAATGCCCTTCTTGTGAAGTTCGCCCTGTACGAAACTGGCGGCAGCGGCGTTCTTCATCTTGGCCTCAATCAAGCCCGAAACCGCGTTCACCAGGAGGCCTCGCAATATTTGGGAGGAGGTCCCAGTCCGCCGTCCTGGCTTTTTCGTGCCATCCTTTCTTTCCGGCTCGTTAATAGCTCCCCCAAATAGCCAATCGGGTTTAGCGCCGACTGCTGCATCATTGAGGCCGCTAAGCAATCTCCGCAGCGTCACGCTTACCCCCACCTCTCGCAGCAGAGCATCGTCCCCAATGAGCTGGCACACCGCCGCTAGGGCATCGATTGATGCTTCTAGCTGGTGCTTGCCGGCAACGAGCTCAGCATCAATGGATATTAAGGTCTCAATCAACGCTTGGTATCTCGCGGTGGATGGGGGGCTGAGGCGCTTTATGCCGAATGATCGGGTGGAAGGCGGCTTGATATTCATGCCCGTGCAACCTGCAGCTGCACGACGGCACTCGGTGGCCGCGTGAGACGATCCAGGTATTCTCCCCAAACCTCCAAGGCTTCGCGCTTCTCTTTAAAATACGCATGCCTGTCATAAATTCCGGTGACAGAACGGTCGGCGTGGTTCAATACCTTGCCGATGATGAACCGCGACACGCCGAGGCGACCCATCTCGGTTGCGGCGGTGCGCCTCAGATCGTGGATCGTCCAGGGGGCAATAGTGACGGCGCTGGTGCCATCACACCCGATCGCGTCCAGTCGCGCCTTCGCCTTGCTGAAACCCGAGATCGGATGGTCCCGGGCGGCGGTGAACACGTAAGGTCCGAGCTTCGGCAGACCTTCGAGCAGCGTCAGGGCAAGTGACGAGAGCGGCACCGCGTGACCACGGGCAGCCTTGGTTGCTACGGCCGGCAGGAGCCAGAGCCGCTCGCCAATATCGATGTCGATCCACCGCATGCGAGCGACTTCCTCGCGCCTTTGTCCGGTAGTCAGCGCCATCTGGAAGAACGGCCCAAATGGATATTTCAGCGCATCGAAGCGCGGCCACAGAACCCGGATCTCATCGGCTTTCAGGGTGCGATCGCGCCGTATCTCGGCGCCGGGCCGCTCGACCAGCGCCGCCGGGGTCGACTCGATAATTCCCCGGCGAAGAGCCCAATTGAACATGGCCCGGATCGCGCCAAGCACGCGGTTTGCGATGATCGGGCCGCCCGGTAGCTTGTGTCGTTTCCTGTCGTCTTTGCGGACGCTCCCGCTGTCCATCACCGCGTCGAGGAGTTCGATTACGTCGCGGCGGGTGATCGTCCCGATGTCGCGGTCGCCCCAACGCGGCAGCACGTGGTTGTCAAAATTGCGCCGTGTATCGGCGATGTACCGCGGCGCCCGCTTCTTTCCTCCAGCCCCCGGCGGATGAACATCTCGGCCACGTTGGTAATTGTGTCCGGAGTCCGTGCGGCCTCAGCCTTGGCTTCCGCCTTCGCAGTCCCGGGGTCGACACCAGCTTGGATCGCCAGCTTGGCCTTGTTCGCCGCGTCGCGAGCCTCCGCAAGTCCAAGGGCCGGGTATCCGGGCTCGAAGGTCAGCCGCCGCTGCTTGCCGCCGAACCGGTAGAATAAGGTCCACGTCCGCCGCTCCGGCCGCTGGTCCACCGCTCCGGTCACTCGCAACGCAAGGCCCGGATAGGCAGCATCGAAATAGTCCAAACGGCCGCCAGACGGCGCTTTCAGGCGTTGAACCGCGGCATCTGTCAATCTCACTGTTGGCATCAGGTGCTCTCCCTGGGTAACGCTCGGGTAACACTATGAGTGCGTTATGGCGTGTTACCCATGGTTCATAACATGATGTAGCATGATGCCGTGCGCAAGGCTGTTGGTAGTTTTCAGGCGTATAGATGCACTGATTTGTTAAGGCGAGTTAGGCGTGGGCACCTGACTGTAAGTCACACGCCCGTTCACCTTTATTGGCGGTTCACTGGCGAGCAGCAGAACGGCCCGAGCCATAAGGATAGGCGGCTCGCCTTTGGGGTCGTTGATGCCGGCAACCAGCTTGTGGTGGATGGTGCCAGGGGTGGGCACGACCAGCGAGGGCGACACGGCCGCGACGGTGATTCCTTCATACTGCGCGACTTCTTGGGCCAGGCCTTGCGTGAAACGCTCAAGGGCGGCCTTGGTGGTGCCATACATCACCCCGCCGCGGACTGTCTTGTCCTCATAAGGGCCGCGGCCGGGGCCGATCGCGGCACCGGAACTCACGTTGACGATGGCGCCAGAGCGGCGGGGGATCATGTCGGTCAGCACCGCCTTCGACAGAATGAACGGTGCGTGAACATTGATCGCGAAGCAGCGCATCCAACGGTTGGTCGGATAGGTGTCCGTTGGAAGGTAGTAGTTGAGCGCGGCGTTATTCACCAGGATGTCGATCGGGCCGTAGCCTTGTCTGGCGGTCTCGACCAAGGCGACGCATTCGGCTTCCGAGGAAACGTCGGCAGTTACCGCCGTCGCCTCGCCGCCCCTGCCACGGATCAGATCAACGGTGCGCGTCAACGATCCTTCCAGTATCCGGTGCTCGCCCTCATTCATCGTACGGGCGGCACAGACCACCTTTGCGCCCTCTGAGGCGAACAACTCGGCGATTTGTTGGCCGATCCCTCGGCTGGCACCGGTGACGATAGCGACCTTCCCGGTTAGCTTTCCCATCAGACGTTTCCTTCAATGCGATGGCTGCCCAGGGATCGGAGATGCAGAAGATCAGGAGACTTGACGCTCCTCCACGACGATCGTCTCGATCAGTGCGTCAGGTTCATACATCCAGCGCGCCAGGGCGCCTGCCGCCATCCCGCCCAGAATCGGAGCCAGCCAGAAAAGCCAGAGCTGGCCGATGTATTCGGTGCCCGCAAAGAGCGCCGGTCCGGTGCTACGCGCCGGATTGACCGAGGTGTTGGTGACGGGGATCGACACCAGATGGATCAGCGTCAGCGCCAGGCCAATGGGAATGCCGGCGAATCCTGTCGCCGCGCCCTTGGAGGTTGTCCCAACGATGATGAACAGAAAGAAGAAGGTCATCACCAACTCAGTGATGAGGCAGGATGCCAGTCCGTATTTGCCGGGGCTAAGATCGCCGTAGCCGTTGGCCGCGAAGCCCGCGGGGACCCAGTCGGGCTTGCCGGACGCAATGATCCACAAGACGCCGGCGGCCACGATTGCACCGACGACCTGCGCCACGATGTAGGGTAGCACATGCTTGCTAGCGCATCGGCGGGCGGCCCAAAGACCGAGTGTCACGGCCGGATTGAAGTGGCCTCCGGAGATGTGACCGACGGCATAGGCCATGGTGAGGACCGTCAAGCCGAATGCGAAAGCTACGCCGAGAAGGCCAATACCAACCGCGGGAAAAGCCGCTGAAATAACGGCGGCGCCGCACCCGCCTAATGTCAACCAGAAAGTGCCGAAAAATTCTGCCGACACCCGGCGCGCCATATCATCTCGCATAAGACCCCATCCAATCGTAAACGAATTAGCTCAGGCAGTTTGTGGCTTTTATTCCAAGGCTAGACGGCCAGCAGTTCTCCACCGCCGACCCATCCATTTCTGTCGCGGGTGACGAGTGCTTGTCTACCCACGGATCTCCGGCCGGCGCGTTCATCCGCTATTCCTTCATCGTAAGCAATGCGTCGGCGACCGTGAGGCCAGACCCGTCCGCATGGACGATGATCGGATTAAGTTCGAATTCCCCGACCTGTTCCCGCAGCGTAAGTGCCGCGCGCGACAAAGCCGCAACCAGGCGGATGACGGGTGCCAGGTCGATCGATTTGGTGCCACGAAAGCCGGTCAGCAGGCGGGTGGATTTCAGCGACAGAATCATGCGCGTGGCTTCGGCCTCGTCGACCGGCGCGGGGGCGTGAACGACGTCGCCGAACAATTCCACCGTCGTACCGCCAAAGCCCAGCATCATAATTGGGCCGAAGGTCGGGTCGTCGACCATGCCGATGACCAACTCGTGGCCCTTAGGCGCCATGCGCTGGACCAGGACCCCGTCGATCGTTGCGTCCGGCGCGTGGCGGGCGACATCGGCCAGCATCGATGTGTAGGCCTCGGCCACCGCTTCAGGCGTTTCGAGGTTCAACCGGACGCCACCGGCTTCGGTCTTATGCGGAAGCTGTGGCGACTGCACTTTCAATACGACCGGGAAGCCAAGGCGTTGGGCCGCTTCGGCGGCTTCTTCCACCGAAGTAGCGAGCGTTTCCCGGATATCGGGCAACCAGGCGGCCAGGGTTTGCTTCGCCAGATATTCAGGAACTATTTGGGGCAGACCTGGATACAGGCGGCCGGAGACAGGCTCGAACGGTTCCGGCAAGTCCCGCCGAAGCGATTCCGCGTAACCGGCTAGTTTGGCCATCGCGACCCCGATATTACGAAGATTGCTATCGATGAACAGGCCGCAGCCCGCGACTGCGGTTCGTCCGAAACGCGAGGGTATTGTGTAGCTCCAAACGGTCATTGGCTTGCCGCATTTGGCCGCCGCAGCCCGTACCCGCGCGGCATCGAGCGATGCTCGGGTTTCGCTCGCGAGGGAAGTGATCAGGACGATCATGTCGATCTCGTCGGAGCCGGCGAGATGTTCCAGGACCGTCATCATTGCCGGGCCCGTGTTGGATCCTTGGGCCGTGACATCTACCGGATTTCCGGAGGCGCCGTATGACGGCATCAGGGGGCGCAAGGCTGCCTGAGATTCCGCCGACAGGTTGGGGACGATGAGGCCGTGCGCGGAGAGCGTGTCGGCCATCCAGGCGCCCCCGCCGCCAGAGACGGTGATGATGCCGGTGCGACGGCCTTTCGGCAGCGGGCAGGTTAGTGCCAGCCCGGCGATGGCGACCGCTTCGTCGGCGTCCTCGGCTTCGATGACGCCGTAGCGTTCGAAGATCGCCTGATAAGCGGTATGGGATCCGGACAAAGATGCGGTGTGGGAGGCACTGGCGCGAGTGCCGGCGTCGGACCGGCCGACCTTCATGGCAATGATCGGTTTGCGGCGCTGCCTAGCTTTTTCCAGGGCCGCGACGAAGCCGGGGCCATCGCGGACCGTCTCACAGAACAGCATGACCGCATCGGTCTTGGGATCCTCGATCATATAGTCGAGGAAGTCGGCCATGGTCAGGCCGGCTTCGTTGCCGGTGGAGATTACGTAGCTGAAGCCAAGGTCGGCCGCGTTGCCGCGATTGAACAGTGCGAAACCGATACCGCCGGATTGCGCGATGACGCCGACACGCTTGTCCGAGACCAGGATTTTACTGTCATCGGCTTTTGTTTCGACTGTCGGGCTGAAGGTGGTGGCGATGCGCCCGAGAGCATTGTAGTAGCCCTCACAGTTGGGGCCGCAGATACCGATGCCAGTTCGTTGCGTGACGGCGATAAGAGCGGCCTGCATATCGCTTGCGGCGCCTCCCTCCTCGGCAAATCCCGAGCTAATGATGAGGGTGTTTCTCACGCCGGCGCGGGCGCATTCCTCGACCGCGGCGACTACCCCCGCTGCGGGAATGGCGATTAGCGCGAGGTCCGCGGCCCCGGCAGCCTCGATGGTGGGATAGCAGGCCAGGCCGTCGATTTCCTGATAGCTGGGGTTGATCGGTAGGATGCGGCCGGGAAAGCCGTTCTCGCGGAGTTGGTGCAGTAAGCGGCCGCGGATACGGTGCAGGTCGGGCGAGGCACCTAGAACAGCGATCGATTCGGGCCAGAAGAAACTATGCAGTTTGTGCGACGTCACTTGCGCGTTCCGCCTGTGGGGATATCGCGAAACGGCAGTCCTTTGTCGGCGCGCGGGTCCTGCGGCAGGCCAAGCACGCGTTCGGCGATGATGTTCTTCATGATTTCATCCGTTCCGCCGGCCAGCCGCAAGGCGGGAGAGTATAGCAGGGCTTCTTCGAATATGCCGGCGACGGGCATCGTTTCACCCATGGTGGGACCCGCCATGCCGATCATGTCGAGGCCGTACGAAACGATGTCTTGCAGCTTATTCGCAGCCACCACCTTGATGATCGATGATTCCGGACCTGGGGTCTGGCCTTTCGACAGCGCGGTGATGCCGCGAAACTTGGTGTACTTCAGGCCCTGGGAGCGGGTGTAGAACTCCGCCAGCTTTTCCTGCACCGCGGCGTCGTCGATCGCTGGACCGTCTTCCAGCTCAATTGATTGCGCCAGACGAAACAATTCAGTAACGTCGGGACCCGGTGCATCGCGCATGCCGTGACGTTCGTTCATCAGTGTGGTCAACGCGACCTTCCAGCCGGCGCCGACAGGTCCTACGCGGCGGGTGTCAGGGACGCGGACATCGGTGAAGAAGACTTCGTTGAAATGGGACGATCCAGATACCTGCCTGATGGGCCGGATCTCGATACCCGGGGTCTTCATGTCGAGGATGAAGAAGGTCAAGCCCTCGTGCTTCGGGACATCGGGGTTGCTGCGGGCAACGAGGATGCCGAAATCGCTGTAGTGCGCGCCGGAGTTCCAGATCTTCTGTCCGTTGATGATCCAGTCCTCGCCTTGCCGTTCCGCTCTGGTGCGCAGCGCTGCGAGATCCGACCCACCGCCGGGTTCGCTGAATAACTGGCACCACACTTCGTCGGCGCGCATGGCCGGCTTTACAAAACGGTCTCGCTGCTCGGGCGTGCCCCAGGTACAGATGGTCGGCTGCGCCAGGTAGATGCCGATGCTGAAGATAGCGGTGAGGACATCGTATTTGGCCTCCTCCTGGTTGTAGATTACGTGCTGGATTGGGGTGCCGCCGCCACCGCCCCATTCGACCGGCCAGTGGATGCCGACGAAACCGGCGTCATATTTGCGGCGCTGAAAGTCCTTCGCGCGTTCCATCGCGCCGGGGGCATCCTGGCCTCGGCGGTAGCCCTCTACCGCGCCAGGCTTGCGCCGTTCAGCGTTCGCATCGAGAAAGGCGCGGGCTTTGGTGCGGAACGCGGCTTCTCCCGGAGTGTCCTCGAAATCCATTGGTTGCTCCTCAGCTTATGCCGCCAGCGGGTCGTTTCGCGTGCGCAGTTCGCTGATCAGGCGGTGCTTCCATTCGCGGGTACCGCCAAGAGCCAGGCTCAAAAGTTTGGCGCGCCGGTAGTATAGATGACAATCCATCTGCCAGGTGAAGCCCATGCCGCCATGCGTCTGGATGTTTTCCTTTGTAACGAACCAACCGGCCTCGCAGGCTGCGATGCGGGCGACCGAGGCGGCGACAGGGAGTTCGGCCGCGTCGGTGTGGACCGCCCAGGCGCCGTAGTAGGCGTTCGAACGGGCGAGCTCGACCTGAATGTACATGTCAGCGAGTTTGTGCTTGATGCCTTGGAACGATCCTATCGGCCGGCCGAACGCGAACCGTTCCTTGGCGTAGGCATTCGCCATGTCGAGGGCAGCCTGCGCGTTGCCGACCTGCTCGAAGGCCATGGGGACTGCGGCATAGTCGAGCAGGCGGCGGATGTCGCTGCCCGGCAGCGGTTCCGCTGGCGCGTTGGCGAACTCGATACGGGCGTGCGAGCGCGTGGGATCGAAGGTGGCAACGGTTTCACGGGCAACCCCAGGGCCGTGCAGGTCGACGAGATGAAGACCGGTGCTGGTCGCGACCACAGCAATGTCAGCGATGTCACCGTCCGGGACGGCGAGTTTCGTCGCGGTCAGACGGCCGGCGGTGACCGAGGCGGTCAGTTTGGCGGGCTCGGATGTGCCGGGGCGTTCGGCCATGGCAAAGGTGCCGATGACCTGACCAGTGGCGAGTTTTGGCAGCCAGTTTTGCTTCTGATGTTCCGAGCCGAACAGCAAGAGCGCCTCTGTCGCCAGATAGACTGAGGAAGAGAACGGAACCGGAGCAACCGCTCGGCCCAATTCCTCGGCCAGGACACAGACGGCGAGGCGGCCGAGACCGACGCCGCCATATTCCTCGGGGATAGCGGCGCCAGTCCAGCCCATCTCGGCGATAGCGCGCCATAGGTCGGTGGCGAAGGGTTCATCGGTGTCGAGGATACGCCGAGGCACTGTGGGCGGGCAACGATCTCCCAGAAACCGCCGAGCCTGGTCACGGAGCTGGATGAGTTCGTCGGAGAAATCGAAGTTCATGGCGCGTGGCCCCTTTTCGCCCCGGATTGTTAACCCGGGGCGGCAAAGGGGCAAGTCAGAGACGGCAGCAGTGAGTGCGAGCTGGTATTATTTGCTCACGCTCGATCGCTACCGATAGCGAAGGGCTTAATTGCCCAGTGCGCGATCCACTTTCCGCCCCGCCGCTTCGGCCGGCCCTTGCGGCGGGTTTAGGGCGTCAGAGACGGACTGGCCGGCATTGTCGAGGCTCCTTCCGGCCCTCTCCGCGGGTCCCTCCTGCTGGCAGGCGGACAGGCCGATCAACATCAAGGCAGGGACGATTAGTAAAGTAAAACGCATCGGAACCTCATGGTGTAACGAGACGCACCAAACAAACCGCGCCGGAATTGGTTCCGGCGCTGACGATAACGTCAGGTTTGTTGCGGGTATGGCAACCCTGCGTCCACCACCGCAGAGGCAGCCTAGAGCAGATCGGCGATAGCCTCGCGGTAGCGCTTCATTGCTGCCAGATGGTCGCCCACCGCACGGCCAGGAATACGGTGGTGGTGGCGCCGATTGAACGTGGTGGTCAGGCAGATGTGACTGGCGCCGGCCTGCTTCCAGAATGTCGCTTCCTTTCGCCAGTCGCTCTCGGCACCTTCACCGCACGATGTCCAGACCTCGATGCCGACGGACGCTGGGTCGCGGCCTGCCTGTTCCGTCAGCCGGCGAAGTTCGCCGAAGACATCGAGCGCCGATTGATCGGGCGGATATGCATTGGGCATCCAGCCGTCCCCCCATTTGGCGATCCTCGGGAGGGTGTGCTCGTGGTGGCCGCCATACCACAACGGGACGCGGCCAGAGGCTGGACGCGGATTGATGCCGGCGTCCTCGACGGTGTGGTACTTGCCCTTGAACGTGACGTATGGCTTTGCCCAAAGCGCTTGCATGACCTGGGCTTGTTCCTCCGAGCGGCGCCCGCGGTTATGGAAATTCTCGTTGAGGCCGGTGAATTCGACCGGGTTCCAGCCGACGCCGATGCCCAGACGGAAGCGGCCGCCTGACAGCACGTCGAGGCAGGCTGCCTGTTTCGCCACCAAAGCGGTTTGGCGTTGGGCGACGATCAGCACGCCGGTGGAAAACTGAAGTCTCGAGGTCGCTGCCGACAGGTAGCCGAGCAAAACGAATGGGTCGTGGAACATGTCGTCGGCCACGGAGCGGCGCTCGTCGGTGCTGGCGTTTGTTGCGGGGTTGGCGCCGAGCACATGATCCGGGGCTTCCAGGAAATCGTAGCCCAGCGCCTCTAGATTTTGTGCGAAGTCGCGGACGAGGGACGGGTCGCCGCCAGTGTCGGTGAAGGGTACGAGGGCTCCGAGTTGCATCTGGAAAGTCCTTATCGGTTGTTAATTACTTCGCATCTGCCGCAAGCACGGCCTTGATCTTCTCCGCCGGCACGGCGATCGGTGCAATGCCGGCGCGTTCCTGTTGCAGCAGTGACGCAACCCGGGAGTCGCGCGTGCCCCAGCCTCGGTTCAGAGCCTCGGTCAGTTCCATCAGCGCCATGTTGGTCAGGCGCATCGGCACCTGCACCTCGCGGGCCAGTTGGCAGGCGAGCGCGACGTCCTTATGCAGCAGGCGAAGGGCGAAGTCGGCGGGATCGTAGCTGCCGGTCAAGAAATGATCCGACAGACGATCGAACATCCGGTTGCGGCCGGAGGCGCCTTGGCGCACGGCCTCGAAAAGCGCCAGCGGTTCGACGCCGGCTTTGATGCCCATGGTGAAGACCTCCGCCAGCACGACGTTCACTGCGGCGGAGGATGCATTGTGCACCAGCTTGGCGATCGAGCCGGCACCGATCGGGCCGATATAGGCGGCCTGATCACCCATCGCGGCCAGGACGGCATGGTATTTGTCGTACACTGACTTGTCCCCGCCGACCCAGATCGCGAGCCGCCCGCTGTTGGCGCCTTTCGGACCGCCGCTTACCGGCGCATCGAGAAAATCCACGCCTCGCTCGGCGAAGGTCGCATGCAGCGAGCGCACGACGTCGACCGCGTTTGTTGAAAGATCGAACCAGGCGGAGCCATGCCGGAAGCCCTCGATCAATCCGCTTTCGCCGGTGCCGACAGCCTGAACGTCGGCAGGTGTCGGCAATGAGGTGAACACGATGTCGCAGGCTTCGGCGACGGCACGCGGGCTCTCGGCCCAGGTGGCACCGGCGCTCAGGTGCTTCGATGCGGCTTGGCGGGTCAAATCGTTGACTATGAGGTCGTGGCCGGCTTTTTGCAGGTTGGACGCCATGCCGGCACCCATCATGCCGAGGCCGATGAAACCGATCTTCATTGTTTTCTCCTTAGATTTTCTGACGCACGTGGCGGATCACGCACACGCTCCGTTCCACTGCAGGATGTACAGCCCAGCATCGTAGTCGGTCACGTACATCAGGCCATCCTCTGCGACAAACAGGTCCGCGGTGTGACGCACCTTCGCCCGCCCGCGCAGCGGCTCCATCCAGGTGGTCGGTTGGGGCGGCACAAAGAAGCCGATCTCCTCTGGGCGATAGGGATCGGCGATGTCAAAAACCCGCACGCCGGCGCTCTGCCAAGTCGCAAAGATCGTGCTCGAGGACCGAAATGATCCGGGCCTGTTCTCGTGCAGGTTGTGCGGCCCAAACTGACCCCCAAGCTTGATGTAGTCCTGGTCGGATGGGGTTGGCATCGTCGCGATGGAAATCGGGTTGGCTCTCTCGCGGATATCGAAAATCCAAGTTCGTTTCATCTGTTCCTGGTCGATGTTGAGCGTCGCCTCATCCGCGACGACCAACAAATTCCGGTCGTGCAGCGGCAAAGCGCTGTGCGTTCCACCGCCCTGCGGGGGACACCAGTTGCGGTGGGCGATCAGCGACATGTTCGCCGGGTCCTTGACGTTCAGGATCGTCAGGCCGCCGTTGCGCCAACTCCCGTAGGCGATGTCGTCCTGCACCACCGCGTGATGCAACGCCCAGCGGCCGGTCCAGGTAGGGATCTCGCCAGCAGCGCCGTTCATGCCAGGAATCCACCAGCGGCCGGCCTCGCGCGGCTTGGTGGGATCGGCCATGTCGATGCTGATAAGGATGTGGTCCAGGAATCCATCAAGCAGCGCCGAAGCATATGCATAACGACCGCCGGTCCACCAGATTCGGTGCAAGCCCAGGCCCTCGACCTCCATGAAGCCGATGGAGCGTGGATTGGCTGGATCAGAAATGTCGTAGACCCGCATGCCGGCGGAGAAGTCCTCGCCGCGCTTGCCGTAGCGGGAGGAATCGACCTGATTGGAGCCGCCGTAATAGTCCTTCTGCGATAACAGCGCCTTGAGGTCGAGTTCCTCGATGCACAGCAGCAGATCATTCGCGGTCTGCAGGTGCATGCACCAGGAATTCGGATGGACTGGCGCGAAGTTCGCCGGCTTGGGATTGCGCGGGTCGCGCACGTCGGTGACCATGACCCCCCGGCTGACGCGAGTGCCGATGTAGGCGTATCCTCGATTGACCATGACCTGCACCCCGTCTCCGCGGCCGCCCTGGTCGGTGTGGCCCACAAACGAGATGTTGCGGGTGCCCTCGGGCGTGATCATGGCTTGCCATCCCTTCCGTTCGGTCGTCTGATCCGACCCTTCCAGGGAGGATAGGCGCGATGCCAAACTATGTCATGCTGGCCAACTGGACCGACCAAGGAATGCGCAACATCGAGGATAGCCCTAAGCGGATCGATACGGCGCGCAAGGGATTGGAGGAAATGGGCGGCCGCTTCCTGTCAGTGTTCGTGACGATGGGCATGTACGACCTGATTATCACCTATGACGCTCCCGACGACGCCGTAGCCGCCCGGTTTTCCTTGCTGCTTGGCAAGATGGGCAATGTCCGGACTATGTCAATGAAGGCCTTCCCAGAAGAAGCTTATCGGCAGATCGTGAATACTTTGCGTTAGGAAAGACAAACTCAATGGTTGAAGGGGCACGGACGCCGCTGACGGTCGATCTGACCGGATACAAAGTGGCGATCTCGGCTGGTGCGAACGGCATCGGCAAGGTCATGGCGGACAGCTTCGCTTACTGCGGCGCGTCGGTGTTTGTCAGCGATCTGGACACGCAAGCATTGGACACCTGCGGGCACAAGGGAGTGAAGGCCGATGCCGGCGATCCGGCGCAGTGCGAGGCATTCATCGATGCGGCCGTGAAGCATCTGGGCGGGCTCGACGTGTTGGTGAATAATGCCGGGATCGCCGGACCGACCGCGCTCGTGGAGCACGTGACGCCGGACGAACTGGACGCGACGTTGCGGATCGACGTGGCGTCGATGTTCCATATGTCGCGGCGAGCTATTCCGGTGCTGCGGGCGAATGGAGGGGGCGCGATTGTCAATTTGTCCTCTGCCGCCGGACGCTTCGGGTTCCCGCTGCGGGCGCCTTACGCCGCGGCGAAATGGGGGGTGGTGGGGTTCACCAAGTCGCTGTCGATCGAACTCGGACGTGACGGCATACGGGTCAACGCAATCCTGCCGGGGCCGGTGGATGGGCCGCGAATCCGTGCGGTGATCAAGGCAAAGGCAGCAGCAGCGCGGATCTCGGAAAACGAGATGACCGAACGGACTGTGGCCACGACGAGCCTCAAGTGCTTCGTCACGCAGCAAGATATTGCGAACATGGCGCTGTACCTAGCGAGCCCATTCGGCAGCACCATCAGCGGGCAGGCAATCAGCGTCGATGGAGATATGCAGTACACGATGTAGCAGCAGCGGCGGTATCGCCAACGCGTAGGGCTTCGTGTAGTGAATGCCCAGTGCTATCATTCCCTCAACCAAATCGGGGGACGTTGCCGTGAGCGCTAGCACGATCGACTACAGTAGATTGTTCGGTAGAGATCTACCTGCCCCAGCGGCGCGCTGGGCGCCATTTCCAAAATACTATTTCATTGGCGGCAACAACGATCCTGAACAAATTCCGATCGAGGGGCTGATCGACGCGGCGGCTTCGGTACTGCGCCGGGAAGGCTCGAAATTGGCGATCTATAATCTCGGGTTGGGACCTCAGGGTTTTCCTGGCTTGCGCCAGTTCGTCGCCGACAAGTGCCAGCGGCAGCGCGGCATCAGGGCACCGATCGATGACATCCTGATCACGACCGGGTCCGGCCAGGGCATCGACATGATCAGCAAGCTTCTGGTCAATCCAGGCGATACGGTGCTGACCGAGGAATATTGCTACCAGGGCGCGATCAACAGGTTCCGCAAGGTGGGAGCAGAGTTGGTGGGAATGCGGCTGGATGGGGACGGCATTGTCATTGAGGCATTGGCGGAGCAACTTGCCGGCCTGAAGGCACGCGGGATAACGCCCAAGTTCATCTATACAATTCCGACGATCCAGAACCCAACGGCCAGCATCCTGCCGCTCGACCGGCGCCATGCGCTGCTCAAATTGGCTCGGGAATATAACGTCGCCGTCTTTGAAGATGAGTGCTACGCTGATTTACTGTGGGATGGTGTCGAAGCGCCGCCCGCGCTCTACGCACTGGACCCGGGCTGCGTCATCCACATTGGTTCATTCTCCAAGTCGCTCGCCCCTGCGTTGCGGCTTGGGTATGTGATCGCAGACTGGGACATCATGAGCCGCCTGCTGCCGCTTAAGGGCGATAGCGGCACCGGCGCGTTGGACCAAATGATTGTCGCCGAATACTTCGAGCGGAACTTCGACCGTCATGTAACGAAATTGAACGCTGTGCTGCGCGAGAAGCTTGATACCATGGTCGACGCCGTCGCTCGGGAATTCGGATCGGAAGCGGAATGCTGGGTGCCGAAGGGAGGCATCTTTTTGTGGATCAAGCTTCCGTCGGATGTCGACGTCCGCACTCTGGTCAAACCTGCCGCTGAAGAGGGGATTGCGTTCAATCCAGGACCGGAGTGGGCAGTCAGCCCGCACAATTCCAGTAGCTGTCTACGCCTTTGCTTCGCGATGCCGAGCAAGCAGACGATCCGGGAAGGGGTGGCGGAGCTGGCGCGTGTTTGTTACGAACAGACGGGAATTCCGCAACGGAGCGGAAATGTTACTCGTACATAACGTAAACCGATTGTAAAAGACCCTCTGCGCCCCGGATTAAGGCCAACACCGCAACCTTCAGGCTGTTCCCGTCAAGCTCTGCGTCACCCCGGCCGCCAGCAACGAGTGACCGGTGGCGGTTGGATGCAGATCGTCGAAGAAGAGATACCCACTCTGCGCTGCTCCAGTCGCGGCTAGCGTACCGCTGCTGCTGGACGTCAAGTTGCCATTCCAGACCGGCTGGGTGACGTTGGTAAAGCCGTAAGTGGCGGGGCTGGCAACCGCCGCGTCCAGCATCGCATAGGTGTTGACGTAGTCGATCGAGGCTGCGCCCGATGCCATGATGGCTTGGAGCGCGGCACCCAGTTCATTGTTGTAGGTCTGGGCCAGAGCGCTCGATGTCGCATCGCTGGCCGGCCGCGCTTTCTCGTATGGCGTGCCTCCCAGGTCGGGCACGCCCATCACGACCAGATCTTTAGCACCGTGCGCGATTAGGCCGTCGATGGATCCCACCTCATTGTTCACCGCCTGCTGAACGGTCGCCTGCTGTTCTGCCGGCGTCTGAGCGGAATTCGCGATATCCAGCACGTCATTCGACCCCGCCCAGACCGTGTACAACGCTGTCGGAGAGGGGTCAGGCACCGAAGCGACAAATTGCCCAACCTGAGAGGGCAAGTCGCTGGGATTGGCGGTATGGATCGCGGTCGGCCCTGTCTCCGCGCCGCCATAGGCATAGTCGGTTCCACCCGCCAAGCTCGGTTTGGGCGCCGCGAGGCCAAGGTTGTGCGCCAGGTCCTGCACCCAGACATTCCCGTTGGTGAAGCGTCCGCCACTGTAGACGCCGTCGCCAACAGGCAGGGTGCCCAACGACCCGAGAGAGATGTTCCCCGCATCAGACAGGCTGTCGCCAAACGAGTAGATCGTGCTGAAGCCCCCTGGCGGAACTTGAACATCGTCTAAGGTGATAAACTGTAAGGCAGACGCCGGTCCCAACGCGGCGGGCGTGATGGGCACGGTAGCCGGGGTAACCGGACTAACGGCGGCTTCGATGCCGCTGATAAGGGATTGAATGTTTGCCATGTCGTCGCAACGCAAACGCGACGGCACAGTTGCATTAACTCTGCTTCAGGCAGACACGGCCGTCAGACCGTTGAAGAACGCGGAGCGCTGGTTGGCGCCCGACATGATGTAGCTGTGGTCCGAGCCGGTTAATAGGAAACGCGCGCCCATGGCCACGTAGCGGGATGCGTTCTCCTCGTCGTAGACGCCGCCCATCCCGAGGATCTTGCCATGTTTGCGACAGGCATCGCCGACGGTTTGATAGGCTTGGATCACCTTCGCGTGACCCATCTGACCTGAGATACCGAGTTCCGCAGTCAGGTCGGAGGTGCCGATAAACAACACGTCCACACCTGGGACCGCAGCGATGGCATCGGCATTGGCAACGGCCTCCGGGCTTTCCAGCATCACGACGGTCAGGATCTCGGCGTTGATCGCGGCCTGCGCCTCCGGGGTGGATGGCGGCTGATATCCGTAGATCGCCGGCGGGCCGCCCCAGCTTCGCGTGCCCATCGGCGGATAATGGAAAGCGGCAGCGATCCGCCGTGCCGTGGCTTCGGTGTCCACGTGCGGCACGACGATGCCCATAGCGCCGTTGTCGAGCGCACGTGTTGCCTCATCCAGCGCGTCGGCGCAGACCCGGACAATCGGGGTGACGCCGGTGGGCAGCGCGGCGATGCAAAGTTGGGTGGCTTCCTGAACGGTGAACGCGCCGTGTTCGGTGTCGATGAATATCCAGTCGTGCCCGGTCGCGGCGGCCAAGACCGGAGCGGCGACGGTGCGCAGGTGATGCACGCCGAAGCCAAGCGCTGTCTTACCCGATGCGAGGTGTCGCTTGGTGGCGTTGGCTGTCAGAGGCATCATTTCCACCCATGGTTTTTGGTAGGGCAGCATGGCTCGGTTGGTTTGGTCAATCGGCGGCCTCCCGATCCTCGATCAGTGCCATCAGCGTCTCCAACCGGTCTGCCTCGGCGGCAGGCTTGTCGGTGCGAATGCGTGCCAGACGCGGGAACCGCATGGCGACGCCAGACTTGTGGCGGTTCGACAGTTGAGCGGCGTCGAACGCGACCTCCAGCACCATCGATTTCTCCACTTCGCGAACTGGTCCGAACCGAGCGGTGGTATGATTGCGGATCCATCGGTCCAAAAACGCGAGTTCCTGGTCAGTGAAGCCAAAATAGGCCTTGCCGACAGGCACCAGTTCCTCGCCGCGCCATAGGCCGAACGTGTAGTCCGAGTAGAAGCTGCTGCGCTTGCCGTGGCCACGTTGCGCGTACATCAACACCGCGTCGACCGTCAGGGGATCGCGCTTCCACTTCCACCATTGCCCCTTCACGCGGCCAGGCAGGTACGGGCCGTCGGCGCGTTTCAACATCAGCCCCTCGATCGAGGCCGCGCGGGCTCCGTTCCTCAAGGCCATCAGTTCCTGCAACGATGAGAACTGGATCAGCGGCGAAAGATCCATGTGCTCCGGTGCGACCCGAGTAATCCAGGCTTCCAGGCGGGAGCGACGCTGGTCGAAGGGTAGAATTCGGAGATCTTCGGTTCCGTCAAACAACAAGTCATACAATCGCACGACCACCGGAAACCGTTCTATCATTTTCGCCGACACCACCTTCCGGTTCAGCCGCTGCTGCAAATCGGCGAACGGAGCAACGATACCGTCGCGGCTCACTAGAAGTTCGCCATCCAGCACAGCGTCAAAATCCATTGCGGCGACGATTTCGGGAAAGGCGCCAGAGATGTCGTCGGCACCGCGCGAATAAAGCCGCCGGCCACCCGAGGTGGCCACGATTTGCACCCTGATGCCGTCCCATTTCCACTCGGCCCGCCAAGCCCCGGGCTTGAGAGTGGCAAGATCCGATGCTTCCAATGGATGCGCGAGCATCGGCGGGCGAAACACGGGTGCATCGGCTGGATCGGGCTTTGGTCCCCTGCCCTCCAGCCACGCGAACAGCGGCAGATAGGGGGGTTCAAGCCCGTGCCATACTTCCTCAACGTCGTCAGCCTCAACGCCACCGATTTCCCCCAGTGCGATCTTCGCCAGTCGGCTGGAGGCGCCGACGCGCAGGCCCCCGGTGATAAGTTTCAACAGGGCCAGACGCGTGGAGGCGTCCGCGCAGTCAAGCCACTCCGCCACCAAGCCCGGCAATGCCGCCTTCGGCGCGGTCTCGAGGGTTTCAACCACCTCGGACAGGGTAGGTGAATCGCTGGCGACCGGCTTGGCGGGCCACATCAACGCGACAGTTTCCGCGAGATCGCCCACATAATCATAAGACCACTCAAATAGCACCGGATCGGTGCGGGCGGCTGCCAATTCGCGGATGAGGCCTGGTTTCGCGGTCGCAAATGACAGCTCACCGGTAATCGCAGCCAAACCAATGCCGCGATCAGGGTCAGGCTGTGTGGCGAAATATCGTCGCAGAAGCGCGATCTTGGCGTTGCGCGAGGGCGTGAAGACCAGGCGCTCCAGCAGTGCGGCGAAGGCGATCATCGGCAGGATGTTGGGCTGGCTGCGGGGAAACGCCAGAGCACCGGGGCAAGCACACGCATTGCGGTCGTTCGGCTGGGCTGTTAAACGACACCTCCCCACGGTCGGAGCGTAGCGCAGTCTGGTAGCGCATCAGTCTGGGGGACTGGGGGTCGTGGGTTCGAATCCCGCCGCTCCGACCAACTTTTAGAAATACTTACCGAGACCGAAAGAACCTTTGTCGATCGCGCTGAATACCGACCGGCAATATCATTGCAACGCGATGCTTAGTCCCACGCCGAGGCACCCCCAAACAGATCTTGTCTTTCCTGCCACACCCTCATGACTTCAAGCCGGCATCCTGACGGGCGCGCTCCATCAGTACGACAAAATCTTTTTCGGCGTCGCCTGCGGCCATAGCGGCAAGGAAGCGATCGCGGGCGATCGCGGCGTAAGGCAGCGGCACGCGATAATCATGCCCCGCCGCGAGGAACATCTCGGTATCCTTCAGGCCGAGCGTGACGGAAGCGCCGGGGCTATCGTAGGCACGGTCGACCATCAACTTTCCATAGTTCCTATGCACTGGCGCACTATAGAAGCTGCCCGTCATAATCTCGAAGATCGTGTGTGGATCGGTTCCGGCTTTTTCATTCAGCGCGAAGACTTCCGCCATCTGCTCAATCGTCGACATGATCATGAAGTTCAAGGAAAGCTTGACCAAATTGGCCTGTACAGGATCCTCTCCCGCGACGAATATGCGGGGGCCGAAGGCCCTGAGCGCGGGGGCCACCCGGGAACGCAGGGGTTCCGCGCCAGCCACGATGACAAAAAGCTCTCCGGCGATCGCAGCTGGTGGCCGTCCTAGCACATTCGCAGTTACGTAGGCCTGGCCTCGTGCCGCATGTCCATCACGGAGATGTCGGGCCTGATCGAGCGATAACGTGGCACAGCAGACATGGATTGCGCCCATCCCCATGGCAGTCGCGATTCCGTTGTCACCGAAGGTCGCGGCCTGTGTCGTGGCATCGTCGAAGAGCATCGAGAACACGATTTCAGCATCACCCGCCGCATCTGACGGCGTCCGCGCGAAACGTGCGCCGTCAGCGACTAAATCGTCGGCCTTGCTCACAGTGCGATTGTAGACGGTGATTCCATGCCCGGCATTAAGCAGGCGCCGCGCCATGGCGTGGCCCATCGCACCAAGTCCCACAAAGCCGATCTTCATTGCATTATCCTTCACTGTCGCTGACGCGGGTGCGTCATTGCGGTATTACTTCAATTTCTATAATAGAAAGCGGCAGCATTCAAGTCTTGACGCGCGGAGGCCAGCGATCTTATTATAATGATCTGGCGACGCGCGAGGCGACGTGATTTCGCCGCCAGCGCCAGGGCATCCGCCGGTAGGCTAGCTTTCCCTGAGGGTACCCCGGCGCCGGTACTCGATCAACAACCGGCTGAGATTCAACCTAAAGATCCAGAAATAGGCCACCACAAGCCGGCCCCTTCGCAATTCGGATGCCGGAAGGCCGGGCCCCTATAGAGGCTGCTAGGCCTGAGCCCAAGCAGCCTCGCTTCTCGGGCCGGCGGCAATTCATATCGATCATCGCCTGCGCTCAGCCAGCATCAGCTCTCCGATCCTGGCCTGTGGAACCTTCAGGTCCACCGTCGGCGCGGCGTCGGCCGCCTTTGCCGCAGAACACCTTAATGTACCCTCAAGCAAAAGCGGCTTCCACGTCGCAACCGGTTCGAATGAATGCCGTACAGCGGCCGAATTCGGCCAGCGTCTTTTCCCCCTTTGATGGCTGTGAGGGCGACCTTGCCTTTTAAAGCCGGGGCATGCGTCCGGCGCGTGCGTTTTGTCCGTTCCTGATCCGCGGCACCCTCGCCGCCGCGCCCCTCGCCCTGCCTTCGCGCTCGCGTGCCCGTGTGCTATCCTCGTGGAGCCGTCGCGAACGCCGGCCACACCAGCAACGGAGGGCGAGTATATGAAACTCTATTACGCACCGGGCGCCTGTTCGATCGGCATTCATGTGCTGCTCGAGGAGATTGGCAAGCCGTACGACGCCGAGCGGGTGAATCTACAGCAGGGTGAGCAATACGAACGACCTTTTACTACGGTTAACCCGAAATCGAAGGTGCCGACGCTGACGCGCGACGACGATTCGGTACTGACGGAGTTCCCGGCGATCGCCTATTGGCTCGCAAAGACCAACCCGTCCGCGAACCTGTTACCGGAGGATGTCGAGGGGCAGGTGAAGGCCTTGGAGTTGACCGACTACGCGGTCGCCACCATCCATATGCAGGGGTTCGGACGGCAGTTTCGGCCTTCCAACTTCACGCCAACCGCGTCTGATGAGGAGGCGGTGAAGACCCGAGGGAAGGAGATCGCTGAAAAGGGGTTTGGGCTACTGGACAAGACGCTCGAGGGAAAGGATTACGCCGTCGGCAAATTCTCGATCGCGGATGCCGCTATCTTCTACGTGGAGTTCTGGTCAAAACGTGTCGGGCTGCCCCTGCCCGCGAACTGCGCGGCGCATCTCGACCGTATGCTGGGACGTCCCGCCGTGCAGCGTGTGCTGCAACAGGAAGGCCTGGCCTGAACCCGATGAGCACCCCCTCGGCAGAGAGGCTGCATCCGGTTGCGTTTTGGTTCCTGCGCCATGGCGAGACCGACTGGAACGCCCAAAATCTGTCGCAGGGGGCGGTCGATATTCCACTGAACGAGACCGGGCTGGCGCAGGCCCGGTCGGCTTCTTTGTTGCTACGCGGGCGGGGAATCCGAGCAATAATTTCTTCGCCGCTGTCTCGGGCGAAAGTGACCGCCGACATCGCGGCGGCGCAACTGGGTCTGCCAGTCCAGATCGACGATGGATTGAAGGAGGTCGCGTTTGGCGTGATGGAGGGAAAGCCGATGTCGGAATGGTTTCAGCCCTGGGTGGACGGGTTGCTGACACCGGAGGGGGCCGAGAGTTTCCCGACGCTGACAAAGCGGGCGGTGGCCGCCATCAATCGGTCTATTGCGCGGCCGCCCGTGGTGCTGGTGGTGGCGCACGGGGCGCTTTTCCGGGCACTGCGCGGCGCGATGGGGCACGAGCCGAATGTGCGAACTAGGAACGCGGTGCCGGTTTGGTGTGAACCGCCAGCCGACGGGACGGGCATTTGGGGGCTTACTTACGCAGATTAAAAACTGGGGGATGGGCAAGTAAGGAGCTCGATAGCTTTGCTCCGTGCGGGCACTGGCGCGGTTAGGGAGCGGCGCACGCAAGCGTCCAGAAATAGCGGCTTTTGCCTGCTTCAACGCGGATCATGGGAATCATTGGGCCAACTCATTCTGCGTGGCCGGCAGGTTGATTTGAGTCGATCTCGTCTTGGTGACTTCTGAAGGCTTCGAGCAGGCCACCGAGAGCAGTATCGATGTCCTCAATTCTGCGAGCATCGGCCTTGCACGGCAGGGCTTTGATCCTGGCAAAGGGTTCAGATCGGGACTGTAAGCGGGCAGGAACAGCAGCAGCGCGCCAGCGGCACGAATGGCAGCACGGATCGCCTGCGATGCTGGCCCCCGGTTCCAGCCAGCACCTTGAAGCGAACTTCGGTCCGTTGCCATCGATCGCGCCCCGGGGCGTGTGTGAGAGCACTTGTCCTCGTTTTGGTTCCGAGGTTGATCAGGCAGCCACCCCTGGCAGCCTGAGGAGGGGATCGTGGCTAACTGGTGTCTTTGCCGCGATCTGGCGTGGCGGCTGGCCGTGAGACGCAATGTGGCGCTCAGCATGGGCAAAAAGCGCTCGGCATCGGCCGGATTGCCGGTCTCGACGACGACGTCGAGGATCAGGCCGCTGCGACCGGTCGCCAGATTGATCTTGTGGCCGTATGTACCTCGCGGCCGCCTTTGACGATGATGTCAGCGTGCGGCTCGAACAGGCTGACCACTTTTTCGCTGGCTGGCACCGCTTCGCCGTGAAGACACGGCGCCTGGTCTGCGTTATGACGCGCTCGATCAAGGCCAGGTAATGGCTGACCTCGCGGCACCAATCGTGGCGGTCGGTCCAGCGCATGCGGCCAGCACCACGAGCGCTCGCTCAAGCGCCAGCTTGGTGGCACGCGTGACCGCGATCAGCTCGCGATACAGCTTGGCCTTTCGCTCCTTGCCGCGGCTGTGCTGGATGGTGTGCGCACGCGTTTGGCCAACCG
Organism: uncultured Alphaproteobacteria bacterium; assembly: GCA_963819345.1. Lineage (GTDB taxonomy): Bacteria > Pseudomonadota > Alphaproteobacteria > Acetobacterales > Acetobacteraceae > Rhodopila. Next base: position 161,091 of record CAWFVX010000018.1, read on the forward strand.
GCGGTGATCACGCCAGCTGATCGCGGCGCGGCCGGCCAACGCTCACCCTGCCAGCAACCGCGTCATCACCCGCACCGCATCACAGAGCAACGAGCTGTCGCTGGGCTCATGCATCAGCGCTTCAGTGACCGAGCTGTCGATGCGAACCATCGTCGCCGGCTCGAGCCTGCTTTGCCGCGCGCTGCGCACCACCGCCTGATCGATCGCGCCCAGCTGGCCGCGGTGATCGCGCTGATGCTCTTCTGCAGCACCGCCTTCTTCGGCGTCCAGCCCTGGCAGCCGTGCGAAGGCGCGAAACGATGCTGATCTTCCAGGTGAAACGCCAGTTCCTCGTAGCTCAGCTGGCGGTATTGCTTCAGCAGCGCGCAGCGCAGCACGGCTTCCGCCGGCAGGCCACGCCGCCGGTCTCGCGCACCCCGTCGCGCCGCAAATCGTTGCTGATCAGGCGTAGCAATGGACGATGCTGATCGAGCCATTGCGAGATCTGCTTCAACTCGCGGCGATCTGTGTGTGGCGAAGATATCGATAGACTGGTGTGTGATGCGTTCCTGACGCATGATCGGGCTCCGGCGGGTCGGGTCTGGTTCGGATGCAGTGGTATGCCGGAAACATAATGAAGGGGGTTACTGGATATGGAAGAGTGGTTTATGGTATGGATGGAGATAACAGGCGAAGCTTTCAAGGCTCATATAGCGGCGACGGACAGTCCATTCGTCATTCTGTTCGAGCATGAGCGCGCCGATCAGGCGGATGACGGCACGATCGTTGGGAAAGATACCGCCCACATGGAGCGGCGTTTGATTTCCCCATTGAGGCGTTCGAGCGGATTGGTGCCGGCGATCTGCGGCCAGTGCTCCTTGGGAAAGGCCATGTACGCCAGGACATCTTCACGCGCGCCATCCATCATTTCGGCAAGCTTCGGCGCTCGGTCCCGTAAAGCGTCGCTGATGGGCATGAGCGTCTTCAGCGGTTTCCTGGGCGAAGAGGGTCTTCATCGTGGCGATGACGCCGGTCGCTGTTTGGCCGCCAAATGCGCCAGAGCGTTCCGCATCCAATGCACGCGGCAACGCTGCAGGGTGGCGCGGAAGACCTTCGACGGGGTCGCACGCAGGCCTTTATGATCGTCGGCGACGACCAGTTTGGCATCGCGTAGACCTCGGTCGGCCAGCGAGCGCAGGAAACCTTCCAGAATGTCTCCGCTACCGAGGGACCAGTGGCGACGCCGAGCACGTCGCGTCGGCCGTCGGTGTTGACACCCACGGCGATTATCGTCGCCATCGAGACAATGCCGCCGCCGTCGCGCGCTTCACGCAAGTTGCGTCGATCCAGAGGTAGCACCCTCGATGGGCCGGGTGAGGAAGGCGTTCACCCGCCGGTCGATATCTTGGACCAAGCGACTGACCTAGCTTTTGGAGGCGCCGGAGGCCCCTGTTGCCTTGAGCGCGTCGAGACGCCGTGCACATAGGCTTCCTGGAGCACCGCCGTCAGCGCCTTCTCAGCCGTCCGTCGCGGCTCCAGGAAGGATGGGAAGTAGCTGCCCTTGCGCAGCCGTGGGATCTCCAGGCCGATCCGGCCCGCGCGCGTGTCCCACAACTCTTCGGATAGTCCTCGCTTGCAATCGTAGACGAAGCTGCATAGTAGACTTGATCTGTCGGAGCGCGGGCGTAGCTCAGGGGTAGAGCACAACCTTGCCAAGGTTGGGGTCGAGGGTTCGAATCCCTTCGCCCGCTCCAATATTTCAATAGTTTATGGAGCGCTGGACGTAGCAGCCGGAATCGTAGCTACCACATAGCTACCAGAAGTGCAGTGAAGCCCCGTTCTTTGACCCCGACCGAGAAGCGCCCGGCCAACCTGTCACCAAAGCGCTGCCAAGCTTGGGCGTGTTCCTCCAAAGGCGAAGGTCGCACGTTCGAATTGTGTTGGGTCCGCCAATCCTTTCAATAAGTTAGATGGCGGACTATCGCACCGCTGTTTGTCTAGGTAGCACATAGGTAGCAGATTGGTTGGGATTTCGATGTTTCGGCCCCAACCCACCCCCATGCGGCAGGTGCCAATTGGGCTAAAACCGGCGCCGGCAAACCTTACGGATAATTGCAATGGTTCTTACGGATCAGGGGACCGCCACCACCTGGATCAGCACGATCGTGGGGGCGGTCGCAGGCTTCGGCTGGCAGCAAGTCGGTTAGCCGCTTGCAGTTTTTGATCCAGGTTTACGATCAAAAAGCCAGGTCGCGGGGGGGGAGTTGTGTGATGCGTCATTTCAAGCGATCCGACTGCCACCTGCTATCGACCGTTATATGCGGCGCTTCCGTCCCTCGGACGATTGGCCGCCAACGTCGGTCGGCAAGATCTGATAAATCATGCAGGCTGGGAGCCACCGATGACGAAGCGAAAATCCGCAAAAGGATGGCGTCAGGGGGTTTCATCTGGACCGATCGGGTCGCGGGCGCAAACAGGCAGACCAGCTGCGCGGACGGCTTTGAAGGTCTGGCCGTCAGACGATCGCGGGGAGAGGCTTCGGTACTGTAAGCGAAAGAAGCTGCTTGTAGGCTTTCTTGGAAGCCTCCAGCCTGCCGGCGTCGGGCTTGCGACGGGCGGTCTCAGCCCATGCCTCGGGGCCGGATAGGTGCTCGTTTATATTAAGGAACGCGGCCGTCGTCGCTAGCTCCAAAAGGATCGGTCCGATCTCGGCAGCCCTGGCGACGAACCGGCGCCGGTCAGCGTCGTGTCCAACAGGAGTCCTTTCAGTCTTCCGGTAGATTGAGTACCAGCTTCCCCAGTCCGCGCGCTCCTCCTTCTCCTCGACGATCCGCAAGCCCGTGGCGATTTCCATCGAACCCGCCAGCCTTTCGCTAAAAGGCCCGTAATGACGGTACTCGAACGGGAATGCGTCCAAAAACCCTGCAAGGGTTGCGAGGCAGGCCACTTTCTGAAGCTTGGTGCGGCCAACGAGTTGACCACCGGCTTCTTCGATCAGGCGGGCCGCGATCAAATGCGGCTCCAGGTCATTCTGCGACACGTCGCAACTCCTATGCTCCGGCGGGCATAGATGCCCTTCCACGTCCTGCATAATGTGTATCTGGTTCGGTGGTGTCCGCAAATCCTGAAAGCGCTTGTAAGGGTCGCGCTTATGGTCGTCCGCTAGAACGCCCGGCACTTCCGCCATTCGCTCCAATACACGATCACAGGTCAAGCTGATCCGCGCGACCCGCTCTGACCTAGCCGCCGAGTCTTCGCGCTTGTCAGGGGTCAGAAGCACCGCTGCCTCGCTCCAAATATCCATACACTTCAATAGCTTGCGTTCGCTCAGTTGCCGTGCGCGAAGGCAAATCAGTTCATCCTCTGCGTCCATCAGCATCGACAACGAACCCCATAGCACGGTGTCGTCGAGATCCAGCGCCTTGTCGAGCGAACCCGGCTCCTGAACGAAACGGACCAACGGATGGTTCGCCGGCAAGCCGCATGCGGTGAGCCGACCTTCGCGGTGCAGTGTGAACAATCGAAGGATCAGATCGCGCAGCACCATCTCGGCACCGCGCGTTGCTTTGTGGAAGTGACGTTAGGGTAAAGGTGGAGCAGTGCTAGCACATAACTCTCGGCAACGTGATACGCTTTGGGACATAGCACTAGCGTTTGGACCTCGCGGAACTGTTCAGCGTCCACGCTGACTGGGATGGAAGCCACTTCCAGGTTATTGAGCAGCCAGACTACGTCCACGGCGCCGCTATGCACGCCTGTCATCAGGCGGTCGCGCTGCATGTAGTCCAAGCGGTCCGCATCGAATTGACTTGTGACCGCGGCGTCGTAGAGGTCTTGCCGCTGTTCACGCCCAATCAGGTCCGCGACGTTGCCGGCGTCTTCGCGGATACGCCGGTCGCTGACCATTTCGTGTCTCGCGATTGGCAGGTTCAACGCTTTGCCCACCGCCTCAAAGACATGGCTGAACATCCCATGGCCGACATCATGCACCAGCGCTGCGGCGAGCGCATACTTGGCCTGTTGCGTCACACCCACGGTGCGCTCGATCACTGCAAGAAGCTGGCGAGCGGTGTGGAACACGCCGATGCTGTGAGCACACCGGGAATGGGTCGCCCCTGGAAAGACTAATTTGGGATATTCTAATTGACGAATTCTCTTCTTGCCAGATAAAGTTGTTCGTCAGCGGCGGTTCAGCCTCGCCTAACGGCTCGGTGCCCGTGGCCAGGGGTGGCGGTTTCGACCGGCCTCAGGTGGCGAATTGAACCGGCCTTAGGTGGCGAATTCGCCGGCCCGCGCAAGACTAATTCGCTAAATCCAAGCTGCTTAATCCGTCGCAGACGCTGACGCGGAAGCATTCAAATGGTATATGGCTGTTGCAGCCGAGGCATCGTCGCACCCGTCGAAGACCACGGCTCAAAAACGAGCACCGCCGTTAGGCAGGTAGAGCTTGCCAACCCTCCGTCCAGTTGCTGGGCACACCCGCCACCACCGGGAGCCACCGAACTGGCATGGCGTCGTCACCATCGATACAGGGTAATGCTGGGAGCCAGTTCGCCGGCTGAAATGGTCCACGTCATACCGAAGCCAGGTGACCCCTCGTGTGGCCCGATGTCCATTCGGAATTCGACCATAGCCCAAGGTTCGGCTTCTCCCGATAAGGTCCAAATTATCGAACGCCAGGGAACGCGATCCGCCGGCCCTCGGGTATCGTTTTGAAGCCCAGTTGGGGCAGCTCCATCCGGATAGCGCGCGTCAAGTCATCGACGCTGAGAATCAGCGAGGAACAGTCCTCAACAGTCGCCCGGCCGCCTTTGCGTCGGCTTCCGTAACCGCCCATTCACACCTCAGATTTCCCGAAATCGTTAGTCAAATTTGCCTACGGCCCGACCAACCGGACAATATTTGGGCGGGGAAACATCGTAACCCTTGTGGTCGCTATTGCCCGACCATCACACATTCGCCGGTTAGAAGCCGAACGGCGGATTTAGGGGCAATATCTAGTCCTTCCACCCGCAACCGCCTACTATGGCGGGTCGTTATCAGGTCTGTGTCACTTAGGACGAACCGCCAGTCGGAATCATCTTTGCTGATAAGAAGACTTCGAATGTATCGCAAATCCAGCGCCTCGCGTTGCAAAACCTATCCCGCTACTCCAATGGCGGGACCGATCGTCCGTTCTGGCTGGAAGCATACAACGGCGGCCCTTATCAGGTTGACAGGCAGAAATACCCGGTTCCGCTGTTCATTCCCCACCTGACGCTTCCGGCTTTCGGAACCATCCAACCGGATCGCCTTGCCGACATGGCCCGAGCACACAGGACAGAACATCGGTTGTTAGGAGGAATGAATGTTTAGAACGAGGTTGCAACATCTGCTTGTCGCGCTCGGTCTTGCCGTGCTGCTCGGCGCGCCGATTGCCGAAGCCCAAGAATCGCCGCCCGTGCGTGTGCGCGGAACGATCGAGCAGGTCGACGGTCCGAATCTGGTGGTCAAGTCGCGTGATGGCGCTGAGCTCAGGGTGGTGCTCGCCGACCACGCGCTCGTGGTGGCGATCGCCAAAGCGTCCCTTGCCGACGTCAAGCCGGGCGCGTTCGTTGGCGTCACCGGAATGCCGGAGGCCGACGGCACACAGCGCGCGGTCGAGGTGCACGTATTCCCTGAGGCAATGCGCGGCACCGGGGAAGGGCACCGTCCTTGGGACTTGCAGCCCCAGATGTACCATGACGAACGGCAATATCGACCAGACCGTTGTCGGCGTCGAGGGCCAGACGTTGACGCTCAGCTACAAGGGCGGGGAGAAGAAGATTGTGGTCCCGTCGGATACGCCCATCGTTAGCATAGCGCCGGGCGAAAGGACCGACCTGAAGCCCGGAGCGAAAATTTTCATCGTGGCGGCTAAAAGGCAGCCCGACGGCACGCTGCTGGCACCACGCGTGAACATCGGCAAAGACGGGCTCACCCCGCCGATGTAGCGTCGATCAGGGTCCTTCGTCTGCTGCGCGCTCGCGCCTTGGCGTCAGCCCGGTCACCCGGCGCCGCCGGGGGCGGCTTGATATACACGGACGGGTTTGCCGAGTTCCAGTTGGTGATTTGGTCGGCCCGGACTCGTTACAAAATCAGCAACAATGCCTAATACCAAACAACTCATGAGCTGACTGTTATGGCGTAGTCGCGAGTGGCGATCGAGCGGATCCGTTCGGGTGTGGCGATGAGCTTGTTCCAGGCGATACAGCAGGCGTCGACAATCGCCTCGTAGGTCGCATAGACACGATTGCTCAGATCGTTGTGGCGGAGGAACTCCCAGACGTTTTCGACGGGGTTCAGTTCGGGTGAGTAGGGCGGCAGATGGAGCAGCCCGATGTTGTCCGGCACCACCAGACGATCCCCCACCTGGTGCCAGCCGGCGCCATCCAGGGTGAGCACGGCGAACGCCCCTCGGCTTACCTGCGTGCTGATTTCTTGCAGATGCAGGTTCATCGCATGAACATTGGCACGCGGTAGCACGAGCCCGGCGCCAACGCCGCGGCCTGGACAGACGGCACCAAACAGATAGGCCGACTGGTAGCGCTGATCGCGAGGGGCTGTGGGTCGGCTGCCGCGCCTCGCCCAGATGCGGGTCAGGCTGCCTTGTTGGCCGATGCGGGCCTCGTCCTGCCACCATAACTCGATCGGCTTGCCTTGCGCGGCATCGGGAATGACGGCGGCGACGAGATCGGCAAAGTTTTTTTGTGCGTCTCCTGGGCTTCGGCATCCGCCTGGGGATGGCGCGGGCGCACCGAGATGTGGCTGAAGGTCAACGTCTTCAGGATCCGCCCGACGCTGCGTTCATCCATGACCACAAAGAAGCGCGCCAAGATCCGGTCACGCAGATCGCATAACCGCCAGCGCACGACGCCATCTTCCGCGAGGTCGGGGCCTTGTTGAACCCACTCTGTTAACGCGGCCTTTTCTTCGATGGACAGTTTTGGTGCTGCGCCGCCGCGCTTTGGAAGGTCCGACAGGCCCGCAATGCCATGCTCGTTGTAACGGATCACCCAGTCTCGCAGCGTTTGTCGATCCATTCCGCAGCTCCTGGCCGCGTCCGCCCGGCCATGCCCTTCCAAAACCAGAGCTAGCGCCAGAAGCCGCCGTGCAACAGGTGCTTTGGAAACGCGCCCCGCGTGCTGACGCAGGGCGTCCGCGTCGTGCTCGAACCGTGTGATCTGCACAGTCATCGCTGTTCCGCCCCCTTATCCAGGATCGGCAAAAGAAATCACGCCGCCCCGAGCCGGGCGAAATCACGGTAAAGTCAACTCATCAGTCGCTTGGTATAAGTCACGGCCGGTGCAAACTGCTGGGGCGCCGGGCTCGGGCTGCTGACCGGGCCGCATCCCAAGCGGCGAAGGCTGCGAAACCAATCTCCTGTTCATCGAGTAGGATGTATTGGCCCTCGCCGTGTGCAACAAGGTGTCGGAGAAAATCTTTTGGAACCAATCTTTGAAAGTGCCTCGCCGCGGTTAGGGAGCAAGGCTTCCGCGGTCGCAAAAACAGACCTAGGGTCAAAGATCGGAAAGGCATCGAAGGCAACGGCTTTGATGCGTTCGCCGGCCAAAGCCACTACCCCCGTGAAGGGCAGCGCGGCGAAGCCGACCGTTGCGGACACCAAGAGCCGACGTCTGATGTGATCCCCTTTAGAATTGGATTTTCACCGCGTCCACTACCGACATCTATCGCAAACTGGACTTGTGTAAGTCTGATCGCTCACGCCAGCTACCGCAGCTTTCCCGCCTTTGACCTACAAACCCAGACCCTACGGCGCATTGCCGACATTGCTGGGTGCTTTAGCCCCCGCAGAACTGTCGCAATGCCACGCCTGCTCGTGTTCGCGAGGGCGCCAAGCAATTGCCCCTTCACATCCCGGCGTCGGTTAACGTGCCAACAATGGGCTGGTTCCACACTTTGGCTGAGTGGCTCCCGAAACCGACTGACGAGGGAAGAGGAAGCAAAAAGGTTGTCTGATATGGTGCTTGCCCGCGTGGTGCATGTTCTCGCAGTTGTAACTCTGGATCGGCGGTGTGGGCATGGTCACGACGATTCTGCTCCCTTCGATCCGACGGTCCTATCCGGCGGCCGAGCGCTTTGCCGTGTTTCACGCGCTCGAGACACGGTTCGCCCGGCAGGCCCGGACCACGACCACGCTCGCGGGTCTAAGCGGGTTCTACATGGTATGGCGCCTCGACCTCTGGGAAAGGTTTCGGTCGGCTGGTTTCTGGTGGATGCACGCCATGGTGCTGACCTGGATGGTGTTCGCGATGATGCTGTTCGCTCTGGAACCGTTGTTCCTGGAGCGGTTTCTGTCCCGACGGGCAGTTTCGGCGCCCGCGCAAACGTATCGACTATTGGAATGGCTGCATCGCGGGCTTCTCATCCTAAGCTTGGTGACCATCGCCGGCGCGGTCGCGGGTAGCATCGGTATGAACCTGTTCGCTTGGTGAACCCCTAGGTCGCGAAGTCAACTACCGCGGCAAAATCGCTCGAGGCGCTGACAGCGACGAGCCGCCAGCAGGGCGCTTATTACTCAGGGCTGTCGGCCTAATCTCACGCAAACTCTTCTTGCCAAACGGCCGTCTATTTCGAGTTGATCATGACTTCATTTCATCGGCGGTGTGCTCGACATCGATGCCCACATCGATTGGGCAGGCGGTCCCTCGCACGTAGGTCTCGCTGGGCAGCGCGTTCTCGTCTCCTGAATGCCGATGGAGCCCCGCTGCGTGCGCAGCCGCTCCGAGGGCTTTTCCACGGCGCCCTGCCTTCGGGTAGCTGTCGGCCGGAACCCATCCAGCCGTCGTGACACCAGAATTGGTCTGCTGTTTTCGCCGGCCGCAGCCACCGCATTCGCCACGACACTCCAACACAATGTCAATCAGTACCATTCGGACCAGCAGGTGCCTGCATCGGTTCGTGGGTGCCCTTGGGCATTTCCCGCATGAGCGCAAAGCGGCTGGCCCTGGCGACTATCACGGCGGCCCGCGGCTTGATGGTTATAGCAACCCATTAGCAGGCCGACCGACGACCAGAACGCGGTGACTCTGGCGATGTGCTTGTCCCAGTCATCGACATCGGTTCGCGACTGTGCGGATGCCTTCTCATTCGCCATGCTGCCGGAGATGCCGAAGGCGATTACGGCGATTTGTGTGAACGATATGGGTCGGGGGCAAAACTGGGATCAGCCGGAGCCCAGGCATGTGGATCGAGGCGAATCAGGCGTTCTATGTGATCGGCAGCCATCGCAGCAGCGGCATGCAAACCGATGAGGCCATTCCGTTTGGAAAGGATGAAGCGGCACAAGGATTCGCCGCCGGCAACGGCGGGCGCATCGTTTGCTTCGCCGACATGCCACGCGACTACATCCTGCCCGCACCAGGGGAGGCCCGATAGTGCGCACGACGCGCCGTCGCTTCATCACCATCAGCGCCGCGGCGGGAGGATTGCCGCTATTGCCGGTGTGGGCAGGCCGCGCTGCGCCGTCGCTGCGGACCTGGACCGGCGCGGCGCTCGGCGCCGGCGCCACCTTGCAGATTCATCATCCCGATCCGGCCGCCGCGGATCATTCGATCAGCGCAAGTCTCGCTGAGGTTGCCCGCCTTGAATCTGTGTTGAGCCTCTATCGGCCGGACAGTGCGTTATCGCGGCTAAATCGCGGCGGCATTTTGGAAAACCCTTGTTCAACCTCGTTCGCGTCCTCGCAGAGAGCCGCCGTACGCCGCGCATTTCGCCCAGCCGAACGCGTCGCCTGAGTGGCCTGCGGACGACGCCATCGCGGCGGCAGTCGCTCGGGTTGGCCAGGACGCGGTCGAGGTGGGCCGGGAACGGCTGAGTCATGCCCAGCCGGGCATGGGCATCACCCGCAACGGCATCGGCCAAGGCTACGTCACCGATCGGGTCGTGGAATTACTGCGCGCCGAGGGCGTAGAGCATGCGCTGGTTGACATGGGAGAGATCCGCGCCATCGGCGGGCATCCGACCGGCGGCCCCTGGTGTGTCGGACTGGAAGACCCGCGTGCGCCCGGCCGGATCGCTGAACGCATCGCGCTGGCCGACAAAGCGGTGGCGACATGGGCGGCTACGACGCCGTGTTCGATCCGACCGGACGATTCAACCACATCTTCGAGCCGCGAACTGGCCGCGCTAGTTGGCGCTGGCATCTGATCCGTCCTAGCCGACAGCGCGACCGCTGCCGACGCCCTGTCGACCGCCTTCACGCTGATGCCGGAGGAGGCCGCGGCACGGGTGGTTCGGAACCTTGGTCTCGTTGCGCATTTCGTCCGCCCTGACGGTTCCTGGCTGGTGCAACAGGCATAATCGGTCGTTGTCGCGCGTCATCGGCGAAGCGTCATGGGCGGCAGCGCCCATCGAGCACGCGCGCGCGGCACTCCTGCCGTATTGACGCACAGGGGTTCCGGTCGTGCTTCCTGGCGGCCGGGCTTTGGGCTATCGCCGCGTATCCGGTCGCACTTTGAAAGGTTTAGGAATGCGCGCCATCTGGGTCGGCGTAATTGGCTTGCCGCTTTCCAGCCGGCGCGGTCTCGGCCTGTGCTGCCGAGGTTCTGGTTTCAGCCTGTGGATGAGCAAGCCTCCGTTTCGGCTCGACTGACAAGCGATACGGAGTTACCCGGCTAAACCGGCAGCGTCACGGTGGCTTTGACACCACCGGCTGGACGGTTCGCGATCACCACATCACCGCCGTGAGCCCGCATGATGTTGCGGGCGATCGGCAGCCCCAGCCCCACCCCGCCCGTCTCCCGGTTCCGGCTGGGCTCTCCGCGGTGAAAAGGTTCGAACACCCGGTCCAAGTCCGCCGGCGGGATACCGGGACCGTCGTCCTCCACCTCCACCATCACCATGCGACCAGCGTCCTGCGCCAGCCGCACAGTGGCGGAGCCGCCGTAGATCACGGCATTGACGACCAGGTTGACGAACACTCGCTTTAGGGACAGCGATCGCGCCCTGACGGTCAGGTGCGCCGGGCCGTGGTAGCGGAGCTTGTCCAACACATTAGGGTGCGCGTCCCCGGCTTCATCCAAAATCGTGCGCAGCAGTTCCGCCAAATCCAGCGACGACACGGGCTCCGTGGTCCGTGCATCCCGCCCGAACGCAAGAGTCGCGGATACCATCGCCTCTAGCTCTTCCAGATCGGCCAGGATTTTGCCGCGCTGTTCATCGTCTTCAACAAACTCCGCTCGGAGCTTCAGACGCGTTATCGGCGTGCGCAAATCGTGTCCGATGGCCGTCAGCAATTCCGTCCGGTCTTGCACGAAGCGCCGGATTCGGGCTGCCATGGTGTTGAACGCTACTGCCGCGACTGCAACCTCGGTCGGGCCATTCTCGGGGAGGGGCGGAGCATTGACGTCTCGCCCGAGTGTCTCAGCCGCCTCGGCCAGCGTCCGCACCGGAGCAGTCAACTGGCGCACCGCCCACAATGTCAGCAGTGCGGCGGCAGCCGTCATCAGCACGAACGCCGTCAGAAAGGTCGGCGAGTGCCAGGGCCGCAGCGGTTCCAACTCCGCCGTTACGTTGATCCACTCGCCATCGGGGAGATGCATCGCGATGATCGCCTGGTGCCAGGGATGGCCGCCGTAGATGATCAACTCGCGCCACCTGATCTGCGGGGCGCCCAGCGGGACCAGATTGATGTTGACCTTCAGCAGACCTCTTTCGGGCGGTGCCATCTCCGGGATGTCGACTTGGGGTGGAGAGTCGCTCAACACTGCCGTGAGGTCTGGGCCGCGGTGCATTTCCGCGAGAACGTCCGCGCGCCGAGGCGGATCGGTTAGCGCGATAGTGCGATAGACGCCGACCACGCGCACCGCGAGATCGCGTGCCTGAGCCAGGCGCTGGACATCCAGCCGGTCGAGGGCGTGGATGGTCAAACCGGCCATCTGCACCAAGGCCAGACCGACCAAAAGCACCAATGCGGTCCGCGTGGCGAGGCTACGCGGCCAAATGCGAATTTTCATACGCGCCCCATTTTGTGGCGTCCCAACGGGGCGGTCGGATTCTGCCGCGTCAGGCGCGCTCTACGGTAGCAGCAAGGACATATCCGCCCCCGCGAACCGTCTTTATAAGCTGCGCCTTCCGCCCGTCATCCTCTAGCTTGCGCCTGAGCCGGGATACTGCGACGTCGATTGCCCGATCGAACGGGCCGGCCTGGCGGCCGCGCAGCAGATCCAACAGCATGTCGCGCGTCAGCACCCGGTTCGCCCGCTCCACCAATGCCTGTAGCAGATCGTATTCGCCGCCGGTCAGCGCCACTTCAACTCCTTCAGGATTGAGTAGCCGGCGACGCGCCGGCTCTAAAGTCCAGTCATTGAAGCGGAACCCACGCATGGACGGGTCATGCTTCGGCTCGGCCTGATCGCTCGAGCGGCGAAGGACCGCGCGAATTCGAGCCAGCAGTTCGCGGGGATTAAACGGTTTCGACAGGTAATCGTCGGCGCCCAGCTCCAGACCAATGATCCGATCGGTCTCCTCGCCCATCGCGGTCAGCATGACGATCGGAACCTCGCCCTGGCTCCGCAGCCAGCGAGCAAGGTCGAGGCCAGACTCGCCAGGAAGCATGAGGTCGAGCACCACAAGCTGGTAGTGGCCATTGATCCATGCGCGTCGCGCTTCCCGGCCGTCGCGCACGGCGGTGACGCGAATGCGTTGCTTCTCCAGGAAGCGAGCGAGAAGATCGCGGATCTCGCGATCGTCGTCGACGACGAGGATGTGTGGCGTCTGGTCCATGGAATGTAACATACGACGACGGGGGTCGGGCCAAACCGACCGTTGCAATTTATTGCAATTCGTCGCCGCGCAGAGCGGATTGGAGGGGGTCGGATGTGCCATCTATGGGTTACGCAACTCAAGGAGCGAAATCCAGTGCGTCAGACCTTGCTCGCCGCCGCAGCGGCTTTCGTAATCGGTGGCATCGCTACAGGGGCGGTGCTGTCGCAAGCCCAGCAGACGCCGCCGCCAGCCGAGCAGACGGACGGCGGAATGTCCGGTTCCGGAAGGACGGGTTGGGCTCATCGCATGATGCACCAGGGGATGATGCATCAACGCGCGTTCAACCGGCGCGCTTTCGCGCTGATCTATCCGCAGGAAGACCGGCAACTCGCGCCGGCCGACGTGCAGAAAATCGCCGAAGGCTTCTTACTCTGGAGGGGCAACCATACCTGGAAGGTCTCCGACGTGGCACCGACAGCGGATGGTCCGATCGGGTTCAACCTGACCACGCCGGAAGGTTCGTTGGTGGCGAAGTTCACCATGGACCCGCACACCGGACGCATCCAGCGGGTCGGTTGACAGAGCGGCATTCGCCGGGCCGGATGGGAACAGCCGAGCCCGGCGAGCTGCCGGCGCCGATGCTTAGCCGCGTTTCACGCCGGTGAACAGGATCAACCCTTTCATCATACCGGACAGGTCGGCACGGTAGGCAGCGGACTGGTAGTACAGCCCCAGAGGCATGCATGGCGCATCGACGAACGCCTGGCGCTGCATGTCGGCGGCGAGTGCTTTCTGGGTCGGCAAATCGGTCGCTCGTAGCCATCGGTCGCGGATGGCCTCAGACTTTGGGTTGTCGGGCCAGCCAAACCAGGCGTCCTCGCCGTTCCCGCGCAGCGCCTGGTCGCAGGCGGGGTTGTCCCAGTCGAAGCCGCCCCACATGGAGCCGAAGATACTCCAGCCACCCTCATTGATCGGCGCCTTGCTGAACATGCGCTGCACTACCGTTCCCCAGTCCAGCGATACGTAATCGACATTCAGCCCGAGCTTGGTGAGAAGATCGGCGCCTACTTCGCAGATCGCGTTGATGCGCGCGACGTCGGTGGCACCCATGAAGACGACTTTCTCACCTTTGTAGCCGGCTGCCATGATCTCTTTTCGCAACGCGCCGAGGTCTGGATTGGCGCTGAAATTCTCCATGCCGGCGTCCGAGGCATAAAGCGAACTCGGGGCGAAAAATCCGACATGATCGTTCATGACATCCGGTCCCGCCTCCCCGGCGACGGCGGTCATGAATTCTTTCTGGTTCACCGCCCGCAGCGCCGCGCGGCGGATCGCCGGGTTATCGAACGGAGGGTTCAAATGGTTAAAGCGCAACACGCCGATCAGACCCCTGGTTTCCAGCACCTCAACGCGGAGGGTGCGGTCCGCCCGCAGTGAGGGAACCAGATCCATCACCGGTTGCTCGACCCAATCGACTTCGCCGGCCTTCAGCGCGGCGGCCTGGGTGGACGGATCGGGCGTAGTGAGCCATTCGACACGGTCGAAATTGACGATGCGCGGGCCGGCGCAGAAACTGGCGGTGCCGTCGCGCGGGCGGTATTTCTCAAATTTCGCATAGGCATTCCGCGCTCCGGGGACGCGTTCGTTCAGCAGGAAGCGAAACGGGCCACTGCCGACCATCTCGGTGATGCGTTTCCCGGGCGGGGTATTGGCCAGCCGCTCGGGCATGACCACCGCCATCGGGGCGGTGGGTTTGGCCAGCGCCTGGGGCAGCAGCGCGAACGGCCGTTTCAGGCGGAAGACGACGGTTCGGTCGTTAGTCGCCGATAAGTCGTCTGTCGCCGCCATCAGCGCCTGACCGAACGCGTCGGTCGTGCCCCAGCGGCGAAGGCTGGCGACTACATCCCGGCCCAATACCGGAGCGCCGTCGTGAAACAGTAATCCGTCACGCAACGTCAGCGTCCAGACTTTTTGGTCCGCGTCGACCGTGTGGCCGGCCAGCATCTGATATTGCGGGTTGCCCTCGGCATCGAGCGCGAACAGCGTATCGAACACCATCATGACGTGGTTGCGCGTCACGAAGGCGCTGATCAGCGGATCGAGCAGTGCGAGATCAGCATAGGGCACGAATCTTAGCGTGGTTGCGGACGCCGCCCGGACGATGGCGGGACAAGCGATGCCACCCACTAAGGCAGAGGCGGCGGCGCGGCGGATAAACTGGCGTCTTTTCATTCTGATCGGCTCCACGTTCGGTTCCACAGATCGGCGCGCGAGTGGAGGAGCAAAAAACAAGCCAGCTTCGGGGTTAACTATAATCGTGCGGTTGATCCACACTTGGCGTTCGATCAGGGTCCAAGTTTATTTCTGATCGCGTGATTTACGGCTTCTGACTGGGTCAGGCTCAGGCGTTCACGCTCTAGGTCGTCGCGCGTGATATGATCCGAAACGGCACCTGCACCCGGTCGCTGTCGCGAGGCGCCTCACCCGCCAGCCGGCGTAGCAGGAACGCCGCCGCTGACTGGCCGGTGCCGATACCTTCCAGGCTAACCGTGGTGATCGGCGGCTCGTTCATCTCGCTGAGTTCCATGTTGCCGAAACCACAGACCGCAAGTTGGTCGGGCACGGCGATGCCATGTATCCGAGCCTCAGTGACGACCCCGAAGGCATGCAGGTCGGAACCGCAGAAGACCGCGCAACGCTGGTCCAGGAAGGGCAATAAGGAGCGCATTCCCTCGCGGCCGGCGACGATGGTGCTGGGCGTGGGCATCACCTTCTCGAGCACCAGAGTGCCACCGAATTCGGCGACCGTTCTGGTGAAGCCTCGGGCGCGTGTCAGTGCCCTGGTGTCGTTCGCGATAAGCACGGCGAACCGGTCGTGGCCTTTGGCGGCCAAAAAAGCCGCGACTTCGGCGCCGACCTGGGCGTGGTCAAAGCCGATCAGCATGTCGATCGGGCGGCTGGAGACGTCCCAAATTTCCACCACGGGTATGCGGGCCTCGATCAGCATCTGCAATGCCGCGGGGCTGTAGCCCGATCCGGTGATCAGCATCGCGTCGGGCCGCCGGCCTAGGACCGCGCGGAACAACGACTCGTCATCGGGGTCGTCATAGCCGCAGATCGATAGCATCACCTGATAGCCGGCGTGCCTCATGGCGGCGGAGAAAGCATGGACGAGGCCGGCGAACATCGGATGGGCGATAGTGGGCACGATGGCCGACACCATGCGCGACTTACGCGAGGACAGGCCGCCGGCGATCAGATTGGGAACATAGCCCAGGCGATTAATCGCTTCCCGCACCTTGGCGGTGGTTTCGGGCGAGACGCGGTCTGGTGTGTTGATCACCCGCGAAACCGTCATCGGCGCGACCCCGGCCGCGGCCGCAACGTCCGTGATCTTCACCGGCGCGGATCGCGTGGCGGGAGCGCGCGCCGTTTCGTCCACCTGGGTTTTCCTCGGTTGGCAGTTTACGCAAATAGTTTAGCGCCGCGGACCCGATCCGGCCAGCGCAGATGAAAGGCAGTTACAAATCCATGAACCGTATGAACGGGCGTCCCCGAAAGTCGGGTGATGGAGCACGACCGCGCTGAGCGGAACGTCCCCTCAGTCAGGCTGAGGATGGTCTAGCGGCTGCGGGGGTCTGGAACAATGCCGTTTGTTGGCACATCATCCTTGCGCTCAATCAGCGGGAGGGGCCCAACATGCTGAAGTCCGGCGTATCGATGTTCTTTACTGATTATTCAATGGCGCCCGGCGCGCTCGGCATCGCGCTCGAGAAGCGCAGCTTCGAATTCTGTTTGGGCTCCCGAGCATTCCCATATCCCGCTGTCGCGGAAGTCGCCGTTCCCGAGTGGGGGGGAGTTGCCGAAGCGTTACTACGACGCGATGGACCCGTTCGTGACGCTGACCGCGGCGGCCGCCGCAACCAAGACGTTGAGAGTCGGCACCGGGGTCTGCCTGGTGGCGCAGCGCGATCCGATCCAGACGGCGAAACTGGTGGCGTCGATCGACCAGGTGTCGGGTGGCAGGTTTTTGTTTGGCATAGGCAATTGCTGGAACCAGGACGAACTGGAAGACCACGGCGTGAAATTTACCGACCGACACAAGGTGGCTCGGGAGCGGGTCGAAGCGATGAAGGAAATCTGGACCAAAACCAAGCCGGAATACCATGGCGAGTTCGTGAACTTCGATCCGATGATGGCGTGGCCGAAGCCGGTGCAGAAGCCGCATCCGCCGGTAATTGTGGGTGGAGCGTTTCCATATTCGGCACGGCGGGCGATCCGCTACGGCGAAGGCTGGATCCCGCAGGCGGCGCGCGGCGGCTACAGCGAGATCGGCGATCTGATTCCGGAGTTCCGGAAAATGGCCACCGAAGCCGGTCGCAATCCCGACGAAATCGCCATCACAGTCTGGTTCCCGCGGCGCGAACTCGACTTGATGAAGCGCTATAGCGATCTGGGGGTGGAGCGGGTGGTGTTCAATCTGGACTCGGAGGGAGAAGACAAGGTCGTTCCGGTTCTGGATGAGATCGCCGAATTCATGCACAAGGCGAACAGGTGATATCAAGAGCGGGATAGGCTACCGCGGAGGTTCCTTCTCCGAGACTTTCGTTCCCTGGGGCCGGGGAACGTTCCGGCGCGGGGAAAGGTTGGGGCGCATCTCGGCTCATCCAGTCACCACTTTGTCTCCCGCTCACCTCAGCTCGTCGACCCTCTCCCAGAATATAACCCGACTGAGGACACCCACTTCGGTGCATCCGCCAAAATCACATCCGATGCCTTCTCGGAAATCGTATATATCGGGGTAACGATAAAGAAGCCCGGAATCCGGGGAAACACTGATGCATCCACAACGCGCAGCCCCTGGGTTCCATGCACGCGAAACTGGCTGTCCACCACCGCCATCGGGTCGCCAACCGGCCCAATCCGATTGCTGCACGAGGCGTGATGGCCCCACGCTTCCCGCGCTACATGCCGGGCTATCGCGCCACGCGATGCAACCGATGCGCCTGGGATTACCTCCTCCTGGGCGATGCCGATCGGCCCATATAGCGACCGCTGCATATGGCGGACAAACTCGATGCCGGAGACTACAGAATCCAGGTCCTCGCCGTTGGGGTCGTTGCCTTCGCTGAAGTAACGGAAATTGATCTCTGGCGGGTCGCGCGGATCGGCCGAGCGCAACTTTACTGTGCCTGCGGTATTGCGGGTGTGCGCCTTCAGGATCGCCCAGGTAAAGAAGTCCTTATCGCGGATGGACTGTGAATATCCCGGATAGTAGCCGCGAAAATAGCCTGGCACACCGAAGATAAAAAGATCCGGTTCGGCGCGGGCTACGGCTGAGGAGCGGATTATTCCGGTCAGCACGCCGTTCGTGGCATACACGCCCTCGCCTCCTAACCATGTAGCATAACAGGGATCATCCATCTGACCGGCGCCTGGGACCTTGAAACCGCAGTCGCGCAGAATGGCAAAGTCCTTCTTCATCCGTGTCACAACCGTGGCTTCGTAACGGTCCTGCAGGTTCTCACCGACGCCTGGCAGGTCGATAATGACAGGGATCGAATGGCGCCTTAGCTCCTCTGCCGGCCCGACGCCCGATAGTTTCAGAAGCTGCGGGCTGTTAAAAGCGCCAGCCGAGAGAATGACCTCTCGCCTGGCGAGCAAGCGCCGACGCGGAACTGGCTCCGGCCCCGCGCTCGTTGCACGCGCGTCGGCGCGGTAGAGACTAGGTGCCTCCATGAATTCGACGCCGGTGGCGCGCGAGCCCTCGAACAGGACCCGCGTGACGAGCGTGTTGGTGCGGATGATCAGATTGTTCGGCAATGCTTGGGCCGTCGCCTGGATATGCTGGCGTGTCCCCGCTCGGCGTCCTTTGGTGGCGGAGAACGGCACATTGAACAAACCCGCACGCCCCTTTGTCAGTGTGCGCCAGTCATTTGGATCGAGCTCGCCGCGAAGCAGTGGGGTAACGACCTGTTGCAAACCGGCGCCGCGTATCGCGGAGAGCACGACTTTTTGGAGCTGCGAGTCAGCCGCAAGAAGAACCGGATCCGCCACCTGGGTCGGCAGCCAGCCGTCGAAGCCGTGTTCGCTTAAATTAATCGGCAGTTGAGGCCGGTACTCGCAGCGCTCCAGGCGTTGGAAGTAGACGTTCATCGCCTCGCTGCGCCAAGAGGCGTCGCCAGTGAGCGCTGCGATCCCGTCCCAGTCGGCGTTGTCGGCGCGAATGGTGATCATGGCGTGGTGGGCCGTACATCCACCGAGCGTGCCGGAGCGCGGGTAGAAGATGCCTTGTTTGTCGGCGACGTATTTGCTGTCCTGCCTTTGCAGGGCGTCATCTGTGTAGTGCCGCACGTAATAGGCCCAGGAAAGCGCAGGATCCTCGCTCGCCAGCGGATGGAATGCGGGTATCTGAGAGTCCGGCGGGTCGTCGCTGCCACCGGCTTCTATCAGCACGACTTTATATCCGGCTTTGGCGAGGTTGGCGGCCAAAGGTCCACCACCCGCGCCCGAGCCGACGACAATATAATCCACTGGTGCCGAGGGGCTAAGTGCTGTTCCAGCCACTGACGCGGGCTTACTGTCGCAGGCGCTGAGCCCAATGGCAGAGACCGCCATGCCGGCGGCCGCGCGGCCCAACTCACGCCGCGACAAGGGTGAACTCGGAGATTGCGCCATGTTATATCTCAGAAGGTCTTAACGAACGCGATCAACGCGCGCTTGTCCTCGTCCGAAAGTTTGGATCCAAAGTAATGTCCTCGATTGACCACGTAATCGGGGCAGCGGCTGAGCGCGTAGAGCGGACGGGCAACATTGGTGAATACTTGCATGGCCTGTTCATCGGTGGCGCCCGCCGGCAGGGTCTTAAGATCATGAATCAGCCGCGCGAGCAGTTGCACGACATCGGCGTCATGCATCAGGCGTTGCCGGCCGCCCCCCTCAGGGAGCAGATCGAGGTTCGCCACCAAATCAACCGGCGCTCCCTTAGGAATTGGTCCGACCTCGATGCCGCCCTGACCGTCGAACAGCGATGGCACAATCAGGCTGGCGATAGGTTCGGATTTGCGAACGAACTCCGGCAGATAGCCTGCGGGAATTCGCAGGTAGCTGGAGGCCGTGGTGCGGTCGATGACGCCTGGAATGTGGTTGCCGAACACCGGGTCCTGGGCCCTTTGCGCCGGCCACAGCATCTGCGTAATTGAAGCATTAAAGGAAGACATGCGCGCCGCAACGGATGGCTCAGGATTGAACGGACCAACACTATTGTTTAGAAGAAATGGTGCAGTAGACCACAAGCTGATCAGGCTCGGCACCCGCGTGTAGCCGCGCCCGCCGGCGGGCATAGTGAAGGGCTGTGGCTCGCCGGTGAAAGGATCGTACACCGTGATGGTGCCGACTGATGGAAGCGACTTATAATTCTCCGACGAGAAGTCGCTCCAGACCTCGCCTTGCAAGCTGTTGCTGGCAAGCGGGCTGCAAGCATTGGTCTCCAGCAGTGTCACTGGTACGCGCATGTCGGTGGACAGATAGTTGTCCTTGAGAAAGTCGCCCGCAACGACAATCTGGCGCATCTGCTGCTTGAACGGGTCCGAGTGTGTCCAACTCCAATACTTGTCCCAGCATGCTAAGTAATCTGGCCCGATACAGGCGCCTGGGTCTGCGCCGGCCGGTATCTCCGGATGTTTGCTGGAGTGGCAGCCGGCGCAGTTCTCCGCGAAGACAATCTTGCCGCGGTTCAGCGTTGGCGGCTCCTCATTCAGATATCGGCGCCCACCTGGCGCATCCGCCAGCTTGTGCGAGTACGACGCCTTCAGGAGGAACAAGGCCATGTCCACCGTTCGCGCCTCGGTCGCCCCCCAATAGTTTGAATTTGCCCGCATATCCGAGATTTCGATCGGTGTCTGACGTTTGCCGCCGATCAGCGGGATGAAGTGTTTGGTCCATTCCTCGCTGAACAGGCCGATATTCACGTAAACCCGATTAAGGGCGCCGAGGGTGCCGACCGAGTTGGAGCCGTCCTTCAGCACATGCGGGGTGAAAACCGTCGATGGCGATTGGAAAAACTGTGTCAGCGGACCCTGCTGAACGTATTCGTTGAACTGCCGGTTGTTGAGTTCTCCGCCGGCCAATGTTTCGCGGCCCCAACTAAGCGCTGCGTTGAGCCGGGGCCACACGTTATAGATCGCATTCATGGTTCGGGGATTGTTGATATAATCCGTTGCGACCAACGACGTATCGAGCGAGCCCGGACGAGATGTATGAAGCACTTGAAACAGATAGTTAGATTCGTCCGACCGCCAGTTGAAGATGCGGTCCACCCAGAAGGTACTGCGCGCCAACGAGGGAACTCAAGTTCTCGAACCGCGGCTGTTCAGCATCGGCTGGCGGCCGATCCGGGTTCGGGCCGACATGACAGAAGCCGCATGACATGCCGACGCGATATGGCCGCACCAGATCCTTCGAGTTATAGTAAGCCGGATCGGTATAGTAGCGAACCGGGTCCCATCGCCGCGCCGCTGCTTCGTCAAATGCCGGATTGGGAAAAAGCCGAAGCCCCATGATGCCGCTCGGCGCGCCATAAAGGGAGCCGACGGGAACGGTTCGACCACGGGCGCCAATGGCCACGCCCGGGTATTTCTGCGCATCGTCAAAAGGATCAGGCGCGCAGTCGTCTCTCCGGCGATCCAACCATAGGCCATACCGGTCGGGATCAGGTCCTATTGCCTTATCGAAGCATGGCTCATTGACCAGCCCGAGATAGTGCCAGCGGCTGTCGCGACTGAATTTCAGGTCAGGATAGGAAGACAATATTTTCAGCAAGTCGAAGGAGCCGAAGGTATAGTTGGTCACGCTATCCCAAAAACGGTCGTTACCCCCGGTCCAGACAATCCAGGTATTGCGGCCTTTGACTTCGTCTGATGTCAAAGACAGGGCGCCATCCATCGCCTTGAAATAGTCCTCATCGGCGACCGGAAGAGACTCCACGCTCCGGGAGGCGACCGAGGCTTCGTCACGGGCTGGCGCCGACTGCGAGACAGGTTGACACGATGCCGACAGGATCGCGACGCCAAGTATCACCGAGCGCAACAAATTGTTCCGCCATGGTACAGTGTCCATGATCGCCTCCCAATTTTTACGTCACGCTACCTACATATTCCGCACGCAGTCTAGTATAAATAAACCACCACACGCGTTCGCGAACAGATCGACGAACTCGGGCTTGAGCGCCCGGCGGTACCGCATGCCCGTTGAACACAGGAAAAGCCCAATGCTCACGGCGGTGAAGATCATCAGGGCCAAGTAGGACGATCCGGTCACGCTGACGATCCGAACGACTATAACCGGCATGACAATGCCAACGCTCGGACAGAAGGCCGATCAGTCCGCGGCTACAATGTCATGACAATGACCGCGGTTGCCAGCCCTGTCATCGCTTGCCGGTCGGCACTTGGTTGAACGGCTTGTTCTTGTCTACACGAATGTCGGACGGCAGGCCCAACACCCGCTCGGCGATGATATTCCGAAGTATCTCATCCGATCCCCCGGCAATGCGTCCACTCGGCGATGATAGCAGCGCCGCCTGGAACATCCCGTAAGTCTCCGTCAGATCATCGTCAATCACCAAACCGCCCGCGCCCATCAGATCGATCCCGTAACTGGCAATATCCTGCAGCTTGGACGCGTTCACCAGTTTGTGGATGGAATTTTCCGGGCCGGGCGTCTCGCCTTTCGACAGCGCGGTCATGGTGCGGAACCGGGTGAACTTCAGACCCTGAGCACGTGCGTGCCACTCTGCGATGCGTTCGCGAACGGCGGCGTTTTGCAGCGCGGGCTTGCCGTCGACTTTTAGCTTCCGGCTGAGCTCGATCAGGTCATCGACATCAGGCCGCTGCACGTCGCCCACCGCCAGCCGCTCGTTCATCAGCGTTGTCAGCGAGACCTTCCACCCCTGTCCCACCGCACCCAAACGTTGCGTATCCGGCACGCGGACGTCAGTGAAAAACACCTCGTTGAAGTGACGCGCGCCGGACATCTGGTGGATCGGGCGAACCTCGATGCCGGGGGACTTCATGTCCAAGAAGAAGAACGTTAGACCCTCATGTTTCGGCACATTGGGGTCGGTGCGCACGACGATGATGCCGAAATCCGACAGGTGCGCGCCGGAGGTCCAGATCTTCTGCCCATTGATGATCCAGTCATCGCCGTCGCGTTCTGCGCGGGTGCGCAACGCCGCCAGATCCGATCCACCGGCGGGTTCGCTGAAAAGCTGGCACCATACTTCTTTGCCGTGCAGCGCCGGACGCACGTAGCGGTCCAGTTGTTCCGGCTTGGCGTAGGCCATCATCGTCGGGATGCACATACCTAGGCCGATCTCATACAGGCCGCGCGGCACGACGAAATCGTCTTCTTCCTGGTTGTATATAACCTGCAGAATGGGCGAGGCCTCTTTGCCGCCGAACCGTTTCGGCCAGGTGAGGGCCGCGAAACCGGCCTCGGCCTTCTTCGCCTGCCATTCCTTGCAGCGCCGGACGGCCTCGACGTCGACGCCGCTTTGCCGCAAGACCGGCTTCGCGCTTGCCTTCAGTTCGGCATTGGCGGTGAGAAACGCGCGCGCCTCGGCGCGGAATGCGGCTTCTTCTGGCGTGTCGTTGAAGTCCATGTCGCGATCTCCCTTACGCTGCGTTGCGGGTTTCGAGCAGATCGACCAGGCGGTCCTTCCAGAACGGGGCCGATCCGATCGCCAGCCCGAGCTGTTTGGATCGCCGGTAGAACAGATGGCAGTCAACCGCCCAGGTGAAGCCGATGCCGCCATGCGTCTGGATATTTTCCTTCGACGCCAGATCGAATGCCTCGGTGGCGGAGACCCGGGCCGTTGCCGCCGCCAGTGCCAGGTCGGTCGCATCCGCTCCAAGCGCCCAGGCGCCGTAGTACGCATTGGAACGCGCCAGCTCAAGAGCCACGTACATGTCCGCCAGCTTGTGCTTGATCGCCTGGAACGATCCGATCGGCCGCCCGAAGGCGAACCGTTCCTGGGCATATTCGCGTGCCATGTGCAGACAGGCGTCGGCGCCCCCTACCTGTTCGAACGCGAACAGGATCGCCGCCCGGTCGAGCACTCGCTGAACCGCACCCCAGCCCCCGGACCCCAGTTTCTGCACAGGCATGGAATTGAACTCCAAGCGGGCGTGGTTACGGGTGGGGTCCAGCGTTTTCAGGTCCCGCCGGCGCGCGCCGGATAACTCGGCGAGGAACAGGCCGGGCTGGCGGTGTTCGTCGCAGGCGGCCACGACGGCAATATCAGCGATACCGCCGTCCGCCACGGGCCATTTTGCCCCGCTCAGACGACCGCCGACAACGCGGGCGTGGATCGCGGAGGGTTCGGGATTGCCGTTGCCCTCGGACAGCGCAAGGCACCCAATCAACGATCCATCAGCCAGCTTCGGCAACCACTCCTGCCGCTGCGCATCCGATCCGGCTGTCAGTATCGCCTCGGCGGCCAGATAGGCGGTGGAACCGAACGGCACCGGCGCCACCGCTCGGCCCATTTCCTCGGCCAGCACGCACAAGCCTTCGTAACCCAGGCCGGCGCCGCCGAATTCTTCCGGAAGCGCGGCGCCGATCCAGCCCATCCCGGCAATCGCGCGCCACAGGTCAGCGGCATACGGCTCCTGGCCGTCCAGCGACCGCCGCACGACCGCGGGAGTGCATTGTTCCGACAGAAACCGCCTGGCTTGGTCGCGGAGCTGTTTGAGGTCGTCAGAGAAGTCAAAGTTCATGGCCTTTTCCCCCTTCGCGCAAGTTGCCAGCCGGGAGGACCGATGTGAAGTCGGCGTTGGGTGCTTACGGGCAACCGCGCGATCTCTTACCTACACGGGGAGCAATCTGCGGTGTGGTTGTTCCGGTAGGATCACCTCGATCGGATCGCCGGCCCGGACCTCCCCGTCGGTCAGGACAACCGCCATGACGCCAGCTTTCCGGATCAGATTCCCGGCTTGATCGCGGTCAAGCATCGCGGCCATCAATCCGGATTTGAAGCGATTGAGCTGGATGCAAGGGTTGCGCAGGCCGGCAACCCTTATCTCGGCCGTGACGCCAATCCGCAGGACCGTGTCGGTGGGCAGGTCCAGCAGATCAAGGCCGCGCGTCAGGATGTTCTCGCCGATATCGCCCGGACCTATCATGAAACCTTGTGGCTCAAGCTCTTCTAGCAACTCACGATGCAGTAGATGGACTTGTCGCAGATTCGGCTGTGTGGGATCGCGCGCGACACGCGACCGGTGCTTTACCGTTGTGCCGAGATGGGCGTCGCCTTCGACGCCGAGGCCGGCCAGCAGGCGGATCCACATCCGAGACTGCTTGCTGAACCGGTGTGTGGCGGCTTGACTGACGGCTTCTACGTAACCCCGCATCAATTCTTCGATCAGTCTTCGTTTACTTCGAAGCGATCGCGCAGGTGTGGTCCTGCAATTCCTCGCCGGACCCGCGGTCGCCGGCCGCCAGATCGGCATGATCGTCCAGCAGAACGAAACCGCTGGTACTGTCCGGGAACGTCGCCCCAACCGCGACCAGGGTGTGTATCCCCATGTCTGCCAATGCTTTCGGATCGGCATCCGCCAGCAGGTGGAAGGGATCGGCTCCGTCCAGCGTCGACTGATCGATCCGGATGGCCCGATAGAGATGCCCGGCAAGCGGCGTCGGGAACGCGGCCCAAGTGGTGGTGATTTTGTCGAGGTTAGCGGCAAGGATATCGTGAACGTCGGGACGGATGCAGTCGATATGGATATGCAATTGATCCTGGGTGCGGCCTTTCACGGAGTTGATCGCCAGCGACAGCGCATCGCGTGGCAGCGAGGCGTGCAGGCGCTCTTCGACAAATGACCGGGCCTGCCACGCGGCATCCCAGTAATTCGTTTCGCCTGGCGCCAGCACCGCCGGGTCCTCGATCCCACCAATCCTAGTCGTCGGGATTAGCAGGAATTGGGCAATTCCATTCTTATCCTTGAGGACAGCGAAACCCTTTTCCACTCCGTCGGCAATATCGACAGCGGCACACGGCGAAGGGCTGTGTTCGCTCTCTTCGTGCGGCACGCACTGGCCGTTGACGATTTTCCACAACGCGGAGGGATCGGCAGCGCGTCCGCTGATTGGGGCGAACAGCAGTGCAAGCCCCAACACCCCACGCGTCAGTCGGCCTCGAGTTCCGATCCCGCCAACAATTCGCATAGCTTCGCCATTTCGGTATGGTCCGCGTTCGCCCCAAATTTTGCTTGTGCCGAAACGATCATTTCGTTGACCAGCGCCGATAGCGGTGCCGCGGTTGCGGTCTCGCGGCCGACCTGCAGAGCGATGGACAGATCCTTGGCCAGCAGTCCCATAGTGAAGCCGGCATCGAACTTCCGCGACAGCACGAATTGCTTGAATTTTTTCTGAGTAGAATTGTTCATGCCGGTGGCCGCGTTCAGCACATCCGTCATCACCGCCGGATCGAGGCCGAAGCGCTGACCGATCAGCAAGGCCTCGATCCCGATCAGAAAGCCGCCCGTGCTAACCAGGTTATTTAAGGCCTTCATGGCCTGACCAGATCCAACCGCGCCCGTTTTCAGCACCGAACTGCCCATCGCCGAGAGCACTGGCGTCGCCCGATCGATGGTTGCTTCGTCGCCCCCGACCATGATGGCGAGTTGCCCAGTCTTTGCCCGTGGGACGCCACCCGATACCGGGGCGTCAATCAGCATGCCCCCCAACGCCGCAACCTGCTCGGCGAGACGCTGCGTCACGGTGGGGACGCCGGAGCTCATTTCGATGATGATGGTACCAGGTTTGATACCGGCGAACAGGTTGTCGTCCCCGCCGGACAGCACCCGCTCGACGATCACGCTGGTCGGCAGCATGGTGACGATCACGTCTGACGTCTCGGCCAATTGGCGCAGGGAATCGGGGGCAAACCCACCGATCTGCTGCACGAAGCTGTTCGCCGTATCGCGCCGTGAGTCGTTCACGTTGACGGTAAAGCCGGCTTTGACAAGACAAGCCGCCATCGGCCAGCCCATATTGCCCACGCCGACAAAGCCAACGGTTTCGGTCATTTCCGATTACCCTTTCGCCGTGTCAACTTCCTTGAAGACCTCGGTGGCAATCTTGAACGCCTCCAGGCATGCCGGAATTCCGCAATAGGCGCCGACCTGCATCAGGATTTCCTTGATCTCCTCACGCGTCACGCCGTTGGTCAGTGCAGCTTTGAGGTGAAGGCGCAACTCGGCGCCCCGATTCAGAGCGGACAGCATGGTCAGGTTGATCATGCTGCGGGTCTTGCGGTCGATCCCCGGGCGCGTCCAGCACATGCCCCACGCGATCTCGGTGGTCATCTGCTGAAATGCCGCATTAAAATCGTCGGCGCGGGCCAGCGAGGCATCGACATAGTCTTTTCCCAGCACTTCGCGCCGGACCGCTAGACCCTTCTTGAACAGTTCACTTTGATACTCGGGCCGGTTCGGGACTTCAACCATGGTTGGCTCCTTGGTGATAAGGTGGCGCTGAAACCTATTCCGCGCACGGTATGGGGGCAAGCTGGGCGGAGGCAGGCTCGGGCTCAGCGCGGATCGCTCAGCCAGCCCTTGCTCAACGCGAAGCGGATGACTTCGACCCGGTTGCGGAAGCCCAACTTCTCCATCGCGCGTGCTTTGTAGGTATCAACGGACTTCACACCGATGTGCAACGTGTTCGCGATGGACTTGTTGCTGTGGCCGATAGCGGTGAGGCGAAGCACGTCGATCTCCCGCGGGCTGAGATCGGGGGTCGCCTTCACCTCAGTGTCGGCATGCTGGCGAGCCGTTGTCCGGCCGACCGCGCGCCCGGCAATCGCCGGGTCCAGATAGATACCTCCTCTGGCCACCGTGTGGATGGCGCGGTGCAGTTCTTCCGTTGCCGACCGCTTCAGGACATAGCCGGCGACGCCAAGCTCGAGCAATTGGCGTAAATATGCTGCATCCTCGTGCACGGTCAGGATCAGCACGCGGCATTGCGGACAGGCATCCAACAGCCTGGCGGCAACTTCGATGCCGTTAAGCCCGGGCATAGACAGATCCAATATCGCAACGTCTGGCTTCAGGCCTATGGCAAGCCGAAGGGCGGTCAGTCCATCCCGGGCCTCGCCCACCAGCTCAAGCCGGTCGTCCGCAAAAAGAAACGACTTTATGCCGTCCAGCACTAACGGATGGTCGTCGGCCAGGAAAACCCGCAGCGGCAACTCCGGTTGCACCGTCATTCTGTCACGTTGGGATCCAGATAAACATTGTAGTTCCGCCACCCGGGGTCAATTCGACCTCGAGCGATCCCTTCACCAAAGCGAGGCGCTCACGAATGCCAAGCAGGCCTAGGCGTTTAGAGGGAGCGCGTCCAAGACCGGCTTCGCTGGTGTTGAAGCCACTGCCGTCGTCATCGATGATCATCGTGACGAGCCTGTCGTCAGCCCCCAGAACCACACCGACACGCGACGCTCCGGCATGACGTACGATGTTGGTCAACGCTTCCTGCAGAACACGATACAGGGTCGTCTCGATATCGGGGGACAAGCGCTTGTCATGCAACGTAAGATGGAGGTCTGACGGAATGGCGGAACGTTCGCTCCAGGTCTCCACAAGATTTTTTATCGCGGTCTGAATGGGAAGATCATCCAATGCAGTGGGCCGGATCTCCCAGGCCATCCGATTGATATCGCGCCCACACTCGGCGGCGATATTTTTCAGTGCGGCCAAGCGTTCCTGAAAGTCCTCAGTGGCGCGGGCGCGGTCAAGGCCTTCAAGACCAAGTTGTAAGAGCGTCAGCGACTGACCCAGCGTATCGTGCAGCTCTCGTGCAATTCGCAGACGCTCGGCCTCTTGATCCGAAACCGTTCGACGCAAGACCTGCGAAAGTTCCGTCTCGACGACTGCGCGCCGCTCGGATTCCTGCTTCAACGCCTCGGCCGTTGTTTGCAACTCCTCCAGCCGCGCATCCAGTTCGATAGTCATTGTCGCTTGCTGGCGTTGTGCCGCCTCGCGTTCACGGGCGTTCTGGTCGATCCGCCGAAGCACCATCTCTAACAGCGACAAGCGTAAACGGTGCGCCGCCTCCAACTCTTCGGGAAGCCAAGGAGCGGAATGCAGCCGCACTGTCTCTCGCCACTCCGCGAAGCTGTTGCGGGGCGTGAGGTTCACGCGTTCCACGCCGGCATCAGCGGTTTTGTCGGGATTTCCGCCCCAGGATACCGTCTGGCTCAGTTCCGGACGAAACCAAAGGACATAGTCGCGTGGCGTCCTTGCTACCGACAAGGCGAGCAGGCCGGAGGCAGTGTCGGGGAAGCCTCGGGCGCACGGGCATAACGTCTGCAGGCAGTCGGTATGAAAAATACCATCTTCGACTGTCGCGTTCAGCCACTCCACCAGCGCTCCAACCTCCGTGGCGGCTGGTGTCGTCCCAAGCAAACTAAGCCTTCCGTCAACCCAAAGCCCGACGCCGGCCGCCGGGATCAGGTCCAGCAACGTTGGGCGGTTTCGGATCAAGCAGTCGCTGAGGTCGGCTTGGAGGCTAATCTGCCTAACCAATTCCTCGTGAATACGGGCTTTAAGCAGTTGTGCTTCCAGATCCGCCTCTATGAGCTTCATATTGAGGTAAGAAGACGTCATCTCCGCGAATAATTCGCAGGCATCGCGCAGGCCGTACGGCACGTAGCGCGGGGCGCTATGGTGACAGGCGATGAGGCCCCAAAGTTGACCGCGCAAGATCAATGACAAAGAGATCGACGCGACTACGCCCATGTTTGCGAGATATTGTCGATGCACCGGGGAAACACTACGAAGAATACTGTGGCTAAGATCGAGCGGCTGCCCGGTTAGGGGGTTGAGTGGTGGCAAAATCACCGCAGGTGCGTAGCGGGCATCGGGAATGTTACGGGTCCAATTAGCTTGGTAGAGCACCCGTGCCTGCCGCGGGATGTCGGACGCTGGAAAATTAAGTCCAAGAAATGAGTCAATGCCTGGGCGGCGAGCCTCGGCGATCACAGCGCCACTGCCGTCGGATGCGAAGCGATAGACCATGACGCGGTCGAAGCCTGTTACATCTTGAACTTCCGTCGCGATCGCTTGGAAGAGTGCTTGGAGTGAATCACTGCGTTGCACATGCCGAACCATCCCCTGAACCAGCGCCAGGGCATTTTTGGCGACGGGCATCTGCCGCGGTTCAAGCTCGAGGATCAGCAGCCCGTCACTCAGATGCGCTATTGCATCAATCACTTCCTCTCCTGCCGCCGCCATCTCGAAGGCATGGACCGGACGGCGCAAAGGGCTATCGGACCCAAGCAGATCCCGTAGGCGCTGCCGTTGCCAGGGCAGGAAAACGTTCGCCGCGGCGGCACCAAGCAATTCGGGCGCCGATGCACCCAGAAATCTTGCCGTATCGCCTCCGGCGTGGACGATGTGCAGATCGCGCGGATCCAGTGTCAGCAAAACGCCATGTGGTTGGATCGATCCCGGAGTATGGATAGGCTCGCGATCGCAGTTGCCGAAGTCAACCGAACCAAAGTCTATGGGCTGGTCATTCATGGCGTTAGCATGACTGAGATGCTTTCCGGACCCACCGGCTGATGACCGCGACGCCGACTGTTGGGCCAGGATACTACAACTATGTCCGGTTGGCCACCTACGCCAGCGAGTTTGAGTCAATTTCTGACGACGCGCGCGACCAGAAACGGTGGAGGCAGCGAATGTCCGGGAAATGCCTGACAAAAACACGCAATCGCGGTCAAGACACTGACGTCGCGAAGCCTGACCAGCCTGGAATGATGGCTTTACGGCTGGTAGATTTCAAATTGCATTGATCTGGGTCAAATCTTCGAGGGACGGCAGCCATGGAAAAATTCGTCGCCCACCACAACATTTCCCACTTCGAAGAGCTATTGCGCAATGAAACGGATCCCAACGAAAGGCGGATCCTCGAGGCGATGCTCCGTGAAGAAAGGGTGAGGTTGGCGGAGGCTGAGACCCGGTGGAGCGCGTCCTTAGATTGTCGCTCCATCCCGGCGCTGAATTGAGCGGCTAGCTGAATGGAGTTTCCGAGCTTGACGGCGAGTTAGCACACGGCCGGCCGCGGCACCTGTTAATGCGGTGAGGGCAAGGCTCACCGCGTTGACAGCATCCGGGCGGCGGGGCAAAGCGGACGAACGAACTGGAGACGTTCATGCCGATGCGCCGCCGAACCGTGCTGACGGGTGCTGCCACGCTGTCGCTGCCCAGCATGCGCCGTGTCCGTGCGGCGTCCACGATCAAAATCGGGGTGCTTTCTGACATGTCCGGACAATATGCCGAGGCCTCCGGGCCAGGCGACTTGCTGGCGGCTGAGATGGCGGCGGAAGACTTCATGCAGTCGCATCCGGACCTGACCGTTCAGGTCGTGCAAGGCGACATGCTGTTGAAGCCGGACGTCGGAGCGGCGATTGCTCGCGGTTGGTACGATCAGGACGGCGTCGATGCGATCTTCGATATCCCGCAGTCGGCGGTGGCGATCGCCGTGGGGCAGGTCGCGAGGGAAAAGGATAAGGTCGTCGTTTTTACGTCCGCGGGTATCCCGGCTCTGACCGGGAAATACTGCTCGCCGAACCAAATCCAGTGGACCTACGATCTGTGGAGCAACGCCAACGCGATCACCCGAGGATTGGTCGAAGCGGGCGGCGACAGCTGGTTTTTCATCAAGCCGGACTACATTTCCGGCCACACCATGACCAAGGACACAGCGGCGATCGTCGAGGGGCTCGGCGGCAAGGTGGCCGGCATGGCGGCCTACCCGTTCCCGGGCACCACTGATTTTTCCGCCTTTATCGTCCAGGCCCAAGCCAGCAAGGCAAAGGTCCTGTGCCTGGCCAATGCCGGCGACGACACCGCCAATTGCATCAAGCAGGCCCACGAGTTCGGTTTGCCGCAATCAGGCGTGAAGATCGCGGCCCTAGTCTATCAGGATTACATTGCCCGGTCGGTCGGGCTAGAGCAGGCGCAAGGCATCATCGGCGCTATGCCGTTCTATTGGGACATGAACGACGATACCCGAGCGTTTGCCGCGCGCTTCACGCCGCGCTATCACAACGCTCGGCCGAACTATTATCATGCCGGTTCCTACTCCGCGGTGACGCACTACTTGAAGGCGGTGGTCGCGATGGGGCCGGACAAAGCGAAGATCAGCGGCCGTGCAGTGGTGGAGCAGATGAAGGCCATCCCGGTGGCCGATCCGCTGTATGGCACCGGCATCGTGCGTGCCGACGGCAAATTCATCCATGCCAACCGCGTGTGGGAGACAAAGACTCCCGCTGAGTCGAAAGGCGAATGGGATCAATTCAAGCTGCTGACGACGATACCGCAGGACAAAGCATTCCAGTCGATGGAAACGCTGGGCTGTCCATTGGTGAAAAGCTAACTCTTCGCAGCGGGCAAGCGCTGCTGGCGGCAGGTCTGATCACACCCGCGGCGTTGCCAGAGGTGGAAGCGACCGAGTCACGATATGCTGTCGCTATTTCCCCAGCCATGCAGGCGCTGATCGAGACACCCGACGATCCAATCGGGCGGCAGTTCATTCCGGATTTTGCGGAGTTGGTGACGGCATCTCACGAAAGCGCGGACCCGATTGGCGATGATGCGCTGTCCCCAGTCAAGGGCGTAGTGCATCGCTATCCCGATCGGGCGCTACTGAAGCCGCTGCTGATCTGTCCGGTTTATTGCCGGTTTTGCTTCCGCAGAGAGCATGTCGGTCCCAACGGCGGGGTGCTGACGGATGCCGAGCTAGAGGCCGCGCTCGGGTGGTTCGCCGCGCATCCGGAGGTAACCGAGGTTATTCTCACGGGGGGAGACCCGCTGATGCTTTCAGCGAGGCGACTACGGACAATTGTACGGGCCTTGTCGGCGATACCGCATGTCCAGACGCTCCGGATCCACTCGCGAGTACCAGTGGCGGACCCGGAGCGTCTAACCAACGATCTGGCTGGCGCGCTGGAAACCGATCGGTCGATGTGGATGGTGCTCCATGCCAATCACGCGCGCGAGTTCACGCCAGCAGCAGGTGCGGCGCTACGGCGGGTGCGGGCGCTGGGGACTCCGGTCCTTGGTCAGTCGGTGTTGTTGCGTGGCGTCAACGACAATCTAGCCGCGCTAGAGGCGTTGTTCCGGGCGATGATCGCACATCGGGTGAAGCCGTATTATCTGCACCAGTTGGATCCCGCGCCCGGAACCGCTCGGTTTCATGTCCCCGTCGAAGAGGGACGCGCTCTGCTGGAGGGATTGCGTGGGCGGGTAACGGGATTGGCGTGGCCGACGTACGTGGTGGATATTCCCGGGGGTTTCGGCAAAGTTCCGGTCGGGCCAGATTATCGGCAAGCAGATGGTTTGGTGAGGGATGTTGGGGGTGGGATTCATCGGATCCCTCGAAATGGACGATAAAGACTCAGCGTCGCCGTCCACGGGGGAAAAATGCGGGCGTTGCTTCGCCCGCGGGTGTGATCCAGATCACAGCCTGCCATCATTTCAGGTTGATAGTAGAGCCGTCCTCAACACTCGAGTAACGGAGGTATGTCTATGCAAATCCACAAGCGTGCTAGCACCAGCTACCAGCGTCCAGCTGTGGAGGGTCCTGTCGAGCTGACCGAGGCGGAGGCGTCTGCGGTGTCCGGTGGCGTGATGTGCAGTCGCGACCCGGCGGTACAACTCGTTATGTATATGGCCACGGCGGGTCTGAGTGTCGGGTCTCAGAACGGGGCGTTCATCTGCTGGGGTTAGCCCTGTCCTGCCACGCCGATCGGTTCTAATGCCCACGGCTGAGTAGGTGACGGGAGGCGACGGTCGCTCTCTGTCGCCTCCACGGCAGAATGTTGGGCCGTATTCCTTCCACCACCCATCTCGCTTGAGTGATCTGTTAATCGAGCGATGAGGGCCGACGCGACCCCATCAGCCCGTCGGGAAATTGCACTTGGCGTTGAGCGGATGCAGGACGTCGGCCGGCGCCGTCGTGCTGACAAGCTTGTACAAATCCCACTCACCTTTGCTCTCTTCGGGCGTCTTAATTTGGAATAGATACGCAGGGAACTCGCCACGGCCGTCCGCTCGCACGCGGCCCGCGCCGAACGCATCGTCATCCGTCGGGAGAGACTTCATCTTCGCCACAAGCGCGCGCCCACTCTTTTTCGCCTCTGCCCCGCCCATGGCCGCGACCGCTTTCATGCAATGGATGGTCGAGCCGTAGGAGCTGGCGTGCGCCTGGTTCGGGTAGTTGTTCTGCTTGGTCCGTGCGAGCAGTTTTTTGGTGAAACTTCGGGTGCGGTCGTTCGTGTCCCAGTAGAAGGTTTCAGTGGTCAGCAACCCGCCGCAGATCTGGGTGCCGAGCGAATGCGGGTTCTGGATGAACATCAGCAGCGGGGCGAGCTTCATTGTCTTGTTCAGGCCGAATTCAGCGGCCTGCTTGATGCAGTTCTCGGTATCCAGGCCGGCATTGGCGAAGCCCACCACTGTGGCACCACTGGCCTGCGCCTCAGTAAGGTAGGATGAGAAATCGGTGGTGTCGGGGAACGGATAACGCGCGGTACCCTTGATCTCGCCGCCGCCCTTCTTGACCACCTCCGCAGTCAGGGTCTCCAGCGACTGGCCGAACGCATAGTTGGCGGTGATGATATACCAGGACTTGAAGCCTTGCTTCATCAGAGATCCGCCGGTTGAGTGGGCGTTCTCATAGGTGTCGAAGCTCCAGAGAATGGTGTTGGGGCTACATTGGTCGTCGGTCAGCGAGGCTACTGTCGCCGATGCGTTGAGCATCATCTTGTCCTTTTCCTTGGCGACCTGGGCGACGGCTAGCGCGACCGAGGACGTGGGCACGTCGGCGGCGATGTCGACGCCATTGTCGAACCACTGCCGGGCGATCGAGACCGCGACGTCTGGCTTGTTCTGGTGGTCGGCGCTGATGATCTCCACGTCACAGTCGAGATGGGACTTCATCTCATCGACCGCGAGTTGCGTGGCCGCGACGGATGTCGGCCCGGTGTTGTCACGGTAGGTTCCGGAGAGGTCGGTCAGCACGCCAATTGTCAGTTTGACGCGGCCCTGTGCCCGCGCACGGACTACCGGCGCCAGCGATAACGCGGCAGCGCCGCCGATAAGGGTACGGCGTGTCGAAATCATCTCGTTGTTCTCCCTGGTGCCCACGGTTCGTCCGAGGCCATGTTCGGTCCGGAGTGGTCCGGATTGCGTTCTTAATGCCTAATTCTCACGGTGGTCTCAAGGGGTGACCGGCATATTCAAACCGGTATCTTGCGATGACCGGGGCCGAACGTCAGCGAGCGGAAGGGAGCCGTATCAAGACCGCCGCTGCCGTTTCGGCTGCCGCGAAATCCGGCACTGCCGGTCCAGATGCCGAATTGTTTCCCGTGAGGATGCTGGTGACCGCTGCTGCGGTGGCGGTGCGCTTCGTCGGTTCCCCGATATTGGTGCACAAGGGTCGGCGAGCGGGTTCGCCTTAACGATGCTCTAGGGAGAGGGTGGGACCGGAGCGCCAGGCTGCTGCAACAAACCCAGCATTACGCGGCCCCAGAGTTCGGGGTCCGAGATCTGGTCTGTCGGGAGATGCTGGGCGGCGGCAGGGTGGGCGCGTGGCCGCCGGTTGTTGATGTCGGCTTTGTATTGCTGAATCGCTGCCATGATCTCGTCCTGCCGCATGTCGTCCACAGGGTCCTGCACCTCAGCGGGGGCTGGGCTTTCATCGCCGAGGCGTTGGTCGAGCGCTTTTTCGGTCCGCAGGGTGGTGCGATTGAGGCTGTTGGCGCAACTGCGGTAGCGGAGCCGCATCGACTGCGACATCTCAATGGTTTTGACCTCAGCCAGGACGTCGAGCGTCGTCATGCCGAAGGCGATGATGTGAGCGGCCTGCAGCATTTCCGCCCGGGTGCGGGTTTCATAGGCGGCCAGGGTGTCGATGATCTCGGACCGGGCTTCGTGCTTGTCCTTCGAGGCGCCGATGAAGTACGGCATCAGGAATGCGATGATCGTTTCAAGAAACGAGTTCGGCGGGAGAGCCATGGGGTCGATCCGGTGTGACGTTGTGCGTTTGTTCTAGCGTTAGTTGCAGGTGGAAGTCAAGAACATAACATGAATTGCGGACGGATCTTATTCGCTGACTGGTATCGTTGGCGCCTTGGCGCCGGCTTGGGGTGTGCGTTGAATGCGACTTGTCATGGTTTGACCTCGGATGCCGAAAGCCGCAGGTGGCGAATGAGCCAAGGCATGGTGAGCCCCTGCACAAAGATAGAAAACGCGACTACGGCGAAGGTAACAGCGATGATTTCCGCCCGTCCCGAGACGCCCGCCGGCAACGCCAATGCGAGGGCGAGGGCCAGTGCTCCGCGGAGGCCTCCCCAGACGAGGACGTGCTGGTGCCGGTGGTCGATCCGCCGCGTACTGAGTGCAAACAACGCGCAAAGCGAATAAACGGCCAGCGCGCGTCCGGCGGCCACAAGCAGGATTGCTACAGCGGACGTTTCGGCGACAAACGATAGGTGCTGATGTGCCTCATATCCGCCGATCAGGATGAACACCACTGAATTAGCCAAAAAGGCTGCGTATTCCCAAAAGGCTAACACATGGCCCCGGCTGCTTTCCGAAATCGATCGCATCATGCCAAAATTGCCGACGAGCAATCCCGCGGACAGCGAGGCAAGCACGCCGGACATGTGGAAGTGTTCGGCCAGCAGGAATGACCCGTAGGCAGCAATAGTGGTCAGGGTGATCTCGACCAGATGATCTTCAGTCCGAGCAGCCAGAACCAACACGCCACCAGCCACCAGCAGACCCGCCACCACGCCACCTGCCACTGTCCATACCAGCGATCCGGCCAGCGCCGCTGGGGTCGGCACGGCTCCTCCAGCGGCGATCGTTAGAAGTAAGGTGAAACCCACGGCGGCTCCACCGTCATTCAACAGGCTCTCGGTCTCGACCAACACGCTCAAGCGCTGCTCGACCTTCATCTCTCGGAAGGAGGCTATGACAGAGACGGGATCGGTGGCAGCGATCAGGACGCCAAACAGCGCCGCGCCAACCCAGTCCCAGCCAATCAGGAGATGCATTCCACCAGCGACTACGATCGCTCCAATCGCCACTCCGGGGAATGCCAAGGTTGCGGTAAGCGGCAAATCGCGACGAAAGGGCTTCCAATCCAGATGGAGTGCCGCCTCGAAGATGAGGGGCGGCAGGAAAACATTAAAAATCAGATCACGCGTCAGCGGCAACTCTATAGCGTTTGGCAAAAGCGCGAGGCCGATGCCAGCGATCACCAATCCGACGCTGTAAGGTATTTTGAGGCGGCGTGAGACGATGGCCACCAAGGACGCCGTCAGCAGGACGAGGCCGAAGGAGAAGATTGAAAATTCTGGCAACGCGATCTCCGTAGCGGCCTTTTATGGCCCGAAAGAACGCCTGAAGGCCACTGCGGTGGAGAACTCAGAATCTCTCTAACAGACGATGCAGCAGTCAGTGAAGTTCAACGAAATCAACCCCCGTTCCGGCGTCTGCTATGATTGTTTCAACGCTTCTGGCTCAAACAGGATAGAATGAGGGAGAGGATATCGGTGCAGACGCTGCTGGTGGAATTCGGACCAGGCATCTGGATCGGCGAGGGGCCGGTCGTGTCGTTTCACGGGTTCGCATACCCAACCCGGATGGCCGTCATCCGCTTGCAAGATGGTAGCTTATTCGTGTGGTCGCCGATTGCTTTGTCGTCTGACCTCCGGCGAGAAGTTGATGCATTGGGAACCGTTTGCCATCTCGTCTCACCCAATTTATTGCACCACCTCTTTCTGAGCGAATGGAAAGCTACCTATCCTCATGCTCGGATCTACGCGTCGCCAGGCCTGCGGAGGCGAATGAAGCTGCTGCCTTTTGACGGCGACCTGGGAGAAACACCTGACCCCGCATGGGCCATGGACATCGACCAAGTCATCATGCGTGGCAGCTTCTTCCTGACCGAGGTCGTGTTCTTTCATCGCGCCAGCAGCACGGCGATCTTCGCAGACCTAATCCAAAACTTTCCGCGCGACTGGTTCAAGGGTTGGCGCAGCCTCCTCGCGCGGCTTGGCGGAATTGTCGCACCCAATCCCAGTGCACCGAGCGATCTGCGGACGTCCTTCCTGAACCGCAAAGCGGCACGTGCGTCGCTCCGGCAGATTTTGGCTTGGCCTATAGAGCGGGTAGTGATCGCTCACGGCGACCCGGTCACCTCGGGTGGAGCGGCCTTCGTGCGAGCCGCCTTCAAGTGGCTGCGCGCGTAAGTGGTTGTTTGGAATGAGCAGCCGCCTGATCAGATGCCGTCAGGGAATCATGGATCCAGAGTTTCAATCTTTCGGAACTCACGCGCGATCAGGCTGCGGCGTTATCGAAAGTTACTGTTGAGGATTTCAAGGACGGTCGCGGCGACGATGCACGCGATGTAAGGCGAATAAAATTCAAGTCGCCGATAAGCGCGCCGCGCTCGTCGATATCGGCAAGCATATGGGAATGTTCAAAGATCGGACGGACGTGAATCTGACCATCACGCACAGAGTCCGACCTTGAACGGCTTGACGATGCTCCAGGCGCAAAGGTCGACGAGGAACTCCGGCGCAGGCATCGTGCAGTTCACCAGTGCCGCATTTACCGATGTGCTGGCGACGAGCGGTGTCCGTATCAGCATGGATGGCAAAGGCCGTTACCTGGACAACATCTTCATCGAGCGGCTGTGGCGCAAACTCGGCCGGTCAATGATCGAACTCCGCAAAAGATAGGGATACACCTCGTGATCCGGATGACCCTGGCTGGTGTTCGGCTTTTGGGAGATCGCCTCCAACCCCATCACCCGCATCGGCCGCCGCACTCGTTTGCGGTTGATAACCAGACCCTCGCGCCGCAACCATCCGGCGTGATCCGTAGAACGGCGAGGCCAAATACAGCTCGTCTATCCGCCGCATCACCGCCAGATCATCCAGGTCAACCGGCGCCGGCCGGTAATACAGCGTCGAGCGCGCGATCTTCAGCAGCCGGCGTCAAGGGGTCAATTCCGGATGTCGCTGGACAGCGATCCGCAGCCATAAGCCGCACCTGGCCACCGACGAATAGTCGGTCAGAAATCTCAACTCGCCTTCGCGTGTCGCTGATCTCTGCCGTTCTACCGGTCTGCCTGAGACAGTCTTAGATGGGGAGCGGTATGCCGACACTCGGAACCGCGAGATCGAACGCCGCCTCGCGCAGCGAGGTAGCGAGATACTTGGCGGCTGAGCCGAAGCCCGGTGAGTTGTCGGTTATCGCCAGGTCATTGTCTACTGTCTTCGGGATTCCAACACATATGATCGGGTAACCCAGGCTGGTGCTTATCTGGCCGACCTTGTGTGCCGTGTCTTGCAAGTCACCGCCACCGTTATAGAAGAAGAAGCCGATTTCATGGGCATGAAACACCGCGACCAGGCGTTCGTACTGCGACCGGTGCTCCTCAATCGACCCGAGCTTGTAGCGGCAAGACCCGAACGCTGCGCCCGGCGTATGTCGGAGCGCGGCGATCGCAGTCTCGGGCTCGACGCTGGTATCGATCAGATTTTCGGTCAAGGCACCAAGGATGCCATTATGACCGGCATAGACCTTGGCAATCAGGTCCGGATGTCGTTGCGCAGTCTGCAGTACACCGCAGGCAGAGGCATTGATCACCGCACTAACGCCGCCGGATTGGGCATAGAACGCAATCTTACGAGCCATGATCGCCTCCCTGGGGTATCCGGTAGATTCCCGGCGAATGCGCGGTTATTCCGATTTCTTGGCAAGATACATCCCGGACTTGGCGCTGACCAGCGAGGTCCGCTCAACAAGTCGGCAATACTTGTCGGATGGCCTCTATAATTGTTGCATTACTCTGCGATTCAGGATTAGTAAGTGCCATGAGGGGAAGAAATGGCCGAAAGAACATCGCTGTCAGGCTCGCAAGGATTCTGGCGAGCGGCCTGATCCTCAATGCGACCTTTCCTCTTGACGCACTGGCGCAGGCGACCCCGCCTCCGACAGCGGTTGCTCAACCGGCCAATAGCCAATCGTTCAACGCTGAACAGCTTGACGCGCTCCTGGCGCCGATTGCGCTCTATCCTGATGACCTGCTGACCCAGGTTTTGATGGCCTCGACATTTCCGCTTGAAGTCGTGGCAGCGGCGCGTTGGGTGGAAGAGCCGGCCCATAAGTCGTTGTCAGGCGATACCCTGGCGAAGGCCCTCGAGGCTGAAATCGTGGGATGCGAGTGTAAAGTCGCTGATGCCGTTTCCGGTTGTACTTGCGACCATGAACAGCAATCTGCCCTGGTTGCAGCAGCTTGGCTATGCTTTCGCGACGCAGCAGGCTGACGTTTTCGCCTCGGTGCAGCGCCTTCGCCGTCAGGCACAGGCGAACGACAAGTTGCAATCATCGCCCCAGCAAGTCGTCAGCACCGAGGTGGTGACGACTGAGCCGCCGCCCGGCAGCAATCAGGCCCAAACGCAGCAAGAGGCCATCGTCATTAAGCCGGCGCAGCCCGACGTCGTGTATGTGCCGACTTATGATCCGAGAACCGTCTATGGCACGTGGCCGTATCCGGCCTATCCGCCCTACTATGCGCCTCCGCCTTCAGGCTATTATTTCGGCACGGCACTGGCCACCGGCATGGCGTTCGCCGCCGGAGCCGCGATCGTCGGCGGACTATGGGGCTGGGCGAGCCCCGCATGGGGCGGCGGTTATGCCAACGTCAACGTCAACCGCTACAACAATATCAACGTGAACCGGGCACAGGTTGCCTCATCCCGTTGGGGCGCGAACTATTCGGGTGGGCGCCCTGCCAACTTTTCCCGTCCACCCGGCGGACCGGCAGGGCTGCCCGGCCGTTCGCAGGTTTCCGTACCGGGCAATGCCGTGCGGCCCCCGACCCGTGCAGGCGGCATCGGGGGTGCGGGACGCCCGAGCGGCCCCGGCGGGGTGGGAGGCATAGGAGGTCCAGGACGCCCCGGCGGTGTGGGTGGTGTCGGAGGTCCGGGACGCCCGGGGGGACCCGGCGGAGTTGGTGGCGTCGGAGGTGTGGGACGTCCAGGTGGTCCTGGCGGCGTAGGTGGCCTAGGTGGAGCAAGCAGGCCGGGGGGAGCCAGCACCACCGCCGCTCAGCGGCCGGCTGGTGGCGCCCAGCGGGTCGGAAGCGCCCAGCAGCGGCCGGCAGGCGGCGGCCAACGGGTGACGGGCGCGCAACGTGGCGCGTTTGGCGATATGAATAGCGGGCGACAGGCAGGGCAGTTCGGGCAGCGCGGCGCGCAGAGCCGCTCTGCTGCCCAGCAGCGGTCGTTCGCCGGCGGCGGCCGCGGCGGCGGTGCTGCACGCGGAGCACGCGGCGGACGGCGGTAGGAGTGACTCCATGAGGATGCCGAAGATCTGGCTATGCATGACTTTGGCTGCGGCCCTTTGGTCGCGCGTCACACCGGCGGCCCCTTCGGACTCGCCCGAACCTCAGCGCAGCTTCGCATCGACGGAGGACGCAGTGAACGCCTTCGTCAGTGCCCTGCGCAATCATCAGGAGACCGACCTGCGCGCTATTCTCGGGCCGAAGGCGGACCGTGTCCTTGATTCCGGCGACCCGTATGCCGATGAGGAACTCCACCAGCGTTTCCTGGCCCTCTATGACGCGAAGCACGCAATTGAGCAGAAAGGTCCGGCACAGGCAGAACTGGATGCCGGCCCTCACGACTGGCCACTTCCGATCCCGCTCGTCGAGAGCAACGGGCGCTGGACTTTCGACACGGCGGCTGGTGCCCAGACGATCGTTGATCGCCGCATCGGCCGCAACGAGCTGTCGGCGATCCGGACGCTGCTTGCCAGCGTCGATGCCCAGCACGATTATTTTGATCGCATGAAGCAACAAACCGGCAGGGGCGCGTATGCAACGCGCTTCACAAGCACTCTCGGACACCAGGACGGCCTGTACTGGCCAGTGGCTGAGGGCCAGGCCGAGAGCCCGCTGGGGCCATTGATCGAGGCGGCCCAGGAGGCTGGCTATCCCGGCGAACTGATCGGCGGAAAGCCGATCCCTTATGAAGGCTACAATTTTCGCTTACTCAAGGCCCAGGGGCCAAACGGCGATGGTGGCGCCAGGAGCTACATCCAGTCAGGACGCCTGACCGGCGGCTTCGCACTTGTCGCTTGGCCAGCGGTGTACAAGTTGAGCGGGATCATGACGTTTATCGCCGGTCCGGACGGAGATGTGTATCAGAAGGATTTTGGACCGGAGACGGCGAGTCTCGCTGCAAATATGTCGGCGTTCGATCCGGATATGACTTGGTCACGGGTTGCCTGGACGAACGAGTGAAACATGCAGGGGACACAGAAGTTGCTGGCCAGATTGGCATGCGGCGACCCTATGTTTGCGAGGAGCCAGTTGTCGGCCATTCGGGAGGCTCGGCGGCTTCGGGTGTCTCGCCTCCGCTGTTGCTGAAAGGCCCTTTCGCCTCGCAAGGATACCGTCCGCTAGGAAGCGAAACAGTCCGTCGATTGACGATGGCGGGTATTCAATTCAACCATTTCATGAAGGCGCTCATCGGTCGCGTCGTGTACAGGAAAGTGGAGGTGGTACTGCGTCCTTCCCGCCTTCACAGTGGCACGGAAACATCCACGTGCACGGCCATAAGCAAGAGGTGACGATGGGCACATCGTTTGGTCTGGTTGCCGGACATAATCGATCGGGATTCCGCGT
Organism: uncultured Alphaproteobacteria bacterium; assembly: GCA_963819345.1. Taxonomy (GTDB): domain Bacteria; phylum Pseudomonadota; class Alphaproteobacteria; order Acetobacterales; family Acetobacteraceae; genus Rhodopila. The sequence continues at coordinate 203,586 of CAWFVX010000018.1, forward strand.
CGTGTTGCTCGGACGGTCGATGCGACCCAGGCAATGCTCTCACGCTGCAACGATGACCTGCCCGAAATCGAGAACCGGACGCCGGGAGCAAATGACCAGATCTGGCAGGCCAGTCCAAGTGAGGCGGACACTCTACGCCGGACGCTCGCCATTCCCGAAAGGAGCGAGGTAGCATGGGCAACGATGCATCGCAGCCTTCAGGACCAGATGGTCACTGGGTGACGCTGGAAGCAGCGATCTTCGACGTGGACGGCGTGCTCGTCGCCTCGCCACATGAGCAGCGTGGCGGGAGTCACTCGCTGGCTTCGCCGATCCCGCCCGCTTCACCACCGCATTTTACCAGGCAAACGTGGCAGGGAAGCCAAGGCTGGAAGGGGCACGCTCCGCCCTGGAACAACTCGGCGTTCCGCACGCAACAGAGCGTGCCATGGAAGATGCCGCGATCAAGCAGGCGATGATCGATCGGATGATTGACGAGGGCAGCTTCGACGCGTTTCCGGACGCTGTCCGCCTGGCCGCGGCGTTGCATGGGGCAGGGCTGCGACTTGCGCTGGCTTCGTCGTCGAAGAATGCCGATGCCATGTTACGCCACTTGGCCTTGCCGGACGGGCGAGCGCTGCTGTCGGTCTTCGACGCTGATCTCAGGGGCACGGATGTGCCCCACGGCAAGCCGGACCCCACGCTCTTCCTGCTGGCCGCGAAAGCCCTGGCCATTCCGCCGGACCGCTGCTTGGTGGTTGAGGACGCACCCGCCGGCATCCTGGCCGCCCATGCCGGCGGCATGACGGGCCTTGGCATAGCCCGCCTTGGGGACCAGGCGCTACTGCGGGCCGCCGGAGCCGATCTCATGGTAACCAGCCTCGACCATGTCGATACCACCGCAATCGCCGATGGCGTGTTGCGCGTCGGGCCCGGAACAGAGAGACCCACACATTCATGAAGTGCTCGAGGCGGCCCGGATACGTTTGATTGCCTTAGAAGGAAATGGCGTGGGTCGATTAGGCTTGTACCTCGCACGTCCCAAATTGACCCACTACCTACGATTGTCCTTCATCAAGTGAGAGCGTGACGTGGATCACGTCTTGAGCATGTTGCTGCCGCATCGGTAGCCCGCTGCGGGCAAACACCGCAAGCATACGCCGGTTTACGGCAAGCACATCAGCGTCGAACTGCACTAGACCTTTGCTGCGGCCGATACGGGCCAGGTGACCCAACAGGCAACTGGCAATTCCTTGTCCGTGGTAGTCCTCCTCAACGGCAAACGCCACCTCGGCGCCCAGTTGCGAAGCGGACCCGGTGTTGCGCACGTATCGTCCGCCCCCAATAATGATTTCCGTACCGCCTGAATCAATTGTCGCCCAGAGGGCAACAACCCGATCGAAGTCCACATTTGTGGCCTGTTCCAGCTCAGCTTCTGTCAACGCCTTCTTGTAACCGAAGAAGCGCGTGTAAATCGACGCCCTTTCGAGTTCATCGAAAGCAGCGCGGAGGCGCGCTTTGTCATCTGGCCGAACGGCCCTTATCAATATCGATGTTCCATTCGGAAGGACATGTGCCGCCGAAAACGCCTGGAGGTTAAACTCCGTGACCTGCGTTGCACTTGCCGGCTCCGAAACGAGAGTCGACGGGCGATCGTCAGTGTGTTTGGCGTCGTCTATCATGAAACTTAGCGTCCCACATCTCTTCTAGTTCGCGTCTCGGTCAATGCAACCCCCCCGAGTTCACCCCCGGGGAACAGCGTGAGCAAAAACGTGTCAAAGCCGATTGGCAGTTCACCACCGCTGAGAGCTGCGTGAAGTTAGGAAAGGCTGTTGTATGCTGGCAAAATGAACGGCTTGGGGTATTAAGCTGCTCCCTTCGGTATGCGACCGGTTTCCAGGACGCGCATTGTATGGCGGCCAATCAAACGTTCCTCGTCGGTCGGGATGACCCACACGGGTATCGACGAAGTATCAGCGCTGATACGGCCCTTACCTCTTGCGTTGCTGGCGGGATCCAGTATCGCTCCCATCCAGCCACATCGTTCGATGACCTCTGTCCGCGTCGCGACATCGTTCTCGCCGATACCTCCCGAGAACACGAAGGCGTCGACGCCGTCAAGGGCGGCAACCAGGGATCCCGTTTCCCGGACTATGCGGTGGACAAAGAGGTCAATCGCCTCGCGTGCGTGGGGATCGGACGAGGCCCTCAGTGCGCGCATGTCCGACGAAATGCCGGACACGCCGAGTAGCCCCGACTTTCGATAAACCAGGTCTTCAAGTTCTTCGGCATCCATTTGATATTGGCGCATCAGGTGGAGGATGACGCCAGCATCAAGGGCACCGCAGCGCGTGCCCATCATCAGCCCATCAACGGCGGTGAAACCCATTGTGCTCGCGACGCTTCGGCCTCTGTTGACCGCGCACAGGCTGGCACCGTTGCCGAGATGAGCCAGAATGACCCGTGACGATGCGATCTCGGGGCACATATCGCGCATGCGCGATACGAGGAATTCATAAGATAAGCCATGGAAGCCGTATCTTCGGATACCGGCATCGGTGAATTGGCGCGGCAGGGCAAAGGATTGGGCGACGATTGGCTGGCTGCGGTGGAACGCTGTGTCAAAGCAGGCGACCTGAGGGATGTGCGGAGCCGCCTCAATGATTGTGCGTATCGGGGCGAGATTGTGGGGTTGATGCAATGGTGCAAGCGGTTCGAGCTTTGCTAGCGCCGCCAGCACGTCCCGATCCAGGCGGATGGGGGTGTCAAACATCATGCCGCCATGAACGACACGGTGTCCGATCCCTTCGACCGGCGTTCCGGAAACCAGACCCCTTGCTGTAGTAAGTATTTCCCGCGTGGCAGCGTCGTGGTTGAACCCGTCGGCCGGCCAGGTGCGCTCGATCAGTGTGGCGCCCTCGGCGTCCTTAACCTTGAGGTGCGGGCTTACGCCGATACCCTCGATCTGGCCATGGAACAAGGTGTCGGCGTTGCTGGATGCGTCAAATAGGGCGAACTTGATGCTGGAGGAGCCAGCGTTGATTACGGCAATACAGCCAGACATTGTCGTTTCCCACCCGTCATGTGCCTGTTACGCGATGATGTTCGCCCCACCATCCACGAACACTGTGCCGCCGGTGATACGCTTGGCCAGCGATGTTGCGAGGTAGGCGCACGTGAAGCCAACATCCATGATATCGATAAGCTCGCCAAGGGGCGCTTTTTGCGCCGCTTCATTCAGCAGAAGCTCGAAGTCCTTCAGCCCCGATGCTGCACGCGTCTTCAGCGGCCCGGGGGAAATGGCATGTACGCGTATTCCCTGGGGCCCAAGTTCGTAAGCGAGATATCGGCAAGCTGCCTCCAAGGCAGCCTTCACGGGACCCATCACGTTGTAGTTCGCGACAACGCGATTGGCGCCATAATAACTCATCGCGAACATGGTCCCGCCATCGGTCATGAGCGGCGCTGCGAGCTTTGCCATACGGATGAACGAGTGGCATGAAATGTCCATCGCCTTTGCGAATCCGTCCGCGGAACAGTCCAGCAGTCCACCTTGGAGATCGGCTTTCGGTGCAAAGGCGATTGAGTGCACCAGGATATCCAACTTGCCCCAATCCGCACGAATGCGGTCGAATACTGCCTCCAGTTGACCTGGCACGGAGACGTCGAGCGCGCCGACGATCGGTGCCTCGAGCTCCCGCGCCAGGGGTTCCACGTATGGTCGAGCCCGTTCGTTCAGCCAGGTGATGGCAACTTCCGCGCCCACGGTTCGGAATGCCTTGGCACATCCATAGGCGATCGACTGGTCGTTGGCCACGCCGACAATGAGGGCCTTTTGTCCAGCCAGAACTGGCCTGATGTTACCATCACTCATCGAAATCTCTCCTCAACGAATGGACCCAGAGGCCGACCGGCGGCGTGCCGCGGCGACCATGACCGCGACGGCGCACGACGCGAGACGCGTCAGTAACGAATCCGCGCGGCTGGTCAAGATGATTGGAACCCGTGCACCGAGCACAATTCCAGCGGCATCGGCTTCTGCCAGAAAAGACAGGCTTTTGGCGAGCATATTTCCGGCTTCGAGGTCAGGAACCACGAGCACATTCGCCCGTCCTGCAACCGGCGATACAATTTTCTTGATAGCCGCTGCCGCCGGGCTGATCGCATTGTCAAGTGCGAGCGGTCCGTCCAGCAAGGCCCCGGTGATTTGGCCGCGTTCCGCCATTTTGCACAGTGCGGCTGCTTCGATCGTGGAGGGTACCTTAGCGGTGACCGTTTCCATTGCGCTCAGGATCGCGACCCGGACTTCTTCCACACCCATGGCGTGTGCCAGATCTATGGCATTCTGGATAATATCGACCTTTTCATCGAGAGTTGGGGCAATATTGACCGCCGCGTCGGTGACGATCAGCGCATCCGGGTGACTTGGCACATCCATGATAAAGCAGTGGCTGATCCGGCGGGCTGTCCGAATGCCTGTTTGGCGTGATACTACTGCGGCCATAAGTTCGTCGGTGTGGAGGCTGCCCTTCATCAGCGCCTCGGCGCGTCCGGCTCTCACCAGTTCCACAGCCTTCGCGGCTGAGTCATGGCTGTGTTCCGACGCCACGATTTCCATGCCGCTGATATCCCATCCGGCGCGATCGGCTTCGCTGCGGATGCGGTGGACCGGGCCAACGAGAATTGGTTCGATCAGGTGCAGGCGCGCCGCTTCTACCGCGGCTTCCAGCGAGACATCGTCGCACGGATGCACAACGGCCACTTTGATCATGTCCTCGCTCTGCGCCCTTGTGATCAGACGCTCGTATTTATCGTGGGTCCTTTCGTTCTCAGGCATGAGCGGCCTCCGTCTTGGCGACGCGTCCCGGTTCGACGCCGAACATGGCTTCGACCCGCGTCAAACGCCGACTGCCTTCGGACGGCAGGTCTCCCCGTGCCGAAAGGACCTGATGCAAAATGTCTAATGCCGCTTTGCGCTCCTTCGCATTGGAGCCCAGCAGGGCTGGCAGGGCGTTGATGGCGCGGTTCTCGTCGAGGGAGACGAGCATGAACTGCTCCTTCACGATCTCTCTGAATCGCAAAAGGCTCATTTGCTTGGCAACCGGACGTGATGCACGGATCAACTTGAGTGCGGCAAAGCCTCGTTCGTCGACGCTGCCTTCCTGCAGGCGGATGTAGATGAGGGCGCGCATCACTGCTTCCTCGAGACCCCCGACTTCGAAGCGGTGTTCGAGTTCCGACCGCAGCCGCGCGGTGTTCGCTTCTCTGACGAGATCCCGTGTGATCCGGTGCTGTGTGGCGTCCTGCGTGCCGGGTCCAACCAGCGCCTGCATCCAGGGTGAACCGTAAGCGCTCAGGAACACCGCTTCGGTCATCGTGTCACGGTATTCACCGAATGTTTGTAGACAGGTGGTGATCCAGGAGGAGGTTGCTCGCTCCATTGCCAGCAAAGGATTGTCCGCACCAACAGGCCGACGCGCCGACGCGACGGACTTGGCGAGCGCATGTATCGGCTGCATCAGCGGATTCTTGTCGGAGAACATTTCAAAGCGCAGGCGGTTGGGATGCGTTGCCCGCGATACCTCCGCCGCCTGGTCAGTGACAGCCAGGCGCACGGCCGGCCTGACAAAGGCGTCGTAGAGACCCTTAGTTATCTCAGACACGCGTGCGACCGTGGCAAACCGTGTGTCGTCCGCTGCGTCGTTGGTGCCAAGTGCCCGGATGTGGCCTAGTGTGCGAGTTTCCAGCCGGAATAGGTACTTGCCCTGGATCAGGCCGGGATTGAGCGTATCTTCGTCGACCTCGGTGATGACGGCCTCGTACAGGCCGGGAGGCATTGCATCGATCAATTCCGAACACGATACAAACTCACCGTGCTCCTTGGTTGCGACCTTACCTGATACGAAAATTCCCAAATGCCCAATGCTGTGATGCATCGTATATACGATCGTCTGACCACTCTCGACGATTTCACGCTCGTGGTCGTAGAGATCCAGAATCCATCCCAGCGCCTGTTGCGGTGGCGTGATGTTGTCACCCCATGAGCAGAACACGATGATCGGCGCGGTTATATTACGAAGATCGATGCGGACTCCATCGGAGGTGGATATCTGTCCCGTCGATAAGCGATTGCCGACGAACAGGTTGTCGGCGATCCACTGCATCTCTTCGGCGTTCAGCAGGACAGGGCCGCCCCACCACGTCTCGAAGTCAAGGAAGCGCTCGGCTTCGGTGTCCACTTTCGAATAGAGGTTGTAGGGCTTGGTCCAATAGGTGTTGGCCGGGTTGAGCGATTCGAAGTTGGCGACCAAGTTTGCGCCATCGAAGATACCATTGCCCATATCGCCGGACAGCGCCGTCAGCCAGGTACCTCCCAGCAGGCCCCCCAGATAGCGCATCGGATTCTTTCCGCGCACGCCTGCCCAATAGGACAGCGGCGTGCCGGCCAGCATGATGGGCCCGGTTCGCTTCGGATTGGTTGCTGCCATCATCATGATCTGCCAACCAGCTTGGCAGTTGGCGATGATCATCGGCTTGCTCTCAGCGTCAGGATGTCGCGCGGCCACCTCCTCGATAAAGATGGCCTCAGCACGGCAGACATCCTCTATTGTCTGACCCGGTACCGGCTTCGGTAGGAAGCCCACGAAGTAGCAGGGGTGTCCGGCCGACAGAGCCACACCGACCTCACTGTCCCGCTTCATCCCGCCGATGCCCGGGCCATGGCCGGCACGGGGATCAACGATGATGACGGGCGCCTTGGTCGGATCGATCTTAGTGCCATCGGGCGGAAAGATGCGCGCCAAGACATAGTTCACGGGCCGCTCCAAGGTCCGACCGTCACGCACCAGTTCCGCCTTGAACTCGAGGACGTTTGGGATCTCCTTGGCGTTTTGTGCTAGGTAGGTGTTCCCTCGCTCCCTCAGGACGTCGAGCGTCAGGATGGAGCGCTGCCAAACATCCAACCAATAGTCCTGGACCGCGTTGAAGCTATACAAGTTCAGCATCTCTGTTCTCCAATTCATTTGCCTCGGGGCGCTAAACTGTGCGGCACGAGATCAACTATCAAGCTGTCGTCCATCATTTGCCGCTGCGCCCCGCGGTTCAGCCCGATGTTGCTGGCGACTACCTCTTTCACCAGCATGGCACAAATAAGCGTGCTGATCCTGGTACCTGGCATGACCGTGTCATGGGCAATCACGGTGAGATCGCGTTTCCCTTGTCGCACGATCTCGTCGATGATCGCCTTGGGACTGCCGACGGCCAATGAAGCCGCCGGTCAGAAGGTTCGCGCCTCCTTCGATCTTCGCAACCGCTTCTTTTACTGGGATCGTCTGCACTCGGATGCTCCCATTGCCACGGCAGCGACTGCGACGGCAGTTCCTTTAGACGGTACTTTCTAGTGACGCTAAGCTTGAGCAGACACCGACCGGCTACATTGATTTGAATCAATGGGGAATAGTCAGACGCGACGTTGCAATACAACTTTCATTGAACGGATTACGTAGCAGATCGCAGGTTCACTCGCTCACAGTCTTCAACGCTATCGATGCAATGCCGGCAGCGACATCGTTCAATTGCGCCAACCGGAGAGCGCCTGGATCTTGCCTTAGAAAGCGAACTGGCCACCACCCCTTGTCAGATGCTAATCCACCCTCCGCGGGAGTCACGGTTAGAATGCGGTCGGGGGCAGGTAGAACACGACCGCTGATACGATTTAGACAGCCGCCGGAAAGGATACAGGCGACGCCTCCGCGACCGCTATGCAGATTTGGCACGTCGCGCCTCGTCGGCTTTCTCACGGAGACCCGAATAATGACAGCACCGACGAAGTCCTCGCTTCGATTTCCGGTCAGATATCACCAACGCATACGAATGCGAGGTTTCCCTGCCATCGTTCTGGCGCGCGCGACAGCCAAGGCAGGGTGGAAGGTCTCCGGCATCGCCGTCCGGCAGGCCCTTACCAAGTCGATCTCGCAGGCTCAGGCGGCCGGCCGCGTCATTTTCGGCACGAACTTAAAGGGGTAGTCCGGCTCCTTGTAATCGTGCGCCTTCTGCCGGTCGGGTAGCTTCACCTTCACTCGCGGAAGTTCCTCGTAAGGAATGTGGGCGAGCAAATGGGCTATGGTGTTCAGCCGCGCCCGTTTCTTGTCGTCCGAGCGAACGACATACCAAGGCGCCCACGACGTGTCGGTCGCCTTGAACATGTCGTCTCGCGCCCGGGAGTAGTCGTACCACCGACCGTAGGATTTTAGATCCATCGGCGACAGCTTCCAGATCTTGCGCCCGTCGTCGATCCGCGATTCCAACCGACGAGTCTGCTCCTCCTCGCTGACCTCCAGCCAATATTTCAGCAGTATGATGCCGGAGTCGATGAAGGCTTTTTCTACAGACGGGGTCAACTGAAGAAATCTCTGGACCTGCTCCTCCGAGCAGAAGCCCATGACCCGCTCGACCCCGGCACGATTGTACCAGCTTCGGTCAAATATCATGATCTCGCCGGCGGCAGGCAGATGGGAGATATACCGCTGGATGTACATCTGCGACTTCTCGCGCTCGGTTGGCGCCGGGAGGGCGACGACACGAAACACCCGCGGGCTGACACGTTCGGTGATAGCCTTAATCACGCCGCCCTTGCCGGCACCGTCACGCCCCTCGAACACGATGCAGACTTTTAGACCCTTGTGCACCACCCATTGCTGCAGCTTGACCAACTCGACGTGCAGCCCAGCCAGTTCGCGTAGATAGTCCTTCCCCTTCAGCTTGCCGTCGGGCGCTTCGGCGTTCTCGCTCCTCTTCGCCCGTTTTTCGTTGCGCTCATTGTGGTCTCCCAGGGCCGCGCACTATCACCACAAGTTCCCCTTTTGGGATCACGACTCAAAACCGCTCTTCGGCCATGTGAAAAACAGGCCGACGTCGCCCGGCTTTCCATCAGGGTAGTTGATGATCCGAACTGAGAAGCCGAAGCCACCGGGTTTCAGGTTTTGCTTCCAATAGTCATAAACCTGATGAACCCCGGCCGGTAGAGTCAACAGCCAGTCGGGCTCCTCTGCCTGCCTTGCTGCCTCTTCATCGGTCGGCTTGTTGATCGGTGGCGCGCCCGCGTTAATGATCGCCCGGCCGTCATCGGCGCAAAACGTGCTTGGGAATGATGAAATCATCAATTCGGTTTCGCCGCGCTCGAAGGCGCGTTTGATCCGGTTCAGGCCGGATTCGATAATTTCGTCGGTCAATCGAAAATTACTCAGGCGCTTCCTGTAGTCGGCAAGTTTCTCTTCCTTACGACGCTGTAATTGTTCATCGGCTTCGCTGTCGCGACGCCGTTGCGCATCGCGCTCTGCGAAAAGTGCGTTCACCGACAGCGACTGGGCTGATGCTATCGCCATGACCTTCCTTCCTTGATCCTGTTCCGTTTCGTCGGACCGGGCGTAGTCTCCTCCCTACAGCCCAAACCGTATCTTGCTCCCATTAGATAGTCGCTGTAACACCGGTGCACGTTGAGATAGATCAATCATTGCCTGAAGCGGCCATGATACTGGGCGGGCAGAAGATTGACGGAGTAACTTGCAGGAATTGCTGGCCCCCGGGGAGCACGACAAACGACGCTACGCCGGCCCAAGGCTTGATGTCGGTGGGACGATCGAAGGCAAAGGGATGACAGCAGTTCGTCATTTGGCTGGTTTGGAAGGATGGGGTCGGACGCAGTTCTACCCCTTGGGTAACTTGGTGCGATGGAGACCGATCGGCGCGCACCTCTGATGGGAGAGGAAATCAGAGAGCCAACGACTCCGCACCTGTTCGGTTATCCGGTTGTTTGGCTGCCCTCAGATGCGGTGGCTGGCATCACGCTGGCAGCCTACGCCATTCCGGTCTCGCTAGCCTACGCGACACTGGCCGGACTGGCCCCGCAGGTGGGTGTCTATGGCTACCTGATGGGCGGCCTCGGATACGCGTTGGCCGGCTCATCGCGATATCTCGCGATCGGCCCGACCTCAGCGATCTCGTTGATGATCGCGGCGACCGTTGGCGATATGGCCGGCGATAGCAGTGCGCACTACGCTGAGATCGCGACCGCCGCGGCGGTTGGTGTCGGCGTGTTCTGCTTGATCGCCTGGGCATTCCGGCTCAGCGTTTTGGTCAAGCTGATCAGCGACAGCGTTTTGATCGGGTTTAAGGCCGGTGCCGGGTTGACCATCGCGATTACGCAGTTGCCGGCGCTTTTCGGTGTCGCGGGGGGCGGGCACAGCGTTCCCGGGCGGCTTCTTGTCCTGGCTGGCCAGCTCGGCGGGACGAACCTGGTGACACTTGCAATCGGAATAGCCGCGCTGGGGCTGCTGTGGTGTGGTGAGCGGTGGCTGCCGGGGCGGCCGGTCGCTCTTGGCGTGGTCGCACTGTCGATCGTCACAGTGTCGCTGTTTGAGCTGAACTCGTTTCAAGGTCACAGTCACTGGTGTCATTCCGCCTGGACTGCCATTGCCCGCAATGCCTTCGGCGCCGCTACGTGAGCAGGACGGGATCGTTGCACTCGCCACCGGATGCATGCTGCTTGCCTACATAGAGGGTGTGGCGGCGGCACGCGCATTCGCCGCGAAACACCACGAGACGATCGATACACGGCGGGAGCTGCTGGGTCTCGCCGCGGCCAACATCGCAGCCGCAGCGGTGGGCGGCTATCCGGTCGCAGGGGGTCTATCCCAGACCGCGGTGAATGAAGGAGCAGGCGCGCGATCCCGCTTCTCGCTAGTGTTCGCATCACTGACCCTTTCGCTGTGCCTGATGTTCTTCACGACACTGCTGGCCGACCTGCCCAAAGCGGTACTGGCGGCGATCGTGCTGGGGGCGGTGGCCGGTCTTATCGATCTCAAAGCCATTGCCCGCATGCGACGCACGAGCCGAATGGATTTTCTGAATGCGACGGCAGCCTTTATCGGGGTCCTGCTGCTCGGTATTCTGCCGGGCATCCTGCTCGCAGCCTTGATCTCGATCCTCATTCTGCTGGCGCGGTCTTCAACCCCACGCGTGGCTTTCCTGGGGCGAATTCCCGGTACGGAACAATATTCCGACCTAGACCGCCATCCGGACAATGAGCCGCTGATCGGCGTACTTGCCTGCCGTCCGGAGGCGTCGCTACTTTATCTGAACACGGATTATGTGCAGGGCCGGATCCTCGATCAGCTGGAGGTTGCTGGTCCAGCGAAAATTCAAACCGTGGTCTGTGACCTATCCGCCTCCCCGCTGATGGATCTCGCGGGCGCACGAATGCTGCGCGAGTTGTCCGAAAGCCTTAAGGATCGTGGGATCGGACTGACAATCACCGGCGCGCATGGGCAAGTGCGAGATCTATTGCGTGCAGAGGGGCTTGATGCCGGAATCCGCGGTATCGCGCGCGGCAGGTCGCTTGAGAGCGAGCTCGGCGCAAGTTCTGACCTCAACGATCACCAGCGTACCGGAGGTCGTCCGTGAATGACCCGGGGTCGCTGCGTCGCTTGGGCGTTAGAGAGACCGTGGGGCTGGTGGCATGGACGGGTAAGTCAGGCCCGCACGTTATCCGACATGGCCTTAGGTTCGCCGCACTGTTAGGGCTGTGTCTGATGCTCGCAGCCTGCGGAACGCCAGTCTCGGTCGAGCGCATGGACGCCCGAACGGTGGGGAGCGAACTCACCAGCAATGCCCTGACGACCGGGCGGCTTAGCGAACCGACACAGATCGTGCTGCGGCGACTGGATCTTCTGGGTCTCTACCATGAAGACCGGCCCGCGGCTATTCGCTCACTGGCCATCATAGAGGCTGCCGACCTCGACAATCGGGACTCGCTCTACGCGCTGGCCGAGATGGCCTTCCTGCAAGCGGAAAGCGCCAATGACCGTTCCTATTTTCTTGCGACGGTTGTGTACTCATACGCATTTCTGTTTCCTTCCTCGCCTGCTAATCGCCCCAATCCGTTCGACCCGCGCCTGCGAACGGCCGCCGACCTCTACAATCGGGCGCTGACTCGTGGCCTTACAGCTGCCGATGGCCAGCATGTTGATCTGCGTGAAGGCGCCTACCCCCTTCCGTTTGGCACATTGTCGATAGCCTTCGACCGCAATGCATTGCGTTGGTCGGGTTTCGAGCTGACCGGGTTCACGCCGGCGGCCGAGTTGCACATCGAGGGCCTGCGGAACCGGTATCGCGAGAGCGGTATTGGATCCCCTCTCGCGGCCGATCTAAGTCCCATCGGGGATTCACGGGGCTTCCAAGTCGCTCGTTTGCTCAAGGTCCCATGACGGCCGTCCTGCGGTTGAGCATTACGCCCGAGGCCGTTGCCAGCGGGCGCTTTATTGGGAACCTCACGCTCTATCCCGGCGATGAGAATCGCACGATAACGATCGGCGGTCAGGAGGTGCCGTTGGAGGACGAACCCAGCGCGGCATTCGCTTATGCGTTAAGTAACCCAGCGATCTGGAGGACCGAGTTGGCCGGCTTCTTCCGGGGGGATCTGTTCGACACGTTCCCAAGCCAGCTTGTTGCCCTGGAACCTTACCGCCCAGGTAGAATTCCCATAGTGCTGATCCATGGTACTGTGTCAAGCTCGGGGCGCTGGGCGGACCTGATCAATGACCTGCAGAATGATCCCACTATCCATGAGCGTTTCCAGTTCTGGCTGTTCATGTATAACACCGGCAATCCGATCGCATTGTCGGCCCTCCAATTGCGGACGGGGCTGAAGGCCGCGACTAGCAAGCTGGATCCGGACCGGAACGACCCGGCGCTTCACAACATGGTCTTGGTCGGACACAGCCAGGGCGGTCTCTTGGCGAAGATGCTGGTGATCGACCCCGGATCACGCCTGTACGAAGCGTTTAGTTCTAAGCCGATTGACCAGCTGGTCCTGACGAACGAGAACCGGGAGACCCTTCGTCGAGCCCTGTTCGTCACGCCGCTACCGGAGGTGACCCGCGTCATCTTCATTGCAACGCCGCACCGTGGAAGCTACGTGGCCGGTCACGCTCTGGCCCACATCATCGGCCGGTTCGTGACGCTGCCGCTCAGGGTGACCCAGCTGGCGGCGGAAACACTGACCGTTAATCGCGATGCCCTGCGGGTTGACATGGCGCAGGTGCGTCTTGGCAGCGTCTATGGGATGACACCGGGTAGCCCATTCAGCAAGACCGTTTCCTCGATCCCCGTCGCACCGACTGTGACAGCGCATTCGATAATGGCGGTGCAGGGGGATGGCCCCATGGAAACTGGCGATGACGGCGTGGTGGAGTACACCAGCGCGCATATCAACGAGGCGGCGTCGGAACTGGTGATCCGGTCCGGCCATTCGGTGCAGTCAAATCCGAAGGCGGTGGCAGAGGTGCGTCGCATCCTTTTGTTGCAATGGCAGTCGGCCTGCCGGCTTGGGTGCTCGACTGACGATGCAAAGGCCATGACGGCGGAGGCGACCCAGCTGCGTTCCCCGATCCGGCGTCTGGCCCCAGTTGGGCCATAAGGTCCACAGGGCATGATGGCTAGGTGCATACCTAGATCGGTGGGCAAAGCCGTCGCCGGGCTAATTCTGTTGTGTACTGGTTTGTGGGGAGCGTTAGCGATCGGGCTTCGCCTCGCCCCCACACCGCCATTGCGCGAGATCCTCGCCGGCGGGTTGCTGCTTCTGGCCCTCGCGGCGGTTGTCTGCGTGGTGCTTCGGCGCCGGTGGGGTATTGCGCTTTACGGTGTCTGCTTCGCGGCGGTGCTCGGTTGGTGGACAACGTTGCAACCTTCCAATAACCGAGCTTGGGCGGAGGATGTGGCGCGGACTGCGACCGGGATCGTCGTGGGTGACCGATTGGTGGTGCACGACGTACGAAACTTCGTCTGGCGCAGTGATTCCGATTTCGAGCCGAACTGGGAGACACGCAGCTACGATCTGAGCAAGTTGAAGGGTCTCGACCTTATCATGTCCTACTGGTCCGGTGAGGCAATCGCCCACACGATCGTCAGCTTCGGCTTCTCCGACGGTCAACAGCTGGCATTCTCGATCGAGATCCGCAAGGAGAAAACCGAATCGTATTCTGCTCTGGCCGGCTTCTTCCGCGCCTATGAGCTTTCGTTCATTGCTGCGGACGAGCGAGACGTGGTTGGCGTGCGGACCAATGTGCGTGGTGAGGACGTCCGGATCTACCGCCTGCGGGTTTCGCCTTCCCAGACACGTGCGCTTCTCCTTGAATACATCGCTGAGGCCAATGATTTGGCGCGCGCGCCACGCTTCTACAATTCCCTGACCACCAACTGCACCACACAGATTTTCCGAATGGTGCGAGCAATACAGCCGGGGCTGCCGTTGGACTACCGAATATTGCTGGCGGGCTACGTCCCTCAATTTATTTACGATCGCGGCGCTATGGCTGCCGGCTTTCCATTCGACGTGCTGCGCGACCAATCACACATCCGTGGCAAGGCACAGAGTACTGATCCTGATTTCTCGAGAATGATCAGACAAGGCGTTCCGGCCCCAACGTAGCCTGCTAACCTGGATCGTGATGACGATTGAGCCGTCGGGCGGTCGTCACTCAGCGTTGCGCGTAGTGGCTTGCTGGAGAGCGCGGACGCCGACTGCCGCGACCAGACCTGTCAGAAGAATTCCACTGAATCCAATCACCACCGTAATCAGACGCGTGGCGAAGCGCACCGGGACGATATCCCCATATCCAATGGTTAGCCCGGTGATGAACGTGAAATACGCCGCATCGCTCATCCGCCACCCCTCAAAGAAACCCACAAGCATTCCCAGCACGAACTGGACGCCGACTAGACCCGACAGGATTGGCCACACCACGCGGAGTTCCTTCCAAAGTGCCACAAGAAAGCGCCGCCTCAGTTCAGCCAACTCCTTCATGGCTCCCCCATTTCCCCGTGCTCTAGTGATCACCCGTCGGATTCCCCGGCTGCCAACTCATCGAGAAGCTCGTTCCACTCCTGTGTCCTGAGTAGCAGTGCGGAAACGTCGCATCCGTTAAATTGTCGTCGACCGGTGCGGTTTGATCAGTCAACTCGCGACGTGAGTGCGGTCTTCTGAGATCCCGACGTAGCCAAGAGGCACGAAGGCACGATCGAGTGACGCTTCGATCCCGGCGTTTCAATTCGCTATTGTCCCGTGCTTTGTGCCAAATCCGCCTACCGCCTAGGATGTATGTAGCGATACTCGTCCAGGTTTCGCACCGACGCGTTCAAATTGTCAGAAATAATTTGCCGGCAGCGAGTTAGCGCCTACCGATGGCGCCAACAAGGCTGAACATTCTTGCAACCCTGTGGAAGATAAGATGAAGAAAAATGCTGGTAAGCTCTTGCTTCAGGCTGCGCTCGCGTGTGCTATGGCGCTCGCACCACTTACGCGTGGGACGCCCGTCGTAGCGCAGACCAATCCGACGATGACGAACGTCGTCCCGGATGGCGGCGAGTTCGCTGCCCAGGGCAAGATCCAGGCCCTCGACCCTGGCGCACTGACGCTAACGCTCCCCCCGGCGTCAGGTCCCGCAATTCCTATGACAGTTGCTCTGGCGTGGACCTCACCAGCGTTTCGGTCGGTGATGTTGCCGATGTCCACTTTAAGCGCTCTGTGACCTTCGTGTGGGGAGCTCACGCGTGCCGGTGGGCCAAATCCCGGTGACCAGTGCAGTGGAGCAGATTGCACACACCCCCGGTGGCATTGGATACGACGCAGCGGTGGTCGTTGGGCGCGTCGTGAAGCTGAATGGCCTGAGCAGTTTTGATGTCGTGAATGCCAATGGCGGCGGCATCTACACGATCAAAACCTCTGATTCCACACGACAAACGGCCATCGGACTGCTGAAGGTCGGTGACTCGATTACAGTGTCCGTTAGCCCGCTCCTGGTCACCTCAATTGCCAAGTGCGGCCTATTCGGCAAGGGCCTTTTCGGCTGTTAAAACCCAAGGGGATCTGGAACCGACACGGTGCGACAGCGAAGCTCACTGACTGATTGCAGTCGTGGCTAGAAATGCTGTCGATTCTCGTTCAGATGTTTTCTGATCGGGCATCGCTCAACCGGAGTGAGTGCACGTGATTGCCACGTGCGGGCGGCCTACCACGCTCCCGGTCTCGCACGCCATCGACGCCTGCACAAAGAAGTCCTCCTGGGTCCCCGATGGACTTGCGCGCTTTTTGCGGAAGATTCTATGCCGAGGCGTGGACCCGATCTGATGTTGCGGAGCGACCCTCTAAACGCCGACTCATCGTTGCAAGCGCAGGCGACCGCGCTGCTGCGCCTCCAAAGAGAAGTCGAATTGCAGGAGAATTGCTCACCCCTATGGTAGCGAGCAAATGAGCGGGCCCTCGGCTGAAGCAACCCCTATCGATTGTCGCCGGGTGTCTGGGTCGATCAGGACCGCGGGCAACGATGGACCCAATGGAACCACCCCGCGATCACCGTACAAATCCGCAGACAGTTCGAAGGGCCGCAGCAAGCTGCTTGACTGCTTCTGGTCCATCCTCCGAATCGCCGGCCCTACATGGGATAAAACGCAGGAAAAACAGAATGCGCCTCCTTTTCATCGCTACGACCGCCGTGTTGTGCATAATCTTCGGGTCAACCCAAGGATGGGCACAAGAACCGACCGCGATCCCTGTGGGAACGGTGGCGGCCGAACTCCGACCGATCACTAAAGCAACAGAATTTGTTGGACGAGTGGAGGCCATGGAGCGAGTGGACATCCGAGCCCGCGTTACTGGGTTCCTTCAGGAAATCCTGTTCAAGGATGGTGATTTCGTGAAGGAGGGCGATGTCCTTTACCGCATCGAACGCGAAACTTTCGATGCGGCCGTGCAACAGGCGCGTGGAGCTCTTTTGGAAGCACAGGGGAAATACGCCAACGCCACTGCGCAGCGGGCACGCACCGAGGAATTGACGAAAACCGCCGCGGCTCCGTTGGCACAACTGGACGAGCGGCAGGCGGCGGAGAAGGGCGCGCAAGGTCAAGTGGTCGTCGCGGATGCCGACTTGAAGACTGCGACGGTAAACCTTGGTTACACCGATATCGTGGCTCCGATCAGCGGGCAGATCGGCCGATCCAAACTCACCAAAGGGAATGTCGTTGGACCCGACAGCGGCGTCCTGACCACGATTGTCAGCCGTGACCCGATGTACGTGACGTTTCCGGTCAGCCAGCGCGAATTTTTGAAGGTGGAAGAGCAGGAGAGACGCAAGGCGCGGCAGGAGGCGCTGGGTGTGCGCATTCGATTCTCCGACGGTTCGACTTATGACCAGACGGGGCGCATAAACTTTGTCGACGTCACGGTGGACCGGGCGACAGACACGGTTTTGGTGCGCGCGACCTTGCCCAATCCAAAGGGTGCTCTCATCGATGGGCAGTTGGTCCGTGTTTCGGTCGAAGCAGACAAGCCAGAGGAAAAGGTGCTCGTGCCGCAGTCAGCATTGATTGTGGATCAGCAGGGGACGTATGTTTTTCTTGTCGTGGACAGTAAGGCCGCAGTCGCGCGCGTGAAGCTGGGAGGTGAGTCAGGGCCCTTTGCGATCGTAGACGATGGGCTCAAGGGCGGTGAGCAGGTGGTGGTGCAGGGTATGGAAAGTCTTCGCCCTGGAGTGGCAGTTGTTGCCAGTCCGGCTTCGTCGGCGCTTACCGGGGGCTAAGATATGTTCTCCGCCATCTTCATCGACCGGCCTCGGCTTGCGACCGTCATCGCTATTGTCACCACCATCGCGGGATTACTGTCACTTTTTGTGATCCCGATTGCACAGTATCCTGACATCGTGCCACCCCAGGTATCAGTAACCACGGTCTACCCAGGTGCCTCCGCAGCCGTGGTCGAGGCGACGGTCGCACAGCCGATCGAAAGCCAAATCGTCGGCGTCGACAAGATGATCTACATGAAGAGCGTCAGCGGCAACGACGGCAGCTACTCGCTTAAGGCCTCGTTCGAACTAGGCACCGACCCAGACATCAATACGGTCAATGTCAACAACCGCGTTCAGGTGGCTTTGTCGAAGCTGCCGGAGGACGTGCGAAAACAAGGCGTGACGGTAAAAAAGCAATCTTCCGCGCTTCTTGGGGTCATCTCGCTGTATTCACCTAAACAAACCCATGATGAACTTTATATTTCGAACTATGCGACGATCAATTTGCTTGATCAGGTCAAGAGCACACCGGGCGTGGGTGACGCAACGCTGTTTGGCCCGCAAGATTATTCAGTGCGGGCCTGGATACGCACTGATCGGCTGACCGGGCTTGGCCTGACCTCGACCGACATCGTCAATGCGATCAAGTCCCAGAACGTACAGGCCCCGGTTGGCCGGATAGGCGCCCGGCCGGTCTCCAACGACCAGCAGTTGCAACTCAATGTCCAGACGAAAGGACGGCTGGCGTCTACCGCCGAATTCGAGCAGATCGTGATCCGGACCAATCCAGACGGCTCCATCCTCCGCTTGGGCGACGTCGCCCGCCTGGAGTTGGGCGCGGCCAATCTGGATCGCTCGACACGACTAAACGGAACCCCGGCGGCGCTAATGGCGGTCTACCAGGCACCTGGCGCCAATGCCCTCAAAGCGCTCGGAGGTGTCAAGCAGGCCATGGCCGCCGCGGCCCAGAACTTTCCCGATGATCTGGCGTGGAAGGTCACATATGACCCGACGACGTTCGTCACCGACACGATCCATGAGGTGCAGAAAACCCTGATCGAGGCGTTCGTTCTGGTGGTGCTCGTCGTCTATCTCTTCCTGGGCAATCTGCGTGCTACCCTGATCCCGACGATTGCGGTCCCCGTCAGTCTGATCGGCACTTTTATCGTGCTGAACGCAATCGGCTACTCGGCCAACACTGTTTCGCTTCTGGCGATTGTGCTCGCGATCGGGATTGTGGTGGATGACGCGATCGTGGTGGTCGAGGCGGTCGAGCAGGTGATGGAGCACCATCCCGAACTATCGCCTGCCGAAGCGACCAAGCTGGCGATGGGGCAGATCTTTGCCCCGATCATCGGAATCACGCTTGTACTGCTTTCGGTGTTCGTTCCGGTGGCGTTCATCCCGGGGATCTCCGGCGAATTGTTCCGCCAGTTCGCCGTCACCGTCGCCGTTTCGATGTTTTTATCGGCGATCAATGCCCTCACGCTATCCCCAGCATTGTGTGCGATCCTCTTACGGCCCCATCACGGGCCGCGTCGCGGACCGATCGGTGCTTTGATGCGCGGGATCGACTGGGTACGCGACGGCTACGGCGCCATCGTTGCACGTCTGGTGCGTCTCTCGATCATTGGCCTGGTCCTTGTGGTGGGATCGATGGCCGGTGTCTGGGCGTTGGGAAAGATCACCCCGACCGGCTTTCTGCCGGAGGACGACCAGGGAGCGTTCTTTGTTATTGTGCAGTTGCCTGACGGTGCTTCGGTCGGTCGGACGACCGCTGTCGTCGAACAAATTGAGACAATTCTGAAGCAGGAGCCGGCCATCGCGGACTATTCTGCCACCATCGGACTGAATTTTATCGACAACTACTCGCAGCCAAACGCCGCTTTTTTTATTGTTTCTCTAAAACCCTTTGAAGAGCGTGCTGACCCCTCCCAATCGGCTCAAGCGATGATTGCACGGCTCGGACCAAAACTACGCCAGGTTCGAGGCGGCCGTGCTGTGCCCATCGCGCCGCCGCCAATCATAGGCCTCGGAACCGGCGGCGGATTCAGCTATGTGCTGCAGGACACCGGTGGTGGCAGCCCGCAATCGCTCGCGCAGGTGCTACGCGGACTATTGGTCGCGGCCAACCAAGATCCCAAGCTCAACCGGGTCTACAGCACGTTCTCCGCCGCGACGCCATCAGTATACCTTAGCATCGATCGCGACAAAGCTCAGATTTTGAAGGTCGACCTTTCTGCGATTTTTCAGGCGCTGCAGGCTTCGCTGGGTGGATACTACGTCAACGACATGAATTTGTTCGGGCGAACGTGGCAGGTGCAGGTACAGGCCGAAGCTCAGGACCGGTCATCGATTGATGACATCTACCGGATCAATGTTCGCAGCGCGGACAACCAGATGATTCCGTTGCGAAGCCTCGTGGAAGTCCGGCCGGTGATCGGACCCCAGGCGCTGATCCGCTATAACAACCAAGTTGCCGTGACAATTCAAGGCAGCCCGGCTCCAGGTGTCTCATCAGGTCAGGCGCTCGCAGCGATGGAGCAGGTCGCTGCCAGCACCTTGCCGCGCGGATATCGCGGCTTGTGGACCGACGTCAAGCTGAAATCGAGGCCGCCATGCCGCCGGCGGCGGCCGCCGCGTTGCCCTGCTTCGCACGCGTCTGGATTCTTTGGAAGGCTCGGCTCTACGGGCCTTGGGTTACGTGATTGCCGGACATCCGTAAGCGATGCGGCGGCAACACATGGCGGCACGGGGCTGTGCTGTGATGGAAGTCGGTCATGGACGCAACGCCGACTTTCGTTCCAGAGTCCGATCCTGCTGAGGACGCCCGTACGATAGGTCGTAAGGGTGCTCGTATGCGTCAGGTCGAGGTCATCACGCGCGGCGATCGACGCCGTGTTTGGACGCTCGAGCAGAAGCGCGAGATCGTCGCAGAAAGCCTGGGGTCGACGCTGACGCCGGCGGAAGTGGCGCGCAAGCATGGCATCAGCAGCGGCCTGGTGTATAGCTGGCGACAGAAGCTGCTCAATGGCCAGATGACGCATTTGCGGCAGTCGGCCAGCTTTGCCGAGGTGGAGATCGCGCCGACGCAATCTGACAGGGCAGATCCTCAGCCATCCAGCTCGGACGTCCTGTCCCGTCCGCCGGGCCTGATCGAGATTCTGCTGCCCAAGAACGTGACGCTGCGCGTGGACGCCCAGGTGGATGGCCCGGCGTTACGTCGCGTGCTCGCTGCGTTGACCGGGCGATGATTGCGCTGCCGCCAGGCGTGCGGGTCTATCTGGCGTGCGGGATTACCGACATGAGGAAGGGCATGGTAGGCCTCGCCATGCTGGTCCAGCAGCATCTGGCCGAGGATCCATTCAACGGAGCGCTTTACGCCTTTCGTGGACGCCGCGCCGGGTTGATCAAGCTGCTTTGGCACGACGGCATCGGTCTTTGCATGCTGACCAAGAAACTGGAACACGGCCAGTTCGTCTGGCCCTCGACGACGACGACCGGACAGATCGCATTGACCCCGGCACAACTGACCGCGTTGCTCGATGGTTGCGAGTGGCGGGCGCCGGTGATCCGCCGCAGACCGGAACTGGCGGGCTGATCACGCCGAAGTCATTGGCGCCGAATTCGGCGGCGTTGATCATGATGCTGGCGTGCAAATCGACCTCGCTGCCCTGCCTGACGATCCCGCCACGTTGCAGCAAGTGCTGCGCGAGGTGGTCACCGCGGCTGAACAGCAGCAGACCACTTTGCAGCAACGCGATGCCGAAATCGACAAGCTGCACCTGCTGATCAAGCGTCTGTTGCGCCAGCAGTTCGGCCGTCGCTCGGAACAGTTGAGCGCGGACCAGTTGCAGTTGGCACTCGAGGATCTGGAACAAACCGCCGCCGCGAAAGACGCTGCAGAGAACAAACAACGCCAGCGGCACGAGACACGCCCCAACCGTAACCACGGGGCCCTTCCGGCGCATCTGCCGCGCTATGAGGTGCTGATCGACGTCGAACACCGCGACTGCCCTTGCTGCGGCGGCGCGATGCACACGATCGGCGAACTGCGCAGTGAGCAACTGGACATCGTGCCCGCGCAGTTGCGGGTCCGTGTCACGCGCCGTCCGCGTTACGCTTGCCGGAGCTGCGAAGGCGCGGTCGTGGTCGCGCTGGCGCCGGAGCGGCCGATCGACGGCGGCATGGCCACCGAAGCACTGGTGGCGCATGTGCTGGTCAGTAAATTCTGTGACAGCCTGCCGCTATATCGGCAATCGCAGATGCTGGCTCGCCAGGGCGTCACACTGGACCGCTCGACGCTCAGCAACTGGGTCGGGCGCGCCTGCTGGTGGCTGACCCCACTGTATGACCTGCTGCTCAGCACGGCGTTGTCCTGCCCCAAGCTGTTTGCCGATGATACCACCCTGCCGGTGCTCGATCCGGGCCGCGGCCGGACCAAGACCGGACGGATCTGGTGCTACGCGGTTGACGACCGGCCGTGGGCCGGACCCACTCACCCGGTTGCCGCCTATGTCTATGCCGAGGACCGCAAAGGCAGCCGCCCCGCAGGGCACCTCGCCGGGTTCCGCGGCGTGCTTCAGGTTGACGGTTATGACGGCTTCAAGCGGCTTGCTTTGGATCGCGCGGACAGCTCGGTGACGCTGGCGTTCTGCTGGGCGCACATGAGGCGCGGTTTCTACGATTTCTGGGTTTCCAACAAATCGCCGCTTGCCGCCTGGGTGCTGGCTAAGATCGGCGAACTCTACGCTATCGAAGCCGAGATCCGTGGCCAGCCCGCCGACCACCGACGACATATCCGCCAAGAGCGAAGTCGCCCTATTGTCGATGCTCTGCACACCTGGTTGCAGGATCACGTTGGCCGCGTCTCAGCCGTCTCGGATCTGGCCAAGGCCATTCGCTATGCGATCCGACATTGGCCCGGCCTTACCGTGTTCCTCGAAGACGGGCGCGTCGAGATGGACACGAACGTGGTCGAGCGGGCGATCCGACCGAATACCCTTACGCGCAAAAATGCGTTGTTCGCTGGTAATGATGGTGGAGCCGTTCATTGGGCAATCGCGATGACACTGATCCAGACAGCCAAGCTGAACGGCGTCAATCCGATGGCATACCTGGCCGACGTGCTGGAACGCATTGTCTCGGCCCGGACCAAGCAGAATGAAATGCACACGCTGCTGCCCTGGAACTGGACAGCCAGCAGATCCGTCACGATCACCAGCCAAGCGGCTTAGCCGCCGGATCAGCAGCGGCGCCAATCCTCAACTCAAATCCAGCCCCGTCGTCGCCGCAGCGCTTACGGACATCCTGCCAGATCAATGGGTCGTCGAGCATGCAAAATTCTGGCAAAATCGCGGTAGGGACACACGTTACCGGATGCCCCCCGCACAGATCCCGGCGGGCGGTATTCCCGCACCGGGCTCCCACCTCAGGTGTTTGACGGCGAAACGTTTATCGGGCCAAGGGTGGGTGATACGCGGTCTGGGAAGCCATCGACTTGTCAGCACGGTCATCCGGTCCCACGTCACCGCGCCTTTCTGGCCGCGCCGACGTAGCGTCCGCCGCCATAGATCGGCGACGTTGTGGCGGAAGTCCGATAGCGTCGCCGCGTTGGTCGGGACAGCATGATAGGCGTTGAAGCCCATCACTACCCGTCGCAGCCACGCCCCCTGCTCATCCATCGTCTCATGCATCCGTCGACGCAACTCCTCCTTGACCACCTGCAATCGTGCGCGCACCCGGTCGCTGCGAGACTTCCGTTTAAGCAGGAACTCTCCCCGCCGGCTGTGCCCGCTAATGTGGGTGAAGCCAAGAAAGTTAAACGTTTCTGGTTTGCCGAGACCGCGCGCTCGTCGGTTCTTGGCCGCGTGGCGTCCGAACTCGATGAGCCGCGTCTTCCCCGCGTGTAGCGTCAAGGCAAATTCTGCCAGACGCGTTCGCATATCCTCCCAAAACCGCTCGGCGTCGGCCTGGTGCTCAAAGCCGACGACGATGTCGTCCGCATAACGCACCATGATGATGTCCCCGCGGGCATGGCGTTGCCGCCATTGTTTCGCCCACAGGTCGAAGACGTAGTGCAGGTAGATGTTGGCCAGCAGTGGCGAGATCACCGCACCTTGCGGCGTTCCGACCTCCCCCGGTGTCACCTGCCCGTCCTCTTCCACGCCGGCTTTCAGCCATTTGCGGATCAGTCGGATCACCCGCCGGTCGCCAACCCGATGTTCGGCGAAGCGGATCAGCCGTTCGTGGCTAACCGCGTCGAAGAACCCGGCGATGTCGGCGTCCAGTATCCAGTTCACCTTTCGCTGGCTGATCCCGACCGCCAATGCATCCAGCGCATCGTGCTGGCCGCGTCCCGGTCGGAATCCATAGCTGAACCCCAGGAAGTCTTGCTCCCAAATCGCGTTCAGCACCTCTACCAACGCGCGCTGGACGATCTTGTCCTCCAGCGCTGCAATGCCCAATGGACGCTCTCGTCCGTCCGGCTTAGGTATATACACCCGCCGTGACGGCTGCGCCCGGTAGGCACCCCGGTGGATACGGTCGTGTAGGTCCACGAGCTTGCACTCCAGTCCTTCGCCGTATGCCGCCCAGGTCACCCCGTCCACGCCCGCCGAGGCCTCTTTCCGCAGCCAGCCGTAGGCCGACCCCAGTAGTTCGACATCAATGTGGTGCAGCAGGGCGGTGAACCGTTCACCCTTTTGCTCCTTCGCTGCTTGCCGTACGCGATCCAGCCCGTGGGACATGCTTTCCCGGCTCGGAGTCCGGCGCATGCCGCGCTCAATCGCGTTCCCTTCGGCCCCCGCCCTTGGCTCCATCAACTCCGCAGACAGTCGCCTGTCTTTGTTCGCCGACTTCCCAGCTACTATGGCGGGGTCTGACTTCTCACGGCCGTGCGTCATCGGCTTCGGCTCTCCAGCCTTCCCGATGCGGACCGCCCTTTCACAGTCGGCCAACCATGAGATCTCCCGGTTCCCGTGCAGAAAGTGTCGGCGACGTGCCAGGGTCTCTGACCACGCGGGACCGGTGGGGCACTAGCGGTGGCGCGCCCCTCCGTGTTGCCTTCCGCTACACAGAAAGCGTCGGCATCCCGAACTAGTTTTGTTACGTGGCTGAATACCTGGCCCATCGCCTCCCCTGTCAACGCTTCGCCCCAGACCTCGCGGGCTGACACGCATGAACTCGGGGCCGATGTGGTTCGCTCTGCCTTCATCGTAAGGGACTTGCACCCTCTCCTTTCTGCCGGTCTCCCGGCGCACCCGTGTGAAAACTGATCCGCAACAGATTCCGAATCGATGCGGGATGCGTCAGAATCCGGATCATGACGCACCTCACAGGTTCCGACCGAGCCCAGACGCTGCTACTACCTAAATCGCTGGATGACTACGTCGGCGCAGATAATCCAGCGCGGTTCATTGACGCCTTCGTTGACAAGCTGGATCTGGCTGCGGCCAATTTCGCTCGCGTGGCGCCGAGAGCGACTGGGCGGCCAGGCTATGACCCGGCCGATCTGCTGAAGCTCTACATTTACGGCTATCTCAACCGTATTCGCTCGAGCCGGCGGCTGGAAGCCGAAACGCATCGCAACGTCGAGGTGATCTGGCTGCTGCGCCGTCTGAAACCTGACTTCAAGACCATTGCCGACTTCCGTCGTGACAATCGCAATGCTTTCCGGCCGGTATTTCGCGAATTCACGCTGCTGTGCCGTCAACTCGACCTCTTCGGTCGCGAACTGCTTGCGGTTGACGGTACGCGCATCAAGGCGGTGAACAACAAGGACCGCAATTTTACCTGGGCATCACTGGCGGAATTCATCAGACTGGCTGATGCCAAGCTCGACGATTATCTGCAACGCCTTGACAGCGGGGACGCAGCCGAGGCCACAACAGCGGGCTCTCGGGTCAAGAATTGGCAGAGAAGATCAGCGCTATCCGCGACCGCCGCACACGCTGCAAGGAGATGCTGGCAGAACTGGATCGAACTGGGGAGGACCAGATCTCGCTAACCGAACGCCGACAGCCGCGCCATTGCGGCGCATACGCGGGTGGCCGTCGGCTATAACGCCCAGATTGCCGTAGATGCCAAGCATAAGCTGATCGTCGAACAGCAGGTCACGAACCAAGTCCTGGACATGGGACAACTAACGCAGACATCGAGACCTGCGAACAAGCGGGGATGACGCCCTATGTGCCGCGGCCTCAGCGTGGACCCTCAGTAAAGGCGGGTCTGTTTCGCAAAGACGAGTTTGCTACGACCCGGCCAGCAACAGTTTCCGCTGCCCGGGTGGGCAGCGGCTGAAAGGTACTCGTCGTCGCCAATGCGAGAGCTGACGAAGATTAACTACGTCAACAAGGCGGCGGCTTGCAGCGATTGCGCGATCCGTTCGCGCTGCACGAATGGCACGTTTCGCACGGTGTCGCGGTTGAACAACGAGGCTGTGCTGGATCGCGTGCAGGCCCAGCTCGCGGCGCGTCCCGGTATCCTCGCCCGGCGCCGCGAAATGGTCGAGCATCCGTTCGGCTCGATCAAACAATGGATGAACCAGGGGGCGTTTCTGATGCGAGGGTTGGAGAATGTCCGTGGTGAGTTCAGCCTGACAGCACTCGCCTACAATCTCCGGCGGGTGCTGAGCCTGGTTGGGTTTACCGAGCTGATGGCCTCTGTGGCGGCCTAGATGCCACGATCGGCGTTGGCCTCCGAGGCTTGGCAGGGCAGGTCCTAGCAATGCAGCAGGATTCACCGGATCATTGCTGTAGCGACGGGTGTATAGCCGATCAACAGCTCAAGAAGGCCGAGATCGATAGGACCCCACGCACTCATCGCAGCCGTCATCCGTTTTCACACGGTCTGCTTGATATATGCAGCGAAGCGCGGCATAGTGCGAGCCAAGTGGATTGTGCGGCCTAGTGCCGATCCCCAAAAGCCGTCCTTCACTGCGTAACGTGGGTGGTAACCGTGGATGTAGAGGTTGCCGGAATTTAGATCGGAGACCGACCAGACACCAGTTTGTAAATCGTAATCTTTATTCCAGTGCGGAACCCACTTTGGGAAGGTAGCGGGACTGTCGAGCACGCCGAACGTCTCGCCTGACACGATCACTATTAGGCTGTTGCGAAGACTACCAAATTCCTCGCGAAGAGAGCTTATGCAGACATCCCGCTGATCCTCCATCAGCTTTGGATTGGCTGATCGCTAAGTCGGGTTGCCACCACTCCAACCAATCTTGAGGAGATTCGACCAGCCCCACCTGTCCGAGGTCTTGTCAAAGAAATCACCAAGCAATCGCCCACGTTAAGCCGTCAAGGAACTGCCAGAATTGCGAGCGCGCCAGATTATCCTGCCTGTTCGTCCAAAACTGTTCCGCAACCTTCTTGCATGCCTCGAACGTCTGCGGATCATAGCCCCCGTATTCCCCGCGTGTGGCAATGCCTACGTAGTAGATGCCCCCCTCGCCGATCAGTAAAACCTCACCTAAGGCACAAAGATGCCGGCTACACTTCCGTCCTTTTCGGTTGGGCTAGCGTTTAATTTGGCTCGGATTTTCGCTAGCGTATCGAATTCCCCCATCGTCATGAACGTAGGCAAAGGTTGCCCTCCTTCGTGGCACCGGGTAATTGGTTGAGGTTGAGGTCAACGTCAGGCGCAGATCGTTCGCTGCTGTCCGCCTCGATCCCGGCCGCAGGAAGAGCCTTCCCAGAACGATCGGCGCCACCTTCGCAGGGCGTTTCCTCAGCCACAAGCCACAGCCGCGCCCGGTCGATAGCCGTATCCGGTCTTATATCGTCGATGCCCCGATTTGCTTGGGGGGTCAGCCGACCATCGAGAACGTCATCGAGACTGTCCGTCCTCT
>CAWFVX010000019.1:0-81093 GCA_963819345.1 uncultured Alphaproteobacteria bacterium
CGGGAGACGGATGTATCGAGGGCAGCACGTGGACTGTTGGAAAGAACGCGGTGCTGGTTTGGGCCGGGAGAGGCGCTGGGTTACTGGCAACGTGCCGCTGGTGCGGATCGTCTGATCGCCGCTCACGGCCGCCCGCTCCACTCAATCGCAACTAGGAGCCGGCCCTGTTCGTCTTCGTTTGCAGCGTTCTAAGCGCGACGTAAGGCGGCGTAGCGATTGATTTGCTTAACACCATCAATCTGCTTCAGTGCGGCATGCATAGTCATTTCGCCGTGCTCGACGGCATCTATGAGATCCTGTCGCCCGGACCGCTAATAGATCATGCGTTCGCTGGCGTTCATCAGCTTGGCGGCTTCACCAACCGTCATCTGCAAATTTGCGGTCCCGTCGCTGGTGTTCATGCCAGCACCTCGACCAGGAAGGCGGCCGAGACAGGTATCCGCTGTCGTGCCGCCCGTGCGGATTGTTCTGGTCCCCGCTCATTGCCGTGATCCCCCGACAGGCGCTCGGCCCGTCTTCGTTTGCGGTATGGTTGGCGACAAGCTCTCCGGCCACGCTTTCTATTTCAATTCGCAACATCGCGCCGTTTCGACCTCGATCCGCGCCCGCTTGGCAAGGCGCCGGTTTCTTCGCTGGGCCAGGAACTGGGTTCCGGTTTCGAGGGCCTCGATCCGCGCCAAGGCGGCATGGGTCTCGAGTTCGACTGCTTTATTTCCCACCGCCGCTTGACGGACACGATCCGATCGGCCCGCGAGCCTGGACGCGGCGTCGGCCAAGCGGACCTGTTTATTCTCGCGGCGGTTCGTTCGCCTGGCCTCGAGAACGCCGTGACGCAAAGCGGCCGGGGCGTCATCGTCCGGAAAGGTCATGTCGCCACCGCCTGCCGGAGATAGGCAGCCTGATCGGCAAACCGGCCCGTGCTACGTACCACTGGTCGTCAACCGCTGCCGAGCGAAGAAATCCAAGCCCCGTGATGCCGGCCCCGGTATCCGGGGCTTACCATTTTGGTTCAGGCGGCTTCGGCGCGCTTGCTTTGGAGCCATGCCATCACTTCGGACTGCAACCAGACGACCCGGCCAACACCGAGGTGGATGCGCTTTGGAAATCGGCCCTGTTGCTCAAGCCGATCGATATGCATTTTTGAATACGGAACAAGCTGCTGGACTTCAGCAAGCCGTAGGGATCTCTCGGGAAGCGGCGTCATTGCTGGCTGCACTCCGGTGTTACCGCACTGAGTTGCGGGGTAAGCGCTGCGGCGACGACGGGGCTGGATTTGAGTTGAGGATTGGCGCCGCTGCTGATCCGGCGGCTAAGCCGCTTGGCTGGTGATCGTGACGGATCTGCTGGCTGTCCAGTTCCAGGGCAGCAGCGTGTGCATTTCATTCTGCTTGGTCCGGGCCGAGACAATGCGTTCCAGCACGTCGGCCAGGTATGCCATCGGATTGACGCCGTTCAGCTTGGCTGTCTGGATCAGTGTCATCGCGATTGCCCAATGAACGGCTCCACCATCATTACCAGCGAACAACGCATTTTTGCGCGTAAGGGTATTCGGTCGGATCGCCCGCTCGACCACGTTCGTGTCCATCTCGACGCGCCCGTCTTCGAGGAACACGGTAAGGCCGGGCCAATGTCGGATCGCATAGCGAATGGCCTTGGCCAGATCCGAGACGGCTGAGACGCGGCCAACGTGATCCTGCAACCAGGTGTGCAGAGCATCGACAATAGGGCGACTTCGCTCTTGGCGGATATGTCGTCGGTGGTCGGCGGGCTGGCCACGGATCTCGGCTTCGATAGCGTAGAGTTCGCCGATCTTAGCCAGCACCCAGGCGGCAAGCGGCGATTTGTTGGAAACCCAGAAATCGTAGAAACCGCGCCTCATGTGCGCCCAGCAGAACGCCAGCGTCACCGAGCTGTCCGCGCGATCCAAAGCAAGCCGCTTGAAGCCGTCATAACCGTCAACCTGAAGCACGCCGCGGAACCCGGCGAGGTGCCCTGCGGGGCGGCTGCCTTTGCGGTCCTCGGCATAGACATAGGCGGCAACCGGGTGAGTGGGTCCGGCCCACGGCCGGTCGTCAACCGCGTAGCACCAGATCCGTCCGGTCTTGGTCCGGCCGCGGCCCGGATCGAGCACCGGCAGGGTGGTATCATCGGCAAACAGCTTGGGGCAGGACAACGCCGTGCTGAGCAGCAGGTCATACAGTGGGGTCAGCCACCAGCAGGCGCGCCCGACCCAGTTGCTGAGCGTCGAGCGGTCCAGTGTGACGCCCTGGCGAGCCAGCATCTGCGATTGCCGATATAGCGGCAGGCTGTCACAGAATTTACTGACCAGCACATGCGCCACCAGTGCTTCGGTGGCCATGCCGCCGTCGATCGGCCGCTCCGGCGCCAGCGCGACCACGACCGCGCCTTCGCAGCTCCGGCAAGCGTAACGCGGACGGCGCGTGACACGGACGCGCAACTGCGCGGGCACGATGTCCAGTTGCTCACTGCGCAGTTCGCCGATCGTGTGCATCGCGCCGCCGCAGCAAGGGCAGTCGCGGTGTTCGACGTCGATCAGCACCTCATAGCGCGGCAGATGCGCCGGAAGGGCCCCGTGGTTACGGTTGGGGCGTGTCTCGTGCCGCTGGCGTTGTTTGTTCTCTGCAGCGTCTTTCGCGGCGGCGGTTTGTTCCAGATCCTCGAGTGCCAACTGCAACTGGTCCGCGCTCAACTGTTCCGAGCGACGGCCGAACTGCTGGCGCAACAGACGCTTGATCAGCAGGTGCAGCTTGTCGATTTCGGCATCGCGTTGCTGCAAAGTGGTCTGCTGCTGTTCAGCCGCGGTGACCACCTCGCGCAGCACTTGCTGCAACGTGGCGGGATCGTCAGGCAGGGCAGCGAGGTCGATTTGCACGCCAGCATCATGATCAACGCCGCCGAATCGGCGCCAATACTCCGGCGTGATCAGCCCGCCAGTTCCGGTCTGCGGCGGATCACCGGCGCACGCCACGCGCAACCATCGAGCAACGCGGTCAGTTGTGCCGGGGTCAATGCGATCTGTCCGGTCGTCGTCGTCGAGGGCCAGACGAACTGGCCGTGTTCCAGTTTCTTGGTCAGCATGCAAAGACCGATGCCGTCGTGCCAAAGCAGCTTGATCAACCCGGCGCGGCGTCCACGAAAGGCGTAAAGCGCTCCGTTGAATGGATCCTCGGCCAGATGCTGCTGGACCAGCATGGCGAGGCCTACCATGCCCTTCCTCATGTCGGTAATCCCGCACGCCAGATAGACCCGCACGCCTGGCGGCAGCGCAATCATCGCCCGGTCAACACAGCGAGCACGCGACGTAACGCCGGGCCATCCACCTGGGCGTCCACGCGCAGCGTCACGTTCTTGGGCAGCAAAATCTCGATCAGGCCCGGCGGACGGGACAGTACGTCCGAGCTGGATGGCTGAGGATCTGCCCTGTCAGATTGCGTCGGCGCGATCTCCACCTCGGCAAAGCTGGCCGACTGCCGCAAATGCGTCATCTGGCCATTGAGCAGCTTCTGTCGCCAGCTATACACCAGGCCGCTCTGATGCCATGCTTGCGCGCCACTTCCGCCGGCGTCAGCGTCGACCCCAGGCTTTCTGCGACGATCTCGCGCTTCTGCTCGAGCGTCCAAACACGGCGTCGATCGCCGCGCGTGATGACCTCGACCTGACGCATACGAGCACCCTTACGACCTATCGTACGGGCGTCCTCAGCAGGATCGGACCCTGGAACCAAAGTCGGCGTTGCGTCCATGACCGACTTCCATCACAGCACAGCCCCGTGCCGCCATGTGTTGCCGCCGCATCGCTTACGTTGCGGGCGACCGGATGATCGTTAGAAGCACGCGCAGCATCATCTGGACAGATCGAGGTGGCCGAATTGTCCTAGGACAATTCGAACGTCCCAACTGTCCTATTGACGGCCGATAACAAGATCCGGGAGTCGGCCATGATCATAGCGCGCAATGGCCTTGCGAATTTCGGTCGCCTCGGAACTCCTCCCTCCATACGTGCCCAAGTGCCTTTTGTAGAAACCGCACTCCGGGTCCAGAGGAACTGATCTTCACCTCCGTCCGCCCGACGGTACGTAGGACATAAACCAGCCACATGCCGTCGTCGTGCCAAGGCTGCGCCTTGTGCTCCCGCTTGCTCGGGGGGTGGATCAATTTTTTTGCACTTTCAACAGCCGAGAGCAACTGCAGGAAAGCATCCGCAAGATGCTGTTTATTCTTCTCCCGCCCGGTGTCGATCAGCAGAGGAAGTCGCCTTTTAGGACCTGCATTGCTTCGTAAGCGTCTTCCAGCGGATCGGAGGACATCGCCTGCGAAGCCGGCACGGTGGTCACCATCACCTCCAGCGATTCCAGAAGCTGCTGCACGACCACCTCGGAGCGCGGAAGCCCCCGTTCGAGCCAGCTCAGAATGTCTGCCCTTGTCACGGGGCGCGGCATTTCACGGGGCGGCGCGCCCGGCCAGACGCGTAGGACGAGCGCCAATCCGTCGGTGCTCAGGCGGATGTCGCAGACTCCGAGTGATAATGGGCTCATCCACTGGCCGCCGTCCTCAGATCCACAATGTTTGTGGATCCAGGCTTGACCAAGCTCTCCACCTTCCGCGCCCAGGTCTCGAGCGCATGGCGCTTCTCGTCGAGGTAGCCGTATCGGTTGTAGATCTTCGTGACGCCGCCTTCCTTGTGGTTCAGCACCCGGCTGATTGTGGAGGTGGCGATCCCGGCTCGGGCCATGCCGGTGCCGGCGGTCCGGCGCAAATCATGCAGACGCCAATTGTCAAAGCCGGCAAGCTTATCGGTGGCCGCCTTGATCTTGCTGTAGCCGGATATCGGTCGCTCGCCGCGTGTCGAGCTGAAGACGTAGGCGCCGGTGCGGGGCAGGGCGGTCAGCACGTCGATAACCGCGGGCGACAGGGGCACCTCATGCGAGCGATCGCCCTTTGTGGCCTCTCGCGGGAGGGCCCAGACCCGCATCTCCAAATTGAGGTCTGCCCAGCGCATCGAAGACACTTCGTCGCGCCGTTGCGCGGTCAGGATCAGGGTCTTGAGGAATGCACCGGACACGCCACCCTTTCTCTCGGCCGCCTCCCAGACCTTTTTCAGTTCCTCGTCCGTCAGAACGCGATCCCGCTCGATTTCCTTGCCTGGCGCGCGGACATTCACCACCGGCGAGGTAGGCAGGATGTCCCGCTCCACCGCCCAGCCGAACATTTTTCGCACCGCGGCCAGCACCCGGTTTGCGCCAATGGGAAGCCCGCCGTCGACCAGCGCATCCATCAGGTCCAGCACGTCGCGGCGGGTGATCGAGGCGGCCTCCCGCTTGCCCCACCGCGGCAGGACGTGAAGCGCGAGTAAGCGTTCGGTGCCTTGCCAGGATCGGTTTTTGGGTTTGGCGTACCGCGTAATGAACTGCGCGGCCAACGTCTCGACGGTGTCAGCCTTGCGGACAGGAGCTGCCGTCGCCTCGGCGGGATCGATGCCGCGCTCCACGTCCCGCAGGATCTCTCGCGCCCGCTCTCGAGCAAG
This sequence comes from uncultured Alphaproteobacteria bacterium, assembly GCA_963819345.1. Taxonomy (GTDB): domain Bacteria; phylum Pseudomonadota; class Alphaproteobacteria; order Acetobacterales; family Acetobacteraceae; genus Rhodopila. The sequence continues at coordinate 5,545 of CAWFVX010000019.1, forward strand.
ATCCACCTTAGGGTGCGTCGCCAGGGTCCCGATGGTGTAGCGGCGCTGTCTGCCGCCAATTCGGTAGAACACCACCCAGGCCTTGTGGCCGGTGTCGGCGATGCGCAGGCCGAACCCCGGGAGGTGAGTGTCGAAGAATTCCACTCGGCCGTTTTTGGGGGGCGATAGCCTGTCCACGGCGATCTGGGTGAGCTTCATCGTCGGCATCACGTGCTCCCTACTGGGTAACGCGTGGGTAACACCGACGGCAGTTAATTGATGTTACCCAGTGATGCTGGGTGTGCGCTTGATTGGCGCAAATATCAAGCTATTTCGCCGAAAATCTCGACGACGGGGCACAGGAAGGTTACCCCGCTGATACTGCTGGAGCACGCTTTTCCTAATCTTGGGGCCGTGCGTTCGAATCGCGCCGGGGACGCCAACGTATCTGGTTGACCTGATCGACAATTTTTCCGAATTCACGGACCGTCCCAGATGAACGGTGATACGTTGTCAGGACACGCGCTGCCGCACGGCCACGTCGCGGCGGCACTGGGCACACTGCGCAAGATCGGCCTCGACCGCATCCTAGGTCCCGTGGGCAACCGCTGCCGCGAGCTCATCGTCGCCCTCGTCGTCGGACGCATTCTCGATCCGGTCTCCAAGCTTGCCACCGCGCGCGCTCTCTCGCCTGCCACGGCGACCTCCAGCCTGGGTGAAGTCCTCGACCTCGGCGCGGTCGATGAGAACGAGCTCTACACCGCGCTGGACTGGTTGCTGGCCGGCAACCGGCTATCGAGGCAGCGCTCGCCAAACGCCATCTGACCAATGGCACACTCGTGCTCTACGATGTTTCGTCGAGCTACTGGCGATCAGCAGGCTGCGAATATTTGTCGCCCCACTTGCTGGTGCCTCCAGTGATTGCAGCAGCCTCGCCACGTGCCCCCTTTCTTACGTAACGTTCAGCGAGATGCCCGAGCCTCGGCCAGAGCATTGCTGCAAGACGGAGACAGCCGGGATTGGTTGGCGGCAAGACAGGCGAGGCCCCGACCGCCGCCGAGCGGCACGCCTCGGCAGTAGGCGTGGAAGTCGGCGCCACAGGATCGGCGCATCAAGGCTGCCTCCTGCCGCGGCGACATCACCGGGGGCGCCTCGGCCGGGGGGGCCTGTGAGGCATCGGCGGGTGAATGCGCTGATCCCCCACCCGACGCCTCGTTTACCGCGGATTGGCAGGCCAGCGACAAGTTGGACAGGTGCTGCTGCAGGCACTGCAAAGAAGCTCGGCCGCCCGCTGGCACACTGGAGCAATTGGCCTGATAGTCGGCACGGCAGGATTGTTTGATGGCGCTGGCCTGCGCCTGGCTCGGCTGTTGTGCAAACGCCAAAGCGCTGAGGTTCGATAACAAAAGGCCGACCAGCATCGTCCTTACGTGAAACAAATTCAGGCGCACCATGTTTAAATCCTTCCTCTACCGGCTTTACCGCCTGAAACGCCCGCCGCCACCGAACCGGCCCGCAAAACCACCCTGACCAAAACCCCCGAATCGCTGAGAACCCGCGAAGCGTGCTTGCCGATCCTGCTCCAGTTGGTGGTAGGACGAACTGTCCATGGCTTGTCGCGACGAACGCTGTGTCTGCTCGGAAGCAGTCGACTGGCTGCGGGCGGGTTGTGAGCGGCTTTGATTGGTTGCCTGCCCAGCAGCAGTATTTTGGCTGGCGGTCGCAGAGTTGGTTGTCTGCTGCCGCTGCGTATTCGAGTTAGGAGGATTGACTGGCTGCCAGCCACCGTTATTCCATTGTGACCAACCACTCGATGTATGTTGATAGGCGTTGCCGTCATGGCCGGCGTAGACGTCGCCATTCTGGGTTCTCACCGCACCGCCGCTGTTGCCGTTTACGCCACGATAGCCCGCACCCTGCGCCCCAGTTGAGGATTGGAAGGCGCCGGCCGATCCTCGCGCGTTGCTGCCGCTGGCGGTGTTCACGGTCTGGTTGGGGCCGGAGAATGTGCTGGAGCCCCAGCGCGAGTATGGGTTTGCGTTCTGGGTGGTCGAGCCGCTAACACCGGTGCGCGGATTGTAGTAGCTGGCATTGGCCGAACCATACCCGTTCTGCCATGACGCCGTGCCGCGAGCGTAGCCGCCAGTGCTCGGATTGTACGCGGAAAACCCGGCCACCCCGCCGTTCGGACCATAAATCGCTCCGCCTTGCGCCCACGCTCCGGTGTACGGGTTGTAGGCGGTCCCACCTCTGGCGACGCCGCCATAGGGGCCATACGCGACGCCGCCGTGCGCCCAGGCACCGGTATACGGGTTGTAGGCGACGTTACCGGCATACGAATACGGATAGGGATAATAGACTGGCACGGCGCCGGGTATCACTACCGGCGGGTAATAGTAGCCGGTGCCATAAACAACGACGCCCGCGCTGATAAACGCCATCGTGTAACCAGCCGTATAGCCATACGTAACGGTTGTCGGAGTCGCGGCGTACACCTTGACATAGGTGACATTATACATCGGGCTACCTGGCGGGATCGTGTAGATCACCCCCGGCACGCTCTCGGCCAACACCCAGGGACCGTTCGGCGACGGACCGACGAACCAGGCGCCGTGGTAGCAGACGTAGTACTTCCCCGTGGCCTCGATCACCTGGAATGACGTGTTCACCGCATACGTCATCGACGTGCCGGGGATCGGCTTGAACTGCGGCGGACCGGCGTAAACCACCGTCAGTTTAGCCGCATCCTTCTTCAGCGTCGCCTGGCGTGGCACCTGCGCCTGCAACGTGGCAAGCTGAGCCTGGCTGGTACCGGGTACCGACGCCAGCACCTTCGCCTGCGGATCTTCCGGCGGGATCAGGGCAAAATCAGGCGGCAAGTCGTCAGTCGCGAAACTCCATGGTCCTTTGAGGTCATGCGCGGCGAACCAGCGGCCAGAGAGCAGCAGGAAGAACCGGCTACTCGAGGGCTGGAAAAACAGCGCGTTGATGCTGTTCTTGACTGACTGAAGACTGGTCCCGGCGACCGGGGTAAATTGTGGCGGCCCACTGGTGACGACGATCTCCGCCGGTTTGGTGCTGACGAACACCACGGGAACCACCGCTGGCTTGCTCCGTGGCGGGGGAACCGCATTGCGGACAGCAGTGAGATCCGCATCGGCCGGAATCGTGGAGAATGCCGGCGGCAGGCTGTAGACCGGCTGGTATGGCCCGGTATAGGCGCTTCCCTTCATCCAGAGGCCGTTATTGAGAAGATACCAATCCGTCCCGTCCTTGAACACATTCCAGTTGGTGTTGATCACCTGTGACAGGCCGGTCTGCCCGAGCGGCACGGTCACCGGTTCACCATCGAACACGACGAGCGACGCCGGCTGGTCGCTGTAGAAGATGACCGGTGGATCGTTATTGAGTGGAGGGTTCTCCAGCTGGGCTGTTTGCTTCAGGCTAAGCAGCACGGAATTCAGTGCGACCGGGCTCGGATGGATGTTCGGCAGCGCATCTTTGATCTTCTCTTCAAGAGCGGCCGCCTGCTCGGTATCCAGGGTTGGGAAATGCGAGGCAAGAAGCTTTGGATCAGACAGCAGGACATCGTTGGTGGCGGCGTCTGTTTGAGTGGCAAACGAGATCTCGGTTGTACCAAGGATCGGGGTCTTCTCACTCGGCTTGCTGATGGCAATAGCTTCCTGTGTCGTCAGCGTCTGATGGTTGGACCACTCGATTGCCTGCGGTTGGTAAACTACTACGCTTGTACCATTGACGGTCAACGTATGCGGCCAAGCTGCCTCCGGCGCGGGTTCCGGAACCGCGGCCATTGTCGCTCCGAGAGAGGCCGTCACCAATAACGTAAGCAGACCGCCAACGCAGACAAAAAGCTTACTAAACGCAGGTCTGCGCCTCACGATTTCCCCCTGAATCCGTGGGGCCGTCGGCGCGGCCCTCAAGGATATTAAGCCTCCGGTGGGGCGAACAAGCAAGCCGACCATGGTTCTATGGTCCTCCTCCCGGTCGCGTCACGTAACGCCCCTAAAGCCCGGCGGATCACCGGGTTGTGAACAATCCAGCAATGACCGCGCCCATCCATGCTGTTCTCGATCCGAGGTCGTACCCGGCCTGCTAACAGACTACCTGGCTCAGCCAGGTCTTTGGGGGTGCGCCCGATCGTGTTGACCGTGATGTCGGTCGCCCCCGAGACGGCAGCGATCCCGCCGTAGCCTGACCCTGCGGCTTCCGCTGCGGCAAACGAGCGTCGTTCTCGATAGTTGAGGTGCGGCGACAAGGCGGTAATCGGTCGCGAATCGGGCTGGATCGATCATTTACGAACACTTTCGTTCGCCGCCTCTGTCGAGCATCCCGTCTCTAAAGGTCACCGACGCGATTCGGTTGTTCCCGGACAGGCCCTTAGTCTTAGATCGGCAACTTACCGTTGGGGCGGCGGGAGAGTTTGTTCCTGAACCGGACCGTGCCCGCTTGGCGGGGAGGCCATGTAACCACCCGAAGGCGGTGGCGCAGTCGGCTGCGCGCCCTGCGGCTGATACTGTGGGTATGCAGGCGCGTAACCCCGCTGCTGTTCCGGAGGCGAAGGTGGCGGCGAAGGCGGTGGACCGTTAGGAGAGCCGTACCTGGTGAGCAGCTCCCGCATCGGATCGGCACCGGGGTTGCTGCCCTGCATTTGCATTACCAATTGCCGCGTCGCGAGGGGCTGCCCGTAGTAGGATTGATCTGCGTGGGAATCGGAGGACATCAGACTGCCCTCCAAGGCGACGCCGCCGAACAGGCCGCGAGAAGCCGAGAACGCGACGATATCGGCCCCGACCGCGGTCGTTGTCGAGCCCTGTATACCCGCGCCAATCGTGGCGATTGCGACGCCGGCATTCGCGCCCAGTTTGATTTGGCTGTCGAGCACCGCGTTCAGCCCCTTTTCGGTCATGATCAGCATCAGAAGTTGGTTGTCCTCGATGCCGAATTGAAACCCGAAGCTGCCACTGCCGATATTATAGAACGCGGGGTACGACCACGTTCCGTTACCGGCGCGGGCCAGCAGGACGCAGTTTCCACCCTCGCCGCCAAAAAAGAAGCCAGCCTTGAAAATCCGTGGGCAGACAAAGACCGCCTTGGCTTTGCGCAGCAGAGTTTTCGGGTCCTGCGAGACGTTCTGGGTCATCATATCCTGCACCGTCAGCGTGGCCCGGTCGATCAGGCTTTGCTGCTCGGTTTGCGTGCTGGTTGGCGAGCAGGCGGTTTGCGGGAGTGCCATTGCCACTACCGTCGTTGCCGCCGCGGCCATGGCTAGGAACCGGTTCATGCGTCTTTCTCTCCCTGCCGTCCTCAATTCGGCTTGCATAGGCCATCCGGCCGAGTCGTGTTCAACCACAACGGCGAATTTGCTACAGCCCGTGGATTTTACCCGTCGAGCGCCGCTATCGAAGGATCGGTTCGAAGCTGGGGTCCTTGAGACCTCCCTGTTGATCTTGTCGAAAACCTGGAACGAGGACCCGGGTTACCCCGGTTTCAAGCGCACATCGTTGTCGGGTATGGTACGGCATGGCGAATCATCTGCTGGAAACCATTGAGGGCAAACGCCTAGCGGACCGGGATAGGTGGCTTCAATGGGGGCCATATTTGGCTGAACGCGAGTGGGGCACGGTGCGAGAGGATTATTCCCCGAATGGCGATGCTTGGACCTATTTTCCGTTCGATCACGCTCGCAGTCGTGCCTATCGCTGGGGCGAGGATGGCATAGCCGGATTCACCGACGATCGCCTGCGCTGGTGCCTGTCCGTGGCGTTATGGAACGGGCACGATCCCTTCCTGAAGGAGCGGATGTTCGGCCTGACCAACGCACAAGGCAATCATGGCGAAGACGTCAAGGAACTCTATTACTTTTTGGACGGCACTCCGACCCATTCGTATATGCGGATGTTATACAAATACCCGCAAGCGGCGTTTCCATATGCTGATTTGATCGTAAAAAATGCCGCGGCAGGCCTTGATAAGCCGGAGTATGAATTGCTCGATACCGGAATTTTCGATGAGAATCGCTATTTCGACGTGACGGTCGAATACGCCAAGGCAACGCCGGACGACATTCTGATCCGAATCACGACCGACAACCGCGGTCCGGAGGCGGCGGATCTGCATGTCCTGCCGCAGCTCTGGGCACGCAACACTTGGGATTGGCGGCCAGGCATCCCTGAACCCAAGCTGAGCCTGTCCGACGGCGGCGTGGCCGCGTGGCACAACCGTATGCCGGAGCGACGGCTGGACATCGACAACGGCGCGAACTGGCTATTCTGCCGTAACGAAACCAATACCAATTCTCTATACGGCGATGATGCCGCCGGCCCCTTCAAGGACGGCATCAACGAGTATCTCGTGAATGGTCAGACCAACGCTATCGGACACCGGCAGGGCACGAAATGCGCCGCCCACACGGTGGTGAGGCTGGCCACAGGCGAACGGCACGTCATGCGCCTGCGCTGGTATCACAGCAGCTGTGACGGTAGATCCGTTCGCTGATCATGATGAGCTGTTTGCGGCTCGTATTGCCGAAGCCGACGCCTTCTACGCGACCCTGCAATACAATATCACCGATCCCGATGCTAGGCTGGTGCAGCGTCAGGCGCTGGCAGGCATGCTATGGTCGAAACAATTTTATCGTTACGATGTTCGCCGCTGGCTGATGGGTGATCCGCTGCAACCAACGCCGCCCCCGGAACGAGAAGCGATCCGGAACGGCGACTGGCAGCACCTCAATAATCGCGATATTATCTCGATGCCGGACACCTGGGAATATCCCTGGTATGCGTCCTGGGACCTGGCGTTTCAGGCAGTCACCTTTGCGCTGATCGACCCCGAGTTCGCCAAACAGCAACTGCTGCTGCTGACCCACGAATGGTTCATGCACCCGAACGGGTCGTTACCCGCTTACGAATGGGCGTTTGGTGACGTTAACCCACCGGTGCACGCTTGGGCAGCATGGCGCGTGTTCCGGATGGACGCGGGGTTGCGTGGTTCGCCGGACTTCGAATTCCTGGAGCGTGTCTTCCACAAGCTGATGATGAATTTCACCGGTTGGGTGAACCGGCAGGATGTAGAAGGACGCAATGTCTTTCAGGGCGGCTTCCTCGGGCTCGACAATATCGGCGTGTTTGACCGCAGCCAGAGACTTCCTGTAGCGGGCCGAATTGACCAATCCGACGGCACATCCTGGATGGCGATGTACGCTCTCAACATGATGCGGATCTCACTTGAGCTTGCCACGCGCAATCACGTCTATGAGGCAACTGCCACGAAGTTCTTTGAGCATTTCCTGGCAATCGCCGAGGCGATGACCCGTCAGAACGGGCGACGCGGCTTGTGGGACGAGGTCGACAGGTTCTATCACAATGTCCTGCAGCGCCCGGATGGTTCGGCCATTCCGTTACGCTTTTTCTCCCTTGTCGGGTTGTTTCCGTTGTTCGCGGTGGAGGTGCTTGAACCCGAAACGGTCGCGCGGTGTCCAGAATTTGCCGAGCGGTTACAGTGGGTGCTGACCCATCGGCCGGATCTCGCAGCGCTGGTTTCACATTGGGATGTGGAAGGGCAGGGGTCGCGGCGTCTTCTGTCGTTGCTGCGAGGTAGCCGGATGAAGGCGCTGTTACGGCGGATGCTGGACGAGACCGCGTTTCTGTCGCCCTATGGTGTACGAAGCGTGTCGCGGATGCATCTTGATCACCCGTTCGAACTCGATCTGGACGGCCAGCATTTCAGCATCGGATATGTGCCGGGCGATAGTAACAGCCGGGCTTACGGCGGTAATTCCAATTGGCGCGGGCCGGTATGGATGCCGGTCAATTTTATGCTCGTCGAGGCCTTGTATGGATTCCATCGTTACTATGGTGATGACTTCCGGGTAGAGTATCCAACCGGCTCAGGCGTGACTCTGAGCCTGCGCGAGATCGCCGACGAATTGGCTGCGCGTCTGACCCGGCTGTTCCTGCGGGGCCGGATGGAAGGCGGCCAGCCTTCGGCGCTTCGACTTTGCAACAAGAAGATCCGCATTTCCGCGACAACGTGCTGTTTCACGAATTCTTCCATGGTGACACCGGCAAAGGGCTCGGTGCCTCGCACCAGACAGGCTGGACCGGATTGGTGGCTCTACTGCTGCACGGGAGAGAAGAGGACGATCCGACGCAAATGGACATGCCGACGGGGGAAGTTTAGCATATCTTTCGTCTCGGTCCGCGCCTATTCAGACTTCGCCAACTGCTGCTCCACCAGTGTTGCCCACCATGACGCCCCAACCGGTAGAATCTCATCGTTAAAGTCATACTTTGGATGATGCAGTAGCGGATCGTTTGTCCCCCGAGCACCACCGAGCATCAGGTAAGCACCCTGCTTGGCGTTCAGCATGTAAGCGAAGTCCTCGCCCCCCATCGTCGGCGCTCGCATCTCCCGGACCGCCTCAGTTCCAGCCACGGATTTTGCCGCGTCCATGGCCAGCGCCGTCGCCTCGGCGTCATTGACCGTCGCGGGCGCGTGCCGGAAAAACCGAACCTCTGCGGAAGCCCCGAAACTCTCCGCGATGCCTTTCACGAGTCGCAGGATGCCGGTCTCGATCTGGTCCCCAACCTCAGGCCGGTACCACCGCGCCGTGCCCTTCATCATCACTCGCTCCGGCAGGATATTGTAAGCGTCGCCACCCGAGATGCTTCCGATCGAAACCACGCCGCCTTCGATCGGTTCAATCGATCTAGAAACAATCGTCTGCAGCGCGCCGATGATGTTTGCCGATACAACGATTGGATCGATGCCCTGGTGCGGCGACGCCGCGTGGCTCCCGAGGCCCGTTACAACGATGTCGAAGAAGCCCACCGCGGCCATCACCGGGCCAACTCGCCATAGGAACGTCCCGGCCTTTGCCTCCGGCCAGTTGTGCAGCCCAAACACCTTGTCCATCGGACAGCGGTCAAACAAACCGTCCTGCACCATCATGTTGGCGCCGCCCTCGAATTCCTCCGCCGGCTGGAAAATCAGGTACACCGTGCCGTCGAAGTTGCGCGTCTCCGAGAGGTACTTGGCCGCGCCAAGCAGCATTGTGGTGTGGCCATCGTGTCCGCAGGCATGCATCACCCCAGGGTTTTGGCTCGCATGCGCCAGACCGGTCTCCTCACGGATCGGCAGCGCGTCCATGTCTGCCCTCAGGCCGATCGCGCGTTCCGACGATCCCGCCCGGATCACACCGACGACACCGTGAGTCGCCATTCCCGTGACGATCTCATCCACCCCAAACTCCGCGAGCTTCGCGCGCACCACGCCGGAGGTCCGCGCCTCCTTCATCGACAGTTCCGGATTGGCGTGCAGATCCCGGCGCCAGGCGGTCATCTCGGGGTGGAGTGTGGCGATACTGTTGATGACGGGCATGGTAAGATCCGAGATAGCATCCTACTCCTGATGCGACGCGAAGGTAAGCGCAAGCCCTTTTGCTAGCGGTATGGGATCGACAGCGAGAAGCGCCCGCATCGGACCGATGTCGAACGCCTTGTCCTCCATAAGGCGGCGGATTTCCTCGGGTTGCACCGGTGGCAGTGCGGTGACACGCCGTGTCAGACGAGCCGCGAAAATCAGCGGCGCCGCGGGGAAGGGCAGAATGAGCGGCTTCCGAACTCCTGCCGCCGTCGCCACCGCGCGCACGAAATCCGTGTATCGAACCGGCTCCGGTCCCGCGATTACCAGGCTGGCCGGTCCATCCCAACGACGCGCGAGGGCTGCGCTGATGCAGCGCGTCACGTCGGACTGATGGATCGGCTGCACCAGGAAGCGGCCGCCGCCCGGCAGAGGCATCACCGGCAGGCGCCGCAATAGCTTGGCCAGCCGCTGCACGTTGTCCTCGCCCTGCGCGCCGTAGATCATCGTCGGGTGCAGCATGACCCCAGATCGACCGGAGGCCAGCAGGGCTGCCTCCCCGGCCAGCACGCCATTGCCGTGCGCATCCGGCCAGCGGGTGAATTTACGCGTGCTTCCCAGCAGCACCAGCGCGGCCAATTCGGGCGCGACGGCGAGGATCGCCGGCGTATGTCGCGCATGCGCACAGGAAACCACCCGCGTTGCATCGGCCAGCGCGTGTCGCAAGGTTTCTCGATCACGCAGGTCTGCTTGCCGATTCTCCATGGGCATCCCGGCCGCAACCCACTTTTCCGGGTTGCGCACGACCGGTACAACCGGCACGCCCTCAGCGAGCAAGCCACGGCACAGCGCCAGCCCGGACCGGCCGGTCGCACCGATCACGTGAACAGGATCAGTCATCACCGCTGAAACGCATATCCCGCTCGGCGAGACAAGCCTCTCGCGCATCCCCCCTGCTTCGCTTAGCGTGTGGCGAGCACCAAGAGGCTGACAAAATGACGATCCAACGACGCACCATGCTTGGCGCGGCCGCTGCAACGGCCTTGACCGCGACCCACAGCACCCGCGCCCAGACAAGACCGGTCGTGAAGATAGGGGTCATGAACGACCAGTCCGGGCCTTATCGCGATGTAAACGGCCCGACTGGCGTCATTTGCGCCCGGCAAGCAGTACCAGGAATTTGCCGCCGGCGATTTCGACGTCGAGATACTGTCCGCCGACCATCAGAACAAGCCAGATGTTGCCGTATCGCTAGCTCGCGAGTGGTTCGACCAACGCGGCGTGGACATTATTATCGACATCGCCGCGACCTCTTGCGCTCTGGCTCTGGCGTCGATCGTCAAAGCGAAAAACAAGATCATGATCGCCTGCAGTACGGCGTCATCCGATGTCACGGGCAAAGCGTGCACACCCAATTCGATGCATTGGGTATTCGACACCTATATGGAAGCAAAATCTACCGGAGGTGCCATGGTGAAGGCGGGCGGCGATACCTGGTACTTCATCACGCCCAACTATGCCTTTGGCGAGGCGACGCAGCGCGACACCACCCGATTTGTGGAGGCCGCTGGCGGGAAGGTCTTTGGATCTCAGGTCTATCCGTTCCCGGAGACTACGGACTTTTCGGCGTTTCTGGTCAGGGCGCAGGCGTCCGGTGCGAAAATTCTCGGTATTTGCGGCGCCGGTGCGGACTTGATCAACATTATTAAACAGGCGCACGAATTCGGCCTGACGCAGACCATGAAGCTGGCGGCGATGGTTGCCTATACCACTGACATCCACTCCATCGGGATCGAACTGGCCGCCGGCACGCGCCTGTCGGAAACCTACTACTGGGATTATAATGATCGCACGCGCGCGTTTCAGAAACGAATACAGTCGAAAGTAACGTTATGGCCCAACATGGCTCAGGCCGGCGATTACTCCTGCACCTTGCACTACCTGAAGACAGTCAAGGATATGGGCGCCGCGCAAGCCAAGACCGACGGTGCCGCGACCGTTACCCGTATGAAGGCGATACCCACCGACGACGATTGTTTTGGGCCCGGTAAAATCCGTGAGGATGGTCGCAAAGTCCATCCCGCGTACCTGTTCGAGGTCAAGCAGCCTTCGGAGAGCACGCACGAATGGGACCTGTACAAGCTCATCAGTACTACGCCGGCAGACGACGCGTTCCGCCCGTTGTCCGACAATGCCTGCCCGCTGGCCAAGGCTTAATACTTCACCGCAATCCGCACGACGATTTGCAAGAAGATTAAGGTTCCGCCGCAGCTCGCGTAATTGCCGGAGGGCAAGTCATTTCGCTACAGAAACCGCTGAGGAGGTTCCGCTCAAGTCGATCCTGCTCCGCTTGTTCGCCGGAGACTCGGCTACTTCTTCCACCGTCCGCCACGGACGCTCCGCGACCGGCCGCAGATCGGACGGCACCGGATTGATAGCCGGCTGTGGCGCAGGGGGGCCGGAATTTGCGATCATAGCTCCGGTGTCGGGCCGGTTATAAATGAAGCCGTAGGTCGGATATACGGATCCGAACGTACCGTCGCGGCCAAGTTCGACCCGTACGGCCGACCAGTTATTGGCCTCGGAGACATCCACCACCGCCACATTGCGCGAGATCCGGCCAGGACTGCCGCCGCTTGGCCAGTTTGCGTGATCGACGATGACCTCACGAGCGTTCACCACTCGTTTTACTACAGCAACATGACCGAGACGCATTCGGCCATTTGACCGGAAATTGAGGACGCTGCCGGTTTCTGGCCGGTCGCCCCGCGCGTAAAGACCCTCGGAGTTGTTCCACCATTGCCAGGCATTGCCGCCGACCTTGATTCCGGAAACTTGCCGCGCATAGGGAACACAGGAAACGTAGGAACGTGGCGTGTCCAGCACCACGCTGGGCGAAAGCTTGCTGTCCCATGGACCGTGGGAACCGATCGCGTGCGGACGATAGGAGGCGGTCGGCTTCAACGTATCATCGCCGGACTGAGCGGCTTGTGTACTGTCGACAAACGCCAGACAACTGAACAGGAGCGCGGAGCTCAAAAGCCATGCCTTCGTTCCCGTTTCAAGTGCCCGCATCGATTCCAACTCCACCCAATTAACCTGCTTGATAAGCCGGTGGCGGGAGGCGGGTTGCAATCCGGGACAGCGCGCCAGGGGCCAAAATTTGTATGTGTGCCTACGTTTCGTTTTTTTTGGCCGCTGCTAGCGTAAGAAAATAGGAAAGTAAGCGTAATTCCGAAAAACTAGTGTCGATACGTTAAAGAAAAAACCACAGGTGTGGCAATTATGCACCAATTCGGCGTCGCCTATTTCGCTGCGATCCCGCTCGGGTTTTTCATGGCATGAGACATCCGCGAGTACTTGACTGCCCCAGATTGGCCCGAGAAAAGGGTGTTCGAACGCGGAAGGATTTTTGTCCCTCATGGACTGCGAAGCGGCGCGTATTGTACGAGTGGGCGCAATCGAGATCGGCAATGCCCGGCCGTTCGTCTTAATCGCCGGACCTTGTCAGATCAAGTCGCGAACGCACGCGCTGGATGTCGCCCGTGCTCTGCGCGAGATATCCACACGTACCGGCGTACCGGTCATTTATAAGTCCAGCTACGACAAGGCGAACAGGACGAGCGCCTCAGCCGCCCGCGGGATCGGTCTGGAGGCGGGTCTTACAATCCTCAACGACATTCGCGAGGCAACCGGCCTACCGGTTCTGACCGATGTCCATGCGCCAGATCACTGCGCGGTGGCGGCGCAGGCGGTGGACGTTTTGCAAATCCCGGCCTTCCTGTGCCGCCAGACGGACCTACTGCTGGCAGCTGGAGCAACCGGCCGGGCAATCAACGTGAAGAAAGGCCAGTTCCTCGCTCCGTGGGATATGGCGAACGTCGCGGCCAAGATAGCCGGCACCGGTAACCACAACGTCCTGCTATGCGAACGCGGCGCCAGCTTCGGTTACAACACCCTGGTCAGCGACATGCGCAGCCTGCCGATCATGGCCAGGACGGGCTATCCGGTGGTGTTTGATGCCACCCATTCTGTGCAGCAGCCAGGCGGGCAGGGGACGTCGTCTGGCGGTCAACGGGAGTTCGCGCCGGTCCTCGCCCGCGCCGCGCTCGCCGTCGGGGTCGCTGCGGTTTTTATTGAGACCCACGAAGATCCCGACCGGGCCCCGAGCGACGGCCCCAACATGATCCCCCTGGACCAGATGGAGGCACTGGTCACGCGCCTTGCCGCCTTCGATCGGTTGGCGAAGCAGGGTGCGTGAATCCAAAGTTGGTGGCTTGACCCAGTGGAGCCATATTGAGCGCTATGTTTCCATAGGGATAGCGTCGGCACTTACGGCCTGCGCTACTCAGCAATCCAGGCGATACACGCGCCGCGCCGTCCCCGCGAATATTGCCGCCTTCTCCTCGACAGAGCATGTGGCAGTCAGGCGCTTCAGCGCGTTGAACAGCGCGGCGAAGCCGATTCCCATTTTTTCCACCGGAAAATTACTCTCGGCGATGCAACGGTTAGAGCCAAACAGTTCGATGCAGGCCTCCACATAAGGCCGCCAGTGGGCCGCGAGCTGTTCCGACGACGGAGGCGCATCGAGTCCCATATAATCAAGCGCCGCCAAGCGCATCATCATCCCACCCAGCTTCATCGTCACGTTTTGGCACCGAGCCAATTCGGTCACCGAGCGTTTCCAGGTGGCAAATACTTCGCTCTGTTTGCCGGCGTACCGCCCATACCCCAGCGGACCACCACAATGTCCCACAACGATATTGCTCGTCGGAAAAGCCTGGGCCAGGTCGACGATGTCGGATAGCTGCGGATGGAAGGCCCACGCATCCAGCGACAGGCCAAGCGCGGACAAACGAGCCATCCCCGATCGAAAATCCGGCCGCAGATACAGCCCTGGCTGAATATTCGGTGCACTGTTCCCGATCACCGGATCTGCGTCGTATCCGGCCGAGTGGCGCACGCCACGAAACCGGCCGCCGCCGGCGCGAATATGTGCCTCCAGCACCGGCGCCACCCAGTCGCCCGCGGTCAGATCGGCGTAACCAACAATCCCGGCAGCGACCTTGGTTTTGCCGTACCCGCCGCTGTCGCTCATAGCGGCAATGCCGGCAACAAATTCCGTCTCTCCAACCGGGCGCATTGGCATCGGGCCGTTGACCCGGTACATTGAGTGGCACTGCAGGAACACGCTGCCGACGATGTTGTGGCCGGTCGAACAATCAGCGAGGTAGTCGTCGAGTAGGTAGCGGAACGCGGGCACTTCCCACGACTCGCCATGCGAGCCGCCCGTGCGGTGCCAGAAATGGTGATGAGTATCGATGATCGGCAGGGCCGGATCGATGATCGGCTCAGGCGGCGCCTTTGCCAGCCAGCCATCCCGCGGCGGAAAAATCCGTCCGAACTGGGTTTTGGTTCGCGTTGCGCTCATCGACGCCTCCCCCGTTGCTTATCGCGATCCGATTACCGCATGGTCGGGCACAATCCTCAAGCCGCTGGTGAGCCGCGTCTGGCACAGGAGAACGATCCCCTCGGCAAATCCAACACGGACCGGGCTTTCAACATCCATTGCAAGGTGATAGGCAACTAAGCACTTGAACGCGATCGGAGACGCGAAAATGGCCGCTATCGCCGACATCACCGCCCGCGAAATCCTGGACAGCCGCGGAACTCCCACCATCGAAGTCGATGTCATCCTTGACTCCGGTGCCATGGGCCGCGTTGCGGTGCCCTCCGGGGCGTCCACCGGCGCGCACGAGGCTGTTGAACTGCGTGACGGCGACCCATCCCGCTTCGGCGGCAAAGGCGTGCGGACGGCTGTCGCCAACGTGGAGGGAGAAATTCTCGAAGCCGTCAGCGGCATCGAGGCAACCGAGCAGGTGGTTATCGACAATATCATGATCGACCTCGACGGCACCCCCAACAAGGCTCGGCTTGGCGCCAACGCGATCCTTGGGGTCTCGCTGGCCACGGCGAAGGCCGCTGCCTCCGATCAGGGTCAACCGCTGTATCGTTACATCGGCGGCGCCTATGCCCGAACTCTTCCGGTGCCGATGATGAACATAGTCAACGGCGGCAAACATGCCGACAATCCGATCGACATCCAGGAGTTCATGATCCAGCCGATTTCCGCCCCGACCGTGGCTGACGCGGTGCGGATGGGCTCCGAAGTATTGCAGGCGCTGAAAAAGGGCCTGCACGATGCCGGCCATAACACCAACGTCGGCGACGAGGGCGGTTTCGCGCCAAACCTGAAATCCGCCGATGAAGCCTTGAGTTTTATTGCCAAGGCGGTGGAGAAGGCTGGCTACCGGATCGGCGAGGACATTACTTTCGCGCTTGACCCAGCTTCGACCGAGTTCTTCAAGAACGGCAAGTATCATCTCGAGGGTGAAGGTAAGGTATTGGACGGTGAAGGCATCGTCCGCTACTACGCTGAGCTCGTGAGCCGCTACCCAATCGTATCGATCGAGGATGGCTGTGCCGAAGACGACTGGGAAACCTGGAAGCATCTTACCGAAACACTTGGCAAGAAGATCCAGATCGTCGGCGACGATCTTTTCGTTACCAACCCGGAACGCCTGCGTCGCGGCATCAAGGACAGCTCCGCCAATGCCGTTCTGGTTAAGGTCAACCAAATCGGCACCCTGTCGGAGACGTTGGAGACTGTCGAAATCGCCCAGCGCGCAGGTTGGAGTGCCGTCATGAGCCACCGCTCGGGCGAAACCGAGGACGCCACGATCGCCGACCTCGCGGTGGCCACGAACTGCGGCCAGATCAAGACCGGCAGCCTGGCGCGCAGCGACCGCAACGCGAAATATAATCAGCTCATTCGGATCGAGGAACAACTTGGTGACGCCGCCCGCTATGCGGGGGCGACAATTCTACGGCGCTAACCGAGCGACTTCGAGATCCGAAGTGCGGCGTCGTGACGAACATCGTGCGGCTCGCCACCGATAGCCAGGACCATCGGATCGCCTGCTTCAAGCGTTGCTTCAATTGCCTGCCTGTTTATGCTGATTCTGAGCCTGCGCTGGCGCCACTGGACGCTGAAGTAAAGACCTTGCCAGGCCGTCGGCAGAACGGGGTCAATTGCTATCCCGTCTTCCCGCAGTGACAACCCCGCGAAGCCGAACACCGCCAACATCCAGATCCCGCCCTGGGCCGCAATATGGACGCCGCCGGCGGTCGCCACGTGGGTATTGCCCAGATCGATATCAGCGGTCCGCCGGAAAAAACGCAACGCCATCTCGGCGTCGCCCAGCCGAGCGGCAACGAGTCCGTGCATAGCGGGGCTCAGGGAGCTGCCGTGGCTGCAGCGGGGCTCGTAAAACCGGAAATTTTCCGCCGCCTTGCCGGGGGCAAATTCTTCAGGCAGCAACGCCAGCAGTGCTACGACGTCGGATTGTTTCACCACCTGGGTTTTTTGTGTTCGCTCCCGCCCGAGCACAACATCCATCGGCATCGAGCGGCCCGCGTAGTCTGCCAGATTTATATACTCAAGGTCGAAATAGCCTGAAAATTGCTCGAACAAGCCGGTCTTCGGGTCGCGACCCGTCGCTAGGGTTTGCGCCACGGTCAGCCACTGCTGCAGTTCGGTCGCCTCTAATCCGAGGTGACGCGACAGAACGTTCCAACGTTCGGGCCAACGCTCCTGCAGCAATGTTGCTACATCCAAGGCGCGCCGAATGTTCCAACCTGCCATGACATTCGTATAGGCATTGTCGTCGATATGTTCGTGATATTCGTCCGGTCCGATCACGCCGCGGATGTGATGGTAGCCGTCCGCCTCCAGTTGCGCTCGGCTGGACCAGAACCGAGCAGTTTCGAACATGATCTCAGCGCCAGCTTCGAGCATGAAGCCGTCATCCCCGGTCGTCTGCCAATACTGCCAGACCGCGTAGGCAACGTCCGCGCTGATGTGCTGCTCTAGCTTGCCGCAGAGGACGTCTATGACCTTGTTATCTGGCCCGATCACCTGATCCGGCGTCATCTCTACCCCGGTATCGGTGGATTCCCAGGCGTAGAGCGCGCCGCGCCAGCCCATCCCAGCGGCTTTGGCCCGTCCGCCATCAAGCGTATGAAAGCGATACATCAGCAGGGCTCTGGCTGCTTCGGGCCAGGTAAAAGTATAAAACGGCAGTAAGAAAATCTCGGTGTCCCAGAAGACGTGTCCATGGTAGTCGTCGCCGGTCAACGCCCGAGCACCGATCGAGACACGCTCGTCTCCGGGGTTGGCCGCGCTGTTGAGGTGGTAAACGGCAAATCGCAAGGCGAGTTGGGCGTCCGGGTCACCCTCGACGGAGACGTCGCTGCACTGCCAACGTGTCGCCCAAGCGGCCTCATGCGCCGCCACGACGCCGCGCCAGCCAACTTGCCGGGCTAGACCGAGTTTGCTCCTAGCTTGCTCCGTCAGATCTGCTTTTTGGGTGTTACTGCAAACGATGGCGACAAAGCGCTCGAAACACACGATTTGTCCAGGGCGCGTTTTCCAGCTCCAGGTGTATGCAAAGTCGCCGAGCGCCGTTGGCGGAAGATCCTGGCCGTCGATCTGCAGCGACGGTGCTGTCGCCATGGCCAGGCCTTTGCCCGAATGCCGGGTGTGCCACACGCCGATATCCTGACCGATCTTTTCCGCGACGAGTTCGAGGTGCATTCCTTCGAACGATGCTTCGAACGAAAGGTCGACTTCGCCATGCTCGATCTCTAACTGGATCAGTTGCAATCCGATCCCACGGTCGTCCAGCGACACCAAACGCAAGGTGTGGACTTGAAGGCCCAAATCTGGCGATTCCGTGAAGTGCCCGGCGGTAAGTAAAGCACCTCGTTTGATGTCGAGTACTATGCGGCGCGACGATACTTCGCCGGGATGGTAGACTAGCGGACCGGCCGGCAGCAGAATGCGGGTCGGTACCCAGTCCGCAGCCGGAACAAGCCCAGGCGGAGCGCCCTTGGCATCCGTCGTGTCGAATAGCCCGGCCACGTAGGTCCTCGCCGGAGCGGCAGGGTGCGACCCGCGGGTCGTCGACCGCGCACCCCTTACGCCAAGGAAGCCATTGCTGATTGAGAAGCGCGCTTCCACGCTCGCCTCGCGAAGCGGATCGTAGCCGTCCGCGGCAAGGACCCAAGCAGGGTCAGACGTCGGTCGGAGTATGTCTTCCATTGTCCCTGGTCTGCTCATGTCGGCCGCCGGCCCAGCCGCCCGTCAGCCAGAGCATCGACCGCGACTTCATCCAGGCTGGTTACCACAAGATTTGCGCCCGCTGCTACCAGAAGCGCCGCATCATCGTATCGAGCAACGCCCAGTCCGGTCATGTTGCCCGCTCGGGCAGCCTCGATGCCGACTGGCGCGTCTTCGGCAACGAAGCAGTGCAGGGGATCGGCATGCAACTCCGCGGCGGCTAGGAGAAAGATCGCCGGGTCAGGTTTGCCATGTGGCAAGTCACGCCCGCAGACATTGGCGCCAAAGACATCGAGCAGGCTCTGTCCGGTGGCGAGGCGAATCGGCCGCATCATTCCGTTAGCGTTTTTAGAGGACGAAGCGACAGCCATCGGCAAACCCAATTCCGCGACTGCCTGAACGAAGCGGAGTGCGTCCGGGAAGGCCTCGACGCTGCCTTCTTCGATCAACTCCTCTAGCCGTTTCTGCTTACGTTCCGCGTAAGGCACGGCCTGCTGCTCGGCGTTTGGGACGCCTAGTGCGAGAAGCGCCGCGCGCGCACCATCGAACCTAGGCTTGCCGGCAACATGGGCCTGGTACATCGCCGTCGTGAATTGATCGGGATCGGCGAACCCCTGTAGTGCTTCGCGCCAGGCACGCTCATGCGGTGACGCGAGCAGAACGCCGTCGACGTCAAAAATGCAGGCGTTGAGCTTCTCGGCTTGGTCGAAGCGGCCGACTGGCGACCTGCGAACTGTCATACACCAACACTTTCTTAGGTTTGTGGGAAAGGCTCGGGCTGCATGAGCGAGAGAGGCGTGAAGTGTGCTCAGCCCATGTCATTTTCCGAGGCGAGCGCCGCGCTCGACCTGGGTTGTTCGCTTACTATCCGGATGACCCCCGAGTAAACTGATTTAAAATGATTGTTCAAAAGTGGCTGAGCGACTTCTCCAACGTGTGCCGTTCAAGCTTACCGGTGCTGCCGAGCGGGAGTTCATCAACGCCAATGAAGCGAATCGCCTTGAGGGCACTGGTAGGCAGCCTACTTTGCCCGACAAGCCGATATTACAACTTCCTCTTTATTCCAAAAGTGTGATCGTCTGGGACGAAGAACTAGCCGCTATAAGCATCGTCGGAGCAGATTTTCAGGTCGCCTCGACCTGGACCAGAAGTCGTCCAATCGCCAGACAGAGGGGGGTGATGTCTGACGGGGAACGGTTATTGTGGTTTGGAGGTTTGTAGATTCAATACCGACGATGATCGAACGTCGAAGTTCGGATCATCGGCGTTTTGGGGGTTTTGAGCTAGTGCCCGGAATGGCTTCCCGAAAAATCCGGCTCCGCCAGACCCGAAGCCCCAAGCTGTTTCACCAGCGCCGCCTTCAGCCGCTCCAGGCCCGCCGCCGTGGTCGCCTCGCACCGGGCAACCAGCACAGCTTGAGTGTTGGACGCGCGCAGTAGCCACCAGCCGTCGGCGGTCTGCACCCGCACGCCATCCGTCGCTGACACATTTGCTTCCTCGGATTGCAAGCGACCAGCAACTTCCTCGATAACCGCGAACTTGCGGCGGTCATCGCAGTCGAAACGCACCTCCGGCGTGTTGATCACGTGCGGCAACGCCTCCCGCACCGCCGACAATTTGCCGTCCATTCGGGCGACGATGCCTAAGGTACGGACGGCGGCATACAGCGCATCGTCGAAACCGTACCATCGGTCGGCAAAGAAGATATGGCCGGACATCTCGCCGGCGAGCGGGCAGCCAGTCTCGGCCATCTTCGACTTGATCAGCGAGTGGCCTGTCTTCCACATCAGTGGCGTTCCGCCGGCCTTGCCGATTTCATCGAACAACACCTGGCTGGCCTTCACATCGGCAATGATGGTTGACCCAGGGTGCGCCTTCAGCACGTCGCGCGCCAAAATCACCATAATCTGGTCGCCGAACAGGATTTCGCCCAAATCGTCAACCAGTCCGATCCGGTCCGCGTCGCCGTCGAAAGCGATTCCGATATCGGCCTTTTGCTTACGCACCGCGGCGATCAGCTCAGCCAAATTCGCCGGCACCGTCGGGTCCGGGTGGTGCGCCGGAAAACGGCCGTCGATAGGCCCGTTCAGCACGACATGCTCGCCGGGCAGCGACGCGACCAGCTTCTGCAGCACGTCCCCAGCGGCGCCATTGCCGTTATCCCAGACCACTTTCAGCATACGATCGCCGCCGTCCCAATCAGCCAGCAATCGAGCGATGTAGTCGTCTGCAATGTCGATCTTCTGCTCGCCGCCGGCGGCTTCCGGGACGACATCCCCGGCCTCGGCCAGCGCACCAATTTGCATTATCTGCTGTCCGAAGAACGGCTTGCGGCCCAGCATCATCTTGAAGCCGTTGTAGTCTGGCGGATTGTGCGAGCCGGTGACCATCACGGCTCCGTCCGTCTCCCTGGTGGTCGCGGTGTAATACAGCATCGGTGTTGGGCCACGGCCTATCCGCAGCGCCTCCATGCCGCTTGCCCGCAGCCCATCGACCAGCGCCTGCTCAAGCTCCGGGCTGGTCAGCCGGCCATCATAGCCGACCGCGACCCGCTTGCCGCCGTTCCTGGCGACGAGTGAGCCAAACACCCGCCCGATTGCGAATGCATCAACCGAATGCAAGGTGCGCCCAACTATGCCGCGGATATCGGTACTCGCGCAGGACCGTCGGATCAAAGTGATGGGAGAAGGACATGACCCACGCTAACTCAGACGTATTTTTTCAGGAAGGCCCTTACGGCGTCGGCGAGATCAGGCCGCTTGAGGGCGAACGCAATCTGCGCCTCCAGGAAACCGATCTTGTTTCCGCAATCAAAACGCCGCCCGTCGTAGCGCAGGCCGTGGAACGGCTGCTCGCCGATCAATCGAGCCATGCCGTCGGTGAGTTGAACCTCGTTTCCGGCGCCCCGCTCCATTAGCGCCAGATACTTGATCACTTCCGGCATCAAGATGTAGCGGCCGATGATCGACAGATTGGAGGGTGCGTCCTTTGGGGCTGGTTTTTCCACCAGACCAGTCACCTCGACCAGGCGTCCGTCATCCTTGCCAATCTTCAGAATACCGTAACGATTGGTCTGATCACGCGGCACTTCGGTCACCCCGACGACGTTGCCGCCGGTTTGGTAATATGCGTCGGCGAGTTGCTGCAGGCATGGCTTCTCAGCCAGCACAAGATCGTCCGGCAGCAGAACCGCGAACGGATCGTCGCCGACAAATGCGCGCGCGCACCAGACGGCATGGCCGAGCCCTAACGGCACCTGCTGACGCACCGTGGTGATCGACCCCGGCTCGCTTTGGGAGTCTTTCAGTGAAGCGAGCGCTTCGGTCTTGTTTCGCTCCCGAAGCGTGACTTCCAGTTCGTAAGCGATATCGAAATGCTCCACCAGCGCGGTCTTCCCGCGGCCAGTGACCAGGCAGAACTGCTCGATGCCGGCGGCGCGCGCCTCCTCCACAGCGTATTGGATCAGCGGCTTATCGACCACGGGCAGCATCTCTTTAGCAATTGCCTTGGTGGCGGGCAGGAAGCGCGTTCCCAGTCCGGCGACAGGAAGAACGGCTTTGCGCAGTTTCTTGATCACGCATCAACTCCGGATTTGAAATTGCTCGTAGGCATCACGCGCGGTGGGCGGAACTATGGCGGAGTATGAAAAACGACGCAGACGGGCGCGAGAAACAACACGAAGCGGCGAGGTCTAGATACGACGTCGTGTGGCGTTACCCAAGCAGAATGTCGCGAGCCTGATTGATCCGGACGGCTAGCCAATCCGATCCGCCGGCATCGGGGTGGGCGCCGCGCATCAGGCGGCGATGCGCCTCGCGGATCTCCGCTTCCGAGGCGCCCGGATTCAGACCCAGCACGTCATAAGCATCCTGACGGCTCATTTGGCTGGAGGCGCGAGGTGGTGCACCTCCGCCCACACGCCGGCCTCGGGCGGCTTGCCACTTTTGATAGATCAGCGGGCCGAACAGGGTCAGCGCGCCCAGGGCGATGCCGCCTTTTCCCGTCAGGATCAGCAGCAATGCCAAGCTAAGTCCGCCAAGCGCCGCAATCCAGGCGAACAAGGACTTCACCGACGTGACCGACGCTCGCTCGAACGCGCGCAACCCGCCGAGGAGCAGAAAAAGAACAAAACCGCCAAGCAGGAGCCACAGCATACTTAATGGGACCTGATGAAGGTTAGATTGCAGCCCGGCGGTCGCGCCATGGTCCTACGCAATTGCGCCGGCCTGTTCCTGCGCCTCCACCACCGCCAATGCGCTCAGATTAACGATTCCCCGCGCAGTAACGCTGGGAACGACCACATGGATTGGTTTGGACATGCCTAGCAGGATCGGCCCGACCGGTAGACCGTCAGCGGCGGCCTTCAGCACATTGAAGGAGATGTTGGCCGCGTCGAGCGTCGGCATGA
Source organism: uncultured Alphaproteobacteria bacterium (assembly GCA_963819345.1). Classification (GTDB taxonomy): domain Bacteria; phylum Pseudomonadota; class Alphaproteobacteria; order Acetobacterales; family Acetobacteraceae; genus Rhodopila. Next base: position 28,497 of record CAWFVX010000019.1, read on the forward strand.
TCAGCAGGTTGGCCGATCCCGTCAGCCGGCTGTCGGGCACTGCCTTGTCGCGAATCGCCTGCACTAAAGCTGCGTCCCCATGCATCTCGCCATCCACTTCCAGTTCAGGCGCGCGCACTCGGATCATCGACAGGGCCTGCCGCATCTTGCGCGCCGACTGACTGTCACTCGCCCCAAAGCTGGAGTGCGATACCAGCGCCGCCTTGGGCGTCAGGCCAAAACCGCGCACTGCCTCCGCGGCCAGCAGCGTCATTTCAGTAATCTGTTCCGCAGTCGGATCTATAACCATGAACGTGTCGCAGATGAACACCACGCCGCTGGGAATGATGAGGCAAGACAGCGCGTAAACGCGATTGACGTCAGGACGCCGGGAGATGATCGGTAGGATGTATTGGATTTGCCGCCACCACGCCCCTGTCCCGCCACAGATCGCGGCGTCCGCCTGCCCATCATGCAACAGCATTGCCGCCGCGACCGACGGCCGGTTCGCGACCCGGCGCGCGGCGGGGTCCGGCGGGGTGCCACGCCGGCCGGCCAAACGCTGGTATTCCGGGATCAGGCGGTCGAACACCTCGCGGTCCGAGGTCGGGTCCAGAATGCGGGCCGCCTGATCGAGATCCAAGCGCAGCCCCATCTCCTTCACCTTGGCGCAAATGACCTCACGCCGTCCCAACAGTATAGGCCGGGCGATTTCATCATCGACCAGAGTTTGCGCGGCGCGCAGGATCCGCTCGTCCTCACCCTCGGCGAAGACAACTCGCTTGGGATCATGTGAGGCAGCCTCGAACACCGGGCGCATGAGGTAGCCGGAGCGGAAGACGAACCGCTCAAGATCGCGCTGATACGCCTGGAAATCCGTGATCGGCCGCCGAGCAACCCCGGTCTCGATCGCCGCTCGGGCGACGGCTGGGGCGATCTCCAGAATTAGGCGAGGATCGAACGGCTTGGGGATGATATAGTCCGGCCCGAATACCGGCGCCGCTCCGCCATAGGCCGCGGCGACGACCTCGCTGGCCTCCACGCGTGCCAGCTTGGCGATCGCTTCGACGGCGGCGATCTTCATTGCCTCGTTGATCGTGGTGGCCCCAACATCGAGCGCGCCGCGGAAGATGAACGGAAAACACAGCACGTTGTTGACCTGGTTGGCATAATCGCTACGCCCGGTGGCGACGATCGCGTCAGGGCGGGCAGCCGTGACCAGCTGCGGGTCGATCTCCGGGTCCGGATTGGCGAGGGCCAGGATCAGCGGCTTATCAGCCAGCAACGGCAGCCATTCGGGTTTCAGGACCCTGGGCGCGGATAGGCCCATGAAGATGTCAGTGCCCGGCAGAGCGTCCGGCAACGTACTGGCGTTGGTGTCGCGAGCATACCGCGCCATGTTCGCCAGCATGTCGGGCCTGTGCTTGTTCACCACGCCCTTGATGTCGGTCAGCGTGACATTTTCCGGCCGCAGCCCCATGGAGACCAGCAGATCGACGCAAGCCAGAGCCGCGGCGCCGGCCCCCGAGGTGACCAGTTTGACGTCCGACAGGTCCTTGCCTTGCAGCAGGAGCCCGTTGCGCACGGCGGCAGCGACGGTGATGGCGGTGCCGTGCTGGTCGTCGTGGAACACCGGGATGCGCATCCGGGACCGCAGTTCCGCCTCGACCGCGAAGCACTCCGGCGCTTTGATGTCCTCTAGGTTGATCGCGCCGAAGGTCGGTTCGAGCGCCGCTACGACATCGCAGAATCTCGTCGGATCCGCCGCATCGACCTCGATGTCGAACACGTCGATGCCGGCAAATTTTTTAAATAGGACAGCCTTGCCCTCCATTACCGGTTTGCTCGCCAGTGGCCCGATATTGCCCAACCCCAGCACTGCGGTGCCATTGGAGATCACCGCCACCAGGTTGCCGCGCACTGTGTAGTCGTAGGCCGCGTTCGGATCGGCCTTGATTGCCTCGCAAGCCGCGGCAACCCCCGGGGAGTACGCCAGCGCGAGATCGCGCTGTGTGGCCATGGTCTTGGTCGGCTCGATCGAGAGTTTCCCGGGCCGGGGAAGCCGGTGGTAGTCGAGCGCGGCCTTGCGGAAATCGTGATCCATCGTTTGCCTCGAGGTACGCTTGTTAGTGGGCCGCACCTTGGTGGTCGGACCGCGCGCTGGCAACACGCAGTTGGATTTTTCCTGTTCTCTATGCAAAAGCAAATACAACCATCCTGAAACAGCGTCATTGAAGTTAAATTCTCTAATCTAGAAGGACGCTCTTGCAGTTTTTGGAAAGATATCCTCCTAAGGCACTCTAATTCGTACCGGTCCGGTCTTCTGAGGTCCTCGCTTTAATGGAAGCTAGGTCCCGTCTGGTTGCCTGGCGGACGCGGATTGCTGCTTCAGACGTCCGGCCCAGGCTAAAGGAATACACATGCAGAGCGCTCCCTTGCTCCCCCACACCGCGCCGTTCGCGGAGGAGCAGATCGCTGCGCTGAATCGCGTTATCTCGGTGACGACGGCAGAACAGCGCGCGTGGCTGTCCGGCTATCTGGCCGGCCTGCAGGCCGCAAACGATCCTCAGACCGCGGTGCCGGCCGCACCGCCGGCCAAGCGCGTACCGCTGACAATCCTGTTCGGCACAGAGTCCGGCAACGCGGAGGCGCTGGCTGCTCAGGCCCGCAAGGCCGCCGCCAAACTGGGGTTTGCGCCGAAAGTGGTCGATATGGCGGACTTCACGCTCGCCCAGGCCGCGGCCACGGAAAACCTGTTAGTCGTTGCCTCCACCTGGGGGGAGGGCGACCCGCCGCAGCGCGCCGTCGATTTTTTCGAGAGATTGATGACCGACGATGCGCCGCGCTTTGACAAGACCCGCTTCGCCGTGTTGGCCCTTGGCGACAGGGCCTATGCGCAGTTCTGCGAGATCGGCCGCAAGATCGACGAACGCTTAGCCGCACTCGGGGGAGCCCGCATCGCCGACCGGATTGAGTGCGATCTCGACTTCGAAACCCCGGCCACCGGTTGGATCGACGCTACTCTGCAACATCTGAACGCCGAGGTCGGCATCAAAGATGCTGGGGCCTCTGTCATCCACGTCGATTTCGCCCGGCCAGGTGCTGATTCACCCAGCCGCGCCCGCCCCTTCGAGGCGGAGGTCACTGAGCACATACGCCTGACCGGCATCCGCTCAACTTCTGACACCCACCACGTCGCCGTCTCGCTAGCGGGATCGGGGATCCTTTATGAGCCGGGAGACAGCCTAGGCGTGGCCCCATACAACGATCCCGCGCTCGTCGATGCCATCCTGAGAGCCACAGGTCTTTCGGGTGACGACAAACTGCGCGGCGCCCTGACCGAGCGCCTGGACATTACCACGCTGACCGGCAAGCAGATCGAGGATTTCGCGCGCGAGACCCGCACCGAGGCGCCCCCGGCAGGCTGGGCGGCAGGCCGCCAGATCATCGATCTCCTGGAAACATCAACCGGCGGGTTGACCGCTGAACAACTGACCGCGCTGCTGCGTCCGCTGCCGCCGCGGTATTATTCTATTGCCTCCAGCCGCAAAGCGGTCGGCGAGGAAGCCCATCTGCTGGTCGCCGCTCTGCGCTACGCCTCGCAGGGCCACGACCGTGCCGGCGTCGCCTCGGTGGACATCACTGCGCGCCACCGCGAGGGCGACCGGCTTAAAGTGTTCCTTCGCTCCAATCCGCATTTCCGCCTGCCCGCGGACAACGACCGGCCGATCATCATGGTGGGACCCGGCACCGGTTTGGCGCCATTCCGCGGCTTCCTGCAGGAGCGTGAGGCGATCGGCGCGGGCGGCCGTAACTGGCTAATTTTCGGCCATCGTAACTATACCCACGATTTCCTGTATCAATTGGAACTACAGGATTGGCTTAAGAGCAGTCTCCTGACCCGCATCGATGTCGCGTTCTCTCGGGATCAGCCGGAAAAGCGCTATGTGCAGAATGCGCTGTGGGATGCTCGATCTGATCTTTATGCGTGGCTGAAGGATGGCGCCGCGCTCTATCTGTGCGGGGACGCTAACGCGATGGCCAAGGACGTGCACGCGATGCTACTACGCGTGCTGGCCGACCAGGGCGGGCAGGATGAGGCCTCGGCCAAGGCGGAACTGGACACGATCCGTCGCGACGGCCGCTATCTGCGTGACGTTTACTGAGGACAGCGTGATATGGACATCGATCGTCCGCTCTCACCCAATGAACGCATCAAGGCCAACAGCAACCTCCTGCGTGGCACCATAGCCGACGGACTGACCCAGACCGAAACCGGCAGCCTGGCTGACGACGATACACAACTAACTAAATTCCACGGGTTTTATCAGCAGGACGACCGCGACTTGCGCGCCGAACGTGGCAAGCAGCGGATGGAGAAGGCTTTCAGCTTCATGGTTCGGATGCGGGTGCCGGCCGGCATTTTGTCCCCGAAGCAATGGCTGAAGGTGGAAAAACTTGCGGTCGAGCGCGCCAACCATACCATCCGGCTGACCACACGCGAGACCGTGCAGTTTCATGGCATCCTTAAGGGCAACCTGAAACCGCTGATGCAGGGTCTGCACGCCGACTTGCTGGACACCATCGCTGCCTGCGGCGACGTCAACCGCAACGTGATCGCTACGGCAGACCCCTGGCGTCGCGACCTTTATGCGGCAATTGGCGATCTGGCGCGCAACATCTCGGGCCATCTGTTGCCCCGCACCAGAGCTTGGCACGAGATCTGGCTGGATGAGGAGAAGGTGTCCGGTGGCGAGGTCGAGGATGAACCGATTCTCGGCCGTACCTACCTGCCGCGCAAATTCAAGATCGCAATCGCACTCCCTCCGCACAATGATGTCGATGTTTTCGCCCATGATCTCGGCTTGATCGCCATTGTGCAACGCAATCGAATCATCGGTTACAACGTCGTGGTTGGCGGCGGCATGGGGATGACCCACGGGGAGCCCGAAACCTACCCCCGTACCGGCGACGTGATCGGCTTTTGCAAGCCGGAGCACGCGGTGGACGTGGCGGAGGCGGTCGTGACCGTCCAGCGCGATTACGGCGATCGTTCCAACCGCAAGCATGCTCGCCTCAAATATACCATCGACGACATGGGGATCGAGCGGTTTGCGGGATTGGTGAACGAGCGTCTGGCCGTGAAGCTTGAATCGGCGAGGAAGGCAACTTTCACCTCCACCGGCGACAGGCTGGGCTGGGCCCAGGAAGCCGATGGGACCGCCCACTTTACCTTGTTCGTGGAAAACGGCCGAATTCGCGGCCGGATGCTGGAGGGACTGCACGCCATCGCCGAGCTTGGCGTCGGCCGCTTCATCATGACGCCGAACCAGAATTTGATCATCGCCGATATTCCTGTCGAATCACGCGGCAAGGTCGAGACTTTGCTGGCCGAGTATCATCTGGATCGGCCGGTCAGTGGGCTGCGGCGCAGCGCGATGGCATGTGTAGCGCTGCCGACCTGCGGCTTGGCACTAGCCGAGAGTGAACGTTATTTACCCGATCTAATCACTCGCCTGGAAGATGAAATGGAGCGCTTCGGACTACGTGATGAAGAAATCACCATCCGCATGACCGGCTGCCCGAACGGCTGTGCTCGGCCCTACGTCTCTGAGATCGGATTGGTTGGCCGCACGCCCGACATTTACAACTTGTATCTTGGCGGTGCCTATGAAGGCACTCGCCTGAACAAACTGCATCGTCGCGATGTCGATGGTGATGCGATTGTGGCCGCGCTGTCTCCACTGTTTGAATCATACGCCAAGAAACGCAGCGGCGATGAGCATTTTGGCGACTATCTGATTCGCGCAGGAGTCATCAAAGAAACGACTGCGGGACTGAATTTTCACGAAAATCTTTCTCCCATCGTGGATTCCTAAACTGCACGGCATACTGATGTGCCCTGACAGGTGGTTTCGGCTGCGCTGATCAGCCGTGACACCTAGGAGTGCAAAATAACACCGCTGCGCTGGCGATCTATCGTAATCGGCGGCCGGCCCCGTCTTCCATGTGACCACGCGGGAATGGCGGCAGCCCAATCCTGCTCGGGATTCCGAGGCGCCTGCTCTCACCGTGAACTCTTGGCGCCTATCGACATCAACAGCTTGGTTCGCCACCGGTCTTCCCGCTCGAACGTGAGAGCCGCCGTCACCGGCGCCCGGCGGAACTCAAACTTTAAGGCCTGGACTGAAGTTTGTGATGCTGGCGCAAGAATGGGCTGACGCGAGCAATCGCCTTATTTGCTAGGTCAGCTATCCCGACGATAGATGCATGCAAGACATCTACCGACTGTGGCATCTAGTTAAGTCGACTGGACAGGTTCGACCTGAGCCGATGTGGCGCCGGCCAATTCAGCGGGGAAAGAAGCGATGGCCTTAAACACCACTATACGTCGGTTGTTCGGATCACCCGTTGAGGAGCCGCAACTAGAAATCCTAGAGGCCACGGCCCGCCCTTTGTGAGGAATTTGACGAGATTGAGCGCCGTCGGAAGGCAGCACGGTTCTGCTACCATCAATCTGCCGATACATGCGGTGAGACGCTCGAAGCGCGGGCCATTCGCCTTAAGCTGACCGCCTTGTCTCTATCGGGCGGCGGCATCCGTAGTGCCGCTTTCTCTTTGGGTGTGCTGCAATCCCTGGCCAAGATGCGCCTGCTCAATAAGTTCGACTACCTGTCCACGGTATCGGGTGGCGGGTTCATCGGCGGCTGGCTGCAGATGCTGATCGAAGAAGCGGGGGATGTCGAGAAAGCCCAGGAGAAGCTGGCGACGAACCGCGACCTGGCGTTGCACCGTCTGCGCGGCGTTACCAATTACCTCCCCCCACCCACAGGAGCATTTTCAGCCGACGTCTGGGCGGGTATTGTGCTTTATCTGCGCAACCTGACCCTTAACTGGCTGGTTTTCGGAATTGTTGCAGGCCCTGGAAGGGTCAAGGCCCTACTTTTGTGTCTCAGTCACGCCAAAACGGTTTTGCTAGTTCGCGCTCAACATCCCAGCGTGACAAGCCGATATCCCGAAGCTCGCGGTAATCGAGCCTGGCAAAAGCCTGCCTTTCCCTGATCCGCCTTCGCCACGTCCCGACCAGACGCCCAAGCCAACTGGTCAACCCCAAGGGACGACGGGCCAAAAGCCGCGGATAACTTCCATGAAAAGCGATAATGTCAGGTGTGATCATACTCATGATACCCTCCAAGCAACCGTTGGCATCGGATCGCAAGTGGGCCGCCCGACAGCAGGTGACAAACGATCCTTTGTCAGGCTATTCATGACATAAATTCATGCTAGGCGATCATGCTGCTTCCCTCGCTCAACGGTCTTCGCGCGTTCGAAGCCGCCGCGCGGCTTCTGAGTTTCACCCAGGCCGCCGCCGAGTTGAACGTCACCCAGACCGCGGTCAGCCATCAAATCCGCCGCCTGGAAGACCAACTTGGGATCAAACTTTTCATTCGCCAAAACCGCGCTCTGACGTTGACGCAGGAAGCCGAAAGCTACCTGCCCTCGGTGCGGGCCGCCTTCGAAGACCTGCACCGCGCAACCGAAAGGCTGCGCCGCACGGGCTTTGACGGGCGGCTGACGGTCAGCACCACCGCCTCCCTCGCGACGAAATGGCTCGTCTCCCGGGTGGCCGCGTTCCAGGATGCCAATCCCGGCATGGAGGTTCGGATCACCACGTCCCCTCACCTGGTAGACTTCCGCCGGGAAGAGGTGGACGTTGCGGTTCGCTATGGCCATGGCCACTGGCCAGGGTTGCGCGCGCACTGGCTGATGGCAGAAAGGCTGTTTCCTGTTTGCGCGCCAGGTTTGTTGAGTGGGCTCGAACCGCTCCGTAAGCCGGCGGATCTCGCCAACCATACCCTGTTGCACACGATGGCCTTCCGGGACGACTGGCGCCTATGGCTCACCGCCGCGGGTCTACCCGTTTCGATCGCCGCCCAAAGGGGCCTGACCTTCGATATGAGCTTTCTGGCGATCCAGGCTGCCGTCGAGGGCCTTGGCGTTGCTTTAGGACGCCAGCAACTGGTGGAGGGAGATCTCGCCGCCGGTCGTCTCGTCGCGCCGTTCGACACGGTGCTGCCTCAAGACGCAGGCTACTACGTCGTCACACCGGAGGCGACCGCCGACGCGCCGAAGATCATTCTGTTTCGGAATTGGTTGATCGCGTCGGCCGCATCAGCCTCCCTCGCCGAACCGCCCGGGGACCAGCCTCCAAGGCTTTCCCCCTAATGTTTGTGCCCGCGCGAACCAATCAGTCGATCGCCGCATGCACCAGGTTCGCGACCCGGTCCAGGCGCAGCGAATGCCAAGGGTCCGGGCTGACGAAATTGGTCAGGTAGGTGAAAGAAACTCCGCTGCTTGGGTCCGCCCAGGAATACGACGACCCGACGCCGCCGTGCCCGAAAGTCACCGCGGACCCGATCGTGCCTAGACCGCGGATGCTATCGCTCTCGCCGCGCACATGCGGGCCAAGCCCGCGATGCATCGGGATGCCTGTCATCGCGTGATCAGGGCTCTCGCCGGTGTGGCTCCGCGACACATAGGCTATCAGCCTTGGCGAAAACAGGCGGACGTTGTTGAGGCGGCCGCCATGTCCGAGCATCTGGTAGAACGCGGCCATGCCGCGGGCGGTAGCGTAACCGCCGCCGTTAGGCAGACCGGCCGCCCGGAAGGCGGCAGAGTTATCTCGTTTCTCCGAGGCATAGGTGTCGGCGCAGCGAGTTTGTTGCGATTCCGGCACGCCAACGAATATGTCGTTGCCAAGGCCGAGCGGCTCGATCACCCGTTCGCGGATGACAGTCCGAAAATCCTGGCCGGTAACCGCCTCAAGCACCATCGCCTGCACCATGTGAGCCGCTCGGGGGTGGTACTGCAGGCGGCTGCCGGGAGTCCACTCCAGCGAAAAATCGCAGACCTGGGCACGCATCAACGCGTGGTCGGTCCAGCTTGCCTGAGTGACGTCACCGGACGGGAACCCCCCCTGGTGGGTCATGACCTGCTGCAAAGTAATGTCGGCCTTGCCACGCCCAGCGAACTCCGGCAGGTGGTCAGCGACCTTGTCCATGAACGACAGTTTGCCTTCCTCGACCAGCGTCCAAACGGCGGCCGAGGTGAGCACTTTGGTCTGGCTGAACAACAGGAACAGGGTTTCATTGGTGGCTGGGACAATGGCTCCTTCGGAGCGGGCATTGCCGTAAGTCCTGAGGAGGCCGAGCTTCCCGTGGCGAGCGAGGGCGATCTGGGCGCCGGGGTAACGGCCCTCGGAGATGTGCGACTGGATCATTCCGTCGAGGTGATCGAGCGGCTTGGCGGCAAAACCAAGCGCCGCGAGGTTTGATTCGGGAAGCGGATACGGGCTGGACATGCTGGGTTCCCTCCGGGAGGCTGTGCCAAGGCTAGGCTGGGTTAGCTCCGCACGCCAATCGCCAAGTTCACCACTCGACCGTCGCTTCCCCCAGAAGCTGAACGTCGTGGTCCGCTAGGAGGGCGACGGCGCGCCGCCGCTGGTCATTGCGATCCGTTCGAATGCTTAACGTCGTAGTTGCGCACGATCACGCCGCGGCACCATGTTTCCGCTTGCCACCACTGAATGGCGGCTTCCAGCGCTTCGACAATCGAGCGATAACGGCTTTCACCTGCCGGCAACGTCTCTCCGTTGTGCGTCAGATTGCGCAAGTACCAATAGCCTCCGTGGATGCCCGCCTGCACCGGTTCGACGACCTCCAGCCCTTCGAAGGTGTTGAGTTGCTGCACCTTCATAAGATCCGCGGAACCAGCCAGTGCGGCGTCCAATCTGGCTCGAAAGATGGTGCTCGACGGTCCGCGAACGGTATGAAACTGGTCTGAGTTGAGAACTGTCGTGTTGGCGGAGGATGGGTGGTGTTTCGCATCGTCGAGGATGGCTTCGAGCGTCACCATAAAACCGGCTCTCCGTATGACTAGGCCTATTCCAGCCACTGGTAAGCCTGCAAAGCAATCGAATTCTTTGAAAAGGAGGCCCTCGTAGGGAATCGACCTTCACCGAAAAAGCAAAGACCCCCGTACGCACACAGCGTAAACGGGGGTCCGAATGCGAAGCTGATCTTCGCCGCTCGGCATCAAAAGCCAAGCTTTTGCGTGGACTATAACTCAGTTGCCGACGCCACGATGATCGGCAACTCTATCTATGCTCGGTGGAGTCATGCTGGATTTGCACCCTCCTACATGGTTACATCTGCGTTGTTATACCATCACGCGGAAAATGTCAAGAGAACGAGTGCCACGATCGCAATACTACGTTATCACGGGCGACGCAGTGGCAACCTGCGGATGTTCATTGCAAGCAGCCATAGCGAAGCGGCAACGTGACGCCGCACCAGTATGACTTTGAAAATCAAAGCGGTCGTCAGATCTGTAACCTTATTTGCCATACAGTGTGGGATCGACACCCCGGAGACAGTTGTTTCCCGCGATACAGTTGCAGACACGTGAAGGGACCCGGCTGATGATTTCGTCGCTTCACAGTCACGAAATTCCACCCGCGGGGCCGAGCCCAAGCTGCCCTTATTTGTCCAAGCTTGGGTCCGGGTCATCTTGAAGTCAGCCTCCTCCATGGCTTCATTTTGCCTGATGAAGGATTGCCTTCGTTGCATCTCACCCGCCCTTGTCTCCCCTCACCGGATCGGCTCTCATCCGCCGCAACGCCTCCGGAGGAGACCAACATGGCCGAAATTCGCACATCCCACCTGCTCACCCTCAGGCTCGCAGTCAGCGGCATGCAGCCAATCGGCGAGACCCCGAGCGGCAACCGTCGCATCGGTCTGGTCGCCGGCGGGACGTTCGAAGGGCCTAAGCTGCGGGGCACGGTCCTGCCCGGGGGCTCTGACTGGATCATCGGCCGGCCGGATGGTGTCACCACCCTCGATGTCCGCATCGTGCTACAAACCGATGATGGCGCCACGATCGGCTTGACATACAGGGGCCTGCGCCATGGCCCCGCCGCGGTGATGGAAAGGGTCAACACCGGCCAGTTCGTCGACCCGTCAGAGTACTACTTCCGTACTATCGTGATATTCGAAACCGCCTCCCCCAGATACGCCTGGCTCAACAAGGTGTTTGGCATCGGCACGGGCAGCCGGCCGCCTGAAGGCCCGATCTACGAAATTTTCGAGGTGCTGTGACGATGGCTACAATCGGTTTCATAGGCTTGGGCAACATGGGCGCCCCAATGGCGGCAAACCTCGTGAAGGCCGGTCACGTCGTCACTGGCTACGACCTGAGCCCAGCCCCGCTGGAGGCGCTGTCCAAGGCTGGCGGCAAGACCGCCGCTAGCGCAGCTGACGCCACCCGAGGTGCCTCGATCATCGTCACCATGCTGCCGGCTGGCGAACATGTGCGCGACGTATACCTTCACCAGGGCGGCCTGATCGAAGTTGCCGCCGCTGAACGGCCACTGCTGATCGACTGCTCCACCATTGATGTGGAAACCGCTCGCGTCGTCACTGCCGCCGCTGAGGCCGCCGGTCTCGCGATGCTGGACGCCCCCGTATCGGGCGGCACGGCGGGCGCCCAGAACGGCACACTGACCTTCATGGTCGGCGGCACGGAGGAAGCATTCGCCCGCGGCAAGCCCGTGTTGGAGGCGATGGGCAAGAACATCTTCCACGCCGGCGCGCCAGGGGCAGGGCAGGCTGTCAAGATCTGTAACAACATGATGCTGGCCATCAATATGGTGGGTGTCTCGGAAGGGTTTCTGCTTGCCGAGAAGCTCGGTCTGGACTGGGGAAAGCTGCACCAGATTTGCGCCACGGCGACCGCCAATTCCTGGGCGCTGTCCAACTACTGTCCCGCACCTGGCCCGGTGCCTGCGGCCCCTTCCAACCGCGACTATGCGCCGGGGTTTGCCGCCGCCCTGATGGTCAAAGACGTGACGCTGTCACAGGCGGCTGCGGAAGCGACCGGTTCGCCCACTCCATTGGCCGCGAAGGCGCTGTCGTTCTACCAACAGGTCGTCGAAGGCGGTGATGGCGCCAAGGATTTCTCCGTCGTGTTCCGGTGGCTGGCAGGACAAAAGCGATAATCGAGGTGATTGACAGTCCGCTGCGGGCTATGAATGCGTCTCGGCCAGGAGAGCCTCGGACATCATCTTTACTAGATCGTTTCCCTTGAAAGGTTTGGCGCACACTCTCCAAGCATCGTGGCCAGGCGGGATCGCGTCATCGCCATAGCCGGACACAAACAGGAACGGGATATGCCGCGCCGAGAGCAGCTCTGCTACCGGGTACACCATCGTGCCCCGCAGGTTGACGTCCAGCACGGCCAGGTCGAACGTCTCGGTTCGGGCTGCCTCAAGCGCTTTCTCGAATGTGCCGCACGGACCGACGATGCTGCATTCGCATTCTTCCAATAGACCCTCGATTAACATCGCCACCAGTAACTCGTCTTCGACGATGAGAACGCGCTTGCCGACGAGCAGGGGCTCAGGGATGAACATCATGGTGTTTCCTTGTTTTGCCCGTCCAGCGAAGGAATGCGGCTTCGCGCATCCTGCGACGGCACGTGCTCTTGCAGCTTAGGCAACGGCGCAATCAACGTCGCGACCACTCCCTCGGGCAAGAAGGTAACCTCGGCCTCGCCTTGGACATCATGGGCGAAAGCACGTTCAATCAACGTCATGCCGAAACCACGACGACTGGTTGGATTACCGGCGGACCATTCTGTTCAACCCATCTCAATACCAGCGCCGCGCCACTGGCATCTTGTTGGACGGCCCAATTGATATGGACCTTGCCATCCGGAGTGGACAAGGCACCGAACTTGACAGCGTTGGTAGTCAATTCATGCGTAGCCATGCCCAACGCGAGCGCGATACGCGGCTCCACTAGCACTTTTGGTCCGGTCAGCTCCGCATTCGCACGCTCGCGCGACAAAAACGGTTCTAGTTCCGGCATCAGGATTTCCCGCAGCGGGATCGGCGACCACCGATCGCGGCTGAGCAACGCATAGGAGGCGGACAGGGCATGAATACGCCCGAGGAAGACCTCCTTGAACGCTTCCAGCGTCGCTGATCGCATGATCGTGTTCGTTGCCAACGAAATCACCACGGTCAGCATGTTCTTGACCCGATGGTTGAGTTCGTCAACTAGCAGCCGCTGATGTTCCTCGGCACGAACGATGCTGGTGACATCGACGAACGTGATCAGCGATCCATCTACCGTGCTGTCAGGTGTGCGGTATGGCAGAATACGCATCAGATAGTGCGCCGACCCGTCCTGCCGTTGAACCCGCTTCTCCAGCGGCTGGAGGGTGTGCACTACCGCCTGAACATCCTCCCGCAGCGTCGTGTAGCTCAACCGGCTGACGATGTCGGTCAATGGACGGCCCACATCACTGGGAATCAGGTTGTAGATACCGGCAATCTCCGGGGTGAAGCTGCGGATGATCAGGAACGGATCGAGGAATGCCGTGGCCACCTTGGTGCTGTCGAACAGATTCTTCAGGTCGCCATTACTGCGATCAAGCTGCTCCACCTTTGCAGACAACTGTGCATTAACGGTATTAAGCTCTTCGTTGACGGACTGAATTTCTTCGCGAGAGGTTTCCAGTTCCTCATTGGTCGATTGCAACTCCTCATTTACTGATTGAAGTTCTTCATTGGAGCTGCGAAGTTCTTCGATTGAAGCAGCATGCTCTTCGGTGGTCGATTGCAGCCGCTCCCGCAGATCGCGGTTCTCCCGTTCCAGGTCCGCGATGCCCGCGGTGGTCTCGGGGCTCTCCAGGGCGAACGTCGGATCGTCGTCAGACGCTGGCGACACGTCGGCCTCGACAAAAGCAATCATATACAATGAGTCCTGTTCGGGGCTCGGTAGCGGCTCCACGATCAGCCTGACCGGCAGGGATGGCTCACCATCCGCCTTGAGGACGGAACGAAACTGCTCTACCGGGCGCCTGGTTTCAATACAACGCCGCAGCGCCGACCGAAGTTCCAGGGCCCAGCCGTGGCGAGCCATGTCAAACAGGTTGGTGGTGGGCGAACCGGGCGCGGGTTCCAAGAACCGGCCGATATGGTCCGAGAAATGCACGACTTCGCCGACCGCGTTCACCACCACGAAGGGCGCCGCGAAGCGCTCCAGAACACGCCGGTTGGCTGAGGCAATCGCTGCCGATCGATGCGTCTTCCGACCGAGACGTTGGGCGTCGCCCATTCTAGCACCACGCCGCAACTCGGTGGTTTCAAAACGATAAACGCTTGGCACCTCGACGGCACCATCCTGACGAACAAAGATTTTATGCGACCGGTCAACCGGGTGGAACAGGCGCTCCTGGCGGGCAATCGTTTCAGACGAGCCCAGGACGAGGATACCATTCTGGATAAGCGCATAGTGAAAGATCGGGATTACCCGGTCCTGCAACTCGATGTCCATGTATATCAGTAGATTGCGGCAGGAGATCATATCGATCCGCGAGAATGGCGGATCACGAATCAGGCTGTGGGCGGAAAACGTGCAGAGTTCACGAATTTCTTGCCGGACGAGGTATCCGTCTGGCCCCTCTGAAAAGAACCGGGATCGCCGTTCCGGTGTGATGCCCTCTAGCAAGGTCGCCGGAAATCGTCCTAGCCGAGCAGTGTCGATCGCGATCTCATCGATGTCACTGGCGAAGATTTGCACTTTTGGAGATGTGACGACCTTGTCCATGTGCTCGCGCAATAGGATGGCGAGCGAGTAGGCCTCCTCGCCGGTGGCGCAGCCCGGCACCCAGATCCGCAGCTCGCTGGTCGCGTCCTTGCCTGCGAACAGGCGGGGGACAATGTCTCTTTCCAGTACCTGAGAATGTCCCGGCATCACGAAAGAAACTGGTCACGCTGATCAGCAGGTCGCGAAACAACAGCACCGCCTGCTGGCGGTCGGTCTCCAGCAGACGGACGTAATCATCATATTTGGTCACTCGGGTTACCTGCATCCGCCGCTGCACGCGCCGGATGAAAGTCTGCTGCTTGTACTGGGAGAAATCATGACCGAGGCGGGAGCGCAGAATGTCGCAGATCACCGTGCGGATCTTGTTGCCATCCGTCTCGGGTTCGTCCACGTCCCGTGTCGCCAGACGTATGTGTCGCGCGGCGAGGATGCGGTCGGGCATGTCTTCTACCCGCACGTAGAGGTCGACGGCGCCCGCGGCCACGGCGCTGTCAGGCATTCCGGGATATTCCGGGCCGGAACCGTCACCGCCCTGGGCGAGTGTCAGCCCACCTCGCGCCTTGATCGCCTTGAGCCCCAGGGAACCGTCATGGCCGGTGCCGGACAGAATGACGCCGATCGCGTCCTCGGTCAGACCTGAGGCAACGGAATCAAAAAACGCGTCGATCGGAGTGACGATGCGCGGTGAGTTCGTTGCCAGGTGCCGCAAAAATACTTGGCCGTCCCGAAGCTCCGCGACCGTGCCCGCCGGGATCACGAGGACATGATCGGCTCTGATCGCCACACCGTCGTGCGCTTCGGCCACCGGCATGCTGGTCCAGCGTGCCAGGATCCCCGGCAACATGCTTTTGCGGCCGGCTGAAAGATGCAGCACCACGACGAACGCCAGCCCGCTGTCGGGCGGCATTTTTTCGAAAAACTGGCGGAAAGCCTCTATGCCTCCAGCGGAGGCGCCGATGGCTACGAGGCCGAGTGGGACATCACGCCTCATGACGAGGCCGCGGGAACGGGGGGGGGCCGCCTCGTTTTGGATCTCACGGAGATGCTGCTACAGGGCGTGTCGAAAGCACTCGCATATAACAATCATAGGGAGAATTGGCCGCAACGCGAGAGCGGTTTACCTCTCCAGCCCAGGATGTTGGTTGCTGCGAAGAGCGCCGAAGTTCCCGCGATGGTGATTGAGGTAGCGGCGGTGGCCGCATCGCGCGGTTTCGACCAAATACTGATCACCATCCTCCTGTCCAGGCCGCCGCTCCTCTCGGGCATGCCGTTAGTCGTGGCTGAAGCCGAAGAACCGCCGATACCATCGCCAGCTTCCGTCATTCCAGGCAAAATGCTATCTGTCTGCTTTTCCAGGTCATCGGGGGATATCGGTTGATGCGAACGATGCTCGCCACATTACTGACGGTGGCGCTGGTGACTGGTGCCCCCGCACAATCCGAGGTTCCGCGTGCGGGGGGCGCCGAATTCTCCGGGTTCAAGACGTACTGGGCCGAGAAGCGGGAAAGCTGTCAGCCCATGATCTCGTTCAAGATCAAAAACACCTCTTCCGGAACCATCGGACCGATCAGGATTTACATGGAGGTGGTAGACAAGGACAAGGGCTCAGTTTTTGCCGGCGGCCTGATATCGGTCCCATCCAGCGAACTTCCGCCGGGCAATGCGAAGGAAGTCGCTATCGGCGGCGATCACGAGATAGCGCCGCGCGACTGCCTGGGGGATATGCATGAGACGGCGTTCTCCACGATCCATTTTGTCATCCGGCTCATCGCAACCGCCGGCCAGGACCCCACGAGCGTCGAAATACTCCGGGACGAGCCGATGAAAGACGAAGTTGTGCCGGCACAGGAGTAGGACCCCGGACGCGATCGGACGGTTGTGCCGTTCGCAGCCCGGTCGAAGCGCCTGACGCGGTTGTTAGGCCAGAACACCCTGTTTTCTCATGACTAACGGCTGGACAGGCAGCGCTGGTTGAGCATAGGATTTTGTAGAGTTTGGAGGAACGTAAAAAGAGATGCCCGGTAGTGAAAGATGCGATTTTGGATGTTCCCGCCGCGTCGTATTAGGGACAGCACTGGGGCTCGTCCCGTGGTGGGCGGCAAAATCCAATGCCGAGGACCAAGACCCGACCGAGATCCTTCCCCAGGTTGGTGATCACTTTGTCTATCTGACTGGCCCCATGGAGGGCCAGGTCGTCAAAAGTGCCGATCTGACCGTGGGGCCGCAGGTGCAGGCTTATCCGGCTGATCCCAGCGGCCGGGTGCGTGACGGCTCGCGTCTCAATCTGGTGATCCTTGCCCGCATCGATACAGCCGGTGCTTCGCCTGAAACAGTAGCGCGTTCAGCCAACGGCGTGGTCGCCTATTCGGGCGTCTGCACGCATGCGGGTTGTCCCGTGAACATGTGGCTCCCGGAACACTCGGCTTTCTATTGTTCCTGCCATGGGTCGGAATACAATCCAAAGGAAGGTGCCGAGGTTATAGGCGGTCCCGCCCCTAGGCCACTACCCGCGCTTCCCTTGAAGGAGGTGGACGGGGTGCTTCAGGTGGCTCGGGGTTTCACCGCGGAAGTGGGCGCCACCCCAGTCTGATGCGGCCAACGATTACTATCTTGTCGATCCAGCCGCGCCGTAGGTACTAAAGATCTCACGCCTAAATAAACTGGGGGTAGAAACATGAAGAGATTAATGCTTGGGGCAAGCTTGGGCGCCCTGCTCGTGGCGGGGATCGCTGGCACGGCGTACAGCGCCGACTATACGCCGGTGACCGACGCTCGGTTGGCCAACCCCGAGCCAGAAAACTGGCTCATGACCCGTGGTAGTTACAAGGGGTGGAGCTACAGTCCGCTCAATCAGATCAACACCGGAAACGTAAAGAACCTCGTCCCGGTGTGGAGTGTGTCGACAGGTGTTGACTCTGGCCACGAAGCCCCGCCGATTGTGAATAACGGCGTAATGTTCGTCGCCACGCCATACAGCCAAGTCATGGCGCTGGACGCGTCAAGTGGCGATCTGTTGTGGCGCTACAAGCGGAAGCTGCCACCGGGTTTTAGCGCGCTGCACAATACAAGCCGCGGTGTGGCCCTCTATGGCGACAAGGTCTATCTCCCAGCGCTGGATGCTACCCTCGTCGCGCTCGACGCGAAAACCGGCAAGGTAGCCTGGGAAGCTAAGGTCGAAGATTGGAAGACCGGCTATTACATGACCATGGCCCCGCTGGTCGTGAAGGGCAAAGTGCTCGTCGGCGTCTCCGGCGGTGAGTTCGGTGTGCGCGGCTTCATCGCTGCGTTCGACGCCGAAACCGGCAAGCCCGCGTGGAAGACCTTCACCGTCCCGGCACCCGGAGAGCCCGGCAGCGAGACCTGGGAAAAGCCTGATACCTGGAAGACCGGTGGTGCATCCACTTGGATGACCGGCAACTATGATGCCGACACCAACACGGTCTACTGGGGCACCGGCAACGCCTCCCCCTGGTTCGGCGATCAGCGCCCCGGCGACAACCTCTACACGTCCTCTACCGTCGCGCTCGATGGAGACACCGGCAAGATCAAGGGGCATTTCCAGTACCACCAGAACGAGTTCGTGGGACTGGGACGCGATGAACGCCCCCATGCTGGTGGACTTCCAGAAGGACGGCGTCACCACCAAGGGTCTGCTAACACCACAACGGAACGGCTATCTCTACTGGCTGGAGCGTGCCGGCGACGGCAGCATTTCGTACCTCGACTTTGAGGGCTATGTTCCGCAGGACGTCTTCAAGAGCATCGATCCTAAGACCGGTCGTCCCGATGTCGATCTCGCGCACAAGCCGGGCACCGGCAAGGCCGCGAAGTTCTGTCCGGGCCTGTGGGGTGGCAAGGACTGGCCGTTCGAGGCGTACAACCCCAAGACCGGAATCGTCTACATTCCTTCGAATGAAAACCACTGCAATAACATGGAAGGCAAGGTCGAGCAGCGCGTTCCAGGGCAGTGGTGGACGGGTATTGCTGTGCCGGACTTGCACTTCTCGGTGGATACGAAGGCCGCCTTCTTCGGGGAACTACAGGCGTACGACGTAAACTCCGGCAAGCGGGTTTGGCGGGATCTATACTCCGACTCGATGATGTGGGGTTCGATGCTGACGACCGCGGGTGACCTGGTCTTCGGCGGCGGCACCACCGATCGCCAGTTCCGCGCCTATGATGCCAAGACGGGCGAGGAGCTTTGGCACTTCAAGACCAACTCGGGTATCATCGCCCCACCCTCGACCTTCGAGGTCGGCGGCGTGCAATACATCGCAGTCGCGTCCGGCTATGGCGTCGACCCGGCTTATCAGGAGTTGCTCCTCAGCGAGTTGTTGCCCGGTTGGAAAGCCGATATCCCCCAGGGCGGCGTGATCTGGGTGTTTGCTGTCGGCAAATAAAAGGGTGATGCAATCGCATCACTTCTATGCTCTACCGGAAGCCAGCCGCCTGAAAGGGCGGCTGGTTGTTATTGAGGTTAACATTGTGGAAAATATCGGGATGAAACTATGCAGCGCGTTCGACCGAGCATGATTATGCGTCAGCTTCGCGTGCCGGCACTCGCGGTGGCACTTGTGGGTGCGCTTGCGGCATCCGCCGGACCAGGCGCCGCGGCGGAGGAACCAAGTGCTTACACCGTCGAGGTAAGCGACGTGACTGCCAAGGTCGGCGAGACCACGACCTTGCTCGCGACGCTTCGCCCGAAGGAGGGCTTCAAGATCCTTCACGCCTACAACAACCGCGTGGGCCAACTCTCTGCGTTTGACGACGGCGTTGCCTTCGAAAAGAAAGTCTTTCCGGCGCAAGACGAAGAAGGCGCGCTGATCTTTGAGATCAGGGTCCGCCCGGTCACGTCCGGCACGCACCCGATCAACGGCGTGTTCCGGGTCGGTTACGTCGAACCCGGTGCCGGAATGTCGATGGTGTCTATGCCGTTGATCGCCAAGATCACCGGAACCAATTAATCCACCACCCGCCCTTTGAATAGGAATCCGGCGCGCGAACACCCCCGCGCGCCGCATCCTCCCTTACATCTGTCGTTTACTCAATTGATCCGCGACATAACCGGCCTGCCGGATGGCCAACGCAGCAATCGTGAGCGTCGGGTTCTCCGCACCGGATGAGGTGAACTGGCTCCCGTCCGAGATGAACAGGTTCGGGATATCATGCGACTGTCCGAAGCTGTTGCACACGCCATCCCTCGGGTTCTCACTCTGACGGCACGTCCCCATGTTGTGCGTGCTCGGAAACGGCGGAAGCTCGAATACCTCGGTCGCCCCGAGTGAACTCATAGATCGCGCGACCGGCCTTGAACGCGTGGTTGCGCATGGCGAAGTCGTTCGCGTGATCGGTGAAGTGCACCACCGGCACGGGTAACCCGTGCTGATCCTTTTCCGTCGGATGAAGGGTGACCCCATTGCCCTGCTGTGGCAGGTCCTCACCGACCAGCCACATGCCGGCGAAATGATCATACATCTCAATGATCCGCGTATAATCGCGTCCCCATGCGCCGGGGATCAGGTTGGTGGCGATACCGGCTAGCCCGAAACCAGGTAAAGTCTCGATCTCGTATCCGCCGGCAAAGCCACGCTTGGGATCGAAGCGTGCCTCGTCCTTGACGATACCCGCCATCTGGGTCCCGCGCTCGAAGTTCACCCGGCCGGGCATGATGGCATAGACCGTTCCGCTCATGTGCCGCATGAAATTGCGGCCCACTTGACCGGAGGAGTTCGCCATCCCGTCGGGATACTTCGACGACGCCGAATTCAGCAGCAGGCGCGGGGTCTCTACCGAGTTGCCGGCTACGCAAACCGCGCGGGCCTTTTGTTCAAAGTGGTTCCCCGCCTTGTCGGCATAGATCACGCCGGTGACCATCCCGCTCGGGTCGTGGGTGATATTGAGCGCCATGCTCTCGGGCCTAAGCTCAAAATGCCCGGTCGCCTCCGCCTTTGGTATTTCGGTGTAGAGCGTCGACCACTTCGCGCCGATCGCGCAGCCTGCCATGCAGAAACCGATCTGATGACAGGCCGGCCGACCGTCGCGCGGCTGCGAGTTGATCGCCATGTTGCCGCTGTGGAACTCCGTATAGCCGACGCGCTTGGCGCCGGCCGCCAGCACCTTGTAGTTGTTGTTGCCGGGCAGCCGAGGAATGCCATGCGTACCGGTGACACCCAGCTTGTCCTCGGCTTTGTCGTAGAACGGTTCGAGTTCCTGGAAGCTCAGCGGCCAATCCAAAATGTTGGCGCCTTGGATCTGGCCGTAGATCGTGCGCGTCTTGAACTCATGTTCCTGGAAGCGCAGCGCTGCACCGGCCCAGTGGACGGAGGTGCCCCCGACCGTCTTGCAGACCCACAGCGGCAGGCTGGGGTTGAGCTCGCCTGTACCGACGCGTTTGTCGAGCCAGGTCAGCCGCCCGAACATCGTGTCGCCGTCGTTGACGATGTCGCTGAGGGTCAGCCGTGGACCGGCCTCGAGGCAAACGACATCCACGCCTTTCTGCGCAAGTTCGTTTGCGAGTGTGCCGCCGCCAGCGCCGGAACCGACTACCACAACGACGGAATCGTCCTTCAGATCGAAAGTCTTGGCCATGGATCGTCCCCCTTAGGTGTTGGGCAGCCAGCCGATGTCGTCAAAGCCGCGGTCGATGTAGCCGCCCAGCTCTACCGAGGGGCCGCCGTAGCCGAACATCTGATAGACTTGGGGATTGCCGTACAGTCCGCCGATCGTCTTGGTCCGCACCGTGGTGAAGAACTCAGTTTTTTCTATGCTGCGTAATACGGCTTCGCGCGTGCCGTCGCTCAGGTCGACCCAGGGCATGTTGTGGGCGGCATCCAGCCCGGCGACCCCCTGTATTAGCAATAGGCGGGTGGCATCGTCGGTGCCGGCCTGCTTATCGAGTGCGTCGACCACGACCGCGTAATATTGCACGCCGAGGCGGTCGTGCGGGAACAGGTCGTGCGTCATCACCAGAAGAGTCCGAGCGGCATGCGGGTCGAAATTGGTCGTTGTCATCGCCCAGGCGTGATTGGGTCCGAATATAATGGACCCGCCGGTGGCGAGCGCGGTCACCGCGATGCCGCTGGTACGCAGGAACTGCCTGCGCCGCAGTCCGTCCTTTTCCATTGCTTTTCTCCCCTGGGCGCATTGCCCTCGTTTTTATTTCGCGCGAGCTATTCAACACCTTTTGCACAGCAGCGACAAGTCAATCGAGCGGCCTCGCCGATTTGCGGATTGTCATCGCTGCTTCACCGATGTGCCGGGCGTACGCACGTGATCTACGTCCCGATGCTGGCCTGTAGTCTAACGGTACAAAGCTAACTGACGCACGTAGTTCCCCCCGTACTAGATAGATGTTCCCTCGTACTTTGCCGCTAGTACAACCAAGATCGGTCGTTACGTCGTCAGTAATCCTACCAGATCGTCCTCCAAGACGGCGCAGGTCAGCTTTCCACCAATTCCGGCTCCCGTATCGAGCCCAATCCGGTTGGTGGCGATTTCTGCCGACGGCGATGACGAATGCCCGTGCACCACGACCACCCCCAGATCCTTTTCACTGGCTAGGAACGGCTGGCGGATCGCGAGCAGATCATCAGGCGATTGATCCGCCATGGGAACGCCGGGCCGGATGCCGGCGTGGACGAACAGGTAGTCGCCCTCCGTGTGGGTCAGGGCAAGGCGTCGCAGCCACGTCAGATGGGATGGGGGTAGGGCCGCCTCCCATTGCTTGCGCGGCAGGTCTGGTGACAAGCCCCAGCTTGCAAGTGCCTCCTTTCCGCCAGCCCACAGCCAATCCGTCGCGGCCGGTCGATCGCCGGACAGAGCGGCGAGCAACATGCGCTCATGGTCGCCCAACAGATTGACGACTTGCAGGCCGGGGAAAGGCGGTCCCGCCGCCAGCAGCGCTACCACACCGGCACTATCCGGCCCCTGATCAATGTAGTCGCCCAGATGTATTAGAAGCGCCGATCGAGCCGGACGGGTGGCGAGATCCGTGGCGATCAGACGGTGGAGCGTCACCAATTTTTCGCGGCAGCCGTGGATGTCTCCGATCGCGTAGGCTCGCCGGCCGCGTGGCATCCGGCCTGGCGCGCGCGCAAACCGGATCGTATCGGCGGAAACTGCCACCGGGCGCGGGCCGCTGAAGGTCGGGATCGCGGTGGCCTCCAGGGCCGCTCGCATGCCGGGTCGGCGGCGCGGGCGCATCACGCGTAGGCTCGCCTGTTTCTTCTTTTCGCAATCCTGCTAACCTGGGTTGGTAAGAGCAATCGGAGGAAACCCTTGGCCAAGATCACATTCCCCGTAGAGGCGAGCCACATCATGATGTTCGCGCGCTCGGTGGGCGACACCAACCCTGTGTATCATGATGCGACGGCTGCGAAAGACACCGGGGCCGGTGGGATTGTCGCGCCGCCTACGTTTGCTCAAGCCGTGGCACAGTTCGACCCGGACTATCATTTGCGGCCGAAGCCCGGCGAGAAGTGGTTTGGTTCAGCGAAGGGGCCCTCGGGAATAGAGGGAAAACCGTCTTCGTCCGGCGGCCTCCATGCCGAACAGCATTACGAGTATCATCGACACGTGCGCCCCGGCGACGTGCTGACAGTCGAGACCAAGCCCGGCAAGACCTGGGAAAAGGAGAGCAAGCGCGCCGGCAAATTGACCTTCAGCGAGCGCGTGACGGAGTATCGCGACCAAAACGGCGAGTTGGTGATCACCGCCCGAGGCGTGGGCGTGACGACCGAACGTCCTGTGGATCAGGGGTGAAGGAGCAACGGCGATGGCACTGAAAGCGTCCACCCTGAAAGTCGGCGATATGCACAGCGAGCGCGTGGTCGAGAATTTGTCGCGCACCCAGATCGTTCAGTATGCTGGTGCATCGGGCGACTACAATCCACTGCACACGGATGAGATCTACACGACCCAGATTGCCGGCTATCCCAGCGTCTTCGCGCATGGGATGCTCACGATGGGGATGACCGGCAAAATGCTAACCAATTACGTCGGCGACGGGACGTTGACGAAATTCGGCGTCCAATTCACCAGCCAGGTGTGGCCGGGCGACACGCTTGAGTTGAAGGCAACGGTGGCCGCCGTGCGGAAAGAAGGAGGCCAGCATTACGTCGATCTGACACTATCAACCACGAACCAGGACGGTAAGGAAGTGGTTGCTGGGTCGGCAACGGCTCGGGTCGATCCGTAAGGATTTCGGCATGGTCAGTGGAGCTGATCCAGGCGTGACAGAAAGACGCGCCGGACGCTTTCTCAGATTGGAGATGACTGTTTCTTGCGTCCATCCGAATATCAGGAGGAGGAAATGGTGTCAGCAAGTAAAGCAGGTTCCGAGGAGAATGGCTCTACTACAGGTCAGAAGGGCGTGACACGGGAACAGGTTGGAGGTGGCAAGAAGGGACGATACTGGCCGAAAAGGTGGTCATGAAAGCCATAAGGGCTATTGGTTAGGCAACTCTGGTCGGAAATGAACCGACCAGAGTTCTCCAAGCCGGATCAGCCCTAAACGGCCTGGTTTTTCCTCGGAAAGACGTGGCCTCGCACAATTCGAGACCACGTCTTTTTTTGTTAAAGCTGCTTGCTAATTGTTAAGCAGCTTTGGTCCGAGGACCGCTTCTCTTGCTTCTTCCTGGCGATTCTGTCTCCTCCTCTTCGCCTTTCTCTGCTGAGTTAAGTGCTTCCGGCATTATGGACTGCTCGGTAATTTTCGTTAGCTTCACATCCGTTGACTTCTCCTCGTCAAGAATTTCCGAGAGGATATTCACTACTTCCTTTTCACCGAGCGCTTTCGCCAATGCAATGTCCGTTCCGTATGCGGCAATTTCGTAGTGCTCGATGCGCTGCATCCCGGCAACGATGACCAAGTCGAGAATGGGACCTTTCCCGTCCTGCTCCTCAATTTCGTGTTGAGCCTCCTCGACCAGCCCACGCATTGCCTCGCAGACTTTTCGGCCACGCCGGGCGTCAAGCTTTTCCATCGCTTCCTCGACACGTTCAATTTGCGTCTGTGTCTCTTCGATGTGCATCTGAATGCCTTCGCGCAATGCCGGTGAACTTGCCTTTTTCACCACTTTCTGCATGCACCTGAGAGCCTGTTTTTCTGCGCTATAGGCATCTCTAAGTTGTTCAACAAGCAGTTCCCGAACTTCCGATCTCATATTTGAATCCTTCAGGGTAGATCTATCACCTACATTGGCTCCCCGCGGATGCGGCGAGCTACACCCTTAGGCCGCGACTCAGAAAACGCCGATCATGAGATCGGTGCGTTTCGCAATTTACCGCGCGGTGGACGAGAGCGACATTAAGTAACTCGCCAGTTGTCACGGTCGCGGGGTGGTCTTGCAGTCCGATAGCGTGAATGTCCCTTGGCTTATCGGTCACACTAGTAGCCATACACAACTCCGGTCGCGGGGTGTGCTGCCCAAACACGTGCCGCGTTAGGAGGTTGCCACTCAAAGGGTTGGTCTGCGTGAAGTGGGGAAATCTTTATCCCGTACAGGTCCGAACATAACGCTGCGAGCGTCCGGATAGCTGCGGCTCTGGAGGTCTGATCATCTTCTAATTAGTAACGCCTCTGCTTCGGGAGCGGTTCTTAGACCCGGAAATGGCGAACAAGTTTCGAAGCGTGGTGGTGGCGGGAGATAATTCTGACACTAAAGTGTGCGCATTGCTCGATAAGTGATTCGATGAGCAACGGTGGAGCGTGAAGCGAGAAAACTCTGCGGCGGCGGAGGCGGAATAGCCTCCGCACGCCGTTATCTACCTCGACTACGGCAGAGCCGCGCCTTGGGTATTAACGTAACACGCATAGAGCGAAGTGCTCGCGCAGATGTACAGCCGGTTCCTTAGCAGCCCACCGAAAACGAGGTTGGCCACAGTCTCCGGGACGTGGATCTTTCCAAGAATTTCACCGCCCGGGCTGTAGCAGTGGACGCCGTCCTCCTTCGGATCACCCCAACCTATACTGAACCAGACGTTGCCATCGGTATCGGCGCGAATGCCATCGGTGGCGACCTTCTCGGCGAACTGCTTGCCGTTCGTCAGCTTGCCGGACCCAACATCCACGTCAGCCGGGCGCTGCACCTTGCGTGCCGACGTAGACGGCGTACAAGGATTGGCTAGCGGCCATGAACAGGCGGTTGCGCTTGGGGCCGCCGAAACAGAGGTTGCCACAGATTTCCGGGATACGAATCCGCCCAATAAGTTTCCCTGCCGGCGTCCACACGGTCACGCCACTGTAACCCACAGCCCTGCCGGCATTGCTGGAGCACCAAACGTTGCCATCAACGTCGCAGCGCATTCCGTCCGGCCCACAGTGTACTCCGTCAATCATGCAGTCAGTGAACAGCCGCTGGCTGGACAGCTTATTGTCTCCGCCCACGTCGAAAACATAGATGTCGCCCTTGCCGCCGGGCCCGGTGTCGCCCGGACCCTTGCCGGTGCTTATCACATAGAGTTTCTTATAGTCCGGAGAGAACAGGATCCCGTTTGGATCCGGTATCTGATCCTCTGTGACCACTACGTCGACGTTTCCGCTGGGATCGACACGATAAACGTTCGTCGGAAGTTCCCTCTTGTAGCCGCTAAATCCGGCTGGTTGGCCAAGTCGCGGATTAAATTTGCCCGCTGGATTGGTCGAGCCGCCGGAGGCGTCAGGTTCGCCCTCATAGAACTGACCGCCATAAGGCGGGTCTGTGAACCAGATGCTGCCATCCGGATGGGGCACCACGTCGTTGGGCGAGTTAAGCCGTTTGCCATTGTACGAGTCCGCCACGACAGTCGCCGAGCCGTCGAGTTCGTAGCGAACGACGCGCCGGGTGAGATGTTCGCAGGAGATCTGGCGCCCTTGGAAGTCAAACGTGTTGCCGTTGCTGTTATTTGATGGCGAGCGGAAGACGCCTACGCGGCCGTCATCTTCCAGCCAACGCATCTGCCGATTATTGGGTATGTCACTCCAGACGAGATAACGGCCCTCAGCGTTCCATGCTGGCCCCTCGGCCCAGAGCGTCCCGGTATATAGCCGCGTGATCGCACTGTTGGGTTGCACGTATTGATTGAAACTCGGATCAACCGAGATGATGTCGGGGTCGGTAAAGTACGTGGTCGGCGCACCGCGGGGGCTGAAGTCGCGCGGTGGCGTGGTCACCGTTGACGGGGGCGCCATCGGTCCGGCCTGTGCCATCGCCAGACGCGTTCCAGCGGCCATTGCGCCAGCGCTCACCGCCAGGCCCGTGACTACGTTCCTGCGCGATATCGCTAGATGGTTCTCTCGGCTTGATAGGCTTTGGTAACTCATTGCGTTTCTCCCTGGTTGAAATCGTGTTCATTTGGAGGAGCAAGCATGGATTGCTTCCTGAGAGCGGACTGCAAGAAGCGCCCTATGCGACGCCGCTCATGTTCTACTTCGGCTAGCTGTCGGAGAAGAGCTGCGATGGGACGTCGGTTCTCTTCCTCGAGTTTTTGGGGCGCCCGCTATCGCCTGGTGGGTATATTGCCGGGCGGCCGACAACTCCGCAATACACGCCGACCGATAGGAGAGAGATCAGCGCAGGTCCGCCGTCACGTTTCTCGACACTGCTCCTCACCCGGTCGAAACTGCGCCCAGACGAAGGGTCTCCTGGCCGATTGGAATGCTTCTATGCGCCCGTCGAGCGGACCGCTGGCTTCAGAGCCGGGCAAACAGAGGGCCGGAAGATTGCTCCCCAACACCCTTTGCGTGAGTTCACTTAAATTCAGCGAATGATGATCTCGACACGGCGGTTCTGGGGCTCCCGCACACCCGGGCCGGTCGCCACCAGAAGATGCGTGTCGCCGAAGCCCTGAATGTCGATGACGTTCTGCGGCACGCCGTCACGCACGAGTTCGCCCGCGACAGCCTGTGCTCGTCTGACTGACAGGCGTTGATTGTACCGAGGGCTTGCCTGATGTATCGGTGTAACCGTTGACCTCAATACGGGTGACCGAGACGTGGGTCGAATTGTCCGCGGCTTCCTTGACGATCGCCTTCGCGCGCTCTGTCAGATCAGCCTTGTCCCAGTCGAAGTACACCAGATACGATCGAGCGGGTGCCGGCGCCGGAGCGGCCACGGGCGCGGGGGCCGGCGGCGCGGCCGGAGGCGGTGCGTTAAACGCGTAGCGGACGCCGATGACGACGTCATGGTCGAACTGGTTGTGCAGTTTCAACGTGGCCGGCTCGAGGCCGGCACCAACATCCGTGGCGCCATCATATTTCCCGCCGCCCAGGATGTCCATGAACCGGTAGTCGAGGGTCAGCGATAGTCCTGGCACGTTTGGGACGGGGAACGACGTTCCGACCATCGCCTGCCAGGCAAAGGCTCCACTTTGAGTGTTTGTTCCGAAGGTGAACGGACCACCAACCTGGGTTGAGGCGACGTTGTTCAAATTCGTCCACTGGTAGCCCGCGCCCAGGCCGACGTATGGAAAGACGTAGGGAACACCGACATCCATATCAAATAGCGCGTTGGCCATCACGCCCCAGGTGCGAACCGTGCCGGTGCTTGCGGTCGGGAATGGTAAGCCCCGGATGTGGTCCAGTCCGCTGCGCATGAAGTCGCCTTCGATTTCGAAGCGGAACCCGTTGCCGATACCGTAGCCGAGGGCCAGGTCGGAGTTGAAGCCGTAGGCCTCCTGAAGCTTTACCGTCCCGGTGCCGAAGCCTGCTCCGAGGGAGGTCGCTTGGGGGGTTTGTGGGACGTGCAAGCCCGCGCCAGCGTCGAGATAAAGACCGGTAATCGGCTGGGCCATTACCGCAATCGGGGTGATGAGAAGTGTGGTGGCAAGGATCGCACCGCGGAAAGGCATTCGTTTGAACTCCTGGTCGAGTTTAAACGTCCGGGATAGGACACACCGCGCGGACCTCCCTGAGCGGAGCGGCCCGTTGGCGTTGACGCATATTCGGCGGATAGGATCGGCCGCAAATCACCCCAACTTGAAGATTGTCACGAACACCGGAACAGATCTGTCGAATCATTCATATGCGGGTGAGTGGGGTACCACAACCGGTCATCTAGGGGGCTGCTCATGATGAAACCCGCCGATCGATTTGAGATGCCAGAGCCTCAGTCCTAGAAGATTTTAATCAGCGGCGATTGAGAGCTTTGGTTCGTGTGGGCACCAGGAGCAATATCCGCTTCTTTTACCTGTGCTCAAGAACCGGGTCGGTCTCTTTCTTTCATCGATGGAAATCGGCATAGTGGCCGTTACTCTTTGTAATAGCGGCACTGCCCAACCGTATGTGGTCCTGGATCGACACCGCCGTAGAGTTCGTCGCGCTCAACCCTCACATGGCGTTGGGAGTGGTGTTCCTTGGCGCGATCATTGAGGCTGTGGCAGTGCTCGGCATCCTCGTCCCCGGCACACCAATCCTGATGGCAGTGGCCGGGGCCGCAGCGATGGCGGGACAGCGTATGCTGCCATTTCTCGCCCTGTCGATCATTGGCGCCGTCATCGGCGATTTCCTGTCGTTCTGGCTCGGACGGCGGTTCAGTGGGCGATTATACGGCCTTTGGCCGTTCTCGCGCTGGCCGACGCTTATGGACGATGCGGAGCGGTTTTTCGATCGCTATGGCGTGTATAGCGTCGCGCTCTGCCGGTTCGTGCCGGTCCTAAGGTCCACGGTCCCTCTCGTCGCTGGCATGGCGGGCATGCGCCAACGCCGTTTTGTGTTGGCTAATGTCGTCTCAGCCTTCGTGTGGGCGCCACTTCACATTTACCCCGCCCAACTCGCTGGTTTGTCGCTTGGACGATTGAGAGAGGGCGATTGGCAGTCGGGCGCCATATGGGCCGGTATGTTACTGGCCAGTTGCGCCGGCGTCTGGGCACTGCATAAAGCGGTCGTCGCCCGATCTCGGTGACCAGCCGAGGCGATCAGCCGCCCGGGGTGCCTTGGGTATTCACATACAGCGCATACAGCCCGTGGCTAGCGGCCATGAACAGACGGTTCCTGAATCGCCCGCCGAAGCAAAGGTTTGCCGCACGTTCTGGTAATGCGATATGGCCGATCGGCTTGCCGGTAGCGTCGAACACCCGCACGCCATCCAGTTCTGCGTCGCCCATGCCCCAGCCGCACCACAGATTGCCAGCGATATCGACGCGGAATCCGTCCGGAGTTCCGGTGTCGGCGTCGATGAAGACTCGATTGTTGGCCAGCTTCTTACCGCCATCAACCACGTCGAATGCCCGGATCAGCCGGTTCGGCATGGCGCGGGAAGCGACAACGTACAGGATCGACTCGTCGGGAGAGAATGCGAGGCCATTCGGCCCCTCGATATCGTCGGCCATCTTTGTCGGCTGCCCAGTGTGGCCGTCGACCCGCCAAACGGCGGCCGGGAGTTCGGATGCCGCCTTCTCGCCTTCGTAATAGCCGCTGATGCCGAAGAGCGGATCGGTGAACCAGATCGAACCATCCGACTTCACCACCACGTCGTTAGGAGAGTTCAGGCGTTTGCCCTCGTAATTATCCATCACCACGGTGATGGAGCCGTCATACTCGGTGCGGGTTACACGGCGGCCCCGGTGCTCACAGGTTACAAGGCGGCCCTGCCGGTCACGAGTGTTGCCGTTGGCGTTCCATGAGGTCTTGCGGAAAATGCTGACAGCACCACTCTCTTCTTCCCATTTCAGGATGCGATCGTTTGGGATGTCGCTCCAAAGAAGGTAGCGCCCATCGCCGAAATAGACCGGCCCTTCCGACCAGCGGCAGCCGGTGGCCAGCTGCTCGACAGACGCAAGCGGCAGGCGCAGCGCGTTGAATGAAGGGTCTAACGCCTGCACATTTGGGTCAGGGTAGCGCTGGCTCGGTTCCCACATGGTTGATTTCCCCCGGAGCGTTGAGATTCGCAGCTTAGAGTAGGGCGGGCGGCAAGTGAAAGCGGCGGGGCGAGCTGGGGTGGCCGTGCTGAGGCTGCAATGAGGATCGGCGCATTTAAAAGGTCGGGTGTGTTTCTTTAATACCCACCGTTGCCGCCTGACGTCCGATCGGAGCAGTGTGCCATCTGAAGGGAAGAGACCGATGCTGCAAGTGCCCCCCGCCGTTGCCGGAATGCAAGAAGAAGAGATCGACACGCCGGCGCTGGTCATCGACTTAGATGCATTCGAATTTAACCTCGACACGATGGCTGCGCTGCTGGCGCCGAGCGGTGTGAAACTGCGGGCGCACGCCAAGACGCATAAGTCTCCGGTTATCGCGAGGCTCCAGATGGCGCGCGGCGCGGTCGGCAA
The DNA here is from genome assembly GCA_963819345.1 of uncultured Alphaproteobacteria bacterium. Taxonomy (GTDB): domain Bacteria; phylum Pseudomonadota; class Alphaproteobacteria; order Acetobacterales; family Acetobacteraceae; genus Rhodopila. Next base: position 59,393 of record CAWFVX010000019.1, read on the forward strand.
CTGTGTGCAGAAGGTTGCCGAGGCGGAGGTGCTCGCCTGGGGCGGCATCCCCGACATCCTGGTTAGCAACGAGGTAGTCGGTGCTGCCAAATTGGCGCGGCTTTGCGCCCTTTCGCGCATCGCCAAGGTGGCGGTTTGCGCAGACGACCTAGGCCAGGTCGCGTCCATCGAGGCAGCCGCAGCGGACGCCGGTATCCGTATGACGGTTCTGGTGGAGATCGATGTCGGTGCTGGCCGCTGCGGGGTTCAACCCGGACCCGACGCCGTGGCGCTGGCGGTTCGGATCGCGGGGTCGAAGAATTTGATATTCGGTGGTTTGCAGGCTTATCATGGCAGTGCTCAGCACAAACGTACGCTGGCCGAGCGGCGGTCGCTTATCGGCCGTGCCGTTGATGCCTGCCGCCGCACGGTGGAGCAACTGCGGCAGCAAGGGCTGGATTGCGCGATTGTAGGCGGTGCTGGAACCGGCACATTCGAGATCGAAGTCGAAGTCCGGTGTCTACACGGAAATGCAAGCGGGCAGCTACGTCTTCATGGATGCCGACTACGGGCGTAACCTGGACGGAGCCGGCATGCCGGTCGAGTACTTTTCGTCACGCTCTGTTCGTATTGTCCACCGTGATGAGCCAGAGCCAGGCGGGCATCGCGGTGCTGGACGCCGGGCACAAGGCGGTAGCGGTTGACTCTGGGTTTCCAACTGTCTGGCAACGTCCGGACGTCAGTTACACCAGCGCTTCCGACGAGCACGGCAAGCTGCAATATGGCAGTGAGACCATCGCGCCAAAGGTTGGTGAAAAGGTTCGACTGGTTCCGGGTCATTGCGACCCCACCGTCGACAAGTTCGACTGGTATGTCGGCGTCCGTAAAGGCCGCGTCGAATGCCTTTGGCCGGTCGCGGCACGTGGTGGTTTGAGTTAGGAGGCTGCAGGTTATGCGCCTAACTCGACAGGCCGGGGCCGGGCTGTTGGATCCCGAGGCCTACTTCTCCGCATAGGTTCCCCAGGAAAGACTTGTTCCAGAGCGTATATATTAACCCGACCGATGCATAAAAAACGGGCGAATTGCATCCGTTTCAACTGCGCAAATACGAAGCACCTTCTTGATTTCGTTCGATGGCAGGCATCATTTTCGGTGCATGGCAGCGACAAGTGGCGAGGAGGAAGAAAGATGGGTGATAAACAACCTTGATTGTTGCTGGTTGGCACGGCGCGTGCAAACCTGTAGCGCTGTTCATGCCGCTGTCATCTCCGAGGCGAAACGGGCAGCCTGAACTTAGTGGGAGGCCCGGCTAAACCGGGCTTGATGCACATGAAAAAGATCGAAGCTGTCATCAAGCCGTTCAAACTCGATGAGGTGAAAGAAGCGCTGCACGAGGTTGGATTGCAAGGCATCACCGTGGTGGAAGCCAAAGGGTTCGGCCGTCAGAAGGGCCACACTGAACTTTACCGCGGCGCCGAATATGTCGTCGACTTTCTACCAAAGGTTAAGATCGAGGTGATCTGCGAGGAATCCGTTGTGGAACGGGCCGTTGAAGCGATCGTCAACTCCGCTCGGACGGGTCGAATCGGCGACGGCAAGATCTTCATCTCCTCGATTGAAGAGGTGATACGCATTCGAACTGGAGAACGAGGGGAGGACGCGATCTAGAGCTTGCCATCCCAAAGCGTGCCCATTTCTGGCGGCATTAGCCTGCGGTGAGGCGACCGTTCAAACCAGCTTTATAGGATTACCGGCCCTCACTAACCGGTTGAAAAGGGCATGGTCATCAGGCGCCACGTGGTGTGGGGCCTTTCACCTGCCGCATCCCGCCGCGTCCCCTGACGGGCGGGACACCTGCGGCAATCAGACATCCAAACGGGGAAAGCAGAATGGCGAAGAAGGCGGCAGCCGCGGCACCGGCATCAAGTTCGAGTGGCGACGTGAGCAAGGTGCTCAAAATGCTAACCGATAATTCAGTGGAATACGTCGACCTGCGGTTCACAGATCCCCGCGGGAAGTGGCAGCACACCGCCCAGCATGTTTCCACTATGGATGAGGACGCGTTCCGTGACGGGATCATGTTCGACGGATCGTCCATCGCCGGCTGGAAGGCGATTAACGAGAGCGACATGATCCTGATGCCGGACACGGCTAGCGCGGTGATGGACCCATTTTCGGCGAAGCCGAGCCTGATCTTGTTCTGCGATATCATCGAGCCGTCAACAGGGCAATTTTACGCCCGCGACCCGCGCGCTACGGCTAAGCTGTGCGAGGCCTACGTCAAGTCGAGCGGCGTCGGCGACACTGTTTCCATCGGTGCTGAAGCGGAATTTTTCATTTTCGACAGCGTTAAGTTCGGCACCGGAGGCAATTATGCCAGCTTCCAGGTGGATAGCGTGGAGGGTCCCGGGTCCTCTTTGAAGGATTATCCGGAAGGCAACATGGGTCATCGACCGGCCGTTAAGGGCGGCTATTTTCCCGTTCCCCCGGTCGATGGCGACAGCGATCTGCGCGCCGAAATGCTCTCGACCATGGGCGAAATGGGCCTCCCGATCGAAAAGCACCACCACGAGGTGGCCCAGTCACAGCACGAGTTGGGCTACAAGTTCGGTACGCTGACCAGCGCCGCCGACATGATGCAGATCTATAAATACTGTGTCCATAACGTCGCGCACAGCTACGGCAAGACCGCGACCTTCATGCCTAAGCCAATCTACGGCGACAACGGGTCGGGCATGCACACCCACATCTCGATCTGGAAGGCTGGAAAACCGCTGTTCGCAGGCAACGGTTATGCGGACCTGTCGGAGACCTGCCTTTACGCTATCGGCGGCATCATCAAGCATGCAAAGGCAATCAACGCGTTTTCGAATCCTTTGACCAATAGCTATAAGCGACTGATCCCCGGGTTCGAGGCGCCGGTGCTGCTGGCCTATTCGGCTCGGAATCGGTCGGCCTCGTGCCGCATTCCGTACACGACCAACCCCAAGGCGAAGCGGGTCGAAGTTCGGTTCCCAGATCCAGGCTGCAACCCCTACCTTTCGTTTTCTGCCATTGCCATGGCAGCCCTGGATGGTATCAAGAACAAGATCCACCCGGGCGACCCGATGGATAAGGATCTATACGATCTTCCGCCGGAAGAACTACACGGAATCCCAACTGTATGCGGCAGCCTGCGTGAAGCCCTCGGAGTATTGACGGCGGATCACGAGTTTCTGTTGGAAGGTGGAGTGTTCAGCGAGGATCAGATCGAAAGTTACATCGAGCTGAAGTGGAACGAGGTGTATCGTTTCGAGCACACTCCGCATCCGGTCGAGTTCGAGATGTACTACTCCGTTTGATCTTTTAATCTCCGAAGAAACCCGCCGTAGTCTATGCGGCGGGTTTTTTATTTGCGCGAGACCGGGGCCACGACTGCTTCGTTGCACAAGGCGCCTATCGTGTCTCCTGATGCAACCTCTCATAGAAGGGTGGCTCGCGATTGCGCGGATAAGGTTGTGGCCGCAGCGGGCAACTGCCCGATTAATGTGCATCTTCGGCGCGTACAATGGATGACCGACGGTAGAAAGCGTTGGGCGCGCCCCGATCGGGCGTTGGCATGATTATTGATTTACTGATCTGCAGCCTAGCCGTTGCTCACTGTGGCGGCGCGGCAAATGGCATACAGGACACGAAAATGCAGGCTTCCCTCAACCCCAACGAACGACCGGAGGACCGGCAATCATGAAACTCATCATGGCCATCATCAAGCCATTCAAGCTTGACGACGTCCGGGAAGCCTTGACCCCGCTCGGGGTGCAAGGACTAACCGTGTCGGAAGTGAAGGGCTTTGGCCGGCAGAAGGGTCAGACTGAAATCTACCGCGGCGCGGAGTATCATGTGAGCTTCCTGCCCAAGATTAAGATCGAAGTCGTGGTGCCCGCTGATCTGGCGGATCAGGTTATCGAAGCGATCTCGAAATCCGCTCACACAGGCAAGATCGGTGACGGCAAGATTTTCGTTCTCGATATTGAACGAGCCATGCGAATCCGCACGGGCGAGGTCGATGCCGAAGCGCTATGATGCAAAAACAAAGGGAAACAGGACTATGAAGAGACCCCGTTACTTTTGGGGACTGAGCGCACTGCTGTTCGCTCTGTTGCTCGCACTACCGGCTTTCGCTGATGACGCCGCGCCCGCTGCCGCAGCGGCGGCCGCGGCTGCCCCTGCAGGCCCACCTAAGCTTGATTCCGGCGATACTGCCTGGATGCTCAGCAGCACAGCGTTGGTGTTGCTGATGACGGTTCCCGGACTGGCGCTTTTCTATGCCGGTATGGTGCGGAAAAAGAACGTGCTCGCAACGATGATGCAGTCCTTTACGATCTGCTGTATCGTAACGATTGTGTGGGCCATCGCGGGTTATAGTATCGCCTTCACCACCGGCAATGCTTACATGGGCGACTTTTCCCGTATTATGCTGAACGGCATCGCCGAACACATTGTCAAAGGAAACAACTCCCAGGCCTTTGTGCTCGCCTCGGGCGTGAAGGACGTCGCGGACATGTCCACGACAATTCCTGAGACCGTCTACATGATGTTCCAGATGACCTTCGCGATTATCACGCCGGCGCTGATCGCCGGAGCATTCGCCGACCGTATGAAGTTTTCGGCGTTGTGCATCTTCATGACGCTATGGTCCTTGCTAGTCTATTCGCCGATCGCGCATTGGGTCTGGGCTCCCTCCGGTTGGGCGAACCAGATGGGCATTCTTGACTTCGCGGGTGGCACGGTCGTGCACATCAACGCTGGCATCGCCGGTCTGATGTGTGCCCTGGTGCTCGGTAAGCGCGTTGGCTATGGCAGCGACAACATGGCGCCATTCAACCTGTCTCTGGCGGTCATTGGTGCCTCGCTGCTTTGGGTAGGCTGGTTCGGGTTCAATGCTGGCTCCGCGACCGCGGCCAACGGCCGTGCGGGCATGGCGATGACCGTCACGCAGATCGCCACCGCGGCGGCGGCATTGGGCTGGATGTTCGCGGAGTGGATCGCCAAGGGGAAGCCGTCGGTGCTGGGCGTTATCTCCGGCGCGGTCGCGGGATTGGTGGCGATCACCCCCGCTTCGGGCTTCGTACTGCCGGGTGGTTCGATCGTCATCGGTGTCGCGGCTGGCGTAATCTGCTTCTGGGCGGCGACTTACCTGAAGCATCTGCTGGGTTACGACGACAGCCTCGACTGTTTCGGCGTGCATGGTATCGGCGGGATCGTCGGCGCGCTGTTGACGGGCGTGTTCTCCTACGGCCCACTGTCGGCCACTGACGCCAGCCCCGATGGCAGCCCGGGTGGATTGGCTCAGCTCAAGCTGCAGGCCATCGGCGTCTGTTCGACGCTGGTCTATAGTGGCGTCATGACGTTGATCCTGCTGATGGTCACGAAGGCTCTCGTCGGCCTGCGCGTCGATCAGGAGGAGGAGCGGGAGGGTCTGGATCTCGTTCTGCATGGCGAGCAGATATTTTAGTGTGTCCATGGGCGCCTCGGATTTGTCCGAGGCGCCTTGTTTGCCCCGCAGATACAGTCCTATGCCGCCAATGAGAATAACACCCCGGGGCTTCACGGAAAGCCTCCACCGCCTTCGAGATGGAACTGAGAATGACAGCTAATAAACTGTGGCTGGCAAGCGGAATCGCCGCGACAGCAACGATCGCGACCGGATTGGTACCAGCCTTAGCGCAAACGGCCACCCCTCCGCCAGCCGCCACGACCGAAGCTGCGCCAGCTCCGACCCCGGCGGCCGAAACTGCGCCGCCGCCGGGCTTTTGGATCGACGGCATCCATCTCTCGGGGCAGTTGGACGCAGGGTTTAACCTGAATCCGATGCGGCCAGGAAACGGTCTGAACTTCGGACAGTTGTTCACGGACCACGCTAATCAGGCGACCTTAAATCAGCTTTTGCTGACCGCTAACAAACCGCTGGACCCAAAAAACCCTGACGTCCAGTGGGGCTTCAAGCTACAGTTCATGTACGGTTCGGACGCGCGCTTCACGCAGTATTTGGGTGAATTCAATAACACTTTGCCGGGAGATCGCTACCAGTTTGACATGGTGGAGGCGAACGTCCTGTTGCATGTACCCGTCCTTACCAGCGGTGGAGTTGATATCAAAGCAGGCCAATATTCCACCCCGCTCGGTTTCGAAACGATAGACCCGTCCACCAACCCGTTCTATTCGCACTCCTACATCTTCCAATTTGGTCTGCCATTCGAGCACACCGGCATCCTGACGACAACGCATGTGAATGACGTGCTCGACGTTTACGGGGGCCTGGACACTGGCGCGAACACGACCTTTGGTCCGACCGGGGATAACAATAGCGCCCTTGGCGGGATCGGCGGCGTCAACCTGACTTTGATGGGCGGCAACCTCACGATCCTGGCACTCACTCATATGGGGCCGGAACAGGCGACCCGCGTATTATCGCCGGCGGGCTTTAATGCGGACGGCGAATGGCGCTTCTACAACGATATCGTGGTCACCTATAAGGCGACCGACAAACTTACTCTAACCAGTGAGCTGAACTGGGTACGTGATGATTATGGTTTCGTGGATAAACCGGTGAATGGGTTTGGCGCGGCGCAATATGCTTCGTACAGCTTAACCGATACGCTTACCTTGAACGGCCGGATTGAACTCTGGCGAGACGACAATAACTTTTTTGTCGCGTCGTTCTCAGGCAACAATGACCCGGTGTTGTTCCAGCAGGGGTTACCGACGGTTGGGCCGGTCTATGGCGGCCAGGGTTTCTACGGCCCCTCCGCGACCGGGAGCACCGGCAGCAGCACTTACGGCGCTCTGACCCTCGGGGTGACGTATAAGCCTACGGTGCCTGCCCCGGTGACCGGCCTGTTGCTTCGCCCGGAAGTCCGCTGGGATCATTCGTTCACCGATAACAACCCGTTCAACCAAAATCCGCCGACCTTCAATAAAAATACTGCCAACAACTTCACCTTCGCCGCTGACGCGGTGCTGACATTCTGATATCGGACCGTCCCGGGGGATCGCCCCCGGGACCAGAATGCCGGTCACTTGGCCCGATCGGCGCAACGATCTACGCGCAAGAGGATTTCCGCTAAAGCGTTAGTCCACCATCCACGGTGACGGTTTGTCCGGTGACCATAGCGGCGCCAAATCCTAGGAAAACGATCACCTCAGCCAAATCCTCCGGCTGGCAGCGCCGCTTCAGCAGCGCGTGCTCGATGGACTGTTGCCGCTCCTCATTCGTCCATTCCACCATCCAGGAGCTATCCACCGCCCCCGGCGCGATGGCATTTACGCGAACCTCGGGCGCCAGCGCGCGAGCGAGGTTTTGCGTCAGGCTCACTACCCCGGCCTTGGTGGCGCCGTACGCCAGGCTGCTTCCCGCTCGTCCCAGGCCCGCGATCGAGGCGGTGTTGACGATTGCCCCGCCGGCGGCCTTCAAAGCAGGAGCGGCCGCCTTGGCGCAGCGGAAGACGCCCAGCAGGTTGACCTCCAGTAGCGTCGTCCAGAGTTCCTCGGTGATCCGGTCGAGGTCGGGTGGGGCAATTCGATTCCGCGTTCCTGGCGTTCCGGCGTTGTTGACCAGCAAGTCGAGCCTGCCCAGATCGGCGACCGCCTTCAACACCATGGCTTCCGCCCCGCCGGCCTCGCCTACGCTGCCCGGCGCCATGATTGCCTTCCCTGCGGAGGCGGTCAGCTTGTCGACGGCTTCGGGACCGCGCGGGTCATCGGCCAGGAAATTTACTGCCACCGTAGCGCCGAACCCTGCCAGCATCTTCGCTGTGGCGAAACCAATGCCGGAGGCGCCCCCTGTCACCAGCGCGGTCTTGCCCGTCAAGTCGTACCGGATCATGTGCCCTCCATCGGGCCGATCGCCCGCAATGCCTGTTTCAGTGCCAGCAGCTTGCGATCGCGTTCCCGAAACAATTCCTCCGGGCTGCGGCCGCCCCAATCGAAATAACCCTTGCCGGCCATTACGCCTGTGCGTCCCTCGGTAATCAGATGGTCGAGCGTCTCACTTCGATCCCGGGGGGTTGGCGGCGTGTAGCTGCGATTCTTCATCCCTTGCTGCATCAGCAACAGGCCGGTGAAGTCCGCCTTTGCCATGATGCCCAGGATCGGGATACGCAGCGCCAGTCCATGCAGTACCGAATCGTCAATGTCCTTCGGGGTGACCAGCCCTTCATCGAGCAGGCGGTACACCTCCAGTTGCATCGCGGCCTGCAGCCGGTTCGCTACGTAACCTTGCACCATCTGCTTGAACACTACCGGCGCCTTGCCCATCGCGGCGACGATATCGCGCACAGTTTCGACCGTGCCCGGCTGCGTCCCCGGACCGGGACAGAGATCGACGAGGTCGCACAGATAGGGAGGCGTATACCAGTGCGCGATGATCGTGCGTGCCTGTAATCCCGGTGGCACCAGCGGAAAGATATCCAGATTCGACGTGTTGCTCGCCAGGATCGCCTCCGGCTCCATCATCGTATCTAATTGAGCGTACAGCGTGCGCTTCGCGTCGGGTTGCTCTACCACCGCCTCGATGACGAGCGTTGCGCCTCTGACAGTATCCGCCAGAGACGGCACACAACGCACAGCGTTTGCGAGCCGCTGACGGTTCCATGTCCCGTCCGCCTCACCGGCCTCGGCCAGGGTTCCGAGCGCGGTGGCCATCAGACCGGGCGCACGCGCCAACGTTTCGGTGTTGTTATCGGTCAGCCGGATCTGGTGCCCACCCAGCGCGAAAACCAAGGCCAGCGCGTGCCCCATCAGGCCCGCACCGACAACCGCTACTTCGGCCATTATTTACCTCCTGGCAGCCAGGGTTCGGGAGCCCTGCAATCAATATCCGTGGCGACGTCCAAGACGACGGTTTCATCTGACGCTAGTGCGTCCCGCAATGCCGGCCCAATCTGTGACGGTTCCTCTACGCGAATCCCGCGCAGCCCAAACACGCCCGCGACGTCTGCAAAATTCGTTGGACCGAATCGCACCAGCTCGGCGACATCGCCCGGCTTGTTGCCTTGTTGCCGCTGGATGTTCGGCCACCCTTGTCCAAAACCGGAGTTGTTATTGACCACCAACACCACCGCGATGCCTCGGCGCCGAGCCGTTTCAAGCTCTGTAAGGTGGTAATACAGGGCCCCGTCGCCGGACCAGCAGATGATTTTTCGCTGCGGCGCCGCGCATTTTGCGCCGAGCGCGGCTGGGAAGGCCCAGCCAAGCGACCCAGCCGCTCGTAGATACGTCTGTCCTTCGCCGTCCAGTTCAATCAGCGAACTGGTCCAGATACCGGAGTAGCCGGTGTCAGCAACCAGAATGCCGTCGGCGGGCAGGGCGCGCGTGATCTCGTCGCACAGACGGTCCGGCCAGATCGGCGCTGCGTTGCTGGCAAGCGCTGCCGCCCGGCTTTGCCGCCAGGCGGACATTATGCCGGCCGCCCGGTCGGCGAAGGCAGTGTCTCGCGTCGGCCGGCCCAGCGCGGTAATCAGTGCGGCTACAGTCGATTTGGGATCGCCCATCACGCCGGTCGTATTCGGATAGGAACGACCAATGTCGGTCGGATCGAGATCGATCTGTACGCATGGCGTATCGATAGCCGGGATGCGCCATGTATGGGTCACCTGGTCACCGGTCTCACAGCCGATGAAGACGACGAGTTCGGCCTCATTCACGATCTGGTTCGCTGGAGGTGCGGCGTAGCTACCGGCGCATCCTACCGATAGGCGATGGCGCGTTGGAACAAGGCCGCGCGCGCCGAGGGAGGTCGCAATCGGCGCGGCAAGCAACTCGGCAAGAGCCAGCAGTTCTTTGCCCGCACCGGACGCCGTCGCCCCTTCACCCGCGACGATCACGACCTTCTTTGCGCGCAGGATCCGTTCGGCGGCGCGCTCGATCTCCACGGAGGACGCGATCGGCCGGTGTGGTGGCAGCGTCATCTGAAATACCAATTCGACGGCCGGGGTCTCGGCGACCTGCCCATTCTCGATCACCTCGGCCTGCAAGCCGTTGAGGTCCAGGTGAGCCGGCCTCGGCGTGCCGGTCATCGCTTCTCGCCATGCCAAACGCATTAGCCGGGGAAGGTCGCCCGCCTGATCCACTCGTGCCGAGAATTTTGTTACAGGCGCAAATAGGGGGGCGTGCGGAATTTCCTGATAGGCGTTGCGATGTTGCATTGTCGGCGGCTTGTGTCCGGTCATGGCGATTACCGGCACGCGACCCAGATAGGCATCCTGCAGACCTGAGGCGAGATTCGCCGCGCCGACGGATTGAGCGAAGCAGACGCCCGGCCGGCCAGCAATGCGGGCATAGCCATCGGCCATATAGGCGACTGCTTTCTCACTGTGGCCGAGCACTCGCTGAACGCCAAGGGCGCCGAGTTCGATCAGGGTGCCCCGGAGCACCGCGTCGATGAAGAAGACATGGCTGGTGCCGTTGGCGGCCAGGCTGCGTGCCAGGAATTCGGCGCCGCTGACCGGATCGGTCTGACTCATGGATTGTTCCCCCGTGGCTTGAGGGAGCTTAGATCAACGAGGCCCACTGTGAAATCGGGCCTCGGAGCCGTTATCTAAGTTCGGGACTATCGCTGCAGATCAGAGCTAGCGCGAGCGTCTGCTGGCCTCAGGCATGCAACGAGCGGCCACCGAGCCTATTCCTCCTGCTTCAACTCCGGTACTGTGAACCAAACCCAGGCAAGGTTGGCTGCCAGCATCACCGCCGTGATCACGAATACCCAGCGGATGCCGAATCCCGCGGCGATCCCACCACCCATCAAGGGCCCCAAAGAATTGCCGAGGAAGGTGGCTGAAGACGTCATCCCATAGATCGTGCCGCGAGTTTCCCGCGAGACGCTGCGGCCGATCAACGCGTTCGCGGTAGGAAGGATGCCTCCGATAAACAGCCCCAAGGCAAAGCGCTCGGCCACGAAGATCCAGTAGTTGTTAACGAAGATCTGTGGGACGCTGGTCAGCGTTGCGCCGAGCAGGCAGATCAGCAAGACTTTTCGGTAACCGATAACGTCACTGCGTTTGCCCAGAAATGGGGAAGACACGAGATCGGCCAAGCCTGTTATGGAGAACGCGAGGCCGGCTAGCGTCGCTATTTGCGGCGGTGATCCGATCATGGCCTGCACGAAGATCGTAATGACTGGTTGGACGGTGCGGCTGCTGAGCTGCGCCATCAGTAAGACCATGAACAAGGCACTTAGACTCGCTGATCCCGTCAACAACCCGATACTCGGGAAAAACGATCGCTTTTTGCCGATTGATACCACCGGAGTAAAATTTTCGGTCACCATGGCCCAGACCAGCGCCAAGCCGGCGCAGGTCATGCCGGCACACCAGAAAAACGGGGCACGATAGCTGCCGGTCAGATCGGCCAGCAGGCCGCCAATGATTGGGCCAACCAGTGACCCGACCAGCTGGCCTGATGCCAGCCAGCCCAATGCGTAGCCCAGCCGACGTTCCGGCACCTGGCTGGCTACCAGCGCAATCGCTGCAGATGAGAATCCCGCGAAGCCTCCCATGACCGCTCTTGCGCCGAAGAACTGCCAGACATTGGTTGACAGCCCCATTAGCGCGGTGAACACCGCAATCGCAAAACTGGAGCGCAGCAGTGACAATTTGCGCCCGTGGCGGTCGGCGACCCGGCCCCAGACCGGCGAGGCAAAGGCGGCGACGAAAGAGGTGGAACCTGTGATGATGCCCGACCAGATATCGATGCCCTTCGCTGATCCGACACCCAATTGCGGCAGCATCAGGGGAATGATCGGACTGAGAAAGTTAATCCCGGCGGTCATAACGAACTGTATGCCGACCATCGCCCAAAGGGTGCGCTGCCAATCCGATCCGCCTGACCGCAGCCTTGGATGGTCCGGGCGTGGGTTGGCCGGCGCTTCCTTCATCTAGGTCCATGCTAGCGAAACCCGTAGAGATGAAAAGGTCACGAGAAGCTGGTTTGACACTAACCTGGCGGTTTGGGACAGTCCCGGGCTTCTGAGGGAACACCAAGATCATGCCATCGCGCCACGGCCGCAGGCGGATCGGCCTGCTGCTTCCATCATCCAATACCACCCAGGAATTCGAACTCACCCGCATCATGCCCGACGGCGTCACTTTGCACGTCGCCCGTCTGCCGCCGAGCGTGGTTGAACTGTCCGCCGCCGTTCCGCGGAACGTCGAGGATATTGAAAGCGAGACCCGGAAACTTGCGGATGCGGATGTCGATGCGATCGTGCTGTCAACAACGGCTCCAGCCTTCGCGAACGGAATCGGATACGACCAAGAACTAATCGCGCGCATCGAGACCGTCTCGGGTAAGAAAGCAACGACGGCGTCCATCGCATTTATCCAGGCACTCGCGGCGCTCGATATCAAGCGGGTAGGCTTCGGCGCGCCTTGGAGCGAGGCGGTCGATGCGGCCACCGCGGCGTCGGTCGCGGCGAGCGGGCTTTCAGTTGTATCGCAACGTACGCTTGGCTGCGTGGGCGATTTGGAGATCGGTCTTTTGGACGAACAGACTGCCTATGATATGGGTGTCGCGGTCGATCGACCAGACGCTCAGGCGGTAGTGTTGGCGTGCGGCAACTGGTCGACGCTGGGCATCGTGGACCGGCTGGAAGCAACCATCGGCAAGCCGGTGTTGACAACAAATCAGGTTAGTCTGTGGGCGGCGTTGCGGCTGGCAGGATACCATGCGCCGGTTTTCGGCTGGGGACGCCTGCTACGCGAATTCATGGTTTAACATGATAATCATTATCCCTGATGACTATCAGGACATCGTCGATCGGCTGTCTTGCTTCAGCCTCCTGGCTGGCCATGAGGTGATCCGCTACCGTGAGCCCGCGGCTCATTTGGATCAACTCGTCGAGCGCTTGCGCCCGGCTGAGATTGTTGTCGCGATTCGCGAACGCGTGACCTTCTCTCGAAGGCTGATCGAGCGGCTGCCGAACTTGAAGCTAATCGCGCTGGTAGGACGAGCGGCGGCGACGATCGACTTTCAGGCATGCAAGGACCACGGGGTTCTGGTGTCAGCCGGGGCCAGCAATTCTCCGACCTCTCCGGCCGAATTGACCATCGCGCTGATCGTCGCCTCCCGCCGCAAGATCGCGTTAGAGGCCGAACGGATGCGCCGCGGCGAGTGGCCTGGCACCCTGTCGCATCGCCTCGCGGGCAGCACCTTGGGCATTTTCGGTCTCGGAGCCATCGGAACGATCGTCGCTCGGGCCGGGGAAGGGATGGGGATGAATGTCCTGGTCTGGGGCCGAGACACGTCAGCCGCTAAAGCCTCTGCCACAGGCTACGATTTCGCTGCCAGCAAGGTCGATCTGTTCGAGCGTTCCGACGTTTTGACGCTGCACGTCCGCCTGCGTCCCGATACACGCGGCATCGTTGGGCCGCAAGATCTGGCGCGCATGAAGCCTACCGCGTTGCTGGTTAACACGTCCCGCGCCGACCTGATCCAACCGGGTGCGTTGCTGGCGGCGTTGCGCGCTGGCCGTCCTGGTTATGCGGCGGTCGACGTTTACGATGAGGAACCGATCATCGGTGGCAACCATCCCTTCCTCTCGATGGATAACGTTCTGTGCACGCCGCATCTCGGATGGGCGGAGTGGGACAATTTCGAGCTTTATTTCCGGGAATGTTTCGAACAGATCGTAGCGTATACCCAGGGCGCGCCTATGCGTCTCGTGGGCATGGAGTGAAACAAGCGCCCTCCAGATGGCGAATTATTCCGCCGCCTGGTTGAGCGTCACCGCCTCGTACGGGAACCGCGTCACCTTCGCCATGTTCAGCCCCTCGACCCGCAGCAGACGAGTATCGCCCTTCCGCTCCGGCGAGTGCAGCACACCGACATCATAAAGGTGCGCATCGCCAGGCTTCATCACGTAGTCTCGGATCGCAACGGCTTTGCCCGGCGCAGCATCCGTTGGTCGGGCAACGCAATCCCAGTCGGTCATCATGGTCTCGCCGGCCGCCTGCCCGTAGATCGCCCAGGATGGACCGTGGTCGTGCGGCTTGCTGCTCTTTGCTCCGACATAAGCAGTGCGCGAGTATCGCAAATCCGAGCTCGGGATCCTCATAGAGCAGATGCCGCTCCGGAGTGCCGGGCGGGATGTAGGTCGCGATAAAGTTTGAATCCGCCAAGGCCTGCTCCACCAGCTTGCGGACCTGTTCCCGTCCGGGGGTGCCGGGCTGTGACTTCAGGGCGCTGCGGCAGTCTGCAGCAAACTTCTCCAACGTGATGGCCATAGGGGAACCTCCAGCGGACGTTACCGACGATACGGGTAGCAACTGCTACGGTCGAGGGTCGTTCCGAAATGCTTTGCCAAAGCGGCGATGGCGTCACTGTGTTCCGGGTAAGGATCGGCGTTGCCTGGTCCGACAATAATGCAGCCGCCGCCGGCCTTTCCCTTCGCGGGCAGCATCGCGGTGACCAGCGCATTTCCGTCCGGGTCGCGCAGCGTCAGGAACTGTGGCATCGCGCGTCTGATATGCGCTTCCTTGTTGATATCCTGCTCGATGAACACGGATGTCGTGGGATGAAACGCGTCGGCGGCGCGTTCCCGCTCTCGCCGGTAGTGCTTTTCTACCGCGTGCCGCATTTCCAGCGACTCGGCGACGGCTTCACCTTCCGTGACAAGGCGGAACCAAGTGAGATTGTGCGGAGCGTCGCAGACATACTCCATGCGCGGACCTCATGGCTTGGATTGGTCTGAAACCGCAGCATAGAATGAAACCGTCCGTCGAGCAAACAGGCGGCGCGATAGGGGAACCGGGATGGCGGATACGTTCGATTATGTGATCGTCGGCAGTGGGGCTGCAGGTTCGGTTCTGGCCAGCCGCCTGACCGAGGACCCGAGCATCACTGTTTGCGTTTTGGAGTGCGGACCGCCCGATCGCCATCCTTACATCCACATTCCGGCGGGCTTTATCAAAATATTGTTCAACCCGACCTACACCTGGCAGTTCCAGACCGAACCGGGCGAGGGCATCAACGGTCGCCGCATCCCCACAACTCAGGGGCGGACGATAGGTGGGTCAAGCTCGATCAACGGAATGATTTACAATCGCGGTCAGCGGGAGGATTTCGACCATTGGGCTCAGCGTGGCAATCGCGGCTGGGGCTATGTCGACATTCTCCCCTATTTCAAGCGGGGTGAACGGCGTCTCGGGGCAGGGGACGACCGGATTCACGGGCGCCAGGGCAATCTGCCGGTCACTGACAACGACTGGCTGCATCCTGCCATGGAGGCGTTTATCGAAGGCGCCCAGGAACTCGGTATGCCGCGCTGCGACGACTACAACAGCGGCGACAACCAGATGGGCGTCGGCTACTTCCAGCGCCTTATTCACCACGGCTTTCGCCGTTCCGCCGCTCGGGTTTTTCTGCACCCGGCACGAGCGAGCGGTCGGCTAGATGTCCGGACCGGTGCTCGCGCCGCGCGCATCCTGTTCGACGGCACTCGGGCGATCGGGGTGAACTACGTCCACGACCGCAATCGCTCGGTAAACGGTGAGGTGGTTGCGCGCAAGGAGGTGATTGTCTCCTCCGGCACCGCCAACACCGCGAAGCTGCTGCAAATGTCGGGCGTCGGACCCGCCTGGCTGCTGAACGAGCTCGGGGTGCCGGTGGTCGCCGATCTGCCGGTGGGCGAGAATTTCCGAGACCATTACTCTACGCGCGTCGTTGCCCGCGTGAAGAACATCCGCACGATGAATGAAATGTCGCGTGGCATGGGGCTGATGGGGCAGGTGGCTCGCTGGGCGGTCGGTAAACCGAGCATCTTGGCTGTGGTCCCGTCGATCGTGCATTGGTTCTGGAAGACGGAGGAGACGATGCGTCAGCCCGACATCCAGGGCGTGTTCAGCCCCGCCAGCTATAAGCAGGGGTTCGTCGGTCTGCTGGACGATTATCCCGGGATGACCTGCGGTGTGTGGCAGCACCGTCCGGAGAGCAGTGGTTATGTCCGCGCGCGCGGCACGGACCCATTCTTGGACCCCATCATTCAGCCGAACTATTTGAAGGATCCGATGGACCAGCGCGTGCTGGTCAAGGGGATGCACTGGGCACGCCAACTATTGCACACTCGTGCTCTAGCGCCCTATTTCGAAGCCGAACTCGCTGCCAGGTCCCGATGTCCATACGGACGACGAGTGGCTCAGCTACGCGCGGCAGTATGGTTCCACGGCGTACCACCTGATCGGCACCGCCCGGATGGGCCCTGTGACCGATAAGACGTCAGTCGTCGACGACGAGTTGCGTATCCATTGTTTGCAGGGGATCCGGGTTGTCGACGCCTCGATCATGCCGAGCATGCCGTCGGCGAATACCTATAGCTCGACGATGATGATTGCCGAGAAAGCCTCGGACATGATCCTAGGGAGGTTACCGCTGGCACCCGTCGAGGGAATTGCGGCGTGACATGGAGATTTTGCCGAACACGCATAGCGCGTGGCTCTATAGCTGGCTAAAGTGCTTTTCGACTTGAGGACGAACTGCCGCGGGGGCAGGCGAGCTTGCGTCTACGCGTGCCCGCTCCTGCCTGGCCTCTCGGCGCGGCGATGACTCAATCTTGTGGTTTGGCAAGTACGCTAAAGCAACGGTCTGGCAAATCAGACCTACGGAGCCTCAGATTCATGACCCACCGGCAGCGGCGGGGCGCCCCCTTCGTCCTATGTTGATCCTGTAAGTCCACGATAAAAGGAAAGAGCGCAAAATGCAGCTCGACAAATCGCTTGCTATTATTGCCTGTCGAACGGTCCCGATTGCCTGCTTAATGATTGCCCTTGGCGCGACAACGGCGGTACGGGCGCAGGACACAAAGGCGAAACCACCTGGACCGCCGCTGGCAAAAACTCAGCCGGCGGCCCCCACGAAGATGGTACTTGAGCCGAAAGCGATGGACCTGCTGAAGGCCGCAAGCGCCCGGCTGGCGACCGCGAAGTCGATGTCCTTCACTGCCGTTGCAAGTTACGAATATCCTAGTCAGCTTGGGCCGCCAATTCTCTACACGGTGCGATACGACGTCGCCATGCAGCGGCCCGACAAGCTCCGCGTCATCATTCCAGGCGACGGACCGGCATCGGAGTTCTATTACGACGGTAAGTCGATAATGGCCTACGCGCCGGCAGAGAATCTGGTGGCGGTTGCCGACGCGCCGCCGACGATCGACGGCGCGCTGAAGGCTGCCTACGATACCGCTGACATCTATTACCCGTTTACCGATTTGCTCGTGGCTGACCCTTACGCCGCGATGGCTGACGGCGCGATCCTCGCGTTCTACATCGGACCGTCGGGTATGGTTGGCGACACGAAGACCGAGATGCTGGCATGGGCCAATCGCGACGTGTTCCTGCAGATCTGGATCGGTGTCGACGACAAGCTGCCGCGCCGCGTACGCGCGGTCTACAGCGCGGATCCCTTGGGCTTGCACCACCAACTAGATCTGTCGAACTGGCAGATCGATGCGGAGATTCCAGCGGACGCGTTCACGTCGGAGAAGGCCAAAAGCGCGTCACCCATGAAGTTCGACCGGCCCGCGCATGCGTCCGCGCCACCCGGCCTCAAGCCGCTCGGGAGCGCGAAGCCCTCCAAGGCGGGGCCGGCTCAGCCGGCCGCAAAGTCACAGTGATGAGAAAGTATTTTGTGAGACCAATCTTTGTTGTGACCGGAGCGCTGTTTCTGGGTGGCCTGTACCCCCATCCGGCAGGCGCGTGGTCGACCGCTAATCGTTATGGCGGAAGCACAAGCCACACCTATGGGGAGACCAGCCACACGAACGCCTATGGCGGCAGCTCCAGCCATGCTTACGGCGAGGGCACCGAGCACACCAATGCCTACGGTGGAAGCAGCGCGCACGCGTACGGAGGCGGTACGGAGCACACGAACGCCTATGGCGGCAGCTCATATGGCGCTTATGGAGAAGGTGCGGTGCATACCAATGCCTCTGGGGCGACAGCCTATCATCCGCCGGGTTCCGCGGCCTATGCAGGTTATCCCGCCTATCACCCGCCGGTCGCTGTCCCGTATTACTCGGCATCCGGTTGTAACGGCTGTGCGGCTGCTGCCGGTGCTGTGGTCGGTGCGACCGCCGGAATGGCTGTCGGTGTCGCTGCAGCCAACGCCGCCCGAGCGCCGGCATACGCGCCGCCCCCCGCTCTGGTCTCGTATGCGGCATTACCGTCCGGCTGTATCTACCGGATCCTTCCTCACGCCTATGAGTGCGCAGGAACCTGGGTCGCCCCCGCCTATGGTGCGAACGGTGTCTACTACCGCGTCGTTCCGCCGCCGTAGACCGGAGCATCGCTCGGCCGGTTATAGCCCACGGCGGAGCGCGGGCATCCGCTAGAAAGGGATACGGACGGCGAAGACAACGGCGCGCCCACCGCTTGCTCAGCACGGCCAATCTCGCGACAATCCCTCTAAACAGCCAGAGGATCGTGGCAGTGGCCGGATTTAAGAGTACCGAAAAGTATATCGCGACGCGCGATTTGGAGGTGGCGGTCAACGCAGCCGTCACGCTGCAACGTCCGTTGCTGGTGAAGGGCGAGCCCGGAACTGGCAAGACCATCCTCGCGCACGAGGTCGCCGCCTCGCTCGACAAGCCGCTGATCGAGTGGCATGTCAAATCCACCACCAAGGCTCAGCAAGGTCTTTACGAATATGACGCCGTGTCCCGCCTGCGCGACGGGCAGTTGGGCGATCCCAGGGTGCATGATATCGGCAACTACATCGTGCGCGGCAAACTGTGGGACGCGTTTGAGGCGGACGAGCAAACGGTCGTCCTGATCGACGAGGTGGACAAGGCCGATATCGAGTTTCCGAATGACCTGCTTCTGGAACTCGATCGGATGCAATTTTTTGTCTATGAGACACGCAAGACGGTCGAAGCGAAGCATCGACCGGTGGTGATCATCACTTCCAATAACGAAAAGGAACTACCGGACGCTTTTCTGCGCCGGTGCTTCTTCCACTATATCCGGTTTCCCGACCGCGAAACGATGGAGCGCATCGTGCAGGCGCACTATCCCGACATCCGCAAGGACCTGACGAGGGAAGCACTGAACGTCTTTTTCCAGGTCCGCGAGGTGCCCGGCCTGAAGAAAAAGCCCGCGACCTCCGAACTGCTGGATTGGCTAAAGCTGCTGATGGTCGAAGACCTGCCGGTCGAGGCCTTGCGGACCAACGAAAAGCACCTGGTCATCCCGCCGTTGTATGGCGCCTTGTTGAAGAACGAACAGGACGTGCATCTGTTCGAGCGCCTCGCCTTTCTGGCTCGGCGGGGCGCCTGATGTTCGCGCATCTCGTCCTGGCCTTGCGCTCCGCCGGATTGCCGGCATCCACGACCGAATATCTGACCCTGATGGGGGCGATGAAGGCGGGGGTGGCGGAGTACAGTGTCGAGGACTTCTATTATCTGGCGCGCGCGACTCTGGTGAAGGACGAACGCCATCTGGACAAGTTCGACCAGGTGTTCGCGCAGTGTTTCAAGGGCCTCGAGCCGCCAGAGGGCGTGAAGGTCGAAGATCTGCCGGAAGAATGGTTGCGCAAGTTGGCCGAGAAATTGCTGTCGCCCGAGGAAATGCAGAAGATCCAGGCGCTGGGCGGACTCGACGCCATCATGAAGCGATTAAAGGAATTGCTGGCGGAGCAAAAAGGCCGGCACCAGGGTGGGTCAAAATGGATCGGTACGGCAGGGACGTCACCGTTCGGGGCGTATGGCTACAATCCTGAGGGTGTCCGGATCGGGCAGAATGAATCGCGGCATCAGCGCGCCGTAAAGGTTTGGGACCGCCGGGATTATAAGGACCTGGACGATACCGTCGAACTCGGCACGCGTGGCATGAAGCTGGCGTTGCGCCGCTTGCGTCGCTTTGCCCGGCAGGGGGCAGCGACCGAACTGGATCTTCCCGATACGATTCGCTCGACCGCGAACAATGCCGGCAGCTTGGACCTGAAAATGGTGCCGGAACGGCACAACACGGTGAAGGTTCTCCTGTTCCTCGATGTCGGCGGATCGATGGACGACCACATCAGGCTGACCGAGGAACTGTTTTCCGCCGCGAGGACGGAGTTCAAGCACCTCGAATACTACTATTTCCACAACTTTCCCTACGAGAAGGTATGGAAGAACAACCGCCGCCGTTTCGAGCAGGTGATCCCGACCTGGGAGGTTCTCCGCACCTACGGTCCAGACTACAAACTGATCATCGTCGGAGACGCGGCAATGAGTCCCTACGAGATTACCATGCAAGGCGGTTCCGTGGAGCATTACAATGAGGAACCCGGTATCGTCTGGCTGGAGCGGCTGTCCTCACATTACCGCCGCAGCGCGTGGCTGAACCCTACGCCCAAACAAAGTTGGGGACACGTGCGCTCGATCAACATGGTCAATGACTTGATGGAAGGCCGGATGTTCCCGCTAACGGTGAACGGGATCGACGAGATGACGAAGGAGTTGAGCCGGTAGAGGCTGAAAGTGCGGCTGGAAGTGCTCTTAGGGGGCCGTGTTCGGGCCGCAAAGGGGGGATCTAAGACAAAATGAGCCGCATCGATAGTGCGATCAATATCGACGACCTGAAACGGATGGCGACGCGCCGCCTGCCTAAGATCATGTTCGACTTTATAGAAGGCGGCGTGGAGGACGAGGTCGGCTTGCGCACCAATGCCAATGCCTTCCGGAACCTCCGCCTGGTTCCGCGTTACTACGTCGACACCTCTAAGCGCGAGCAACGGGCCAGGCTGTTCGATCGAAGCTATGCCAGTCCGTTCGGTATCGCACCCACCGGCATGGCGGGTGCATTCCGTCACGACGCTGAGTTATACCTGGCGCAGGCGGCGGCTGAGGCGGACATTCCCTATCTGATGTCCGGCGCGTCCAACGCGACGATGGAGCAAGGGGCGAAGCTGGCGCCAAAGAACCTGTGGTACCAGATCTATGGCGCCCGCGACCGCGCGTTCCAGCTCGATCTTGTGAAACGCGCAATCGACTGCGGCCTGACGACCCTCGCCGTGACCTGCGATGTGCCGGTATCGTCAAACCGGGAGCGTAATCGTCGTAATGGCTTCGTCCGCCCATTGCGCATGACGCTGCCTACCATTCTGGAGGCGATGCTGCATCCAGCGTGGGTCATCAACTACTTTCGAAACGGTGGCTTGCCGATGCTGGCTAATTGGCAGGCCTATGCACCGGAGGGCGCCACGCCGGATGATGTTGCTGGCCTTTTCGCGAAGCAGACGCCGGACCCCAGTCAAACCTGGCCGGACCTTGAAGCCATCCGCAATGCTTGGCCGGGAAAATTGCTGCTGAAAGGTGTGATGCACCCGGAAGACGCGCGCATCGCCACGGGCATGGGTGTGGACGGGCTGATCGTTTCGAATCACGGAGCGCGGCAATTGGATATGATGCCGTCCCCTTTAGACGTGCTGCCGATGATCCGAGCCGCTGTCGGGCCGGAAGTGCCGCTGCTCCTGGACAGCGGAGTTCGGCGTGGTTCCGACATTGTCGCGGCGCTTTGCCTGGGAGCGGACTTCGTAATGACCGGCCGGGCTACTCTTTACGGTGCGACCGCCGGCGGCCTTGAGGGGGTTAGGAAGGCTGTCGCCATCCTGCAACGCGAGATCGATCTGGTGCTCGGTCAACTCGGCGCCGTCAATCTTGAGGCGCTCGGTCCACAATATCTGCTCGAAACGGTTCGTGCCGAGGAGGAGCG
>CAWFVX010000020.1:0-115433 GCA_963819345.1 uncultured Alphaproteobacteria bacterium
GCGCGAGGGCGGCGCGGCGTGCAATCCAGTAGTCCGATCCCGACAGAAGCGTCCCATGCGGTCGAGTAAATCGGCCCACAAAATCAGAGACTAGGAGTTCAAGGTAATACTCGATATTGGCTGCGGGATCGGGGGGCCGGTACGCTGGATTGCGGCACGATACGGCTGTGTCGTGACTAGAGTTGATATAACGGCAGCTTTTTGCGAGGCGGCCCGTGAACTGAACGCCGCGTGCGGGAGTGACTGTTCAGGTCAGGATATTTGCAGGCAGCGCGACCGCGGTGCCGCTGCCGAATGCCGCTTTCGACCGAGCCTACTCCCACGGCGCCCTGATGAGCATTGCCGATAAGGGCGCATTTTTCCGGGAGGCATTTCGTATCCTCAAACCGGGCGGCCGGCTGGCGCTGTTTCAACACAATGCTGGCTCAAACGGTCAGCCCGATTTCCCATTGCCCTGGGCGGCGGTCCCAGAAGACAGTTTTCTGGCTACCGATGCGGAGACAATCCGCGATCTTGAAGCCGTGGGGTTCGAAGTCACGTCGTTCCAGGATGGGCTCAGGAAAACCTTGCCGCACAGACCGAATTGCGCCGTAGCATCGAGATGGAGGGACTGCCCGCTCTTGGCATGCATGTTTTGGCCGGTGATCGGCTGGGGCGACAGCGGGACAACTCCTATCACGCGCTCCAAGATGGCCGAGCGCGCATGGTCGCGATACCAAGCAGGAAGCCGGCACCGATCGAGCCGTAACAGAGAGCGGCGCGCGGCAACTTGTGAATTCTGATCTGGCGGTCAGGCTTTGGCGCTGGGGCGCTGATTTACCGCTTCGTACCAGCGTTGCAGATGCCGACAGGATTCCGGAATTTTCACATCCGACCAACCCGCGAAATCCACTGCCGCCAGCGTCGTCGCATCGGCGATGCTGAAACGCTCGCCAGCGACAAAGGGATTGTTGGCCAATTGGCGATCGAATTTTGTAAAGAAGCGGTTCAGCCTGGCGCGGCCGCGATCACGCAGCTCCGGGATTGCTGGGATCGAGTCAGCGGCGCCCGGCAGGCCGCGCTCGGCGAATTGTGGGTGGGTGTTGCGGAATAGTTCTGACGCAGGAAGCATGCCTTCCTCGTTCGCCCGTTTCTCCCACATGTCGACAATGGCTTTGTCCCTGGCGTCAGTCCCCATCAGCGGCGGTTCGGGATGGGTTTCCTCGAAGTAGCGTGCGATCGCCATCGCCTCACCGATTTGGGTGCCGTCGTCCAGTTCCAGCATCGGCACCATGGCGTGCGGATATTGTTGCTTGAACCATGGCGCGAGGGACAGGTCTTCCTGCCCGACTTCCACGAGTTCGACCTTGATGCCCTTTTCCGCCAGATAGATGTGTAGACGGCGTGGATTGGGGGCGATGTGCCAGTCGTAGATTTTCATGTTACTCTCCTCACCCTGTAGTGGCTGGGCCTTGGCTGGCCCTGGCCGAACTTTTGCCAACTGCCTGGCTTGGCGGCAGGACCTCGGCGGCCCTGCGTCCCGGCGATCGACAGCAGGAGGCGACGCAGTCGGCAACCAAGCCAGACTGACACAACCATCTTTCGCCAAACAAGGTTGCGCTTGCCGCACCACTTGCAGCGGGTCACCCGAAGATTGTGGACCCCGAGACGTGTTCCAGGGCGAACTGATACGGGCTTGCACACGCACCGTAACCACGCTCACAATGGCCCCGCGCGGTCGCCACTAAGGCTGACGAAACCGCGGTACAACGGGTTACGGAAAACGTAACCGCACATGGGGAAGGAAGGAAGATGCGGCTTCGCAGATCGTGGCTGGCCTGTTCGGTGGCGACCGGGTTGTTGGGAGGACTGGCGCTCGGAAGCGCCGGCGCGTGGGCCGAGGACGCCTACAACGCGCAGTGCTTCAAGCCGGCGCCCGGCCACAAGGTCATGACCATGACCGCCAAGCCCGGCCCCTACAAGTTGGCCCTCGCCAACGGCTTCGCCGGCAACAGCTGGCGCATTCAGATGATCCAGGGCCTGAAGGCGTGGGCGTCACGGCCCGAGAACGCCAAGGACATCAAGGAGCTCAAAATCGTCTCCACCGGCACCGATGTCGCGGCACAGATCGGCGCGATCGACAACCTGATCGCCGCTGGGTACGACGCCATCATCACTATCGCGGTCAGCCCGACCTCGTTCGAGCCGGTAATCAAGCGCGCGCGCAAGGCTGGCGTAGTGCTGATCCCGTTCGACAACGTCATCGACACCGACCAGGTAATCGAGGTAACCGAGCCGCAGGTCGAGTTCGAACAGGTGAAGGCACAGTTCGTTTACGACAATATGCCTGAGAAGAAGGGCAAGGTGCTAGAAATCCGCGGCCTGCCGGGCAATTCTGTCGATCGTGATCGGTCGATCGGCTTCCACAAGGTGTTCGACAACAAGCCTGGGATCGAGATCGTGACCGTCGTCGGTAACTGGGATGACGGCACGGTGCAGAAGGTGGTCAGTGATGCCATCGCAACGCAGGGGCCGTTCGCGGCTATCGTCACGCAGCATGGCTCGACCGGCCTGATGAATGCGTTGAACGATGCCAAGCATCCGAAAGTGCCAATCGGCACCTCGGGTGAGAACGGCTCCCTAAGGATGATCCACGACCAGGGCTGGACCTCGATCGTGCGGGTACAGTCGCCGCTGTTGGCGGTGGTCGCGATGCAGGCGGCGATCGCCGAGCTGCAGGGCCACCCGGTGCCGCAACTGATCGAGCTACCGGTGCCGACGACCTACTCGAAGGACCTCAAGGAAGGGGTGAATTACTCCACCAAGCTGCCGGACAATTTTCAGGATGGCGCCGACATCGCGGCTTGCAATGCGGTGATTCCGATCGACGAATTGCTGAAGCAATCGCCCGATAACACCTGAACCTGCGTGCGTGGGCTGGCGGAAGCGGCATGAGTCTGAATTCTGACGGCGTCATGCCGCCGCTCGCCTCCAATCTGCCGTTCCTGCGCCTGAGCGACGTGCGCAAGCGATATGGCGGGGTGACTGCGCTCGACGGCGTCGATTTTGCGTGCCGGCGGGGGTCTATACATGCCGTCCTGGGCGAAAACGGCGCGGGCAAGAGCACACTGATCAAGATCGTAGCCGGCGCGGTGCGGCCTGACGGCGGCGTTATGGAGGTGGACGGTCGGGCGGTGCATTTTGTCACCCCGCTCGACGCGGTGCGGCATGGCTTCGTCTGCGTGTTCCAGGAATTGTCGCTCTTGCCGGACCTGAGTGTGGCCGACAACATCTGCATCACAGCGCCGCCTGGCATCGGCGGCTTCATCAACCATCGGGCGCAGCGCCGCCGGGCCGAGGCGCTGTTGGCCGAGGTCGGCTGTCCTGACATCGATCCGCGCATGACGGTGAGTGACCTGTCGCTGTCGCGCCGCCAATTGGTCGAATTCGCCAAGGCGTTGGGTCGCGCGCCGCGACTGCTGATCATGGACGAGGCGACCTCCGCGCTGACCGCCGGCGACGTGGAGACGGTGAATGCGCTGCTGCGCGCGTTGCGGGACAAGGGCACGGCCATCCTGTTCATCTCGCACCGCATGCACGAGGTCGAGGCGCTGGCCGACACCTGTTCGGTTTTTCGCAGCGGCCGGCACATCGAAACGTTTCCCCAAGGCACGCGCAGCCACCACGAGATCATCAACCTGATGATCGGGCGGGAGATCGAGCAGACGTATCCGCCGAAACCGCCGCCGGTAACCGCGAATGCAAGTCCGGTGCTACAGGTGAAAGGTCTCGCCTGGAGCAACCGGCTGCAAGGGATTTCGCTCGAGGTGCGGCGGGGGGAGATCCTTGGACTTGGCGGACTGGACGGTCAGGGGCAACGGGAGCTTCTGCTGGCGCTGTTCGGGGTGCTGAAGGATGTGCGAGGCAGCGTGGCGGTGGACGGCAAGCCCGTCGCATTCGGTGGGCCGAAGGCGGCGATGTCGGCTGCCATTCGGATCGCCCTGGTGCCGGAGGATCGCAAGACCGAGGGGTTGCTGCTGCCGCTGTCGGTGCAGGAGAATCTCAGTCTCGCCTCGCTCGACCGGCTACGCCAGGGCCTGTTTCTCGACGGCCGAGCAGAGCGGCGCCTGGTGGCGAGGGCGATCGAGCGGTTGCGGATCAAGACATCATCGCCGACCAGGGCTGTCGGTACGTTATCCGGCGGCAATCAGCAGAAGGTGGTGCTGGGCAAATGGCTGGCGACCGACCCCGGCATTTTGCTGCTGATGGACCCGACGCGCGGCATCGATGTGGGGACCAAGCAGGAACTGTATGTACTGATCCGCCAACTTGCCGATCTTGGTACGACTGTAGTGTTCTATAGCACCGACTATGACGAGCTGATCGGGATGTGCGACCGGGTCGCGATCATCTATCGCGGGCAGGTGGTGCGGGAACTGTCTGGCGGCGAGATCACCGAGAACAACATCGTCGCGGCGTCGCTGTCGATCGAAGCGGCGCCAGCGGAGGTGGCAGCAAACGCATGAACGCGTTGTTTGGCGCGACTCGGCGCAACCAGGGCGCAGTCTTCGCTGCGGCTTTGTTCGCGGTGCTGTTCGTGGGGTTCCTCATTCTGCATCCCCGTGGGCTGTCGATCATGGTGACGACGCCGGCAGCGAATCAAGGTCTGGCCCTGGCGTTCGCGGCGATGGCGCAGACGCTGCCGGTGCTCACCGGAGGCCTGGATCTGTCGGTCGGATCGGTGCTCGCGCTCAGCAATTGTGTTGCCTCGCATCTGGTCACCGGTTCGACAGCGCAGATTGTCGGCGGCATCGCGGTGACACTGCTTGCAGGCGCCGCCTGTGGATTTTTCAACGGTATCGTCGTGGTCGCCGGGCGGATCCAGCCGATCATCGCAACGCTGGCGACCGGGGCAATCTTCACCGGGATCGCATACCTGCTGCGCCCAATCCCCGGCGGCAGCATTGATGAGGATCTCGGCGACCTGCTGACCAACGAAACCTTTGGCGTTATTCCGACCTCGCTGTTGTTGCTAGCTGGGGTTTTGGTGGTGGTGTGGGTGCCGTTCCGCAATTCGGTATCGGGCGCGGCTGTTATGCCGCCGGATCATCGGAGGCGGCGGCCTTCCTGTCGGGTGTGCGAGTGGGGCGCTCACGGCTTGCGGCCTACACGCTGGCGGGGTTACTGGCGGCCTGCGGCGGGCTGTTCCTGGCGTTGCAGACACTGTCGGGCGATGCGCAGGTGGGTGCGGACTATACGCTGAAGTCGATTGCCGCGGTGGTCATCGGAGGCACCTCGCTACTCGGCGGCAGCGGCGGGGTGATGGGGTCGATATTCGGGGCCTACGCGCTGCGCACCATCAGCGGTCTGTTGCTGTTTGCCGGGGTCTCGCCGTTGGCGCAGCCGCTGTTCGAAGGCGTTGTCCTAATGGTGGCGATTGGGCTTGGCGCGATCCGCATCCTGGCCAACCGCAACCGGCTGGAATTGCTCAGCGCACAGGAGACCGCGCGCAGCGATCCAAGCAGGCCGTTGATCCGTGGGCTGGACAACTCCGTGCTGGTGTCGGTGGGCGCCATCGTCGTGGTGCTGCTGATCGGCAGCTACTATCTGCCCGCCTTCCTGTCGCCGGCCTATCTGGTGCTGCAACTGCGGATCGCGGCGTTTCTGGGCATTGTTGCGGCGGGACAAATGGTGGTGATCCTGCTTGGCCACATCGATCTGTCGATCCCCTGGACGATGACGGTCACGGCGATGACGGCGACGACGTTGGCGGGGATGGGTGACCCGTGGGTCGGGTTGGCGATCCCGCTCGCCCTGGCGGTGGGTATGGCAATCGGCCTGTTTAACGGATTTGGCGTCGCCTATCTGCGGCTGCCATCGATGATCCTAACCCTGGCTACGAACGCGGTGCTGCTAGGGCTGGCGGTGATCTACACCGGAGGCTTTGCGCCGCAGACCAAGGCATCCCCGCTGATGCGGGTCCTCGGCAAGGACAGCAGCATCGCCGGTGTTCCGAACATTCTGTGGGTTTGGCTTGCCGGTTCGACGCTGCTGATTGTCCTGCTGCGGCGGACGCCGTTTGGCCGCAAAATTTACGCGATCGGCAATCGCGAGCGGGCAGCTTATCTTTCGGGTATCCCCACGGCGCGCGTCGTGATGACGTGCTTCGTGATTTCCGGACTGACCAGTGCGCTCGGGGGGGTGCTGATCGCGGGGCGGCTCGATCAGTCTTACCAGGGCATGGGGGACGAATATCTGCTGCCAGCGGTGGCGGCCGTGGTGCTCGGCGGCACGAACATTCTGGGTGGGCGCGGCAGTTATCTGGGGACCGTGGCGGGCGTGCTGGTGATCAGTCTGCTGGCATCGATGCTTTCCGTGATGCAGATGCCGGAGGCCAGCCGGCGGGTGATCTACGGCGTCGTTATTATATCGATGTTGCTGGTCAATGGCCGGGGTGCAAGGGCCTCGTAGGGAGACGTCATTGGCCCGGGCGCTGGGTGTTGCTGGCGGTGCCGACCGGGGTGGGCCGGGATTGCTGATCACCTATCTTTTGCAACAGGAAATTTGTATCGTTCGTCGCCATTCGCAAAACAGTAGTGAGAACGCCGATGATCTCTCGGACAACTGCACGGCATTCAATCGGCGGCCTCGCTGTTCCGCTGCTTATTTTGATCGCATCTGCGCCGCTTGCCTTTGCGCAAGACATCGGCGATGCGGATGCTGGTCACCAACTTGCCGAAAAGTGGTGCAGCAGCTGCCATGTCGTCTCCACCGGGCAGTCGCAGGGCACCAGCAGCGGCGCACCCACATTCCAAGCCATCGCTGCGCAGACTTCGATCACCCCGATGGCGTTGGATGCATTTCTACAGACGCCACATCATCGGATGCCGGATCTGCACTTGAGCCGGGCGGAGATCGACGACGTTTCGGCCTATATCCTTAGCCTCCGAGCACCTGCGAAGCACTGAGGCGGTGAGTTTTCGGCGTTGACCTGCCGAAACTCAGGAACCCTGGCCCCGGCACCGTGATCGTGCCGCCAAGCAGCGCTCTTGCAAGCGGCGAGTAGCCCTCCATATACCATCTGACTGGATGGTGGACGGATGGTATGGCGAGCGTGCAGGAGTTCCGGCCGAGGGGCGGGGACAGCGAGAAAATCACCATCAACCTTGGGTTTGTGGACCTCGGCCATATCGACCTGATGGTGCGAGACGGGTTTTACGCCAACCGGACGGATTTTATTCGAACCGCGATCCGCAATCAGCTCGACCGGCATGCTGATGTGGTGCGGCAATCTGTCGCGAGGAAGACGCTCGCCCTTGGGCTCTGCAACTACACGCGTCTAGACCTCGAAGCCGCCCGCGATCGCGGCGAAATGCTCCACATCAATGTGCTAGGCCTTGCGACGATTGCTTCGGACGTGACCGCTGAACTTGCCCGAGCGGCCATCGGTTCAATAACGGTCCTGGGTGCGTTACATGCAAGCGCGGAGGTCCGCGGGGCTTTAGCCGACCGCATGCACTGACAAAGTCTTACTGATCTTATCTCGAAAGTGCTGAATATGAAGTATTCCCTGCCGGATGTCATGCGGCAAATAAAGCATCTGACGCGCAGTGGCGGCCCGATCGATCTGAGCTCGGTCAAGCAACATTTGCGCGACGGCATGAGCACGGCCGGCCCAGGATCAACAGCAGATCGTCCGATCGATTTAAGTTCTATCAAGCAGTATCTGCGCGACGGCCTGAAGGCAGCGACGACGGCTGACCGGCCGATGTCGCGCTCGGCCGAAAAACAGAGGCCCTCGGATAGCAGTCCGGAGGTCGGACGATTCCTGGCGAAGACGTTCAGCAGCCCAATCGGCAGCCGCCCTTACAAACTGTATATACCGAGCGGTTATCGCGGGCACCCTGTTCCGCTGATCGTTATGTTGCACGGCTGCACCCAGTCGCCCGACGACTTCGCTGCCGGAACGCGGATGAACGTGGCGGCCGAGGCACACACCTGCCTGGTTGCGTATCCGGGCCAAACCAGCGTGGCCAACATGCAAAAGTGCTGGAACTGGTTCAATCATGCCGAGCAACAGCGCAATGGCCAGGAGCCTTTGGTAATTGCCGGGATCACGCGCGAGATCATACGCGAATACACCGTCGACCCGCGCCGCGTTTATATTGCGGGATTGTCTGCGGGAGGCGCGGCCGCCGCGATCATGGGCGATGCGTATCCTGAGCTTTATGCCGCGATCGGCGTTCACTCGGGGTTGGCGTGCGGCGCGGCGCGCGACATGTCCTCGGCCCTTGCAGCGATGCGGCGAGGAGCAGATGGCCGGCCCCGAACCGATCGGGGACGTGTAGTGCCGGCCATCGTTTTTCACGGTCAACGAGACACCACGGTGCACCCACGTAACGGCGACGCTGTCATAGCGCAATCGATAGGGGGTGAATCATTGCTGACAAGCGTTGAAGACGGGAGGGTCTCCGGCGGCCACGGCTACAGCCGGACGTTGCATTTTGATCGGAATGGCGATCCGGTCGTGGAAAAATGGGTCGTGCACGGTGCCGGCCATGCCTGGTTCGGTGGCAGCCGGGACGGATCCTACACTGACCCGCTAGGCCCGGATGCGACCGGCGAGATGATGCGGTTTTTTCTGGCGCGCACTCTGCGCTGAAGAGCAGCGAATTACGATGCTCGAGCCTTATACCAGGGGTGAGGCAATCCGGGCACCTTCGTCCGCAGAGTATAGACCGACGTCGTTGCGGTCAGCAGCAAGGTCCGCAGATCGGGGCCGCCAAAGCCGATGTTCGCGCACACCTCGGGCATTTCGATGATTCCGATACGTGCGCCGTCTGGCTCGAACACCCACACACCGCCGGTGCCGGTACAGAATACGCGCCCCGCCTCATCGATTTTCATTCCGTCCGGAACACCGTTCGTGCCGTCAGCCGACATGTCGGCGAAGACACGACGTCGCACCATATGGCCCGAGGAATCCAGTTCAACCGCATGGATATACTGTGTCCATCTGGTGTTGGCGACGAACAGCGTCCGCTCGTCGCGAGACAACGCCAGCCCGTTGGGATATTCGCATCGAACCACTTCGGACACGGCTCCGTCCAGTGCGACGCGATAGACTGCCGCGTTGCCGATCTCGCGCTGTTCGAGGGGCACACGAAAATCGGGATCGGTGAAAAGTATTGACCCGTTGGAGTGGCAGATGACGTCGTTCGGGCGGCTGAGGCGCTTGCCTTTAAAATGATCGGCCAAGGTCGTTACTGTCCCATCGTGCTCAATCCGTGCCACGCGATGGGCGTCGCCCTCACAGTTGAGTAGACGTCCTTGCAGGTCGAACGTTGTGCCGTTGCCACCTTTGGTATCGCGAACCTTTTCGGGCTTTTGCCCCGGAACCATCCGATAGAGCAGATTTGACGGCAGGTCGACGAAGTAGAAGAACCCACCAGGATGCCAAAGCGGACCCTCGGTAAACAGGAAGTCGCCCGCGACCTTCTGAAGTTCAGATGATTCCAGAACATCGGCCAAAGTTGTCATAGTTTCCTCCGTCTCGTGTTAAGCGCGCCCACGGCCTAAGTCGCGTCCGCCGCAAGGTTTGGTCCGGAGAAGACAACGCCGTATTCACGTTCGCATCAAGCGCGCTGAACTCCATCGGATGACGGGTGCTTCTTCGATGCATGATACCGGCATTTGTCGTGTAGGGCTTTAACGACTATCAATCAGACCCCAGCGGCGGCGGCTCATCCTCTGTTGGTCCCAGCCTTCAGGTCTCTGTACGCTGGTTCGAGCCAAGCCGTGTTGCTTCATTCCGATGCTACTTCAAAAATATTCTCATGTTTTCGAAATCGAAGGTCACCGCATAGGGTCTAAGAAATTCATGCCCGACCATGCCCGCGAGAAAGAAGCCAAATGAGTTCTCCCATGGAAAGGGGCCGTCGAAAACTCCCTGAACGTTCTCTTCCCGCACTTTGCCCAGGGAAACGCGCTTCACATCATAGGGCACGATCCTCAGCGTTCCTCCGCCTCCAGCGCCTGTTGTAGCCCTATCCTGCTCCAGCTTGATCCCCGCTGCCTTGATCACCGACTCGGCAAGCTTGATGCCAGCCCCAACTAGCCCTGAGTCAACAAAGAGCAGGCTTCGGGCTAGGTGTTCCACCTGCCCCTCCCCGACCATGAAGTGGTCGCCGGCAATCCAGAACGGCACCGCGAGGCCGTCGCTCGAAGCTTTCGAAAATCGCGGCTCGCCTCGCATGTTTTTCCGCCGAAGGACCAGTTGACCATTGGGATAATCCATCGTCGCAAGGAAGTGGTAGAAGAGCGTCGTGCCAATGATGCCGTCGATGCGGTGTCCCCCGCCAAGATCGAGTTGACGCAACGGGAGAACGCCGACCGGCAAGTTCTCAACCGTCCACTGTCCGAGTTTGATGGAATCGATCCGTCCCAGCCCTACCTCGGCGGTTTGACCACCTGAGAAAGTACCTTTAACCGTACCGAGTCGCGGCACACCAAGCTCCTTTGCGAAATCGGTGTCGAGGGTAACTACAGAGCCTCCGGTGTCGATGAAAAAAGTGACCTCTGGACCGCCATTGATTTGCACGCTGACAAGAGGCAGAGGGTCGGTCTGGAGGAATTTGACAATAGTGCTTGCACCACTGCCGCGCAGTTCATATGGCGTCTGTCCGGCAAAGCTCTGGAATAACGCCACATTCAAGGCCGGATATCGGGAGATGATTAGCTGATTGTTGCTTACGTCGATGCCGCTGAGCGCCGCTATTGCCTTTCGGAAATCATCGAGCTGGTAATAGACCTCGGCGAGCATGACGCGAGGTTCGGTTTCGTCGGGCTTCAGCTTCGTCGCCTTAATGAGCCATTTCTCGGCGTCATTCAGCTTGTTTGACAGCAAGGCAATCCGCCCCAGGCCAAATACCGCTTGATAGTCGCTCGGATGATCAGCAGCGATTTGAGTATACTGTGCTTGAGCTTCGACAAATTTCCCAGCTTTGAACAATTGATCGGCGGAGTCGGCTGTTCGGGGCGTCTGCGCTGCAAGCTCAAAAGGCGCGAGCATTATCCATAACGCAAGTACCGCATGTTGCATTCTCATTGTTCCGACCCCCTCCGCCGCGGCCACAGATATGGAGCTTATCAGCCAGAGATCGGTGCGGAAAGCCAGCGACGAGTTACGGCTGGACATATAGTGGTGTCGGCTGCCCCCGATCGACAACGATGTTGTCATTTGACAAAGCGCCAAACCACCATGGTTTTACAAAATCTCCAATGGTCGGAGGGCCCATATGGCCACAAATAACGTTTGAAAGCCGAGCTCAGCTTCGAGATGCCGCTTGCTTGGCTCAGGGAAGCAGAGACGCCGTTTAGTGACATCTGCTCAGGTCGCGCAGGCGCGCGGTAATCGGGTCAATCGTGCTGACGACTCGCTGATCGACGAACTCGTGGGCGTGGGCGTCGCCGTCGTGCCCTTTTCCCGCTCGGCGGCTTCATGCCGCTCAGTCTTCGGCCCTGTCGGATGTGGCCGTGCAGCTTGGTGTCCGCCCAGGGGCCCTTCGAACTGGTACCGAACCGGCGCGGAGAAATCGGTTGCCTCGTCGGTATCGACCGAATTCAGGTGCAGGTGGTGAACAGCAGGCGGCAGACCATCACAGCACGTCGGCGCCGGGCGCAGGTGCCATCTCAGCGGCGTTCACGGTCATGGCCAACATGCTGTAATAGCCGATCGCGCCGGTGAGTTGGATGAACTCGTCGTCCCCCAGCCGCTCCCGCATCGCCGCCGCTGCCGCTTCACTGACCCGGTGCTGGCGCAGCAGGGCACGGGTAAATTCGATCACGGCCAGATCCACCGGGGGCACCCCATCCGAGCGGTTCTCCCGAATTGCCGCTATCGTGGTCTCCGCCACGCCCCGCTGCCGCGCTGCGCCGGTCTGTGCGCCCCAGACATACGCGGCCTCGAACTCCCGCGCGACCGTCATCCCCGCGAGGGTACGAACCCGCATGTCCAGCGAACCCTCAAACCGTACATAGGCGCCCAGATGCGCCATCCGCTGTGCCAGCTCCGGGCTATGCAGGAAGATTGAGAACGGACCCTGCAGCGACCCACGACTTTCGATGATGGCGTCGGCGATCGGATGATGTTCGGGTGCAAGCTGGTCCTTGCTCGTAATCAGTGGGAGTCGTGCCATCGGTCGTTTCCCCTTCTTTGCTTCCGGATGAACGTGATCTGGTTGGCGCCGGATCGCAAGACTGGCAGGCGAGCGACCCGGCGTTCCCGCACTGTTTGTCGCTTGGCGAATGGGCTCATGTAAGCAACACGCCGCGTTTCGCTGTCGCGCCGGGAGATGGTTGGAACGCGCGTTTCCCGAGAGCGGAACCGCCGCCTCGACGCGGTGTTTGAGCAGTATGACACCACCCGATGACATCCCGCTCGACTCGCCGCCAAGTCAGACCGAACGCACGATTGTGCCGAAGGATGGCGGGTCACACCGGAAGATCGGTCCTGAGAGCGAGGTTCGTGGCGGTCCCGAGGCTACGGAGGAGCGATTGGATGATTCCGAGCGTCATCGCATCCCCGATAGACGCTCGGGGTGACGCCCATCGTGACGCGGAACCTTCGGTTGAAGGTCGACAGGTCGGCGAAGCCCGCGTCCAGTGCGATATCGAGAATCGGGCGAACCGAGCGGCGGAGTTCAACCGCGGCGGTATGAAGGCGGGTCCGTAGGATGAACTGATGCGGCGTGAGGCCGACGACGTGGCGAAACGTCCGTAGAAAATGGTAGCGGCTCATGGAGGCTTCTTGGGCCAGGTCGGCCAGGTTCAGCGGGAGGTGCGCCTCTTTCTCGATCCGCCGCAGCACGGTCGCGACCCGGCGTTGATCCCGGGCCGAGGACCTGGAAGGAGATCGCGCATGTCCGGCGAGCACGGACACCACCTGGCCGGCGATGCCAAGCGCGATTTCCTCTAGCGCATCTGGATCGCGTTCGGTCCGCGCCGATTCCGCTGAGGCGATAATCGGGGTGAGGGCCATCAGCGGTGGCAGGCGGGGAGTCAGAAAGTGGTCCGATCGGCCGCCGGGGACGGCCGACAGGATTGCTTCGAAATAGTTAGGATCGAACAGAAACGACAGGCAGCGGTCACCGGCGGCGTGCTCATGGCCGCATTCGAAGCAATGACCGTGGTTGCCCAAGAGTATGGCGCCTGGGGCCAATATCGCGTCGCCTTGGGTCGTGCGGTAACGGAAGCTGCCCTCGGTCACCGCGGCGATGCAGACGGACGAATGTTGTTCCTCGAACGGGCCGGTCGCGCGGACCGGCTGAGCATAGGATGTCGTGGACGCACCAGCCGGCGCCCGACGCCACTGTCTCGACGCGCATTTGCATCCGCCAAGAATAGCAACTTTTCCCAAGCACCGCCCAGGGGCGATAGATAGCGTTCGCCCTCGGTTCGACAAATTGGGGAGTTTGAACATGAGCTTTTTTGATGCCTTGCAAAGCGATGGGCCAGCCACCGATCGG
The DNA here is from genome assembly GCA_963819345.1 of uncultured Alphaproteobacteria bacterium. GTDB lineage: Bacteria > Pseudomonadota > Alphaproteobacteria > Acetobacterales > Acetobacteraceae > Rhodopila. The sequence continues at coordinate 13,506 of CAWFVX010000020.1, forward strand.
GCGGACAAGATGGGTCTGTACGGCTGGCTGGCGGGGGACTGGACCATGGAGGGGACGGTGCACGCCGCTGATGGTTCACGACATGAGGTTCAGGGCCGCATCCATGCCGGCTGGGTGCTGGAGGGGCGCGCGATCCAGGACGTCTGGATCCTGCCCGGGTTCTTTCATGGCACGACATTGCGGGTCTACGACCCGAACCTGGACGCCTGGCATATCCTTTGGAGCGACCCGCTGAAGCAGTATTTCACCCGGCAGATCGGACGGGCTCAGGGGGCGGATATTGTGCAGGAAGGCCGCAACGAAGTCGGCGAAGCCATCCGCTGGTGGTTCACCGACATCTCGGAAAATTCGTTTTGCTGGTTAGGTGAGCGGTCGTTGGACGATGGCGCGACATGGCAGCTCCAGGCGCAGTTCCTGGCGCGACGGACGGTCGTGCCGGCGATGAAGCCGATGCTCGATCACATCTCGATCGGCGTTGCCGATATCGTAGCGGCGAAGCGGTTCTACGACGCGGTTTTGCAGCCGTTGGGATACCGGTGTTTGTACGACGACCCGGCGATGCTAGGGTATGGAGGTGCCGAGACTTCATTTTGGCTCTACGCGGTGGCGCGTCCCGTGTCACCGAATGAGACATCCGGGTTGCATTTCTGCTTCGCCGCGCCGTCTCGGGAGAGCGTCGATGCATTTCATGCCGCGGCACTTCGATCGGGCGGGAGTGACAATGGGCAACCGGGGCAGCGTGCCGATTACGGTCCCGAATATTACGCCGCGTTCGTGGTTGATCCAGACGGTTACCGGATCGAAGCGCATCATGGTGGGTAAGGGACGCACTGGCGTGTTATGCTGCTTGGCACAATAGCTCGCAGGCACCCCGGCGCGATGACCAGTCCATACGTTACCCTCTCTACCCGCGTTGCTTACGAGAATCGTTGGACCCGGGTGCGGGAGGATCGGATCCAGCACCCGGACGGATCTGACGGGCTCTATGGTGTGGTGGAGCGCTCCGACTTCGTGGTTATCGCGCCGATGCAGGACGGGCGTCTCACCTTGGTCGAGCAATTCCGCTATCCGGTCAGTGCTCGGATGTGGGAGTTCCCGATGGGGATGTGGGAGCAGGCGCCCGGGACTGATCCGGCGGTGGTGGCTGCTGGTGAGTTGCGGGAGGAGACCGGGCTGGTCGCGGGCCGCATGACCTATGCGGGCGAGATCTTCCAGGGTCCGGGCTACTGCAACCAGCGCGGCCACATTTTCCTCGCCACCGATCTGTCGCAGGGCAAGACCGCGCGGGAGGTCAGCGAGCAGGACATGATTTGCCGGAGCTTCGCGCTCGGGGATTTTGAGGCGCTGATCCGGGACGGAACGATACGGGAGGCGATGACGATCGCAACGTTCGGGCTGCTGCGGGTGAAGGGATTGATTTAGCGCGGGCCTGGATCCTCGGGGGGCGCTTTGCGCTCGATCCACTCGGAGAGCGAGCGCAGTGCAACGTGGGCGAAGAACACGACCACGGTCAGCGCGGCCGCCTGGGCGTAGTCGCCCACTCCCGTTGCGGTGCCGATCGCGGCCACTGCCCAGAAGGTGGCGGCGGTCGACAATCCGCGCACCTGAGCACCTTCGTGGACGATGACGCCGGCGCCTAGGAAGCCGATCCCCGTGGCGATGGCGCCCAAGCCGGCACCTGGATTGTTTCCTCCGTATACGACGGCGATTCGGACGAAAACGCAGGCCGCGGCGGCGACCAGGGCAGAGGATCGAAGGCCTCCGGGATGGCGGCGCCATTCTCGCTCCGCACCGATGGCCCCGCCGAGCAAGGCAGCGATTAGAATGGCCGCGACGACGTTGAAGGGGGGTGGAAGGTCCATTGGGTCAGGGTAGGTCGAGGTTGGTTACGGCGTCGAGAGGGTCGCCGAGTTGGACCTGGCCGGCGGTGATGATGCGGGCCGTGATACCGCCGTGGCCGCGGACTGCGTTGTAGCCACCGGGGCCAAGGTTTTCCTCCATGCGGGAGCAGGGGTGGCATTCGCCGGTTGTGCGCAGCAGCGCGGAACCGAGGTGGAAGGTGCGGTCTTTCAAGGCGTGCAGGTTGACGCCGCGAACGAGGATGTTGCGGCGGAGCAGGGCGGGGTCGATCGGGTCGCGGCCGAGGTAGCCGGCAATGGCGTTCAGGTGCTCTAGCTGGATCAGCGTGACCTGGCGGGTTCGGCTTTGGTTGTGATCGCCGATCAGGCCGCCATCCGGATCGAGATCGGCATGTGTGACGGGGAGCAGGGTTTGGCGCCTCTCCGGACGGAGGCCGATCCAGATGACCTTGCCGGGGCGCATGGGTGCGGCGAGCAGACGGGCGAGCGGGGATTTTGGGTTCAGCAGGCTGGGTTACTCCGGTGGCGAATGGTTGGGTGCTGAGCCGGCCCTGGAGTGGAATTCAAGTTTGCTCAGACGACTGAGGCGGCAATACAATCAATCCCGCCATACTTGTTACTCCCATCGGTCGATGTCTGGCAGCAGATCTATCCATACCAACAGCGAGTAATCGGCAGTGAACGGAGTGAGCACTACCGCGTTCCAGCCCGACGACGGAGGTTGACGACGCTATTACTGCGTTTTTGAGCGAACTAAGCCCGGCAACGAGAGGAAAGCTAATCATGGCACCCAGCAACCTGTCCCCGCCGAGGGTTGTATCGAGGCAGGAGTGGCTCACCGCCCGCGAGGCATTCCTCCTCGAAGAGAAAGCTATGACGATCGCGCTCGATAAGCTTCGCGCCGAACGTCGCCGGCTACCCTGGGTCAAAGTCGAGAACTTCTATGTTTTCGACGGGCCTGATGGCAAATGCACGCTTGCAGATCTGTTCAGGGGCCGCAGCCAGCTCGCTGTCTATCACTTCATGCTGACGCCGGGCTCCGATCACGTATGCAAAGGGTGCTCGTTCGTCGCCGATCATATCGATGCGGCGCGGCAGCATTTTGATGACGCCGACCTGTCATTCGCTGCGATCTCGCGGGCGTCGCTGGAGCGAATTGAGCAGGTCAAACGGGCTTTGGGCTGGACCTTCCCGTGGGTTTCCTCACACGGCAGCGACTTCAATTTCGATTTCGGCGTGTCGTTCAGGAAGGAGGACATCGCTGCCGGCCGTGCCAGCTTCAATTACGGCACGCCGATCAAGACCAGCGAAGATATGATGGGCACCAGCATCTTCGTCCGAAACGAAAGTGACGAAATCTTTCACACCTACTCGACCTTCGCTCGTGGGATCGAGAATCTGATGGGCACCTTCATGTGGCTCGACCTTACGCCCAAGGGTCGTCACCAATTCGATGACCATCGCAGCCGGCTGAGCAAGGATGGTCTTCGGGATTCCCGCCGCGGCGATCGCGACAATCTCACAGGATAACCTGGCGCTGAAAAATCGCCCCTTATGCTGAAACCAAAGCTAATGCCAGAGGCCGCCATGCAACACGTGCCGCGGGAGTGCGCGCGGCGTGCTGACGCAGGGCGTCCGCGGAAGGTGCGAGTCGCTAGACTCGGAAATGCAGCGATTAGCCGTGTCGAAAATGGGGATGGCGTTCTTTGATGGCTTTGCCGATTATCCTTGATAATTTTCATTCTACCTTGGCGCATGCCTGGCATGCATTATGACTTTCTTGGTTTCAACAAACGCATGCAATGCGATTGTGGCTACGATAGGGCTGCCGCGAACTGGGCGAGTCTGGAGCAGATTTTTACCCACGACGATCATTCCGGCGCCGTCGCTTGAGGAAATAACCCAGGCAGAGACATGGCGGCTCGCGTTGTCGCACTCATCGGCAGTCGTGGCGATTGCAACATCCCGGTTTCTGCTTACAAGTAGCGAGTCATGGATTTGATTGAAACGCTTCGCTGTTTCGTCCGCGTGGTCGAGACGGGATCATTCTCCGCTGTCTCACGCGAGAGCCAGATCAGCCAGTCCGCTGTGAGCCGCCAGGTCGCTCAGTTGGAGGAGCATTTCAAAGCCCGGCTGTTCCATCGATCTACCCGTCGCCTTAGCCTGACGGAGGACGGTCAAAGCTTACTGACGCATGCACGACGATTAATGGACGTTACAGACGAGATGGAGGAAGCGCTGGGCCGGCAGAGCACTTCGCCGACAGGAACGGTTCGGTTGGGGACATCGATTGCCGGTGGCCTCGTCCTGGCGCCTCGGCTGCCCTTGTTGCTGGCTCGCCATCCAGGATTGAAGGTCGAGCTAGTGATGCACGACCAGCTCGGCGACATGGTGCAGGACCGGCTGGACTTGGAATGGCGTTCCGGCGAAATCGCCGATGCTTCGTTGGTGGCGCGCCGAGTTGGCGAAACAGGCCGAGCGGTAGTGGCCGCTCCGGCCTACCTCGAACAGTATGGTGTGCCTTCAGTTCCCGACGACCTCACGGCGCACGCCTGTCTAATCCACAGCTCCATGACCAACCCGAATACCTGGCGCTTTACTGGGCCAGAAGGTCCGCTGGCCGTGTGCGTCAACGGCAACTTTATCGCCAATGATAGTATAGCTGTGTTGCGCGCCGCCCGGAGCGGTCATGGCATAGCTCTGTTGCACGAGATAGAGGTCGTCGATGATCTCCAGGCGGGTCGCCTTTGCCGCTTGTTAAAAGACTACCCGTCGCAGATTCTACCGGTTCATGTCATCTATCCGTCGCGTCGCAATCTTGCCCCTCGCACGCGGGTCGTCATGGAATTTGTTATACAGCAGGCCAGGCAAATTCAAGCGTTGCTCGCGACTGGCAACAACGTGCTCGTCTAACAAATCTGGGAAGATTAACCGCCCTTGGTTGAAGCGGCTGCGCCACCTGACCGATCACCGTTCGCGTGCTGGATGTTAGCGAACCCTTGGGAGCCGTAAGCCGGCCCCTGGTAACCCGCGGGCACGCCCTGTGCATAGGCAGCGCCAACACTTAGGCTCAGCGCAGCAACAGCGGCAACAATCTTGGTCTTCATTTGGAATACCCCATCCTAGTTCTTGGTCGGGCGGTATGTCCGGCTTTCCGAGAAGTTTAAGCTGAGCGTTACTCGCTTGATTGATAATGCAGCGTCGCTGCATCAAGGTTGTGCGCAGAACGCATGAATATTTTTCTCCATGCGTAACTCGCATTGCTGCCCATGCATTTCCGGAAACGAACCCACCCTCGGTCTCGGCCTCGGGCAGTAAGGTCGGCCTCCGCCTGACCGCCGTCGCCACTTCGGATGCGACATCTAGCCAGCGACATCTTCGCTGCAGGCGGGAAAAATAGGAATGTCCGAACCTCGATGCCTTCCCGAGGTGGGGCGGGTTCGGCCACTGATTTCTCAACAGACCTATGAAACGTTAACCAAGCTCCGCGTCGTCTTTGCTTTCATGGACCGGGTCAAACATTGAACTTGCGCGAAGGCCCGAAAATGCCGGCAAGCTGACCATCGGCATCGCCGCGTCGTTTGCCGAACGTTATGTGTCAACATCGTTGTTCGCCGGACTACAACATATGATTTCGGCCGGTGCTTGCGTGGTCCGGATCCGCGTCAGGCCGCTTGTCACACTCATCTGCCGCGATCGCATCTCGCGTGTCCGTCTAGAACGTAACACACAGCAAATTTTTCTGTGTCAGATCGGGGCAAAGCAATTGGGCTGACAGCAAAGTGAGATGGCCTCCTTCAAGGCTATGCCGACGCGGAGGAAGATCGATTCCGCGTCTCCGCGGAACCGAACCAACCAGCCAGCAGCCACCGGATGCGACAAGCAGTCCGACGCCAGCCAGCTTGCCTAGCCTCTCGCCTGGCAGGAGCCAGGCGAGCAGAGCGGCGGTGCCGGGTGCGACATAAAAGTTCGCACTGACCCGCGCGGCTGATCCACGCACCAGCATCGCGAAATACAGTCCCATCCCACCCAAGGAACCACACACGTGTTCCAAAATCGCTGCGATGGTGGCCTCGGCCCAATCTGCGCGCGACGTCTCCAAGAGCCAAACACCCAGCATCGAGAACGTCTTGGCGGAGATGAATTGCGCCGTCGAGCTCGGTAGCGGCGGCACGTTACGGCATAAGTGACCGAAATAAAGCGTTCCCCCAACCAGCCCCAGCACGCCGACGACCGGGAATGAACGACGAACTCCAGAGCAGGACGAGCAGCAACGGGGTGAACCGGGCGAGCACGGTCTCGCTCTAACAGCAAAGCTGGTCGCGCAGCCACGCGCCGCTGTTGCCCTCCGAGTTGTCGTTGCGCATGCCGCACGCGAAATGACGCGGCAGATGGAGAGAACCAACGGGCTCGGATGGACGCCAACACCGATTACGCAATCGCAAGCCGCAGCGCCGCCCCGCCGCTGATCAACCCGCTTTCGGAGTCGCCACTCGTTCAAGCGGAAAACCCAGTCTATGACTTACCCGCTATCCCTCCGACAACAAGTTGCAATGGAAGAAAACCGCCATGACTGAGACCCGATTCCCGACACTCGCCCACGAAGAGATGACCGATGAGCAGCGCGCCGTTGTGGACGCGATCCAGTCCGGACCGCGAGGCGCCGGCCTTCGTGGGCCGTTCAATGCCCTGCTCCGTAGCCCGGCACTATGCGACCTCGTACAGCGTGTCGGGGCTTACGTCCGCTTCGGCAGTTCTATCCCCGCCCCGCTTAACGAACTTGCGATCTGCATGGCCGGCCGCAAATGGGGCGCTCAATACGAGTTCTTCGCCCATCGGCGTATCGGCATCGAGGCTGGTCTCAACCCGGCGATTCTGGACGCAGTCGCCCTCGGACAACGCCCGGCTGACATGAGCGGCGACGAAATCATTGTCTATGAATTCGTCACCGATCTGCTTTCCACCGGCCAGGTTTCGGACGGCCGTTACAACGCGGCGGCAGCGCGCTTCGGAGAACGTGGGATTATGGATCTAGTGGGTGCCGTCGGTTACTACAGCCTGGTGTCCATGGTGCTGAACGTCGCGCAGGTGCCGCTGCCCGACGGCGAAACGCCGCCGCTAAAGCCGCTCTGACCGCGGCGAGAACGTATCATCCAGCGCGTCGCGCGCCGGCGCGCCCTTAAAATTGCGCGTCCGGTGACAGCACGATGCAGTTCGATCGGCCATGCGTGATCTTCTCGCACGCTTGAATTGCGGTCTCGCGAGACATCCCGGTCATGCGGGCGCGCCAGAGAACGCCATGGCTTTGGTGCACGCTGGAGGTGAAGGGGTGCGCCACCGCCAGCTCCACATGTGCGGAATGTTGCGCTGCGAGCAGTGCAGTGTGCGCCTGGCCTGGATTCGCGAACGCGCCGACTTGGATCGCCCATTGGCCCGGCGCAACAGATTCGTGCCGGCCCGACGCCGCATCGGCGGCGTTGGCGGCGGAAATGAGGCGAAAACCGCCATGCGATGGAGGCTGCGACGGCGGCGTAACCAGGGCAAGTTGCTGACCGATCCATACTCCACCTTGACGCGGTGGTTCCGGAAGCTGGGCAACCTCGACTGGCATACGCTTCGGCACCCGTCCCCCCCGACCGGTTTGGCGTTAGCCAGCATTACCGGACGGCTATACCGCTTGCCCGGCGGAATGTTTATCGGCAGCACATTTATTGCCATCTGATCGGCGGTGGAGCGATTGTTTGGGTAGACGCCCCGCAGGTAGGGGCCAATCATTGCGACGTAGTGGCGAGTCTCATCCGGCAAAGGCCGAAGGTTCGCCAGGTAATCGTCCAGCCGAGCGGGTCCGGCATTGTAGGCCGCAAGGAAGCCGGGGGAGCCATAAACCTCATACATTTCGCGCATGTAGGCAACGCCGGCGATGATGTTGTCATGCGGATTGAATGGGTCGTCGCCAAGATTGTATCGGTCTCGGAGTTCGTCGTACGTCGCCGGCATAACCTGCATCAGACCCATCGCACCGGCGCCCGAGGTGATTAGCTGACCATTTAGATACTCCTTGCCGCCGGATTCCACCCGCATGAGCGAGCGGACCCAGGTCTCCGGGACGTCGAACCTGTTGGAGGCTTCGCGGATATACGGACCCCAGGGATCCTCCGCCGGCCCCGGCGGGACATAGTTATGCTTGGCGTGGGCAACGTAACGGGCGGTTTCCTGGATGGCATCTTGGTGGGGAGCAACGTTGCCGCAGGCTGCGAGTGCGGTCATAACAGCGATGGTTCCAGCGGCTCGGATACGACGCAAAGAAGCAAGGCCATACGATGCTATCATCAAAAGCGTCTCCGTGGCGGCGCGACAAATAAAATGACGAGACGGCTGACGAGGTCGCCGTTTATCTAAACACTCAGGAACCTTACCTAACCCCTTAACCGAGTTCCATCTTTCTTTCAAGTCATCTCGGCCTTGTCGCATACGCGGCGATTTAGTCTCGTTTTATGCCGCCACGCTTCGTTCAACGAGATTTTGACGTCTCAAAAAAACCTTAGTCATTCGTAATGTTTGGTCACGATCGCGGCACCGGGAAAAACCTCCAATGTTGTGTGGGTCCCGCGAATGGAGTAATCGCACCCGCCACATGAGCAGCGCCGTAACAACCATCGCCCCTGCGGCGAAAACCATCGCCCCTGCAATGAATTTCAGTTTGCAGGCGGATATGACCATCGCCGCGCGCAATCGGTGGGCAATAGCGGACGTCTTGGGCGGGATACGACTTTGGCGACTCGCTTGGGCGCTGGGTTGGCTGGACATTCGCCTGCGATATCGCGGCTCGATGTTGGGCCCGTTCTGGCTGACAATTTCGACTGGCGTGATGATCGGGGCTCTGGGTGTGCTTTATTCCACGCTCTTCAAGCTAGACGTGCGGGAGTATCTTCCGTTTCTGGCTCTGTCCCAGGTCTTATGGGGCTTCCTGGCCGGGCTGGTATCGGAGTCCTGCACTGTGTTCACCGAGGCCGAGGGCGTGATTCGATCGGTGCGCATGCCGTTTTTTGTGTTCTCACTGCGCGCACTCATCCGAAACGTTATCGCCTTTGGCCACAACATCGTGGTCATTGTCGTGGTTTTCGCAGTATTCGGGATGTGGCCGAACGCTGGGTCGCTTACTGCGCTTCCGGGCTTCCTATTATGGGCGGCGGATGCGCTTGCGCTCACCCTGATCCTAGGGGCGTTTTGCGCGCGCTTTCGCGACATCCAGCCGATCGTGAATAGTATAATGCAAATCGCCTTTTTCGTGACGCCGGTGATCTGGAAACCCACGCAGCTTGGCCCCGCGAGCATCGCCAATTTGGCCTTCAACCCGTTTTTCGATCTGCTGGAGATTGTTCGCGGGCCGATTCTGGGGACCGGCGTGGCCGGCACGACCTGGTTGGGGGCGGTGGCTTACAGCATCGGTCTTTGTGCGATTTCCTGGGCATTTTTCGTCCGGGCGCGCGGTCGCGTGACATTCTGGGTTTGAACGATGGCCACTCAAGCCGTGATCGAGGTGACGAACCTCTCCGTGCTGTTTCCGCTGTACCATGGAAGCTCGCGCAGCCTGAAGAAGATGGTCGTCGCGGCCGCGTCCGGGCGGCTGGCGAAGGATCAGCAGCAGCGCGTGGTAGTGCGAGCGCTGAGCGACATCAATCTGCGCTTGGTCAGTGGGGACCGGCTGGGACTGGTCGGGTCGAACGGGGCGGGAAAGACCACGCTGCTACGGGTATTGGCGGGCATTTATGAACCCGTGCTGGGCAACCTGCACGTCAAGGGAAGCCTAAACGCGTTGCTCGATCCCAATCTTGGGATGAACCCGGAACTGACCGGGCGGGAGAATATTCTGCTACGTGGACTGTATAACGGACTGTCTCGATCGGCGCTTCCGCGGCTGGAAGAAGACGTGGCGGAATTCGCTGAGCTCGCGGATTTCCTAGATCTGCCGGTTCGGATTTACTCTGCGGGCATGGTGGTCCGGCTGGGCTTTGCGCTCGCCACCGCCATCAAGCCGCAAATACTGCTGATGGACGAATGGTTCCTGGCCGGGGATGCGGTGTTTCTCGACAAGGCCCGGCACCGGTTGGAAGAGATGGTGCGTGGCGCCGATATCTTGGTGCTGTCCAGCCATCAGACGAATATCGTGAGGAATTGGTGCACCCGGGTGCTTTGGCTCGATCAAGGCCAGATCATTGCGGACGGCCCGGCGGACGAGGTGCTCGATCGCTATTTGGGATCGGTCCCCGAACAGCCGGTGGCGGCGCTTGCGTAACAAAAGCGCCAGCTCTTGAAACCCCTTAACAGGATCAAACGGGCCGGCGGCCCTTTTGCGGATCAAGGGCAGAGCCCTTGCCTACACAAGCCCGCCCTTGACAGTCCGCTGAACACTCCAGCGCGTAGGACACCGCAGTGACACCGATGACGATCCATAAATAGAACGCTCGCAGACGGTATGCTCGAGGTAACGCCTGTTGGCCAACATCACGCCCAGTCTCGGGCCGAATACCGCCAGGAAGCCAAGCAGGCGGGGCGCCGCGCGAACGGCGGCCTCAAGGGTCAACGGTGCCCGCCACATTGCGAACGATTTTTAACACAAGCGTTCGTGGCTGACTCGCCGCCCTGACGGTGTCAATCGCGTTGCGTTCACATGCGGTTTCGCGGACAACGCCCTCGCCAATGTATGTCTGGCCGATGATGGACCACGTGATGCCCGATTTTTTCCTGCATAACAGCATGACCCGCCGTAAGGAGCGGTTTGAACCTGCCGATCCGGCCAACGTACGGATGTACGTCTGCGGACCGACCGTCTATGATCTCGCTCATCTTGGAAATGCCCGCCCGGTCGTCGTTTACGACGTCGTCGCGCGTTTGTTGCGACGGTTGTACCCACATTTGACCTATGTCCGTAACATTACGGATGTAGAGGACAAGATCAACGAGCGGGCGCGGGAGACGGGCGAGCCGATTAGCGTCCTCACGGCCCGAACCACCGCCGATTTCCACCTCGACATGAAGGCTCTGGGCGCCTTGCCACCCGACGAAGAGCCCCGCGCCACCGCGCACATCGCCGAGATGATCATGATCATCCAACGCCTGATCGCTTCCGGGCACGCCTACGCGGCCGAGGGGCACGTGCTGTTCGCCGTCGCCTCCGACCGCGGCTACGGCCAACTCTCCGGCCGCAGCCAGGATGAACTCCTGGCCGGCGCTCGGGTTGAAGTCGCCCCCTACAAGCGCGACCCTGGCGATTTCGTACTTTGGAAGCCTTCAGCGGACGATCAGCCGGGTTGGGACAGCCCATGGGGCCAGGGACGTCCCGGTTGGCATATAGAATGCTCGGCCATGTCGTGGAAATACCTGGGCGAGACGTTCGACATCCATGGTGGCGGCAGCGACCTGATCTTCCCGCACCACGAGAACGAAATGGCCCAAAGTCTATGCGCCTTCCCCGGGAGCCGCTTCGCGCGCTACTGGATGCACAACGGCATGCTGCAAGTGAACGGCGAGAAGATGTCCAAGAGCCTGGGTAACTTCTTTACCGTCCGCGATGTCCTGGCAAAAGCAAAGGGCGGCGGCGAAACAATCCGCTTTCTGCTGCTGCGCACGCACTACCGGTCGTTGCTCGATTTCTCCGATCAAGGCCTGCTAGAAGCTAAGCGTGAACTTGATCGTTTCTATCGCGCCCTGGAACAGGTCCCGGACGTAGTGGCAGGCGACATTCCACCGCCGGTGCTGGAGGCTCTGTGCGACGACCTGAACACGCCCCTGGCTATTTCGGCGATGCACGGCCTGGCCCGCACGGCCATGGCCGGCGACCGCGAGGCTGCTGCCGGCCTGAAGGCCGCCGGGACTGTGTTGGGATTGTTGCAGCAGGATCCCAATGCCTGGGCCGGTCGCTATTCGCTCACCCTCACCGACCACGTGTCGACCAGCGATTCCTTCGACATCGTCAAGCCCGCAGGTGACGCTGCGGACATCGACGCCGCGATAGCCGAACGCCTCGCCGCCCGTAAAGCCCGCGATTTCGCGCGCGCGGATGCGATTCGGGCGGAGTGGGCGGCGAAAGGCATTGTTTTTGAGGACCGCCCCGATGGAACTACGTCGTGGCGACGCGCCGAACGTCAGTTAGCTGGCGCAACTATGAAAGGCGCCGGCGAGGTCAGGGCCGATGCCGAAACCAAGCCCCGCAAATGACCGGACGGGATGGGGGCGCCGATTTGGGCCCCATCGGCAACAGCCCGGTGGTAATCCTGATCCGGCCTCAGCTCCCTGATAACATCGGAGCCTGCGCACGGGCCATGGCAAACGGGGGCCTGTTCCACATGCGCCTCGTCGCGCCTCGGGATGGCTGGCCGCAGGAGACGGCGTGGCGAATGGCTTCCGGCGCCGACCGTATTCTCGACGCCGCGACAGTGCATGAAACCGTCGCCGACGCTACCGCTGACCTGCACCACGTCTTTGCTACCTGCCCCCGTCCCCGCCACATCGTCAAACCGGTGCTGACCGCGCGCGGCGCAGCGGCCGAACTGCGAGAGATCGACTCCCGCGGCCTACGCTCGGGTCTGTTGTTCGGCCCTGAACGCGCCGGCTTGGATAATGACGACATGGCTGCTGCCGATGCCCTGGTGCGCTACCCGCTCAATCCCGCGTTTATGTCGCTGAATCTGGCACAGGCTGTCATGGTGATGGCGTACGAGTGGTGGACGGCGGGCGACCAGACCCCGGCGCGCACGCTGATGACCAACGAGACAATGGTCGCCACGAAGGGCAAACTCGATGGCTTTTTGGCACATCTTGTCGATGAACTGGATGCCTGCGGCTTCCTGCGCAACCTGCCGAAACGGCCTGGGATGGTGCGCAACCTCCGCCACTTCTTTCAGCGCGGCGAGGTCACCGAGCAGGAACTGCGGACGCTACATGGCGTGGTGACGGAATTGGCGATCGGCCGTAGACAGCGGGGGCGGCGAGAGGGGGAAGGCCAGGGCTCTGCCCTGGACTCGCAAAGGGGCCGACGACCCCTTTGATCCCGATACCTGGGTTTCAGGGCCTCTTACTCGAACCGTCCCAGCCGAACCGCCGTGTGCCCCCGGCTTGGCCGCAAGCTAGGCATGACCAGCAGGCAGTTGTCGTGCGGTGTCCTAATTTCCGTCTCGCCATCCATCGCGATCAGCGTATCGCGATGGGGGACGATGTCGCCGCCTCGATAGGTCTGCACGAAGGCGAAGCTTGAGGTCATCGCCGTGACCGCTGTGGTAACCGTTGCAACGCGTGCTCCGACGCGTGATGGGGAGGGGGGCAGCGGCGCGTCAGGGCCGACGACGCCTAGGTATCTCAGCAGGCCTGCGACACTCGCCAGCATCACTTCGACCGTGGTCTGCTCCCAGTGTTGGCCGGCTTCAACCAGACAAGCAGCGCACGGCGTTTCGGGGTTGGCGAATCGAGGGTAATCGATCAGGCGGCGGCCATTAACGTGGCCATAGTCAGCGACAACGAGCGGCGGTATGCCGATGGCCTTGGCTAGTTCCCGGCCCTTGTGCGGTGTGCCGCTCAGAATCAGTGGCTCTGACGGCCATAACATCGAATGCAGGTCTAACATCACGTCGACCGTGTCCACGAACGAGCGGAGGTCCCTTGCGCGGTCCAGCTCGATCGAATGGCGCGGTCCGTTCAGGAGCGCGATGTCCCATACGCGGTTCAAGTCCTCGTCGAGGAAGCGCGACGCGGTCGGACGTTGCGGGTCGAACCGACTGAAAGCGGCCAGGTTGAGAAAGCCGAATGAGAGTTTCCCGCTTGCAGGTGTAAGCCCCGCCCGGAGGAGGTGGTCCAGGACGATCGCCCCAGCGAGTTCGTTGCCATGCATGAGGGACAGAAGCGTTACGTGCGGACCCTCCCGCCCGGAGTCGCGCGTGGTGACGCCGGCGACACCGCTGTTGCCTTCGATCCACCGAGCGATATCAGGCGCGGCAAGGCGAACTTTGAAGTCGGGCAGTGGGGGGGGCGAAATGAAAGGACCCATCGCGTGCCGTGCTCAGGCTAATAGCCGATTGGCAGGCCTACGGATGAAACAGTTGTGGGTCCCCAATTCGTACCACGCGACCCACCCATCAAACTTATGCGCCTGGACGAATTGGCCCGGCCCACAAATAGTCGTCGCAATGTCGGCACTTTGATAGGGTCCCCACTTGGTGCAGTAGCTCACCGTAAGCGTGTTGTCGGAGCGGGTGATTTGCTTCACCACCTTATCCAGGCGGCATGCCCGTCGAGTGCCACTCCGACAGCTTGTTCTCGAGGGCCGATCGCCTCGTGCAAACTTGCCCTCTGAGCGGCGGGATTGCTGCCGACGCGACAGGCAACACCCAAACTCTTGGGGAACGAATCCGATCACCGCCAGACGGGGGGTCCAATCGGTGGTGTCGAATGAGACCCGCCGATCCAAAACGTCCGTCGTCATCATTGAACGGGTTGACGTGGCATCCATGGAGTCAGTCTATACGGGTCCGCGCGGGCGGCAACCGAGGGGCCGGAGTCAACAGATTTTACAGGCCTGATCTTGTTACAGGCCCAGTTCGGTCAGGCCAGGATGCTCCGCGGGTCTTGGGCCGCCGTGGTCCCAATGGAACAGGCGAGCGCCGGGTGCGATCGGCAGATCGTTGATGCTGGCGTGCCGGGCACGCATCAAACCATTTGCTTCAAATTCCCAGTTTTCATTGCCGTAAGCGCGGAACCAGTTGCTTGAAACGTCGTGGTACTCATAGGCGAAACGAACGGCGATGCGGCTGCCAGTGAAAGCCCAGAGTTCCTTGATAAGGCGGTATTCCAACTCGCGGTTCCACTTACGCGTCAGGAAGCCGACAATGGCAGGGCGTCCCTGCAGGAATTCGCTGCGGTTTCGCCATACGCTGTCCTCGGTATAGGCGAGGGAGACGCGTTCAGGGTCGCGGCTGTTCCAGCCGTCCTCTGCGCTACGGACCTTTTGCCGCGCGGTTTCAGCGGTGAAAGGCGGCAGCGGAGGGCGTTCAACGGCCATCGGGGGCTCCTTTGTCAGCGGCGGATGATAGACTGTCCGGTCATCTCCACCGGCTGCTTGATCCCCATCAGGTCCAGTAGGGTGGGTGCGAGGTCAGCCAAACGCCCCTCCTCTATAGTCTTGGCGCCCCCACCCATCAGGACCACAGGCACCAGGTTCGTGGTGTGCGCCGTGTGCGGACCTCCCGTCGCGGGATCCCTCATCAGCTCGCAATTGCCATGGTCGGCGGTGACCAGCAGCGCGCCTCCCTGACGTTTGACTGCGGCCGCTATCCGGCCGAGACCGGTATCAACCGTCTCCACTGCCTTGATCGCCGCGGCAAGAATGCCCGTGTGGCCAACCATGTCAGGATTGGCGAAGTTCAGGACGATCAGGTCATATTTTCCGGAATCGATCGCCTCGACCGCCTTGTCAGCAAGTTCGGGCGCCGACATCTCCGGCTGCAGATCGTAGGTGGCAACCTTGGGAGATGGCACCAGGATCCGGTCCTCGCCTTTGTAGAGCGCTTCCTGGCCGCCGTTCAGGAAGTAGGTGACGTGGGCAAATTTCTCTGTCTCTGCCATGCGAAGCTGGGTCTTGCCGGCTTCGGCGACAACCTCGCCAAGGATGTTGTGCAGGCGCTCGGGGGCGAATAGCACCCCAAGGAACGGGGCCAGCGCGTCGGAATAGCGGGTCATTCCCACCGCGGCGGCGAACTTGAGGAGGCGCTTGCGCGGGAAGCCGTCGAATGCCGGATCGAGCAGCGCGGCAAGAATTTCGCGCACCCGGTCGGCACGGAAGTTGAAGCACAGAATGGCGTCGCCATCCTTCATTCCGGCATAGTCGCCGATCACCGAGGCTGGGACGAATTCATCGAATTTCCCGGCGGCGTAGGCGGCCTCGACCGCAGCCCCGGGCGTAGCGGCGCGGGTTCCCTCCGCTTCCGCGATCGCGCTATACGCCAGGGCGACACGATCCCAACGCTTGTCGCGGTCCATGGCGAAATAGCGGCCGATGACGGTGCCCACCGGAACTCCGTACGGTAGAGCGGCCTGAAAAAGCTCCAGGTATTCGGCGGCTGATTGCGGCGGTGTGTCACGGCCGTCGGTGATCGCATGCACCACGGACTTGATGCCGGCCTTGTAAAGATAGCCGGCTAGCGCAGCGCCGTGGTCCTGGTGCGAATGGACCCCACCCGGTGACAGCAGCCCGATCAGGTGGCAGGTCCCACCGGTCTTCTTGAGCGCATCCACCAAGCTGACGAAAGCGGGGGCCTCGGCGATACTGCCGTCCGCCACGGCGTCGCCGATCCGAACCAATTCCTGCTTGACCACCCGGCCGGCGCCGATATTGAGGTGGCCGACCTCGGAGTTGCCCATCTGGCCTTCCGGCAATCCAACGTCGCGGCCGGAGGTGTGCAGAAACGTGTGCGGGCATGAACCCCATAGTGCGGAGAAGGCTGGAGTGTTAGCCAGCCGGACCGCGTTGTCGGCGCTTTCCTCGCGCCATCCGAAGCCGTCGAGGATCACCAGCATAACCGGTCGGTTCGCCATGGGCGTCTCTATCCTTTGGCCTGCACAAGCATCAGCGCTTGCGTAGCCCGCGGGGTTGCCGTGAACAAGCGGGCTCCGGCATTACTTGCTGCCGACTGCCTCCAGGCCAGCTTTGGCGACGACCGCGTGCTGGGTGTAGATGCCGCCGCTGGCGCCGATCGCGCCAACCAGCTTGCCATCAATTACGGTCAGGAAGCCGCCTTCGCTCGCCACGGCACCGTTCAGGGTGAGTACACTGAGAATGGCCGGCGTGCCGCCGGTGTTGACCGCGGTCTGGAAAACACCGGACGGCCGGCGAAACATTGCCGCCGTCCGCGCCTTGGCCCGGGAGACTGTCCCAAGCAGCCGTTGGGATCCGCCACCGAGATCGACATCTTCCAGTTATGCTCTTTGGCTTCGGTCACGGCACCCAAGATCGCCTTTTGCGCCTCACCCAAGCCGATCGGCGTGCCATAAGGAAGATCGAACGGCATCGGCTCGGAAACGGGGCGGAGATAGCGCCCGGGGTTTGAGCATGTACCAGCGGCACGGCAGCTATGGTGGCGATGATCACGGCGGGGATACGCTTCAGTAGAACTCCCCCTGTGACCGGCTTGGTGGCGGCGAAAGCTTCGTACGTCCGAAAGGGGTTCCCGGCAAGACGCCGGCGGAAAACTTGACCGTGGGCGCAAGGCGGTTTTCCATATCGTCCGAAGGACGAATTCGGGAGCGACCCATGCATGATACGGTGATCCGAGGCGGTACGATCGTCGATGGGACCGGAAAATCCGCTTACACCGGTGACGTCGCGATGGCTGGCGACATCATCGTCCAGGTCGGGGGCAAGGCTGGCCCCGGCAAGCGAGAAATCGATGCAGATGGCCTACTCGTGACGCCCGGCTGGGTCGACGTCCATACCCACTACGACGGCCAGGCCACCTGGGATCCCCTGCTTGCACCGTCGTCGTGGCACGGTGTCACGACCATCCTGTTCGGCAATTGCGGCGTCGGGTTCGCTCCGGTGCGGAACGAGGATCATTCGGCACTCATCGGCATGATGGAATCAATTGAGGAGATCCCTGGGATCGCGCTGGCGGACGGGCTGAAGTGGAACTGGGAGACGTTTCCAGATTATCTCAATGCGCTTGACCAGATGCCTCGGGCGATCGACATCGCCGCGCAGATCCCCCACCATCCGCTACGCGTTTATGTGATGGGCGAACGCGCGATCAATCGTGAGCCCGCAACGAGCGACGATATCGCGGCGATGCGCGATGCAGTTCGCAGCGGCCTGAAGGCCGGGGCATTCGGGTTCACGACCTCGAGGACGAATTCGCACAAAACGCCCGCGGGCGAGATGGTCCCCGGCCGCTACTCCGAGGTCGACGAATTGCTCGGCATCGGCTCGGCGTTCAAGGGTCTCGGCTTCGGTGCGTTCGGCGTCAACAGCGACTTCGATGACGAAACCGAAGAGCTGAAATGGATGACCCGGTTTGGTCAGGAGACCGGGCGCCCGGTGTGGTTCCTGCTGACCGATCGTCCGACCGACAAGGTGCGTTGGAGGCGGCTGATGGCTGGGGTGCATAAAGCCCGAGCGGAAGGGGCGATGGTGACGGCTCAGGTCGCTGGGCGGCCGGTGGGAGTGATGCTGGGTATCGATACGGCATTGAACCCATTCTCCATCCGCCCCAGCTATCAGATGTTGCTGACGCTTCCGGTCGGGGAACGGATGAAGCGAATGCAGGACCCGGCTTTTCGAGCTCAGGTCTTATCCGAGGCCCCTTCGCGGCAGTTGCTCGACCGATTGTCGCAGTTCCGCCAGCATATCGTCACGCGGTGGAACCGGATGTTCCCGATGGGAAATCCGCCGAATTATGAACCTGAAGAGAAGGACAGCATTGCAGCGATAGCGGCCCGTTCCAATCACACGCCGGATGAGGTCGCGTATGACTACCTCGCCGGCGGCGCGGAACGCTTCCTGTTCTTTCCCATCGTCGGCTACAACGAAGACAACCTCGACATCATCCACATGATGCTGACAGATGATGCAACAATCCTTGGACTGTCGGATGGCGGCGCGCACTGTTCCTCTATCGTCGATGCCAGTGTCCCAAGCTGGATGCTGATCCACTGGGCTAGGGACCGGTCACGAGGGCCTCGGCTGCCGTTGGAGATGATTGTGAAGCGGCAGACCAGCGAGACGGCGGACTTTTTCGGTTTTCATGACCGGGGACGATTGGCTGCCGGAAAAAAGGCCGATGTCAACGTGATCGACTATCGGGCGATGCGACTGCACATTCCGGAGGTCCGTTACGATCTACCGATGAATGGCAGGCGTTTGGTTCAACGTGTCGACGGCTACCGCAGCACGTTCGTGGCCGGGGTGCAGACGTTCGAAGACGGCGTCTTTACCGGCGAGACACCCGGCCGGCTGGTACGCGCCCGAGCGATTTGAGTTTCGCCCGCGCGGTCTAAGTTACATTGACTAACAGGGTGTGCGGTGCCACGTGTCGCTTCCGGTATCTCTAGCGCGCGGCGAGGGACAGAAAATGGAAAATCGTAGGCTGGGTCAATCCCCATTGCAGGTATCGCCGATCGCGTTCGGCTGTAACGTGTTTGGATGGACAGTCGATGAGAAAACGTCCTTCGCCCTGCTGGACGCCTGGGTCGACGCCGGGTTCAACTTCCTGGACACGGCCGACGTGTATTCCCGCTGGCATTCCGGGAACAGCGGCGGCGAATTTGAAACGATCATCGGAAAGTGGTTGAAGGCGCGGGGCAACCGCGGAAAGGTCGTGCTGGCAACGAAACTGGGAATTGAGATGAGTCCTGGGAAGAAGGGGTTGTCTCGGGCGTATATGCAGAGCGCCGTCGAGGCGTCGCTGCGGCGGCTGCAAACCGACCATATCGACCTCTATCAGTCGCATCGCGATGATCCGGAGACGCCGATCGAAGAAACGCTTTCTGGCTATGCCGAGCTGATCAAGCAAGGCAAGGTTCGCGAGATCGGCGCTTCAAATTTCGCTGCTGACCGGTTGGCGGAATCACTGAAGATCAGCACTGACAAGGGACTGCCGCGCTACCAGAGCCTGCAACCGCACTACAATCTGGTCGAGCGGACGGAGTTCGAAGGGCCATTGGAAGATTTGTGTCTAGCGGAGAAGGTCGGTGTTATTGGGTATTATTCTCTGGCAAGCGGATTCCTGACCGGCAAGTACAAATCCAGGGCGGACGCGGAGGGTCGCGCCCGCGCTGGAGGTGTCGGGAAGTATATGACCGACCATGGATTTGGGGTGATCAAGGCGCTGGAGGAGGTGGCGGCTCGCTATGAAGCCAAGCCGGGACAGGTTGCACTTGCATGGCTGATTGCTCGTCCGAGCGTCACGGCGCCGATCGCGAGCGCGACGAATTTGGGGCAGTTGGCGGAACTGGTGGAGGCCGCCGAGATCGATCTCGACGCAGAGTCAATCCAGAAGATCGATATGGCGAGCAAACCAGAATAGCCGGCTGGCCGGCTGGCCTTGGTGACGGTAAAACTGATCTTTACGGCACGGTCCTCATGAGCGCAGGATACCTGAAGTAATTAGACGACGGGAATAATCCGTTCGCGTCAGGGAGACTTCGCCATGAACACAACGCGCGCGATCTCGCGCCGCTTGCTGCTGAGCGGGGGCGCCGGCCTGCTCGCTTCGCCCGCCATCATCGGTCGTGCCGCCTCCGCCACTCGGGGAGTGACCGACACCGAGATCGTCATCGGGACGATGACCGATCTGTCCGGCGTCACCGCCGTGCAGGGCGTCAACAACGCGAACGCCGTGCGTATGGCATTCGACGAAGCGAATGCGCGTGGCGGCGTCCACGGCCGCAAGATCCGCTGGATCGTAGAGGATATGGAATACATCGTCCCCAAGGCTGTTCAGGCGATGAACAAACTGCTCAACCGAGACAACATCTTTTTCGCACTCGGAAACGGTGGCACCCCGCACAACGATGCGGTAATGCCATCGATGTTCGAGAAGAACGTGCCAAACGTTTTTCCGCTAACCTGCGCCCGCTCCATGTATGAGCCATTCAACCGGCTGAAGTTTGGGCAGTTTGCCTCGTATTACGATCAGATGCGCGCCGGGGTGAAGTATTTCGTGGAGCAGCGCGGCAAGAAGGTCGTCGGCTCAATGTATCAGGATACCGACTTCGGCAGGGACGTTCATGCTGGTGTGGTGGCACAGCTTAAAGCGATGGGACTGACGTTGGCCGCTGAAACGGCCCATCGCCCGACAGACACCGATTTTAACGCGGCGATTGCCCGCCAGCACGAGGCGGGTTGCGACTTGATTTGCATGGGCACCATCGTCAAGGACACAACGATCATCCTGCAGACCGTGCACAAGATCGGCTGGGAGGTGGATTGCTGCGGACAGTTCGCCAGCTATTCTACGGCGGTGGCGGAGGCGCCTGGAGAGCCTGCGGATGGGTTTTACTCGATGGCCCCCGCTCTCTACCGCTACCCGGACGACCCAAATCCAGCGGTGCAGGCGTTTACCGCGAAATACCGAAAAATCGTTCGGCATCGACGTGAATTATCTGGGTGAGGCCGGCTATACTTGCGCCAATTTCACCCTCGCGGTCCTGGAGAAGGCTGGCCGGGACTTGACGCTCGACAGTTTCATCACCGCGATGGAAAGTATGAAGGACTGGCGCGACATTTTCGGCGGCCCGGCGCTATCATTGAGCCCGACCAATCATCATGCGTCAAACCAATCCTTCCTGTCCGTGGTTAAGAACAAGCGTTGGACCCCGGTGACGGATGCGCCGATGAGCTTCTAGATCGCTAACCCCCATCCCAACAACCGATCTGGTCTCTCGGTTGTTTACGGCGGCTTGTCACTTTTACTTACTATTAAGTAATAAATATCTGAAAATGGTCTAGCTGTACACTCTCCGGAGTTCGCGTTTCAGCAGCTTGCCAGCCGTGTTGCGCGGCAGATGGTCCACAAACACAATCCGTTTCGGACGTTTATAGGGCGCGAGATGCTCCCGAACCAATGCTTGCAACTCGGCCTCTTCCAGCTGATGGCCCGGGCGCACAACCACGAATGCGGTGACTGCCTCGATCCATTTATCGTCCGGAAGCCCGACCACCGCGACTTCAGAGACGGCGGGGTGGGTAAACAGCACTTCCTCCACTTCCCGGCTTGCGACAAGGACACCACCTGTGTTGATGACGTCGCGGATGCGATCGACGATGTACAAGTACCCTTCCTCGTCGAAATATCCAACATCGCCGGAATGGAACCACCCGCCGGCAAACGCCTCCGCGGTTTCAGCCGGCTTGTCCCAGTAGCCGACCATCAGGTGAGGCGAGCGGTGGACGATTTCGCCATGCGTACCGGGCGGCAAGTCGTTCATTCCCGGATCAACGACCCGGGTTTGCACATTCAGGCAAGGACGCCCGCAGGAAGCCGGACGCGCATCGTGCTCCTCAGGACGCAGAACCGTAGCCAGGGGCGCGATCTCGGTCTGGCCATAACAGTTGTAGGGACGTGCGGCAGGCAGCCGCTCGCGCAGTTCCTGTAGCACCGGGACGGGCATGATCGACGCGCCATAGTAGATTTTCTCCAGCGAGGACAGATCGCGGGTGGAAAAATCCGGATGCCGCAGCAGGGTAATCCACACTGTTGGGGGCGCGAAGAAAGAGGTAATGCGCTGCTGCTCGATCAGGCGAAGAACGATGTCTGCCGCTGGTGACTCGATCAGGATGGTGCGAGCACCAACAAGCAGCTGCGGCATGGTGAAGGCGTGGGTTTGCGCCGTGTGATACAACGGCAGAGCGGCTAATGCGCGGTCGGTTTCGGCGTAGTCCATGCCATGAATAACCGAGTAATACTGCGACATCATCGCCTTGTGTGTCATCATCGCGCCCTTGGGCGACGCCGTCGTGCCAGATGTATAGACGATCTGCGCCAAGGAGTCGTCTTGCAGGTCGGGTTCCGGCGGGATAGCAGCATGGGAGTCGAGCGCGATGGCTACCATATCGTCGAGCCGGTGGGTGGGAACGCCAATTCCGCTCAGATTGCCGTCGAGCGTCGCACCGGCCAGCACCAGCCGAGATCCGGACTGGTGCACAATGTAGGATAGTTCCTCACCAGTCAGCGCGTAGTTGACCGGCACGTGGACGAAGCCGCCACGCAGGCAAGCAAGCCAGGCGATGAAGTAGGCATCCGAATTCCGCCCATAGACGGCGATCCGGTCGCCTGCGACTAGACCCAGCTCGGCAAAATGGCCGGCGACGCGGTCTGCGGCTTGATCCAAGGCTTTGAACGACCAGTCCCGGTCACCGAATACCAGTGCCGACCGATCGCGAAACAGCAGGGCAGTCCTGCGGATCGCATCGCCTACTGTATTGCGACGAATCAGATCCACCTTACGCTACCGCTTCGGCTTCGATTTCGACGACCCAGCGCGGGTCGGCCAGGCCCGCGACGAACAGTAGCGTGGAGGCCGGTACGTGGTCCCCAAACATCGCGCCGCGCGACTGGCGATAAGCGTCCAGCAGGCCACGATCGGTGAGGAATGCGGTTGTCTTGACGATATTCGCCACTGTCATGCCGTTTGCTGTCAGCACGGCGCGCAGATTGGCCAGCGCCTGGGCGATCTGGCCCTCGCCGGCGGTCGGCACGGACCCATCGAGCGCCAAGCCGACCTGGCCGGAGATAATCAGGCGGCGGTAATCACCAGTGACCTGAATAGCGTGCGTGTAGCCGGTCGGCGCGCGCACGGCGGGCGGGTTGCTGCGGGTTACTTCGGCAGGCATGTCGTCGTCACTCCCTGTAGTTATTGTTTGACCGTACCATCCTCGTGCGGTTTGGCTAGCATGGTCCAAGAAAAGGATTTCGAACGCAGGAGACGTCGCGGACGAAGCGAATATACTCTATTGGGCGAGCCAGGCCATCACTTCGCTCCTGATGAACAGCATATCGCTCGGATTGGCAATCGGATTGCCGCCACGATGGCCCCAAATACTCGGGATCGGCCGCAGCGCAGCGGTGGCAAGGAACGGTAGTTCCGCCTCGTTATCCGCGGTACGGAAATATAGATCCGTGGCACCGGGCATCAGCAGGACGCGCGCCTTGATAGCGCGCAGGGCGGCGGCGAGATCACCGTCGTATCGGGCGTTGGCGCTGATGTCGGACGCATCCCAGGTGCGGAGCTGTGCGTAAAGGTTGGCGGCAGGGCGAGCGCCAAAGCGATCCTCCCAGTCAGTCTTAAGGAAGGTTTCCAGATCGGGCGCACCAAGGTTTGGGGCCGGTCCCGCTGCCAGGTGCAAGCCGGCGCGATAGAAATCCTGGCTCAACGCCCAAGCAGCGTAGATCCGCCCGAAGGCTCGTTTGGCAGCCCGCGGTTCGGCGGAGAAGCGGCCATTGCCGATGTGTTGCGGCGAGGCCACCAGCGTTGCCATCAAGGAGCGCAGGAACACCTGATTATGTACGGCGGTGCGGGCGACGCCGCAGTTGACGACGATCCGCTCAACCGCGTCAGGGAACAAGGCCGCCCAGTGGTACGCCTGCAACGCACCCATCGACCAGCCGTACACGCAGGCGACGCGGTCGATGCCGAACAGGTCGGCCAACGCGCGCCTTTGGGCCTGGACGTTGTCGTGGATGGTCACCAGCGTCGGGTAGTCCGGCATGTCGGACGGCGACGATGACAGGCCGTTGCCGAACATGTCGGGGATGACGATGAACCAGCGCTCTGGATCGAGGATCTTATCCGGACCGATCAACCACTCCAGGTCCGGATGCTGTGCGCCGAAGCTGGTGGGATAGATGACGACGTTGTCGCGGGATGCCGCTAGCGTGCCGTGGGCCTTCCAGGACAGGCGAGCGGATGGGATGCGGGAGCCGCATTGCAGTGTCAGATTGCGTAGTTCGAACGTGCCTTGCTGAGTCGCCCAGGTCATTGTGTTTTCACCAGTCGGGTTCGCCAGCGCCCACTATGCTGTACGATATTCAAATCGGGCAGGGTGTTTTTGCTTGCATCGGTGTGCAACCCAGCGTAGAAGTTACGTGAACAAAAACAGAACCCGAATGCCATGTCTGACGCTTCCCGATCGACCCAGCTCCCCGAACGCCTGCGTGCTCAAGCGATCGCCGCGCTTGTCCCATTCTTCGTGGATGCTCGCACCTGTGACGAGGCGGCGGCCCGCGTTGTCGCCGAAAGCATGCTGGACGAGTACAAGGCCGGCACGCCGAAGGAACTGCAACTTTCGACCCAAATCATCGCCCTCGGCTGGGCCTCGCTGGCGTGCTTGAGCGCGGCAATGGTTGTGAAGAATAAATCGCTGGAAGAAATGCTTCGTCTGCAGGACGCTGCCCTCGCGCTTCACCGCTCATCGCATAAGGCGACCAAGGCGCTGGAGGCGCGACGCAAGGATCGGGCGAGGAATCCCGGGGCGCTGACGCCGGAGAACTCACGGTGGGATGAAGGTACGTTTCAGTTGGCGATCAACCAGGCGATGGACAAGCTGCAGCACGCGAACGCCAAGCTGGCCGGATTCATGGCGCCACAGGCTGAGCGAAAGCCCAAACTGTCGTTCTTAAGCAGCGAACCGATGACGCCGGCAGTGTTGGCGCGGCGTCGGCATCACTAGTAAATCTCCCCGGAAGCAAAACCCGAGATAGGCGGCACGGCGCTCAGCGAAAGAGTAGTCTCCTGCGCCGTCAGCCAAGCGTCGCCGCCAGTATCGCCACCCGATACGCGTAGTACAGCGCTTCCCCCTCGCGGCGAACATCAATCCCCATGGTGTCTCGCCTCGTCTGGGCCGCGAACAGCGCGGTAATTCTGTCCGCGTCCCCCGGAAGGGGAAAGGATCGTGCGAGCAGACCTCGCACATCGCCCCGCAGCTCATAATGTTCCACTGTCGGCTCAGGCAATCCGGCGTCGCGGAACAGCCCGGTCAATTCCCCCAAGCTCAGGGCCCGAACATGTGAGGGGTCGCGCAGCACCTCAAGCCTATTCCACGCTTCAGCCTTCGCTTTCTCGTCGGAGGCATACATGTCCACCACAATGACCCGCCCTTCGGGCCGACAGACCCGTTTCATCTCGCGTAGCACTGCGAGCGGATGTTCAAAGTGATGAAACGAGAAACGAGTGACGACGATGTCGAAACTGGCATCAGGCCAAGGCAACGAACGCACGTCGCCCTGCCGCCATGCAACGTTTGCTAGTCGCTTCTCGGAAGCCAGCGCGCGTGCACGGTCAAGCATCGCCGGCGTCATATCGATGCCGGTTGCATGCCGAACATGTGGGGCAAACGCACAAACAATGAGCCCCCCGCCACATGCCAGATCAAGCACGTCGTCGTCGGAGCGTGGCCGACCGGCGTCGACGATTTTTGCGAGCGCGGATTCGTCAGAGATCGGCGCGGCCGTGCTGAACGGAATCGCCTGCCGGGTGAACTGATCGCGAATCAGGTCGTCATGGCCGCTGCCGCTCATGCTTGCCCCCTCGAAGCTGACGCATCTTGGCATGTAGATCACACGGGCAAAAGCTCTCGCGGGACACAGAACCCGCCAAGCCGGACAGCCCCGTGTCCAGCGACGGTGAAGCAGCGTATATCTTGGAATGTCATAGTCCTTCCACGGACGCGATGGGGCGCTTCAAGCCTCGCCAACGGTCCTGAAGTCTGTCGCGGGGCCTCTGATGCGGTCGGCAGACCCCACCGCTGTTCGACCTCGAGGCGCCATGCCGTTCGCGGGTATCCGCCACTGCCGGTTCACTCGGAGCGTTGTCTTTATGGGCCGAGATGTTCATCGAAGTCCCCGGTCAGTTGTCGAATTCCGGCCCTCATATAATTTGCAACGCAGCGACCAACCGCCGCATGAGCGATGCCTCCACACAGGAGGACGCGGCTCTTTTCGTCACCTTCCTTATTTCCTATCCAGCGCTTTCAACGCCGAATGGTTCGGCGAGATGGCCGAGCGTTATGCTGGCACAGGCTGACTCTTTGATTGCCGGATCACATCGTTAGCAGGTTTGCGGAAAAATCCTTTAATCCCGCGCAGGCAACTCTCTGATTGGGCCGGGAAGCTGCATCATGAACTCTGGAAAGGGGAGGGTATTTTCATGGGCCTGAGAACGAAATTCAATCTGGCGGTACTGGTAGCCTTTCTCATCGGGTTCGCCGGGTCCGGATACCTCCTGCAACAACTCTTCATCGAAAACGCGCGGCAGCAAGTGCTGCAGAATGCCCAAATCATGATGACTTCAGCGGACGCAATCAGACATTTCACCGACACCTATATCGCGCCGCTTGCGGAGCCGATGAACAACACGGGAACCAAGTTCATTGCGGCCTCGGTGCCATCGTTCGCGGCTCAGACAACCTTTAAGGATGTACAAGCCCGTTTTCCTGACTTCACGTATAGAGAGCCAACGCTCAATCCCACGAACCTGGTCGACCGGGCATCGGATTGGGAGGCGGACTATATCAACGCGTTCCGTAACAAGTCTGGCCTGAAGGAACTAATGGGCGATCGCGATACGCCGACCGGCCAAGTGCTCAGTCTCGCACGCCCAATCGTGATAGATGACCCGGGTTGCCTCGCCTGCCACAGCACGCCGTCCGCGGCACCCGCTACGATGCTCGCGACCTATGGCCGAAATAATGGCTTCGGCTGGCAACTGCACGAGGTGGTCGGCGCGCAAGTCGTGTCTGTGCCGATGGAACTGCCGCTGCAGCAGGCGCGCCAGACCTTCATGACATTCATGGCGATCCTGTTCGGCATGTTCGTGGTGATCGTCGTCATTTTGAACGTACTGTTGCACTACACCGTCATCAAACCCGTAGTAAGGTTATCCCGGATGGCTAACGCCGTCAGCCTGGGGGATGTGAGCGTGGAGGAATACGAGCGCAAAGGCCGTGATGAGATTGCCGTTCTGTCGAATTCCTTCAACCGCATGCGGCGCAGCCTCGATAGTGCAATGAGGATGCTGGATCCATGAACCAGAGGCCTCAATGAACCAGCGAACGCGACCCGGAGCGATTGGGCGCTACCAAATCCTGGACGTCGTTGGCAGCGGTGCAATGGGCACGGTCTATAAGGCGCATGATCCGGCGATCGGACGCGACGTCGCGATCAAGGTGGTGCGGATCGATGCGGACAGCGCCCAGGAGCGAGCGGCGGCGATTGACCGCTTCCGGCTGGAAGTCCAAGCGGCGGGGCGTTGCAGCCACCCGGCAATCGTCGGGGTGTATGACTTCCTGGATCAATCCGGCGATCCAGCCATCGTCATGGAACTGGTGGACGGGACTAGCCTGTATCGAACCTTGCGCGACCCGGAGCGCCGTGCGGCATACCCGTTGCCCAGCGTCCTTCACCAGGTGCTCGAGGGGCTCGGCTACGCACATGGCCAAGGAATCATCCATCGCGACATCAAGCCTGCGAACATCCTGGTGACCCCGTCAGGGCAAGCGAAAATCGCCGATTTCGGCGTTGCTCGGCTGGCCGGTGCCAACGCCACCATGGCGGGCGCCATGCTTGGGACCCCCAGCTACATGGCCCCCGAACAGTTAATCGACGATCGGGTCGATCACCGCGCCGATCTGTTCTCGGTCGGCGCGATCCTTTACGAGATGCTGGCAGGCAAATCACCTTTCGCCGGACGCACGGTTCCCGAGACCATGATGCGATTGTCCGGGCCCAACCCCGCTGATATGGCCCCAGTCGTGGCGGCTGGCTGTAAAGTGTTTGTTCCGGTGTTACAGCAAGCTCTTGCCAAGGATCGAGAGCGCCGCTTCCAGACCGCGGAGGCGTTCGCCGCAGCGCTTCAGGCCGCCTCGTCGGGGTCTACAGCGGCCGCCGAGGACGATCCCGGCGCAACCATTGTGATGGCGTCGCAACGCAGGAAGCCGGACGCGTTCGATCCGGCGCTCCTTCAGCGCGTCGAGCTGCACCTCGCGCGATTTGTGGGGCCGATCGCTCGGACGATGGTGACACAGGCCGCGCGGCAGGCCGGTAGTCCAAGTGACCTCTATGCCCTGCTAGCGCGGGACCTGCCGGATGCGGCGAATCGCAGCCTGTTCCTGCGCTTGGTTGGAGGCGGTCGGGTGGAGCCGAGCCTGGGTGACCCGAGACGCCCGGGACAAACCATGGCTCCGCAGACTATGGCGCCGCCGACCGTGGGACCCGAGACGATGGCGCCTCAAACGATACCGCCCTACGCGATATCGCCCCGGACGATTCCGCCCCAAACCATACCGCCCCAAACGATACCACCCCAAACGATACCACCCCAAACCATACCATCTCGACCTTTTGGTGCCGGATCGATCCCACCCGCGGCCACCGCCGCCGCCCAGGCAGCGCTCGTCCAATATGTTGGTCCCATCGCCCGAGTCTTGGTAAGGGACGCCGCCGCCCAGGCGACATCCCGCCGGGACTTCATCGAGCGGCTGTGTGCTCAGGTCACCAAACCAGACGAGCGTGCCGCGCTTCAGCGCAAATTGCGGGCGGAGGTTGAACCTAAACTGGCCTGAGGGGGGACGGTGGCCTACGGACTAACATCGGCCAGCCCCGCCTTGCGGCCGTCGTGCGTGCTTGCCAATGCTGTATCACACTTCCCAGGCTGACCCGTCCGCATGAGCCCAACCATCGCTCACTCAACAATTCCGGATAACGCCGCCTTCGCAATGCGTCTGGCACGCAACATAAAGGGCGAGGTGCTGTTCGACCGCGCCAGTCGGGGCCGCTACAGCACGGACGCCTCGATCTACCAGATGGAACCGGTCGGCGTGATTGTCCCGGAAACGATCGACGACGTCGCGGCCGCGATGGCGATCGCCCGAGACGAGGGCGTGGCCGTCTTGGCGCGTGGCGGCGGCACGAGCCAGTGTGGTCAGACGGTCAACCGGGCCCTGGTGATCGATTGCTCAAAATATCTCCGCCGCATCCTACATGTCGATGCCAAGGCGCGAACCGCCCTGGTTGAACCAGGCCTCGTTCTGGGCCACTTGAATAGCAGTCTCCGCGGCCACGACCTGTTCTTTCCCGTCGATCCCTCCACCCACGCCCGCTGCACCATCGGCGGCATGGCCGGCAACAACTCTTGTGGCTCCAAGTCCATCCGCTATGGCCTGATGGCGGACAACGTCCGGTCGATCGACGCTATCCTATCCGACGGATCCCGGCACCGGTTCGGGCTCACCCCGGACAATTTGGGCGACAGCATCCCTTCCACGATCGCCGGCCTGATCCAACGCCTGCGCGTCCTGGGCGCGACCGAGGCAGAGGAGATCGCCGCCCGCTTCCCTGAACAACTTCGCCGCGTCGGTGGCTACAACATCGACGCCCTGACCCCCGCCGCGCGCACGTCCGGCCGTGACAATCTCGCCCGTCTGCTGGTCGGATCCGAGGGAACCCTGGCATTCTCCGCGGCGGTCGAGCTGACGTTGCACCCGATCAAGCCGCGCAAGGTGTTGGGGATCTGCCAGTTTTCGACGTTCCGGAAGGCGATGGAGGCGTCTCGGCATATCGTCGCCCTGGACCCCGAGGCGGTCGAACTCGTCGATCGGACCATGATCGACCTGGGCCGCGCCATCCCGATCTACCGGGCGACGATCGACCAGATGCTGATCGGGGAGCCCGGCAGTTTGCTGATCGTGGAGTTCCATGGCCACGAGGACGGGCCGCTGATGATGAAGCTGGCCCAGTTGGAGGCGCTCATGGGTGACCTAGGCCACCCTGGCGTAGTCCGAGCGATCGATCCGGGGTTCCAGGCGGATATCGCGGCGGTGCGGGAGGCCGGGCTGAACATCATGATGTCGATGAAGGGCGACGGCAAACCGGTCTCCTTCATCGAGGACTGCGCCGTCGATCTCGACGACCTGGCCGACTACACGGAACGTCTGAACAGTGTGTTCGAGAAGCACGGCACCAAGGGCACATGGTATGCCCATGCCTCGGTCGGGTGCCTGCATGTGCGGCCAGTCCTGAACATGAAGGACCCGGCCGACGTGATAAAGATGCGCGAGGTCGCCGAGGAAGCCTTTGCCTTGGTGCGCGCGTACAAAGGCTCCCACAGCGGCGAGCATGGCGATGGCCTGGTCCGCAGCGAATTTCACGAGACGATGTTCGGTCCGCGCATCGTCCGGGCGTTTGAGGCGGTGAAGGACACCTTCGACCCGATCGGCCTGTTGAACCCGAACCGGATCATCCGCCCACCACGCATGGACAACCGCACGTTGTTCCGCTACGGCCCGGGCTACGGTCCAACAAGCGATTTCACCCCCCGGCTCGACTGGTCCGACCATCCCGGCCCGCTTGGCGGCATGCTGGGTGCGGTTGAGATGTGCAACAACAATGGCGCCTGCCGCAGTTTCAACTCTGGCGTTATGTGCCCCAGTTACCGAGCAACCCGCGACGAGGCACATCTTACGCGCGGACGAGCCAACACCCTGCGGCTGGCACTGACGGGCCAATTGGGCGCGGATGCGATGGTTTCCGATGCGATGGCCGACGCGATGGCACTGTGCGTATCGTGCAAGGCCTGCAAACGCGAATGCCCGACTGGCGTCGACATGGCAAAGATGAAGATCGAGGTGACCGCTGCCCGTACCGAACGGCACGGGGCTAGATGGCGGGAAACGCTGATCGCAGAACTACCGCGGTACGCGCCGCTCGTCTCCAGGATCCCGACATTGGCCAACCTGCGCAACCATGTGTCGCCGTTGCGCTGGCTGACTGAGCATTTTCTGGGTTTTTCCGCCGCGCGACGATTGCCGGAATGGCGCGGTGACAGATTTTTGGACAAGGAGGCCGCAGCGGCGGCGCCTGCCTCGCTGCACGGCGAGGTCTATTTGCTGGCCGATACGTTCAACCGCTATTTCGAGCCGGAAAATCTACGCGCCGCGCTTAAAGTGCTCGCCGCTTCCGGCTATCGCGCCATAATTCCAAAGACTGATGGGCGGCCGTTATGCTGCGGCCGCACGTGGCTCGCCGTGGGCATGGTTGACAAGGCGCGCGAGGAAGCGACCCGAACCATGGCGCACATGTCGGCGGATCTGCCGATCATTGGACTCGAACCATCCTGTCTGATGACATTGCGCGACGAATTCAAGTCGCTGCTGCCCGGCTCGGCGACCGACAGGTTCGCCACAAGATCCATGCTCCTAAGCGAGTTTTTTGTTCGGGAGAAGCCCGATCTGGACCTTCAGGCACTGCCCGGGACCGCGAGAGTGCACGGACACTGCCATCAAAAGGCGTTCGGCGCGTTTCCGGATGCGCTCGCGATGCTGCGGCTGATCCCCAAGCTGTCCGCCCAACCGATCGTTTCGTCGTGCTGCGGAATGGCGGGTTCATTCGGATATCAATCGGAGACCGAAGCGACGTCTCGGTCAATGGCCGAAGTCGCCCTGCTGCCCGCTGTCAGGGCCGCTCCCCAACACCACTACATCGTCGCGGATGGGACGTCCTGTCGGCATCAAATCAGGGATTTATCCGGACGGGAGGCGCTCCACTCGGTACGGCTGGTAGAGCGGGCGTTGACCGCGTGATTTCGAGCCACGGGCGAGCCATCTGGTGCGATACAGCGCGGCGAAGCCGCAGATCGCCAAGCCCGCCCAGCGTGGCGCTGGGCACTTGCCGGTCACGCCCGTTGGGCCGCCCGGACCAGCGTGTCGAGTGCACTCAAGAAGCGCGAACGGTCTTGCTTCGTGAGAGGGGCCGGGCCGCCGGTGGTCACACCCATTTCCCGGAGGTGGCGGCCGACCTCGCGGCTTGCGAGGGCGTTGCCGATGTTATCCGCGGTCCAGATCTTACCATTGGGTGCGACAGCGCGACCACCGGAGGCAATACAGCGCGACGCCAGCGGAATATCGCTGGTAATGCACACATCCGCTTTCGTCACCCGTTCCGCGATCCAGTCGTCAGCGACGTCAGCGCCGGCTGCGACAGTGATCATCGTCACGTTTGGCCGCCCGGTGGGCCGGATCGGACGCGAGCCGTTGGCGACGACGAAGACCGGCAGGCCCAGCCGGTCCGCGACACGATAGACCTCGTCGCGCACCGGGCAGGCGTCGCCGTCGACGTATAGAGTGGTCACGCGGCCGAGCGCATACCCCGGTTGCCACGGTCGTTGTAACGGCGACGCTGTGCCTGGCCTGGCGCACCTTGGCGTTTCGGCTGGTGCGTCATCGGGCCCGGAGCATCCCCCACGACCGCTATGGAGAAATTCATCTGACGTTCGATCTGGCGCAGCACGCCACGCTCCGACGGGTCGCAGAAGGAGATCGCAATGCCCGCTGCACCGGCACGAGCAGTTCGGCCGATCCGATGGACGTAGCTTTCTGCCTCAACCGGCAGATCGAAGTTGATGACGTGGGAAATTCCGGTCACATCAATCCCGCGAGCAGCGATATCGGTGGCGACCAGAACGCGGGCCCTGCCATTGCGAAACTCCCGTAGGGCCTTCTCGCGCTGAGGTTGGCTCTTGTTGCCATGGATCGCATTGACCTGGATGCCCGCATTCTCCAGCACCCCCGCCACTTTATTGGCCCCGTGCTTGGTGCGGGTAAACACGATCACCCGGGTGAAGGCGTCTTCCTGCAGCATGGACAGCAGCAACGATTGCTTGCCGCTCTGCGGAAGATGGTGGACGAATTGATCGATCTTCGGCGTCGTGTCTTCCTTGCGGGCAATCTCCACGCGAACTGGATTGCGCAACAGGCTGTTCGCCAGGCTCGACACCTCGGCCGGCATCGTGGCCGAGAACAGGCACGATTGACGCTGCGGCGGCAGTGCGGCGACTATACGCCGGATATCCTTGATGAAGCCCAGATCGAGCATCCGATCAGCCTCATCCAATACGAACTGGCTGACCGCGCCAAGGTGTAATTCGCGGGTCTGCATCAGGTCGCACACGCGGCCGGGGGTGCCGATGACGATATCCGCCCCACGACGCATCGCCTCAACCTGCTTGAAGCGGCTGGCCCCACCGATAATGACCACGGTGCGAAGACGCAGGTTGATGGATAGCGCGCGCACGGTTTCATCAATCTGCAGAGCCAGCTCACGGGTCGGAGCGAGTATCAGCGCCCGGGCTACGAACGGCGCGGGTCGGATCTGCTGGGCCGCGAGGTGCTGAAGAATCGGTAGGGCGAAAGCGGCAGTTTTCCCGCTGCCGGTCTGGGCGATGCCAAGCAGATCTTTGCTGCCCAGCAGCGACGGGATGGAATCGGCTTGGATTGGAGTAGGGATTTTGAACTTGCGCGACTCGATCGCGCGCAATAGCGGCTCGGACAAGCCGAGGGCCGTAAAAGTAGTCTGGGTCAAGAGATAGCTGTGCTCCAGCGCCCGCCCCGCTTAGGGAAGCGGCAAACGCTCGTGAGTTCATCGCCCCGCGCGATTAAATGGGGACGAACGGTTTTCAGATCCAAATTTCCGGAATTTCGGACGAGATAAAACGCCCGTTAACCACGCAATCACGGAAAGCCGCCCGCTATATCGGTTAGGAGTTCCGGAATTGCAAGGGCTTTCAGCAGTGATGGCGGGCGCGTTCAAGACGGATACAATCGTGCGAGCGAGAAGTACTAATCGAAAAATCAAAACGTTCAGGGAAGGATCCGTGAGATGGACACACTGATACATCGCTGGTTCGAAGAAGTCTGGAACCAGGGGCGCGAGAGCCTCATCGACGAATTAACCACCGAAGACGCGGTCTCCCACGGCCTATCAACCGCGGAGGGTGATCAAGTTCGCGGGCCAGCTACATTCAGGCCATTCTACAGGCGGCTGAAGGCCGCGTTTCCCGATATCCATTTCGCCGTTGAAGACGCCGTCTCTGAAGACGACAAGATCGCAGTCCGCGTTCTGGTTACAGGAACGCACACGGGGCCCGGACTTTCGGTGCCTCCGACGAACCGCGCGGTTCAATTGCATGGAATGGTCATTGCTCGAACGAAGGACGGGAAAATCGCCGAGGTCTGGAACAATTTCGACTTCCTGTCGCTGTATCAACAGTTGGGACTGCGATTGGTCTAGCGACACGGGTGGCCGGCGATCCATAGCCACGATCGCCGTGCTGGAGGTCCGACGCTTGCCACCCGAGCGTGGGGCAAACCAAAGAACACCTAGGGATTTCAATGGGGCAGCGACGAAAGGTACCGGCGATGTAAGTCCCGGGGATTCGCTGTTATTGCGTATTATCCGCCCGCGAACTTAGCCAGCAGTCGCACGTGCGAACGGATGCCGCGGTGGAAGCAGGCCTCCTCGAATTTTTCATTGGGGCTGTGCACCTGATCATCGTCCAGCCCAAACCCCATCAACAGCGAATCCACCCCAAGGATGGAGCGAAGCGACGTTACGACAGGTATCGACCCCCCGCTGCCCATCATCAGCGCCGGTTTGCCGTACTCTTCGGTCATCGCGGCGAGGGCCGATCTGACATACGGACTGTCGACGTTCACCTCGATGCCGGGCGCGCGGGAGAAGTCCGCGAAGGTCGCGCTCGCACCTGGTGGTAAGCGCTCAGTGACGAAACGCTTGAACTGCTCCATCACCTCATCCGGGTCTTGCTTGGGCACCAGCCGGAAGGAGACCTTCGCCGATGCTTCCGACGCGATCACAGTCTTGCTGCCGGCGCCAGTGTATCCTCCCCAGATGCCGTTAATGTCTGCGGTGGGACGTGCCCACAACCGCTCCAACGCCGGATAGCCGCGTTCGCCCGCCGGGGTAGTCAGGCCGATGCCTGACAGGAACGCCGTCTCGTCGAACCCCAAGGCATCCCACTGGGCGTGCTGCGAATTACTGACCGGCGCAACGCTATCGTAAAAGCCGGGCAGCTGGATGTGTCCATTCTCGTCCTGCAACGCGCCCAGGATTTTGGTCAGCGCGTTGATCGGGTTAAGTGCGGACCCGCCATACAGGCCGGAGTGTAGGTCGCGGTTCGCGGCTTTCAGAGTCACCTCGGCGTAGGTCATGCCGCGCAGCCGGGTTGTGATGGCGGGGGTCTCGACGTCCCACATGCCGGTATCGCTGATCAGCGCCACGTCAGCGACAAGGTCCGCCTTATGCTCCCGCAGGAAGGGGTCGAGGTTGACCGAGCCGACCTCTTCCTCGCCTTCGATCAGCACAGTGATACGGGCAGGAATGCCACCTCCGGCCCCCTGCCAGGCGCGCAAAGCCGCGAGGAACATCACCGTCTGGCCCTTGTCATCAACCGCCCCGCGGGCAACGAAACGCTTGCCGCGCGGGCCGTCGACGTACTGCGGATCGAACGGGTCGCTATGCCAGAGGGACACCGGATCGACCGGCTGCACATCGTAGTGGCCGTAGAACAGAATGTGCGGCCCATTGTAGTCCGAAGGCCCACCGAGATGGGCAACGATGACGGGATGGCCGGCGGTCGGATGGACGGCCGCATCAAAGCCCAGCCCGGCTAGTTGGGTGCGCCACCATTCGGCGGCTTTGACGCATTCGGCTGCATATGCCGGTTGGGCGCTGATCGACTTGATGCGCAGAAGGTCAAACAGGGTGGCGCGAGAGGCCGCCAGATTGGCATCCGCATGATGCAGAACGGATGCGACGGTCGCTTGGGATGGAGCCGGCATAACATTCTCCGCAGTCGAAGCCCCTCACTAAACCATAGCCCCGAGCACGTCACCCAAGCGCAAACGCTAAGGCACTCCTCCTCGACCCATCAAAGCATAGCCTCTGAAACGCAATTTCGGGGCTGGTCTCGCCCGGATTACCAAACGTGCTAAGACTCGCGCATGCAAGTGTGCTTGATCGTTCCCGGGCCACTCGCGACTGTCTCCGGTGGCCATACCTATGACCGACGAATGGCCGAAGGCTTGCGCGCACTCGGACACGAGGTGCGCGTCGTGGAACTCGACGGGCGGCTGCCGGACCCGGACCAAGCCTCAATCTACGCCGCTCGCACGACCTGGGCAGGGCTACCCGCTGACAGCGTAAGACTGATCGACGGGATGGCGCTGCAGGCGTTCGGCGGATTACCGCTGCATCAGGTGACAGCACTGGTCCATCATCCGGCCTCGCTCGAAACCGGTTTGCCCGATGAAGCGGGTCATCGGCTGCGTGCAACAGACGTCGCGATGTTCCAGGAGCTGCCGCGCCTTGTCGTGACAAGCGACCAGACGGCGCAGCGTCTGATCCGCGATTTCGGCGCCCGTGCCGAACGGATCAAAGTCGTCATTCCTGGCATTGACGATCTGCCACGTTCTGCTGGTTCCCCCGGCCCCGGTTGCAACATTTTATCGGTCGGCGCGCTGATCCCGCGGAAAGGGCATGATGTGCTGTTACGCGCGCTCAGCCGTCTTCTCGACCTCGATTGGACATTGACTATGGTGGGTTCGGCTAATCGCAATTCAGGGCACGCATCAAGTCTAAGAGCCCTGGGAGAGGAGCTGAGGCTAGCGCATCGTGTGCGTTTCGTGGATGACGTGAGCGAAGCGATGTGGACGGCAGCCGATATGTTCGCGTTGGCGTCGTATTTCGAGGGCTACGGCGTGGCAATCGCCGAAGCGATGCGTCGCGGTTTGGCGGTGGCGGTCACCAATGTCGGTGCCGTGCCGTCGCTGGTGACACCCGAAGCCGGTGTGGTGTGCGCACTAGGCGACGTCGAGCAATTGTCGAAAGCGATGCGCCGGTTGATCTTCGACCGGCCGTTGCTGCGCTATATGGCGGATGCGGCATGGCGATGTGGCCGATCGCTACCACCATGGAATGAGCAGGCCGCGCGTCTCGCCGCTGTGCTGGCCGAATAAACCTTAAATGGAGGGAGGGCCGACAATGCTGTTGGGTGCGATCGCGGATGATTTTACTGGGGCGACCGACCTGTGTTCGATGCTGGTGCGGGGCGGGATGAGGACGGTGCAGTTAATCGGAGTACCACCCGCCGATATGCCGGTGCCAGACGCCGATGCCGTAGTAGTAGCGCTGAAGTCCCGCACCGTTCCAGCCAGCGAGGCGGTGGACGGATCGCTCGCTGCATTGCGATGGCTTCAGGCGGCCGGTGCGCGGCAGTATTTTTTTAAATACTGCTCGACGTTCGACAGCACGGATCAGGGAAATATTGGTCCGGTGGCGGACGCATTGATCGGCGCCCTGGATTGCGGGTTCGCGCTGGCATGCCCGGCGTTCCCGACCAATGCGCGGACAGTATATTTAGGCTATCTGTTTGCCGGTGGAAATCTGTTGAACGAGAGTGGCATGGAGCACCATCCGCTGACGCCGATGACAGACGCGAACCTTGTGCGCGTGCTGTCGCGCCAGACGGAGGGGACCGTGGGTTTGGTTCCCTTCACAACGGTCGATCAGGGGATGCATGCGACCCGCGACGCGATGACCCGGTTGAAGGAACTCGGCCGGCGCTATGCCATCGTCGATGCCATCACAGACGCGCATCTCGTCTCGATCGGTGAGGCTGCAGCCAGCCACGCCCTGATTACCGGCGGGTCAGGCGTGGCGATGGGATTACCAGCGAACTTCCGGCGCGCGGGGTTGCTGTCGGATGCAATTGATCCGGGTGCTTTGCCGGTGGTCGAGGGTGCCAGCGCAATAGTCGCGGGATCGTGCTCGAGAGCGACGTTAGCGCAGCTCGGTTATGCGCGCGACCATCTGCCGGTGTTTGAACTCGACGCGGTGACAACGCCCGACCCGTCAGCTCTGGGCGCTGCCGCACTGGCATGGGCGGCAGATAAGATCGGCGATAAGCCACTGGTAATTGCGGCGTCGGCACCCCCGGACAAGGTCGCCACGCTGCAGGCGCGTCTCGGCCGCGAGCAGGCCGGTGCGCTGATCGAGGATGCCGTTGCACGCATCGCCGAGGGCCTGATCGCCAAAGGGGTACGTAAGATGGTCGTGGCAGGCGGCGAGACCTCTGGCGCGGTTGTGGGGAGGCTTGGCGTGAGGTCCCTGCGCATCGGCGGGGAGATCGATCCAGGCGTGCCGTGGACATTTGCGTCAGGCAGCGGTCCCGACCTGATGCTGGCACTGAAATCGGGAAACTTCGGCGCAACCGATTTTTTCGTGAAAGCGTTCCATTTGCTGGAAGGTCGATAGATGCTTGGGGGAAACATAAACGAACATGCGACCCGCGTGCTCCTAAGTGAACTCGCGGCCAGCTTGTTCGCACGCGGTTTTTCCGTTGGAAGTGCCGGCAATATTAGTGTCCGCCTTCCCGATGGCTACCTGATGACACCAACCAATTCAAGTCTGGGCAAACTCGATCCGGAGCGCCTGTCGAAGTTGGATCCGAACTTCCAACATATCGGCGGCGACAAGCCTTCCAAGGAAGTGTTCATGCATCGCGCGTTCTATCAGGCACGCGAAGATGCGGGCGCCGTGGTGCACCTGCATTCGACGCAGGCCACAGCGGTGTCTTGCCTTCCGGACGTGGACCAATCGAACCCGATCCCGCCGCTGACACCTTATTTCGTCATGCGGGTCGGGCGGCGCATGCCGATCATTCCGTACTACAGGCCCGGTGATCCAGCCATGGAACCAGCCATCGGCGAAGCAGCCAAGAATGCTCGTGCTGTGCTGCTGGCAAATCATGGGCCGGTGGTTGCCGGCGGGACGCTCACAGAAGCGGTTTATGCAGCCGAAGAACTGGAAGAGGCCGCCAAGCTCTTTCTGATCCTGCGCAGGCAGTCGCCTCGCTTGTTGAGTTCGTCCCAGGTTGACGACCTGCTCGCCACGTTTGGGTAGAATGCGAGCCGGCACGTCGTAAAATCGCGCAAAGAAAAGGCGCCGCTTAGGGCGCCCTTCCTTTCAAAAGCCGAGCTAAGTCAAACGCCGAGTCAGGCGATCATTCCTTCGTTTCACTCGCGGCGACAGGTGTCGCCTCGGGCGCCGGCGATGAGCCGGCCATCACCTTCATCTTGCGCAAGGCCTTTTTCGCCACAAGCTTTTTTGCAGTGGCCTTTTTTGCAGCTTGCGGTTTCGCGACCGCTCTCCTGGGTGAGGCTTTCTTCACCGCGGTCTTCTTCACCGCGGCCTTCTTTGGCGCCGCCTTCTTCACCGCTGCCTTCTTCGGCGCCGTCTTCTTCACGGCCGCCTTCATCCCCGTGGTCTTCTTCGGTGCGGCCTTGGAGGCGGCCTTCTTTGGTGCGGCTTTCTTCAGAGCTGCCTTTTTCGGCGCGACTTTGGTAGCAGCCTTCTTCGGCGCAGCCTTTTTAGCGACCGGCTTTTTCGAGGCCGCCTTGGCGACAACCTTCGCCGGAGCACTCTTCTTCGCGGTGGGCTTCTTCGCCGCCACCTTTTTCGGCGCGGCCTTCATCGCCATAGCCTTCGCCTGTGGGCGGGAGGCGCGCGGCGTCTCGATCGTCGTGTCGTCAGTGCTCACCTGTAAAACTCCTTGTTGAACGTGGCGTCTTTGTAGTGCGCGCTTTGGACGAGGCCGTATTTTCGAGTCGTCACCGCGCAGGCCTCGACGGGTTTGTTTCAACGGCAAAACCGGCTGGCCCATATGCCACCGTGGCACATGTCGATGGGCTTTCTTGACTCTGTCTTCGGCGTTCCAAGGTCGCGGTCCATTGACCGTCCTTCTGCTGAACGTCTTCGCGCGTCGATGGTTTAGCCCATGAAGTGAATCAATTCGCGAACACGGATTCCGCTATTCATCGCGGCGACCATATCTGTCAACGAAAAGCAACCGTTCCGCCGCATATTTGTCAAAAAACTTTCTGTGCGCAGCGTTTCAGTCACGTATGGAAAAACCACACGCCGCGACGTTCCTGCCGCGGCGTTTTTCGTCATCGTCGGTAGAAGCCAATCAGCCGCGCTGATCGATCGGAACAAACTTAAGATTCTCGGGCCCGGTGTAGTTGGCCGTAGGACGAATCAATTTGTTGTCGACGCGCTGTTCCATCACATGTGCAGCCCACCCCGATGTGCGCGAGATCACGAACAGCGGTGTGAACATCGACATCGGTACACCAAGCATGTGGTAGCTGATCGCCGAAAACCAATCGAGGTTGGCGAACATCTTCTTGGCATCCCACATCGTCGCTTCAATGCGATCGGCGATTTCGAACATCTTCATCGATCCGGCGTGCCGCGAAAGCCGGCGCGCTACCTCTTTGATCACCTTGTTGCGTGGATCGGCAATGGTATAGACCGCATGGCCGAAGCCGATGACAACCTGCTTCGCCTCTATCCTCTTGCGAATATCGGCTTCTGCTTCGTCTGGTGAGCTATACCGATTTTGGATCTCGAAAGAGACCTCATTGGCGCCCCCATGTTTTGGCCCACGCAGCGCGCCAATGCCCGCAACGATCGCCGAATACATATCGGCGCCGGTGCCCGCAACGACCCGGCAGGCGAAGGTCGAGGCGTTGAACTCATGCTCCGCATAGAGGATCAACGAAGTGTGCATCGCCCGCACAAACATCTCGATGGGCGGCACGCCGTGCAGCAGATGCAGGAAGTGGGCGCCGATGGAATCATCATCGGTCTCCACATCGATGCGCTTGCCGTTATGCGCGTAATGATACCAGTATAGCAGCATCGATCCCTGGCACGCCATCAACCGGTCAGCAATGTCGCGTGCGCCAGGCGGGTGCTGGCTGTCTTTCTCCGGCAGAACGCAGCCCAGGGCGGACACGCCGGTGCGCATCACGTCCATCGGGTGCGAAGCCGCGGGCAGTGCCTCAAGCGACTGCTTTACCGCCATTGGCAGACCGCGCAGGGTCTTCAGCTTCGCCTTGTAAGCGCCGAGCTCAGCGCGCGTGGGAAGCGTGCCATGCACCAACAGGTAAGCGATCTCTTCGAACTCGCAGGTGTCCGCGACATCGAGAATGTCGTAGCCGCGATAGTGCAGGTCGTTGCCGGAGCGTCCGACGGTGCATAATGCGGTATTTCCCGCCGTCACACCCGACAGGCCGACGCCCTTTTTCGCGCGGTTTGGAAGCACCGTTGTCTCGCTCATTTGCGTTCTCCTTGGTTCGAAATTAGCGGGCTCGCTCAGAGAATACCGGGTTTGCCAGCCGTCAGCGTGCCTGCGGGCAGAACAACGTTCAGACGGTGCAGTTCGCCGGCCGGCAGGCGCGGCAATTCCTGAACGGCTTCCAGAAACCGGTTCGCCTCCCGGGTGCTGATAATCCCATCGGTCAGGATCTGGAATTTCCGGATATAGTCGTCGCGGCCGAACGGCCTCGCGCCTAGTGGATGAGCGTTGGCGACAGCCATCTCGTCTTCCAGCTTCGTGCCGTTGCGCAAGAAGATCTCCACGCGGCCGCCGAACGACAGCTCATTCGGGTCAGTCGCGCGGTAGCGGCGCGTCCACTCGGGATCTTCCGTCGTTTCGATCTTGTGCCATAGCCGCACGGTGTCCGCTCGGCCGGCGCGCTTCGGTGCGTAGCTGTCAACGTGATGCCAGGTGCCGTCCTGCAGCGCCACCGCGAAGATATACATGATGGAGTGGTCCAGCGTTTCCCGACTCGCTTTCGGGTCCATCTTTTGGGGGTCGTTCGCACCGGTGCCGATCACGTTATGAGTATGATGGCTGGTGTGGATCAGGATTTTTTCCACGTCATCGAAGTCGGTGATTTTCCCGCGCATCCGGAAGGCCAAGTCGATCAGTGCCTGTGACTGGTATTCGGCGCTGTGCTCTTTCGTGTAGCTGTCCAGGATGGCACGCTTCGCCTCTCCAGGGGCGGGCAGAGGCACAACGTAGTGCGCCTGCGGTCCGTCCAGCATCCATGCCACGACGCTGTCCTCGCCTTCGTAGATCGGGCTGGGAGCCCCCTCGCCGCGCATCACGCGATCGACCGTCTCGATCGCGAGCTTACCAGAATGCGCCGGCGCGTAGGCCTTCCAGGAACTGATCTCACCCTTGCGCGACTGACGCGTGGTGAAACTTACATGCACGGCCTGCTGGACAGCCTGGTAGATAATGTCCTGCTTCAAGCCCAAAAGCGCGCCGATGCCGGCTGCCTGCGCCGGGCACAAATGAGCGATGTGGTCGATTTTGTGTTCGTGCAGGCAGATCGCACGCACCAAATCGATCTGGATTTCATAGCCGGTCGCAATACCACGGATAAGGTCGCGACCGGATTTCTCCATCGTCTGCGCGACGGCGAGGATCGGCGGAATGTTATCGCCCGGATGCGAATAGTCGGCGGCTAGAAAAGTATCGTGCATGTCCAGCTCGC
Source organism: uncultured Alphaproteobacteria bacterium (assembly GCA_963819345.1). Classification (GTDB taxonomy): domain Bacteria; phylum Pseudomonadota; class Alphaproteobacteria; order Acetobacterales; family Acetobacteraceae; genus Rhodopila. The sequence continues at coordinate 56,097 of CAWFVX010000020.1, forward strand.
GCACCGCCACGCCGTTTGCCCAAGCTGCCCATTCCGGGCTGACACGTTTCGAGCTTGGGACGCCAAAGACCGAGGCGCCGGTCTTATTCGGACGCGCCAGTGCCATGTCGCGCGCCGAGACGATGCTGTGGCGATTGGAGGAAGCGATGGCCACCGAGGCGTTGTCGATAATACGGTTGACGATCATCGCCGCCACGTCCTTGGTCACGGCGACCTTATCGGTGGCCACGCCGGCGATCTTCCAGGCGAGTTGATCCTCCTTCTTCAACCCGGCCTTGGATGGGCTGACCTTGACGTCATGTTCGATCATTATGGTTCTCCATCTTGTTCGGCCCCCCAAAATCAGGCCAATCGCTTTGCTTCGTAGTGTCGCGTCAGCACAACGGCAAGTAAGAGAGATTGCTTAGCTGGGTAACCGTGGCAATCTAAGGTGACCAGTGAAGGAGGAACCCTTGTCCCGCATCATCACCGTGGCCGCCGCTCAGCTCGGGCCGATCCAGAAAGCGGAACCACGATCTGTCGCCGTCGCTCGGATGGTCCGGCTGCTGGAACGAGCGCACAAGCGCGGCGTGGAACTGGTTGTGTTTCCCGAGCTAGCACTGACGACGTTCTTCCCCCGTCACTATCATGAGGATGTCGCCGAGGCGGATCCCTGGTTCGAAACGGCGATGCCGTCGAATGCAACCGCGCCGCTGTTCGAGGCGGCACGACAGTACGGGATCGGATTTCACCTGGGCTATGCCGAGATGGCACATGAAGCCGACGGGACGGGTGCCGTGCGCAAGCACCGGTTCAATACATCGATCCTGGTAGGCCCGCAGGGTGATGTGCTGCTGAAATATCGAAAAGTGCATCTGCCCGGCCATGCGGAATACGATCCAAAGCGCACGGTACAGCATTTGGAAAAGCGCTACTTCGAGGTCGGCAACCTCGGCTTCCCGGTGATCCGCGCCCCGATGGGTGGGCTGGACGGGATTAACATGGGAATGATGATCTGCAACGATCGCCGTTGGCCAGAGGCGTGGCGCGTGTTGGGGCTGCAACGCGTAGAGTTGGTATTGCTTGGCTACAACACGCCCAGTCTGAATACCGAAGGGGCGGGGTTCGAGGCGCATCACCTGCGGGTGTTCCACTCGCATCTATCGATCCAGGCGGGGTGCTACCAGAACGCCTGCTTCTCGGTCGCCACAGCAAAGGCGGGAACAGAGGATGGGGCGGAGCTGTTTGGGCATTCCATCATAGTCAATCCACAGGGTGAAATCGTCGCAATGGCATCCAGTTGGGACGATGAACTGATCACCGCGGACTGTGATCTAGGGATGTGCACACTCGGGCGCACGACGATGTTTGCTTTTGACAAGCACAGGCGCCCGGAAGCCTACACGCGTATCACCCAGCAGGTTGGCGCGGTAGATCCAGTGGTTTGGCAGAAACCGGGAGCGCGTTAGGAGATCGTTAAAAGTTTTGTATCCATAATGCACAGCCTGCAGATCGACCATGCGGAGATACCTCCTGACCAGGGGCAATTCTAGCAATGGGGATTGGTCGAAACGAGGTCCGATGCTTGTAGGCCGCGGCGCAGAGGCTTGGGTTCTCTATGACATCGAATGCAATCGGAACCGCGTCGCTTCGAAAAACCCGATGGTTGCCATGTTGTCTCATCCGCAACGAAACCTTCACACCCGAAACACATCTCAATAACGGGGCGGCACTATGCTTTCCGTAGATAGGAACAACCGATGACTTCGAGCGAAACTGGCGGCCCGATCAGCGACATGCTTGCCTTGGCCACACGAACCGCTGATACCGGAAACGACTTGGCCATCGGCGCGGGACAAATCATTGCGAAGCGTGTTGCGCTGGGATTGGCTGCTGCGGTTAATCCGATGGCAGCCGACCATGCCGAGTTCGCCCGTATAGTGCCGGAGAAAGTGGAGGCTTTTTCCGCCGCCGGCATCGCTATGTTTGAACAATCTGAACTGTTAAGAAACCAGATAACCCGCTTCGCGTCCGATGAGGTCATGACCACAGCTCGGGCAACGATCGAGATGGCGACTTGCTTCACTCCTACGGCCATGCTGGAAGCACAAGGCAGATTTGCGCAAGCTTGGTGGGATCGTGCCGCGTCCAACTTCGTGGCTTTGGCCATGACGACCCTCGGTGCGCAGGCTGCGGCCCTCGGTCCGTTCCAGCTCGCGGTCGCGGCCAATAAAGAACGCCTGGCCTAAACGCCGGGCCTACGCCGCGTGGGACGCCAGGAAGTCCTTTCAACCGCCCCCACGTGCCGTTCTGGTCAATGGATTCTCGGATCGCCCTCCCCGAGCAGGATTCCGATCGCCAATGACGTCGCGGCCTGCGACGGCTCGATCAATTGAATGTCGACCGCATCTCGTATCGCGAGCCGATGGTGCGCCATTCCGGTGCAACCAAGGATGATCGTTTCCGCACCCATCGCGGCAAGTCCCTTTGCCGCCACGATCAAGGCCGAGCGCGCCGCTGCCGGGTCCAGAAGCGCGTCCATTGGGACATTTAGCGCAATTTCTCCGGCCAAGCGGTCCTCCAGCCCCATCGCGCGCAGAGCGGTGCGGTGACGAGCCTTGGATGACTCCACAAGGCCAATTACCCCGAACCGCTCCGCGCGGGCCACCGCCGTGGCGACCGCAGAGCGAAAAATGCCGAGGACCGGCCGGGTTGTGACGGAACGCAAGGCGTCGATGCCCGGATCAGAGGCGCAGGCGATGATGTAGACATCCGCGCTCTCTCGCTCGACCAGATGGCACATCGGCTGCACGACTGAGTGCCAGTCCTGCCACGAGTAGATGGCAGGAGGCCCTTCCCTCAAGGTGACGACGTCCACGACCGGCCCCCAGGGAGCGCGGAACGGCGCGATCGCCGCCGCGATTCCGGCCGAGCATGCCTCGGAGGAGTTTGGATTGATGACAAGGATGCGAACTCATGCTGCAACTCCTCCGCTAATTGGGTCCGCCGCCAACGCCAACGCCGCTAGTCCAATTCGTCGCCTTCGAACGTGGGCCCATTGGGTAGCCGCGTCGCGCCACCGACCGGAATAAGACGCTATACCTCGAACCGATGCCGGCAACTGCTTCCGCAGTTGTCTTGAGCCGTCCAAGACCGATATGGTGTTGCGGCGCAGCAAGGCCTATCATGTGCGGCTCACCGTCGTTCGTCTATTGCCGCCGCCGTGCCTCCCGAACGACCAGAAGGACCTGAGTATGATTCCCGCCCCGTGGCAGCCCGACCGGTCTGTCAAACCGAACCCGTGGCCGCATCCCCCGATGGCGACCGCCATTGGCCGTGGTCTGCTGGGCCGCTGCCCGGCCTGTGGAAAGTCGCATTTATTCAACGGCTTCCTGCGCGTCATTGCTGAATGCCGTAACTGTCTTGCCCCGCTGGGTCTGGCCCGAGCGGATGACGCACCTCCGTATTTTACCATTCTGCTCACTGGTCATGTCGTCGTGCCCCTGATGTACGTCGTCGATCGGGTCAACGAGCCGCCACTGTGGGTCATGAGCGCGATCTTCCTCCCCCTCACACTGATTATGGCCCTGGCGCTGCTGCGTCCGATAAAGGGTGGCACGGTGGGGCTGATGCTCAACCTCAACATGCTGAAAAGCGATCTTGGCGAAAGATGACCGGTTCCACCGTCACCGCCTCCCGACTGGATCGTGTGATCCTGGATGGAGAGTCGCCCAATAATCTGCCCCCGTATGTTGAGGCGGATCGAGAACAGGCAGTCGCAGACCTCGCCGCAGCCAACCATTTCGCGCCGTTGATGGGAACCGATCTGCCAGGACCTTACGCACTCCATTTGTCGATCCAAGAAGGCCGGTTGATCTTTGACATTCGCAATGTTGCGGGAGATCCGTTGACTGCAATCGGCCTCGCCCTTGGGCCGTTCCGGCGACTCGTGAAGGACTATCAAATGTTGGTCGACAGCCACATGAAGGCGGTCGAGGAGGGCCGGGAACAGCGTATTCAGGCAATCGACATGGGACGGCGTGGTCTTCACAACGAAGGCGCGGAGCTTATGACTCAGCGTCTCGCGGGCAAGATCGACATCGATTTTGACACTGCGCGGCGGCTGTTCACACTGGTCTGCGTTCTGCATCAACGAGTTTCCTCGAGATGACGGTCGAGCGATGAAAATCGACGGCAAGTCCTTCCGCTCCGTCTGGCTTGACGAGGACGACCGCTGGTCGGTCCATATCCTGGATCAGACCAAGCTTCCTTGGGCGCTGGACGTCGTGCGCCTGACGACCCGCGAGGAGGCTGCGCATGCCATCAGGGCGATGCAGGCCCGAGGCGCGCCGCTAATTGGGGCTGTCGCCGCCTACGGGCTGTGCCTGGCGCTGCGCTCAGATCCGTCAACCGAGGCGATGGAGCAGGATGCAGCGCTGTTGAACGAGACCCGCCCCACAGCCGTCAATTTACGCTGGGCACTAGACCGCATGCTGACCCGGCTGCGGAATACGCCGACGGCAGAGCGTGTCGCGGTAGGATATGCCGAGGCCTCATTGATCGCCGATGAGGACGTGGCGCAAAATCAAGCGATTGGCCGGCATGGCCTGCCGTTGATCGAAGACGCGGTGCGACCGGGACGACCGGTGAATGTGCTGACGCATTGCAACGCCGGGTGGCTGGCAACCGTTGATTGGGGGACAGCCCTGGCGCCGATCTACACCGCGTACAATGCGGGGATCGATTTGCACGTGTGGGTTGATGAGACGCGGCCGCGGAACCAGGGCGCGGCACTCACGGCGTGGGAACTGGGTAAGCATGGCGTGCCCCACACCGTCGTGGCGGACAATGCCGGCGGCCATTTCATGCAGCACGGCATGGTCGATCTGGTGATCGTCGGCGCCGACCGCGTGTCGCGAACCGGGGACGCCGCCAATAAGATCGGCACCTATCTGAAGGCTCTGGCGGCGCGGGACAATGATGTTCCGTTTTGGGTCGCAGTTCCCTCTACGACGATCGACTGGACGCTGTTGGACGGCGTGCGCGATATTCCGATCGAGGAACGCTCCGCCGCCGAGGTTACCAATGTGACAGGACGGCTCGCGGACGGCACCATCGCAACGATGCGTGTTGTTTCAGCCGACAGCCCCGCCGCCAATCCCGCTTTTGACGTGACCCCCGCCCGGTTGGTCTCCGGTTTGATCACTGAGCGCGGGCGTTGCTCGGCGTCGTCCGAGGGACTGCTGAAGTTGTTCCCGGAGCGGCGTTAAAGCTTGGTCGTGCTGAGCGCGATGCGCGGATTTTGCGATCAGAGGGCTCGTCAGGGTGAAATTCTCGCGGCGGCTGAACGAGACCTCGACCGGTCAGCCTATAGCGTCTACTTTTTGCTTTCCTTTGCCACGGTAGTCTTCCCGTCGGTGGCCTGCGGGCGCAGAAAGGTCGAGGCAACCACGTTCGGCTTCTTATCAGCCTTCGGTTTCTTCTCTTCGCGACCTCTGGCTCCCCGTCCCTTTGCCATCTGGTTTCCTTCCTGTTGTCGCGTTGGATTTAGGGCGCGTGCTTCTCGGCGCTGTTCGTCACCGCGTGGCCACCGGCGGAGATATCTTCACCGGCACCCGCGACCGTTTGACAGGCACCCAGCACTGATGCCGTGGCGTTCAGGGCGAGAAGAGCCAGAGCAACCGAGATTTTCTTGCGCACAAAGTTAACTCCTTCGTTTTCAAGGCGTAAGTGCCTGGGAACGCGAGAACTGCTGCCGGGGCACGATAGTCGTCTAAGCCAAAGGCGCCAGATGGAAAGCAGCGGCTCTAGCCGGAGAGGACACGATTAACAAAAACAGCGATGGACTTAAACATCGCTAACCAACTCATTGATCCGATATCGGCACGTGTTCGCTCGATTAACAGGGGACCTCTCACCTTAATCGTTCACCGATGCAACTTGATCAGCCGCGGTGGCGCGACCGTAGCGCCCGATCGTCAAAGCCGATACGAACAGCGTAATGCGCTGGTTACCAATCTTGCCAATGCTGCTTGTCTCCGCTTGCCTGGGAAGACCCATGTCCGACGTTCATGTCCCACCCTTCGCCAAGATCCCTTACGAGCCGTTCTCGCGTGAGGCAGTAGTCGCCATCGCTGTGCGGGAATGGCGGCTGTTCGGACGAAACGTCGCTGACCCGGAAGCCGACGCGACGCGTGTGGTAAAACCTGAACGTGAGGAAGGTCTGTGGCAGCGGGTCGGCGAATATTGGTGGTTGGGTCTGAACGCCGGATCGGCAGAGAGCGCCTGGACCGGTAAGCACGACGCAGATGGCATGGTCTTTTCTCCCGATGATGACGGAGACTACGCTTGGTCCGCGGCATTCATTTCTTACGTAATGCGGATCGCCGGGGCGGGGCGACGCTTCCCTTATTCCGGGGATCATGCCGACTACATTAATGCGGCTCGACGCGTCTCGCGGGGGGAAACAACGTCATGGCTGGTCGCGGCCGAGCGTGTGCAGGACTATGCCCCTCGGGCTGGAGATCTGATTTGCTTTGGGCGTGGCAAAGCGAGAGGGCTCCGATTTGACGATCTGCCGACGCCGAAACTGTTTCCATCGCATTGCGATATTGTCGTCGATACGGCAGTGCCGGGTCAGATTTCAGTGATCGGTGGAAATGTCGAAGATTCGGTTACAATGAACACCGTGCCGGTGACTGCGGATGGCAAGCTCGCGGCTCCGGAGGGTGTCGTGCTTGACACGCGATTTCCATGGATGGCGGTGTTAAGGTTGTTGACTGAAAACGCTCCGCCGACAGGCTGATGAGCGATCAGCGGGTCAGCGCTCTTTCAGCCCGTGCTAGACGTGCCCGCGCTCGCACCCAGACCAGTAGACCGTTTCCAACGACCAACTCGTATCACGCGGCCTCGCCGTCCAGGGTATGGATGATGGGTTCGCTCTTGACTTCATCGAGTAGGCCAGGATCCGCGACTTGAGTTCAACCGCACGAGCCAGAAACGAAGGCTGGTTTCACGACCACCGCCACAACACGACCAGTGGTGCTCTGTGAACGCTCTGTCAGCAGCGCCCACTCAACCACCACCACCCACCCGCTCGGCCAGCCGTTGATCAGTCTCCAGTACCGCCCGCAACAGCACATTCGCCCCTGCGACTACGTCCGCCTTCTCCGCGTGCTCCGCCTCATTGTGGCTTAGCCCGTTCTCGCAAGGCACGAACACCATCGTCGTCGGAGCCACACGCGCGATATAAGCCGAATCGTGCCCAGCCCCCGAGACCAGCTCGCGGTTCGGGTACCCCGCCGCCTCCGCCGCCCGCCGCACCGAGGCGATGCACGCCGCGTCGAACCGCACCGCCGGCGAATCCCAAACGCATTCCAGCGTAATCTCCAACCCCGCGTCAGCAGCAATGCGCTCCAGCTTCTCCCGCATCTCCGCTTCCATCGTCGTCACTATCTCATCGCTCGGATGACGCAGATCGATGGTAAAGAACACCGACCCCGGCACCACGTTGCGGCTATTCGGCCGGCTCTCTAGCAGCCCCACCGTCGCCACCGCATCCGGGGCATGGGCCCAACCGACATCACTCACCGCTGCAACCATTCGCCCCGCGCCCAGCAGAGCGTCCCGTCGCAACCGCATCGGCGTAGCGCCGGCATGGCCTTCCATTCCGGTCACCGTCGCCTCATACCACCGCATGCCCTGCACGCCGGTCACCACCCCGATCGTCTTCGCCTCCGCCTCCAGGATCGGCCCCTGCTCGATATGCAGCTCGAAATGTGCAGCCAGCGCGTGCGAGCCGCACGGGATCTCGCCTTTATACCCAATACGCTCCAGTTCCGCGCCGAACCGCTGACCCTCGCGATCCTCACGCCCGTAGGCATACGAGGTATCGAACGCGCCGGCGAACACCCCGGACGACAGCATCGCCGGAGCAAACCGCGAGCCTTCCTCGTTCGTCCAGTTTATCACCTCGATCGGCGCGTTGGTCTCGTAGCCCTGATCGTTCAGCGTGCGCAGCACCTCGAGCCCCGCCAATACCCCGATCACACCATCGTATTTGCCGCCGGTCGGCTGAGTATCCAGATGGCTGCCGATAGCGATTGGCGGCAAGGACGGATCACGCCCGGCCCGGCGCGCAAAAATATTGCCCATGTCGTCCACCGACACGGTACATCCGGCGGCCTTGCACGAGGCGCGGAACCAATCGCGCACCTGACGGTCCAGGTCGGTCAGCGTCAGCCGGCGGATCCCGCCTTTCGGCGTGGCCCCGATCTTCGCTGTTTCCATGATCGTGGCCCACATCCGATCGCCGTCGATCGCGATGTTGCCAGCCGGTACAACTGGTTCCGACGCCATGGCTCACTCCTTGCGCAGCGGATTATTCGGATGATGCTCCCAGGTCATCGCGGGGGCGCCGGTTTCCTGCCGCACCATGGTGATGCAGCCATCCACCGGGCAGGCCAGATTGCACAGGTTGCAGCCGACGCATTCGGCGTCGATGACTTCATACCGCCGATCCCCGTTCACCCGCAGCGCCGCGATCGCCTGATGCGACGTATCCTCGCAGCCGATATGACATAAGCCGCACTTGATGCAGAGCCCCTGATCGATCCGCGCCACGATCTGATAGTTCAGGTTAAGATCACTCCAGTGCACATAATTCCGCACCGCCCGCCCACGCACCTGCTCGATCGACCGATACCCCTTGCCCTCCATCCAATTCGACAGCCCGTCGATCATGTCCTCGACGATCTTGAACCCATGATGCATCGCCGCCGTGCAGACCTGCACATTGCCCGCCCCGAGAGCGATGAATTCCGCCGCGTCGCGCCAGACCGCGATGCCGCCGATGCCGGATATCTGCAGCCCGGGCAGGTCACGGGCAATATCTGCAACCATCCGCAGCGCGATCGGCTTAACCGCCGGCCCGCAATACCCGCCATGGCTGCCGCGCCCGTCGACCACCGGTTCAGGCGCCATCAGATCGAGATCAACGCCCGTAATCGATTGCACCGTATTGATCAGCGACACGCCATCCGCGCCGCCCCGCTGCGCCGCCTCGGCAGGCCCCAGGATATTGGTGACGTTCGGTGTCAACTTGACGATCACCGGCATCCGGGTGTGCTGCTTGCACCACCGCGTGACCATCTCGACGTACTCCGGCACCTGACCGACCGCCGAACCCATGTTGCGCTCCGACATGCCGTGCGGGCAGCCGAAGTTCAGCTCCACGCCGTCACACCCGGTCTCCTCCACCAGAGCCAGGATGCGCTGCCAGCTTTCCTCGTCGCAGGGCACCATCAGGCTGACCACCACCGCGCGATCCGGCCAGGCCCGCTTGATCTGCTTGATTTCGTCCAGGTTCACCTGCAGCGGCCGGTCGGTAATGAGTTCGATATTGCTGAAGCCGGCCATCCGGGCGCCGTTATAGCTCACGCCGCCATATCGGCTGCTGACATTGACGATCGGTGGGTCCTCCCCGAGCGTCTTCCACACCACCCCGCCCCAGCCCGCCTTGAATGCTCGGGTCACGTTGTAGGCCTTGTCGGTCGGCGGCGCCGACGCAAGCCAGAACGGATTGGGCGACGCGATACCCGCAAAATTCGATCTAAGATCGGCCATGACGCGTCTCCGATAAGCGAAGGTCAGCGACTGAGGTGGCGATGGATCGCCGCTGCCGCGAGCTTGCCGTCCTGCACGGCGGCAACCGTCAAATCGGCACCCGGCACGCAGTCTCCGCCCGCATACACCCCGTCCAACGACGTGCGGCGGTCCGCGTCCACCACGATGCGCCCGTCCCGTACCAAGGGGCCGTCGTCAACCGGCTCAGCGACAAAACTCTGTCCGATCGCCTTCAGCACCATATCCGCCGCCAACACAAACGTCTCTTCGGTCAAGATCAGCCCCCCAGCCGCATCGATCTTCGTTCGAGCAAACTCGACCTCGGTAACCGTCTGGCTCGGAGCCGAGACCAGACGGATTGGCGCCGCCCAGTGCCGAATGCGGACATTGTTGGTTTGCGCCCACGCCTGTTCCTCGCCAGTCGCGGTCATCTGTTCGGGACCGCGGCGATAAACGATGGTGACGTCCTCAGCACCCAGCCGGCGAGCCTGGGTGCCAGCATCGATCGCCGTGTTGCCGCCGCCGATCACCACGACACGCCGCCCGACCGCCACCCGATCCTTCGGCGCCTGCCGCAGTTCGGCGATGAAATCGATGGCGTCGCGCACCCCCACCGTAGTCTCCCCCGCAAGCCCCAGCGCCTTAACGCCGGCCTGGCCGAGACCCAGGAAAACCGCATCAAAATCGCGCCGCAGCAAATCGAGCGTAATGTCGCGACCAAGCGACTTGCCATACTCGATGGTAATACCGCCGATCGCCAGAATGAAGCCAACCTCGCGCTGCGCGAAATCGTCGGCGACCTTGTAGGCTGCAATGCCGTACTCGTTCAGGCCGCCCGGTTTCGGTAGCGCTTCGAAGATCGCGACGTCATGGCCGTGCCGCGCCAGCCCGTGAGCACATGCAAGCCCGGCCGGTCCAGCGCCCACCACCGCGATCCGCCGCCCGGTCGCCGCCGCTCGGACGAACGGCGCGATCTCGCGCTCTATCAGCCAGTCCGTGGCATGGCGCTGCAACGCGCCGATCTCGATCGGCTTGGACTCTTGGGCGGTATGCACGCAGGCCCGCTCACACAATTCCTCGGTGGGGCAGACCCGCGCGCAGCTCCCCCCAAGAATGTTCGCCTCAAGAATCGTCTGGGCTGATCCCCGCAGATTCCCGGTGGCGATCTTGCGGATGAACAACGGAATATCGATGCCGGTCGGACAGGCTTCGATGCACGGCGCATCGTAGCAAAAGTAACAACGATTGGCCTCCACCACGGCCTGCCCGGGGGAGAGCGGCGGATGCGCATCGCCGAAGTTGGCCGCGAGCTGCGCGGCGTCTAGCCGGCCTGGGGCGATATCACCGATTTCGCTCACGATCCGGCCTCCCATCAGGGTCGCAAGGAGCTAACGGTAAGGCACCCATACGAGTCAATGGGATTTCTTGACTGTGTGGACAGGTTTGTTCAACACTTGCGCATAATCGCGCCCAGGACCGAAGCCGCACGAGATGGATACCACGCTTTCCTCCATCCGCCGGGCCAGCCGGCAGCGTATCCTCGCGGCAACCGAGAAGGTCTTCGCGCGGCATGGCTTCGCTGGCGCGACCATGGCACAACTTGCCGGCGCCGCCGGCTTGCCTAAGGCAAACCTTCACTATTACTTCGGCACCAAGGAGAGCCTTTACCGCGCCGTGCTGGAGGGCATTTTGGCTGTTTGGCTGGACGATGCTGCCGCATGGCTGACCCCCGATCGTCACCCCGCCGACGGCTTGGCCGGTTATGTCCGCGCCAAAATGGCCCATTCCCGGCTGCGTCCCGACGCCTCCCGCATCTTCGCTAGGGAACTGCTGCACGGCGCACCGCACATCATGCTGTACCTCGGCATCGAACTGCGCCAGCGTGTGACGGAAATCGCGCGGGTCATCGCCGGCTGGAGCGCCAAAGGGTTCATGGATCCGATCCATCCGGTCCATCTGCTTTTCAATATTTGGGCGATGACCCAAACCTACGCCGATTTCGACGTGCAGATCTGCGCCGTACTGGGCAAAGTCTCGATCGACGACGCCGATTTCGCCATCGCGACCGAAACCGTGGTTGCCCTGGTGCTCAAGGGCAGCGGCGTCCGGGAAACATAAGGGGGAGGAGGTTCGCATGAAGCTGCTGGTCCGAGGCGGGACGGTCGTAACCGCCGAGCAAACCACCCGTTCCGACGTGTTGTGCGAAGATGGTGTGATCGTCGCGGTCGACCCTGACATGGAGGTCCCGACCGGTACCGAAATCGTCAATGCCGGCGGCATGCTGGTGATGCCCGGCGGCATCGACCCGCATACCCATATGGAAATGCCTTTCATGGGCACCATCACCAGCGAGGACTTCTTCACCGGCACATCCGCCGCCGCCGCGGGCGGCACCACCAGCATCATCGATTTCGTCATTCCCCCGCCCGGCACATCGCTGCTGGAGGCCTGGCACGCCTGGCGCGGCAGGGCAGAAAAGGCTGCCGCCGACTACGGGTTTCATGTCGCGGTAACCTGGTGGTCCGATCAGGTAGCCGACGAGATGGGCACCCTGACGCGCCAGCACGGCGTGAACAGCTTCAAGCACTTCATGGCCTACAAAGGCGCGTTAATGGTCGATGACGACGTGCTGCTGCACAGCATCGGCCGCGCCCTGGAGCTCGGTGCGATCTGCAACGTGCACGCCGAAAATGGCGATGCGGTCGCCCACATGCAGCAGAAGCTGCTTGCGGCCGGGATCACCGGACCGGAAGGCCACGCGCTGTCGCGCCCGCCCGTCGTCGAAGGCGAAGCCGCCAACCGCGTCATCGCCATCGCCCGCTTGCTCGGGGCGCCGATCTACATCGTGCACGTGTCGACCGCCGAAGCCACGGACGCCATCGCCCGCGCCCGCGCTACCGGTCAGCGCGTCTACGGCGAGGTGCTCGCGCAGCACCTGGTCATCGACGAGGACGTCTATCGCAACAAGGACTGGGCCACGGCGGCTGCCTACGTCATGAGCCCGCCGTTCCGCGCCAAGCATCATCAGGCGGCGTTCTGGGCAGGCCTGGTCTCGGGCCAGTTACAGACCACGGCCACTGACCATTGCTGCTTCTGCGCGCCGCAGAAGGCCGCCGGCCGCGACGACTTCAGCCGTATCCCCAATGGCACCGGCGGGATCGAGGACCGTCTGAGCATCCTCTGGCACCACGGCGTCCGCACCGGGCGGCTTACTCCCAATGAGTTCGTGCGCATCACGTCGACCAACACCGCACAGATCTTCAACCTGTATCCCCGCAAGGGCGTGGTCCAACCCGGTGCGGATGCCGACCTCGTGGTCTGGGATGCGCAAGCGAGCCGCACCATTTCGGCGAAGACACATCATCAGAATATCGATTTCAACATCTACGAGGGCATGCAGGTGACGGGGCTGGCCCGTCACACCATCAGCCAGGGCAAGCTGGTCTGGACCGATGGTGACATGCGCACAGTGCGCGGCGCCGGACGTTACATCGAGCGGCCGTGCTTCCCCGCCCCGATACAGGCGATTGCCATACGCAACCAGCACGATGCGCCGGCAGCGGTAGCGCGCGACTAGCACCCCGGCCCAGAGCTTTGACCGGGTGGGTGGCACGGCCCTCGGTCAGAGGACGGCCGTCTATGGGGCGCTCCTGCGCCGACAGAATTGCGCTTAAGGTAGTCATTTGGTCGGAAGTCGGGCGTCTTGAAGGCACACGACCCGGTCCGCACGTCCGACATGTGCTCTTTGGACGTTACGCTAATCGTATTGCTTGCGAGGACGATCTAAGTCTGCCAATATGACTACAATGGTCACGGAGGCGATGAGTGCAGGAGATCCAGCTTCGCGAAGCAAAGGCGAGACTTTCCGCGGTCATCGACCAGGCACGCCAGGGCCAGCCCTCGATCATCACTCGGCACGGCCGACCTGAGGCTGTGATTTTGAGCTTTGAGGAGTGGGAGCGCCTCTCGCGGGTGCCGTCCTTCGGCAGCCTGCTGATGGCGGCCCGCCTAACGCCGAACGACCTGCCCCCGCGTCAAGACGGACTGCGGGAGGTTGAGTTCTGAAATTTGTACCTCTTGGACACAAATGTTCTGTCGGCTGGAGCACCGGCCAAGGCGGTCGCCATGCCGGCGCTTTTGGCTTGGATGCATCGCAACAGTGCCGGTCTCTATCTCTCGGTTATCACCGTCGCTGAGGTGGAAGACGGCATCGCCAAAAGCCGCAGGCTCGGGGCACGCCGGAAGGCAGAGCGGCTATCGGAGTGGCTCGAGACTCTCTTACACCTCTACAGCACGCGAGTGCTCCCGATCGACTTGGAAACGGCACGGCGCATCGGCATCCTTTCGGACCTTGCGCGCGGCCAAGGTCAGGCGCCCGGTTTGGCGGACCTGGCGATCGCCGCCACGGCGCAAAAGAACGGCTTTACCATCCTGACCCGCAATCTGCGGCATTTCGGTTCTTTGGGAGTTCCGGCAATCGACCCATACGAAACACTGCCGGCTATGGGCCAGTGACTCGGACTTCGCCACAGTGTTGTGGCCGGTTGCATGGCGCCGCCCTCGGCCAAACTAGGGCCGTCTGTCAGCCGGGCGAGGCCGCGCGTGGGACAACCGCTTCACGATCCATGCCGGCCGTTGCTCGGCGCCCCAGCCGATCTCCGAAGCGGGGGTTTGCCGCGCTGCCGCGCAGACAGGGTCGCGCCCACGAGGTTTTTCCCGCCCGCCTCGCCGCCACCTGAATGCTGACGCGGGACGGTGCCCGAGGTCTGCTGTTGGTGAGACGTCGCCGGCCGAGATACGTCCACTTTTTGGGGCCTGCGACCGAAAAGCGGACCGTCAAAGAGCTACCCAAGCGGTCCATACGTCGGGCAACGACGGCGATGCCGAGAGGCCCAGCTAACCAGCCTGGCAACCCGCCAAGACCATTGTGCCAAGGTAGAAGTGTGAGCTCGGAGGTCGGCTGCGCGGTCCATCCCAAACCTGGCGCTCCAAGCCGCCGCCTGGAACAGCTCTCCGACAATCAAGCAGCACCGAGCGGCGACGCCAGCCGTGCCGATCGAATGCCCATAACGCGATCCGGGGTCGACGCCGCTTCAGCTCTGAATCTCGTCGACACCCTGTTCCGGCGCTCGAAGGTTAGCGAACCTTTCGGTCCTGGATCCGCGTGGCTGTTGCAGGATCGTTTCTGTCTTCGCGCCAAGTGGGATGATTGGAATGAATAACGAAGTCGCCGTTATACGAAGCGACAGCCCGCTGAAAGGTGATCGTGCCGATGTGTCGCCAACTGCTGAATGTCCGCCGCTCCAAGGCCGGCAGTCCATCGGGTCTCGCCTTCGTCAGTGACCTCGATGTGGAATGTCAGACCTCGTTTTGGTTCCGCGTCGCCGCGATCGTAAATCTGCGCCAGCACCTCGTCGCGAAAATCCAGAGCCTCACCCTGGATCCTTGGTTGTTCTGGCGCCACCAGCAGTCTCATGAATGCCGGTGCCCGGGTACGCTCGCTGCCCCCCTTTCCGAGTTCGGCAATCTGATACAACTGCCGGATACTTGGTTTCTTGTCGACCTGCCAGAACACAATACCGGTGACGACTATGACGACTATGACGGCTATCCCGGCCCCGCGCCGCCACGCCGTGGTGTTCGGTGCGCTGCGCAACTCCGCGTCGTTAATGTAATCGGTGTGCGCACCACCAATGTCCTGCTGCGTGATGAACTGGGCGGGCCGCAGCGGCTCGCGGTGGTTTCGGTCTGTCGTCGGGTACAACTTGCCGACCAGCGACAGGGAGCGGAAGCCGCCTCGGCGCGTCCTGCTGCAGCAGGTCGAGTAGCGGCCGACGATCAAACCCTCGGCGCCCTCCGCAAAATAGCCCGAGTAAGGCGTTGGTTCTGTGATCCGCCATACACCGGTCAGGCAAACTCCGTTCGGATGCAGCGAAGCGGTGGCAGCAGCGGTCCTCCAACACGGTAAGCGTGCCGAGTGAGGTGCGATAGAGAACAATCGGTTCCCCATTGATAGTCCGAGCCACGATCTGGTCCTCGGTCACTTGGTGACTCCATCCTGCCGCGTACCAAAAATTTCGTAGGAACATCGAACTATTCCCCTGACCATTCTACGTGATCGGTAAGCGAACGGTATCCGAACCGGCGCTTTATAGAAAGGCTACGGTCCTTTTGTGGTAGCTTTTCCTCCCGGCAGCGTGACGGCGAGCGCCAAGCTGGCGCCGAATTAATACCGACCAAACGGCCCCCGGCGTTGGATAAGCTGTCGGTTCAGTAAGCATGATATTTAGTCATGTGACGCCTGACAAAGTATCCTTTGCGCGAGGCTGGGCGAAAGTCCAGCTTCAGCGTCAAGAGGTCGTTGTAGGCCTCCCGCTACGTCGCGATGGAGTGTGGATACCAAGCAGGGCGAAATTGGCACCAGCGTCCCCACATCTCGACAGATCGAAATATAGACAGATTTGGAGGATCAAGTATGAGCGCACATGCCAAGGTGATCGACGACCCGGCCTTAGAACTGCCCTTCGTAAAGGCCGATCTACACTACCTGTCGCGGATGACGGAACGGCCACGCAACTATACCTTCGATCCGCCGCCAGGGGTTCCGCGCTCAAACACCGTTCATGAAACCCACCAGGTTCCGATCTACGATCTGCGCTGCGCAGAACCGAAGGCCGCACTTGATCGGGAGGGTTTCGAATTGCTGCGCCATACCAGCGCCGTGCAGAATTTCTACGACGAGGACGAGGTCTTAAAGCAGTACTACCCCGAGGCTGAACGCCTGATCGCCGAAGCGACCGGTGCCAGCCGCGTCTTTATCTTCGATCACACCGTGCGCCGTCGCGTTCGTGGCGCAGATGACCGCGCGGCCGGCCTGCCGAGACAGCCCGCTACCCGCGTGCATGTCGACCACACCGCGAAGTCGGGGCCGCAGCGGGTTCGTGACTTCTTTGGTGACGAAGCCGAAACACTACTTCGTGGCCGTGTCCAGGTGATCAACCTGTGGCGCCCGATCCGTGGTCCGTTGCGCGATGCTCCGCTCGCAGTCTGCGACGCCCGCTCCGTCGCACCGAGAGACTCTGGTTCCGTCCGACCTCGTCTACCAAAACCGAGTGGGCGAGACTTACGCCGTCACCTTTAATCCCGCGCATCAGTGGTTTTACGTGCCCGACATGCAGCCCAATGAGGCGCTTCTACTGAAGTGCTTCGACTCCGCGACGGACGGCAGGGCGCGTTTCGCACCCCACACCGCTTTCGATGATCCGACCGCACCGGCAGACGTCCTCCCGCGTGAAAGCATTGAGCTCCGAACTCTGGTGTTCCACCCGGCATAAGCCGCCATCCGACGACGTGGTCCGGCGCGCCTGGCGCTGGGCCCGCGTGGTGTGCCCCCTTGGCGAAGTATAGTCGGCGATCTACGGCTCGTCATTCGCGGGAATAGGACCGCCCGCGCGGGGGCCGCCGGGCCACTCAGCCGCATAGTCGCGCCGAGGCTGAGCGCCGCGGGCTGAACGGTTTGCGTGACAGGTCTGGCGTCCCGTGCTTGGCTCGCCCAGACCATCAAACCGGACCACGCACGTGCAACTCGCGTCCAAAATCTATGGAGCCAACGACATCGCGTCGGTCCAGGAATTGTATCATTCCAACGGCTGGACCGATGGGCTGCCGATCGTGCCGCCGACTCAGGCGGCGGTTGAAGCGTGTCTCGAATGGGCGATGACCCCGCCGGACATCTTGGTGGGAATCGAGCCGGTGCGGGCGCAAGCGGTTACGGCTGAAAAGTTGGCCATCAACGCGGTAATGGCCGGCTGTCTGCCAATGCATTTCCCGGTGGTGCTGACCGCGTTCTCGGCGATGCTGCAACAGGATTTTCTGCTGCACGGAGCGACCGCGAGCACCGGGGGATGTGCGATCCTCGTGATTCTGAACGGGCCGGTCCGCCTCGAGATAGGAGCCTCGGGCGGCTTCAACGCGCTTGGCAATTCCGATCGCGCGACGGCGGTTATCGGGCGCGCGCTGCGGCTCGCGCTGATCAATATAATGCAGGCAAGACCAGGAGAGATTGACCGCTCCACCCTGGGTCATCCGGGCAAGTTCAGTTTTTGCGTGGCGGAGGATGAGGAAGGCACCACGTGGATGCCGTTGGCGCAACTTCGGGGGATGCCTCCGGGGGCCTCGGCCGTGACGGTCATGGCGGCCGGCGCGCCGCGGCAGATCATGAACGAATGGACGACCGACCCAAAGGAAATCCTGGAGACGTTCGCCGCCGAAATGCGGGCCAATCTGCGGCACTACTCATTACATGCGGGGAACTACGCGCTGATTATTCCGAAACAACTGCGCGAACACCTTCAAGCCGCCGGCTGGGGCAAGACCAACATCGCGGCGTTTATCCATAAGCGGGCACGGATTCCGCGGCGGGAGTGGGCGGATGTGGGGAAGGGCGCGGTGGTGCGCGACCGGGGCGACAGCGTCTATCCGGCGCTCGAGTTGCCGGACCATCTTCTGGTGGTCGCCGCCGGAGGGCCCGCGGGAGGGTTTGGCGCGGTCATTCCTCCGTGGCTGGGGAACAAGAGCCGGGCAGTGACCATGGCGATCGGCGCTTGTGTTGACTGTGAACCGCCGAAGGGGTGAGAGTTTCGTCACGCGAGGAGGGGCCGGTATGGGGTTTCAGGTTCTCGATCCGACGAACGAGCGGTCGCTGCCGCTGGGACAACTGGCGCCTCGTCCGGGGCAATTGCGTGGCAAAACCGTCGGGTTCATCTCCAACGGCAAGGAGGGGACGAAAGGGTTCTTCGCGCATCTGGATCGGATGCTGCGCGAGGAGTTCGGCGTCGCCGACGTCGTCAGCCGCGTGAAGTCGAACTACAGCGCCCCGGCGGACGGTTACATCGTGGGCGAAATTGCCAACTGGGATGCCGTCGTTACCGGGATTGGCGACTGAGGAAGCTGCTCGTCGTGCAGTCTGCATGACTCCATTACAGCCGAGCGCCTGGGCGTTCCTGCGGTCGCGGTCATGACTTCGCAATTCGTTAGCGCGGCCGAATTAATGAGCCGTGTGTTGGGGATGCCGGAATACCGGTTTGCGGTTGTCGACCACCCCGTCAGCAGCGCCACCGATGCCGATTTGGCGCTGCGGGCTCGGGCGACGATCGAACAGGCGCGCGGGTTGCTGGGGCTGCGGTAGAACTGACCTCGCGTAAATGATATTCGGCCATTCCGCCTCGGTCGGCGTTGTGACCTTTGAGATTATGCACGGAGGCTGCGATGGCGCGTGTCGTTGGTATCGATCACCTGTCGATTCGAGTTAGCGACTACGAGAAATCAAAGGCGTTCTATGGGCGGCTGTTCGCGTTCCTCGGGTTCGAGGTGGAGGCAGAGTATCCCGGGACAATGGGCTGGAAGAACGGTCACACGCTGTTTTGGATCGGGCAGGCCGAAACCGGCGGTCGTAGGAAATACCACGTCGGCGACGTCGGGATTCATCACTATGCCTTCCGGCTGCGGAGCCGGAAAGATGTGGATGAACTCGATAAGTTTCTACGCGAGGAATTGAAAGCTACGATCGTCGATCCCGCGGGGGAATATTATGACGACTACTACGCGGTATTCTTTCTGGATCCCGATGGCATCAAGCTCGAGGGCATGAGGTATGGCGAAAACCTCACGAAGGCTAGCCAAAAGAAGTGAACGGGGCTCGACGCCTTGTGGGTGTGAAGTTAGGCGCTCAAGCTCAAGCTATGGCCTGCCCCAAAGGTGATCCTCGATGATCCGCAGGTTCCGCAAATTGGCTTTCAGCGCCATATCAAATATATCTCCGACGATGGGGATACTGCCGCCAAACACTTCGACGCCGACGTTCGCCAGCATGCGCAACAGCTTATGCCGGGGCACGCCAAGCTGAGCAGCCTCGTAGACGATGTAGAGCGAGAGCGCGCCGAGGACAGCGTCGCCGCCGATGGGAAGCAGGCCGATTACGCTGTTCAGGCCGAAGCGAAACCGTGTGCCGGGCAAGCTGAAAGAGTTGTCAATCAGCCAGGCCAGCCAGCGCAGACGAGCCAATCGAGCGGCGGGATCGGACGAGACGAAAGAATGAGCAGCGGCGAAGGCCATGCGCGAGAACTCCTCTCAGGCTCGCTGATGTCATGGTGGCATGTCGCGAAATCAAGGGAGGCCTGCGCGAGGCATCCGGTAACGAAGCAACCGTGATGCGTTCGGTCTTGCCACGCTTCCTGGCGCTGTACGCAACGTTATTCGCCGCATTTGGGGTGGCGTCGCCGTTCTTTGCAGCATTTCTCGCGGAACGCGGGTTGCGGCCGGAAGCCATTGGACTGGTACTGGCCGCCGGGACCGCGGTACGGCTGGTGGCGGGTCCCGCCGGCGGCCGGTTGGCGGATCGATCGGGGAGGCCTCGGTTGGTGCTGGTGGGGTATGCGGCGGCGGCGGCGTGCGTGGCGTTCGCTTACCTGCCCACCGCGGGGGTTTGGCCTTTCCTGCTGGTCAGCGTGGCGCATGCGACGATGCTGGCGCCTTTGACGCCGATCGCCGACGCCCTGGCGTTGGGGGAAGCGGGGGCCTTGAAGGAGGCCGGGGTCGGGCGACGTTTCGAATATGGCTGGGTGCGGGGCGCGGGATCGGCGGCGTTCATCATGGGGACGCTGCTGTCGGGACAGGCGGTCAGCCGGTTCGGACTGGCCGCGATCATCTGGCTAAACGGCATTTTGCTCGGTGTCACGGCTTGGTGCGCCTGGGGAGTGCCGGATCTGCTGGCGCGCAATGTTTCCCGCGCGCGGGAACGGTCGGTCGGGGTGGGGGCGTTGTTGCGTCTGCCGGCGTTCCGCAATCTGATGCTGGTGGCGGCATTGATCCAGGGCAGCCACGCGCTACACGACAGTTTCGTCGTTATTCACTGGCGCAGTCTCGGGATTGGGGACGGGACGATTGGCGTGCTCTGGTCGGAGCAGGTTGCGGCTGAGGTATTGGTGTTCCTGCTGATCGGCCGCTGGCTGCTTGACCGGCTGGGACCAGGAGGGGCGTCGATCCTGGCGGCGGTGGGTGGTATCGTGCGATGGGTCGTGCTGGCCGAGACCACCTCGGTGATGGCGTCGGCGTTGGTGGAACCACTGCATGGGCTGACGTTCGCGTTGCAACACTTGGCGTGCATGCGGTTGATCGCGGCGATTGTTCCATCGCAGCTTGCGGCGACGGCCCAGGCGATCTACGCGACGGTGGCGGTCGGGGTGGCGACGGCGCTGCTGACCCTGGGGTCGGGGCCGCTGTATGCGCACGAGGGCGCCGCCGGGTTCTGGGTGATGGCCGGGCTTTGTGCAGCGGCGGTTCCCGTGGCATGGCGGCTGCCTCGATAACGGATCCGACGCGACGGCTCCTGGCGGGATCGAGGGAGAGCCGCTGGGCCACGGCCACGCAGCCGTCCGTGGCCCCGCCTCAGGGGCCGCCACCGGTTTGTCGGTCAACGTCCGCAGGTGGGGCGCAGGCCGCGTGATCACCTTGTTTCGCTCTACCCGATGAACGAGGGCGGCGAGAGGGGCCGGCATCTGCTGCCGCAGCCAAGGGCTGCTCCGCCAGGGCAGCTGTCATATCCTGATACCCCGCCGGATCCTGATACCCCGCCGGACGCCGGTCGGCGCCAGTATTGGCAAGTCCGGCCAGGAACTCGTCTGCCCCACGCTTCCTTCCGGCGGGTTACCGGCAATAGTCGCGGCGTTGACGCCCCGATCGAGATGCCAGCGAGCCAGTCTGGATGCAGGTCATATCTGGCGAGCGCGTCGTAGGCGCCAATATGGTAGGCTCCAGGCGCTCCGCCGCCCGGCAGCATCGACGCAATGGAGGGGACAACCCTGAACTCCTTGGATCTGGGTTTCATTTCTTTTCCGGTGAAGCCAGCCGCTCGTGAATTGGAACGGGGAATCAAAATCAAGGTCCTGAGTTTGATGCAGATACCTCGTTGCCTATGCCCGATTGCGCCAACGCGGAGCATAGAGGATTTTCGTTCATGCAGCACGAAGTTGCCAGGCACAGAAGCAGAAAGCAAAGGAATGCTTTCGGCCCAGTAGAGCGGCAACAAAGTAGAGCACAACGGTAATCTTGCCAAAGTGGGTATGTTGCCAATTGATTCACACGATCCTGTCCGCGACGCAAGTCTCCTACTGGCACCGAAAGTCGCGCCGACCCAAACCTCTTGCGTTTACCACGCATCAAAGGGCGGGATGTCGCGTCGCTCTTTTTGCCGTCTTCTGCCGCCGATACCGTCGAGGACGATACTGGCGAGCAATGCCAACAGCAGCACACCACCTGCCACTATAAAGCTCATGGCCACTCTCCCTAGGGGAATAGCATTTCCCAGACCCAGCCAAATCCGCCGCCCGGGGGCGATAATTTTGACAGGCCCGACATTCGCCGCGGCTTGCGCCACCGAATCCGATGGCCAGCACCATGTAGGTGCCGGCGGCTGCTCGACGGCCGCACCTACAGCTCGATCGCGATCAGACGCTGTTTCGGCAAGAGGATTGGCAAACACAGGGCGCATCGTTTCTGGAACGCCAGCAAGAGCAACCGCAGATAGGACTAGACGAAACATGTGAACCCTCCTTTACTGTAAAATAAAGAAACCGTGGACAATAATTTAGACAGATTGCGCCCCACATCCCTATGAAACGGTTCATACGTCCGCGTGTGGAGCCGATGCCTTCCGTCGGCGGTCACATCCGGGGAAAAACGGGAGCGGAGTAAATCAACCAAACCTTCTCAGGTCGGGATTGGCCGAGCCATGCTCGGCCCGTGATGGCGCCGGGCGGCAGACGTTGCCGACTGGGCTGCGCGCTGCTTGAACTTCGACGCTACGAAGCGGCAACCCGTATGAGGCCGTCAGCATCGAAGTATTGGTTCATTTCATCGCGGTACGGCTGGTTGGAGAACCGGAGGGGAGAGCGTCAGTGGAACTCTGGCGAACGCCGCACCGGCGGCAAAGGAAGTTCCAAAGCGCAGCAATTCGCGTTGATGCTCGCACAGGCGGGCAGCAGGGCAGGGTGGCCCGAATAGTGTCAGTCCAGATGTGCCTGTCCGCATGGCGGGTGGGGCAGAACGCAGACAGGCTTTCGATAGCAGGCGATCCCATGGCGAAGTCGCCGATGGCGGCCGTAAGCCATGATGTGCCGCTGGCGGTCGGTCAGGCGCCCACGTCGATGGGCATCCGCCTCGCCGGCTACTCCGCCGCGATCTTTTCCCGTTCCGCCGCGGCTTTCAGCTCCGCCGCCTTTGCCTCCACCAATTCGACGATGTGGTCCACCATCACCGCTCCATCGATGGTGTGATCGGTTTTCCCGCCGCGGTAGATCATGTGCCGCCCATTTCCGCCGCCGGTTACGCCGAGGTCCGTCATCAACGCTTCGCCCGGCCCGTTCACCACGCAGCCGATGATCGACAGCGTCAGCGGTGTCTCGATGTGCCCCAGCCGGTCCTCCAGCGTGCGCACCGTCTCGATCACGTTATACCCCTGGCGCGCGCAGGACGGGCAGGAGATCACCTTCACCCCACGATGCCTGATCCCCAGCGTCTTCAGCATATCCCAGCCGACCCGCACCTCTTCCTCGGGCTCATCCGATAACGAGACGCGCAGGGTGTCCCCGATCCCCGCCCATAACAGCGACCCCAGCCCGATCGAGGATTTCACCGTCCCCATCCGCCGGCCCCCGGCCTCTGTAATCCCAATGTGCAGCGGATGGTCACACACCTCGGCCAGTTGTTGATACGCCGCAACGGCCAGAAAGACATCCGACGCCTTCACGCTGATCTTGAAGTCGTGGAAATCATGCTGCTGCAGAATGTCCGCGTGATAGAGCGCGCTCTCTACCAGAGCCTCAGGGTTCGGCTCGCCATATTTCTCCAGTAAATGCTTTTCCAGCGATCCCGCGTTGACCCCGATGCGCATCGAGCACCCATGATCTCGGGCTGCTTTGATCACCTCGCGAACCCGCTCATCGCTGCCGATGTTGCCCGGATTGATCCGCAGGCACGCCGCCCCGTTCGCCGCCGCCTCCAGCGCCCGCCGATAGTGGAAATGAATATCCGCAACGATCGGCACGTCCACCTGGCGAACGATGTCCTTCAACGCCACAGCGCTTTCCTGATCAGGGCAGGAGACACGAACAATATCCACGCCCGCCGCCTCGGCCCGCTTGATCTGCGCGACTGTTGCCTCAACGTCGTGGGTCAGCGTATTGGTCATGGTCTGCACCGAGATCGGTGCGCCGTCGCCGACCGGAACCTTGCCGACATAGACCCGGCGGGACTTGCGCCGGATGATTTCCTGGTAAGGCCGATAGCTCATCCAAATCTCCTTCATCGCGGCACCAGAAGGGCGCGCGCACACGGCGGCGCCTCCGTCCAACCACAACCGTATTATGGGGCGTTCGGCCGCAATCCGCTACTGCCCAGCCCGCGATGAGCAAGCCGAGGTGCCGCTACCAGGCCATTGAGGCCGACTTGCCGTTCGAATCCGGCGGCAGGTTGCGCCGGAACAGCCCACAGTTGTGGTGTCGCGGCCACACCCGCCAAGACGATCAGCCAAGGATTCCCTGCTCACGCGCCCAGGTCGCAACAGACCGGCGCAGTCCGCTGTCACCGCCGCGCCTGATCGCCGATAGCACAGACCGGAAAGCAGCCAGATCGACTTGCGAGAACATCGCTTTCAGCGGAAAAATCCCGCTCGCCGGCATCGACAGCGTCGTAATGCCCAGTGCCGCGAGCACCAACGCTTCCAACGGCCGGGCCGCCGCCTCACCGCACAAAGAGACAGGAACCCCCGCCACGCTGGCCTTGCAGACAAGTTGCTCAAGCATATCCAGCACCGGCGGCGAAATAAAGTCGTATCGATCATATAACGACGGGGTGCCGCGATCAGCGGCAAACAGAAACTGTAATAAATCGTTTGACCCAACCGAGATGAAATCAGCGTCCTTCAATAGCTCGGGCAACTGCCACATCAACGCCGGCACCTCCAGCATCGTGCCGATCAACAGCGAGCCCGGACACGGGCGCACGCGTTGGGCCTCGGCCACCAATAGCGCCTTGGCCGAGCGAAATTCTCCCACCGTGGCGACCATCGGGAACATCACGGACAACGGGCGCCCGCCGGCGGCAAGCAGCAGTGCACGCAACTGCCGCCGCAGCAGCGCCGGCCGATCCAGGCCAACCCGCAGCGATCGCCAGCCCATCGCCGGGTTCTCCTCCTCGCTGACGGAGCCCGGCAGCAACTTGTCGGCTCCCAGGTCCAGCGTGCGGAAGACCACGGGCTTGTCGCCGGCCTCATCCATGACGCGCCCATAGATCGCAGCCTGCTCCGCCACGTCGGCGACCGAGCCGCGTGCCAGCATAGCGATCTCGGTACGAAACAACCCGATGCCATCCGCACCGGTTCGCTCGAGTTGCGGCAGTTCCATGCTCAGGCCGACATTCAGCATGAGCTTCAGCGCGATGCCGTCGGCGGTAACAGCCGGGCGTCCACGCCATTTTCCCAGTTCGGCGGATTTGGCGTTGCGGGCTTCCTGCGCGCGGAGATAGGCACGCTGCACCTCGGCTTCGGGGCGAAGGACGAAGTGCCCCTCATCGGCATCAACCACGCCTTCGTCGCCCTGTTCGGCGCTATCCACCAGGCCACGCAGGCCGCCGAGGGCCGGGATGCCCAATGCGCGCGCCAGGATGGCTGCGTGACCGGACGGGCTGGCCTCCTCGACCGCCACACCGGCGATCCCGCGCGCTTGCCAATCGAGCAACTCGGCCGGACCCAGTCGCCGGGCCAATAGAATCGCACCTTCCGGCACTCGCGAACGGGGGACCTCGCCGGTCAACGCCGTGAGCAGCCGGTTGGCGAGATCCTCCATGTCGGCGAGGCGTTCGCGCAAGTAGCTGTCGCCGATGCGGCGCATTCTGTCATGCAACTCGCCGGCGACGCGCTGCACCGCGGCTTCGGCGGTCAGCCCGCTGCGGATCACCTCCCCAACCCGGCGCAACCAGCCGGCATCAGCGGCAACCAGCCGGTACGCCTCGAGCACCTCGCGGGAAGCACTTACGTCGGCGGCACGGCCGTTTTGCGGGACGTCGGCGAACAGATCATCCAGCCCGCGCTGCATGCGGTCCATGGCTTGTTCCAGCCGATGCTGTTCGACCTCGGGATCATCCGCGAGCACCGTGAATACCCGCCGCGTTGGGCGCAGCAACACGATCGGGCCGACCGCGATACCGCGCATCAGCGGCGTGCCCGCGAACTGCCGGGGCACCGTCGCCCCAACGCCCTCGTGCGCACCGTCGGCCGCGCCGCTGCCAGACAGCATCTCGGCCAGCAGCATGGCAACTGTTTCGAGGTCGTCGACCTCGGGGTCGGTGTAGAGGCGCGGTGTCCGATTTTGGACCACTACCACCCCTAACGAGCGGCCGGAGCGGCGCACCGGCACCGCAAGCATGGAGGCAAACGGTTCCTCATCGGTTTCCGCGCGATACACGAAAGCCGGATGGTTCTGGGCATCGGGCAGGTTCATCACCGTACCCGTGGCGGCACACAGGCCGGCGATCCCCTCACCAACACGCAAGCGCGTGTGGCCAATGGCGCGCCGGTTCAGCCCCTCGGTCGCCGCCAGCTCCAGAATGTCGCCGGGTCGCTGCACGTAAATCGAGCAGACCTCGGTAACCATTTCGGATGCGACAAGTTCGACCATTGCGGATAGCGGCGCTGAATCACGGGCCCGGAAACTCCGCAGCCGGGAGAGAAGACGTCGAGGCCCGGTCATTCGCCGCAGGTGGCCGATGTCGACGTGTCGGTCATTCCGCTATCGCCCTCCTCATGCCGCAACCCGGCCAACAAAGGCGGCAGGGCTGAGACATGGCAAGGGCAGGGGTGCGGATCAAGGAATAGTGGTCGAATCGTTCGGATTTCACGGAAATCCCGCGTGCGAGGCCAGACACTCCAATGTCACACATCGCCGGTTCACATTGATATTTGTGGCATTCGTAGCAACTGTCCGTCCGACCTCCGGCCCGGCTTCTCATGACGTTGAACGGCCGACACACGAATCGATCCGATCACGAATGGCAGTCAGGCAATCACGCCGTTTGAGAGGCTACTGGCGACACGGCCAACCGGCTATTTTTTTGGTCGATTGACCGGCACAACCATCGGCTGCCGCGATTTGATCAATCGCTCGAGCAATGTGGACCAGCGTCTGCGGGTCCTGCCGAAATGCCACGCCAAGCTGACCATCTCGGACGTCGACCACGCGCGACGACACCTCGACCTCGCCGTCCGGGAAACGCAGCTTGATCTCGGTCCCGGCCGCACAGCGCCAGCCGCAGAATAGGGCGGCGCCACCTAACGAAATGTCCTTCACCGTTGCCGAGGCGGAACCGTGCGCGTCACAGTTCAATCCTACTTTCATTCCTTCGCCCGCGATCCGCTCGTATTGCCGGCGGTTATCGTTCGGCTGGTCCGCGCGGATCGCCAACATGAAATGTCCGACTTCCTCACCCA
Organism: uncultured Alphaproteobacteria bacterium; assembly: GCA_963819345.1. GTDB lineage: Bacteria > Pseudomonadota > Alphaproteobacteria > Acetobacterales > Acetobacteraceae > Rhodopila. Next base: position 83,239 of record CAWFVX010000020.1, read on the forward strand.
GCGTGCCGGACACCTTGGTGACCTGATCGGCTGAAACCAGGACCGTTTGGCTGATCTGTCGTGATCTTTCCGCTGCATTCGAGACGGCGCGCATCGCGCTTGCCGCCTTGTCCGTAATCTGCGCCACTGTGTTCACTTGTGCCGAGATCTCAGAGGTCGCGATCCCCTGCTGCTCGACCGCGGCCGATATTTGGGTGGCGACCAGGCTGACGCGCCCGATCGCTGCTGTTACCGCCACCACGGCGTTCGCTGCTTGGCCCGTCGCGGTCTGAATGGCGCCAACCTGAAGGCCGATCTGTTGGGTGGCCGTGGCCGTCTGCGCGGCGAGCTGCTTGACCTCCCCGGCAACGACGGCGAAGCCTTTCCCGGCGTCGCCCGCCCGCGCCGCCTCGATTGTGGCATTCAGCGCAAGTAGGTTGGTCTGCGCCGCGATCGTATTGATCAGGCTGACCACCTGACCAATTTGACTGGCGGCTGCGCTGAGGTCACGCACCGTTCTATCCGCTGCCCGCGCCTGCTCAACCGCCTCGCGCGCCGCCGTGGCGGCCTGATCGACCTGACGGGAGATTTCGCTCACACTGGCCGTCAACTGATCGGCCGCGGCGGCCACCCTGGACAGATTTTGCGACGACATCTCGGCTTCCGATGTCGTGGATTCCATGTCGCTGCGCGTCTGTTCAGCGGCCCCGGCAACATCGCCGGCCGAATCGCGCATCCCGCTGGCGGATGCCACCAACCCAACCAGTACCCCCGACAAAGACCCGCCAAAATCCTGAGTAACCAGGTCGATGGCAGCTTGGCGGCGATCCTGCGCCTCCCGGTCGCGGGCGGCCTGCATACCCAAGGCGTGGGCGTGCTGTGCCTTGTCCCGCAGTATTTCGACCGCTCTGCCAATTTGGCCGAGTTGATCGGACCGGTCGGCACAGGGCACCGAGACATCGAGCTGACCGTCGCTGATTGTATGCACCACGCCGGCAAGCGCCAGGAGCGGGCGCAAAGTGGCACGCAGCATCAGCCAAATACTGACCGCACCAATCAGCAGAACGACCAAGGCGACTTCGGAGGTCTGCCAGATGATCGAGTTCAGAACCGCCTGAACCTTGGCACTCGGCACGCCGACAAACAATATACCGGCCGCGCGACCATCACGATCAAGTAAGGGCTCATAAACCGTGAAATACTGCACGCCCAGAATATCGGCGGTGCCGCGATAGGACATTTTGCTGTCGATCACCGCCGCCCGGGCCGGGCCGGCGGCAAGTTTTGTCCCGACAGCCGGCGAGCCGTCCGGTCGCTTCACGGTCGTTGCCATGCGTGTGTCGCCGGCGAAAACTGTTGCCACCGAGTTGGTGATACGGGCGACGTCCTCGACGACCTGATCCAGTCCCTCCGCAACCTTGCCGTCGACCATCAGTCTGCCGTCAGTTCCCAGCCGCCAATCGCTGCCGCGACCCAGTAGTTCGTGCTTGAGCATCCCGAGGTTGACGTCGAGCCGCTCCTGCGCGGCGTGCTCCTCCGACAAAATGATCGAGCGTAACGTCGATGATTGCACGATGACGACCGCCACCACGACGGCCAGCAGCGATGCCATGAGAAGGGACGGAACAATGCCAATCCCGCCAAGGGGGCGCCTAGCGCCTGCAAATAAGCCAGCCATCGATTTCTAATCCGAAAAACGACGGATCAAGCTCACAAATCGATTAACAAACCACTACCAGAAGGCGGGCAAATTGAGAGCTCGACGGCGCTTGAAGACAAATCGCCCCTTCAAGCCTACGGCGGAACCGTTTCGCCCCGGATGCAAAACCTCTTCAGGAAATGGCTCGATCATTTGTGATCCGCAACCAGCGTGGCGGGTAGCCGCCAGAGACGCAAACCTCAGCCCGCCTCCATTCGCGCGCCCAACGCGGCCACCGCCTGACCGACCAGCTCCTCGATGATCGTGGCGACCGGCTGAACACTGGTGACCATGCCGACGGACTGCCCGGCCATCACCGAGCCGGTCTCGATATCCCCGTCGACCACCGCCCGCCGCAGCGCCCCGGCCCAGAACCGCTCGACCAGCAACTGCGCCTCTTCCTTCGTCACCTCGCCGGCCACGAATTTGTCCCGCGTCTCGGCCTGATGCTGCATGAACTTCTTCGTGCCGTCATTCACCAGCCCCCGCACCGGGATGACCGGCAGCCGTGGATCAAGCTCCACCGAGGGCATCGCGTCCCTGGCATGCGCATGAACGAAGAACTTCTTGAACTTGGGGTGCGCAATCAACTCCTCCGACGCCGCGAAGCGAGTACCCAACTGCGCCCCTGACGCCCCCATCTCCAGATACGCCAGGATTGCCTCGCCCCGTCCGATCCCACCCGCGACAAACACCGGCACGTCGACAAGGTGTGGCAACAGTTCCTGCGCCAGCACGTTCAGCGAGACCGGGCCGATATGCCCGCCCGCCTCCGATCCCTCGATGACGATCGCATCGGCTCCCGAACGTACCAACCGCTTCGCCAGCGACAGCGCGGGTGCGAACGCGATCAGTTTCGCCCCGCCGTCCTTGACTGCACGCACCGCTGGCCCTGGCGGGATCCCGCCCGCCAGCACAATGTGCCCCACCTTGGCCGCCAGTGTGACCTGGATCAGATCGCTCAACTCAGGATGCATCGTGATCAGGTTCACCCCAAACGGCTGATCCGTCAGCCGTTGAGTCCCCTCGATCTGTTCGGCCAACTGCGCCGGATTCATCGCCCCGCACGCGATTACCCCGAAACCGCCGGCGTTGGAGATGGCGGCGACCAGATGCTTTTCGCTCACCCACGTCATTGCCCCGCCAAGAATGGCGTAGCGGCACCCCAGGAAAGCCGTCCCCCGCGCCCACAATCGGTCCAGCCGTGATCGGGCGCCCTCCAGGGTTTCAGGTTGCATCGAGACCATACGCGGTATGCAATGCGCGAACCGCAAGCTCGGTGTATTCGGCGGCGATCAGCACGCTGACCTTGATCTCGCTGGTGGAAATCACCTGGATATTGATCGCCTTGTCCGCCAGCGCGCTGAACATCGTGTTCGCGACGCCGGCGTGGCTGCGCATGCCCACCCCGACGACGCTGACCTTCGCGACGTCCGGGTCCTCCAGCAGTTCCGCCCAATTGATCTGTGTCTTGACGTTCGCCAGGGCCGCCCGAGCACGCGGCAGGTCCGCCTTGCCGACGGTAAATGTCATGTCCGTCGTGCCGTCGGCCGAGATGTTCTGCACGATCATGTCCACGTTGGCGTTCTGCTCCGCCAGCGCACCAAAGATCGCGGCCGCGATGCCAGGACGGTCCGGCACCCGGCGCACCGTGATCTTCGCCTCGTCGCGGGAGTAGGCAATCCCGGCCACAATCTCTTTTTCCACGATTTCATCCTCATCGACCACCAGGGTCCCGCTGTCCTCACCCGGCAGCGCGTCGGAGAAGCTGGACAGCACCCGCACCCGGACCCCTTCGTTCATCGCCAGTTCCACGCTGCGCGTCTGCAGCACCTTGGCGCCGACCGAAGCCAGTTCCAGCATCTCCTCATACGCGATTTTCGCCAGTTTGCGCGCTCTCGGCACGATGCGCGGATCGGTTGTATAGACCCCGTCAACGTCCGTATAGATGTCGCATCGATCGGCCTTCAGCGCGGCGGCCAGCGCCACGGCCGAGGTATCGGACCCGCCGCGCCCCAGTGTGGTGATCCGGTTGTCCGGCGCGATGCCTTGAAACCCCGCGACAACAGCGACCTGCCCGGTCTTCATGCGCCGAATCAGCTCCGCGCCCTCAATCGACTGGATGCGAGCCTTGCCGTGGGCGGTATCGGTGCGGATCGGGACCTGCCACCCCTGCCAGGACCGCGCATCGATGCCGTTGTCCTGTAAGCAGATCGCCAGCAGGCCGCAGGTCACCTGCTCGCCGGTGCCGACAACCGCGTCATATTCCCGCGCGTCGTGCATTGGCGACAGATCGGAGCACCACTTGACCAATTGATTGGTGACGCCGGACATGGCCGACACCACGACAGCCACTTCGTTGCCGTGGTCGACCTCGCGCTTGACGCGCTGGGCGACGTTGCGGATGCGGTCGAGGTCGGCGACGGATGTGCCGCCGAATTTCATTACGATACGGGCCATGAAGGGGAATCGGTTGCCAGATTTCGAGGTGGGCGCACACATACTGGCGCACGGCGGGAGGAGCAACAATCATGAGTAGCGGCACGGTCTCGACGGCAGAGGTTGAAAAATTCGACCGGCTGGCAGCGCGCTGGTGGGATCCGCTCGGCCCGATGAAGCCGCTGCACCGGATGAACCCAGCCCGAATCGGCTGGATCGAGGGATTCCTGCACGGCCCAACCCGCATCCTTGACGTTGGCTGCGGCGCCGGACTGGCCGCCGAGGCCTTGGCGCGTCATGGCCACGATGTCCTGGGCATCGACGCGGCCGGCGAGGCGATCGAAGCCGCCCGTGCGCACGCCAAGGGGCGCGGGCTGACACTGACCTACCGGGCCTGTCGGGCCGAGGATCTACTCGCCGAGGGAATGCGCTTCCCGTTCGTCACCTGCCTTGAGGTCATCGAGCATGTACCCGATCCGGCCGCCTTTGTCCGGATCCTTGCCGAACTGCTGGAACCCGGTGGCATGTTGATACTGTCCACGCTGAACCGAACGCGGCGATCGTGGCTGACCGCGAAAGTGGGCGCCGAGTATGTGCTGCGGATGTTGCCGGTCGGCACGCACGACTGGAACGCATTTATTACACCGGCTGAACTCGCAACGATGCTAAGAGCTGCGGGCCTGCGCGTGGGCGCGACGACCGGGCTGGTGGCCAGTCCATTGACCGCGCAGTGGAAAACCGGACGCGACATGGGGACCAATTACATGATGGTAGGGATCCGGTAGGTCCCGATGCATGGATCAAGCGATCGAACAGAAACCTTCCGTCGTTCAGCCCTCACTTTCAGGCTGTAGTGACCTGGAAGACTGTCGCTTTGGATCCTCGATCCGCCGCAGGTAGGCTTCGATCGCATCCACAGCCGCCTGTTCGAACGGTCTGGCTGTGCAGCATTGCTCCGTCGAAGCCCGGTGCGATGACATCAGCGCGACGAGGGCGGTCACGCCAAGAGAGCGGACGATTGTCATCCGGTGGCTCCTGATGCGGCTCAGTGGACTGAGGAGGGCGGCCAGGATGCTCGGCTGTCGTCCATCGCGTGGTCGTCGCCGGCAAACCGGCGTGGCGATAGGAACAGCCGCGCCTTGGCGAAAATCTCCGCCAGCCCTTCGAGCGGACCAAGGGCGAATTCGGCAGCTTGCGGCGACAGCAAGGTCGTCCGCAGGACTTTTTCCGCCATATTGCTGTTCCCATTCTGCGCGAGGCTGACTGCGCGGAGCAGGTGCTTCTCGTTGTCGGACAAACGCGGACAGCGCGGACACCGGATATCAACCGGACGCCGGGCGACCCGCGCAACAATGGACATCAGCCCATCGATCGAGAAAGCAGCGTCCGCGGTGCCGGCCGTTTCGAGGCCTTCGAGGAGGCACGGGATCGGGTCCTCGCCCTCTCGGAACAACTCGCCCCACCACCGGATGGCAAGGAGCAGGATAGTCTCACCCTTGTCGAGATCCGCTGCGAAATCAGGATATGAAGTCGGTGGCGAGGGAAAGGCGATAAGCTGGCCCATGGGCAACCTCCTGAATACCCAGGTAGCCTGACTTAATTGAGAATGCGTCGCAATACCAAATATCGCTCTGCACATCCTTTTGGTCGGACCGCCGCCGCCGCCGGTAGGAGGGTAAGTGAAGAATATATCGTGAGGACCCCCTTAAATTTCGCATGCTGCACTGCAACATATCGGGTATTACCGGCGAGGAATTCCAATGCCAGCCGAAAGCACCGCTCAGATCGCGCCTGACCTTTCGGGCGTCCCAAACACCATGTTGTGGGCGTTGCATAATCGAGCGATGGAGGCGGCCCGCCGAGATAGCGTCCTGGATGATCCCGCCAGCGTGCGCATTTACCAGTCGCTCGACTACGATTTCGATCGAAACTTTGGCATCCCCAGCGGCTTGCTCGCGGCGCGGGCAGCCGCGATCGATGATGTCTTAAAACGATGGATTGCTCGCCACCCAGACGGGATCGTGGTCTCTCTTGGCGAGGGCCTGGAAACCCAACGTCACCGTGTCGACAACTGCCGGGTGCGTTGGATATCGGTCGATCTGCCAGAGGCAATCCTTCTGCGGGAGCGCTTCCTTGCTCCCACCGATCGGTTTCGCCATGTCGCCACCAGCGCTCTTGACCCCGCTTGGATGGACGCCGTCGATCCAATGGCTAACGTGTTTATCGTCGCCCAGGGCCTACTGATGTATCTCCAACCCGCGATGCTGCGGACCCTGTTTGCGGAGATCTGCCGTCGGTTCCCCGCGGCGGAAATGGTTTTCGACGTCGTGCCACGCTGGTACTCTCGCCTCACCCTCTTGGGCCTGAACCGGACCCCACACTACCGGATTCCACCGATGCCCTGGGGTATCAACCGCGACGAGGTCGAGCCGACGCTGCGGGATTGGTTGCCGAACCTTGATAGCATAACCTTTCTTGACTACCGGACGCCACGAGGGTGGTCCCAGGCGATGGCCAGAATGGCCCACCACTTCCCAATTGTTAGGAACGAAGTTCCGAGCCTGGTGCATGTTGTTCTTGCACTGGAAGTGTTATCTTCGAACATAATACCTTTCAGGAAGAATACGATGACCTCTTTCGACGACGTCGTTGATGCAGCGAAACAAAACGCCGACAGTGGAAGCGACCTTGCCAGCGCCGCCGGCCAGATCATCGCCAAGCGCGTCGCCCTTGGCGTGGCTGCCATCATCAATCCCATGCGGGCAGACCACGCCGAATTCGGCCGAATGATGCCGGAAAAGGTAGAAGCTTTCTCTGCTGCCGGCATAATCATGATGCAGCAGGCTAGCCATGCTAGTGAACAAATCGCATGCTTTGCCGCCGATGCAATAAGACGAGCAACTCGCGCCAGGCTCGACTTTGCCGCGAGCGCCAGTCCGGTAGAGATAGTCGAAAAGCAAGGCCACTTCGCCGCCGGATGGTTCCGGATGGCAGCGTCCAACTTCATGGCCATGGGGCTGCTCGCTTTGAATGCGCAGAAGGCTGCTATGTTGCCTATCCAGCAGACAATCGCCGCTAATGCCGAACGCCTTGGCCGATAACGCCAAGAATCAGCAGCTACTAGAACGTTTGCTCGACTGGGCCGATCATTAACGTCAACATAATATAAAGCGCGACTGTTCTCCCGGTCCGAACGCCATCGAATAGATTTGCGTCGCCTGAGCAACTGGGCGACCCTGTCGCTCGCTTCCTTTCATTTACGGCGGCTCATGCCACTCATCTATCTGTTCGCCGGCGAGCAGAGCGGCGATGTCCTCGGCGCCGCCCTGATGCACGCAATCCGTGTCCGGCGCCCTGACGCCACCTTCATTGGCGTTGGCGGCAGCGCCATGGCGGGGCAGGGGCTCACTAGCTTGTTTCCCATCCGCTCCCTGGCGTTGATGGGATTGTTGGAAGTCGTGCCGAAGATCTTCCTGCTGAAAACGCTGATGAAGCGCACCGTTGCCGACATCCAGGCCCGCCGCCCCGACATCCTTGTCACGATCAACTCCCCCGGCTTCACCTTGCGGGTGCTCAAAGCCCTGCAGCCAACGAGTCTGAAACGCGCTCACTACGTCGCACCCCAGGTCTGGGCGTGGCGGGAGAACCGAGTGAAGCACTACCCCGGCCTGTGGGACGAACTGCTGTGCCTGCTGCCGTTCGAGCCGGCGTTCTTCGCTCGCCACGGCCTGGCCGCAAAATTCGTCGGCCATCCAGTCCTGGAGAGCGGTGCCGACACCGGCAACGCCGCCCGCTTCCGTGCGCGCCACGCCATTGCGGCGGATGCGAAGATCCTCACCGTCATGCCTGGCAGCCGGCAGACCGAGGTCTCTCGCCTGTTGCCGATCCTGGAGGCAACCATCCGCCTGCTGCCCGAGCCGGTAGTGCCCGTCGTCCCGCTGGCCGGCCCAGTGGAGGCAGTGGTGCGCGCCAAAACAGCTTCCTGGCCGATCCGACCAATCCTGGTTACAGACGCCGCGGAGAAACATGACGCATTCGCCGCCTCGGCGGCCGCATTGACCAAGTCCGGAACCTCGACCTTGGAGCTGGCGCTGGCGAAAGTTCCGGTGCTCGTGACATATCGGATCAATCCGATATCGCACCAGATCGGCAAGCGGCTCATCAAGATCAAGTATGCTTCGATCGTAAACCTGCTGCTGGACCGGCCGGTGGTCCCGGAATTGCTGCAATACGAGAGCCGTCCCGATCGGCTGGCGGCGGAACTGCACCGCTTACTGACGGACCCGGCCGCTGTTGCCGCGCAGCGGGAGGGCTGCGCCGAGGCTATGGCAATGCTGCGGCCGCCCATGGGGACGCCATCGGAATGTGCCGCAGAGGCGGTGCTGTCGATGCTGGGGTAGGGGGTTCGGATCGACACCACAAATCGTCGTAAAACACGCTCATGCCCGGAACCCACAGGAAGGGGTTGACCGCGCCGCGGCCGGCCGAGACCCTCAGGCGCGAAGCTGTGTTTAACATTTCAACCGCTCACCCGAACCGTGATCCACCAGGCTCGAAGCGATCGCCGTATCATTGTCTAAGGCCGTAGTGTCTCTGAATCGATGCCCGATCATGCTACCCGCTTGAATTTCGAGCGCAATCAGCCGCTGCTTGGTATCGGCGACGTTAGCCTTGATCAGCCCGATACGGTCCGGATGGCATTCAAGAGATCAGCATCTAAGCTAGCCCGTTCCGGACACTTCGTCGCCGGCGTATTCCTTCTTCGAGCGGCTTAACCGTCTCGCGCGATCGGCGTTCCTGACAAGCACCTGGCGGATGTTCTTCCCTGGTACCCATGAGGCATGGGGACGGCGAGACCCTCGCCGCGACTGGTCCACCAAGGCAAAGAGCGCATCGAAATTAAGAAAATCTTCTTGTATCCGATCCTGAGTTCCGCTAATGTTCTATGCATCGCCACCCGGCTTCGCGCCGTTCCCCAGCTCCCCAAAGGTCTCCAGATGCCGTCCTTCCCCACCATCGCCCCCGCCTTTCTCGAGGAGATGGTCGCCCACCTCCTGCACCTGTTCGTCCGGGGCGCGGGTGGCGATGAAGCCGCCGCGCGTCACGCCGTCCTCAGCACACTCGCCGCGTATCACGCTGAAGACGAGCAGGAGCTGCGCCTGGCCGCCGAGATCATCAGTTTCGGTTTCGCCGCTTTGGAGGCGCTCGCCAAGGCGATGAATCCCGACTTGCCCCTGAACGCGGTGTTGCGATTGCGCGGCAACGCCAACGCTGCACACCGCTCCGGCCATCAGTGCCAGCGCACCTTGGACAAGCTGCGGAAGGAGCGTCGGGCCGCAGCCGTTCATTCACCCGCGCCCAAGATGCCAGCCCGTCCGGCCGTCTCACCCGAGGCGCCGACCGCAAGTCAGCCGGAACGAAGTCAGCCAGCCCCTCAGCCAGCCCTGTCGCGGCAGCAGCGCCGGGAATTGGAACGCAAGGCGGTGAAGGCGCAGCGGAAAGAGGCAGAACGCGCTCGCTTGGATGCCAGGACCGCGAGCCGGATCCCATCTTTGCCGATCAGCGCGATGCATCAGGCCCCAAGAGCAGCCATCAACCAGCCATTCTGATCCACTCAACCCAAGGACGGCACAGGGTCAGGTAGCCCTCACTCTGCCGCCCGGGGCAAATCCCGCGCCTCCCAAAAACCACTGCAACCATCGACCCGCCCCCATGATCCGCGCTAACACCGCGCTCATGAGCCCGCCCGCACCCTCCGCTGACCTGCGCGAAGCCGACCTCTATGCGCGTCTGCGTGAAACCGTTCTCGCCGCTTTGGCCCAGGCCGTCCCCGGTCTGCCGCCCGATATAGCCGCCCGCGTCGAGATCAGCCCGGCGAAAGACCCCGCCCACGGCGACATGGCCACCAACGCCGCGATGGTCTCCGCCAAGGCCGCCCGCCAAGCACCTGCCAAGATCGCCGCCGCCCTGGTTCAGCATCTGCAAGGTGCCCCAGACATCGCCCACGCCGAGGCCGCCGGGCCTGGCTTCGTCAACCTCCGCTTGCGCCCGGACGCGTTCCGAGCCCTCCTTCCTATCATCCTGGAGACAGGCGAATCCTACGGCGACGCCACCATCGGCACCTCGACCAAGGTCAACGTCGAATATGTCTCCGCCAACCCCACCGGCCCGATGCACATCGGCCACTGCCGAGGCGCCGTCGTTGGTGACGCCCTCGCCAATCTGCTGACCAAGGCCGGCTACGGCGTCACCAAGGAGTACTACATCAACGACGCCGGCGCCCAGGTAACCGCCCTCGCCTGGGCCGCCTACTGGCGCTACCTCCAGGCCATCGGCTCCCCGATGACCGAGGAAATGTTTGCCGCCGAAGTTCCCGGCGGTCTGCAATACAAAGGTGAATACCTGCTTGCGGTAGGCAAGGCGCTGGCGGACCGCTACCAGGCCGCCCTGGCCACCCCGGACCTCGGCATCGCCGCCCCAGAGCAATGGCTCGACACCGTCAAAGACCTGACCATCGACGCCATGATGACGGAAATCCGTAACGACCTGCGCCAGCTCGGTGTCCAGCAGGACATCTATAGTTCGGAACGAAATTTGGTTGCCTCGGGCGCCACCGACGCAATCATCGAGAAGCTCCACGCCGACGGCCTGATCTATGAAGGCGTGCTGGAACCCCCAAAGGGCAAAACCCCGGAAGACTGGGAGCCCCGTCCGCAGACCTTGTTCCGCTCCACCGAGTTCGGCGACGACGTCGATCGGCCCCTCAGGAAATCTGACGGCAGCAACACCTACTTCGCCAACGACATCGCCTACCACGCCGACAAGATCTCCCGCGGCTACGATGTCTTGATCAACGTCCTCGGCGCCGACCACGGCGGCTACGTCTCGCGCATGAAAGCCGCCGTCCGCGCCCTCTCGCAGGACAGCGTGAAGTTGGAGGCCGTCCTCTGCCAGATCGTCCACATCGTGAAGGGCGGACAACCGGTCCGGATGTCCAAACGCGCGGGCACCTACGTCACCCTGCGCGACCTGCTGGACGAAGTCGGCAAGGACGCCATCCGCTTCACCATGCTGACCCGCAAGGCCGACGCCCAGATGGAGTTCGACCTCGACCAGGTCCTCGCCACCACTCGGGAAAATCCCGTTTTCTACGTCCAATATGCCCATGCTCGCTGCCGTTCGGTGCTTCGCGCCGCGGCCGAGATGTTTCCCGGCGAGCCCATCTCCGACCAGGCATTGGCCTCGACAAATGTTGATACGCTGACCGGTGAGCCGGAACTGGACGTGATGCGCCGCCTGGCGCTTTGGCCGCGCACCGTGGAAGCAGCGGCAATCGCAAGGGAACCTCATAGAATTGCATTTTTTCTCTATGACTTGGCAGCCGACTTTCATATGCTATGGAACCGAGGCAAGGACGATACGACGCTTCGATTCCTTCGGCTCGATCAGCCGGCAGAGACGCTTGCGCGTCTTGCTCTGGTCGCTGCAACGGCGGTCGTTATCCGTTCTGGACTCGCAGTGATGGGCGTCGAGCCCGTTGAAGAAATGCGCTGACCCCTGGACCAGCCGGGGGGCTGGCTAGCGGGAAAGAGCACATGGACGTTTCTGACGATTTGAGCATCCCAAATTCTGGCTACCGGGGCAGCCGAGCCGGACGCTATGGCACCGGCCGATTCCGCCAAGGTATGGATCCACACACCCGCCGCCTGATAATGTTTGCCGGCGCCCTGGGCGCCGTATTGGTCACGCTGATCGGCGCCTCCGCGTTGATGGGACGGAAATCCGGCGAGGTGCCCGTGGTGACCGCCGATACCCGCCCGATCCGCGAGAAGCCAGCCAATCCCGGCGGCATGAAAATCGACGGGGCGGAAAACGATGTCTTCTCCGCCGGATCGGACACCAACGACGCCAGGCTCGCTGCGGGGTCCGAGTCGCCTGACCTCAACGCCCTTCATGCCCCGGCCGCGGCGCCAGCTCCAGCTTCGACGCCCGCAACGGCGCCTGCACCGGCTCCGGTCGTCGAGGCCCCCGCCGGAGCGGCCTCCGCCGCAGTGGCAACAGAGCCGGCACCTGCCCCTGTTCCCGCGCCCGGCAAACCGGCGGTTGCGGCCGCCGCCGCTCCACCCGCTCCAAAGGCCGCGCCGGCCAAACCTCTTGCTGCCGCCGCGGCGAGTCATCCCGCGACAGCAGGCCACCAACTGATGGTACAGCTTGCGGCGCTGACATCCGAGGAATCTGCCCGAACCGAGTGGGCCCAGTTGACGAAGAAAATGCCCGATCTGATGAACGGTCGTCAGCCAAACTACACCCGGATCGAACGGGAAGGGCACACCTTCTGGCGGGTGCGGACAGCAGGGTTCGCCGATATGGCCCAGGCTCGCAGCTTTTGCGATCACGTCCGTGCTAAAGGCGCCGGATGCTCGGTGGCCGATTTCTAGAGCGGTTTCCGTTCGCGTTGGTTCACGAAGCTCTCTCTAGCTCTTTGTTCGGGAGCGTGGATGCCACCCGTGCGGATCACGCTCTAGCCGCGTCCCGATGTCACGGGCCGTGAGCCCCCGGGCCGGGGTGGCGCTCTCCGGTTGTGTCATGGTCGCCCCAGGCTTGACTTCGGAATCGGCGTCTCGTGCTGTGGTCCGGCTCGGGAAGCGCGGTGATATCCTGGCGGCCGACCGATGACGGCGATCCATCCCGCCGCTGCCATCGTAGGGATTGCCGGCCCCGCCCTGCTGTCCGAGGAGGCGGCGCTTTTCAAAGCCTTTCCGCCCGCCGGCGTTATCCTGTTCGGCCGCAACGTCCAGGACCCGGCGCAGTTGGCCTGCCTCATCGACGCACTCCGAGCCGTAGTTCCTCTCCCGGCGGATATTATGGTCGATCAGGAGGGCGGTCGGGTTGCCCGCCTTCGGCCACCCCATTGGCGCGCCCATCCGCCCGCCGCAATGCTTGGACGCCTATTCGAAACAGACCCCGGCGCCGCGCTTCGCGCCGCATGGTTGACCGGCGCGTTGATCGGCCTCGACTGCCGGGCCGCCGGCTTCACCATCGCCGCCACCCCAGTGCTCGATATCGCCATCCCAGGCGCCCACGACGTCATCGGTGATCGTGCTCTGGCCTCCCATCCGGCCGCAGTTGCTCGGCTAGGCAGGGCGGTGGCGAATGGCGTACTGGCGGCAGGCATCCTGCCGGTGGGCAAGCACGCCCCCGGCCACGGCCGAGCCAGGGTCGACAGCCATCTTTTGCCGCCGAAGGTTGTGGAACAGGATCTGTCCACCGATATCCGCCCTTTCGAACTGAACAGCGACCTGCCATGGATGATGACTGCCCATATCGTCTACGAAGCGTTCGATCCCGCTCTGCCGGCCACCCTATCGCCGGCGGTGATCGGCAACGTCATACGCGGGCGGATCGGCTTTGAAGGAGTTTTGGTGACCGACGACCTGGCGATGAAGGCACTTTCGGGCGCACCCGCTGGCTTGGCGCTTCAGGCGCTGGCGGCTGGTTGCGACATCGCCCTGTATTGCAGTGGCGACTTCGCCCTGACCGAGGCCCTGCTACGGACCTGCCCGCCGCTGACCCACGCGGCAGACCGCCGCCTGAGGGCGGGCCGGGCAGCCGCGGCAAACCGTCGTCTGACACTGCACTCGGATCGGCTCGAGGACGAGCGTGAGCGGTTGCTCGCGTGAACGCCTTTCTGCTCAATCTGGCACTGGCGGTGATCCCGGTGGTGCTGGCAATCACCTTGCACGAGGCGGCGCACGGTTACGCCGCTCTGGCGCTGGGCGACACGACAGCGCGGGACGCGGGCCGGCTGTCGCTCAATCCGCTCAAGCATATCGACCGGGTCGGCACGATTATCCTCCCTGGCTTCCTGCTGATCAGCCAGCTGCTGTTGCCGCCACACAAGATCTTTTTCATGTTCGGGTGGGCGAAGCCGGTCCCGGTGGGCGCCTGGAAGTTTCGCGATCCCCGGCGCGGAATGGCAATCGTCGCCATCGCCGGTCCGATGATGAATTTCTTTCTTGCCTGGCTGGCCGCACTGGTCATTCCGATGGCCGACGACCCGTCCACCACTCAGGCAATCGTGCAGCAGTTTCTGATCTACTTCATGCTGTCCAACATTGTGCTGGGCCTGTTCAACCTGTTGCCAATTCCGCCGCTCGACGGCGGCCGCATCGCGGTCGGTCTACTGCCACTGGCGTTAGCCCGGATCTGGGCCAGGCTTGAGAAAGCCGGCATCGTGATCGTGCTGCTCGTGGTCTTCATCCTGCCCCGGCTGACCGGGGTTGACCCGTTAGGGCAGGCCCTGGAAAGCGTCCTGCCGTGGGCGTTCCGGACAATGTTCTGGCTCGCCGGGCGTAACGTCGATGGGATGGATGGAAATCTCATCTGACCCCGTCGTGGCCTCGACCGCGGAGCATTCTGAGAACCTCGTTCTTCGGCTGGAGGGATTCGAGGGGCCGATGGACCTGCTGCTCGACCTCGCGCGTACCCAGAAGGTCGACTTGGCGAAGATCTCGATCCTCTCGCTGGTCGACCAGTATCTGGCAGTGATCGAGGGCGCGAGGCGCGTTCGCCTGGAACTGGCCGCCGACTGGCTGGTCATGGCCGCGTGGCTGACCTGGCTGAAATCCCGATTGCTGGTGCCCGCGGTCGCGGCCGACGACCTGGAAAGCGGCGAAATGGCTGCCGAGGCCCTCGCCGCTCGGTTGCGGGAGATGAACGTCATCCGCACCCTGGCCGCCTGGTGTTCGGCGCGCCCGGTGCTCGGGCAGGACGTATTCGCGCGTGGCGCGCCGGAAAGTCACCACGAGTATGACCGCTCACGGGTCGTGATCGAGCCCGGCCCGTTCGTCCGTGCCTATTTAGATGCGATCCGGCGCGGGACGAGAAGTGTGCAGTACTCGCCTCGGCCGTTGTCCCTTTGGACAGTGCAGGACGCGCTGCGTCGGCTTGCGGATCTGGTGGGGGTCCTGCCGGATTGGACAACGCTCGAGCAGTTTTTGCCTGACCACATGGACAGCCCGACCGAACGCCGTGCGGCGCTTTCCAGCACTCTCTTGGCAAGCCTGGAGATGGCTCGCGGCGGGACTGTTCGGCTGCGGCAGGAGGAAGCGTTCGGCCCCATCCTGGTTCGCCGGGGCAATGCTGATATAGATCCAGGTCCATGAGCGACGACTCCAAACAGCAGCCCCCGATTCTGGTGACCAAGGAACCCGTCCAGGAGGGTCCATCGAGGGAGTATGCCCCCGAAGGCCAAGCTCCCGATGGCCCGGCGCACGAGCAGCGCAGGGCCGAACCTCCCGCGCCGGCCTCATTGCGCGAGCCGGACGAGGATTCCATCCGCCTGGCTGAGGCCCTGATCTTCGCCAGCGCCGAACCGGTTACGTTGCGCGGGCTGGCTCGGTTGCTCGCGGACGATATTGATGCCGATGCCGTTGTGTTGGCGCTGCGTGGGCGTTATGCCGGTCGCGGCGTGGAACTGGTCGAGGCCGGTGGCGGCGTCATGTTCCGGACCGCGGTGGATCTGGCCCCCAGGTTGCGCAAAGTGATCGATGCGCCGCGCCGGCTGCCTCGAGTCGCTATGGAGACTTTGGCGATCGTGGCTTACCACCAGCCGATGACCCGCCCGGAGATCGAGCATATCCGGGGCACCGCGCTATCGCAGCAGACCCTCGATGCGCTGCTGGAACTGAACCTGATCGCGCCCAAGGGACGTAGGGAGACCCCGGGCCGTCCGACCCTGTGGGGAACCACGCCGGAGTTCCTGGCCCATTTTGGATTGAAAGATCTTCGCGAACTCCCGCGTCGTGAGGATCTGTTGCTCGAAATAGCCCCGCCCGGGGCGACCTCGGACGTCCTGCCCCCCGACTTGCAGCCCCCGCCGGAGTAGAATGGCGGTTAGCCGAGTCGCAAGCCGACCGGATCGATACGGAAAACTAATTTGTTCAAAGTCTTACGGCTTGGGACCGGGCGGTCGTCATCCATGAAACATAATTAAGGTTAGAAGTACTGGCTTATCACGATCTCGATCCTATATGCTGCGTTGCACCATTAGGGAAGAACGTCCTTCGCCCCGTGCTCGGCATCAGCCGACATTTTCGAAGGAACGTGAACAATGAATTCCTCCAACACTTATCTTTTCGAAGCCACTCGACAGACAGCCCGGCCGGCCGGCATGTGGCTGTCCGGCTTGTTCCACCGGCTGCGCGCCTCATGGGCGCAACGGCGCGCCGTGGAAAGGCAAATGCAGGAGCTTTATCGCAGCAGCGACCGCGAGCTCTGGGACATGGGTCTGAGCCGCTCGGACCTGCCGGAAATCGCGAAAGGCACCTACCGGCAGAGATGAGCGCGCTCCGGGGCTTCCCCCGGGGCCTGCCCGAGCCCCCGCCAAGGGCCGACAGCCCTTGGAGCCGCTTTAAATTACTTGGATCAAAGGGTGCGGCGCACCCTTTGCGGGTCCAGGGCAGCGCCCTGGCCTTTCTTACCCCGGCACGGCCAGCCGCACCGATAAGGGGCAATGGTCGGACAGCCGGTCCTTCCAGGAGGGGTCGGTCTCACGATAGATCATAACCCGTAACGTTCCGGGCTGCATCCAGGTCGCAGCCGCGCCGCCGGCAAGAATATGGTCGATGAAATTCTCGCTGCCCCAGCATGGTGAGCTTTGGCCCTCGGTCGCACGCGACATCGGCGCCGCCTGAAGTAGGCTCGCCAGGAAGGTATCGCCTTTGTTCATCCAACGGTTGAAGTCGCCAAGGATAAGAAACGGAACACCCTCGACCTTTCTCGCGGTGATCCAATCGGCTAGCGGTCCGATCTGGTCCTTCAATTCCTCGCAGGCCTGGCCTCGCGCCTTCGGCATCGGCATGTCGCGGCAGCCCTTTTTCAGGTGAACCGCCAGCACCCGCAAATCGCTATCGCCAAGATGCAGGGTGATGTCGGCGCCGCTGCGGAGATGGTTCGCGTTCAGGGCGATGAGGTCCGGATTGATATCGTAGTGCAGGCCACGGCGAACGACGATCCCAACCCGTTGCACGACATGGTCGTGCGTCATGTGGATGGAGTATTCCTCGCGAGAAAAGACTTTCGATGCGGCTGCAAATCCATCCACCTCCTCGATCGCAACCACATCGGCGTTCAACTCATGGGCGTATTGGGCCAGCCGGGCGAAATCTTCGTCCGAACGCGGAGTGACATCGGTTGGCAGTCCGTGGTCGCCGGCTGGGCGCGTGGTCAACCAGTTAAGGTTCCAGGTTGCGATCTTAAGATCGGATGCCAGGGTTGGCAGCGGAAGCAACAACAGCAGGGGCAGCAGAAGACGTTTCATCGTTGACCCCTGGCACAGGCCATCATGCGGCACGAACCTCAGCGATAAAGCCGCCAACCTCGGTCGTGAGTTGTTCGGCCTGCCGCGACAAGTTCGCCGCGGCGCTCAGCACCTGCTCCGCCGCCGCACCGGTTTCCGCTGCCGCCTGGCTCACTCCGCCAATATTTGACGTCACCTCGCGTGTAGATCCTGCGGTCCGGTGCACGTTGCGGGCGATTTCGGCGGTTGCCGCTCCCTGCTCCTCGACCGCCGCCGATATTCCGACCGAGATCGCGCTCACTTCTTCGATCGTGCCGGTGATCCCCCGGATGGCGTCGACAGCTTCCTTCGTCGCTGACTGGATCTGCGCGATCTGAACGCTGATATCCCCGGTTGCCTTCGCGGTCTGGTTGGCTAAACTCTTCACCTCGGACGCTACCACCGCGAAGCCTTTTCCCGCTTCACCTGCTCGTGCGGCCTCGATCGTGGCGTTCAACGCCAGCAGGTTGGTCTGCCTCCTGGGTTAGAGACCCCAAAACCGCGACGTCCCTATTCGTCCCGTGTCGTCTCTAGGTGATTGTTATATCGCATTATATTGGGCATGTTCCTGGGGACACTAAACGCCAGAAGTCTCCCGTTGTGTCACCACGTTCCCGGGTAAACCCAGCCGATATGGGTATTTTTATTGGTAGCTAAGCGCCGTCCAGGGTATGGTTAGGCACCTCCGACCACCAGGATGTTACCCATGCTGACGAATGCGCTCACCGCCAAGGCCGTTGCTAATCTGAAGGATGGCAAGCACCGCGATGGGCAAGGGCTGCAGTTCGAGGTGAAGGGCGGCAGCCGCCGATGGACATTCAGCTACATGTTCGAGGGTCGCCAGCGTGAAGTCCCGATCGGCAGATATCCCGCGATGTCGCTGGCAGATGCACGGGCGAAGCGGGGCGAACTCAGAGAAGCGAAGGATCAGGGACTGGACCCTAGAGGGGTTCTTGCTGGGACGGTCCCGACAAACAGGGATGTTTGCCTTCGCCAGGACATCGATACTTTCCTCGCCCATATGCAGGGGCAATGGCGGCCCGGTCATCTGAAGGAGTGGCAGCAGTCTGTTGATCGGCTTGCCGGCTCACTGATGGACAAGGCAACGAGTAGCCTCACCCAGGATGACGTGCTGAGCGCCCTCAGGCCGGCTTGGGGCACGACCAACGAGACGGCGCGCCGCGTTTTAGGGCGGATCGATCAAACCATCGAGCACGCGATGGCGATCGATCCCGGACGGTTTGCCGGTCCCAATCCCTGCAACAACGTCTTGCGGCATCTCCCGCGCGTGTCCGCGGACGTGAAGCCGAGGGCGGCAATGCCATGGCGAGACCTCCCCGCCTTCTTTTCGGTGCTGCATGAATGGCCGGGGCCAGATGCACGTGCGTTGGAATTTTTGTTGCTGACGTGCTGCCCAAGAACTGGTGAAATCATGCCAGCAGCGTGGAGTGAAATTGACGGCGACAAGTGGCACGTTCCCGCATCGCATATGAAGTCGGGCGAGGGCCGGACCATCCCGCTGATCCCGGCTGCCAAGGCTCTGCTGGCTGCCATCAAGCCGAATGACGCTTCACCCATGAACCTCATTTTTGGGAGCCAGCGTCGAGGCGGATCAGGCCGCCAGACGGAGGATGCGATGCAGGTGCTCCTGCGCAAGAAGATGCACCTGGACTACACCGTGCACGGCTTCCGATCTTCGTTTATGGACTGGGTCGCCGAAGCCCACCCTGACCGCCTCATGTCTGCCGAACGTGCGCTCGACCATAAGGTCGGCAACCGGGTCCAGAGAGCCTACCTGAGGACTAATCTGCTCGATCAGCGCCGCCAGCTTGCCGAACTATGGGGCGCGCTGTTGGCATCGCCTCAGGCAGACGCCCAGCCTCAGTCTGGCATGCTGGTCGGCTAATTGCCCGCCACGAACGCTGTTATAGTCGCCGCCAGCGTGTGCTCGATCTCGAGCATTACCCCGATGTGCTGAGCTACAAGCCGGGTGCGTTCGCCGGGTCCAAGCCGCTGGCGCAATGGCGCGATGCCGGTCGTTGAGCCGCCTGCTAGGATGAGTTGTGGGAACGGTTGCGGGTGCGGCACGGCAAGCAGAACGGCACCCGTGCGATGGTGGCGGTGCTGGCGTTGGGACAGGAGTTCGGTCACGACCACCTGCGTACATGCGGTCGCTGCCACGGTTTCGCACGGCGCCTGCGACGTCGCGGCGGTGCGCTACTTGCTGACCGAGGCGGGGCTGCACAAAGCACGCCCGGGCCCGGTCGATGTCGGTGCGCTCGTCCGCTACGATCGGCCGCTGCCCAATCTCGCCGACTACGACACGCTGCTTTCTGGACCCTGCGCGGGGACAGCATGATGGGCGAGCTTCAGGACCAGGCCATCCACCAGCACTGCAAGGCTGCGGATGCCGACAATTGGTGGCCAGTTCGCTCGACTGGCCGATGCCGCCACCCGCGAAGGGCAATCCCATGTCGGCTACCTCGAGGCGTTGCTGACGGCCGAGATGGAAGAGCGCGAGAGCCGGGCCATCAGCCGCCTGCTGCACGAAGCGCGATTGCCGCGGATGAAGACACTGGAGGCGTTCGAGTTCGATCGCTCTGGCGTCTCAGCCGGGCAATTGCGCACGCTGGCCGAGGGCGATTACGTGACCAAGGTTGAACCAATCCTGCTGGTGGGCGAGGCCTAAACCATTGAACTGACGGAGTTATCGGTGGCGCGCATCTTTCGACCGGGTTGCAAGGCCGATTACCTGGTGGTACCTAGAGGGGCCGCAAGGCAGCCTCAAGTCAACCGCCTGCGCAGCCCGGCCACCGCACGGTCCGGCCGCACGGAACCAAGTGCGAGCATGCGCGCGCGAGGCTTGGTGGGCTCAGGCGGTCGGGACAAGAGGGAGTGGAATATTTACAGCGGCCGGCGGTCGATTGAACCCGCTATGATGGCCTTCACCTCGCTCAAACCCGGGCGGGCGTTCGCCGCGATCATGGTGCTCGCGCCACTCCTCCTCATGCTCGCGATGTCCATCACCACCGAAAACCCCAAAACCCAGCCCGAGAGAGGGTGCCGGCTGGTAGTATTGGGGTGTAGCACCATAGGGTGCAAAACCGTAGGGCGAATAGCTTGGGGCATACCCATAGAATTCGCCGGTTGGCATATCCCCAGGGGCGTACCCGTAGAGCTGATTCGGTTGTGAATTCCCACCGCTGCCGTCATAAGCACAGCCTGCACACAGGCCTGCCAAGACCATTACCAGTTGTAAATGGACGCGCATGTCTTTACCTCGCGACATCACAGCCGCTGCTGTGGACCGAAATGCTAATCTGTTGTGATAACGGTGGTTTTGCGGCAGCGGCTCAGGGCTGACGTATTAGTGAGATAGTTCTTGGGGAAATCTGGTGAAGAGCTCGTTCACGGGTGCTCTCATCGCAGGACCGCGTCCGCTGGGTCACGATATCAGACCGGTTGCCCTGCTCCTCATTTGTGGGACGGACGCGGGGATGGCTGCAGTTTCTTGGAAAACCAGCAGAGCGCCGTTGGTGTAGGCGGACGCTACTCCGCCAAACTGCCAGCGGGCGACCGGTGGTGGACATGATCAGATCGCCAAGTTGGCAATCTGGAAGAGGGACGAGACAGTTATCCTCCGTGTCGGTGGGTAAACCCTGTCCACAACACATTCCCCATCCGCTCTCAAATCGGCCCCCTCATTTAGGCGGCAACTTGTCTCAGACAGAGGGTCACCCTCGATGGTAAGCGCGGCGCTAACCACGATCATCGGGTATCAAGGCGCTGCCCGCAGTTCTCACCCGCGCTATTATTCATTAAAGATAGTATTGACAGGTCTGCCAGCTCAATTGTCTGGATAACTGTTCCAGCCGATCATCGACCTCCATCCTGTTCTCCCATAGTCTCGCAGCCACAGCCCGGCGGTGACGTCGAGTGGGATGGATTGGAATACGGTGATAAGCCTCCAGACGACGACCAATTCCCAGCTTGCAGATGATGAGACGCATAAGATGGTGTAACGTGTGCGCGCCATTATTTTGGAGCGATACCAAACAACATTGGCTCCGGGAACTTGTCCACTGCCGCCACGTTTGTTCATCAGGCAATCGTAGAACGGGATCCACGATGAGCGATGATGGAACGATGGCGCCGGGTGCTCCGGAGACAAGGAACACTGACACCAGATTATACAGCGCATCGGGCGAGCCGCTCCGTTCCGGGTCAGGATCAACCCAGACGGATCAACTGGCAGATTTTGTGAAGCAACAGCCATTCACCGCTGCGCTGATCGCTCTGGTGATCGGATATCTGCTCGGCAAAGTAACCTGAAGGCGGCTGCCGGCAACGATGATGGATTGCGCCCAGCGGTGAGCACGTGGCCATGCTCGCGGTGGCCGAAACCACATTCCGGGCAATGCCAAGCAATCCCTCCCCCACGCCAGCCCGTCAGCTGCGATGCACGACCTCAACGCGCAGTTGGAGATGTTTGGCTTAGACCGTCTTTCGCAACTCGCAGTCAAGAATCCTTCAAACGGTCCGATCCAGGGGTATGGTATCGCGAGGTCGGCACCACAGAATGGACGGTGATTATGCTATCGGAATGCCGTCCGTGTTATACTGGGCGGGGGTTGGTCGGGCAAGTTGATCTTGAGCCGCTGAAGCAGCAGCGCCTGATCCCGTTCCGGTTCGGTGTAGCGCGATAGGTCACGGCGCGGGCGTCAATCGTCGGCAGATGCACATGGACCATTTGGATCGCCGCCATCTTGTCCAACACGGATCCGCCACGCCACGCGACCCGCACATTGCCGCTCGCCCACGGTGTCGGCCACGGCGGGTCGGATCAGCGCCACGTTGGTCCTCGGGGCCGGCCGCACGCAGTGGCAGTGCAGTGGCAGATTGATCAGCGGTATGTCTCCCTGCCCTGCGGCCACCGAGGCCCCCACGTCCTACTTGGCCCGTCGGTTGCGCGACGGGTCTTCAATGACTGCTTTTGTAGAAATCGAGAGAATGTAATTCTTAGCCGCAGAACTGGCTCGCGCCGCTCGCGTTCCGCCGGGGCACCCACACGGAGTAGTCTTCATGGATCGGCGAAATGCGATTATGGCGTTTTCTGGCATTCTGGCGAGTTCCGCACTGAGCGCAATGCCGCGCCGAGCGGTATTTGCGCAGACCCCAGCGGAGTCCGGGCAAGCGACGAAGATTACCCCCCTGCAATACAAGACGCAGACCCTTCAGGTCGGAACGTTTTCCAAAGAGACCAGTCAGCTTGCGGTGGCGCAGGCGATACACCCCAGGGTCAAGCAGTTCGCGCAGTTCGAGGTGAATGAGCAGACCGCGATCGCGCAAGTGCTAACCGACGTCAATAACCCGCCACCCGTGCCGCTCGATGCGCAGCACGCAGCGCTGCTTCAACAACTGCAAAGCAAGTCAGGCAAGGGCTTTGATATCGCCTATATTCAGGGGCAGATCGTCGGTCACCAGCAGCTGCTGAACATCCAGCAAGCTTTCCTGAACTCGATTTTGACCGGGAACGATGACGAGCACATTGCTGTCCTCGCCCGCGTGGTGATCCAGATGCATTTGACAATGCTCCAGGACCTGCAGGCTGAAATTACGGCGTGAGATTAAGTTGGATTGGGATGTGCGGGTAGCCGGCAGCGACCGCTTAGCGGGCTGGCATGTGAGCCGTTATACCTCGGGCACAGGGGGAGAGACATGTAGTGAGGGAGCTCGTTACAATCGGCCTCTGCGCTGTCGTCCTCGGGACAGCATCTTCCTGCACCACGTGCGGGACGACGCCTGACGCGGGTATTCGTGCAGGCCGCAACACTGTCGGTTTCGGGAATCGCGCCGGAGTTCCAAACTACTATTGTCAGCCAGGCATATGTCAGTCCACGGGCTGGGCCGATCCCGATTATCGCGTTTGTGCTGGCGCATACAAAAAACCCGCAACGGGAGTAGCGGCGAATGCGCGGGAACCGGATGGACCCTGAAGCAGGGCAGTGACATACTGCTTGCGGGTTTTCCTACCAGTACGCGCGAACGCGCGAAGATCGGAACAAATTGGAGGCCCTGGCCGAGCAATTGGAATGACACGCTCATCACCTCTGTAGCGCAGTTTCCCTCGGCAGTCTGACACGCAATCGCCAACCGCGTCTCGCAGAAGTCCAAGCCTTCTCCGGAGCCATGCAGGGTCTTCATACGGCGTAGTGGTTCAGACCTTCAACTCACTGAGGGAGTCGAACCCGTGGAAGCCGAACAGGTTGAACGAACTGGCCGTGTTCCAGTTTCTTGGTCAGCATGTATAGGCCAACCCCGTCATGCCAAATCAGCTTGATCAGCCCGGCGCGGCGTCCACGAAAGGCATAGATCGCACCGCTGAACGGATCCTCGGCCAGCCCCTGTTGCACCAGCATGGCGAGGCCCACCATGCCCTTGCGCATATCCGTCACGCCGCACGCCAGATAGATCCATACGCCTGGCGGCAGCGCAATCATCGCTTGGTCAACGCAGTCAGCACGCGGCGTAACGCCGGGCCATCCACCTGCGCGTCCACACGCAGCGTTACATTCTCGGGCAGCACAATCTCGATCAGGCCCGGCGGACGAGACAGCACGTCCGCGCTGGACGGCTCTGAACTTGCCCGGTCAGATTGCGGCGGCGCGATCTCGACCTCGGCAAAACTGGGCGGCGACTGCCGCAAATGCGTCATCTGGCCGCTGAGCAGCTTCTGTCGCCAGCCATACAGCAGCCCGCTGCTGATGCCATGCTTGCGCGCCACTTCCGTCGGCGTCAGATCAGGCCCCAGGCTTTCGGCGACGATCTCGCGCTTCTGCTCGAGCGTCCAAACACGGCGTCGATCGCCGCGGGTGATGACCTCGACCCGAGGCATGCGAGCACCCTTACGATCTATCGGTACGAGTATCCTCAGCAGGGTCGGGCTCTGGAACCAAAGTCGGTTTTGCGTCCATGCCCGACTTCGATCACAGCACGGCCACGTGCCGCCATGTGTTGCCGCCGCATCGGTTACGCATCCCACACAAGCCCAATGATTTGTCCGGGGCCGCATTCCGCGGTGCAGCGAAGGGGCGCCGGCGCCGGTCGATTTTGACATCGCGTCGTGGGGCAAGGCGCAAATCCCCAGAGGAATGGCGGCCGAGGTGGCTCTGCTAGCGGATTTTGGGTTCTCCCGCAAATTCCGTGCTGTCGTTGAGTTACGTTGCATGTAGAACGCGAGCGCGGAGCAGACCGAAGCCGGCGCGGCCATACATCGTTCGTTTCAACATCTTGAGCCGGTTTATCTGGCCCTCAGCGGCCGCAGCCTTCTTTGCGATCTCCGCCCGCCGTTCAGGTGTCACGGCGTCGGCGCGAGCCCTTCCCCCTTTCAGACCACCATCACGAGCAAACTCCTGAGCCGGAGTTGCGGGTGCCAAGGGTTGATCTGTCGTGGCGCCCGTAGCCAAATCGACGATCAGCTTCGCAAGCTGGTTTGGATCGCGGGGGCGTTTAGGGTGCTTGGTCACTCCTTAACAACCCTCAAATGCGCTGAGGTAATTGGCTCTTTCTGCTCATCTATGATGGCAATGCGCTGATCTTGCGCAACCCATGCCGCAGCCACTTCGCGAGAAGCGAAGCCATCTGCCTCTTGAACGAAGTTTCCAAGCCGAGTTATCCTGACCTTGTAGTTCTCGCCGTCCTGGAAGATTTCATATGTCGTGTCGGTCATGCGCCGACGATAGCATTAGGCGACATTGACCGCGAGATCAGGCGCCTAGGACTATATTCAAACTGAGACACTACCCCCAAGCGCTGGCCCGAGAGTTCGTCCAAACGCCGCTATTAGCCAGTTCTCCCAACTTCCACGACCATAATCGAAAGCATACATGGGGATGCGGCGCAGATCCTCATCGGTCAAGGCCTGCGGTGGCTGGATCTTGCCTATCGAGTTCGGCTATTTCGGCGGGAGTCAGATGAACATCCATTGTGGGTCCTATCGTCAAACGGACAGCCAAAAATTAATGTATTACCAAGTCATGTACGGGCAGCATAGGTGGCTTGTACAATTTGCGCTGGTACTTTTTCCCTGACATAGCATTCTGCCGATTGGCATCGGAGGGTGCGCAAAATGCATTGGGACGCCAGAATCGCCAATTACGTCGGGGTAACCAAATTTCCCCGCAGCCTGTTTGTCGCGGAGGATGGCCGGGTAGTCGGCACATGGATTATGGGGAATGATTATAGGGTGAAGTCGTCCTATTACGGCGGATATCCTGCGGGCTATCTTCGTCGCATCAAGTCGCTATTTCCTGACAAGCGCCGAGTTTTGCATCTGTTCAGTGGTAAGGTCGATCTGGCCGAACTCCCTGGCGACACGGTAGACGTTAATCCTGATCTGACGCCGACCTATGTAGATGATGCCCAGCGCCTAGAGCGCGTGCCCCTGTCAAACTATGACCTCGTCCTAGCGGACCCGCCTTATAGTGTTGAGGATGCCGATCGGTATCAGACGACGATGGTGAAGCGAAATACCGTCTTGTCGGCGCTCCGGGGTCTTTCGCCAGGCGCTCATGTCGTGTGGCTGGATCAAGTCCTTCCGATGTATCGGAAAGATTCTTTCGATGTTGAGGCGGTGATCGGCATGGTCAAGTCTACGAATCATCGGTTCCGCGTCGTTACCATATTTCGTCGCCTCGAACGGATCACAGAAACGGTCGCAACGCCACTCCTTGAATACGCCGCTCACGGGTAGAGCTTTTTCGGGTCCATAGCTTGCCGGGTTTGCAATTCCTCAATCACTTGCTCTTGCAGGAAGTGATCAACCTTGCCGCGGGCAGCGACACCCAGCGAGGCAATTAACAAGGCAGCGCCGCCCCTCAAGCCCGACCAACCCAGCATATGGCAGCCCCGCTAGCCTTCATATCTCGTGCCACCGCGATGATCGAACTAAAACCCTCGGTGAACCAGTTGTAGATCGGGCCGAGCAGGTCAAGTGCTTCGGTGCGCTTGCCCTGGTCGCGCCAGAGCCGGCCCTGAGGCGGCGCGCAGTTCGAGGACGGCGCGCTTTGCAGGCGGCCGCAGAAAGCGCCCGCTCAAGACACATCTCCGCGTCGCGAGGGTGTCTACAAGCAGCGGCAGCTTACCCCGCAGGCGGTGAACCTCAGCGCTACCCCATCGGTATTGAGACAGCTCCACTGTCTTAGGGGCTTCGGCGATGAGACCCGTCCGGCATCCACATCACCGGCAATTCGATACGCATCCGCCACCCGAGCCAGACGATACGGCACCCGGTATTTCGAGCCGGTAGCGCGCCAGGCGCTTAAGCCGGCACGCAGGTCGGGGATCCCGAGTGACCAGTTGATCAGCGATCATCCCTTTGGGGCTCAGAAACGGCCGAGATTACATGACCGCCACGGGTGCGACGACGGCCATATCGTGACTGATGAACAGGAACGACAGGCCTAGGTCGACCTGTAACTCTACTCTTGGGGCTCCGGCATGACTTGTCACGAGAATTGCCCCCACCCATGCTGCCCGTTAGATCGGTGCCGATCAATTGGGGTGGCCCAGGTGTTTGTACCGGGATTTTGGGGGTGCGGCGTGCTTGACTGGATGATGCAGCGCTGCGCCTTCTAGCAACGCCCCGACCCTGCCGGCAGTACAGGTGCGCCTCTCGACAAAGACGTTCTAGGCTAGAAAGCCGGCGGCAGCGGAGCCAAGAGAGCTGATATAACAAATACAAAGGGAGGAAATGATGAATACGATTCGAAAGACTTGCCAACTGCTTGCCAGAACGGCGCTGGTGGCGGCCTGTCTGGCGCTGGCGCCGGCCGCGACGCAGGCCGCTGATGTCAACAATCTGATGACCAAGGCTCTTGGCACGACTGACGATCCGGGGCCAGTGATCGCCGACTTGTTCAAACGCGCCGCGATTGATCTGACTCCGGAGCAGCGGGCACTCGCGCTGAAATGCTGGAAGGCCTCGGTGTGCGAGACCGGCCATGGCACGCTGACCGTGGCCTACGCCGATGGCTTCGGCGAGAATGTCTGGCGCCAGGTCACCAAGATGGAGTTCATCGCCCAGGCGCTGACGTATCCCGAAATCAAGAAGATAATCTACACCTCGGCCGGTGGCGATGCAGCCAAGGCGATTTCCGACATGCGCGCCTACATCGCGCAGAAGGTTGACGTGATTGTCATCTTCGCAGACGCCGGAGCCGCTCTTCTGCCGACGGTGAAGGAGGCCACCGCGGCTGGCATCTTGGTGACCGTGCACAACGGCACCGACGTCGGGGGCAAGGCCGGAAAGGACTACGTATCCGGTATCGCTGAGAATATCTGCAGCCTCGGCGCCGGCTTCGTGAAGGTGGTCGCCGATAATTCCAAGAAGAACCCGACCACCGTGGTGGAATTCGGCGGCACGCCGGGCAACCCGCTCAGCGCGGCGTGGCAGAAATGTGCCGAGACCGAGATCACTAAGCATCCGAACCTGAAGCTGCTCGGCAAGGCCGACACCAACTGGACTCAGGAAGGCACGTTCGAGGCGATGTCCGGTTTCCTGTCGCAGGGCGGCAACGTCGATTCTGTCGTCTATGAATACGCCGATGGCTTCCGTGGCGCACTGCGCGCCTATGAGGCAGCCAACAAGGCGCCCAAGCTGATCGTTGCGCTGCGCACCGATGAGCAGGGCCTGTTCTGCGACTGGGAGAAGATCAATGATCCGGATTTTAAGATCTTCTATTCGTCGGGGCAGAACTACCAATCGCGCTTCGCGCTGACGGCGGCAATGATGAAGAAGGCCGGAAATGATGTACCGGCCAACATTGATGTGCCATTTCGCATGAAGCAGGTGGCCAAGGGCATGTGCAACCGAGCCCTGCCGGAAGACGCCTCGGTGTCGACACTACTCGACAACGATATGCTGAAGGCGATGTTTTCGAAGTAACTCTATCGCCGCATAGGTCTGGCGCGCGCGAACCCCGGTGCAAAGCCGCCCCTTCCTGCTGGTCATATGTGCGACGGAGACCTAACCCGATGGCTTCGGCCTCCCTCAAGCTTTCCGGTATCACCAAGAGGTATCTGGGCGTGCTGGCGCTTGATCATGTCGATTTCGAGTGTGGCCCCGGGGAAATCCACGCCGTTCTGGGCGAGAACGGCTCCGGCAAAAGCACCCTTCTTGGCATAGCCAGCGGCGCCACTGAAGCGGATGAAGGCCGTGTCACCATCCTGGGTAAGGCGCTTGCCGCCGCCGACCCGTTGATGGCGCGGCAGCTGGGGCTGGCGATCGTCTATCAGGACGATTTGCTGGTTCGCGAACTGACAGTCGCGGAGAACCTGGTGCTCGGCGCGGGCGACCGAACGGCGCCGATGTCGGGCAAGCATCAATGGGCGGCGCGGATGCTCGCGCCTTACCGGCTGGACATCGCCCCCGACATGCAGGTCGGACAGCTCACCCCGGCGCGGCGGCAGTTCCTGGAAATCATCAAGGCATTGATCAGCCGCCCGAGGGTGCTTCTGCTCGACGAACCGACAGCGAGTTTGGATCAAACCGGGGTGGCGATGCTGAGCGCCATCGTCCGGAGAATCACAGCCGAAGGCACCGCGGTGGTGTATGTCAGTCACCGGCTGCCGGAAATCCTCGCCCTTGCCGACCGGGTCACCATCCTTCGCGATGGCGTCGGTCAGGGCACCTACACGGTGGATGGCACCCTTTCTGAAGCCGACCTGATCGCGCTGATGGTCGGGCGCCCGATCGAGGCGGAGTATCCACAACGCGTCGGCAGGCTTGCGCCCGAGCCGGTGCTGACGGTCGCTGACCTTGGCGGATGCGGCTTCCGGGATCTGTCGTTCCAGTTGCGTCCTGGAGAAATCCTTGGCTTCGCTGGCGCCGAGGGCAACGGCCAGCGTGACGCGATCCGCGCTCTCGGTGGCCTTGCAGCGAGCAGCGGCGTGATCACCTGTGGCGGCGTTCAGGCAACGATCCTAAGCCCGGCCGATGCGCTCACCGCCGGCATCCTGTCGGTCAGCGCGGACCGGTCGCAGGAGTCGATGTTCCCTGCTCTCGGGGTGCGCGAGAATATGACTGTACAGGCGCTGGACGATTTCGCCGCCGCCGGCGTCGTTTCGCGGGCCCGTGAGTGGGCTCGGGCGAAGGCACTAGCCGACGAACTGAATATCGTCACGCCGACGCTGGAGCAGCCGATCAGCTATCTGTCCGGCGGCAATCAACAGAAGACGGTGCTGGCGCGTGCCTTTCTGCGCAAGCCTAAGGTGGTGCTAATCGACGAACCCACCCAGGGTGTCGACGCCCATGCACGGTTTGACATCTACCGAGCCGTGCGGGCCATGGTGGACGGCGGCGCTGGCTGTGTCGTCAATTCCTCAGACGCGATGGAACTCGCCGGCATCTGCGACCGTGTTCTCGTGTTCTCGCGTGGGCGGGTCATTCGCGAGCTGCAGCGGCCCGACATCAGTGAGGAAAGCATCGTCTCGGCATTTCTCCGCTCGACCGAGGCGGCCGGATCGCACGCACCGCCCCCCAAACCGGGCGGCCCGTTGTCTGCGCTGCTGCGCCGCCTGGCCGCCGGCGGCGGCCAATGGTGGATGGCTCTGACGTTCCTGACAGTGCTGATGCTGGTCATGGTCACCTACGCCGCCGCCAGAACGGACGTGTTTCTGACCACACTCAACATCCGCCATATCCTGCTGGCGACGGCGCCGCTGGCACTGGTGACGATGGCGCAGTTCAACGTGCTGATGGTGCGCGGCTTCGACATTTCGGTCGGCTCGCTAATGAGCCTGACAGTCGTGCTGGCATCGTTTTTGATCGGTGCGGAGGCGGGGCAGGTTGAGATTGTGGTGGGGATGGCGCTGTGCCTGATGGCGGGCCTCGTGGTCGGAGGCATTAACGGCGCGTTGGTGCGCGGCCTCGGCATCAACCCGGTAATCACCACCATCGCCACGCTCAGCGTGCTGCAAGGCATCGCGCTGTTCCTGCGCCCGTCTCCCGGCGGGGCCATCAACGCTGACTTCATGGACCTGCTGGCCGTGCAGGTAAGCGGCATCCCGCTGTCGTTCTACGTCATCCTGGCAGCGGCGATCGGCGGCGACGTGTGGCTGTACGGCACGCGCAGCGGCCTGAAGATGCGTGCCGTGGGCTTCCGTGATCAGGCGGCGAGGCGCAACGGCGTGCACATCGATTTGGTCCATATGCGGGCCTATCTAATGTCCGGCCTGCTGGCGGTGGGCGCCGGATTCTTCCTGTCGTCGGAGGTCGGTGTCGGCCACCCGGTCATCGGACAGGGCTACACGCTGACCAGCATCGCAGCCGCCGTGCTGGGCGGAGCGGCACTGAACGGCGGTCGGGGCTCATTTGCCGGGGCACTGTTCGGCGCGCTGTTCTTCACCACCACGATCAACGTCATCACGTTGCTGGGCCTCAACACCGGAGCCGGCATCATCACCAGCGGCGCGCTGACCCTATTGGCGGTGTTCCTGTATTCCGGCTGGCAGCCGCTGGCACTCTTGCTGGGACGCGTCCGCGCCCCATTCATCAGGCCGAGCGCCAAGGCGAGCGTGTCTTGAGCACGGCCAAGACTGCCGTAGGGCCGCATCGAGCGGCAGACAGGCCGCGGGGCCGGGGCGTTCAGATGCGTTTCGCCGCCATCTGGTTTGCCATGCTGGCGCTAGTCTGCGTGTCCGCGATCGTCGTGCCGCGCAGCCTGATGCCATCGACATTTCTCGCCACAGTGCCGCTGGCGGCGTTCCTCGCCATCGCCGCGACCGGCGAAACGCTAGTGCTGATGTCGCGCGGGATCGACCTGTCGACGCCGGCAGTGATCACACTGGCCAGCACGTTGATTCTCGGCGTCTCGCAGGGGCATGACGGGGACGTGCGGCTGGCAGTGGCAGCAGCACTGTCGAGTGCTGCGGCCATCGGGCTGTTGAACGGGTTGCTGGTCGCGGTGCTACAGCTCAACGCGCTGATCGTCACACTCGCGGTCGGCGCAGTCACCAGCGGCATCACGCTGTGGTATCGCGAATCCCTGCCGGCAGAATCGCGCGTGCCGCCTGCAATGGCGGCCTGGGGAGGCTCGCGCATTCTGGGGCTGAGTGTCTCGGTGTGGGTAGCGGCGATCCTGGTGATCGCGCTGACGCTTGTGCTGCGCAATTCCGTCATCGGTCGCCGCTTCGTCGCGGTCGGGGCCAATCCGCGCGCAGCCTGGGTCGCTGGCATCAACGTCGGCCTCTATCAGACCGTGGCATTCATCGTCGCGGCACTGCTTTACGGTATTGCCGGGATCATGTTGTCGGCATTCGTTCGCAATCCCACGCTGAAAGTTGGCGATCCGTACCTGCTTGCGCCGATCGCGGCGGCGGTGCTCGGCGGTACAGCGATCAGCGGCGGCATCGGCAGCATGGTGGCGGTCGCCGGGGCTGCTCTGTTCCTTACCCAACTCGGACAGTCGCTCAAGATGCTCGGGCTGTCCACCTCGTTCCAATTCGTTATCTATGGCGCGGCCATCGCGCTTGCCATGGCGCTGACCGAAGCGAAGTTACCGCTGCGGCTCTTACTCCGTGCGCGCCGCAGGAGCACCACTCGCTGAGCTTGGGGGCCCAATACTTCGGGTGGAAAGAATGAGGAGCATCACTAGCGTCTAGTCAAAAGCTGTTAGAATTCAGAGATCTAATTTTCTGTTGCAGTTAGGCATTCGTAATCCAATCTGGAACACCAATATT
>CAWFVX010000021.1:0-139675 GCA_963819345.1 uncultured Alphaproteobacteria bacterium
ACGCCCTTGGCTACGCCGCGTCGGACTGGCTGTGGCAACTGCGGGGGCTGATCAATCCGCTGATCGTAGGACACTTCCTGCCGGCCGAGGCCGTCGGCCAGATCGGTCTCCGCGATCCGAATGCTGGAACTGCTGACATTCACCAAGGCTGTCAGCGTCCCGGCTGTCGGTCGCTGTTCTGGCGCGAGTGCAGCACGAGCCGGCTAAACTGCTCGAGGCGGCCACGGACGGCATGCGTCTGCAGACCTTGGCACTTGGTCCTGTCCTGATCGGTTTCAGTTGGTTCGGCGGCAGCCTGCTGGCGCTGGCGTTTGGCAAGCGCTGGGATCCGGTGATGATCGTCTATCCCTATCTGGCCATGAGCTATTTAACGAACGCCCAGTTCAACATCCATGTCTCGGTCCTCTTTGTGTTGCACCGCAATTGGGCGGTGTTCCTGTGCCACGTCGTCCACATCCTCTTGTTTGCCGGTGCAGCCTGGGTTTTGGTCAATCGCTGCGGGATCGCGGGCTACGGTTATGCCGAAATAGTGGCATTGCTGAGCTATCCGGTGCTTCACCGGTCGCTACGCCGGGTGATGGGAGCACCGGGCTATGGCATCGCGGCGTTGTGGTGGGCGGCGATCGCGATCGGGTTGGTCTGGCAGGACCTCGGACTATGGGATATTGCCGTCCCGATCGTCGCGCTGCTGTGTCCGCCGTCGTTACGACAACTGAGGGCCTATTACGGCATGTTCGCGATCAGGCGCTACCATGCCACCTGACGATCGATCACATCACTGGTCCCGCAACGCAGCCTGTCGCAGCTTCCCATAAACCGCCTCCTGCTCGGGGCGTGGGGTCTTCCAATCGGCCTCTAAATTGCCGTCCGGAGCCTGTCCGGGGAGGTAACCCCAGGCCCACCAGTCGGTGGAAGCCGCCTGCCCCCCAGGAGGAACATGTAAACCATCCGGCCCAGTGCCATTCAGGTATGGCACAATCGTTCCGGCCCAGCCCTTCGATTGATCACTGACCATCGACGAACCCATCTCGCCTACGAAGATCGGTCCCACGTTCTCGTTGTAAATCCAACCCCACTCTTCGCTCATCCGATTGATCAAGCCGGGGCCGCTGCTAACCTTCTGGCCGCTGATCTCGCCGGGATATTCGTGTACCGAGTAAACCAGCTTGTGTGACACCGCCAATGTCAGCGGAACCTTGCGGACCCCCCGGCAGTCGCTGTTCGGCGGTTCGACGATGATCAGTTTGGTGGGATCGATCGCCAGGACCGCGTTGCCAACGCGAGTGTACATCGAGGCGATATCGCGGTCGGAGCCGCCGCCCCACACGCTCATGTGCCGCCACTTCAGCGGTTCGTTGCGCAGATCGTAGCCGATAACCGTCGGGTTGCCGAGGTAGTGCCGAGCCACGAATTGCCAGTCGGCCAGGAACTTTGCGTCGGTGACGGTGCCGGGGTTGCCGCCCCCGTCGGTCCCGTCGGAGCTGCCGCCCACGTCGTCCCACAAGCCATTTTTCTGCTGCGCACCCCAGTTGTCCTGTTCGCTGTGACCGGCTTCGTTGGTGTGGTTATCCAGGATCAGGCGCAATCCCGCCTTGCTCGCCGCGTCCGCGATGCGGTCGATCCCGGCGATGTCTTGGTCCTTGGTCGCGTTGACCCAGGAAAGCCGGATACAGTTAAAGCCCAGCCTCGCCATCAGGGCCGTTTGGTGTTCCAGCGCGATTTTGTCGTTCACCTGGTTCCAGCCGACGCAGGCCAGCCTGACAGGCCGCCATCCTGGTCGACAATCTGATTACCCCTGGTGCTGAGGTCGCCGGGTGGCAGCAAGGTCTGCAATGTCCCCTGCCCGGACGCGGCTGAGGCCAATAGGAGGCCGCCCAATATCAGTGCGAAAAAATATTGCATTCCATCCGATCTTTATTCGCCTCGGCCTGCCTGATTGCCTCGTCTGCCGCTCGCCTTGACGCGGCGACGGAACCTGCCAGCCCGTGACCCTCAAACGCCGAAGCGATGAAACCAGGTCAGCATGCGCTTCCACGCATCCTCCGCGTCTGCCTGCCGATAGCTCGGCCTGTAGTCTGCGTGGAAGCCGTGCGGCGCGTCGGGATAGATGACGATATCGATGATTTTGTGTGCGGCCTTCGCCTTGGCTTCCGCTTGCCTCACTAAGTCGATAGGGATGCCCTGATCCTGGCCGCCATACAGACCCAACAGCGGACATTCGATCTGCCCGGCAATATCCAGCACGGTCAGAGGTTGAATTGGTGAAGGTTCACCACCGATTGGGCCGTAGAAAGCGACCGCTGCCTTCAGCCTGGGATTGTGCGCAGCATAAAGCCAAGTCTGACGTCCGCCACGGCAGAAGCCCATAACACCGAGGCGTGTCGCGCTGCCGTCGTGTTGCTGCGCCCACGCAGCGGTGGCATCCAGGTCCGACATATATTGGGCGTCGGGTGCCTTGCGAATCACCTCCCTGAGGATCTGCTTCACATCGGTCATCTTCGAGAGATCGCCGATGCGAGCGTAATACTCAGTCGCTACCGCGAGATAGCCAGCTTTTGCGAGCCGCCGGCACACGTCCTTGATGTATTCGTGGACGCCGAAAATCTCTTCGCTGACCAGGATGATGGGGAAAGGCCCTTTGCCCGTCGGTTTGGCATAATAGGCCGGCAGATTGCCGTCCGTGGTCGGGATTTCAGTCGCGCCGGCCTCGATGCCGGTCTCGTCGGTGTGGATCGCCTGCGCCTCCACACGCTGGGTGGCCAGAGTGAAGCCACTGATCAGCCCGGTCATCAACATGCCGCGGCGGGGAAAGGGATAATTCCGGAGCCCTGCGATCTCAGTCACGTCGGTCATGTCCGCCTCGGTAGGGGAAGAGCGGCCGCCAAGAACCCCGGCCCCGCGATGGGAGAGATCCCGCATGAAGTGCTACCTCATGGCCGTTTGGAGATTCTCATCCAACTTCGCCAGGAAGCCTTGCGTCGTCATCCACGGCTGATCCGGCCCGATCAAGACGGACAGATCGCGGGTCATGTGCCCGGCCTCCACCGTTTCGATGCAGACCTTTTCCAGCGTCTCGGCGAAAGCGGTCACGTCGGGGGTGTTGTCGAACTTGCCGCGATAGATCAGGCCGCGGGTCCAGGCGAAGATCGACGCGATCGGGTTGGTCGAGGTTTCCTTGCCCTGCTGATGATGACGATAGTGCCGCGTAACCGTGCCGTGGGCCGCCTCAGCTTCCACTTTCGTACCATCGGGACTTAACGGTCCCGATGTCATCAGGCCCAACGACCCAAAACCCTGCGCCACGGTATCCGACTGCACGTCCCCGTCATAGTTCTTGCAGGCCCAGACGTAATCGCCGTTCCACTTCAAGGCACAGGCGACCATGTCGTCGATTAGGCGGTGCTCGTAAGTCAGGCCGGCTTTGTCGAACTTCGATTTGAACTCGGTCTGGTAGATCGTCTCGAAGATATCCTTGAAGAAGCCGTCGTAGGTTTTCAGGATCGTGTTCTTGGTTGAGAAATACAGCGGCCAACCGCGCATCAGCGCGTAGTTGAAACTGGCGCGGGCGAATCCTTCGATGGAAACGCGCGTGTTATGCATGGACATTGCCACGCCACCGCCCTCAGTGAACCGGTGGACGTCGAGCGTCTGCACCGGTCCTCCGTCTGCGGGCTGGTAGCTCATGGTAACTGTGCCTGGCCCAGGCACTTTTAATTCCA
Source organism: uncultured Alphaproteobacteria bacterium (assembly GCA_963819345.1). Lineage (GTDB taxonomy): Bacteria > Pseudomonadota > Alphaproteobacteria > Acetobacterales > Acetobacteraceae > Rhodopila. The sequence continues at coordinate 3,720 of CAWFVX010000021.1, forward strand.
CAGCGCGGTACACGTCACCGTAGGCATGGCGGCCGATGACGATCGGATGTGTCCAATGCGGCACCAGGCGCGGAACGTTCTGGCAAATGATCGGTTCGCGGAAAATCGTTCCATCCAAAATGTTGCGCAAAGTACCATTCGGGCTGCGATACATCCGCTTGAGACGGAATTCCTCTACCCGAGCCTCGTCCGGAGTGATGGTCGCGCATTTCACCCCAACGCCATACTGGGCGATGGCATTGGCCGCATCAACCGTTACCTGATCGTCGGTCTGATCGCGGTATTCAATCCCCAAATCGTAATATTTCAGATCAATATCGAGATAGGGAAGGATAAGCTTTTCCTTGATGAAACCCCAGATAATGCGGGTCATCTCGTCCCCGTCCAACTCGACGACCGGAGTCTTGACCTTAATCTTTGCCATAACATCCTCTCGGCGGAACGCAGCCGGAGCCGATTCCCCGGTCTTCCGAAACGGTCGGACAATCGCACCCCGCGCCTATCAGGGCAAGCCGGAATGGGGACGCGTGACGGTCACCGACGAGATTGGCGAGTGTTGCTTGACAAGGCCGCAATTGCCAGGGCGCGCGCGCAAAAAAGATGCCGTTTTCGGCAGATGATCTGGACAGGGGACGGAACACCGAGCGCCACGTCTGGACGTGGCGTCCTGACGCTCGTATCGCGTTAACAGTTTTGCGCTTCCACCTCTTCCGGCTCTGCCCGTGGGAGCAAGATGGTGAACGTCGTCCCCTCGCCCACCACGCTGTGCACCCGCACACTGCCACCCGACTGGCGCACAAAGCCATAAACCTGAGCCAATCCTAGCCCGGTTCCCTTGCCAATGTCCTTGGTCGTGAAGAACGGTTCGAACAACCTCGCCTGCACCGCTTCCGACATCCCGGTGCCGGTGTCCTGGACCGAGAGCACGGAATATCCGCCCGCCGATAAGTCGGGTTCAGTGTCGGGGATGCAAAAATTGCCGGTGGCAATCCGCAACGTCCCGCCGCCCGGCATCGCGTCCCTGGCATTGATTGCCAAGTTGAGCAGTGCCGTCTGCACCTGGTTGGCGTCCGCCATCACTGGCCAGGCGTCCGATGTCAGATCATAGATCAGACGAACCTGCGCCCCGACGCTCCGTTCCAGCAACTCCTTCATATCATTCACCAGAGCGTTCAGCGGCAGATATTCCACCTGCAGATTTTGCTTGCGCGCAAATGCCATAAGCTGAGCGATCAGTTTGGCGCCTCGCTGTGCAGCGCTGATCGAACTATCGATCAACCGCAGGCTTCTGGGGTCGTCGATGCGGCGCCGGATAACTTCAAGGCCACCCAGGATCGCCGTCAGCAGATTGTTGAAATCGTGCGCGATGCCGCCGGTAAGCTGGCCCAACGCCTCCATTTTTTGGAGCTGGCGGATTTGCTCGCCAGCCCGTTCGCGTTCGGTGATCTCGGCCCGCAGCTTTTCATTGGCTTCCGCCAGATCGCGAGTGCGTTTGGCGACCCGGTCTTCAAGCTCCGCATTCAGGGCCTCCAGCGCGTCTCGGGCCGCCTTCTCGGCCGATCGGTCGTACAAAATCTTGAGAAATCCAGCCACCTCGCCACGCCTGTCGCGGAGTGCCACCATCCGGCCACTGCTCCAAAAACGGGAGCCCTCGCGGCGCCGGTGCCAACGCTCGGCATGCACACTGATGCCTTGAAAAGCGGCTCGCATCTCCGCGGTAGGGACATCCGCGATGATGTCGTCCGCTGTGAAGATGCGAGCGCAAGGCTCGCCGAGGATGTCTTCCGGCAGATACCCTAGGATCGCCTGTGCGCCGGAGTTCCAACTGGTGATCCGGCCGTCCAGTCCGCAGGTGAATATCGCGTAATCGATCGCACTCTCGACGATCATACGATAGCGCTCACTGGATTCTTGCGCCTGAGCTTCCGCGTGACGCAACCGCAGCATCGCCCGAGTGACAGCGATCAATTCCATCGGCTCGACCGGGGTCGTCAGGTAGCAATCCGCGCCACTCTCCAGCCCTATCACTTTCTCAGCCGCTGAGGTGGCGGTGGCGGAAATCTGAATGACGATGATGTCTGGCCAATCCGCCTTGATCCGCCTGCAAACCTCCAAACCGCCCACGTCGGGCAAATTGACGTCGAGCAAAACCAACAGCGGTTGCCGCTCGGCGATTAGGGCGAGCGCGGTTGTCCCGGTCTCCGCCTCGATCACTTCCATCTCGCCGAGCAGCAGCGAGCGTGTCTTGACGTACCGGTTTGCCGCGTCGTCATCGACGTTCAGGACGAGCGGGCGCGTCCGGGCGACCGGGATCACGTTCACTTCAATGGCTCCGGCATTTCGACCGGCAAGTCGGCCGGCCAAATATCGCCCAGCGTGCGCTGCATTAATTCCCGTGTCAGTGTCGCCTTCGACAAAATCGCCCGAGCATGATTCAGCCGGCTGCGCTGCTGCTGGGTCAGCACCGATGAGGTGCATACGATCACAGGAAGTCCGGCGGTAGCGGGATCAGCATGGAGGCGGTCCATTACGTCGAAACCATCAATATCGGGTAGCCGGAGATCCAGCAGCACAACATCGGGCTGCCACGCCCGCGCCAGCCTGAGGCCGTCGGCGCCTGTCTCGGCCTCCTGGACGCGAACTGGCTCGAACCCCGCGAGCATCTGGCGCAACACATATCGGGATGTTTCTTCATCATCTATCAGTAAAACGCCGCGCGACTGGGTCGGTTGAGACACGACCGCAGGAGCAAGCGTGGAGACCTGTCCCAGCGAGATGGGAATGGATAAGGTAAAGGTGGAACCTCTGCCGGGCGTGCTTCGCAGTGTCAGGGTCCCCCCGAGAAGCTCCGCCAGGCGGCGGGACAGCGGCAGGCCGAGACCAGTGCCCTTGGCGCGGTATTGCAGCATATTGGCGACCTGGGAGAATTCCTGAAATACCAATTCTTGGTCTTCGGCCGCGATGCCGATCCCGGTGTCCAAAACCTCAAGGTGGCATTGCCGTGTTTCGCTATCGAAAGCCGCGGCCACCCGAACTTCGCCGCGTTCGGTGAACTTGAGCGCGTTGGAGATCAGATTCCGAAGGATCTGGGCCAGCTTGGCCTCATCGGTGAATAACGGCGGGCAATCGGTCACATCCTCGAAGATCAGGTCCACCGCGTCGTTCTGCTGCAACGGCTTCATCACGCCTCGCAGCGCGCCAAACAGCTCGCCGATCGTGAAGTAGCGCGGGCGGATCTCCAGTTTGCCGGCTTCCACCTTGGCCAAGTCAAGCAGGTCGTTGACCAGTTCGGTCAGACTCTCGGCAGAGCGGCGAATATAGGTGACCTGGCGTTCCTGCTCCAGCGTCAACGGCCCGTCCGTGCGGTCCATCAGCAGCCGCGACAGCGCCAGTATCGAGTTCAACGGTGTGCGGAACTCGTGGCTCATGTTCGACAGGAAGCGCGATTTCAGCTCGCTGGCCCGCCGTAGCTGCTCGGCTCGCTCATCTAGTTCAGCGTAGAGCGCGACGACGCCGCGATTGGTATCCTCCAACTCGGTATTGAGCCGCACAAGTTCGTCCTGGCGAGTGCGAAGTTCCGTCAGGCTGGTGATCAGTTCGGTATTCTGGGTGAGCAACTCGGCGGCGGGATTGAGGGCAACGCCGATGCCCAGCGCCCCGACGATGCGGGCGACATCGGCCGAGGAGACGACGGCGCCTTCCGGCAGACGCCGCGACAGCGTCACGATGGTGCCAGCCGGTTGGCTGGTGATGGTGAAATCGTCCACCAGCCGGCGGGCTCCGACAATACCCTGGCCTGGGGTGCGCCCTTCCAACACAGCATCGAGATCGGCTATTCCGGGCCCGCGATCCGTGACCCGGACACATACGGCCAAGGGCTCCGATCGGGTGATCGTGAAGTCGATCCGGCCGCCCCCGGCATAGGCGAGTGCATTTCGAGAGATCTCCGAAACCGAAGCTGCCAGCCGGGTTTGGCTGGACGCGTCCAACCCGGCCAACGAGGCTACCTGCCGAGCACGGTGGCGCGCCACGACGATATCTTCGGGTTGGGTCAGGGCAACCGTCAGCAGCGGCCATTCCATCGTGTCAGCCCTTCCACACGACCACGGACGCATCGTCCCTGCCGCGCGCATGGTCACGATACAGCACGCCGGCGATCAGCAGTGGATCCAACTCGAACAATCCCGGGTGACTTTCGGGCGACCAAGATGTGGCGAGGCCGTCGGAATACATTACGAGAACCGGCCGGCCGTGAAGCGGATAGCGAAAGTCCTGAAGTCGGCCGGCGGTATGACCGGCGGTCCCACTATGAGACACCATGCGGCGCACGCCGCCGGTGTCGCAGATGAAGCCCGCGATGTTGCCGATACCGCTATAGGTCACCTGCCTGGCGACAGGATCGATCGACGCGACCGCCACGGCCGCACCCCGCGTCGCGCGCAATCCGGCATGCAGAGTGGCCAAGATCGCCGCTGGGCCGGCGACAGCCTGTTTGCGGAACAATCGGGCGGCCTCGCCGGAGGCGGCAGCCGCTTGCGGGCCGTGGCCGAGGCCGTCCGCCAGCAAGACCTCGACATTGCCATCCGGTCGGCGGACGATCGCGGCGGTGTCGCCGCAAACGGTTTCTCCGATCTTTGGCACGCAAAGGACCGCGGTATTTGACGTCGCGACAGGGCCGGCCTTCCCGCCGATGCGCACCAGCACGGCGGTGCCACCGCCCGCGCCCTTTTGGGGTATCGAATGAAACAATATCTGATGTGCCAGCCGCTTGACTGCCCCGAGCCCGTTCCCGCTGGTCCCACCGGTGGAATAGCCGTCGCGCAGACAGGCGGCGACATCGGCGATGCCAGGGCCGCGGTCCAGCGCCATGATCTCGATCCCTGCCTCACGTTGCTGGTCGGCCCCGGCGAGGATTTCACCGCCACCGCCGTGACGCACGAGGTTCTGTGCCAGTTCGGTTACCACGATGGCGACGCGGCCGGCGTTGGTTTCATCGTAACCGAGCAGTGCGGTCAGGGCGCCGATGCGTCGGCGCGCGTTGGCGACGTCGGTCGGATCACGGACGGAGATGGCTTCCATGGCGCTACTTCCAACGCGCGACGGTGACCCTGGTGCCTTCCCCAGGTGCCGACACGATCGCGAACTCGTTGCACAGGCGCCGAGCACCCCCCAGCCCTAGTCCCATACCTTTTCCGCTGGTGTAGCCATCTTTCAACGCCATTTCGATGTCCACGATACCCGGGCCTTGATCCTCGAACACAATCCTCACGCCGCGTCGGGCACCGTTCTGCACGATCTCCATGATCGCGTGACCGCCCTTGCCGTAGTCCAGCGTATTGCGGGCCAGTTCGCTGGCCGCGGTGACGATCTTGGTCTGATCCACCAGTCCAAGTCCCGCGTCGATTGCGAAGCGGCGCACTTCCTGGCGAACCCGCACCACATCCTCACCGGTGCGGATCGGCACGGTGCTACGGGTCACCCGCTTCCTCATTCCTTTCAATCGGACCGGCGTCGGCGATCCGGTTTCTGATCATGGCCATGCCACGTTCCGCATTTAGCGCGGTCCTCACGCCCGGAAGCGACAGGCCAAGTTCCACAAGAGTGATGGCAACGGCGGGGCGCATGCCGACGACCACCGTGTCGGCGTCCAATACCTTCGCGATCATGGCGATGTTGGCCAATGTGCGGCCGATGAAACTATCGACGATCTCCAGCGCGGAGATGTCGATCAGCACGCCCTTGGCGCTGTGGTCGACGATCCGCGTGGTCAGATCTTCCTCAAGCGCCATGGCGAGGCGGTCGTGCATGTCGACCTGGATGGTGACGAGCAGCGCCTCACCCAGTTTCAGAATGGGAATGCGATCCATAAGCTGCCCTTACCCCAGTTCGGTCGGGACCGCGCGCCGCTGATTGACCACCACCTTGCCCAGGCGGCGGAGCGCCAGCGCAAAAGCGTCCGACAGGTTGGCCTTGGAAATGACGTTCAATTCAACACCGAGATGCACCATTGTCTGAGCAATCTGCGGCCTGATGCCGCTGATGATGCAGTCCGCGCCCATCAGCCGGGCGGCCGCAACCGTCTTAAGCAGATGCTGCGCGACGAGAGTGTCGACGGTCGGCACGCCGGTGATGTCGATGATGGCGATATCCGCTTCGTAGCGAACGATACTTTCCAGCAAATTCTCCATCACCACCTGAGTGCGGGCGGAATCGAGTGTGCCGATCAGGGGTAGCGCCAAAACGCCCTGCCAAAGCTTCACCACCGGCGTGGAAAGTTCCGCGATTTCCGTCTGCTGGCGGATGATCACCTCCTCCCGTGCCCGTTGATACGCCTCCATCATGAACAGACCGAGGGCGTCGATCAGTTCGCTGCTCGTCAGCGTCTCGGCGGTCAGACGGTCCGGTTCGGCAGCCAGAACGGCGCTCAACCGGGCAAACAAGGGCTGCTTCAGCGATAGAATGAATTTAGCGGTCTCGGTGGGCGAAAATCCCGCGAACGCCCGGGTCCGCGACAGGTCAGCCAGGATCTCTCGCAGCGGCGCGAAGGACGGCCCGTCGGTATCGGTGACATTGCCGTCCCGGCAGGCTTGCGCCAGTCTCTTGACGATGCTGTTACACTGGCTCTCCAGCTCCGGCGCCCTCAATCTCGAGTCGGGCGATGCGTTCAGCTTGGCGAGCCAGTCGGCGATAAGGACAGTCGCCGATTCCGACATGATCGCCGGAAGGCGAGACGCTGGAGATTTGGCCATAATTGTGCGGAATCCTGTATCGAGGCGGCACGAAACTACGGGTTTAGCTAGAAATAGCCAGTGCCCCCGGAGCGCGCTTCACGCGGGCGTGAAACTAAACGACGGTTTTCACACAAATCTTTCGGCGCAGACAGAATTCGGGAAAGGAACGTTGATGGCCGCACCCACCAACCGTTATGACCTGTCTGCGGCCCGTGCCCATGCGCGGCCGGGACGAGAAATTAGGCCCCGCAGCCCAACTGTCGACATTCATGCTCACGTTTTGGTCCCCGCCGCGGCCGCATATGTCGGTCCGCACCATACGCCGGATCCACGGTCAGCCATCTATTCCGAAGACACGCGCATTCTCTCTCGCAAACAGGACGAGGACCGAAAGCCGAACCTCGTGGACCTGGCGTTGCGGATGCGCGACTTCGACGCGATGGGGGTGGATGCGCAGGTGATCAGTCCAGCTCCGGCGCAGTGCTACTACAACGTAACGGCCGACGTCGGCATAGAGGCGGCACGTATGGTTAACGAGGGCGTGGCGGCTATTGCGGCCAGGGTGCCGGATCGTATTCCCGCCGCCATGGGGTCTGTGCCTCTGCAGGCCGGCGGTGACGCAGCGGCGGCGGAACTGGAATACGCCGTGAAGATGCTGGGCCTCAAGGGCGTCGAGGTGCTCGCACATGTTGGCGACCTGGAACTGTCCGATGCGTCCTTCGAGCCTTTTTGGGCCAAGGCCGAAGCGCTTGGCGCCGTAGTGTTCATTCACCCCAGCGGCTTCACCGAACCGAGACGCTTCGGCCGGTTCTACTTCAGCAACGTCATCGGCAACCCCTTGGACACTACCATGGCGCTGCATCATCTGATCTTCGATGGGGTGCTGGAACGGTATCCCGACCTGAAGATCATTGCGTCCCATGGCGGCGGGTATCTGCCGGCTTACTCGGGCCGGATCGATCACGCCTGGGGCGCACGCAGCGACGCGCACGGAGCGCTGCCGAAGCCGCCAACTTTCTATCTGAAGAAAATCTACCTCGACACAATCGTTTTCACACCAGACCAGTTGGAAGCCCTGGTCAAGCTGTTTGGCGTGGACAAGATCATGCTCGGGACCGATTATCCCTATGACATGGGGGAATACGACCCGATCGGTCATATCGCCTCTGTTGCCTTATTCACCGAAGCGGATAAGGCGGCTATCGCCGGGGGGAATGCGAAGGCGTTGTTCGGCTTGTGAGACGTTTGTTGACGCCCCCGCCGGGCCGAACGATCCTTTCTGATCTGCTTTGAAACGGGGAGGCAGTCAGATGAGCGTTGCGGTACATGTCGAACCGATTGAGCACGCGAGTGCCGACGAGTTGATGGCGTCGCAGTTGGTCCGGCTGCGCGACACTGTGCTCCGCGCGTACGAACGCGTTCCATACTACCGGGGCAGCTTCGATGCGGCGGGCGTTCACCCGGACGACCTTCGGCGAGTGGAGGACGTTTCAAGGTTTCCGCTGACCACCAAGGAAGACCTGCGGCAGAATTACCCTTTCGGCATGTTCGCCGTCCCGATGGATGATATCGTTCGTATCCATGCCTCCAGCGGCACCACCGGCAAGCCCACGGTCGTCGGCTACACAAAGAACGACATCGATACTTGGTCGGTCTTAATGGCTCGATCAATCCGAGCAGCGGGGGGACGTGCATCGGACAAGATCCACATAGCGTATGGCTATGGCTTGTTCACCGGCGGCCTGGGCGCTCATTACGGTGGCGAGCATCTCGGAGCGGCGGTGATTCCGGTTAGTGGCGGGTTCACTGAACGGCAGGTGCAGATCATCAACGATTTCAAGCCGGATATCATCATGGTGACGCCGTCATATATGTTGGCGATCGCCGATGAGTTCGACCGGCAGGGGATCGACGCGTCAGCATGCAGTCTGCGGCTTGGGGTGTTTGGCGCCGAACCGTGGGGCGAAGGGATGCGTGGTGAACTCGAAAGGCGCATGGGGTTGGAAGCGCTGGATATCTATGGTCTGTCGGAAGTCATGGGCCCGGGAATCGCGCAGGAATGCGCGGATTCGAAGGGCGCGCTGACCCTTTGGGAGGACCATTTCTTTCCAGAGATAATTGACCCTGGCTCCGGCTTACCGGTTCCCGACGGGCACGCCGGCGAACTCGTGCTGACCACGCTCACCAAGGAGGGCATGCCGGTCATCCGCTATCGTACCCGCGATCTGACGCGGTTGTTGCCGCCAGCAACGCGCGCCATGAGGCGGATCGATCGTATCAGCGGGCGCAGCGACGACATGCTGATTATCCGCGGCGTCAACGTGTTTCCCTCCAATATCGAGGCGGTGCTGGCGAAGGACGACCGGCTCGCCCCGCATTATCTGCTGGAATTGCGCCGGCCCGGAAGTTTGGACGAGCTCGATGTCGTCGTGGAAACCCGCACGGTTCTGGCCGGCAAACTGAGCGGTGCGGACATGACGGCCCTCGAACGGCACGCGGAACATCTGATAAAATCGTTCGTCGGCATAAAGACGAAAGTGAGGGTGGTCGAGCCGGGGACGCTCGAACGCTCCCAGGGCAAGGCGAAGCGAGTCCTCGATCTGCGGCCGAAGGATTGACGCCAATGCATCCGAGCTTCGACGACCGCCCGGCGCGCGACCGCTTCCTGCGGGAGAATGTCGAGGCGGTCTACCACACCGTGACCGATGGGATGACCCGGTTCGTGCGTGTCGAGGACCTGGTTCGCGACGCCGCCGACGCCTATCCGGGGCTGGTGCCTACGCGCGAACAGCTTGCCGCCGAGCGCGGGCGTCCGCTGAAGGACAAGGAAGGGTACGAAGCCGACCAAAGCCTGCTGCTCGCGCATGTTCTGGCCGATCCGCGTTGCGGAACGCATCTCTGCCACGCGATGCTGCTGCCTCGTCCGGAGACGGCGGCGGCGCTGGCAACTCTGGCAGCTCAGGGATTCTTGGATCTTGGACCCGTGCGCCTCGAACGGCACGGTCGCGCGGTGCATTTGCTGAGCTCCAATCCGCGCTATCTGAATGCGGAAGACCAGGGTACGATCGATGCGATGGAGATCGGCGTCGATGCCGCCACGCTAGACCCGGGGACGGAAATCGCGGTGCTGCGCGGGCAGCCGGTGGAGCACGCCAAGTATGCCGGACGACGCATCTTCGGCGCCGGCATCAACCTGACGCATCTGTATCACGGATCGATCCCGTATCTTTGGTATCTGCAGCGCGAACTGGGCTTCATGCACAAATACCTGCGCGGTATCGCCACGCCCGATCTGATGCCCGACGACGTGAATGGAGCGGGCGTCGAAAAGCCCTGGATTGCAGCCGTCGAGGGTTTCGCGATCGGCGGCCATTGCCAGATTCTTTTGACGATGGACTACGTCCTGGCAACCGATGATGCCTTCCTGTCGTTACCTGCCCGCAAGGAAGGGATCATCCCTGGGGCGGCGAACCTGAGGCTGCCCCGGTTCACCGGCGACCGTCTCGCCCGGCAGTTGATCCAGGCCGAACGGCGCCTGCAATGCGACAGTGCTGAAGGCCGACTGATCTGTGACGAGATCGTTTCTGCACAGGACATGGATGCGGTGATCGATCGCACGGTGTCGATGTTGACCAGCGCCGGCGCTGTCGGTGCGATTGCCAACCGCCGGGCCTTGCGGGTTGGGGTGGAGCCTTTGGATGTTTTTCGCCGATACTGTGCCGTTTATGCTCGGGAGCAGGCGCTGTGCCATTTCAGTCAGGGCTTGATCCGCAATCTGGAGGATAACTGGGGAGCCGGAAGCCGGAAGATTTAGCGGCATTCAGGCGAGCGCAACCAGAAACCAGTTTAGATATATTTCTTGTAGCCAAACAGTTCGAAGTCCTCGCTGAACAATGCGTTGACCTTGCTGATCGATGCGGCGTTCATTCTACTTAGATAACGGGGACTCGTTGTGGCCGAAGTATCGACTACTACGTTTGAGACATTTGAATTTGGACCGTCAGCAGGTGTCACTCCGACGTTGGAGCAGAACGCGCTGAAGTCGTGGTCGAAGTTCTCCACGCGGCCCACAAAGTTGACGTTCTGCTCCCTGTCGAGGCCGGTCCAATAATGTGCCGGATGCAAAGGAAAGCTCGAGTTTCGTCCCACCTCGTAGATCTGGTGTTCCTCGATTAGTTCGAACCACCGATCGAAGTCGAAACAGGCGGCTGCGAGTTGGGCGAAATTTTCAGCAATCTGCTGCATGACCAACGCCTTTATCCAAGGAGCCGGAAACTCCGCCGTCGGATGCTGCTGGATATCCCGCTGCAACTGTAGAAATCCCGAATAGACCCTGTCATAGGGATTGCGAACGAACGCTGCGGAGAGATAGCCTTTCCGACCTTCCGGGAGGGCTGCGAATTCAGGGTACGTAATATGCTGATGCACGACCCTCTGAAGGAAAGGGTTGAAGTAAAAAAAGCGGCTATAGGGACTGTCGTTGTAGGCAACGAGCCGCTCATGAGAGGTCGAGCTGGCAGTTTTCCAAGGTAATAGCAGAACGAAGCGAAACTTGTGAGATATGATCACTTAATGCCTCTAATTTGTGGCAGCCCGCCGGTGCCCATGCCTCATACGCCCGCTCTGCTCGGCAATTCCACAATCCCTGAGCCCAGCACAGACAATTCTCCATCCTGGTTGTGCGCGGATTGTTCGATCTCGACCAGATGCCGACCCTCCTCCTGGAATGTCCGGACTACGGTGCCGTCGATGAACAGTAGGTCGCCTTCCGGATTGTGCCGGCGGATCTTGCAGGAAGCGCGCCGCAGAAAACCGTCGTCGCCCATCCAGTTCGTCAGATGGTGGGTCAGCCAAGAGCAGCGCTCCGGGCCGTAGTCGTAGGCGCCCGGCGCCCCAACCATCAAGGCAAACTCCGGCTCCCAGTGCACCCGCTCGGGGCAATCCGGTATGCCGAAACGATTGGCAATCCCCAAACCGGGATGGTTACTGACCTGACGCCAGGCCAGCTTGTTGGCGCGGATATAGAGGCCTCCCCATCCCTGCGCGAAGGCAATGAAGCCGGTTACCGTCATCGGCCCCTTCGCCATGGTCGGCAACACATCGCCGACCGCCACGTCCTCCCAATACCGTGGCGTGGAACCACGAATTTGTTCGGCCTCATAATGCTTATAGAGACGTTCAAGGTCGTCTTCACTATAGACACGCTGCGGCCGAGCGCGGACTTCGGTGTATTTGGTGCCTTGCTCGCGCGCCAGGTCGCGATCGGTGCGGAAGCACCAGCTATCGGCCTCGGCGACCAGGTCGCCATCGGGATTGAAAAAGTTGACATGGTAGATCTGTTGGATTGCCCGGCCGGCGAATTTTGTGTCGTGCTCGATCAGATCCTTCAACCACGCTTCCGTGGTAATTTCCTGATTACGGAAGACTGGTTTGTGCCAAGCCCAGTCGGCGCCTGCCCACATCGCATGCACACCCGGAATCCCACCCACGTATCCAGACACGATGCGGCTGGTGGCGAACAGGAAACTCGGCAATGCCACGATGCCGCCGAAACGCGACCTCGCGGCGTATGATGGATCGCACCACAGCGGGTTATCGTCGCCAATGCCGTGAGCGTAATGACGGATGTTGTCGCGCGTCGCTTCATGGCACCACGGTTCAAGCGTATTCTCGATCCGCACGTTCTTACGGGCCCGCAATGCATCGAGCGCCTCATCGGTTATCTTCGGAAAGTACCGCGTGGTTTCGGCGCTCATGTATGCTCCGTTGATCTGGGCGAGGCGGCTTCCTGGTCGCGCAGGGCCCTGCGATTGATTTTCCCGGCCGGCGTCCTGGGCAGGTCGGAGACGAAACTGATGAGGCGAGGGTATTCGTGCTGGCTGAGCCTCGTGCGCACGAACGCCTGAATGTCGCTGATAGCGGCCTCATCGGTTGTATGGCCAGGGGCCGGCACAACGAACGCCTTTACCACAAGCCCTCGCAGCACATCGGGTACGCCGATCACCGCAGCCGCCTGAACCGCTGGGTGGCCCACTATCGCGTCCTCGATCTCAACCGCGCTCATGGTCCAGCCCGCCGAGATTATGACATCGTCGGCTCGGCCGGCATGATAGAAATAGCCGTCGGCATCGGTTCGGCCGCGATCCTTCGTGGGAAACCAAGCGCCGTGGCGACGCACCTTGATCTCGCCAAGCTCGTCTGGCTGACACCGGCTCCCATCCGGCCGTTGCACTTCCACATCAACGCCGGGAACTGGCCGGCCGAGCGATCCGTCTTTGATCTGGAAGTCCGGGGCGCCGGGATAATTGGCGAGAACGACGCCAACTTCGGTGGTGCCGTACATACTGCACAACGGCACACCGAAGGCAGCCTGTATAAACGAAGCAGTCTCTTGATCGATAGGCTCGCCGGTAAACGAAAGCTTTCGCAGGACCGTGCGGTAATCCTGAATGTGGCCGGTGTTTTTCATCATCCGGTAATGGGTGGCGGCCGCTGACAAATTTGTGGTGCCATAATCCTGTAGCGCCTGCAGAAGACGCTCCGCGTCGAACTTGCCGGCGTAGGCGCCGGTCTCGATTCCCAATGCCAATGGAGCTAGTGTGCCGTGCCACAGGCCGTGACCCCAGGCGGGCGAGGACGGGCAAAAGAACCGGTCACCGGGCCGCAAACCGGTGCCGTACAGCGCGGCGTTCATCACCACCATAATTGCACGATGGGTGTGCTTGATGGCATCCGGCACCTCGCGCGTCGTGCCCGACGTGTACTGGAAGATCGCCATGTCGGTCGGCGCGGTTCGCGGTTCATAATGCTCCGGAAACGCCTCCAGCGCGGCCATAAACGCGTGATCTACCGCCAGTATGCTCGGGGCGGCGAGAGCGGCAAGCTCCACCGCTTTTTCCGGCGTGGTCAACAGCAGGGACGGCGCACAGTCATTGATGCGCAGGCGGACGCCGTCGGGGCCGAATAATGTGAACAAGGGCACTGCCACGGCGCCTCGCTTCATAGTTCCGAACAATGCCGCGTAGAACGGCAGAGACGGTTCCAGCATGATGCCCACTCGATCGCCGGGCTTTACCCCGGTAGCGTCCAGCCAATGCGCGAAGCGGGATGACCAAGCCGACAGATCGGCAAAGGTTATGGTTTCATCCGCCCCGGAAGCATGCGCGATACGCAAGGCGACCCGACCTGGGCTGGCGTAGCGGTCAACACATTCATGGCCGATGTTCAGGCTTTCGCGATTGCCGTCGAACAGTTCCCACAGCCGGGCGGTCGAGAACAGGCGATGAGCATCCGCATACGTCGTGTAGTCCGTCACCTTCGGCATCGCGCTCGTCCCAGCTACTACCCCCGGCACACTTCAGCCGAGTAAAGAGCCGCGTTCATCCGCTTCGTCCTGTTGTTTCCGCAACAGGCCGCGCAATGCGATCGCCCGTTCGAACAGACGATCGGGCGTCGTGTCGGGTTCGGGCGGAGAGATCAGCGCCGGTGTGGCGGCTGCAAATATATCCAAATTCACGTGGCGGGCTCCAGGAGGGCCGTGGCGAACGATCCTACTCAATCAGGGGAGTGGGAGTATTGGTCAAGGCCCGGGAATTGCTCCGCCGCAGACTTGTGTTCAAAGGCAAGACGGCCCCGAGCACAGGCGAGTGCCCCTGGACCGCTGGGTCGCCCGTAGTCACCGCAACGTCGCGATGGGTTCCCCAAGCGGTGGATCATCCCTGATGATCCGAGCCAACCTGTGGCGCAGGTGAGGGCGTCCTCACGTGCATACCGTCTATGACGCCGATTGGCGGGTTCAGGATGAGCCGATCGCCCGCTTTCAAACCGGCGCGCACGTTGACGGTGGCGCCGTTATCGGCGGCAACATCGAGATGCCGGATCTGCGCCACGCCGTTCTCTTCAACCGCGGCCTGCAACCCGTCCTTGTCAAAGATGATAGCCTGCGACGGCACAGCGATGACCGGCTGGGGCTGCAATTCATCTAGCCGCACGACGGTATACATTCCCGGTGCAAGGGCGCCGTCCTTATTGTCGACATCAACCTCGGCGAGCACCGTTCGCGTGGCGTCCTGCAGTGCGCTGGCATTGCGCGCAAGCCGGCCGTGGAACACCCGACCGGACAATTCCGGGACCGTCACCTCGGCCTGCTGGCCATCCTTGAGGCCGAAATAATCATTTTGCGGAACGTAGATCTGCACCCGTAGAACATCGGTATGCGCGATCGAGAACAGGGGCGTTCCGCTGCTCGCGTTGGCCGTGACCAGGCTACCGACATCTATCTGCCGGGTCGTGATCACGCCATCGAATGGCGCGACCACCCGCTCGAACCCAGTCAATTGTTCCAGTTGGTCGACCTGGGCCTGCTGTGCCTGCAGGTTGGCACGCGCCACCCCGACGGCTGCGACGCTGGCCGCGTAACTCAGCCGAGCCTGGTCGCCTCCCTGCTGGCTGGTCCAGCCGTCCTTCGTCAGTTGCGACTGGCGGCCGTTCGTCACCTTGGCGAGCTCCATGTTGACCTGCGACTGCGCCAGTGCAGCCTGCATCTGCGTCAGTTGCGCCCGCGCCTGAGCATATTGCTGATCGAGATCGGGCGCGGCGATCACCGCAAGCACGTCGCCCGCATGCACGCGACTGCCGATGTCCACGTTGCGCTTGCCGATGTATCCAGTCGCACGGGCAAACAGCGTTGCGGCTTCGAACGCCTGCGTCGAGCCGGTAAGCTCAATGCGCGGCGGTGTGCTCAGCAGCTTGAGGACCTCGGTGCGCACGACCGGCACGGCGTCACGTTCCGCCGCCAGCGTGGCGATCGTCTCGGAGTGACGTTCCGCCTCGCCCCATGCGCCGACGCCGACCAGGGCGGCCAAAGTGGCCACGGCGGTGACCCCGACCCATTGTGCTATGCGGCGACGGTGCCGTTCCAGGTTTTGATCGGGTGGTGGCAATTGCTCGTGTTCGGCTGGCAGGACTTCGGATGGCCGCGGCGACATTTCGTCCATGGGTGTGCTCCGGGCTGCATCAATGATGACTGCAGTTATACATGTTTGCGTTCGAACTTGCCGAAAACTGAATATAGATAGGGGACGAAAAACAGTGTGGTGATGGTTCCGATGGCGACGCCGCCGATCACGGCCCGCGCGAGCACTGCGTTCTGCTCCTCGCCGGGGCCGCCGATCGCCATCGGCAGCATTCCGACAATCATCGCCGCGGCGGTCATCAGCACCGGGCGCAGCCGGGTGGTGCCGGCGGAGAGCGCGGCCTCGTATGCGTCCATGCCGGCCTCGCGCTGTTCAAGTGCGAACGTGACCAGCAGGATGGAGTTCGCCGAGGCAACCCCCACTGCCATGATCGCCCCCATTAGCGACGGCACGCTGAACATCGTTCCTGTGGCGAACAGTAGCAGAATGATGCCGCTCCCCGCGCCAGGCAGCGCCAGGACGACGGCGAGCGGGTCGACGAAGCTTTGATAGTTCACCACCATCAGCGCATAGACAAACACCGCGGCGAACAGCAGGCCGATGGTTAGATTGGTGAAAGCATGATCCATGCTATCGATCTGACCGAGGATGACGATGCGATCAGCGGGGCCGAGCTTGCCTTGCATCTCCTGCACAACCTTCCGGATCGCCGCCGCGGTGCTGCCGAGATCGCGGTCCTGCACGCTGGCATAGACATCGTAGACTGGCTGTATGTTGGCATGGTTGTAAACGGACTGCACCGGCACCCGCTGCGCTGTGGCAACGTTGCCCAGCAGATTCGGCACGACGTTGTTGCCGGACTGGGTGCCGGAAATCGGCGTATTGTCGATGTCCTGCTTGCTGGCGATACGGTATTCCGGCGTCTGGACCGCGAAGAAGTACGGAATGCCGTTCTTCGGATCAGTCCAGAAATTCGGCGAAACCTGCTCGGATGAACTCAGGCTGATGTTCACGTCGTTGGCCACCGTGGTGACGTTGAGGCCGAGTTCCTGGGCGCGCGTGCGGTTGATCGTGTACTCGAACTCCGGCGCATCCAGTTCCTGCTGTATGTGTGCATCCACGATGCCCGGGATGGCGGCCAGGCGTTTCTGCAGCTCCTTGGCGATAATCTGATTGGCGGCACGGTCCCGGCCCTGCACCCGAACGTCGACTTGGGAGGGCACGCCGAAATTCAGCACCTGCGTCGCCATGTCGGCTGGCTGGAAATAGAACGCTACGTCGGGGAACGCCGCCGGCAGCTCGCGTCTCAGCTTCTTGACATAGTCCGCGGTGGGCGCGTGGCCCTCGTTCAGTTGCACCATGATCTGGCCGTCGTTGACGCCGATCGTGCTGCCATCGGTGAAGGCCAGATTAAACAAACGCGCTGGCAGGCCGATGTTGTCCAGCACGAGCCCGAGATCCGATTGCGGAATCTGCTGCCGGATGTTGTCCTCGACGGCGTGGAAGATGTGTTCGGTTCTTTCGATGCGGGTGCGCGCCGGGGCGCGGACATGCAACTCGATCAGCCCCGCGTCCACTGGCGGAAAGAAGTCGGAGCCTACGAACAGCGATATCACTGCCGCGCCGGCCACTACCGAACCCCCGACGAGTGGTGTCAGCACGCGCCTGCGCAGTATTCCGGCGAGCAGCCAGCCGTAGAAGTCGCGGAACCGGTCGAAACCGGCATTGAACCGCTCATGGATGCGTCCGAACCACCCCTTCGGAGCGCCGTGGCTGGCATACTCCTTGCGTAGCAGCAGGCGGATGATGATCGGGGTCAGCGTGCGCGAGATGCCGTAGGAGGCCAGCATCGCAAACACCACCGCCATCGCGAGGGGAGTAAAGAGGTATTTCGACGCCCCCTGCAGGAAGAACACGGAGACGAAGACGCAGCAAATCGCGAGTGTGGAGATCAGGGTCGGCACCGCGATGCCGGCCGCTCCCTCCA
Source organism: uncultured Alphaproteobacteria bacterium (assembly GCA_963819345.1). Classification (GTDB taxonomy): domain Bacteria; phylum Pseudomonadota; class Alphaproteobacteria; order Acetobacterales; family Acetobacteraceae; genus Rhodopila. The sequence continues at coordinate 21,353 of CAWFVX010000021.1, forward strand.
GCACGGCTGGCTCGAACGTCCGCCCCTCCTCCAGCAACCGGTGGGTGTTTTCGATCGTCACCGTCAAGTCGTCGACCAGAATGCCGACGGCAAGCGCCAGACCGCCCAGGGTCATGGTGTTGATGGTTTCACCGAGCGCCGACATCACCGCAATCGAGGTGAGAATCGACAGAGGGATCGACACCATCACCACAACGGTTGAGCGCCAGGAGCCAAGGAACAGCAGGATCATCAGGGCGGTCAGGCCGGCGGCGATGGCGCCCTCACGCAGCACGCTGCTGATCGCGTTTTGCACAAACATCGACTGATCGAACAGCATGTGGATCTGCATGCCGGGGGGCGCGGCTTTTTGGATCGAGGGCAGCGCAGCCTTCACGTTTTTCACCACGTCGAGCGTGGACGCGTCGCCGTTCTTAATGATCGTGAGCAGCACCGCTCGCTTGCCCTCGGCGTGCACGATGTTCGCCTGGGCCGACCAGGAATCCGCCACATGCGCTACGTCGGATAGATAGACCGTGGTGGGGCCGACCTGCTTGATCGTTAGGTGCTGCAACGCCTCGATCGACAGCGGCATCGCGTTCACCCGCACGATAAACTGCTTATCGCCCAACTTGGCGTCGCCCGCCGGCAGCGTAAAACTCTGGGCGTTCACCGCACTCACCACGTCGTTCGGCGTGACGCCGCGGGCGCGCAGCGCGTCCGGGTCGAGATAGACCATAATCTGACGATACTTGCCGCCGGCCGGGGTCGGCAAAGTGATGCCCGGAATTGGCGCGAGTTGCTGGCGTACCTGATAGAGGCCGTAGTCGTAAAGCTGCTGTTCGTTCAGCGTGTCCGAACTCAGGCTGAGCTGCAGTACCGGAACCGACGATGCATTGTACTGAACGATGATCGGTGGCTGGACCCCGGCGGGCATCAGGGCGCGGATAGAGTTACTCGCCGAGACCAACTGGGCGATTGCAAGACTAATGTTTACATTTGGCTGGAAATAGACCTTTTCGACCGCGATGCCTTCCAGAGTCTGGCTTTCGATGTTGCGCACGTTGCTGACGCTCGCACTGATCGAATACTCGCTGTAGGTGGTGATACGCTGCTCCATCTCCGCAGGAGACAGCCCAGTATACTGCCAGATGACTGTTACTACCGGGATGTTGATGGCGGGGAAGATGTCCTTCGGCGTGACCAGGATGGCGCTGCAGCCTAGGAACAGCATGAGCCCCGCCAGCACATAGAACGTGTGCGGAAATCTGAGCGCAAAGCGGACTATACCCATCGAAAAGCCCTTTAAATGGCCAGGTCGCCGCCACTATCGGAGAAGCTCCCCACCAGATCGTACATCTCGCAAGTGGCATGCCGTACCACGTCAGCGAACCTCGAAGCCCTGTCCGGAAGGGACGCCCGCGCTATCACTCGCGACGGGGGAGGATGATTGGTATTTTCATCCGAATTTTCCAATCCGCACGGCGACAAATGGATACTACTGGCCGAATATGAATGCTGCATCGCAGCATTGGACTTATGCGTCGGACGGGAGAAATCGCCGAAAGGTTTGAACTCGTAGAGCCACCAATTGTCCGGGGCTGCAGTGATATCTGCCGGCATCTGCGCCAACGGGATTGTATCAGACGGCGGAGACCGGGAAGCCGCACAAGCAATGTTCGACACCGTGGTCACTCAAGATTCGACCTCGCGCACCGATGTAGCTATCCCACGGCAAACGTCTACCGACCTTGGCGCTCCCGCTCAACCTCAACGCCGGCCGACGCCGCATCGGCGAAGGTATCCAGCTTTTCGACGCGGATCCTGGCTGTCCTGACCCGCGCATCCCGTAGGCATGCTTCGGCGATCCGTTCGGCCATGGTCTCGACCAGACGCGTATGCCCATCCCCCACAATCGCCCGTACAGCAACAACAATCTTCTCGTAGTTGACCACCCGGCTCAGTTCGTCCGGACCGACCGCAAGACCGGCTAACGCACTTTCATCATCGACCGCGAGATCCACGTTGATACGAACACGTTGCCGGCCGGAATGCTCGTGCGGATAGATGCCGATACTGGCGGTCAGCACCATGTCCCGCACGAAGACGTGACGGATGCCGGGACCCGCCAGGGTGCCGCTGTACGAGGTCATTCCTCGGGGCCCGCGGCGTCTTGCACGGCCGCCCATTGCAAGTGCTGTCCGCCGTCGAGCGCAATCATTTGGCCGGTCATCGCCGGCAGACCCAGGATCATTACCGCAGCCCGTCCCACCTCCATCGCGCTGGTGCCATGGCCCAGTGGTACGGACGCCGATTGCCGGGCAAACTGGGCTTCGGTCTGCCTGAGGCTGGGAAGTGCTGGTCCCGGACCAATCGCGTTGACCCGAATGCGTGGCGCCAGCGCCAATGCCATGGTCTGGGTCAACGCCCACAGGCCGGCCTTGGAGACCGTATACGATACGAAATGCGGCGTCAGCGACCAGACCCGCTGGTCGATCATATTGATTACAACAGCTTCGGCATCGGGCGGCAACACCCGCGCAAACGCCTGGATCAGAACGAAGGGCGTGCGGAGGTTGGCGTCCATATGGGCGTCCCAAGAGGCGCGCGTCACGTCATGCCATTCGTCCCGGTCGAAGCGGCTGGCGTTGTTGATCAGAACGCCAATCGGGCCGAACTGTTCGATCGCTCGCGGGATCAGACGCTCTACCTGCACCTCGTCGGCCAGATCCGCCTGGAGAAGAGCGGCCCGGCGGCCCAGGGCCTGAACGTCCGCCAGCGTCTCTTCAGCCTCGTCTTGACTGCTGTTGAAATGAACGGCGACGTCAAAACCCTGCCGCGCCAGTGCCAGAACGATCTCCCGGCCCAGCCGGTGAGCGCCACCGGTTACAAGCGCCACTCTCGGAATTTTGGTGGATATTCCAGTCATAAAGCTGCGCCGGACGGCGGGCGTAAACCATCCGACCAAACAAAGGTATGGACCATATTCAGCCTGCACAGTCAGGATGATATGGTCTAGTCCGCGCAAAGATCAGCGTAAAGCCGCCAACCGCCCACCGTCGCTTAACCCACCACCTCCCGCACCGTCGGCCCGAGGCTGGTCCCCAGCCCGCTTAGAACCGCGTCCAATTCGGATTGCATGGCTGCAATCTCCGCGGCGATCTGCTTCGCGCTCAGCGACCCTATCGTCTGCTCCAGCGTTGACGCGCGCTCCGCCAGCGCATCGGCGCCAACATTCCGCGCGGCCCCGGTGACGCTGTGCGCTAAGCGATAAGTCGTCTGGAGGTTCTTGCTCGAAGCCGCCCGTTCCATTGCCTCCAAATTAGCCTTTGTGTCCTCCGAGAAGGTGCGCACAATCTCCGCCACCGCCTCCTCCCCGAGCATTTCAACCAATTCGCGCAACCGAGAGGTCGACCGCTCCGGACTAGTCAGGGGGCGATTTCGCCCTGCCGCGCCAAGCCCCTCCGCGAGCGCTGCCCGCAGGCGCTCGGGGGTAACCGGTTTGGTGGTGACAGCATCCATCCCAGCCTCTACGCAGGCCGCTAGATTGTCTGGACCCGAACCGGCAGTCAGGCCGACAATAGCGATCCGCGAGAGGGCGCCCTCCACAGCGCGGATCTTGCGCGTAGCAGTGAGGCCGTCCATTGCCGGCATCATCACATCCATCAAGATTAGGTCGTATTTGGCCCGCTCCAGAGCAGCGATAGCTTCCAGACCGTTGCCGACAACATCCGCCCGATGCCCAAGCCGCTCCAACATACGAAGTGCGACGATGCGGTTGGTGGGATTGTCCTCGGCGAGCAGAATTCGCATGCCCAGAGCAGGCTGGGGTTCGACGTCCGCCACCGTATCCGCCGGCAGCATTGCCTTGGCCGCCCTTACCGCCACGTCGAACCTGAACGTGCTGCCACTTCCGGGCCGGCTCTCGACGGTGATGCTACCACCCATAAGCTCCACTAGCCTGCGGCAAATTGCCAACCCCAGGCCGCTGCCACCAAACCGGCGGGAAATTGAACCGTCCATCTGCGTGAATTCCTGGAACATCCGGTCGATGGCTTCCGGCTCAATCCCGATCCCACTGTCCGCGACGCTGAACTGCAGCTTGATGCAGCCATCAGGGGCGCGTTCGTGCGTCAGGGTCACGCTGACCCACCCTTTGTCGGTGAATTTCACCGCGTTGCCGACAAGATTGAGCAGGATCTGCCTAAGCCGGCCGGGATCACCACTGACTACGGCTGGTGTCGTTTCGTCGGCATTGGACGACAGATACAGACTTTTCGGTGCGGCCTGGGTCAAAAACATTTCAACGACGCTCTGCAGCAACGCCCGCGGGGCGAAATCGACTTCTTCCAGTACCACCCGTTCGGCCTCCAAACGGGAAAAGTCTAGAATGTCGTTGACCAGCTCCAGTAAATGATCACCCGACTGCCGCAGCAGCCGCACGTAATCGCGCTGTACGGACCCAAGCTGCGTGTCCTCCAGCAATCCCGCAACGCCGATCACGCCATTCAGTGGCGTACGGATTTCGTGGCTCATGACGGCGAGGAATTCAGATCGGGCCCGTGCCGCCGCCTGCGCCAAATCGCGGGCATCGGCCAAGGCGCTGGCGTCGTGCTCCTGTTCGGTGATGTCAGTGAAGGTGCGAACCGCGAGACCGGAATCGAGCACCTTCGTGCGGACTTCCAGCACCGTGCCATTGCGCCGCGTGCGGCGGTAAACGGCGTTGCTACGCTCGATTCCCCCAACTCGGCCAGGGTTCGCTCAGCCGCTGAGTCGTTGTCAGCAAACTCGCCCGCCTCGAGCTGCCATTCCAGCAGCGAGTTGAATTCAAATCCCGGCAGCGCCAGATGCGGCGGGAGGTCCAGCAGTTCGACAGCACGCGCATTGAGCAGGGGCACGTGGCGATCCGCGGAGATCACCATCAGGCCTTGGCTGATGTTGTCCACCGCTGCCCGCAGCACTCCGCGCGACAGCATGTTATCGATCCGGTTATGGTCGAGGACACCAGTCACCAATAAAGCCATCGCAGTCAGGCCAAGACCAATTGCTACGCAAGCCTTCAAATCCTCCCAATAACCCGCCAGCGCGTCTTCAATGGACAGGCCAGCGACCACCACGAGGCGGTAAGCATAGAGCCTACGCCAGCTATATATCCGTTCGACCCCATCGGTGGTGAAACTCGTACGCAAGAGACCGTGGCTTTCGGCCGAACCGGGGTTGGCGAGCCCCATTGAAGAGAGATCATCGCTAACCCCGGCTGCCGTACCTTGGTCCGGCCGATCGCACAATCCCGTCTTGGCCCAGCAGCAGCACAACGCAATGGTTAATATTGAAGGAGGTGTAGAAGCGTGCCAGCAAGGCTGGGTCGAGGGAGGCGACGATGACGCCATCGAACGTGCCCCTGGCATCGAACAGTTTCCGAACGAACTGCAGCGACCACTCGCGAGTGACACGTCCAATCACCGGCCGACCGATAAAAAGCTCGTCACCGGCTGTGTCCCTTGGCATGCGGAAATTCTCACGGTCCGCGACGCTGGCGCGCTGGTCCGTGATGGGGCTGAGGTTGCTCGCGAGGATGTCGCCTGCGCGATCCGACACCGAAATCTGTAGCGTCAGTTCATTTGTCAGGCCACTCTCACGTTCCCACGACGCTAGGTCGAAACCCGCTGGATCGCGCGCCCTCGCAGCCCGAACCGATCGGATCGTGGTGTCGATCGCATCGACCGTGCGGCGGATATTTTCCTCGAACGCCTGTGCGAGACTGCCAGCCTCCCGCTGGACATGATCGATCTCGGAGCTGTGCCTCTGAACAAGATAAGCGCCGATCCCGAGCCAGACCAGCAGCACAATGGGTATGGCAGCCAGGACAGCTCGGAGGCGCATCCTATCTCAGGTCAACGGCTCAACGCCGGCGATCTCGGGCGACAGCTCGAGGTCCGCCTGGAATATTTCCGACGGCGCCGCGCGTCCATACAACCAGCCTTGCCCAACCTGGCAGCCGGCATCCTGCACAAGACGCGCCATGGCCTCGGTTTCCACACCCTCGGCAACCACCTTCAACCCCAGTTCCCGCCCCAAGGAAGCGCTGGCCCGGACCACCTTGCGGGCGTCGCGGTTTGAAATCGCGTCGGCCACGAATGCCTGGTCGATTTTCATTTCGTTGAACGGCGTACGTATCAGCGACAGCAGGCTGGAATGGCCGGTGCCGAAATCGTCCACCGCCAGATTTACCCCGCGGATGCGCAGGCGTGTCAGGATTTCCATTGCGCAGGGGGTGTCGGGGATGCCGTTGGTCTCAGTGATCTCCACTATCAGCGCGCCAGGTGGGACACCGTGCTCCCGAAGCTTCTGCTCGATCCGATCGGCGATGCCAGGATCGTTCAGCAGCAACGGGGAAACGTTTACGGCGACCCAGCAATCCGGACGCTTGTGGCGCCATCCCGCGCAAGCAAGCAGCGCCCGATCCAACATCAAATCGGTCAATGCCGCCGCCATGCCATGTTGCTCAGCGATCCGAACGAAACCTGCCGGCGGGATCCAGCGGCCATCAGGAACGCGCCAACGAGCCAGAGCCTCCGCGCCCACCACCAGGCCGGTTTCCAACGATGTTTGCGGTTGAAACCAGGCCGCGATCTGTCGCCTGTCGATGGCGTGACGAAGCTGTTCAGGCGGAATCGACAGCACATCGGCACTGCCGTGGCCCAGAGCACAGGGGGACAGTTGGAGCAATCGTTGCAGCGCCGTCGGCAGGATCGGCTTGCGCAACACGCCCGCCACGCGAAGTCCGAGGCCGGAGGCGAGGCGCTGACTGGCGGCTAGGATGCGACCATCGAAGCTGGATGCCAAGACAACGACCGCGGCGGGATCGAAGCGGGCGATCAACGGCAGGACTTCAAGGCCATCTTCAGCGCCAAGCGCCAGGTCGAGCACGACGAAGTCGAAGCGATTGCCTGCCTCGAGAAGCGCCCTCGTCTCCTCGATCGATGCAGCGCAACTGACCGTGTAGCCTATCTGTGTGGCGGCGTGAGTCCCGATGGCACGGTCGACGCGCTGGTCGTCAACAATTAGCAGATGCTGCCGCGGCGGCATTCGGTGTCAACCTCGGTCGGATGATGTGAACGCCAACCGCACGCGAGCGATGAAGGAACGGATTGGGCAGGACGCATGCGACATACCCATTGGATGGCATGGCAGGTAATAAGAAATCGTTAATGAGGCGCCAGAAAGCGTTCGCCCCGCGGGCGTCTTTCACGCGGCCTCGAATGCCGCGCGGGCTTTGTTCCGCGCTCCATGCACCGCCAAAGAGCTCGAGCCGGAGGCATGTTAGGTGAAATTGCTAGTCTAGTCTAACGCTGGCGCCAAGGCAGCCCGTCCGCCTTCCAGCCCGCGGTGGTCCCACGATGGCCCTCGACGTCCGGCGGACCCTCGAACCCGTCGGCGACGTTGAACACGTGCGGGAAGCCAGCGGACCGAGCGGCCTCGGCTGCCGCCATGCTACGCGCACCGCTGCGGCAGATAAAATAGATCTTGTGCTCGGCCGTAAGGCCAGCGGCGCGCAGGCTCTCTTCAAACGAGCCATTGAGCTGCATTGTCGGATAGATCTGCCACGGGATCAGGAGCGTCTGCTTCCCAGCCGCCTTCAGGTCGGGTAGCCCGACGAAAGTCCACTCGACGTCGGTGCGGACGTCGACCAACTGCGCCTCTTCATTGGTCAGCAAGGCTTCCCAGGCCTGGGCTGGCGCAACATTCTCGACCATGCTTGACACTCCGCTGGGGCGATTGGGGATTACGATGACAGGCTTATATCATGGGACGTCCTGGCAAGACGACCTGGCTCAAACGATCGGCAACACGCCACTGATCCGTCTGCGGCGCGCATCGGAGGCGACCGGCTGCACTATCCTTGGCAAGGCCGAGTTCATGAACCCTGGCGGATCAGTCAAGGATCGCGCAGGACTGGCTATCATCATTGATGCCGAACAGCGAGGCACGCTGCGTGAGGGCGGCACGATTGTAGAGGGCACGGCGGGCAATACTGGGATCGGCCTGACCTTAGTCGGCAACGCTCGCGGTTACCGCAGCGTGATCGTCATGCCAGAAACCCAGTCACAGGAAAAGATCGACTTCCTGCGCATGATCGGAGCCGATCTGCGGCTGGTCCCGGCCAAGCCCTACCGCGACCAAGGCAATTATGTGCATGTCTCACGCCGTCTGGCCGAAGAGCTTGCAGCGAAGACCGGCAATGCCGTTTGGGCCAATCAGTTCGACAACCTGGCAAATCGGGAAGGCCATCGCATGACCACCGGACCGGAGATCTGGGAGCAGACCGGCGGAAGGGTCGATGCATTCACCTGCGCCTGCGGCACCGGCGGCACGCTGGCCGGGGTCTCCATGGCATTAAAGGAGCGCAACCCCGGCGTCCGCATCGTATTGGCCGATCCACTTGGGTCTGGCCTGTATGGCTGGATCAAGAGCGGAGATTTGACTATTGCCGGCTCGTCGATCACCGAGGGCATCGGCAATTCGCGGGTAACAGAAAACCTGTCCGGGGCATCGATTGACGACGCCGAACAAATCCCGGACGCCGAGGCACTTGACCAGATCTTCGAGGTGCTGATCCACGAGGGGCTGTCGGTTGGGACCTCCTCTGGAATCAATATCGCCGCGGCGATAAGGGTGGCCAAGGCGATAGGGCCGGGGCACATGGTGGTGACGATCCTGTGCGACGCCGGCTCTCGGTATCAGTCGAAGTTGTTTAACCCGACGTTCCTACGCGAGAAGGGATTGCCGGTACCGACATGGTTGGAGTGAGGGCGACAGTGCATACTGTGTAAGGTTTGGATTGATCTAAGGTCAGGTCTCCGTCGTGATGGGTGCCCAACGAATATCCGTTGTCATGGGTCACGCTGCCTGCAGCAATTCCTCCTTCGCCAGCAGCAGTGTGTCAACGAACGTCTGCATCTCCATCAGGGCCAACTCGCCGCCGGTCTCGTAGAGGTCTTTGAAGCGATAGAAGCTATCGCGTGAGAACCCCGTCATTGCAGGCTTGGCTGACGTTGCCGAGTTGCTTGACGAGTTCCATCACGCCGATCTTGCCGCGGCGGTGTATTGGCTTTTCGGTCGGCTCCGCCTTCCTGCGAGCCAATACACCGGGCATCCTTTGCCCCACCGATTGAACCCCAACTGTCAGGTATAGTCTAGACTTCTACAGCCGCCAATGGTTTCCAGTCTTCGGGCCAATCCATTCTAGCCACCCATGAACTAGGCAACTTATGTGCTGTTGGGTTCAGCGAAGATCTCGCGCGCATTGGCCGCACTGAATGATCCGCCCCTGCGCCATCACCACGACCTGATCCGCGACCGCGACCGCCTCCGGTTGCGTGTGGGTGACATGAATGGATGTGATACCCAGCCGCTGCTGCATCTCCTTCAGTTCCGCCCGCATCTGCAGACGCAGAAACTCGTCGAGCGCCGAAAGCGGTTCGTCAACAACAGCACGCGCGGCCGAGGATGACCGCCCGCACGAGCGCCACACGTTGCTGCTGGCCGCCTGACAACTGTAGTGGTTGGGCGAGCAGCCAACTCCGTCAACTGCACCTGTTCGATCATCCGGTGGCTTCACGGCAACGTTCGCGACGCGAAGTCCCGCGCACCCGTAAGCTGAAGGCGACGTTGTCGCGAACCGAAAGATGTGGGAACAGCGCGTTACCGCCGGCGACCACCGATTGGATCTCCACCTCGCCCGCCAATATGAGTTCGACAGACCGTTCGAAAGTGGTCCACGTCGCGCGGAACTGGCTCTGCTTCTTTAGCGCGATCAGCGGGTTGATCATTTTGTCGATCTCCTCGCGCGTCATGTTGCCTTGTTCTTGTAGATGATATCCGCGCGATTCGAACGCCAGCGCCGCGTCCATGATACCGATGTTCGGCACGTCGAGATCGCCGCCTTGCCCTTGAACGCGGGCGACATCAGCTCCTTCCCTGTGTCACCGGATGATCGATCAGATCCGGGCGGTAGCCGATCGAGTTGGCGTTCAACGATTGTCAGCGCGTCCTTGCTGTCCAAATACATCGCCTCGCAAGGCGAAATGCCTTGCCGCGAGATCTTTTCGCCTTCGTATTCACCCTTCTTAACGGATCGGCAGCATGTCGTTGAAGCGGGTGGTCTTCTTTACCTCGATGCCCTCCAGGATCCCCCTCGGAATCGCCCCCTTCGCCTGCTATCCCTCAAGATCCGGGATATCCACGCTGTTCGGCTGGGTGATGAAGCACGTGATGGCGGTCGATGTGCCAAGATTTTGTATTGCGACCTTGAAACCCAGGTCCTTCGACGCATGGCCGCCGATCGCTTACACAACGGAATACGGGACGCGGATGTGCCGCAGGGTATGTCCTTGATGCCTTGCGCCCAGATCGTCGGGAAACCAGTGAGAGCCTTGGATCCGGCGGCGGCTCCAGCAACGGCGGAAGCAGTTTAAGTAATTTACGCCGGCCAACGCCTGAAGGGGCAGCCCGGGGCTTTTCTTATTCTCCGCATGCTTTGTTATCCGCCACGCCTATAAAAAGCGGCTGCCACCGATTTCCGGCGCCTTCACGCTATGCGGCCGAGTATGCGGGGTGGTTCAAACGTGCCAACACGTCAGATGACGTATTGCAATGCTCTCGGTTTTCGCCGACGGCTCCGGCTTCGATGGGTTCTTCAAAACACAACGGCGGTCAGAAGGCCCTGGCTACCCTAGAACCCCAAGCGCCTGTGACCCTTCAGAACCCCAGCGTGCGCGACGCTTCGGCCAGCGTTTCGTGAGCGCCTTTGGCATAGAGCAAGCCAAGCCACCGCCCGACCGGCTCCACCAGCCGCGCATCAGTGCCGGTCTCGCCGAACAGTTGAGTCATCGCCAACAGCGGCCGAGGGTCCGGCCCACCCTCGATCGCCCGTGAGCGCAACTCCTCCGCGAAAGGATGGCGGACATCGATCGCCTCTCCCCGCTCATCCTCCCCACGCACCCGCCGAAGCCAAGCCGCCAGCGCCAACGCCAGCAAATCCACCGGCCCCCCGGACCGCAGCCGGTCCCGGATTGGATCCACCAGTATATTAAGCGGCGCGTCAGTATTTACCCGCTCCACGGTGTCCTTGATTGCCGGATTGGCGAAGCGCTCGACCAGCGTTGCCTTGTAACCTCGCAGATCGATCCCGGGCACTTCCGGCAGCGTAGGCCCGGTCTCCCGATCCATCAGCGCCGCCATGAACCGAGTGATCAACGGATCTGCCATCGACTCCGCGATCGTGAGATAGCCGTTCAATCGCCCCATCCCCGAAACCGCAAGATGGCTCGCGTTCAATAGCCGCAGCTTCATGAACTCGTATGGCGCGACATCAGTAACGAACTGCGCGCCGACATCTTCCCACGCCGGGCGCCCGGCCGTGAAACGATCCTCGATCACCCATTGAGTGAAAACTTCGGCAAATACCGGCCAACGGTCGATCACACCATACCGCTCGGCCAACGCGGCAATATCCTTCTCCACCGTCACCGGCGTGATGCGATCGACCATCGTGCTGGGAAAGCAACCGTTGACAGAGATCCAATCCGCCAGCTTCGGATCGCGCAGCGTGGCAAGCGCCAACACCGCGTCCCGCAGCACGGTGCCGTTGTGCTGGATGTTATCGCAACTCAGCGCGGTGAACGGCCCTTGCCCCGTCGCCATCCGACGGCGATACGCCTCAACGACGATACCAATCGCGCTGGTCGGCTGTTCCGGCTGCGCAAGATCCTTCCGAACCAACGGATGCTCGGGATCGAGACGCTTGGTCGACCGGTTCAAACAATACCCATGTTCAGTTACCGTAAGGCTAACGATTCGAACCACGGGCCTATCAATAGCCGCCAGCAACGCGCTACTTGACTCGCCCGCGAAAACCACATCGGCGAGCGAGCCGATCACCGTCACGATCTCGTCCCCCGACCCACGTTCAACCAACGTATAGAGGTTGTCCTGTGGCCGAAGGCTTTCCTGCATGCGGCGATCAGCCGGCATCAGCCCGGCGCCGATGATCCCCCATTCGAGAGCATCCGCCCGGCGTTCCATAAGGTTGTGCGTATATCGCGCCATATGCGCACGATGAAATCCGCCCAGCCCAAGATGCACGATCCCGGCAGCGACAAGCGCGGGATCAAACCGAGGAACCTGCACGCTCGGCGCGAAGCGAGCCAGATTGGCGCGGTTGAGTAAAACCGGTTCCACGATACCCCCAGGGTCATGCAGCAATGCCCGCTACAGCGTATACGCCCGGCATCAATCTGAAACAACGTCGACCCGGCAGCTAACAGTGATAATCGAGCAGTCAGTAGATGCCTCTTCGAGATCAACTGAGTTGACCAAAGCCTTTGAGTCACGTCTCTGTAATCTCCTTCCGCAATACGCGTCTGGGCGTAGATTAAACGCCGAATTCTGGTCAGAGTTGGCGTCGCAAGATCGCCGGGCAAATTATGAAACATCTGTATCTAACACCTGCCGAGATGTCAGCACGTCGCGGTTCGGTACCTAGCCTTGACGGGCTGCGCGCGATGAGCATCTCCCTCGTCCTGCTGGGTCATTTCGTGGACAAGGAGATCCCCGGCGGCTTAGGCGTATATGTCTTCTTTGTTATCAGTGGATTTCTGATTACCCGTCTGTTGCTGGCGGAACAGGCTGTTACTGGAACAGTCTCGCTCAAGATGTTCTATGTGCGCAGGATTTGTCGTCTCTACCCGGTGATCATCGTTTTCGCCGCATTCGTCATTCTATTCGATATCGCTCTCGGTCGGCCCTTCAATTATCTCGAGCCGGCCTCGGCTCTCGGCTATTTTGCCAATTATCTGAGCGTCTGGCTGGAGGCCCACGGAATTGAGCGGCAGATGCCGTTCGCGGTGTTCTGGTCGCTGTCACTCGAGGAGCACTTCTACATTCTGTTTCCGGTTGCTTTCGTTTTGCTCAAGGCTGATCCTATCCGCCTGACGTGGTTGGTGACCCTGCTCTGCATCGGCTGTCTGCTGCTGCGGTTGGGGGAGGCGGCGCTGCATCCGGAGCTCCTCTTTACCCAAACCTTCTATGTTCTGTCGCAGTACCGCTTGGACTTAATCGGTTTCGGAGTGCTGCTCGCATTAGCTTGCCAGACCACGGACGGACGCAAGGTGGTACTTCGCCTCACTCAACCTGTGTTCGTGATTGTCGCCCTGACGGTCATCCTGGGCTGCCTGCTCGTTCGCGATCCATGGTTTCGCGAGACGTGGCGATACAGCTTGCTAGGCGTCTCGATTGTCATCGTCGTGTCGGCGGTTTTGTTCGGTGAACGATATCATTTAGTTCACCGGTTCTTGAATACAGTCGTTCTGCGGTGGATTGGGCGACTTAGCTACTCACTTTATGTTTGGCACGAGGGGATATCTTCCTTCCTCCCCATTAAATCCTTGCCCCAATGGCAACAATCGGTGGTCTGCCTTGTGGCTAGCTTCTTGACGGCCTCAATCTCCTATTACGCTGTCGAGCGACCCTTCCTGACCCTCCGCAGCCGCTTCCAAAACGGGGGAACAGCCCGCCCTATCATTTCGACCGTTGCAACAGCTTATAATGGCGGCGAAATCCAGCGTCGTTGATCTCGATGCGGCAGCGGCATATGTCGACAGGCAATAAGGCAAGTTTGCGTAGGCTCGGAGGACGCCGCGGCAATGCAGACGCTACGTGGCGACGACACCGTCGCGGATCGTGGTGGTATCGAAACCGCCTGACTGATGCCGCCACAACCGCGCATACACCCCATCCCGGCGCAGCAGCTCGGTGTGCGAACCGGCTTCAACGATCCTGCCCTCATTGAGCACGATCAGCCGGTCCATTCGCGCGATAGTAGACAGCCGGTGCGCAATCGCGATGACTGTCCGCCCTTCCATCAGCGTATCAAGTTGCTCCTGGATCGCCGCCTCGACTTCAGAATCCAGCGCCGACGTGGCCTCGTCGAGGATCAGGATCGGCGCGTCCTTTAGGATGACCCGCGCGAGCGCCACCCGCTGGCGCTGCCCGCCGGAGAGCTTGACCCCGCGCTCCCCCACATGCGCGTCATACCCCCGGCGTCCGTGCCAGTCTTCCAGACCAAGGATAAATTCGTGTGCCTGCGCCTGTTTCGCCGCTTCAATAATCTCCGCGTCTGTCGCCTGCGGCTGACCGTAGCGGATGTTTTGGAAGATCGACCGGTGTAGTAACGACGTATCCTGCGTCACCATAGCAATGTGCCGGCGCAGACTCTCCTGGGTCACCCCGGTGATGTCCTGCCCGTCGATCAGGATGCGGCCGGCCGCAGGATCGTAGAAATGCAGCAACAGGTTGACCAAGGTCGATTTACCCGCGCCTGACGGGCCGATCAACCCGACGCGTTCCCCAGGCGAAATGGTCAGGTTGATGCCATGCAGAACCGCCGGATAACGGATGCCGATGGAATCCCGGACACGGCCATAGTCGAAATGCAGATCCTGAATTTGGATTTCGCCGCCGGTCACGTGCAATTCCACCGCATCCTCGGGATCAGGCATCTGCCGCGGCACGTCGATCGAGCGCATGCCGTCCTGCACCGTTCCAATATTCTCGAAAATTGAGGTGACGCTGCGCGCGACCCACCCCGCGATATTGTTCAGTTGCCAGGCTAGAGGAATGGCCGTAGCCACCGCTCCAATGGCGATCGCGCTGGCCGACCATTGCCATAACGCAAGTGCCGACATTGAGACTATCAAGGTGGCATTCATCAGCCCCAGCGTGCAGGTGTAGGCCGTTGTCATGCGCGTCTGGTTGCGAAATGCCTCGGTGTGAGCGTCGACGGCATCCCGCACGAACGCATCCTCATCGGCCGCGCGTGCGAACAGCTTCACGGTCAGAATATTGGTGTAACTGTCCACCACGCGCCCGGTCAGCAACGAGCGCATTTCGGACGCGTGGCGCGATCGATCGCGCAGGCGCGGCACGAAATAGCGCAGCATGGCGGCGTAGATCAGAAACCACACCACCAACGGCAGCGTCAGCCGCCAGTCCAGCCGCCCGAGCAGCACCAGCGCGCTGGTGCCGTAGACGATGATGTACCAGGCAGCATCGAACGCCATCACGAGGCTTTCCCGCAGCGCCGGACCCGTTTGCACTACACGGTTCGCGATGCGGCCGGCGAAGTCGTTCTGGAAGAACGTCCAACTCTGACGCACTACGTGCCAGTGGTTTTGCCACCGGACCATGTTGGACAGGCCCGGATTGACGATCTGGTTCACCAGTATGTTGTGCGAGATCAGACTCAGGGGCCGCAGCACCATCAGCACCCCCGCCATCGCCAGCAGCATCAGGCCGCTATCGTGAAACAGCGTCTGCGGCGTGTGCGAGGACACCAGACCGACCACATGGCCAATAAACACCGGGATCATCGAGTTGAGAATTGCGTTCAGGCCGCCAAACACAAATAGCGCCGCAGTCAGGCCGGTTACTTGCCTGATGTAAAACCAGTAGAACCGGAGAAGGCCCGCGGTGGGCGGTGAAGCCGGCGTTCCGGTGGTGGGATCGAGCAGGGCTTCGAAGCGGCGCAACATGGGTACCAGCCGTGGTGGACCCTGCCGGCCGCTGCGTCAACTGTTGTGTATGCGCGGGATAACGGGCCGGTTAGGCCCGTGGCCGGGGCAGAGCCAAACCGTCTAGGCCCAGTGGCCTTGCACCCAATATGGTCCTTCCCAGTGCGGGGGCACCCACACACGGTGCGGCGGCGGGTAGTAGGCCGGCGGCGGATAATAGGCCGGTGGTGGCACATAAGCGACCGGCGGTGCAGGGTAGATCGGGGGCCCGACAACCACGGGAGGAACCCAAATGCCAACGCCAACTCCGCCACGCCACCAGGCATTCGCATCGTGCGGCATCGCCGCAACACCAACGGCAGCCAGGCCCGCGATCGCGGCCACACTGCCTAGGCGCTTCACAAGGGACATGCCAAAGCTCCTGTTAAGATTTCATCGCGATCAGCGATATAGGCAATCCCTGTTACAGGAGTGTATCCCGATTGTTTCTAACGTTGAGACACCAGCTACTGTCGTTTGGAACGTTCGGGAAGCCGGGAACGCGATAAACACGCGCAGCCGTACCGGCAAACAGTGCGGCCTTCTCAGACGCCGATACGCCGGGGACGGTCTCGGACACGAGTTTCCTCCAGTTGCTACTCGGCCGCGGCCATTGTCTGCGGCGCGCCGAGGTCGCGCAACCGCGGTGCCACCTCCCTGCCGAACAATCGAATATTCTCTTTGGCGTCCTGATGGGTCAAAAGCCCACCCTGGCCAAAGAACAACAAATGACCGACCCCGCCCATGCGCTGATTGAATGCCTTCAACTGGTTGAACACGTCGTCGGGCGTCCCGGCGAAGACGGTCTCGGTGTCCATGAATTGCTCGACGGTCGCGGTGCGATGATCGATTGGCACACCGTTCCGATCAGTCACCATCCGATGCGCCCGCGGCCCCGCCTTCAGCATCGCCACATTGGCACCGATCGAGTTATATCCAGGCGGATTGGTGAACGGCTCCGCCACCACCGGCGCCGTCCGCACATAATCGGCGATAATATCCGCTCGGCGTAGTCCTTCCTCGCGCGTGTCCCCTACCCCGACAATCGCGGCGTAGGCCATGCGATCAGGCCCCGCCTTCCAGCCCAACTCGGCAGCCCGCTTCCGATACGCCTCATACATCGGCTTCGCCAAACCGCCGGACAACAGCGTGCCGACCACATGTCCTCGCTCGGCCGCGGCGACACCGGTATCGACGCTCATGCCGGTCATCCAGATCGGCGGCGTCGGCTGTTGAATTGGTCGAGGCCAAATGTTGACGGCGCGATACTGATAGAACTCGCCCTCCCAGGAGAACGGCCCCGTCGTTGTTGACAACGCCTTGATGATCAGGTCGTGGGCTTCCCAGTACCGCCGCATCAGCCGCCCGGGGTTTGAATTCGCCGGGGCGATCTCATATGGCGCACCCTTGACCAGGCCCATCTCGATCCGCCCCCCGGACAGGCAGTCGAGCCAGGCCATTTCCTCGGCGACGCGCACTGGGTCCGGACGGTTAGCGATCGGGTTGCCCAAACTCAACAAACGGGACTGTTTAGTTTCACGAGCAATGATCGCCAGCGCCATCGGGACGGATACCGTCATACAGGTTGCCGTGCTGTGATGCTCATTGACCATGATATCAAGCCCGACCTCATCGCACAGCGCGAACTCGTCAAGATACCGATTCAGCAACTTCCCCGCGACCACAGGATCCACGTTCTCGCTGGGAAAATTCACCCGCAGCGAGCCTCGGGCGAGACCCTTTTCCCACGCCGGGTGATAAGCCATTTCGGAGAAGTACCAAGTGCGCATGTCTGTATCTCCTATAGCCGGCCGATGAAGCCACGAACGCACGCGGCAAACGCCTCCGGCTGCTCCCAATGCGGGTAGTGACCGGCGTTCGGAATCGTTTCCATCGTGGCGCCGGGAATCTCCGCCTTCCACGCCTCGCCATATGACGTTGCGACGATGCCGTCCTGCTCGCCCCAGATCAGATGCGTCGGAATGTCGATCCGATGCAGCCAGCGTTTCAGCCGAGGATTGTGCATGTAAGGCTTCCAGCCAAACACCACCAATGCCTCGCGCCCACGCGCGACGCCGGCCAGTTCGGTATCCGGTAATTTCGTATAGTCGATCTCACCCTTTGCCGAATTCGCCCAGGCCAGACGCATGAACTCGGCGCGCGAGATCGCGTGCATATCAACGATATCGCGATCGAGCACGCCGCCGGTCTTGATCCCCAATGGGGCAATCAACAGCAAGCCCGCAAAGCGAGCGGTATTGCGAACCGCCATTTCCGCCGCTACCCAGCCGCCAAAGCAGCCTCCAGCCAGCACTGCGTCTTCGAGTTGAAGCTGCATCGCCAGATTAAGATAAAGGTAGGCGAGATCATCAACCGTCCCCACCCAATCGGGTAGAGCCGAGCCGCCGAACCCCGGCTGATGCGGCGCGATGACCCGATGATTCTCCGCCAGCGCGTCAAACCACGGCCGTTCCGCCTGTAGTCCCTCGCCGGGGTGCAGGAACAAGACAGGTCGCCCCTGCCCTTTCTCTTCGACCCTCAGGTTGACGCCGGAGACAATGATGTTCTGGCTCATGCCGGTGCTCATTCGTGGTGTCGAACAGAGTTTACCCGTCACGATGGGCGGGGCAACTTTGCAGCAATTCCAATTCAGACCAGCGCGAACTTCGGCAGCGTTACATCATCCGTCACCGTGTCGAACACCACCTTTACCGGCGCCCCCATGCGCAAATTCTCGGTCCTATCGACCAGATTGCTCACCACGACCGGCCCTTCCTCCAGCCGTACCAAACATACCCGATAAGGAAGATCGCCCTTAAACCCGTCCCAATATGCCCGGTGCATATCGACCCACGACTCAAGCGTCCCGTTGCCAGAGGACTCCACCCAATCCTGCTCCCCCGCCAGGCACTTCGGGCAAACCGGCGATGGTGGAAACCGCGTATCGCCACAGGACGGACAATGTTGCAAAAGCAACCGACCCTCCCTCGCGGCGGTCCAGAACGGCGTGTTCAGCGTGTCCAGCCGCGGCAGTGGCTTATTGTAGGTCATCGACCGGTTCTCCCTCAGCCGCGCGTGTAGATGATCGACCGCGTACAAGGTGTGGCCTGCACATATTGCACGACCTCGCAATCCGCGATCTGCCGAGCGCCGCATTCCCGGCGAAGCTGTCGCACGGCCTCAACATTCAAGGCCCAGCCCTGCATGTAGGAGTTCGAAAGATGCCCGCCGTCAGTATTGACCGACAGCCGGCCGCCGAGACGCAGCGCGCCGTCCTCTACGAAGGCGCCGGACTCGCCCCTCCCGCAGAATCCAAGCCCCTCCAGTGCAAACAGCACAGTCGGCGAGAAGTTGTCATAGCACATCAGCGCATCGACATCGCGATGGGTAACACCCGCCATTTGATAAGCCTGCTCGCCCGCCGCTTTGACCGCCGGATACCAAAAGTCCAGATCGAAATTGGCAATCGAGGACGGACTGAAGGTCTCCCGCGCGCCGAACCCGGAAATCAGCACCGGCGGCTTGGCAAAATCACTAGCTCGTTCCTTTGAGGTCAAAATTAGACAAACCGCGCCATCGTTGATCAGACAGTAATCCAGCAGTCGCAATGGAGCGACGATGTAACGCGCGCTCTCATGATCCTCGATCGTAATCGGATCGCGCATCACCGCATCGGGGTTCAGCGAGGCATGATATCGAACCGCTACAGAAACTTCCGCCAGTTGTCGCGTCGTCGTCCCGTACATCTCCATGTGCCGACGAAACGCCAGCGCATGGGCCGCCCCGGGAGAGGTAAACCCCCACGGATCCCATGTCCCGGGACTTTCATCGCCGCCGTAGTTCACTCGCCGCGACCGCCCGATATTGGCATACAATAGCGCGGCATAATCGCAGTGCCCCGCTGCAATCGCGGTCGCGGCTTCGATAATGCCGATCCCAGACATCCTGCCGTGACCCGGCAGCGTAATGGTCCAGCGTGGGTTGATCCCCAGCACCTCCCCCATGCGCGCGTAATACGGAATACGAGACACCAATATCCCGTCGATCTTGTTCTTGTCGATGCCGCAGTCATTCACGGCATTACGGAAAGCATGCGCAGCAAGGCCGTAATCGTCGATCTCGGGAAAGTTGCCGTACTTGGTGTTGCCGACGCCAATAACTGCAACTTTGTCCTTGAGTTCGTTCAGGTCGAACATGCGTTCCTCGCTGTCAGCCAACAGTGACCGGCGCCGGCTCGGTCACGACATAGATCCACGCGCGCGAGAACTCAGAACCCGACCCGGTCACCGCCCTTCAGCTTCATCATCTCCCGCGCCTCAGCGGGTGTCGCGATCTCCAAGCTCAGATCTTCCAATATACGCCGTATCTTCGCCACCTGCTCGGCGTTTGACTTCGCAAGCTTTCCCTTTCCTATGTAAAGACTGTCCTCCAATCCGACCCGGACATTGCCGCCGTTGATCCCCGCCATCGTGGTGAATGCCATCTGATGCCGCCCCGCGGCCAGCACCGACCAAACATACTTGTCTCCAAACAGTCGGTCCGCCGTCTCCTTGGCGAACAGCAGATTCCGCGGCTCAGCTCCGATGCCGCCGGTAATGCCGAAAATCGATTGCACAAACAGCGGCGGCTCGACGATGCCGCGATCCAGGCAATATGCGAGATTGTATAAATGCCCGATATCGTAACATTCAAATTCAAACCGAGTGCCATGGCCCTTGCCCAGCTTCTCGACGATCCCCTCGATATCCTTGAAGGTATTGCGAAAGATGAAGTTGTCGGTGGCGTCCAGGTAGGGCTTCTCCCACGAGAACTTCCACTGTTTGATCCGGTCGCCGGCCCTCGAGATATTGAAGTTCATGCTGCCCATGTTCAGGCTGCACATCTCCGGTTTTGCCGCTAGCGGCGCCGCCAGCCGCTCGTCCAGCGTCATCGTCAGGCCGCCGCCGGTGGTGATATTGATCACCGCGTCCGTGCTCTGCTTGATGATCGGCAGGAACTTCATAAACACGGCCGGATCGGGCGTCGGAGAGCCATCGACCGGATTGCGCGCATGCAGGTGAATGATCGCCGCGCCGGCTTCGGCCGCCTCGATGGAGGACCGCGCAATCTCCTCCGGGGTGATCGGCAGATAGTCCGACATGCTGGGCGTGTGGATGGCACCGGTGACGGCGCAGCTTATGATGACCTTGGCCATTGACGTTTCCCCTTCGCAGACATCGTGCGGACTGTGCCGCAGACTGGCCGGAAGGACCAGAGGCGGTCAGCGCGGTAGTGTGGCCATCCGTGGATTGGGAAGCTGTTCCGTCAACAGGTCGATCTGGACCACGCGTCCGCCCCAGCCGCGCACGAGATCAGCGCCGACCACGTCCTCGGCGGCATGATTGGCACCCTTGATCAGAACATCGGGCCGCAGCGCCTCGATCAATGCCTCCGGGGTGTCTTCCTCATACAGACAGACCTGATCGACGCAGGCGAAACTGGCCAGCACGGCCGCCCGAGCGGCTTCGGGCTGCACCGGATGGGGGCTGCCCTTCTGGCGGCGAACGCTGGTATCGGCGTTCAAACCGACGATCAGCCGGTCGCACGCCGCCCTGGCCTGCTCCAGCAACTGGATATGTCCCTGGTGCAGCAGATCGAAGTAGCCGTTGGTGAACCCGACACGCCAGCCGCGATGGCGCCAGCGCTCCGCCTGTTCCACCGCCTCTTCGGGAGTGACGATCTTCCGCAGCGCGCTGTGCTGCGGTGTCAGCGCGGCGAGCAGATCGGCTTCTCGCACCACCGATGCCCCCACCTTGCCGACGGATATTCCCGCCGCCAGGTTCGCCAGCCGCACCGCCACCGGCAGCGAAAGCTGTGCCGCCAAGGCCGCCCCGAGGGCAGCCAGAGCCGTGTCACCGGCACCGGAGGTGTCGAAAACATCAGCCGCCTCAGCCGGAAAATGCTGCGAGCCGTTAGCATCCACCAACGTCATGCCGTCATTGCCGCGCGTCACCACGATCGCGCCAAAGCCGTGCTGAGCCCTCAGGTACTGGGCGGCGGATACGATGGCTGCCTCGGTGTCCACCGACATGCGAGAGGCAGCCGCGAGTTCCTGGCGGTTCGGCATGACCACGTCAGCCCCGGCATAGCGCGCGAAATCGCTGCCGCGGGGATCGACGATCAGCTTGCGGCCGGCCTTGCGCGCGGCTTGTACCAGCCTGGCCGGCACGTCAGCGGACAGCACACCCTTGCCGTAATCGGACAGCACCGTGACGCTGGTCGCCGCCATCGCGTCCAGCGCAATGTGCAGCAACCGGTCCGCGAGCTTCGGATGGATCGGGTCGGTTTGCTCCCGGTCGGCGCGCAGCAACTGCTGGCCCGCCGCGATCAGGCGAGTCTTCAGCGTAGTGGTGCGGCCGCCCTCCACCAGCAGCCAGGGCTCTACATTTGGCTGGCCCCCGATCAGCCCAGTCAGATCCGACCCGGCCTGATCGTCACCAACCACCGAGATGAAGGCCGTCGCCGCACCCAGCGCTGTCAGATTGCGCACCACGTTTCCGGCGCCACCCGGCAGTGCAACTTCGCGCTCGATTGCCAGAATCGGCACCGGAGCTTCCATGCTGATTCGCGAAACCTCGCCATAGGTGTAGCGATCGAGCATCACGTCGCCGATGACCAGGACGTTGGTATGGCTTAACCGCCGAACAGCCGCGGCGAGATCGGGCTGCGGCTCATCCGGGCGCGGTGCGGATCCGGGGGTTATCTGGTTCATTAATCCTGCCGTAACCAGGGTGTCATTAGGGTGCAACTACCTTCGCTTGCTGCAACGCAACAAGCAAGTGCGTTCGCGAATCAGCTTCATCCTCTAAACGAACCAATCCTGATCGCCCACATGTTCGCATCCTCGCCAACATAGGGGTGGCGCGTTGCGTCTCCCGATCACAACAGGAGCAGTTTCCGCGACTTTCACCGAAATCCCCGCCTATCCCCGCAGGAACCCGACCTTATCCTCTTCCAGCACGACGCAGGTCAACGCTCCGCCCAGCACCGCGCCAGTATCGATCGCGATGCGGTTGGGTAGGACGATCGGCTCCCGCTTCGGGGTGTGCCCATGAACGATAACCGCCCCGTGATCGGATCGGGAGGACAAGAATGGTTCTCGGATCCACAGGAGATCCTGGCGCGTCTGCTGGGCCAGGGGAATGCCGGGCCGAACCCCCGCATGGACAAACATATACGGGCCGATCCGATGGCTGATTGACAAATCGCGCAGAAACATCAGATGCCGCATCGGAATGTGGCGGGCCCATTCGGCCGGCGACATGGTGCGGGAGAGTCCCCAACTCAGCAGTGAGTCCGCACCGCCGTTCATCAGCCACTGGTTCGGCGCCTCCTTGTCCTCCCCCACGACGGCAGTCAGCATCATGTGCTCGTGATTGCCCATCAGGTTGACGAACTCGTCAGCCGGAACGGGGGGCTGATTGATCAGCCATTCGACCACCTGGGCGCTGTCGGCGCCGCGATCCACATAGTCGCCGAGGTGGACGAGCGTCGTGTGCTCGGCTGCCCGGGCGGCAATGTCCTCAGCAATCGTTTCGTGCAGTGCAACGAGGCGGTCCAGGCAGCCGTGAATGTCCCCAATCGCGTAGATACGCTCACCGGGTGGCAGAGTAGCTGGGGCGGCGGTGAAATCGATCATGGGGAGGTAGCCTAGACCACTTTCAACCTTGGTGTGCAGGCCGAAAATTATCTAGCGCATTGTTTGATCGCATAATTCGCATCCTGGGAACGTCCCGCTCCACGCGATCCATATTCCAAAGCCGACGTCGGACCCCTGTCCCACTCCTCGTGGCCAAACTCCTCTTGGCGGATGTCCCTGGGCGCCTTATCCGGACCCGCATGACCGTAATTCAGGTAGACAATCTCTCCAAACGATACGGCGAAGTGCTGGCGGTGGACAATATCAGCTTCGCCGCCGAGGCTGGGGCGACGCTAGGGTTGCTGGGCGGCAACGGCGCCGGGAAAACCACGACGATCGCCATGTTGCTCGGTTTGCTGGTTCCGACCGCCGGCCGAATCACTATTCTCGGTCACGATATGGCAAAGGATCGGTTCAATGCGCTCGCCCGGATGAATTTCTCGTCGCCGTATGTGGCCCTGCCCTCGAGGCTCACTGTGCGAGAGAACATGCTGGTCTACGGGCACTTGTACAATGTTCCCAGGGTCGATCAGCGAATCGCCGTTTTGGCACGCGAACTGGACCTCGGCGGGATCCTCGAGCGGCCGGCCGGGCAGTTGTCTGCCGGCCAGAAAACCCGGGTGGCGCTGGCTAAGGCGCTGATCAACCGGCCCGAGGTGTTGCTGCTGGACGAGCCGACCGCCAGCCTGGACCCCGACACCGGCGACCTTGTGCGCACCTGGCTGGAGCAATACCGAGCGGAAAGTGGCTGCACAATTTTGCTGGCCAGCCACAACATGGCAGAGGTGGAACGGCTTTGCTCCGACGTGGTGATGCTGAAAAATGGGCGGGTGGTCGATCGCGGCAGCCCGCACGAGCTGCTAACGCGCTACGGCCGTCATGACCTGGAGGCGGTGTTCCTGGACATCGCCCGCGATCGTCAACACAAGGTGGACGCATGAAGCCAATGTTTCGCCGCATCTGGGGGCTGATGTACCGGCATCTCGCACTGTACCGCCGATCCTGGCCGCGTCTGCTGGAGTTGGCTTACTGGCCGGTGCTGAACATGTGCATCTGGGGCTTCACCTCGAGCTTCTTGCGGGCACGGATGGGCAACCCGGCGATCATGGCCGGCGCCACACTGCTGGGCGGGGTGTTGCTGTGGGAGGTGACGTTGCGCAGCCAGATGGGCATGTCGATCTCATTTCTGGAGGAGATGTGGTCGCGCAACCTCGGGCATGTTTTCGTCAGCCCGCTGCGGCCGTTCGAGATGGTGCTGGCGCTGATTGGCATGTCAATCATCCGCATGCTGCTGGGGACGATGCCGGCGATCCTGCTGGCCTGGGTGTTTTACGCATTCAACCTGTTCGCACTAGGGCCCGTCCTGGTGCTGTTCTTCATGAATTTGATGATCATGGGATGGGCTGTGGCACTTGGGGTGGTGTCGCTGATTTTGCGGCATGGCGCCGGCGCCGAGCCGTTGGCGTGGGGACTGTTGTTCGGGTTGGCGCCGTTCTCGGCAGTGTTCTACCCCGTTTCGGTGCTGCCCGGGTTCATCCGGCCGATCGCGTATGCGTTGCCGACGACACATGTATTCGAGGGAATGCGGGCAGCCCTGCTGCAGGGCGTCGTCCGCTGGGACCACCTTGCGGCGGCGTTCGCGCTGAACATGGTATGGTTGGGCGGCGCTGCCCTGCTGTTTGGGCGCCAATTCCACGCTGCCCGAGTCAGTGGTGCCCTGATAAGCATTGGTGAATGATGGAAACGGACTTCTGGCTGATCCGCCACGCCCTGGTGGACGAAAACGCCCGGGCCTTTCTGTATGGCGTGATGGACGTGCCGCTGTGCGAGCCGACATTGCTGGAACAGGTGCCGATGTATCAGGCTTTGGCCGCGCGGCTGCCGCGTCCGGCTGATTGGCTGGTCACACCGTTATCGCGGACGCGGCGCACCGCGGAGGCGATCTTCGCGCATGGCTATCCGCAGGCTGACCTCGGCGTCGAAGCCGGGTTGATCGAGCAGTCGCTGGGCGAATGGCAAGGGCTGCCGCATCACGAGTTGCCGGCGAAACTGGTTCACCCGGCGCATGCGTTCTGGCCGCTGGCCGGTCATGAGAAACCGCCCGGAGGGGAAAGCATGGCCGAGGTGATCACCCGCGTCGGTGCGGCGATGGAGCGACTGGCGGAGGAGCATGCCGGCCGAGAGGTGGTGATCGTTAGCCATGGTGGCGCAATCCGGGGCGCCATCGCGCACGCGCTGCGGATCGGCCCGGACAACGCACTGCACATGTCGATTCAGAACTTATCGCTGAGCCGCTTGCAGCGGACGCCGGACGGGTGGCGAGTAGTCTGCGTGAACGAACTGCCGGGGTATTAAAGGCGCCGCTTGCGCCGCATTGGGTCCAAATCTCAATAAACCCGGTTTCCCGAGCGGCGGTTCCCTCGACTTCTTTGTCCGCCGAACGGACAGAACTCGGTGACCTCCTTGCTACCGCGCGCAGGCCACCACAACGGTGCCGAGCTTACCGCCGGCCTCAACAGAGCCATGTGCCGAGGCGGTTTGATACAGTGGAAATTCAGCCGCCACGGACAGGATACGACCGGGCGTGCGAACAAACGCTGCAATGTCCGACTGCGCCCGCTGTCGCGCCGGATGCGGACTGGTCGGCAGCACGAAGCCGCGTACGGTCAGGTTCTTCGCCATCAGTCCCCGCAAATCGATCTCCGGCTTCAGCGCCCCGTTGCTCGCGTAGTAGGCGATGCTGCCGCTCTCCCGCACCGAACCCAACGTCGCAGGCAGGTTCCCGCCAAGATCAACATCGACGACGTGGTCGACACCGACACCTCGAGTAATTTCGGCAACACGGTCAGCCACGTTCTCCAATCGGTAATTCACCACATGCGCCGCCCCGCCGGCCTGGGCGCGAGCGGCCTTGGCCGGTGAGCTGACGGTTGCGATGACCTCGGCCCCGGCCCAAGCCGCGAGTTGCACGGCATAATGGCCAACGGCGCCGGCCCCGCCGGTGATCAGCAGCGTCTTGCCCTGAACCGAACCGCCCGCGAACACACAGCCATGGGCTGTCATGCATGGAATACCCAGCGTGGCACCCTCGGCGAACGAAACATGGTCCGGGAGTTCGGTTACGAGATCCACGTCCAAAGCGATATACTCTGCGGCGGTGCCCATCCATCGTCCGTTGCGCTGGCCGTTATACAGCCAGACCCGTTTACCAACCCAACGAGCCGGGACGCCGTCGCCAGCCTTGTCAATCACCCCGGCACCATCGCTGTTCGGGATGACCCTGGGATATTCGGCAGGGACCGCCCCGCGCCGGCGATAGGTGTCCGACGGGTTTACCCCGGACGCTTCCAATCGTACCCGCACCTGACCAGCTAGGGGTTTGGGCGCCGGTAGTTCGCCGGTCACCAGGACTTCGTCTGCCGGCCCCTGCCGGTCGTACCAAACGGCGCGCATGATTTCCTCCATCAATCCGATCGGCGGCACTTATACGCGATCCTCGGCAGCGTTGATTACCCGGCGAAATTTGCTATCAATCCGATATCGAAAAGGTCTAGGCTGGCGTCAGCGTTTTGCGTTTCGGGGAGACGAAGGTGCCATTGAACGGCGATTATGACGGCTCCATCGCCGCGGTTTTGGAGCAACTGCGCTTGACTGCCAACCTCGAAGGCCTGGCAGTGCTCGACTTGAGCCAGGATGCTGCGAACGCCCCCGCTGCTTATTTGCTGGGTGTCGCCGGTTCCGATACCTCAAGTCTGGGACAGGCACTATTGAGCCGCAACCCCGATCAGCCGTCCCATACCATCGGCGCGGACAAGCGTCCCATTCTGGCCTGTCCGTGGGTGCTGCCGCCAACCCGTCGAGGCGGGCTGCTACTGTGGCGGGCGCCGAACGCTCGCTCCTGGACGGAGGCCGACCATGATCTAGGCGCAGCGGTTGCGATGCTGCTGCGCAACATCGTTGGCGACGGCATGGGTCAGATCGGCATCGATCGTCTCACCGGTCTGCCAAACCGTCGCTGGTTCCTGGAAGAGACGGACCGGCACATCGACCGGCTCGAAGTGGACGTCAGCGTCGGAACGTTGATTCTAGTCGATATCGACGATCTGCGCAGTGTGAACTTTGTGGTGGGCCGGGAGCAGGGCGACAACGTCCTGGTCCGCATGGCCAGCCGGTTGCGCGCGATGGTCCGCCCCAGTGACATCGTTGCGCGCGTAGGGGCCGACGAGTTCGCGCTGTGGCATGACGGAATGGACCATCTCACGGCCGCCGAACGTGCTAAATCGCTCTGCCAGGAGCGCCTGTTCCAGGACCTGCCCAACGACCATGCGGTGACATTCTCCATCGGCATCGCCAGTCGACAGACTGGCAGCGCCGAGGACGCCCGAACCCTGCTGCGGCGTGCCCATACTGCCGCCAAAGAGGCAAAATCCCGTGGCGGCGGCAAGTGGCGAGTATCCCACTCCGAACCGGCGTCCGGATCCCCATAACAACAGCATTCGGCAATGAGCAGATTTGCTCTCTTGAGCGTGGACGGCCCGCGGAATGCATAAGCGATCGAAGGCCAAGCAGATGCACCTTCGCTATAGGCAACTCTGCAGCATTCTTGGGATGTACTCTCACAATGACCCCGGCGGGCTACGTGACACAGTCGCCCGATGCGTCGGAGCTGAGGTTGACCAACGATAATCAGGTAAAATAATCCCAGGGAGGATCTCATGGACGCGCTCGAACGTCTGCGGCAGTCACCGCTGCCCTTCGCGGCGCTACTCGGCATCCAATTCACCGCCGCCACACCAGAACGGGTCACGGCGGAACTTATTGTGCGCGATGACTTATGCACCCGGCCGGCCATCCTACACGGTGGCGCCATCATGGCTTTCGCCGACACTTTGGGCGCCGCCGCCACAATCCTCAATCTGTCCGAGGGCGCAGGCACGACCACCATCGAATCGAAAACAAATTTCATCGCCCCTGCCCCGGTTGGCAGCAAGATACTCGGCGAGGCAACGCCTGTTCATCGCGGACGACGCACCATGGTCTGGCAAACCAAGATCACGAACGAGACGGGGCGCTTGGTTGCCCTGGTGACGCAAACGCAGTTGGTGCTTGGCCCTCCCGCTTCATAATCCCCTCCTGTGTCTCTCCAAAGGCTTGACCTGTGGCTCGGGCAAGCCTCCATCGGCAATTAGACGGGGAATGAAAAAGCCGAAAGGGCGGAGCGGCCTCGTAATCCGGGCTTGATCCCCACCCTAAGTCGGATGACAATCCTAGGATGATCCTGCTGCAGGCCCCCGCCGAGCTTGACGCTGGCGAGCAATGTAATGAGATGCCGCCGGAGCAGGCACGCCGGATGTGCGGGCCCGCGTTCGCCGCTTTGGACCTGGGCACTAATAATTGCCGAATGCTCGTTGGGACGCCTTCGGGCAATGGATTCCGGGTAGTGGACAGTTTCTCGCGCATCGTCCGGCTAGGTGAGGGTCTGCACGGCACAGGCATGCTGAACGAAGGCGCGATGGACCGCACGATCTGCGCCTTGCAGACCTGCGCCGGCCGCCTGGCGCGCCGGCCCGTGCGCGGTATTCGCGCCATAGCCACCGAGGCCTGTCGGCGAGCAGCCAACGGCCCGGCCTTCCTGTGCCGGGTGAAACAGGAAACCGGTTTCGACTTCGGCGTCATTTCCAGCCGTGAGGAAGCCGAGCTCGCACTGGAGTCTTGCACGCCGCTGCTGCCCTGTGATGGGCGCCGGGCGCTGCTGTTCGATATCGGCGGTGGATCGACGGAACTCGCGTGGGTGCGCCTGAGCAACGGCGACCCTCAATTAATCGGCTATAAGTCATTGCCGGTAGGCGTTGTCAACTTGGCGGAACGCTGGGGCGATGCCGGATTTACGGCTGACGGGTTCGAAGCCATGGTCGTTGACGTGGTCGAGCGTCTTCGAGCCTTCGAAAGCGTCCATTGCATCGCGCGGGAGATCCGTGACGGCGGCGTCCGTCTACTCGGTACCAGCGGGACCGTAACCACCCTAGCGGGCGTCGCATTGAATTTGGTGCGCTATCGACGGGTGGCCGTAGATGGTATCGAGCTTTGCAGCAAGGAAGCCGCAGACGCGCTGTCCTTTCTGCGTACCCTGGGGCGAGAAGGATTAACGCAGCACCCCTGCGTCGGTCCCGACCGGGTCGAGTTCGTTCTGCCGGGTTGCGCGGTTTTCGCCGCGATTACCCGGATTTGGCCGGCGCCGCACGTCATAGTTGCTGACCGCGGCTTGCGTGAGGGCGTGCTGCTGCGGCTCATGCGTGCCGACCGCCTGCGTCAAGGACGCCGTCGCGACGGTTGCCGCTAATGAGCAAATCGCCGACTGTGATGCCCTCCCGAGGGCTATCCGTTCGCGTCAAGTCGGCAAAGTTCCGAAGCCCAGCGTCGGCGCGATGGCTGGCCCGTCAGCTTAACGATCCCTATGTCACGGCCGCACGGCAGCAGGGTTGGCGGTCGCGAGCCGCGTTCAAGCTGCTGGAGTTGGACGACAAGTTTCATTTGATCCGAAATGGTGTTCGGGTGCTGGACCTCGGCGCGGCACCGGGCGGCTGGACGCAGGTTGCTGTGAAGCGCGGAGCGGCCTCGGTGCTTGCATTGGATTTGCTGCCGATTGATCCAGTTCGCGGCGCGACGATCATGCAGGGCGATTTCGCGGATCCGGACATGCCCGCACGGTTGATCACTGAACTCGGCGTGGGCGCCGATCTCTTGCTCTCCGACATGGCGCCCAATACGACGGGTCACGCTTCGACCGACCACATTCGGATCGTGGCGTTGGCCGAGATGGCGCTCGACTTTGCCATCCAGGTGTTGTTGCCTGGCGGTGCGTTCGTGGCGAAAGTGTTTCAGGGCGGCTCGGAGAAGGCGATCCTGGACGTGCTGAAGCGGAATTTTGCCAGCGTTCGCCACGCCAAACCGCCGTCCAGCCGCAAGGAATCAAGCGAACTGTATGTAGTTGCAACCGGATTTTATGGGCGTTCAAAAGAGCGGTCAGGAGCAGGCGTGACGTAGTGAGATAGGACCCCGAAGGGCTGACTGGTGTGATCTCAACGCAGCGGCCCGAAGTAGCGCTTTTTTTGACAGCCATGCAGCCCGCTGACCGCCGACAGAAGCGCAGAGGAAATCGACGAGCAACTGCGTCGCGCGTTGGCCTGCGATGGCAACACACTAACCCCGGTCGTGAGATTCGGGCAAACGTCTGGCTCGCGGAGACTTGACGTCCGGCCGTAGAGGGGATTCAGCATCCGTGCGCTATCAGCTATGGAAGCCTCGCGGCAGACCGAGCTTCGAGACTGGAGGTACCGCCCGCTCTTGGCTACCTGCCATCCTGGCGAACCGATAATCGACCCGGCGGCGAGACCCACGGAACGCTGGTCGAGGAAGAAAATAGGATCAAAATTCTCCAAACCGCTGCATGAGCAGAATATTTTCATCCAGGGTGGGTCGGCCGAAGGCCGGCGGCGAACTAGTCAGAACACCGCCGGTCAGGCGAGCGAAATGCTCGATTCGGGCCGGGCGCCCGAGTAGATAACCTTGGACCTCCTCGCACCCCTCCGCACGAAGGACCGCAAGCTGAGCGTCTGTCTCGACCCCCTCTGCCACAACCGACAAACCGAGACCGCCTGCCAGAACCAATACCGCGCGCACGATTGCCAGGTCGCGCTCACCCTTCTCCACGCCTGCAATAAAGCATCGATCGATCTTGAC
This sequence comes from uncultured Alphaproteobacteria bacterium, assembly GCA_963819345.1. Taxonomy (GTDB): domain Bacteria; phylum Pseudomonadota; class Alphaproteobacteria; order Acetobacterales; family Acetobacteraceae; genus Rhodopila. The sequence continues at coordinate 52,361 of CAWFVX010000021.1, forward strand.
CCTGTCAAACGGAAATGCCTGCAAGGTGGCCAGCGACGAGTAGCCGGTGCCGAAATCATCCAGTGCCAGGCCTACCCCTAGTGTCTTCAGTCGGCGTAGCACCGCCAGCATCCGCTCAGGCTCACGGATCAGCACCCCCTCCGTGATTTCCAGTTCCAACCGGGCGGGTGCGAGCCCGGAGTCCGCGAGCGCCTCCTCCACCATCGCGGCAAAGCTCGTACCTGTAGCACCTGCAGGGGCGATATATTGACCGCCACACGCAACGGCATTGTCCAGCCAGCAGCGATGCGGCACGCTTCGTGCATCACCCAGGCACCAATGCCAGCAATCAGGCCGCAGCCCTCGGCGACCGGAATAAACACGCTCGGCATGACAATCCCGCGCTCCGGATGGTGCCAGCGCAGCAGGGCCTCAAATCCCGTAACGCGCATGGTCCCCGCCTGCGCGATCGGCTGCCAATCCAGCGAGAACTCCCGACGCGCGAGCGAAAGGCGAAGATCGTGCTCCAGCACGCGGCGTGCACGCAGCAGGTCGTCCATCTCCGAGCGAAACAGGGTCACTACGTTCTTGCCCGCCCGCTTGGCCTGATACATAGCGGTGTCGGCGTTGTGCAGCAGCGTGTCCCCGTGCTCGCCGTGAACGGGGAACAGCGCGATTCCGAAGGATGCTGTCACCGCTACCAGGCCATCGACGGCGATATCGTAGGGCTCCGCGAGCAGCGCCAGCAGTCGCTCGGCCAAGGCAGTCGGGTCCGACAAATTCAACGGACTGGCCTGCAACACAACGAACTCGTCACCACCGAGGCGCGCAACAGTGTCGCACGCCCTCACCCCCTGCCGCAATCGGGCCGCCACTTCGCGTAACAAACGGTCGCCAGCGGCGTGGCCGTGCAGATCATTGACCGCCTTGAAGCCATCGAGGTCCAGACACAGCACCGCAAACATCTCATCGGCGCGTTGGGCGCGGTTGATTGTCTGCGTCAGACGTTCCGTCAGCAAGGCCCGATTGGCAACGTCGGTCAGCGCGTCGTAGTGCGCCAGCTTGTGGATGCGATCGGCGGTGGCCCGTCGCTCCGTCACGTCCTGGCAAACTCCGCGCACGGCGATGGGGTCTCCAGCGCTGTTCTGTTCCAGGCGCGTCTCAGACCATAGCCAGGTAAAGCCTCCGTCGCGGCGCTGAACCCGCCATTCCTGGCGTTCAACCCCGCCGGCATCGCCCACGCCGGAAAACGCCGCTGCCGCATCCTCGCGATCGTCAGGATGCACCAGCGCCAGGATCGTCTCCCGCGTCACCTTTGACCCAGCCGGATCGAGGCCCAGCAGATCGAGCATCTCGTCGGACATCGACAGGGTATCGCTGGACAGGTCGTGCCACCAGGTCCCAAGACGAGCGACAATGGCGGGTTCGATGCCGCGCCGCGCGACGTCCAGCACGAAGTTCGCCAGCAGAACGAGCTTGTGCGCCGTCTCGTCCTCGCTCGCCGTCTCAATGCGGACGCCGAAGTCACCGGCCACCACCCCGCACAGTTGGGCGCAGATGTCCTCGATAGCCGGATGCAAATCGACCCCTGCGGCGACAGCGCCACAAAGCGCATCACCCTCGCTGTCCCTCATGACGGGCCTTCGGTCATTACCTCCGCGGCCTCGACCTCGGCGATGGTGACCTCGGCAACCACGAGGTCCACCTGCATGACACAGGTCGCACTGTCAGGCGTGCCCGCCTCGAAACTGATCGTAATCGATTCGCCGTAACTTTTCGCAAGTTCATGGGCAACGGCGACGTAAAGCGCTGCCATTCGATTGGGCGAATTGTAATGCACCCGCACTCCGTTCGGTGTCGCCACCACCCGGAACTTGTCGGCGACCGCTCGGCGCTGCGGATCGCGGAGGCCGGTGGCGAGGCTATTATGAATTGCCGGTTGATTTAATAGGAACGCCCGCGTCCCGCTCACGCCCTTGAAAAAGCCGGGGAAACTGCTCTTCGCCCGGCGCAGAAAATATGGCGCGAACAACGTGAACGCGACGTCCTCTGTCACACCCAGTCGCGCACACGCGGCCTCGATGATGCGGCGGCTCGCAGGGTCCGGCAGGTCGATATCGAGGCGGAAGCGGACAGCCTCCGGATCCAGCCCGACATCGGTCAGAATGGCTTTGCGGTTCTCGACGCCCGCGATTTCGTCAAGAAACCCGACCACAACCAGCGGCACCCAGCCGATCATTGCCTGTGCCTCGTTTCTGCCTTACAACATCGCGCCGCGAACATGGTGAATGACCTCCGAGGGGGCGGATGCAGCATGGCGTAAATTCGTTAAAAATACGTAAATTCTTGCCGCTTGTCCCTGCGGACCGCCGCCCGATGGTAGTACCTCGTCGCCGACTTCTCGCGCTAGCGTTTGCAAGCAATCTCCCGCTCACGGTGGGTGCCGGAAAAAGCGGTGTTCCGCGTCCACCGCATCGGGCCTCAGACGCGATACTGACCAAAAGCCACATTGAGCTTATCAATCGCCATATCGAGGAAGCCGTTGTCGCGGACTTCGGCTGCGGAGTCATTGATGAGCCCGCGCTCGCGGAGGCCGACCAGACCCCGGACGCAGGTCAGAAAAAGCCTCGCAAAGGCGATGAGGACCTTGGTCGCAGTCGACAGATCGAGCCAGATGCGCACCCTGTCTCCTTACTCGCAACTGGAACATCTAATTGCAAATACAGAGGCCACATCGCCCATTTCTCATCAAGACAATGGGGTTCGCGAGAGGTTCTGGGCTGGAGTCGTTTCTGAAGTCGAGGGAAAAATGATTCCGAAAAAGTAAATCAATCGTTAACAAAAGTCGACGGCTATTCTGATCTTCTAGTGAAACCCCAAGCACGTCGAGGCCCGCCTCTCCGTTGATCGAGCCGCTGCATAGACACGTTCAATCGGACCGGGATGCGAAGCTCCGCCCGTCCTCCCGCGGAAAACTCCCTGATCAGGCTGACTTCCGGGCCAGGCCCAGAAGCGTGTGCAGCACGTGGTCGGTATGCGCGCCGACGGCCGGTCCCGTCCAGCGCACAACGTCCTCGGGCCGTTCGCCGTCCAGTCGAATCGCCGGTCCCGGATGCAGCGTGCGCCCAATTAAGGGATCGTTCAGTTCCTGCACCGCGTGGCGCGCGCGAAAGTGCGGGTCGGAAGCGCAGTCGGCGATGTCGAACAGACGCGAGCACGGGACCTCTGCTTCCTCCAGGATGGCTTCCGCGTCCTTCGCCGGCAGCGTCCGTGTCCACGCAGCGATTGCCACGTCCAACCCGCCGCGGTTCTCGCAGCGCAACCCATTGGTGGCATAGGCTGGATCCGAAGCCATCTCGGGCCGCCCGATGGCCGCCATGAGCCGGGAGAAGATCAGGTCAGAGTTCCCGGCAACGCAAAGCCACCGCCCATCGGCGCAGGGATACGTATTGGTTGGCGACGCGGTCGGCAAAGCTGCGCCCGCAGGCTGCCGAACCCGCCCGTCGAGTGCGTATTCGGGTAACATGCCTTCCATCAGGCTGAACACGCTATCCACCAGGTTCACGTCAATCACGCGGCCTGTGCCGGTACCCGTCGCGTCGCGCTGCCAGACCGCCGACAGCAGCCCGATTGCGGCATAAAGTCCAGCAAGGTCGTCACTGATCGAAATCCCGCAGCGCGGCGGCGGCAGGTCGGTGGCACCGCCAGGATGGCCGGTAAGGTGCCGCAAGCCGCCGATCGCCTCACCGATTGCCCCGAATGCCGGTTTGTCCTTGTACGGCCCATCTTGGCCATAACCGGATATTCGGGCGATGACGAGGCGAGGGTTCACCGCGTGCAGATCCGAAGGACCGATACGCAGGCGCTCCAACTGGCCTGCGCGTAGGTTTTCGACCAAAACGTCTGCTCGGGCAGCCAATTTCAATACGATATCTCGATCCTTCTTAAGGTCCAGCTCGATCGAGAGCTTGTTGCGCCCATGAATGCTGAACCAGACCGAGTTTCCATCTTTCGCGGCACCCCACCCGCGAAATGGATCGCCACCTGGCGGCTCCAGCTTGATCACTTCAGCGCCCAGGTCGGCCAGGATACGGGTGCAGAACGGGGCCGCGATATAATGTCCGATTTCGAGGACTTTGAGTCCAACAAGAGGTGGGGTGTTCATGACCCGTTATTTCGAATCTGAGTCGATAAAGGAACATTTTGCGCGAACACGGATTTGTTAACCTTCCGTCAATATTCTGTACTTACATACAACCACGACGCCGCTCAGGCGGTGTCATGTTTCCTCCCCGAAGTCGCGCCACACAGTGCGCGACAAACTTTGGCGGTGCGGCCACTTTCCCCCGGCCGTGCCGCCTTTTTTTATCCAATGTGTAGCGTCTGTCGATGGGTGACCCTCCAACGCTGCGCGGATGCCCGCCGTCCCGAGGCACCTGACTCGCACTATCGCTAAACGCCTCACCGCGGCGGTGGGTCGATGAAGCTCGCTGCCGCACCCCATCTTTTCACTCTGCCCAGCCGGACGCATGATCTCACAGCAGAGATCATCGCGGAGAGGTGCAATGGACCAGATTATCATCGCGCTAGCGCAGGGCGCCGGCCTCGACAAGGCCCTCGAATTGTTTCCAGAGGACGTGCAGGCGGCCGCGGAACAGGCGCTAAGGAACGCCGGCGTTGTGCAGGTTCCAACCGACCCCGCCGCGGAACCCTGGCCGCCGATGCGTGCTGGACTTGGTCTATGAGCGAACGCCACTGGCTGTCCGCGTCCGAGATAGCCCAGGCGTACGCCGCGAAGACCTTGACACCGCGCCAACTGCTGATCGACTTGCTGACGCGCATCGAGGCGCTGGATCCCAAGCTGAACGCGTTCATCCGCCTGGACGCGGATAGTGCGATGGCGGACGCGGAACGGGCCGACCAGGAGATCGCTGCCGGGCGCAGCCGCGGACCACTGCACGGCGTGCCTATCGGGATAAAGGACATCATCGATGTCGCCGGCCTGCCGACCACCGGCCACTCCAAAATCCTGGTCGACAACATCGCCAAGGCTGACGCCGCTGTCACCCGGAGGCTTCGTGAGGCCGGCGCGATCATCATCGGCAAGCTCTCGACGCATGAATTCGCCATTGGCGGACCGAGTTTCGACCTGCCGTTTCCGCCTGCGCGCAATCCTTGGAATCTCCTGCACCACCCGGGCGGCTCTTCGTCCGGATCAGGTGCCGGTGTCGCAGCCGGGCTGTTCCCGCTCGCGCTCGGCACCGACACCGGCGGATCGGTCCGCAATCCAGCCAGTGCCTGCGGCATCGTCGGCCTAAAGCCGACATACGGTCTAGTGTCGCGGCGGGGGGTCTTTCCGCTGTCCTTTACCTTGGACCACGTCGGTCCGCTGACCCGCACCGTCGCGGACGCCGCACTCGTATTGGATGCCATCGCCGGCTACGATCCGGCTGACCCGGGTAGTGCGGCGACCCAGGCGCGCGGCTTCGGCCGGATGCTGGACCGAGGCGTCCGCGACCTTCGCATCGGCTTCGTTCGCCATTTCCACGAACGCGACCTGCCGGCCCATCCAGAGGTTGCCGCCGCGCTGAACGACGTGGCCCGAGTTCTGCAGGCCGAGGGCGCCCAGGTCCACAACGTTACCTTGCCGACGCTGACGGAATTCGCCGGTATCAATCGCGTCATCCTGTGCAGCGAGGCCTGGTCGGTTCACGCGCCTTGGCTGCGCGAGCGTCCGGGCGACTACGGCCAGCTCGCCCGCCGGCGTTTGTTGCCCGGCGCGTTCATGACAGCCGGCGACTATGTCGGCGCTCAGCGCCGGCGTACCGAGGTCATTGCCGCGGTCGAGGACCGCCTGCGCGATTACGACGTGCTGCTGTGTGCCAGTTCCATGGACCCGGCGAGCCCGATCGCCGACGCCGAGGAGACCGCACGCACCTATCCCCGTCAGGCCAGGACACCATTCAACGTAACCGGCCATCCGGCCCTGGCGATGATGGCGGGCCTCTCGCGCGACGGCCTGCCGATGTCCGTCCAATTTGTCGGCCGCTACTTCGACGACGCCACGGTGCTGCGGGTTGCCGCTGCTTATGAACGGGCAACAGCGTGGCACAAGAAAAAACCGCCGATCGGGTGACCAGTATGCTGCCGGAATCCGGACCGACCTCGCGCGTCTATTTCTCACAACGTCTGCGACTGCACTACGTGGACTGGGGCAATCCGGACGCGCCTCCCCTCATCCTGCTGCATGGCGGGCGCGATCACTGCCGCAATTGGGACTGGGTCGCCGCCGATCTGCGCCGAGATTACCACGTGATCGCGCCCGACCTGCGCGGGCACGGCGATTCCGCCTGGTCGGCGTCCGGTCATTACACCATGGCCAACTTCATTTACGATTTCGCGCAATTGATCCATCAGCAGGCCCTCGCGCCGGTGTCCATCATTGCCCACTCGCTCGGGGGCAATATCGCGCTGCGTTACACCGGCATCTATCCGGAGAATGTGCGCCGCATCGTCGCGATCGAGGGGCTCGGGCCGGGCCCCGGACAGGACGCCGTGTCCGACAAGAAGTCCATCGCCGAACGGATGCGCCAATGGATCGACGCCCAACGTGGGCTGTCCGGCCGCCAGCCGCGCCGCTATCCGACGGTTGAAGCGGCCTATGCGCGCATGCAGGAGGAGAACAAGCACCTGACGCCGGAGCAGGCGCGGCATTTGACGCAGTATGGTGTCAACCAGAATGAGGATGGCACCTATAGCTGGAAGTTCGACCACTATGTCCGGTTGTGGCCGCCCTACGACATGACCCGCGAGGCGATCGCCGAGCTTTGGGGGGCCATCGAGTGCCCGACGTTGCTGGTCTACGGCTCGGAAAGTTGGGCGAAGAACCCGGCGGAGGACGGGCGGCTGGAATACTTCAACAACGCCCGCGTTCTGGGTGTGGAGAAAGCCGGGCATTGGGTGCACCATGACCAGCTCGAGTTCTTCCTGCGCGAGGTGAGGGGATTCCTGACCCAGGCATGACCGAAACGGGCGTTAGTGGGTCAGTTGGAATGGCGCCTCTGGACCCCGAGCGGTCCTCCATAGCCACAGCCCAACCGGCCGAGATTGGCCGAAAGCGGACTGACCGCTCCGGATGATTGGTATTCCTAAGCGGAAGTTCACGTGCCCAGAGTCAACGGGCGGTTCTCGACCCATTGCTGACGTTCATCGCAAAAGCCGAGCCGACGCAGTAGATCCTTAGAGAGAGCCAAATAAATTTGTCATTCTTATCTTCATCGCTTCGGCGCTCATTCTGAACTCCCGAGCAAGTCTATGTACAAGCTCCAGTCGTCAATATCGATCACGTCGTTCCCTAACGCGCGGAGCAAGAGTTTGCGCGGCATTGTTGGTTCTGCTGCAAATCTGTTCGCCTCTAACTCAACACGCTCTTTACCCGTTGCAGACGTGTCGTCACGCCGCAACACTGGGAATTTCTTATCGACGTGAACCTCCTGCGTGATGAGATACCGATGCAAGACCAGATGGCCGCATTCATGGCCTATCGTAAACCGCTGTCGATTGGGCGGATGCAAGGAATTGACTCCAATGATTGGCGTGCCGTCTTTGATGTAGATCATACCCGAAATCTCGCCATCAAAGGGTGAGAATCGAATCTGGGCTCCGAGGTGTCTGGCAATTCGTTCAACCGGCACAGGAGGTTGTGTAATCTTGAGATGCTCAAGCAACCTCGTGGCTTCCCCCTGGACGCTCTTTCGGCCTCGCGCAGCCATGCTACTCCCCTTCTCCCGTCGTTGTTCTGCGGGTTATGGCGGAGCTGAAAATGCGCGCAACTTGGGTCTTCTGTTCCAAAGTAAGGCCCTTTGGCATTGGCAGTTCTCTTGACTGGTTGGGATCGAGCGTTCCTTGCGCGGCAGGCAGCAGGTCGCGGACATTGATTTGTCTCGGAAGCGGTAAGAGGTCATGGACATTCATATCGAGCGCTGCCGCGAATCGGTATAGCTGATGCACCAATATATTCTGGCGGCCGGTCTCGATATTGGCTAGGCCCCCGCGAGAGATACCCAGGCGATCTGCCAGCTCTTCCTGGGTCAGGTCGAGCACTCTCCTCCGGCGCCGAATCAGGGCACCTAGCTCGCGATAAATACTCGGAATGTCCATGAGCCATGCATGTGCCGGGCAACCCGCATAATGTCAACCAGCGAATCTAAATGCGTCTATTACACGCGTTTCATTGCGTCTATTGACGACTGAACGGAATCCCGTTAGTCGTCCGAAATGACCGACGCCTCCGCTCTGGTCGGCAGAGTCTCACGGGAGAATGCAATGTATGAGATTGACTTCTTGCCTGTTGGCCCGGGCAACGGGGATGCCATATGCATCCGCTACGGCAATGACCAAAGTGGCTACTATCTCCACGTCGTCGACGGGGGCTACACAGACACTGCTGACACGATCATTAGCCACATCGAAACGCACTACGGGAAGCACTACTTCATCAACCATATGGTTCTGTCACACGCTGATAACGACCATGCGGCAGGCCTAATTGGTGCCCTTAATCGTTTGAAGGTCGAGAACCTATGGATAAATCGCCCGTGGCTCTATGCGGCGGAGATCCTGCCGCATTTCCACGGCAACTACACCCTTTATGGATTGATCCAGAAGATTCGGGACATGCATCCATATCTCGTCGAACTGGAGAAGATCGCTAATTCGAAAGGCACGCTCATTCACGAAGTCTTCCAGGGCAACATGATCGGACCGTTCCGCGTGCTTGCACCTTCGCGGCGGCGCTATATCAGCCTTTTGCCTGACCTCGATAAGACGCCAACTTCCTATATGGACGAACAGGTCGCCGCTTTTTTAAAGGGAATGCTTGAGGGCACGAAAAACTGGTTAGATGAGACGTGGGATATTGAAACGCTTTCAAACAATCCCCGTCCCGCAACCTCAGCTTCAAACGAAACTTGTGTCGTCCAGCACGCCATCATCGAGAATAGCCGTATCCTGTTGACCGCCGATGTCGGGCCGAGCGGGTTGAATGAGGCGGCGGACTACGCAAATTCGCTTGGTCTACTGCAGCCCCCCCATTTCGTTCAGGTACCGCACCACGGCAATGTCACGCCAGCAGTCCTTGACCGCTGGCTCGGTCCCCGAATGGCAAAGGGCGGGACGTACAGGCCGGGCATTTTGTTCAATTGGGGTTGGCAAGTTCGATTACCCACGCGCCCAGGTGAAGAATGCTTTTCAACGTCGCGGCTATCCGGTGCATGTCACACGAGGTGTCTCCAAGACGCACTTCTACGGTCGTGAACTTCGTCCGGGATGGAGTCCGTCGACCCCCGAACTTTTCGCTGACAGGGTGGAGTTATGATGTCATTCTTTAAATTCCTCGACGCCTACACACTGCGCGCACAACTCTTTCCAGCTGTGATCGCGGCGGCACCAGCGATCGCGGCGGTCGCCCTGCTAATTTCATGGCAGAAAATTGCGCTGTCAAACACGATCGCGACGGGAGCAATTCTTGTGCTCCTGTTCGCACTCGCGGACTTTGCGCGCAAACAGGGGCTTCGGGTCGAACCAGGAATTTACGAAGAGATGGGTGGCAAACCATCGATCATCATGATGCGCCGCGTTGGAGACGACACGTTCGACGAGCATACAAAAGAAAAATACCGGGCCTTTCTCGCTGGTAAGGTCCAGCGCTCGGTGCCCTCGGCGGAAGTGGAAGTAGCGAATCAGGCGGAGGCAGATGCATTCTACGAACAATGCGGTATCTGGATGCGCGATAACACGCGGGATGCAAAGAAATTTTCGATTCTGTTCAACGAACTCGTCAGCTATGGCTTTCGACGCAACCTGCTGGGTCTGAAGTGGTCAGCGTTGACACTAAATATGATTGTCGTCGCAACCTCATGCGGCCTGCTGTGGCACCGCGGGATTTGGGACATGACCGATGATCTAACAATGCGCACGGCCGTGGTGTTGATCGTCGCCGGCATCCATGCACTCTACATAGCGTTTGCTGCGACGAAAGGCGGGGTAAAGGAAGCTGCACGCAAATATGCGCGTGAGTTGATCCTGTCCTGCGAAACCCTATCAAGGACGGTAAAAACACCTGCGTCGCCGCGAAAACCGAGAGGCAAGAAGATCACCGCTTGAGCCCTTATGTCGTACATCCCGCGTAGCTCATGGCTAGGCCAAGGCATTCCGGCCGCATCGAGTGTCTGCTCACCACCCTGAACGGCGGTACGCGTGTTGCCGCATAAGCCGCCCGGCTCGACCCATTACAGCCAGAGGGGCCGCAGATGCTCACGTCTGCTTTCGAGAGACGAACCGCTTCGCCTGAGCGACCACCATGGGAGCAAACCAGCCGCTAAGGGCCGGAGTGTCCTATGTCCAGTTTCCACCCTTTTCGGAAACCATTCAAACTGACCCCCGACCCGACCGCCGCGGTGATCGGCGGCGGTCCCGCCGGCCTGATGGCGGCCGAGGTCCTGGCGGGCGAGGGTGTCGCGGTGACCCTCTACGACCAGATGCCGTCCGTCGGACGCAAACTGCTGTTGGCGGGCCGAGGCGGTTTGAACCTCACCCACGCCGAAGCGATGCCGGTTTTTCTGTCCCGCTACGGCGCCGCTCGCTCATGGCTGGAGCCGATTATCGCGGCGTTTCCGCCGGAGGCGCTGATCGGCTGGTGCAACGGGCTCGGCCAGCCAACCTTCATTGGCTCGAGCGCCCGGGTTTTCCCCACCTCGATGAAAGCCTCGCCGTTGCTGCGTGCCTGGTTGCGGCGATTAGTAGACCTTGGCGTGCAGATTCGGACACGGCATCGCTGGATCGGCTGGCCTGAGTGCGGAAACCTCGCCTTCGAAGCGTCGGATGGGGAGGTGCTCGATCGTCCGTCCGTGACCATCCTCGCACTGGGCGGAGCGTCGTGGCCGCGTCTCGGCTCCGATGCCGGATGGGCCTCCCATTTGCCGGGTTTGCTCGCCCCCTTCCGGCCTGCCAATTGCGGGTTCTCCGTTAACTGGTCGCCACATTTTCGCACGCGTTTCGCCGGCCGGCCGCTGAAGCGCCTGTCCATCCGCTTTGGCCCCGGTACCGTCCGCGGCGAGGCCGTCATCACTGAGACCGGCCTCGAGGGCGGTGCCATCTATGCTCTGTCCAGCCGGCTCCGCGATGCGATCGAGGCCGAGGGGATCGCGACAATCCGGATCGATTTGCGTCCCGATCTCAGCTTGACGGTGCTGGAGGATCGCCTCGGCGGCCCACGTCGCAGTCAGTCGCTCGCGAACACGCTTCGAAAGCAAGCGGGGCTTGCGCCGGAGGCCATCGGACTGGTGCAAGAAGCACTCCACACGGGCGCCGACGCCAACAACCTGCCAGCGTTGATCAAATCACTGCCTATCCGTCTGGTCGCTACCGCTCCGATCGCCCGCGCGATTTCATCCGCCGGTGGTCTGCGCGCGGACGCCCTGGACGCGCACCTGATGCTGCGCAACCACCCCGGCGTGTTCGCAGCCGGCGAAATGCTGGACTGGGAGGCCCCAACCGGCGGCTATCTGCTGCAAGCCTGCTTCAGCACGGGCGTCGCGGCGGCCAATGGCGCCCTGTCATGGCTGCGCTGACGCCGAACGGGTTGCACAAAGCAAAGGGTTCGTCCAAATCAGCGGCTTCGACCGCAAGCGCCCGGGAGCAAACATGTCCGCCAGCAGGCCACGCACCCTTTTCGATAAGATCTGGGACAGCCACGTCGTCGAGAAACTCCCCGACGGCACCTGCATTCTCTATATCGACCGCCACCTTCTCCACGAGGTCACCAGCCCGCAAGCGTTCGAGGGCCTTCGAAATGCCGGGCGCAAGCTGCGCCGTCCGGATCTGACCATCGCTGTCGCCGACCACAATATTCCCACCGTCGGCTCCAGGGTACCCTCCGACATCAAGGAAGAGGACAGTCGTATCCAGGTGGAGACGCTGGAGCAGAACGTCGTCGAATTCGGCGTTCCCTACGTCCCGATCCTGGATGTGCGGCAGGGCATCGTGCACATCATCGGGCCAGAATTGGGTCTTTCGCTGCCCGGCACCACCATCGTTTGCGGCGATAGTCACACCTCGACCCATGGTGCCCTCGGCGCGCTGGCCTTCGGCATCGGCACGTCGGAGGTGGAGCACGTGATGGCCACTCAGACCCTGCTGCAGAACCCGGCGAAAAATATGCAGATCGACGTTTCTGGCACGCTGGGCTTCGGCTGTTCGGCCAAGGACATCGTGCTGGCGATCATCGGCAAGATCACCACCGCCGGCGGCAACGGCCACGTTATCGAGTATACCGGTGACACTATTCGCGCACTCGACATGGCGGGCCGCTGCACGGTCAGCAACATGTCGATCGAGGCTGGCGCTCGCGCAGGCCTTATCGCCCCCGATCAGATCACGTTCGACTATATTAAAGGCCGCGAATTCGCCCCGAAAGGTGAGGCTTTCGAACAGGCCGTCGCCTACTGGAAGACCCTGCCCACAGACCGCGGCGCGCACTACGACACCATCGTTCGCATGACCACGGCCGAGATCGCGCCGATGGTCACTTGGGGCACAACCCCAGGAGCGGTTGTCCCTGTCACCGGCGTCGTGCCTAATCCCTCCGACGAACCCGACGAGGGCAAGCGCGCGCAGTTAAATCGCATGCTGGAATATATGGCTCTGTCACCGGGCCAGGCGATGCAGGACCTGCCGATCGACGTCGTCTTCATCGGGTCCTGCACCAACGGCCGGATCGAGGACATTCGCGCAGCCGCGACCATTGCCAAGGGTCGTAAGGTTGCCGATGGCGTGCAGGCTTTGGTGGTGCCCGGTTCTGGTCTGGTCAAGCGGCAGGCTGAGGAAGAGGGCTTGGACAAAATTCTGCTCGAAGCCGGCTTCGAGTGGCGGGAGCCGTGCTGCTCGATGTGTCTCGGCATGAACCCCGACAAGCTGACGCCGGGTCAGCGCTGCGCCAGTACGTCGAACCGCAACTTCGAGGGCCGCCAAGGCCAGGGTGGCCGCACGCATCTGCTGTCGCCCGCGATGGCCGCCGCCGCCGCGGTGAGCGGCCGACTAACCGACGTCCGGCAGTTGGTGTGAGGAAAGTAACGACCGTGCTGGCGGGGGCCCTTTGCCCCGTCATGGTCGGCGCAGGCCGAACCCCCGTCATGGTCGGCGCAGGCCGACCATCTACGGCTGGTCGACGGCGCTCCCACCGTGCGGATGTTTCGCTCGACCGAAGCCGTGGATGGTGGGCCTTCGCCTACCCTGACAGGGAACAGGGGGTGGCGCCTCGCTTGCTTGAATACGTGGCTCATGAATTAGACAAGCAACGGATACAAATCCTCCCACTCCGGATTGAACTGCTGGATCAACCGGACCTTCCAAGCCCGGCGCCAGCCTTTGACCGCCTTCTCCCGCTGGATCGCCGCTACGATCTCCTCATGGCACTCGAAGTAGACCAATCGCTTCAACCCGTATCGCTGAGTAAAGCCGGCAACCGCCCCTACCCGGTGCTCATAAAACCGCCGAAGGACGTCCGCCGTGACGCCGACGTAAAGCGTCCCGTTCGGTCTGTTCGACATGACATAGACGTAACCGCTTTCATGCCTCACATCGTATCCGCGGAAGGTTAACAACCCTTCACCGGCAGGGAACATTGCCATGGAACCCTTCACGACCCTCACTGCCGTAGCGGCGCCGATGCCGATGCAGAACATCGACACCGACAAAATCATTCCGGCCCGCTTTCTCAAAACCATCAAGCGCTCCGGCCTCGGCGTGCACCTGTTCGACCCGCTGCGGTTCGACAAGGACGGCAACGAAAGGCCGGAATTCGTGCTGAACCAGGAACCATACCGTCACGCGCATGTCATCATCGCGCACGAGAACTTCGGCTGTGGGTCCTCGCGTGAGCACGCTCCATGGGCGCTGCTGGATTTCGGCATCCGCTGCATCATCGCGCCGGACTTCGCGGACATCTTCTATAACAACAGCTTCAAGAACGGCATCCTGCCGATCCGGCTGCCGCGCGCCATCTGCGACCAACTCATCGACGACGCCAAGTTGGGCGGTAACGCGCGCGTCACCATCGATCTCGCCCGCCAAGTGGTCGTCCGGCCGAACGGTGAGGAAATCTCCTTCGACATCGATCCCTTTCGGAAGCACTCGCTGCTGCATGGCCTGGACGACATCGGTCAGACACTGCAACACGCCTCCCAGATCGACCAATTCGAAGCCAGACGCCTAAAGGCTCAGCCCTGGATGCCCTCGACCACTGCCGCCTGATCCTTGTTCAAGAGCCTACTTGACTTGCTTAGACTGTTGCCTACGCGCTTAGCCAAAGGACATTTCGATGCCAGCTAACAAGAAGCTGCTGATACTTGCCGGCGACGGCATCGGCCCCGAAGTGATGCGCGAGGTCCGTCGCGTGATCGACTGGATGGACCGCCGCCGGATGGTTACGTTCAACGTCGCTGACGACCACGTCGGCGGGTCGGCGATCGACACCTACGGCACGCCCATCACCGACGATACGATGCAGAAGGCGAAAGATGCCGATGCGATCCTGTTCGGTTCCGTTGGTGGGCCTAAATGGGACAAGCTTGGTTTCGACCTTCGGCCAGAGATCGCCATCCTGCGCCTGCGCAAGGAACTGGATCTGTTCGCTAACCTCCGCCCCGCCATCGTGCTGGACCCGCTGGTCGATGCCTCCACCCTGAAGCCCAACATCGTGCGCGGCCTGAACCTGATGATCGTTCGCGAGAGCACCGGCGGCATCTATTTCGGCGACCCTCGCGGTGTCGAAACCTTGCCCGACGGCCAGCAGCGTGGCTTCGACACTGAGACCTATACGACCAACGAGATCGAACGGGTCTGCCGTGTCGCCTTCGAGCTTGCGCGCACCCGGCAGAACCGGGTGTGTAGCGTCGAGAAGGCTAACGTGATGCAGTCCGGTCTGTTCTGGCGGCAGACCGTTACCGCGTTACGCGATCGGGAGTTCGCCGACGTCGAATTGACGCACATGTATGCCGACAATTGCGCCATGCAGTTGGTCCGCTATCCGAAGCAGTTCGACGTTATCGTCACTTCCAATCTGTTTGGCGATCTGTTGTCGGATCTGGCCTCGATGCTGACCGGCAGCCTGGGCATGTTGCCCTCCGCAACGCTGGGTGCCGTTCAGCCGTCCGGCAAGCGGCACGCGCTGTATGAGCCGATTTATGGCAGCGCCCCTGACATAGCCGGCAAGGGCATCGCCAATCCGCTGGGCCAGACTCTGAGCTTTGCCATGCTGCTGCGCCATTCGTTCGGCATGACGGACGATGCCGCGTTGATTGAGCAGGCTTGCGTGAATGTGCTTAAGAATGGCCTCAGAACCGCCGATATCATGGCACCGGGTTCTGCCCGGGTCGGCACCGGCGTAATGGGCGAGTTTATCCTGCGCGAGTTGGATAAACTCGCCGCTTAGTCCTGGGGCCGTTTGGAGGCGCATGCCGGTCGGCGGTGGGTTGGCGCCGACGAACTGCTTGGGGGTTGATACCGACTTGGGGTTCCGCTACATCCCGCCGCCTGGCTGCGCCCGTAGCTCAATTGGATAGAGCACCAGACTACGAATTTGGGGGTTAGGAGTTCGAGTCTCTTCGGGCGCGCCAGTTTTCAATCAGTTAAACATCCGAAGCAACCCGATGCCGGCCGCCCGGGTAACATCCTGGGTAACAGGCGGCGTATCAACCGTGGTTGAGACCGCTGACCGGGGGGAACCGCAGCACCGTGGAATTCCAAACCACCGGGCAGTTCGCGCAGTCCCATTTTCTAACCCAACTTTCCCCCCGTTACGAATCCAAGAGCCGGAATGCCCCAGAAAACTGCGGGCTTTTGCGGCCGCTCTCGATTTGTGGTGCTAAAAATCACTGCCCTTTCCGGGGACGTTTGGCATTGGCCGGCTCGACGCTGATGTCCTGGCGTCGGCGTTCGAAGAATGCAGTTCGTACAGTTGGTCGTCGAAAGCCAAGGCTGGACCATCGATTTTTCGCTCGGCACACTTCAGTCAGAGCTTCCACCACCCTGGCATGTGTCTTGCCTAAATCGCTCAGCGCCCCACAATGCTTTGATTTCAAGTCATATTTTTTCGTCTGGTGGGAAAGTTGGGTCTAACTGCGTGACGTCGAGCTTTTTCGATGTGAATGACTGAAGCAGCAACTGGCCTCCAGGTTGGTGCCAGCCCGCGCCGTCGACAGTGAGGACGCAGTGCGCTCCCGGGCGCAACCAGGGCGCTGGTCCCTCCAGCGTGTGGCTGGTTCGACAGCCCAGCAATCCCGTGCTCGTTATAGCGATGCATTCAATCCCGCAGCGTTTGGCGGTCCATGCCACAACTTTGTGCCGCCTCCGCTCGGCTATGGCCTTCCAAAACCAGCGCTAAAGCCAACAGGCGACGAGGCACTTTGGCATCCGCGCTTCGCGCAGCGGCGACCCGCATGTCAGATGCATCCTGATCCAGCCGGGTGATCATCACCGTCATCGCCGCACCTATGCGAACGGCTATTCAGGAATCCCATCGCGTCGAGCCGTACCAAATCGGAACCATCGCGATTCCCTGCTGCCGCCAACACACCCGCGAGCTGGGCATAAGGTTGTGCGCTATAGATTGGATCGCGGCTTAGCCGGTGGCGCCACCATCGGATCGGGCGGGTCGCATGTCCTGGCATTGATAGTCACCGATGCCCCCGAGATGAGTGTAAGTAAAACGCTCCAGTGTAATGCGGGTGGGCCACCGCCCGCTCGTCGTCCTGCAGGTTGCCGACCTTGGCGTTACGGAGGTCCAGGAGGCAGGCGTCGTATCATCGCAGGCGTCCCAATGAAGCCATCGCTCTGCCCTCCAATTACAAGATCGTCCCTGACGGCGCCCCTTGTTAAATTCAATCCGTCGCGTGTGACTGTTCCGTAGATCAATACCCCCGTCGACGACGAGTAGCAGGAAGTTAGCCTCCCCGCCGAACTTTACGTTGCGCATGGACAGGTCGGCCCCGACATGCAGCCCTTCTACATGGAATGGCTGTCCATCGGCGATGCTGGCACCCTCCATGACCATCTGGCCGTCGGCATGCGCGTTTTGCATCTCGCGGAGCTTGGTGCAGGCCTGTTCCGCGGGCAACATGCCTGGGATGCGATGCAGCATCGCGGAAGGAAGGATCGAGGATGAAATTGCAGGGGCAGGTGGCTCTGATCACCGGCGGATCGCGCGGGATCGGCCGGGCCACGGCACTGGCGTTTGCGCGGGAAGGCGCGGACATCGCATTTTGTCATTTGGATGATGATGCGCACGCCGGCCGCACGGCCGCGAACATCACCGCGCTCGGCCGCCGTACGATGCATCGGTCCTTCGATGTTTCGGACATCGCGGCGGGCAAGGCGTTCGCCGCGGAGGCGGAGGCCCAACTCGGACCCATCGACATCCTGTTCAACAACGCGGGGATGAACATCCGTAAGCCATTCGAGGCGTATACCGAGGCGGATTTCGACCGCATCTTCGCGGTGCACATGAAGGGCATGTTCTTCATGGCGCAGGCAGTCTATCCCGGCATGATTGCCCGTGGCCGCGGCTGCATCATCAACGTGGCGTCGCAACGCGGATTGAAGGGCGCGGTGAACGCAGCACCCTATTCCGCCGCCAAGGCTGCGATCATGGGGTTCACCCGGTCATTGTCATGGGAGGCTGCCCCGAAGGGCGTGCGGGTCAACGCGGTCGCACCGGGACCCATCGACACGGACTTGACGGCGACCATGGACCCGGCCGACCGACAGGCCTTCATCGATGCTCTCCCGGTCGGGCGATTTGGACGCCCCGAGGAAATCGCAGCGACAGCGTTGCTTCTGGCTGGGCCGGATGGCGGGTTCTTCGTGGGGGCGACCTTGTCCCCGAATGGCGGCGACGTGATGTATTGACCGGCTTCTTGTAAATTCTCGACACGTCTGTCAGTAGAACGGAAACAGCGGCGACCCCTTCGGTGCTCCGACTTTCGTGGCCGGCAAACAGGTCCTGGTAGAGGTTACAGCTGCCTGACTACTCGTGGAATTTGAACTCACGGAGCTATTGCCCCCGCAGCTCGGCTAGGTTCCGCGAACAGGCCGCCCATGCAAAGTGTGCCGGAGACCGTTTGCGTAAATCTTACAGACCGTGTGAAAAGAAACGTGGACCCGCGCCGAAGATTACGCTCGTGCCTGTGGCGGCAGTGGGGGAACGGGCACAATCGTCCCCACCGTGGCCGCCGACATCGTGCCGCTGGGGGCTTGAAGAAACCTAAC
Source organism: uncultured Alphaproteobacteria bacterium (assembly GCA_963819345.1). GTDB lineage: Bacteria > Pseudomonadota > Alphaproteobacteria > Acetobacterales > Acetobacteraceae > Rhodopila. Next base: position 70,664 of record CAWFVX010000021.1, read on the forward strand.
CTCCGGGCTTCGCGTTAGAACAGGAGGGTCATAGCTGCCACAGGCAGTGGCGATTACATCGGACAGTACCTGCTTTGCTTCACCCGCTGGAGGTATCATGTCCCAGCAGCTTTCCAGCCGCTACCCCGTCGATGTCGTCGAGCACGGGAAGTTTGGGACGCACCTCGCGCTGCTGATGCCACCTCTGGCGGCGTTGCTGTATCCGTTTCTGCTTGAAGCATTTCACGCAAGCATTTCACCGGTAATCCGTGGTCAGAGTGCCGAACCTGCACTCCGGTCAGCTGTTGCTGCGTCGCTTTTACTGTTGGCCTTCATCGCGCCTATCGTGGCGCTGCTCGGCGCGATGAGGCTCGGAGAGTTAACCGCGCCTAGTGTGGCGCAACGGCGTGCCCGCGCCATTGCCTTGCTTGCGGTCGCCGCCCCGCCGTTGTTCGTATTTCTCGGCGTCGAGCTCTACATGCTGCACGACCCGGTGTCCGACATCTGGGTGTGGGTCATATTCTGGCTTATCATGATGGCACTGGTCGCGTTCACACGCAACGAAACGCCCGCGCCGCCGCCCGCCGACGCGGCGCCCGCCCAACTGCGCGTCGCCCACGGCATATCGGCGCTTGGCATCATTGCCATCTTTCTGGCGCTGCACCTGGCGAATCACCTCACATTCATCCTCGGGCCTGACATCTATCGCACGGTCATGAAAGCGATGCGCCACGTCTATCGCCAGGAGTTTCTGCAGCCGCTATTGGTCGTACTGTTCCTGTTTCAGGTCGGCAGTGGCGTCTACCTCGGCACGCACGCGAATGTCCGGCCGATGGACCGTTTCCGAACCTTTCAGATTGCCAGCGGCATTTTCCTCGCGGCCTACGTGCTTGGACACATGAACTCGGTGTTCGTGTTTGCACGGCTCTATCTCGGCATCGACAGCGACTGGGCCTTCGCCGTCGGCGCGCCGTCCGGCCTGGTTAACGACCCCTGGAATATCCGCCTGGTGCCGCACTATGGCCTGGGCGTGTTCTTCGTTTTGTCGCACCTGTCCGCCGGCGCGCGTGCGGTGATGCTGTCACATGGCGTGGTTCGGCGCTACGCTGACCGCTTCCTGATCGGCGGCGCCACGGCCGCCGGAGTGGTCGCGTTCGCCATCATGTTTGGTATGTGCGGCGCCAGGCTTAACTTCGCCATGCCCTGATCCGCGCTAATATTTACTTGACCGAGTCGCTACTGGCGGGGGCTCATTGCCCCCGACTACGGGTCGATCAGCACGCCGGGGTTCATGATCCCGCGCGGATCGAGGGTCTTTTTCGCCGCCTTTAGCGCCGCCGCAAACAGGTCCGGCCGTTGCCGATCGTACCAGGGCCGGTGCTCTCGCCCAACCGCGTGATGGTGCGTGATCGTGCCACCGCCCGCGATGAGCGCGTCGGAGGCTGCGTCCTTGATCGCCTGCCACTGCTCCAGCAGCGCGTCGTGGCGCCCGAGCGCGTGGAAGCTGAAATACGGCGCGGGACCGTCCGGGTAGACATGGGTGAAGCGGCAGGTGACCTGGCCGGGCTTGCCGGTGACATCGCGAATCGCCTTCTCGGTCACCGCCTTGACGCTGTCGTGGAACGCCTCGAACCGATCCCAGGTAATCGCGGTCTCGAACGTGTCGTTGATGATGGCGCGCGGGGTCAGAAGCTCGCGCGCATACGGCATGCGGATGAAGGCGTTGCGCCACTGGCCGGCCGCGCCCTCCAGGTGCGCACAGCCGCCGCCATCAGTTTCCGGGGTGCCCCCATGGTCGCGACAGACCTCCAGCGCGCGGCTCATCCAGACCTCGATGGGGTGATCGGCGGATTCGAAGGCCAGGACCATGATGGCGACGCTGCCGTCTGCCGCGCCAGTGTTATAGGCCTCGTTCCGGTCGAGGATCCGGCAGTTCGAGGGATACAGCCCGGTCTGGCTGAGCACCCGCAGGGCGCGGGCAGCGCCGAAAAAATCCTTGAAGCGGATCGCCCCGCCGCCGCGGAAGGTTGGGCGGTCCTGCAGGCGCATCCACGCCTCCGTGATCACGCCAAGGATGCCCTCCGACCCGATGAACATCCGGTCCGGGCTAGGCCCCGCGCCGGACCCAGGAAGGCGGCGGGTTTCAAGCGTGCCGGCGGGCGTCACCACGCGCAGGCTTTCGACGAAGTCGTCGATGTGCGTGTACAGCGTGGCGAAGTGTCCACCCGACCGCGTCGCGAGCCAACCACCGAGCGTCGAATATTCGAAGCTTTGGGGAAAGTGGCGGAGGGTCAGCCTGTGCGGTCGCAACTGGTTCTCCAGCGCCGGGCCGAACACGCCGGCCTGGATGCGCGCGGCGCGGGAGGCGCGGTCGATCTCCAGCACCTTGTCAAGCTTGGTCAGGTTCAGCGTCACCACTGGTGGGCCGTCGGCGGGAGGCGTCACGCCGCCGCACACGCTCGAGCCACCGCCGAACGGGATTATCGCGGTGCTCGCGCCACCGGCCCAATCCAGCACCGCGGCGACGTCCTGGTCATTCTCCGGATACGCCACCACGTCCGGCGCCGAAACGAACTGGTTCAGCATAATCCGCACCGAGTTCGGTGAACCCCTTGCTGTGCGCGTGCAGGGCGCGGTCGTACGGGGCGCTAGAGCAGATGCGCGCTAGCGCGGCCGGAGGCGTGAGGCCGGGTACTGGCAGCGCGTAATCGGCGGGCGCAGGTACAGTGCGGCTGGGGAACTCAGAGACGCCGAATATCCGGTGGTAGCCGTTCACGACGAACGCCTCTTCGTCCCGTGTCAGACCCTCGCCCTCACGACCCCAGCCGTAAACTTTGAGACGTCCTTGTACCATGAAGGGTGTCCTCCTCTTGCGCCGGAATTCACGCCTCTTCGGCGATTGGCACAAGCGGCAGCCCTTCCGAGATGCCCGTCGATGAGGTTGACTTGTTTCAAATCCGACACCGCTAAGATCGAGACGCCAATGGTTGCCCCCTCGCGTTCCCGATCCCCTCACCCCGCCGCTGAATCACCCTGGTGCTTTTCGGCGGCGGCTTCCTGCGGTTCAGGGACACGCCGGAGATCCATCAGCATCACCGGCACGACCAAAAGCCAGACGATGGCGGTATGGGAAATTTGTCGCAGCAGTGCCCAACAGCCCAGCCTCCGATAGTGCCGCGAATGGCGATGCGGGACCTCGAAACCGTGGCTCGGACCAACGCCACCGAGGTGACCGCCTTCACCGACGGTTGTCCGGGGCCTGCGCACTGTATTGGCAAGCGTGGGAGTAACGAAACCGCCAATTTTGGGCTGGTTTCATATCGCGATGCGTTTGCAACACACGAAGTTGACGGCTGCGAACTTGTCGACGAACGATCCTGACCGGGTGAAGGCGAAGGCGACGATCGTCACCGAGGTCGAACGTCTGCATTGACGGATTTGGATTGGCAAGGCGAAGAATGCCCAGCGTAGCATAAAGCGGATCCGCAAGGTCATGATGTCCTCAAAGGCGAGCACAGCCAGGGCGCGAGGGGCGTGCCGTCGCGCAAGCTGTGGCACGCGCTTCATGCCGTCAATAAATATGCCCTCGGCCAAGCCGGATGGTTGGTCAACTATGCCAAACGATACCGTGTCGGCCTGCGCGTTGGAGCGTCGATCACGCGAACTTCCTGGTCAACCGGCGCATGAATAAAGCAAATGAGATGGTCGCGGAGGGCGCCGATCTACTGCTCCAGGTCCGTTGCGCAGTCTACAACGGCACACGCGGTACCGGGTTTGGGCATCGTTTTGACCGGATCGCTGATACAGACCTAGCCCTTGCTAATGCGGCATGATGCCCCCAGGTCCCCGGCCGGTCCCTCAGCGAGCTCCGTAACATGGCGACTGCGAAGGGGTTTTTCCAATCCGCTAAGACAGTTACCGATTCCGAAGTTCCCACTGACCGCCAGCATTGTCTCAACCTTGCATAATGTGTCAGGCAACGCCTGAACTTGGGCCAACGTCGGCGGGAGTTGCTGCTTGTGTTGGGCGCCTTCACCACGTTAATGGCCACCACCAACAACGGACCTCCCTATGGGGAGTTTAGCCGCGAGGGTTCTTGCCGGTCGCCGCGGCTTTCGTCTCTCACGCCGCTACGTCGACCTGGTGATCGGCATCGTCCGCTCGAAGCGTTTCTGGCACGTGCTTCGATCTTCTGGCTCACCCTCGGTAGTGGGCGTCCCTTGCACCTACCCCTTGCAGGCGGTTAAAAGCCCCGGCGCATCAGGTCGAAACCGTGAATACAGTTAAATCCGGAAAAAAATCGACCGCAGCAGAAGGGAGTGCTCCAACAAGTCGCTGATATTCAATCCATGAGGCCAACTCTCCGCTAACCGTCACAAATATTCCGACGACGCCTAAGCAGACCCATCGGTAAGGGTATCTCGGACATGGAAGACACAAAAAATACTCGTTTAAGCGCGCCGACGTTTCTTGGCGAACGGCGTCAGGTCTCGGTACTCTTCGCGGACATGGTTGGATTCACCCCGATCGCGGAAAGTCTCGGCGAGGAAAGAACATTCGCGTTTGTCCGGATGACCTACGAAAAGCTGACCGGCGTACTTTACGAACATGGCGGCTCGGTACGCGGCTTCGCCGGCGATAGCATCCTGGCCGTTTTCGGCGTTCCCGAGGCGCAGGAGGACGCTGCGTTCCGGGCGTGCTGTGCGGCCGTAGCGATCCACGCCGCCTTTGCGGTGGCGGCCGACGAGATTGAGGCCAAATTCAGCGTGCGTCCGATGATTCGCGTCGGCGTGACTTCCGGAATCGACGTGATGGCGCGGGTCCATGACGAGGGTGGTGAGCTGACCGTCGTCGGTGATACGGTAATTCTGGCGTCACGCCTTCAGGCCCTGGCGCCAGCGGGTGGCTCGCTGATCTGCGATGCCACGCAACGCCTGGTCGAATGGCTCGCCGAAACTAGCTTCGACGGGGAACACCCAATAAAGGGCAAGACCAAACCACAGAAAGTCTGGCGGCTCACTTCAGTTCGCAAAGGCGGCACGCGGTTCGATGCCTCGCTCGGGCGGGGCCTGACTCCCTATATCGGTCGCGATGACGAATTGGCAATGTTGCAAAATGCGCTTCGACGGGCGCAGGATCGGCTTCACGTGATCGACGTCGTCGCCGAGCCGGGTCTCGGCAAGACGCGCCTCGTCTTTGAATTTCGACAGCGCTTGAACGTCGACAACTCCCTCGGTACTTTTCGGACACTGCTCGGCCGACGGGCAACGGGTACCTTTTCTGCCGTTTCTGGAAGTCGTGCGGGGCGCTTTCCGCATCCGACCCGAGGACGATCCGGTTGAAATCGCACGGAAGCTCAATGCGGGCCTTCGCGGATTGGATCTGCACACTATAGAAAACCTGGGACTCCTGCTCAATCTACTGGGTCTCGAACCGCCGGAAGGTTCGCTGGCGGGATTCGACGGCTTTCTGATAGGGTTGCGCACACGCGACTTGTTGCCGGCCCTGCTGAAGGCGCAAAGTCGTGCATCCGCCGTCGTTCTCCTCCTCGAGGACATTCACTGGATCGACGGAGCATCCGAAGAGATGCTCGGCCGACTGATCGATGGCGGCGCTCAGTCCAACCTGCTCGTGATTCACACAGCGCGACCCGAATATCGCCCCCGCTGGCGCGGCGATCGCGACGTGACGACCCTCACGCTGAAGCCGCTTACCGACGGCGACATCAGACGTCTGATGGAGACGCGGCTCGGCGTCGCGTCCCTGCCCGACGCGCTGATCCAGCAAGTGACGGAGCGCGCCGCCGGCAATCCTCTTTTCGGCGAGGAGACCCTGAGCTTCCTGATTGAAGGCGGCGCGTTGCGCGTCGCTTCAGGTAAAGCGTACTTCGACGCCGCTATCGGGGAAAGCGGTCTGCCGGCGAGCATGCAAAGCCTGCTGGCGGCCAGAGTGGATCGGCTGCCCCGAGAAGATCGCGCGCTGCTGCAGGCGGCGGCGGCGATCGGCCGACGTTTCGACCCTAGTCTGCTTTCCCTCGTCGTCGAGCCAGGAGACGACGTCGGTGCAGCGCTGCAGAAACTCCAGGCGCAAGACGTCGTCCATCGTGAGGCCAATTCACCGGACTACGCTTTCAAGCACATCCTGTTGCGAGACTCCCTGTATCATAGCCTGCTCACAGGGCGGAGGGCCGAGCTACATCTGAAGATCGCCGAGGCGCTGGAGCAGCGCAGCGACGGCCGCCTCACCGAGGCCGCAGAAATGCTCGCTCAACACTACGCCCTCACCGAACGCCACGACCTTGCCTTCGCCTATCTCGCTATGGCCGGCGCGAAGAGTCTTGGCGTCTTTTCGCTTGACGAGGCCGATCGATATTTCGCTGCAGCGGTCGCGCTCGTAGAGCGCGACCAGAAGTGCGCAAGCGACGAGCGGCTCGCCGAAATGCTTGCTAACTACGCATTGTGTTCAAACATCTCCTTGCGGGTAAAGACGATCATCGAACTGGCGGCGAAGTTCAGGCCGAACTTGAACAGATTGGGAGACAGCCGCTGCCACGTCCTTTTTCTCCATCACTATATTGCGAGCCTGGTCTGGTCCGGAAGGTTTCGGGACGCGCTGAGCGTCCAGCAGGAATTGTCTGCGATGGCAGAGCGCCTGGGCGACCCCCAAACCATTGCCTACGCTTTGGTCAGCGAAGTGTCGGTGTCGACCTACTGCGCGCCGACCTCAATCGAGGTCTTCGAGGCCCGACGATGCGAAACCGAAGCCGCCCTGGCGAACGTCGGGGATGCCTACCTACATAATTTCTATTTGGCCGTTTTGGCATGGGACCAGATGAACCGCGGTCGCGTCACAAAGGCTCGTGAGGCCGTTGAGCGGCTGATGGACGTCGGAACCTCGATGAACGACCCGAGATCCCTCGGCTATGCCGCCTCGATGAACGCTCTGCTCGCCATCCTTAGCGATGACTATGAGAAGGCACTTGAGGACGCGGATATCGGGACTAGCATTGCCCGCGCGCCGTTCGAAAAGGTCTCTGCGACGGCGGCGAAAATCAGCGCGCTCGTGCTGCTCAACAGGCCAAGCGCGATCGGCGAAGTTGAGCGTTACAAGACATTGTGCGAGGAGAACGGTTGGATCTTGTTCTTCGCGGGCCCAGACTGTCTCCTAGGCATCGCGCTCGCCCTAAACGGGCGTATTGACGACGGGCTTCGGCACATCAACGAGGCGATCGCCCGCCGCGAGCATGAGGGTTATCGCGCAGCGGCCGATTGGGGTCGCATGTTCCTGTGCGAAGCCTACCTCGATATCCTTTCCGGCAAGGGCGGCGCGTCGCTAGGGCTGCTCTTGCGAAATATTCGGTCGCTGACAGGGGTATTCATGTTCGGACCGACACGGATCGTCTCGCTGATCGAAAAGGTACGCGCGAACCCACAATTCGACCGGGAAGGGCATTACATCGGCCGCACGGAAATGATCCTCGGCCTGTTGTTTAAGGCGAGGAAAAAGAAGACGCTCGCAGTGCGCCATTTAACGGAAGCACGCCGTATCTTCATTGCGTCCGGCCCGTCGCCCGCGCTATCGCGGGTCGAGACGGCCTTGGCGGAGTTGACAAACTCGCCGAGATGAAAGCGTCCCACGGCCCTGCTCTAGCCTTGCCCGAGGAGCTTAGCCCGTCAGTTTTGACAAATATTCGATCGCGGTCAGGCTCGGCAGGAACATATAGGCGCCCCCGCGAGTCGTCACGAAACGTGGCAAGCCGCGCAGCCGAATATTGCCGCCGTTCTTAGGTGACAAATCAAACCAGCTCGTCTCCGGCGAATTCGCGCCGGTCAACGGATCGTGGGCGCCGGTGATATTGGGATCTTGCAGCCCGAGGTTGAGCCAGTCGCACATAACCGCCTCGAATTGTGCGCCCAAGCTTGCGCCGATGAAATTGCCAAGTAGCCCGCGTTCCTGATCGTCGGGTTGGGCGGGGTCGAAATCGGGACCGTACGACATCCCGCGCCGCACAAGCCGCCGGGTGTGATTGGCGACGCGCTGGACGATCGTCCCCCCCCGTGGATTGGTGCGCCTTATATGCGCGCCCGCCGGGCATCGCGAAGCGCCGTCGTAGTCGAACTCGGTCAGCGAAACCTCAGGATCAGGAAAAGGCGTGTCGGGCGAGGTGGCGAGCGGTACGCCGTTGCGCCAGCGTCCGCACATTTGGGCAGCTACGATCTCGCGCAACGCTCCTTTACGATCCAGATCTTTGCCGATCCACCACTCCTCGCCTGGTGGCGGCAGCAACTTGTCAACGTCGCGATGTATCAACAATTCTTCGGCCGCCTTATCGAGATAGGCCTCGAACCCGGCGGCGTCCTGTGCGAGTACGCGGAACGCGCTGAAGCTTCCGTTGAACCCGAGCGTCCGCGGCTCCGGCACGCGAAATCTGAGCCCCTCTAGGCGCGTGGGGTAGCCGAGTAGGGCGGTTCCGAGCGGATCGATCGGCTCGCCGACCTTCGCCTTATCGGAACCGATCCCCGGGAAGCGAGGATGCGAGATACCGTCACGATAGCCGAAGAACCCTGCGGCGAGCTTGCGCCCGTCCCGCACCCCGAGGACGCCGAACGCCCCGGCGACCTGCGCCTGGACACGATCGAGATGCACCGCGTCGTTGGCATAGACAGAGGCGACACAATGAATTCGTGCCGGATTGTCAAACGGCGCCGGCCAGTTCGCCGGTGCACTACATCCGAAATCACCGAGTTTCAATGCGCGCTTGTTCATGCCTTCCTTAAATTCGGTCGGGAACGTGAACAGCGATGGCTCCGGCGTCCCGAGAGCCCGCAGCCCCTCATAGGTCAGACCGATGTTGAAAAAAGGGTATGGCTCATTTTCCCTGTCCCAGGGCGCCTCGCTGGTGATTCTGGGCACATTGGCGTTTTCGCCGGCGGCCGATGCGCCGAGAAACGCCCGCGCGGTCCCGTGGTCCTGGACCTCAAGGATGAGATGGCGCACGAGGCCGCTTTTGTAGCCGTGCAGGATGTTGCCTTGAACGTCTTTGTGAATGAACTCGTCGCTCACCAGCCTACTCCTAACTTGTCGCGCACTTGCGCGACCGAATAACCGGGATAGGCGCGGTATCCGCCGCCCAGTGAAAAATTGGGATTGGCTCGCAATTGTAAGATGAGTTCGCGGGACAGCGACCGCAGCAATCCGTGCTCGCGCTTGCGCTTGACGCCACGCGCCTCGTCCTGCAACACGAACAGATCGGTCGGCAAGTCCGGCACCTGGAACAGGTCGTGGGCGTGCACCCAGTCGATGAAGGCGTCGATCTTGGTCTCGCAGGGCTTAACGGCCTCGCCGCCCTCCACCAAGTCCATGAGCTCGTCGAAGACGCTGCCGATTGTGGCGATGAAGTCCCGGATATAGTTCGTGAAATCGCCGTCGTAGACCGAGATCATGCAAAGGTAGTTGCCGATCACCACGAAGCGTGCGAAATGAACGGTGCCGACATTGTCGAGACCTGTGAAGATCTCGGTGACATTTTGCGCGATCACAAGCGCCGCCCTGGCACGACCAATCGCCGACTTGTCCTTCAGCGGCATCAAGAGGTTCATCATACGTTGAAGGTTGTCGCTGGGCTGAACCGTTGGGCGGGGGCCGCCCGGCAGCGGCGGGGTCGGGTACCGCCTGGCCCAATAGGGAAGGACCACATTCGCTGCCAGGAACTGGAACCACCGCTGATCGGGTAGACTGTCGACGAACCGATCGAACCAACCGCTTTCATTCGCCATAGGTTCAACTCCTTGAAAATGGGCATGCGATCCCGTCGCGCCGCTCGCGTGAGAATTCATAGGCGTCGCGGCGCAATTTCAGAATCGGATCGTCGCTGGGTTCGATCCCCGCGACCAGACGCCAGGGATTGAAGCTTAGGCGTTCGCAATTTTCGACCTGGTCTTCGGCAACGGCGTCGATCGTCAAAGTCCCTGTCACGACCCGGACCCGATGCGGCGGCCACGAGCGCGAGGGATCGTCGAAAGCGTCTCCAGCCTCGCCGATCGACATCATCAAGATGAAGCGCGCAGGCTCTTCGGCGAGGCGGTCGCACAATTCCTGCTGCAGGTAATTATCGCGCGGCGTCCCATGGGGATCGCTGTTTAGAGCCCCGGCCACCGGCATCCAGCTGAAGCGAACATGGCGACGTGCGCCGTCGGGCGCGACGACAACGAACGTATGCACGGCATGGTAGGCCGCGCGAGCATAACTCACCGGCGCGCCGAGCATGGCCGCATGAAATATGGGAAGCTCGGAGTAGGCGTTGAAATCCGCGAACTTCGTCGCGCCGGCGAGGCCGCTGTCTTTCTGCCCCGGAGGGGGATCGGCCAGTGGCTTTATCAGCTGCAACATGTCGAAGAATTTCTGCCACGCGGACTCGCGCTTCACCGGGGCGGGCTGGGACGCCCTGCCAAAAGGCAGAAACGTGTCGGGGGTCGGTGTAAAGAATTCGGGCAACGTCATCGCGAGTAGATCGGTCGCAGCGCCATCGGCGAGGTGAAATCGAACCGCCAAGCCGCGCACGTCCGGCCAGTCGTCGTGTTGGGTCGCGAGCCCCACTCCGTTGGAGAACCGAACGGTCACTGGAATCTTTCGACCCCGAAAGTGCTCGGCGATGCAGTAGTCTCGCGCGACGTCCGACGCTACGAAATAGCCTTTTGCGCCGATCCCGATCGTATGCACGGGCCGCAATTTCTTGCTGCCGCCAGAGATATCCAACACTTCCACCGCTTCCCTGACGATGTGATTATCGCTCATCCTCAACCTTTCCGAGCCGAACCGCGCCCGCTCAAAGTTCTCCCTCGGCACCGCTCAAAGCTTCATCCATTGAACACTAGCTTCAGGCCAAGCCGCAGCCAGCGGGTCTTGTAGATCTTGTCCATGCTCGATGCCCTGACACGCAGATCCTATACATCCTCGCCCCCGAAGCAGATGTTGGTCCTGAACGTGTCGGGAAAGATTATCATCATGAGATGACCACGCCGGCTAGCTAACGGATAGCTCTTCTGTGGAGGGTCAAGCCGATTAGTAAAGTGAGGACAATTGAAGACACCCATCTTGTAGATTTCATTTCCCCTCCGCGAGTTCTGCAAGACTGGTCGTCGGACGTAGTTTGTGCTCCTCCTTAGAAGGGCACAAAACACGTCGGAAACTTTCCCATACCTTGCCCGACGACCCGCCATCCCTAAGGAAGACGTCCTATTGGAACCTCGCTGCTGAGAACGACGGCGCAGCGACCCCCGTCGCCTATCCGCCGCCAATCTTTGCCGACAAAGCGGCGTTGGTCTAAAACATCATAGACAATTGACATTGCAACATCTTCTGCCGATTCATTGCAGACCTTCCAAGTCTCTGCTTGCGCTGGCCGTGCGGCCACGGCGACAGCCGCCGACAACCCGACTATAAGAGACGTGAGGGCAAGATGTAGCATCTGGAAGCCTCTTAAGCAGCCGAAGAAGCGAGTATTGAATTTCCATCGTCGGGATCACACGAATGGATACGCTGACGAGCATTCTATTGTCCGAGCGCAAATGAATGCGTGGATATTGGATGGGACATCGCTGCATCGAACCGGCGCAAGACCATGGGATCCGAATCGCCTCATAAACCTTCTAAATGGTTTGTCTAGGACAAATCGCTCGTGTCTTTGACCCAACTTTCGCACTGTTTCGGGTCCAGTAGCTGAAGACGCGCGGAAGTCTGCGGGTTTGCCACGCGGTTGATAATTTGTGGTGCTAAATGGGCCTGGTATGTCCGTCTAGAAGGTCGGATATAGCCGATTTAGGACGATTTGGTGTGAGGGGCCTTGGCCCGATTAGGTTCCACGCCATGTTCATCCGCGTCAAGAAGATCCGGCCGTGCGAATATCTCTACCTCTTGGAGAACGCCCGCGAAGGGGCCGCCACGTCCAGCGCGTCATCAAGGCACTCGGCCGCCGCAACGCCGTCGAGGAGTCCGACCTGCTCGATGGCCTGATCGCCGCGGCCGCCCGTCATTCCCTCTGCTCGATCGTGCTGTCCAGCTTCTATCGCGGTGAACTGCCGGAACTTCGGCGGGTCACCATCGGCCCCACCTCGTATTCGGACGGGTGTGGCAGGAGACCGGATGCCGCGATGTCCTGCGCAATCTGCTGGCCGAACGACATTTCGGCTTCGATGTCGAGCGGGCCATCCATCTGACCGTGCTGCACCGGCTCATGGTCACCGGCTCCGATCGCAAATGCGACCGCCGAGCGGGCTGCGAAGCATCTCGCTACCTGCAGGTTCTCGCTGCGGGATGTTCGTCAATGCCGTGGCGCAGGGGGTGGACGCGCCCAAGGCGCTGTCGTCCAGATCGATGCCCCCACCGACCGCTGGCCGACCGGAGTTTTTGTTGCCTCTCAAGCCCAGGCTGAGCCGGAACTCCAAACCTGTCAGTTCCCAAACGCCGCCGCCGGACATCGATACCCGTCGCACCCCCATCAAGTACAGAATTGTTCCTCTGTTCTCACCGATTACCACTGACCCGCACTCCGCTCAAATCCGCGAAGACAAAGTCAAGTCCGACAGGCGGTTAGAATGTGAGTGACAGCCCGCTCATACGCATCCTCCCCGCAGGAGCTACGGATTTGCTCGGCGGCAGAACGCCGGATACTAACCCAAAGATCCTCGGACCGGTATAACGCCACGACTGATTTTGCAAAAGTCTCTGGGTCGGACGCCTCAGCGGCCAGCAGATCCCGCTGATTCTCCCAGCCGAGTTGCTCACGCAGAAGCTCCGTTGCGACGACCGGCACGCCGTAGGATGCAGCCTCGTGCACCTTGTAGGGAACGCCAGCAGCATAACGAGTAGGGGCAACGAATACCCGATGGGCGTCATACAAGGGAAATGTGTCACTGACTTCGCCGCGGAGCGTGATGCGGGGGTGATCGCGGAACTGCTCGAGGTCCACCCCTTCCCCAATAGACCCTACGATCGTCAGCCGGGTTTCGTAGCCCAACTCCCGTTCGACCAGCGGCAGCACCTCATCCACGAACCAGCACAGCCCATCGTAATTGGGCGAATCCGGCGCCGCGAAAGCGCCGACAAACAACAGACCAGAACGATCCTTCCAAGGACGTGGCGTCAGCGTCAATGTCCGAACATGACCGAGCACGTGGACATCAGACAACCCCAGGTCGCGCAGGATTTGTGCCTCCGCCCCGTTCACCGCCACGATGCTTTGGCAGAAAGAGGCGTTGCCAGCTCCTGCCGGATCGCATCCTAACTGGTCAAACGGCTCCGTGCAACGATGCAGCGCATAGCGGCGGGCATCGCGGGTGGCGGCTATAGCCTCCGTATCGAGCACGACATGTACACCGCCGAGCACATCTACGCCGCCGCGCTCGAGGATTGGCTTGACCCGATCCAGATTGTGGGTCCGGGCAATCCAAATCGTATCGAAGCTGCCGCGCCGGCTGACCAGGAAAACTTTCCAGCGTGGCCAAGCATCCGTCGTGCATGACCTCGACCGTATCCGGCAGGTCGGCATAGACCGAAGCGAGATCGAACGTCTTGCGGATCAACGGGAACACCGTAACTCGATAACCCAATCCCGCCATCACTCGAACGATGTCGTTGCTGCGGACAAAGCCCGTGCCTAAGCGCGCGCAACGGCACCTGGTCCTCGATGAACAGAACCCTGCCGCGCGGCTTGTCGACCGATCGAGCGAACAGTTCAGCTCGACTGTCCTTGGCATAGTGGAAGCGAAGTGTGTTGAGATGTTTCTTGACAAAAATCTCCCGAGCCTGCGCGATCCGCGCGTCCACGTCCGCAACCGCATCTGCGGAGCCATATTCCAGGTGATGCACCACGACCGACGGATCGTAGACAACGCGATAACCCGCGATGCGAATCCTGAGGCACAGGTCGGCATCTTCGTAGTAGGCCGGGGCGAATGCCATCGTCGAAACCGCCGCAGTCGCGCACCACGTCCGTGCGCGCGAGCAGAAATACCGCCGAACAGAAATCGACGTCGCGGACGAAATTCGCCTCCGGACAGAGGGGAGACTGGTCGCGCAGGTAGCACGTCGTCCAGCCGTCGCGCCAGACGATGCAGCCGGCCTCCTGCAGCACGCCGTGAGTGCGTATGATCTTGCCGCCTACGGCGCCGATGCGGGGGTCGGAGCGCAGCCGAGTCAGGGCGGCGGCGACCGCGCCGGCGGCGAGCTCGACGTCGTTGTTCAGGTATAAAACCACATCGGCCACGACAAGTTCGAGCCCGGCATTGCAGCCGCGGATGTAGCCGACGTTGCTCTCGAACCGGACCAGACGAGCCCCGGTTACATAGCGGGCGATGTGGCGGGTTTCGTCGGTCGACCCGGAATCAACCAGTATCAGTTCGATGGCGCCGGCGTGGCTCTGACGCAGTGATGCCAGCGCCTGGAGCGTGAGGGCGAAGTTGTCGTGCAGGACCATCAGCACGCTGAGATCGGGCGGCCCGTCGAGGTCGAACCGCAGCTTGTTGCGGCCATAGGCAGGAAGCAGGGAGGTTGCCTTGGCGCGAAACAGCGATTTCGTCCCGGCCTCCAGCGCCTGGTCCGGGGTGGGCAGGGGCCTGCCGCCGTTCGGTGCTCGGTCGGACAGGGCAATGTGGCGCAGAGCGGAGCGGACGTCGAACGTCCTGGCGCTGTCGAGGCTGTAGGAGGCGATCGGGTCCAGGGACGGATGCGGGCGCAGGCCCGCCAGCAACCCGTGTTGCACGAAGTGGCGCAGCAGGCCCAAGCCCGTGTCGGCGGCGTCGTCGAGCTGGGAACGGTAGTAGTCGAGCGAGAATAACGGGCTTGGATCGATCAGGTCGCCGCACAGCAGGGCGTACAGGGCCTCGATCGTCGGTTTTTCCGGCAGCAGCGTGGGATCGGTTTCGCGGATATGGCGGAGGTTGATCAGCGGATGAGGCGAGCGCAGTTCCGCCACACCCCAGCGCATGAAGTGAATCAGCGGGTCGACGCCGGCTACCCGGAGGTCCGGATATTTTTGCAGGTGATAGGCGCGGTCGAAGAACCAAGATACGTCCGGGCGGGCGGCCACCGGCAGGCTGAGATAGAGGCGGACGGCTTCCGGATCTTGCTTGCTGCCCCCCAGGTGGACGCCGAACAGATCGTCGTCGATGAAGGGGGAGGCGAAGGATTCGAGCGCTAAGCACTCACTATGGGACAAAGGTCGAGCCCAGCCCGATATTTCGGGCCGTCGGGCGGCCGGGCTTTAACGAACGCCGCCTACGCCATCCCACATACGGGGAAAGGTCGCCCAGAGCTTCACGCGCAACAGTCGTTTCGGGATCCGGTATAACGGCGCAATTTTGATCGGCTGCCGCGCCGATGACGGCTTGATATCGGATCAATCCACCTATGATAAAGCCATCGCTGCAGTTCCAGGCGTCAATTATCAAATCGATTCCCCTTTATGAAGCGATGAAAGATTGTTCCAAGACAACTGCGCTATCGCTCACACGCACCAAACGACCTCAGGCCAATCGAATCTCATCCACTCGTCAGCCTTATAAAAGAATAAGCAGCGCTAAAACAATGATATGTGGAACTTTCCGGCTGACGAAAATTCATAACGCCGGCCTCAGGACCACCGCCATTAAGATTGCTATGTCCGAACACTCCGTTGTAAACCTTGCACCCTTGGATCCTTTTGTGAAACTCGAAGTCTCCAAAGCTATCGAACGGCCCAGCGGGTGTGTTTGCGCATCGACATGAGTTTAACGGCAGGTCCCGGTTGGAACTGATCGTAGGAATGAGCTAAATGAGCGGGATAACGACATCTAATTTTGGATCGCTGAGTTTATCGGCCCCGGGGAAGCGAGTGTGCTTTTGGGGCGCCCCGACCAACTCAAGGCGGCCCGGAGACAATTTCGTTGAACAATTAGCTGCATCTGGCGGCAACACCGGAAACATGTTTATCGGTCACGGGCTGTATAACAATCTTAGATGCGAAGCGAAATCGTATCATCCTGGATTCCATACCCTGCAACCCGAACGCTTTCACGAGCATTATGATCTGGTTATCATCCCAGCATCAAACTTCGTAAATACGACCACAGATCTTGCTTTACACTATAATTATTTTTCCAAGACGAATGTTAGCCTTGTGTGTTTTGGCCTTGGATCCCAGTTATTGCCTAACCAAGACGTGATCTTGCAGCCTGGTACCGAGCGGTTCCTTCGTTTGATCAGTGAGCGGAGCGGATCGATTGGCGTCAGAGGTGTCTTTACCGCCGAAGCACTCTGGAAAATGGGAATTCGCAACGTCAGTGTTATAGGTTGCCCCTCGCTATTTAACCTCAAGGCAGCTCAGCTTGAGCGCCTGTGTCAGACACCGGCAACCTTAGAAAAAATTGGAGTGAACTTTTCAAACAATGTTCGACGGCACGGCCTGAATCCGATCGCGATGAAGGCATCTGAAGACGACCTTTTTCAGCGCGTGATCCGAGAGAACAGTTTCTATATCGTTCAGAACGAGGTTCCTGAACTTGAATTACTCGCTGCCAGAGCCGCGGGTATTACTGACGCCTTCACAGGTCCATTGGAGCGTATATGCGCCAGCTTTGCGGTTTCTCCGTCGCGCGATGATGTCAGACAATATCTCCTTCAGAGACTGAGAGTTTTCTTCAATGTGAATGAGTGGCTAAGCAGCACGGCGACTATGACATCGTCGGTTGGCAGCCGCTTTCATGGAAACATCGCAGCGATACTGTCCGGGGTTCCGGCGCTATTCTTGGTGCATGACATGCGAACCCTTGAACTTTGTGAGTTTTTCCGGCTCCCCCACGTTCTAATCGATTGCCCAATGGAGGCCGAGGCTATCCTCGAGCAGTTGGTCAGCGCTGACTATCAACCGTTCAAGGCCCAAATGGCACGAGTCCAAACCGAGTGGAAGCTGTTTGCGGCTCGCAACGGACTTGACGTCGTTGCGGAGACCTGATAGCGGCACCGCGCCGCCGGCGCTGGCTACAGCCCTCATCCGATCCTGATCTCACCGAAGTGGAGCGATCACCTCGACATGCGATAGAGTCTGTGTGATCTCGGGCACGGTGGTCTACCGCGTAATAGAGCTTCGATACGCAAGGCCTGCACCATGAAATGCCGCCTCTTAATCGGATTCGCGATTCTCTTTCCGATCACGGCCCTCGCGCAGGACCAAGTTATTCTTTCGGCGGGCTCCGAGGTTCAAACCGTCTATCGATGGAGTTCCGATCGATGTCGTGATGGCTCTATTCCGGACTCACCAGCGCGAGCCTATCGGCGGTCCGACGGGAGCATGATTTTGATCGCAGCCCACTATACAAACGAGGTGCTGGAGGGCACCTCATTTGACACCCTCAAACCCAATTGTTCTACCACCTCACGGGGCGACGAAGATCCGGATCCCGCGAAGTTCGATGATCGTTTTTGGATACAGGCGCTAATGCGCGGGCCCTCCGGTGATATAGTCGCCCTAACAAGCCACGAGTATGACGGCAAACGGCACGCGGGCAATTGCGCAAATGCTGAAAAGGCGGGACCTGCTTGCTGGTATAGCTCAATCCTCTTGGCAAGGGCCAATGAAAGAGAGCTCCATTTTCACTTGTCCTCGGACGCGACACGCGTCGTTGCTGCTTCACCCGCGCGCTATGACCCGTTCGTGCAGACGCGAACGGGATTTTTTACTACTACCAATATAGTCAGGGCCGGCGGGTGGGCGTATTTCATGGCCTGGATGGAAGAGGCCGGCAAGCGGCACGGTAATTGTCTTTTTCGAACCCGTAAATCGACGCCGCTCGGGCCTTGGCTTGCGCTGAAAGGCGGCTCTTTCGTACAACAATATTCGAGTCCCTATCGCAGTGATACGAGTGACGAAAAATGCGACGTCATAGGTCTCGGAAGCCTTCAAGGGCTAATGAGGTCAATGGTCTGGATCGAAAAAGCAAAGGTTTGGATGGGGGTGTTTTCCCTGGCCGGGGAGAATGGTGGTGTGTATTATAGCTTGTCAGATGACCTGATCACTTGGAGCAAGCCAGTACCTCTTTTTGAAGGACGACCTTGGTACAACGCTCGTGGTTGTGGACCATTCTATGACTATCCGTCTCTCATCGACCATTCCAGTACTTCGCCCGAATTTTCCTCAGGGGGCGGTGATCTTTATCTCTATATGACACGCTTCAACTGGCAATTGGTCGGAAGCATCTGCCATTCAAATTTGGACCGCGATTTGGTCAGGATAAAGATCACCGCTCAATATCCCGCTTCGGCCTCGAAATAGTATCAATAACCAGGGCAACTTATAGTACGGACGAATATGATCATCCCGGAACTCGGGAAATTGCAAGCCGGACCCGCAGCACATTAATCCTTGGGCCTGACAAACCTAGGGTCTGTCGCATTTGAATAGCTTCAGCGCGAAGATTTAAACCAGTCGAGGGTAGCCGCGATGGCGATCCCTGCCGCATAGGAAGACGCAGTTTTGTCGTAACGAGTGGCGATCGCGCGCCACTCTGTCAGGCGTGACCAACACCGCTCGATGAGGTTGCGGTGACGATAGATAAAGCCCGGGGCATGGCTTCTTCAGTTTGGCGTTCTTTAGCGAAGGCACGACCGGGGTAGCGCCCATCGCCTCGGCGGCCGAGCGGAACTCCTCCGCGTCGCAGGCCATGTCGGCAAGGGCCCACGCGGGTGCCTTGGGCAAGAGTTTCAGCAGTTGCAGCGAGGGCGCGAGTACGTGCGCCTGGCCGGCGACAAGGACAAAGTCGACCAGGCGGCCAGCGGCATCGCAGACCCCGACTATCTTGCTGCATAAAGTCGCCCCTGGAACGGCCGAGAGCCTGCTTGTCCCGTGACTGCGATTGAATTGCAAGACTCAGCGTATCAGTTTACTCGGCCGTGCTCCGGCCGCTTTCTGATGCGAGCGCGCCACGGTGCAGTGGATACATGCGAATGCCAGCTTCGGCTCGCCTTCGGCCACGACATGCGCCATGATCTTGTCCCACACACCGTTGACGGCCCAGCGGCGGAAACGCAGGTAGGCGTGGTGCCAGTCACCCAGTTCGGCAGGGATCGACCGCCATTTGGCATCGTTGTTCAGCCGCCAAATAATCGCTTCGATCGTGCGCCGGTCTTCCTTGCGCGGACGTGCCCCGCGCAGCTTGACCGCGGCGATCGCGGCCTCGAACTTGGCCCATTGGGCGTCGGTGAGTACTTGCATGGTATGTCCCAGGTTGAATCCCCAGAACACCCGGTTTTCGGCCGATTAGCCAAGTGCTTAAATGGAACAGCCTAGTTTCCCAAAGGTCTGGACCTCAGATTTTGTTTAGCGTCTTACCTCGTAGCAGGTAGGCGTCGCTAATCCGAAATGGACGACTTAGGGATGGACACTCACTTGCTTTCCGAACGGCGAAGAAACTCGAGTTTGCGTAGACATCTGATATTATCCATCTCGAGCTGGCGCACGCCATGCAAACCTCGAACAGCAGATTGCTGAGCGCCGGCTGTTCCATCCAGTCTGTCTTCGACTGCCAATCACGCCAATGCGCCCATGCCCAATCTTCAACGAGATAGAGACCGCCCGCTTTTACGCTCGGGAAGACGGAGTCGAAGGTGGCCTTGCTTAGCTCGTACATGTGCGAAGCATCATCGATCACAATATCTATTCCATCTGGGAACTCGCGTTCAATAATAGCTCCAACAGCCTGGGCATCGTTCTGAGATGTGTTGTAATAGAGCGAAATGCGATCGGCGAAACCCAGACGTTCGATGTGCGCGTTGACCTCCGGATTGGGATCACGAATGTCAATCCCCACAATTCGCGCTTCCGGCCACATGTCGGCGAGTAGGAGCGCGCTCCCGCCTTCAAATATTCCTATTTCTAGAACATTCTTCGGGCGGAGATCGCCGAAATAGCTTTTGTAGCGATCAAAGAAGGTTTTTCCTTTCAGGACCCACGCACGTGAACAAGTCGTCTTCAGATCAGAAAAATTGCCTTTCCCGACCTCAAATCTGACGCCTCCAAGTAGGCACTCGTTTTCACTCACCCAGATTTGTCGCACAATTCACTCCTTTTCACGAATGCACGCCGGGCGGTCGCAGTTCTATAGGGCGACGGTGATGCTCCCTGAATCCCAACCTTGTCAGGAACAATGTGATAATTCCGGTATTGGCACTTTAAACCCGATTAGAACCTCATTTAAATCTGCGCGCACACCGATATCAATATTGTCTATCATCATCAATATAAACGAAAGACCAGAATGATGCTGCATGAAGGTAACGATGTCATAACCCCAATCTATCGTAACGAGAGACCCTAAAGTATCAACAGGATTGCCATGAAATTCCGGTTCAAGAAGGAATACAGTTTTTCCATCCACCACAGCAGCTCGGCGGCGCGAAGGCCATTTACCCCTCACAAGGGGTACCGACATCACAGCAGCGCCATGGGGTTTCAAAGTTCGAGCTATCTCTTTGATCGCCCGGTCCGGGTGGAGGACGTGCTCGAAGACGTCCTGCGTGATGACTATGTCGAAAGTTTCATCAGCAAAAGTTTGAGCCTCCAAGTCTTCACTTCGATATTTTTTACCAGGCGTTGAGAGGTTGTGGACGACTGACCCAAAAGCAACAGACGTATCGTATTGGGAACTCGTATAGGATTTGCATTCTTGCGATATAAGTTAACTCGCAGCGTCCCACCCAGGCGAGCCTTGGTGGATACTCAAGTCTCGCCATAGAGGAAAGTGTTTGACTAAAACATGCATTATTGCTCGGTGACGGGGGACCGATCCACATCGATCGCACCTAAGAGTGCTTCTAAAGTAAGGTCCATCTGCCACAAAGCGCACGAGTTGCGTGCATATCGGACATAGGCCTGGGTGGCTGAAATGAAAGCTGCCTGTCTGCAGTCGTGACGACATGTTTCACCCCCGCTAACTTCACACCCTCTTAGACGACCCGGACTCGGCCGATAATGTGAAGGCCTTCTTCCATTGGTCAGCCGCCAGGCTATACGTTGCGCTCGGGCTGCGGCCTTCGGTTGCCCCTATGACCCGGAAATGTTCGGCGGCAGACGCCACATCGCCAGACCTGACCGCGTCGCCGACATCCGTATAGGCTCGCAAGTACCACCGCTCGTCGACTTCAGGTGTGGCACCCAGGCGACCTTCAAAAAAACCATACCCTACATAGTGTAGGCGGGGATCATCCAACGTTGCAGACTGAACGGCATCCGCTATGTCAGGATTTTCGCGGAGATAACCAACCGAGTTGAAATCGCTATTGGCGATGGCAACCTGAAGCAATAGCTTAAGCAATTCGGTCGGGACGACAACCTCGGTCGAATTGTGGAATTCTTCCCGCGAAATGCCAATGGCCTTAAGAAGAGAGTCCAACGGCGGTACGTACATGTAATTTCCTTCTTTCATCAGCGGTTGGTGAACAGGCTCAGCCTCCGCGCGCGCATCTGCGCTAATCTCGTTGGCGAATTTACCTTTTCCACGGGCCGAAATATACATTTGAGGTCCTTGTACTAAGAAGCTTTTTCTTGGACTTCATTTCCTCACCAACTTGCGCATAGGGCGTGTTGGCGGCTTTCCCTTCCTCGCAGAACTGGCCGCCACCTTCAGCCGCCTGGCGCTCCCGGCACCCAACTGCTGTGCAACCGCCTTGCCATACGCCTCCTGGTTCGCACACACCCCCGCCGGCGGCACAAACACCTGCCGAACCATAGCGTGGCAGCGCGCGATCTCCTCCACATGCCGATCCGCATCAAGTGCATGTGTCACGCTCGCCGCATGGCGCCGATGCACGTTCAATGGCTCGGCCTCATAAGCGACCTTGGCACCCGGCAGCGCCAGTGCCTCCAAATACAAATGCCAATCGCCAGCCATCCGAAAGTCGGCCAGGTCAGCCGCACAAGCGGTCAGCGCCCGCAGCAGCGCGTCCCGCCGCCACACCACGGAACTCACGTTCAGAATTAGATTCTTCACCGACAGGAAGCGATGCACGAAGTCCTTCGCCTCGAACACCTCGGTCTGCGCCAGGCCGCCCGACATCACAGTGTCATAATACGGCTTGTAACTCGCCCATTGTGGCGCCCCCTCGGCGTCAATCGTGCGCGAGTCGGTAAAAGCCAACTGGATGGTGGAATCGGTGCTCAGCAGTGCCAAGGTGCGCGTCAGGAAATCCGGCTCCGCTGCGTCGTCCGCCTCCGCCAGCCAAATAAACTCACCGGTCGCCAATTCCGCTGCGCGACGCCACTGCGCAAAAACCGAGCCGGAGTTGATTTGATTTGGAATAAAACGGATTTCCCGGTCCCATTCCGCGGCGATCGCCGGGATCACCGTGGCGCTGTCATCGGTGGAGGCGTCATCGAGCACGATAATCTCGTGCACCGGGTGCGACTGCGAGAAGATGCTGCCCAGCCGCAGCGGCAGGTGGCGCGCGTAATTGTAGTTTGGCACGGCCACGGAGACGGACGGCAACCCTGGGATCGCCAGCTCCAGCAATCGGCGGACATAGGTCCGGAAGCTGAAGCGCTCGGTGATCAGTGCATGGCGGTCCGCACGCTGGCGGTCGGTTATGCCTGCGGTCAGTTGTGCGGCGATGGCTATGGCCATTGCGGTCAGGTCGCCATACGGTACGACGTCGCCCTGCCGCGTCTCGCGCAACATATCTGGGATGCCGCCGGCGCGGTCAAACGCGACCACGGGCAGTCCTGCGCTGAGCGCTTCCAGCACAACGGTGGGGAAAGGGTCTTCACGTGAGGTCAACGCAAACGCATCCGCGGCTGAGAACACAGCGTCCATGTCGTCTCGATAGCCCGCCATACGGAACGTTCCGGTGGCTTCAGCATCAGCGATTTCGGTAGCCAGCCAGTCTTTTAGCCCCGGGTCGATCCCACCAATCCAAACTAGACAGATGCGATCGCGACGTTTTCCAGTGGTGGCGACGGTCGTGCGAAGCAGGCGCCATAGCTGGAGGAAGAGATCGAAGCCCTTGCGCAAATCCGCGTATCCTGCGCCGATCACCACCTTATCATTCTTGGCGAGGCCGAATTCCGCACGCACCCTGGCACCCGCGACCGGGTCATAGGCGATGGTCTTGTAGCTGCCCTGCGGCAGAATAAGGGTACGGTCGGTCAATTCCGTGCCTAGCAGCGCCAGCATTTCGTCGCGCACAAAGGTGGTGGCGAAAAGCGCGAGCCGCGCTTGAAGAGCGGCCCGGGCTCCGGCGAGCAGGTTTTTTTCGCGAATGATGCGCGGCAACTCATGCACCAGGACAATCGGATCGATGCCGGCGTCGCGAACCAGCGGCAGAACGTGACTTGCGGCTGTAGTGTTGATGATGGCGTGAGTAAATCCCAGCTCGACCATGGCTTTCAGCTTGACGCGCAAGATCGTCTCAGAGGACGCAATAGTCAGCGGCCCAACCTGTTCGTAGGCGTTCTCCAGTTTGCCGCCGTCCAGCAACAAGAACTGAATGTCCACACCAAAACTGTGGCGTAGAGCGCGGCCCTGAGCCAGCAAATTGAGCTGCGCACCACTCGGAAAAGCATCGTGCCCGATCAATACCAGCCGCGGGACGGCAGTGCGCCGCGATAGGCCGGCAACGGCGCGGGCTGTCGCGTTCAGGTAGGCAGACCCGTAGTGCAGATCAGGTTCGAGGTAGGTGCCCTCGCACCATTCGTTCCAGGCGTTGACGCAAACGATTGGCTCGCCAAAAAAAGAGCTTTTGCGGGCAATTTCGCCGAGGCAACTCAGCCAATGTTCGTACTTGGCGGGGGAGGAGCCGGTGATGCAAAGCCCGCTGCCCTGCCGCCTGGCGTCGTTGTCCCAGCTGGGCAGGGCGGTCTTGATGAGCGGATAGGTCTGTGGCGCCTCATCGAGCGACGTGCGGACGACTTCATCGTAACTGTAGACGTGGCCACTGAACTCGGAATCAAGATATTCGAGGCTGGCGTTGATCGGCGCCATGTGCTGCGTAAGCTTGTGCGGCGGGAACTCGATGGCGCCGTCCATGCCATACGGCATCGGATCGGTGTCAGTGAAACTCTGCGCCATAATCAGGATGGGGTCTTCGCCGTGTTGCGTCTTGAAGATCTCGCGCCACCGGCTAACTGTCCTCGCCGGCTCCGGAATCAGGCCCGGACGGTAAATCATCAGCAGCGGACGCCCCTGCACCCGAATATAGCGCGGATCCTGAAAATGCCGGGCGAACTCCGCGGCCATACTCTCATCGTCATCGGGCCGGTAGTCCTGCGAGATGAGCACCTCACTCTCGGTGCCATCCCACCGACGCGTCCAGTTCTCGTTTGCCCACATCAGGCTGAACGGGATATCGATACTCGGATCATCCAGGAACCGTTGAAGCGGCTGCTCCAGCAAGCGCTGTCCATTGAACCAATAAAAATAGAAAACGAAACCAAAGACCCCGGCGGCGCGGGCCATTGCCGCCTGCCGGCGCATCGTCTCGACGCCATCGAGACCATAGAAGCCAAGATCCCGTGGAACCCGAGGCTGATAATGGCCTTTAAACCGCGGCACCCCGCGCGGAATATTTGTCCACTCGGTGAAGCCCTTGCCCCACCACGCATCATTCTCGGGAATGGCGTGAAACTGGGGCAGATAATAGACGAGCAACTTGAATTGATGCGCGGCAGAGGGCGGCAGCGGCCGGAAATTCTCAAATTCCGGACCAGGCTTGGTGAACCGCTTCACCTCACGCCAAACTGTTACTTCTTCGTCCGGTAGCCGGCCGAACACGCCTGGCTCATGCTTATGGGCCAGATAGTGAAGGAACGGGTTCGTTTCGCTGTCGCCGCGCAGGTACCGCTGGGTATAAAACTTGACGTCGAAGTCCGCAGACGGATTGCGATACTCCCGGTACCCGTAATTGACGAAATGCTCGAACGGATCGATACTCGCTGCCGCGACGTCAGGATTCTCTTTGAGATAAAATTCGACGTCAAAATCAGGCAGTGGGCTAAACCGGCCCGTGATTCGGTTGTTAAGATAGTGCCCGAGGCCGCAATCGTCCGAAGCAATGTTATAGTTTGTACGATACCAACTGGGATCGAACCTTGGAGATGGACGCCGTCCCTCCTTGTCCCCAACGAAAGCATAGTGCAGCAGCGGTTGCACCCGAGCTTCTCTCACATCGGCATTTGCCTCGAGATACCACAATGGCTCGAAATATGGATTTGGGCACCTTCCCTCTCGGAATCCGTAGTCGAAAAAGTGGCGAAAGGGATCCACACCCGCAGTCGCAATGTCCGGATAACTAGCCAAGTAGAAATCGGCATCAAACAGGCCCGATTTGTTAATATATCTGATTACCTGCTGGACCAGCTCATCTGACTCGGATGGATCCGACGATATCGATTTTTCCTTGTTAAAAATCCCCGAGCTTGATGGTTCAGTTTCGCGGCGTCGAACGAGTTGAGACAGAAAATCGGTCATGTTGACCTAAGCCATGTCTGGCGACGGTAAAATCAAAACGGTTTCCAACGGTACATTCAAAACCTTGGTCGATACGCATTCAGCGTCCAACATTGAATGAGCGCGCGCTGCACTCCTCTCCATTAGAATTGCG
This sequence comes from uncultured Alphaproteobacteria bacterium, assembly GCA_963819345.1. Classification (GTDB taxonomy): domain Bacteria; phylum Pseudomonadota; class Alphaproteobacteria; order Acetobacterales; family Acetobacteraceae; genus Rhodopila. The sequence goes on from CAWFVX010000021.1 coordinate 96,263, forward strand.
GAAATCTCAAATGGGTGGGCGGTTTGACCAATGAAATCCCAAAAAGCCATGTTACGCCCCAACACTCACCCGGTTAGACTTAACGTTGCCCATCCGATCATAGCGGAAGCGTCTAACCTCTGCAGAATGCCATTGCAATCTTTAAGATCGCGGGGCGCCAAACGCAGCACCACTTATCGGTTTCGATTGAAGACCATCAACGCAATGGTGTAGATTAGCCCGGTTTTATGGGGATATGAGGGCTCCGGTCCGCTTGGGGCACTCCCGAGTTCGGCCCCCGGCGGAGATATTTGTCCTTGATCCTGCCCGAGGAACCGGCGGTCCGGCAATACGCCGGGATCGACCAGTGCTCAAAATCGGACGACGATGGGCATCCGAACGAGGAGTCCCAGCGTCCGCGGACAGTACCAATTTTGTTCGTGTCTTGAGTGAACCAGGCAGCCGCTTTTTAGGGTTTTCCCGAACCAGCCTCAGATCGCGTCGTACTCCACCGAGGTTCCTCGTGGAAATTAGATCAAACTACCGACCCGAGTTAGGTATGCGGCCACCGATATGATCAAGGCCGCAAGCAGGCACGTATCGCGACCGCACCGGCAAGTAGGCTCGAACTCGGGACGATTTGATGATTTCGTCATACTAATCAAAGAGACTGCATCATCACAAGGAGACGGTAGATTAATCTCCGTCCAACACTCGGCGTTCGCTCAACGCCCCGGCCAGCATGTATCCACTATTTCGCTGGCTCAGCCAAAATAAGGCCGAGTGGCCACAGAGGACCAATCGGAATGAGCTCGAAGGTCATCATCTCGGCCTGACCCAACGGCAACGCTTCCAATAGCTTGTGTGCCTCTGTTGTGTCGGTGACGTTCATGAGGAATACCGCGCCAGAACCGTCGGTCTTCGCGAACCACTGGTCGATTTTGCCTGCCAGTTGAAGGCGCAGCGTATCGCGTGCCTCGAAAGGCATGATGGCCGGCCTTGTCTCGGGCGTCGCCTTCGCGGTCCAGGAGCCGATTGCCAAAACCTTCGTCGTCAAGGCCCTTGCGGCCTGCATTTCCGCGGCGCCAGTGCTCGATCGTTGGTCGTCGGCCATGATGATCAGATCCTTCCGTGATTGACTGGTCGTCGGCATCGTTTCGTTGATGAAAAAGACTACCAGATGCAGACTAGCCGGAGCGCCAGATCGCGCTGAAGCTGGTTCGGGGCACGTGATCGTCACAACGCCGGCCAGGATCCCGGATACGGCTAGTGAAATCCAAGTAGTCTTGCGAACTCTTAGTGTCCGTCCGGGAACTTTCCGAGTCGTTAGAGTCGGTTAGCACATGGGGCTTGAACCCATTGACTCTGCTGTGATTCGGTCGACGGATCGATTCGCGATGGGCATGATGTGGACCACTGAGAACCGTCCGCGGTACAACCGGGACAAGCTGCGCTATCCAAGTGACCTGACCAACGAGGAATGGGGGCACTTGGAGCATCTGATCCCCCAAGCCAAGCGCGGCAGTCGGCGACGAGAGGTCGACGAACGCGAGGTGGTGAATGGCCTCTTGTAGGTTCTGAGCACAGGGTGTCAGTGGCGCTATATCCCCAGGGACTTGCCGCCGCGAAGCACATTGTTCGGTTATTTCCAACGCTGGGAGTATGATGGAACGCTGTTAAAGATCCATTATGAACTTTACCAGAAATGCCGTGAGTTGGCCGATCGGCAGGCCAGTCCAACCGCCTGCATTATCGACAGCCAGAGCATGAAAAGCGCTGAACAGGGTGGCTCGCAGATCGATCCTTCCGGTTACGATGCGGGCAAGAAGATCAAAGGGAAGAAGCGCCATATCCTGGTGGATACCGAGGGCTTGCTGATGCATGCCGTGGTTCATCCCGCCGACGTTCAGGAGCGCGATTTTGGCGATCAGGAGCGGATGCGCCGCGCCTTTCTCCGCGTCTTCGGCCAACCGCCACAAACGCTGCGCCGAATGGCACTCAGCAAGACGAACCGAGTTGCTAACTGACCATTGATGCGTCTGCGGTTCAGCTCATACGTCGAAGAGCAGTCAGGCTTCCCACCAAACCCAAGACGGCGCATATTCGATAGAATCCGCATCGGCCAGGGCCAGTAATTCTGAACCCGCTCGATCATAAGTATTGCGGATGGCGCTTTTGTCGGCCGAACACAACCAGCGCCGAATTCTTGGTTTCACTTGGGAGGCGTCATCTTGCGCATTTTGAAAGTGTGTAAGTTGAACAACAAATTCTTCGCCGCCATTGGGTTCATTGCGATACTGCTGGCCGCTGCGGTCAGCATAGCGATGGGGACGCACGACAAATACACGGTGGCAGTGCCAGGCGGCCTCGCGTTCTCGGATTTCAAGGGATACGAGAACTGGCAGTCCGTTTCAGTCAGCAAGACCGAGCCCGCCTTCGCCATGATTCTGGCCAACTCCGTAATGATCGAGGCCTATCGTTCCGGCATCCCCGGCAACGGCAAACCGTTCCCCGATGGCTCCAAGATCGCGAAGATGCATTATAGTCCGGTGAAGAGCCCAGACGCGCCTGATCCATCGACAGAGCTGCCGGGCACCTTGCAGAACGTCGATTTCATCGAGAAGGACAGCAAACGGTTCCCGGACAGCGACAGCGGCGGGTGGGGCTACGCCGCGTTCAACTACCACGCCGCGTCCGATAACTTCACACCTGCTACCGCGAATGACGCGCCGCCGCAATCGAACGACGCCAAGTGCGGGGTCGCGTGTCACGCGACCGCACAGTCAAAGGATTACATTTTCACCGTGTATCAGAAAAGATAACCGAGGGGGCCGGCCGCGTAATATCGCCGGCCCAGTGCACCAAGCGCTAGCGAGCCAAGGCAACCTGCCGCACTGTCCCGCGGTCCTTCGCCTTGACCATTATCGTGCCGGGGGCGCTCGGCCGGCCACCCGGTGCCGGTACAGTCACTTCGGACGGCACTGGCTGGCGATGATCAGAACCGCAATCGCCTGAGCTGCTGGAGTCCATCTGCGGTGGCGCGTTGCCGCCGTTGTAAGTAATCCGCACGCTTCTCGTGCAAACACCACTCCCGGACATCGTGGATACAAACGAATATCCACCGGCGCCTCGCGGCAATCCAGGGAGCATGTCGGCCTCCATACTCTCTACCTCTCGCAGCATGGCCGCCGCCTGCCGATCCATCATCACAGAGATCCGATTCAGCGTCGCGAACGGATCGACGTCCATCATCGGCACCGCGACCATTCTTGAAGTGGGCACGAAGACCACCTGCGGCGCAACCTCTCCGGTATATTCGATTTGTTCAACTTGGCCGCCAGGCAATTGGACCGTCAGGACATGGACCCGGCCGTCTCCCGCCATTGCCGGCGTAACGACGCCGGCCGCCAGTATCGCAGCGCCTACTGCTAACGTTGATCGTAGGGAAACCCGCATAATCGCCTCCGCAAATGACGAAAACACCTCCACTTTCTACCCAGGCGGCAAACCGCGTTCAAGCTTCCCGCGGATTAATTTCGTTTCACCCGGTGACTGCCCGCCCGCGACACAGCTAAACCAGCCGCCCCTCGCGAAGCGTCACGGTTCGGTCCATCCGTGCCGCCAGCTCCGGATTATGCGTCGCGATCAGCGCCGCCAGCCCGTGATCCCGCACAATCGCCAGTAGCTCGGCGAACACTGCCTCTGCCGTTGCGACATCCAGGTTGCCAGTCGGTTCATCCGCCAGCAGCAGTTTTGGCCCGTTCGCCAGCGCGCGCCCGATCGCGACCCGCTGCTGCTCCCCGCCCGAGAGCTTCCCCGGCAGATGCCCCAACCGCGCGCGTAGCCCGAACGCCGTCAGCAGAGCTCGGGCTCGATCTTCGGCGACGCGACGGGATCGGCCGGCAATCATCTGCGGCAGGACAACATTCTCCAGGGCGGAGAATTCTCCCAGCAGATGATGAAACTGATAGACAAACCCGATCGTATCCCGGCGGATGGCGGTGCGGGCGGCGTCCGGCAGACTTCCAGCATCCCGCCCTTCGATCAGCACCAAGCCGTCATCAGGCCGATCGAGCAAGCCCGCGACATGCAACAAGGTGGATTTGCCTGCGCCGGACGGCGCAACCAGCGCCACGATTTCCCCCGAGCGCACCGTCAGGTCAACCGCACGCAGCACCGGCAATTCCCCCGCGTCGCCGCGATACACGCGGGCCACGCCGCGCAGCACCAGCGGGTCACTCATGCCGGAGCGCCTCCACCGGGTCGGTGCGGGCGGCGCGCCAGCTTGGGTACAATGTCGCCAGCAACGACAGCACCAATCCTAGCGCCACCACGCGCCCGACATCCGCCCAATCCACGGTGTTCGGCAACTCCGTCAGCATGAAAACCGATGCATCAAACACCTGCCCGCCGGTCACGCGTTCCACGAAGTGCTGAATGGCGACGATGTAGTGACAGAAGACAATGCCGATGACAGTCCCGATCACCGTGCCGCTGACGCCGACGAAAGCACCGCACATCAGGAAAATGCGCAGGACCGAGAAGCTGGACGCACCGATCGTGCGCAGCACCGCGATATCGGCTCGCTTGTCCTTCACCAGCATGATCAATGAAGAAACTACGTTGAACGCGGCCACTAGCACGATCATCCCCAGGACGATGAACATCGTGTCCTTCTGCACCTGCAGCACGCCGATGATGGTGTCGTTGGCATGCCGCCAATCGCGCGCATAGACCGGGCGACCCTGCAGCAGTGGTGCCAACGCGGCGCCCACGACATTGACCCGCTCCGGGTCGTGCAGGCGAATTTCGATCCCAGTGACCGCGTTGGGCTTCTGGAAAAACACCTGCGCCGCCGGCAGCGGCAGGAAGACGACGCCGCTGTTGTAGTCGTTCAGACCGGCGTCAAACACCGCGACCACCTTGTAGGCGCGCACCCGTGGTATGGTGCCGAACGCGGTGGCGGCGCCCTCCGGCGAGATCACCGTCAGCGGATCGCCAACGTGGAGCCGGTAGGCGTTCGCCAGCCCGACCCCCACGACGATCGCGTCATCACCAGTGAAACCGTCCAGACTGCCTGCGACGATGTGGTCACTGATAGGATGCAGCGCGCGCAGATCGTCGAGGCTGATGCCGCGGACCAGTCCGCCCCGAGCGCCACCACCCTCGGTGCTCAGCAACGCCTGTCCATCCAGCACCGGCGTCGCCGAAGCAACATCCGGCAACGCTCGGACCTGGCTCACCAGCGGCGGATAATCGTCGAGCTTCTGCCCAGCGTAGGCCTCGACCGTGATGTGCCCGTTCACCCCCAGGATGCGGGATACCAGTTCGACCTGAAAACCGCTCATGACGGAGGTCACCACGATCAGCGTCGCCACGCCGAGCGCGATGCCGACGAGGGAGAAGATGGCGATGATCGAGACGAACCGCTCTCCCTTGCGGGCGCGCAAGTAACGGCCTGCGACCATCCGTTCGAACGGTCCGAACATTCAGCCGATCCGAAGCGCAGTCTGTCGGGCAGCCGGCGGATGCAAGATCCAGTCCTCGGCACAGGTCGAGGTCGTTGTCGCAACCACGATCGCACTGCTCACGCTACGCCGCAGCGCCGGATTGCTTCTTCCGGCGCGATCTCCACCCGTTCCCCGTTTGCGCGGCGTTTAAGCTCGACCATCCCGGCAGCGGCGCCACGAGGGCCAACAACGATTTGCCATGGGTGTCCCATCAGATCGGCATCAGCAAACTTTGCCCCCGCCCGGTCCGATCTGTCGTCGTACAAGGCATCTCCACCGAACGCGGCGTAAAGCTGCTCGCACATCGCGTCGCAGGCCGCGTCGCCGGTCTTCAGGTTCAAGATCACGGCCTTGAACGGCGCGATACTTTCCGGCCAGATAATCCCCGCGTCATCATGGCTGGCCTCGATTACCGCCCCAACCAGCCGAGACACGCCGACGCCATAACTTCCCATCTCCGGATGCACTGGCTTGCCGTCTGGACCGGCAACGGTCGCATTCATCGACTTGGTGTATTTGGTGCCGAAGTAAAAGATGTGGCCAACTTCGATGCCGCGCCCCTCGCGCCTGCGGTCTGCACTGACCTTATCCCACCGTGATACATCATGCTTCTCGTCGGTCGCGGCGTAATGGGTTGTCATGACCTGGAAAAACCGCGCAAGATCATCCGGCTTGTCGTGGCTGAACCCACCTGCGCCCGCCGACAGATAGTCGATCTCCTCGAACGCCGCGTCGAAGTACACCTGGCTCTCACCGGTGGGGGCCAGAATGATGAATTCATGACTTAAATCGCCGCCGATTGGTCCGGTGTCCGCCTCCATAGGAATCGCCTTCAGCCCCATGCGCTGGAACGTGCGCATATAGGCCAGCATCATCTTCCGATAACTGACCACCGCCCCGTCACGGTCGAGGTCGAACGAGTAGGCGTCTTTCATCAGGAACTCCCGCCCGCGCATGACGCCGAACCGGGGCCGCACCTCATCGCGGAATTTCCATTGGATATGATAAAGCATTTGAGGCAGTTCGCGGTAACTCTTGATCGCCTGGCGAAACAGATCGGTGACCATTTCCTCATTGGTCGGCCCGTAGAGCATATCTCGGTCATGCCGGTCGCGGATGCGCAGCATCTCCTTGCCATAGTCCTCATATCGCCCGCTCTCGCGCCAAAGTTCTGCCGGCTGGATGGTGGGCATCAGGATCTCCTGCGCTCCGGCGCGATCCTGTTCCTCGCGAACGATGCGCTCGATATTGCGCAATACGCGTAGCCCCAGCGGTAGCCATGCATAAATGCCGGCCGAGGTCTGGCGCACCAAACCCGCCCGGAGCATCAGCCGGTGCGAGACGATTTGCGCCTCGTTTGGCGTTTCCTTGAGCGTAGGGATAAAGCCGCGGGACAAGCGCATCGAGATCGAGTTCCGTTCAGACTTGGGGAGGCAGCGTCGTAACGCTTTTGCGGCCAGACCGCTACGGGCTGTCCCCGGAGCGCCTACCCGATGTTCTGCGTCAAAAAGCATAACATGACAAAAATCAGTTCCATTCGTAATTTTGGTGCGTCGCACAATGTATTTGCGCAATAAACTCCGCGTTATCGCCCAAAAAAGTAACAAAAACCCGTGACTCTGACGCGGAGTTTGGCTAACAAAGCGCCGGGTTGCTTACTAGCGAGTAGACTAGCGGGTAGACAAGCCAGGTTTGGGGAGGAAACGCCATCCGCCCGACGGTTTGAGGACTTTCGTCCTCGTTCCGTCGAGGCGGGGCAGTTGGCTAAAAAAGCGGCACGAGAAATATCAATTATCGGGCTCAGCAAAAAAACCGTGCCGAAAACTGACATAATCGCTCCGGATCAATAAATACGATCCGGTCCAAAGCACGCTTGCGACTATTGTCGTAATGATTACTTTCCTTAGAATATTCGGACGCTCAGGCGCACCGCGCCAACCACTTTTATCATCCGGCTGTACTATCGGCTTCGTGCCGATCGGTAGCACCGCGAACAGCGCCGTCCACCAGATCATGACAAATAGCACAACGCCGGTGAACCAGTTCATCCGCGATTAGACCCGAATAAGATGCACATCCACCAGTGGCCGCTTGCCCATCTTCCTCCCCAGCACGCGGCGCAGCGCGGCGCGAGCGGCGTCCTCCAGGCCGGCATCGTCGCGACGCAGGCTGTTCGGCAGATCACGCAGCGTCTCGGCAAAATCCTGTGTGATCCGGCCGGTATCCGGATCGTCCGGGTCGAGCAGCCCAGGAGCACTGAGCTTCGGTTGGCCACGCAGGTTGCCGGCTTGATCGACGGCGACGCTGGCAACGACGATGCCGTTGAACAGCATGCGGCGCCGGGCCGACATCACCTCGCCCTTCAACGGCATCAGACGTGTTCCGTCCAGCACCAGCCGGCCAACCGGGGCACTGTCGGTGATCGCGGGTGGTCCAGGCGACAGGGTGATTATATCACCATCCTCCACCATGAACGAAGCAGCGCCGGCTTCCCGAGCAAGTTCGGCGTGCGCAGACAGATGCCGCCATTCGCCATGCACCGGAATGGCGTAGCGTGGCTTCACCAGACGATACATCCGCCGCAGTTCGTCACGCGCCGGATGACCGGAGACATGAACCAGATGGTCGTCGTCCGTCATCAGCCGCACGCCCCGCCGCACCAGTTGGTCCTGGACGGTGCCAATGGCCCGCTCATTTCCCGGAATCATCCGCGAGGAATAGATGACGGTGTCGCCTTCGCCGAGCGAGACCCGCGGATGATCATCGCGCGCAATCCGCGACAACGCGCTGCGTGTCTCGCCTTGGCTGCCGGTGATCAGCATCAGCAAGTTGTCGTCGGGGACGTCGTCGATGTCGTCCTCGGTCAAAAACGGCGGCAGGGTTTTAAAATAGCCGCACTCCCGAGCGGCAGCATCCACGTTCCGCAGCGAGCGGCCGACGATGGCGACACTGCGACCGGCGTCAGCCGCCGCGAGCGCGACTGACTCCATTCGGGCGACATTGCTGGCGAAGCAGGTGACGGCAACACGTCCACTCAGGTCGCGCACAAGCCCGGACAACGTCCGGCGCACGTCCAGTTCGCTGCCCGAATGCCCCTCGACCATCGCATTCGTGGAATCACAAATGATCGCCAGCACGCCCTTCTCGCCGAGCGCGGCCAACGCGGCCTCATCGGTCGGCGGCCCCACAAGTGGTGTCGCATCCAGCTTCCAATCGCCGGTGTGCAAAAGCGTGCCGGCCGGGGTGTCGATCACCAGCGCCTGGGCTTCGGGGATCGAGTGCGCCAGGCGGATGAAGCGCAGCGCAAAAGGCTTCAGGTCGAAGCTTCCGCCGGGCTGGATGATGTGGACGCGGACTTGGTTGGCCAGCCCAACCTCCCCCAGCTTGCGACGCAACACCGCGGCGGCGAACGGGGTGCAGTAGACTGGGCATTTGAGTTGCGGCCACAACCAGGCCACGGCGCCGATGTGGTCCTCGTGGGCATGTGTGATTACCAGACCGACCAGCTTGTCCTTGCGGTCGGCGATAAAGCCGGGATCGGCCATCATGACCTCGACTTCCGGCAATTCGCTGCCGCCGAAGCCGATGCCGCAATCCACGGCAAGAAATTTCTCGTTGCCTGCCACGCGCCAGCGATACAGGTTGAGGTTCATGCCGATCTCGCCCGTCCCGCCCAACGGCAGGAAGGCCAGTTCGCCTATTTCAGAGTCCATATGTGAGGTTTCGTTCCGTTACTCGTGTTCAATCAATCGCGTTCTCTCCCGGGGTAATGTGGGCGCTGGATTCCGCTCCGCCAACATCCGCAGGCCATCCAAAGTCAGGTCGGGCTCGATATGTTCGATCATCAGGGTGCCCTCGGCGAACAAAGGCGCCAGTCCACCGGTGGCGACCACCTTCATCGGGCCGCCGAATTCAGTTTTTATCCGCGTAATCAATCCCTCGATCAGGCCGATATAGCCCCAATACATCCCCGACTGCATCGCCGGGACAGTGGACCGGCCAATCACTGCCTGCGGCCGGCCAATACCGATACGCGGCAAGCGGGCAGCGGCCTGGTGAAGAGCCTCGAGCGACAGGTTGATGCCGGGACAAATAACCCCACCGAGATAAGCACCCGTCGAGTCTACCACGTCGAACGTGGTCGCGGTGCCAAAATCGACGACGATAAGCGGGCCGCCGAAGTTTTGGTGGCCCGCCAAGGCGTTCAGCAGGCGGTCGGCGCCCACTTCGTTCGGATTGTCGACCTTGATCTCGAAACCCCAGTCGAGCGAGGCCCGAGCGATCAGCGGCTCGACATGAAACCACTCCCGGCAGAGCCGGCGAAGGTGATAAAGCGCTGCGGGAACGACAGTGCCGATGACCGCCCCGCCGACCTGGTCGCGCTTGAGGTCGCACAGGGTCAGAAGGCTGTTGAGCCAGACCGCATATTCGTCCGACGTGCGTTGCGCGTCCGTGCGGATCCGCCAGACGCCTCGCCAGCCGGACGGATCGTGAACCGCAAATACGATGTTGGTGTTGCCCGCATCGACGACGAGGAGCATGGCTAGGCGGTTTCCTGGCCGATGGCTGACGTTATACGCACGATCCCTCCGAGCGGCCGTGGGATGCGGGCGTCACATGATCGATCGGGCGGGTGGGTGTCAATGCGAAGCAACGCTCAGCGTTGCTCCACAATCCTCGGATGGATGGTTCCAAGAGCGTGGTTCCCTTGGCGGGCGGAGGGCAGAGCACCAGTCTTTCCTACACTATGCGCTGGCCCGGAAACCGCCGGCGGCCAGCTACGCCGTTGCGCTCGCTATCCAGGCGCACAGCTTACGCCGTCGATCCTCGCTCCGGCACAGCTAAATCACCTGCTTCATAGTCCCCGATACGCGCGCGAAGGCAACCCGCTCCCACCCAACCTGCAGCGTCGTGCTTAAGAACCCCCAATCTTTGACGCTATGCATCGAACCGATATCATAACATCTTCCATCCCACATCGTATCGAGTTCATATGTTGCATGATCGCTTCGATGCAATTGGATGGGAGCAGAAACCCATGCGTCCGCTGATATCGGTTCATTTTCCGAAATCTGGAGGCTCGGCCTTCAGGGCAAGCTTAGTGGCAGCGTTCGGTGCCGAAACCCTCGCATTCGACTATGAGTCCGATCCTGTCGACCCAGCGAATCCGATGTGGATAGCGCCTTCCTGGTCTATCAGCCGTCGTCCATCAACCATCGCGCCGTACAAGGCAATACATGGCCATATAGCGCCAATCAAATATGACCTCGTTCCCAGGGCGGTTCGAGTTGTCATGCTGCGAGAACCGGTCGAAAACCTAATCTCGGTCTACTATTTTTGGCAGGACTCCTTCAAAAACGGTGTCGTCGGGCATGGACTGTTCGAATTTGCCAAGGCGAATAAGCTCAGTTTGCTTGAAGTCGCAGAATTGCCGGCCCTAAGGCGGCTGATGTCCTCGACCTATTTCGGCGACTACGATATGAGGCGCCTCGACGTGATTGGTGTTTTCGAGAGGCAAGAGGCCTTCCGGACAGCAGTCTCATCCCTTGTCGAGGTCCAAATCCCAGTTGGGGAGAAGGTCAACGTCACACCGCTGTCGGAAGCGCGTGTTACGTGCTATGCGACACCAGCCTGAAGGCGAAGCTCCGTCAGTGGCTCGAAGACGATGTGCGGTTTTATGAAGGCCTCTCCCACCGTTTTGTCTGAAAACTCACCCCGGATAATTCATTCGGTAAGCCTCCAGCAGCACCTCGTCCAGCGGCCGCCCTGCCCGATAGCCCTTCATCCCGGCCGGGATCGGTACGCCCGGCAACTGCCGTGGACACGGCTCGGGCTCCCCCAGCACCTGCCGCACCGGGATCCGCGCGGTCCAGACCGGCAACGCATAGTCCTCCTCCTCATCCATGACATGCGTAGCCCGGATCTTTCCTGAGGCCTCCTCGATCGGCATCGCAACGAAACTGGTCGCCTTCACCTCCTGTCCGTTCGGCGGGCGGATTTCCTTTGACCGGCCCGGGAAGAACCGATCGACGAACCCGTCCATCGCGCGTGCCTTCTCCGCGGCGTCGGTCACCAGGCGAGCCACCCCGAACGCCATGACCGAGCGGTAGTTGACGGAGTGATGGAAGCCGCTGCGCGCCAGTACGATGGCATCAAAATGGGTCGCGGTGAGACAGACCGGCACGCCGGCGGACTGGCCGCGGATCATCCGGCTGGCGGAAGACCCGTGCCAGTACAGTTTGTCGTCCTCCCGCCAGAAGCCGGTCGGCGTGCAGTAGGGCTGCCCGTCGATGGTGTAGGCGATGTGCGCAAACATCGCGGAATCGAGAATGTCATAGACCGTCGCCCGGTCAAACCGCCCCCGCTCGGGTCTGCGCCGCACCCGGTTTCGGTTGGTGATCGGAAAATTATCGTCGGCCATCGACTGCCCCTGGGTGAGAATTGATCCGATGTTATCCCTTATAAACGCGCGAAATGATTGGACCAATCCATCCGGAACAAGCCGTTCCAATGTCAGGATGGTTTGCGTTCCGCCACCAGAGCCGCGTCCTTCTTCCTGACCCGCAAGGCGGCCGGGCGCGCTGCGGTCCGGTCAAGATAGGCCTTGATGGTGGGGGTTACCGGCACCAGTCCAAACGCCGTCGTCCACTGCAAAGCGGTGCCCCACAGCACATCCGCGGCCGAAAATTCCTGGCCAAGCATATACGGCCCCGCTTCCAACTGCGCGGTCAACGTCGACAGCACCGTCTCGAAACTGCCATAGGGCGACATCGCCAGCGGGCCGGGCTCGCGCTTCATGGATTTATCCACCAGCGCCGGCTCGAAGCAGGCCCCATAAAACGCCATCCAGCGCAGGTAGGGCCCGCGCCGCTTGTCGTTCAAACCCGGCGCCAAGCCAGCCTGCGGAAATAAATCCGCCAAATAAATGTAAATCGCAACCTGCTCGGTCACCAGCGCGCCGCGATGCAGAATCGCCGGGACCTTGCCCAATGGATTCACCGCGAGGAAATCCGGCCGCCGATTGTCGCCTGTCTGCAGGTTCAGGACGTGCAGATCATACGGCGCCCCGAGTTCTTCCAGCAGTATCAGCGTCCCCGTGGAACGGCTGTTAGGCGCGTGAAACAAAGTGATCGTGTCGGCCGCGGTCATAGGCATGCTCCAAATTTTGATTGACAATCCACATAAATACAACCTAAAGTTGTATTTATGTGGAGATTTCTAGCAGTTTTTGTGATTCTGTCGCTGTTCAGGCCGGTATATGCCGAAGCTGCCGCGGTTGGCTATTCGCTCACCGTCACGACGGCATATTCGGCAGGCGATCCATTCCTCAACCGTATCGACCAATCGTTCGTGGAGCCCATGACCGGGTACTTCCAGGTCCAGAATACCGGTGACACGACTTTTTCCGGCACTATCAGCACGGTTGCCGTCTCCTCCTTCGCCGGCGACTTGTCCTTCACCTCAGACGCGCTCAGCCTGACCCCGGGTGCGTCAGTCTCGGTTGCCATCCCCGATAACTCCGAGGACGTGGGCGGGTTCAATGGCCCGTTCTATGAATACCGCCCAGGCGTCGAGATCACACTGAACGGCACAATGTCCGACGGCCCCCTGAGCGAGGCCATCAACCTGTTGGTCGCCGACGCCGACATTCATTCCGGCGTCCCACGTGTCGACACGCACGGACTGCTCTCGGACAGCTTCGTGCTGCAAGGCGGCGATCCATGGGGCTACCAAAACGACGACGCCTTCGCCCTCAGCCAGGCAAATGGTGTACTTGCGTTCACCCAACCGGTCCCAGAGCCAGGATCAGCCGTGATTTTCGTAACCGCCCTGACGGTGGCCGTGTTCGCCGGCCGGCGTCGAGCGTTCAGAACTCCCGCGGGGTGACCGGGACCGTCAGCAGTTCGGTCCGGCGCAGCACCCGAAGCGGCACCGCCACACCCGCTCGTTCCTGTGTCAGCGCCCGATGCAGATCATCGACCCCGGTGACAGGCACGGTATCGAACGTCACGACCACATCACCCGCTTCAACTCCGGCCTCCTTCCCTGCGCCGTCAGGGGCGAGTTCGGAAATCATCGCGCCGGACGCCTGCTGCAAGCCGTGAAACCGCCGTACCCGCGTGGAGATAGGCACCGTTTGTGCCGACAGCCCCAGCCGCGACCTGCGGACGCGCCCATCGCGCATCAGGCGTGTGGCGACCCAGATCGCGGTATCAATGCCGATCGCGAAGCAGATGCCCTGCGCCGGCGCGATCATGGCGGTGTTGATCCCCACGACCCGCCCTGCCCCCGACACCAGCGGCCCCCCGGAATTGCCAGGGTTGAGCGGCGCGTCCGTTTGGATGACGCTGTCCAGCAACCCGCCTCCGCGGGTGCGCAGAGTGCGCCCCAGCGCGCTCACGATCCCCGCGGTTACGGTGCAGGTAAAGCCCAGCGGATTGCCGATCGCGATAACCAGTTGCCCGACCCGCAACCCAGCAGACTCACCCAGTTCGGCATGCGGCAAACCAGCGCCCGACAGACGCAGCACAGCGAGATCGGTGGCGGGGTCATCCCCAATGAGGGTGGCGTCGAAACTCTGACCGTCGGTCAAGCTGGCGGCAAGGCGCGCAGCCTTGGCGACAACGTGGCTGTTGGTCAGCACATAGCCATCCGGCGTAAAAATCACTCCCGACCCCTGGCCAGCCGGCCGCCCGTCCTTGGCGAACGCCATGACATGCACAACCGCCGGCCCGACGCGATCGAACGCTCGCACAACCTGTGCAGAATACGGATCGAGTTCCTGGTTCAAACCATCGAGCGGCATGGAAGTTTTCCTTTCGTCGCCCAAATGGGGAGGCCCAACATGCGGCTGCACCCGGCCATCTGGCGAGGCTTTCTCCTGGCCATCCACCCGATGCCCGCCTCGTTTCAAACGAGGCATAGTGGCGGCATCAAAGGAGATTTGTCCTATGGACCTGATTGAACAGTTTTCCGCGGGCCTGGCCGACCGGATCGCCGCCGCCGCGTCGTTCACAGTCGGCGTAGAGACAGGAAAGCGGCCTGCCAGCGGTATTCTGTGGCGGCCGGATGTAGTCGTGGCCTCCGAACAGATGCTGCCGGAGGATGCCGCGGCGCTGCGTGTCGTGCATGCTGGCAAGACCCTAAACGCGACGCTGGCCGGGCGTGATCCCAGCACAAATGTTGCGGTGCTGAAGCTGGAAACCCCATTGAGCGGGACGTTGCCCGGCCCCGCGGAACCGGTACGGGTCGGCGCCTTGACCTTGCTGGCCGGTGCTGATCCAAAAGGCAACCCCACGGCTCGGCTCGCGGTGGTGCACGCGCTGGGGGATGCCTGGCACAGCGTCGCCGGTGGCCGCATCGACGCCCTGATCCGCCTGCAAACACCGCTCGGCATGGACGAAGGCGGCCCGGTGCTGTCTCTGGCGGGCGGGCTGATCGGAATGTCCACATCCGGGCCGCGCCGCCGGACCATCGTGATCCCGACCGCCACGCTCGATCGCGTCATTGATCCACTGCTCGCCGAGGGCCGCATCGCCCGAGGCTGGCTCGGTATTGGTCTACAGCCAGTGGTCATTCCCGACAGTTTCCGCCAGACCGCCGAACGAGAGAGCGGCCTGATGGTGGTGGGGTTGGCGGGGGGCGGCCCGGCCGAGACGGCTGGCGTGCTGCCCGGGGACATCGTGCTCGACATCGATGGCGCGCCAGCCGCGCGGCCGCGCGCTTTATCAGCGTCCCTCGGCGCAGAGCGGATTGGTCAGGCTGTCGCGCTACGCGTCTTGCGGGCCGGCGCGGTACAGGCAATCAGCGTCACGGTCGCGGCCCGACCAGCGGCATGAGCAGCGGCCTGCGCATTCGGGTTCACGCCGCGGATCCGGTGCGCCGCCGCGGGCTGACGGCGATGCTCGAGGCGACTAGCCACGTGCCGACGGACGATACCCCGGATGTGGAGCTATGCGACCTGGACCGGGGCGCCTCACCGCTCCCTAAGGAATCCGAGGCGCCGGTGGTGGCACTGACCCGGAGTTCGCCTGCCGGCGCGCCAGCGGGTGTGCTCGCGCCGGATGCGACTGCGGAGCAACTGGATGCGGCGCTACGGGCGGTGTTTGCAGGGTTGCTGGTTCGCTCCCCCACCACACCGGAGGTTCGTGGTTTCGCCCCCGCCGAAGACATGCCCCTACTCACTCCGAGGGAGCGGGAAATTCTGGGGCTGGTGGGCGAAGGCCTGAGCAACAAATCGATGGCGCGCCGGCTCAGTATTTCGGTCCACACTGTCAAATTCCACTTAGAGGCTCTTTTCGCCAAGCTCGACGCGACCAGCCGGGCGGAGGCGGTCGCGAAAGGATTGCGCGGGGGCGTCATCGAACTCTAACGGGGCGTGCCCCTGGCCGGCGGGCGTCTGGGCCAGCACTACGGTGGACGGATCCATAGGCCAGCAATGGTCATCCCACAATCGCACGCCGAACCGCATCCGCCGCCCCCGTCCTGTCGCATGCGTCCACTTGCAGCCAATTACCAGGGCCCGGATCCTCCTGAGCCGACCGGCGCAACACTTCGACCGTCGCGTCAGAAGCGTCCCCGCTGCGTGCCGCAATACGTTGTTCCAGTAACGACAGCGGTGCGAACAGCCAGACACCAAGAAACCGCACTCCGGCTCGTGTGATAGCGCTCTCCAGCGCGACGCGGACCGCGGGGTCTAGGAACGTCGCATCCACGATCACCGCATGGCCGGCTACGGCGGCGACGCGGGCCTGCTCAACCAGAGCTCCGTTGGTGGCAGAATTGGCGGCGGGGCTGTAGGCACTTGGGGGCAACCGGATCTCAGGTTGCAGGCCATGAAGGCGTTTGCGGGTTTCGTCACTACGGAGAACCAAGGCACCCGGTGCGGGCCCGATGTCCGGAGCCAGGGCGCGAGCAATCGTGGATTTGCCAGTGCCTTGCAGGCCGCCGATCGCGATCACCACCGGCGTCACGGGATCCAAGTATATCCCTGCGGCGGCGAGATAATCCGCACTGTCCTGGCCGGTCGATGCCAGCACATGAGCCCGGATCATAGCGCGCTGTGACAGGAAGATCGGGAACCCTGCGGCGATGGCGGCGTCACCGTTTCGGGCGATATAGCGGTTCATGACGCGGTTCGCCGCCGCTCGGCTGGCGCGGCGATCCAGATCCATCAGCAGGAATGCCAGATCGTAGCCGACATCGATCGTCGCCAGCGCCTCGTCGAACTCAAGGGCGTCGAAGGGAACCGGTTTGCCCTCCCAAAAACAGATATTGCCGAGGTGCATGTCTCCGTGGCAGCGGCGGATAAAACCGGTGGCGGAACGAGCAGTGAGCCAGGGGTGGCGGTCTTCTATCGCCTCCATCATTCGTGCTTGCCATGATTCGATATCAATCGGCGGGAGCCCGGCGGCCGAGGCTGAGCGCACGTTGCCCTCGGTGATCCGCCGCATGGATCGTTCGAAATCCACGCCATCCACTCGGGGGAGCCGGGCGTGATAGGCGGCAACGGTGTCACCCAGCGCGTCCAGAAGTTCCTCTGTCAGACCGTTATGCGATGCAATGACATCGAGAAAATCACCCTCGGGAACCCGAGCCATTCGTAGAACGAAATCGATGGGGGCCTCGTTGCTAAGGTGGAGCGTGCGGTCCTCCCGGCGTGCAACACCGGTCACGTCGCGATAGAGCCCCGGCGCCGCCGGCTTGTTGATTTCGAGTTCCCGACGCAGGAAATGTTCCCGCGCCTCGAGCGTGGTGAAGTCGAGGAACGGCAAGCGGACCGCCTTTTTCAACTTCCAAACGGTGTTGTCGCCGACGAAGACGGCGGAGATATGTGTCTCCCGGGGCGGGCCGCCGGCCAGTTCGGACAAAAATCGCGCAACGTCCTGCTGTTCCGCCGGGATCGTCATAGGCGTGGGAAGTACTGGGGTGCCTTGGCGAAGGCGAACATCCCGTAGTCGCGAGCGGCGTCAACTCGCGGCATGGTCAAGGTTCACAGGGGACAGATGGACGCCGCAAATCGTTGGGACCTAGGCCTGCTTCCGCTCGATCAAACTCCGGCGGATTTTCCGCCCCCGCTCCACCTTGTCCTCGATATATGCCGTGTCCCCCCAGCGAACAGCCCGAGCCATCGCCTGAGCGTCTTCCATGAACCGCTGCAGCATTTCCAGCAGCGCCTCCCGATTATTGAGGAAAATATCCCGCCACATCACCGGATCCGACGCCGCGATCCGGGTAAAGTCCCGAAAACCGGAGGCCGCGAAATTCACCACCTCCTGCCGGCTCTCGTCGGCAAGATCATCCGCCGTCCCACAGATTGTGAACGCGATCAGATGCGGCAGATGCGATACGATCGCCAACACCCGATCATGGTGGCTCGGTTCCATCCGTTCCGTCAGCGCTCCGCAGCGCTGCCACAAGGTCTCGATCCTCGCGATCGCCGCCTCATCTGTTCCCGGCAACGGGGTGAGCAGCGTCCACCGGCCTTGAAACAACTCGACAAACCCCGCATCCGGCCCCGAGTATTCAGTTCCCGCTATCGGGTGCGCCGGCACGAAATGCACCCCGGCCGGCACCAGCGGCCCAACGTCGCGGATCACCGACTGCTTGGTCGATCCGACGTCGGTCAGCACCGCCCCCGGTGCCAGGTGCGGCGCGATCCGCTCCGCCAGATCGGCAAATGCCCCGACCGGCGCGCACAACATTACGCAGTCCGCACCCTCTACCGCCGCGGCGGGATCAAGCTCGACCCGATCCGCCAAACCCAGCTCCATCGCACGGTCCAAGCTTTTCTGCGTGCGGGCGTTGACGACGATCTGCGCCGCGATGTCCCCTCGCTGCCGGGCGATCCGCGCCACTGAGGACCCAATCAGCCCCACGCCCAGAAGTGCCAGCTGTCTGAAAATCGGATCAGCCACGGGTCTGCCGCATGAACTCTCCGAACGCGTCCACCACCAGCCCGCACTCCTCAGCGGTTCCTACGGTCACCCGCAGGCAATGTGGCAGCCCATATCCACCAACTTTGCGCACGATGATGCCGTTCGCCCGCAAAAACGCATCGGCGGCATTAGCCTTATCAACGGTCTCCAGATCAACCAGCACGAAATTCGCTTCGCTTGGCCAAACCTGCAGCCCCGCAGCCTCAATTCCGGCCGCCAACTTCGGCCGATACTCAGCATTATGAGCACAACCCGCCTCCACCCAGCCGGGTTCGCCGAGCGCCGCGATTGCCGCGGCTTGCGCTGCGACCGACACATTGAACGGCGAGCGGACACGGTGGAGGACATCGACAATGCTCGGCGGCGCGTAACACCACCCGATCCGCATCCCGCCAAGACCGAAGATCTTGGAGAATGTCCGGGTCATCACCGTGTTGTCGCTGGCATCGACCAGTCTGACGCCGGCGTCGTACGCCGGATGCGTGACGTATTCGGCATAGGCCGAATCCAGCACCAGCAGCACCTCCGGCGGCAGCGCAGAACGGAATCTGGCGACTTCCTCGTAGCGGACCATGGACCCGGTCGGGTTGTTCGGATTGGCCAGGAAAACAAGTCGCGTCGCCGGAGCCACCGCCGCCAGCATCGCATCCAGATCGGCGGTCAGATTTCGTTCGGGAACCTTGATAACCCGGCTACCCGCATAGGTCCCTGCGATCTCGTAGATCGAGAACCCGTGCGCCGACATGATGATATCGCGTCCCGGGCCGCCATAGGACAGACAAAACTGGTAGAGCAGGTCGTCCGAGCCGGCACCGCAGACGATCCGCTGCGGATCCAGGCCCCAACGTTCGCCTAGCGCCGCGCGCAACCGGGCAGCACCGCCGTCGGGATAACGATAGACTTCCGCCGCCGCTTCAGCGATCGCCGCGCGAGCAGATGGCGGCACACCAAAAGCCCCTTCGTTGGACGAAAGTTTCAACGTCCTGTTGGCGCCCGGCAACTCGGCCTCGCCCGCGACGTACGGGTTGATCGTCAGGATCTCCCGGCGCGGCAACGGGCCGTTCATCGTCCGCCACCCGCGATCGGCGTCGCGTAGCTCCCAAGCACCACAGGTCGGCGCAGGACGGACCCCAAATGACGCAGCCGTTCATCCCCGTCAGTCAGAACCCCGTCGACTTCCACCAACACGTTGGCGACCAAGGCTCCTTGCTTGCGAGCCAGAACCATCGTCTCCGACCGCAGTCCCACCGCTTCCAGCTCGCTTGACACCCGGGCACGGCTGATTTCGGCATCGCATTCCAGCCCCAGCAGTGATTGATCGCTTTCGCTGGGATCAGATGGCGTAGAAGCCACCACCAGCGCCTGAGCGGCAGGAAACCCGTCCGGACGAGGCTTCCAGAACGGCAGGCGGGCAACAACGTAAAGCGCTGGTTCGTGATAAGGCAGCGCCATCCACCAGGTGTCATCCGCTGACGGGTAGCGCAGAACCGCGACCGATCCGATGCCCCGGCTGACATCGACCAAGGTCTGACCCGGGCTGGGATAGGTATACAAAGGGGTCAGCGCGCCGAAGTGCTCGCGCGCCAACTGGGTGACGGGCGCGCCGGGATCCGGATCACAGACGGCGAGCGAGAACTCGCCTTGCATCGCGGTAGTGCCCGCCAGCAGCTCCCGCCAGATCCGAACCAGCGTCACCGAGGGCAATGCCCCCTGGTGGCGGTGAAGCAACCGGCGAATGATCGACGCCTCGCGCCCTGGCCGGAACGCGGCAGGCTTCCCCGAACGTGCGACATGCTCGACCACCCCGGCGCGCCGGATGAGCAGGTCGTGGATCGCATCATCGATCCTATCGAGTTCGGCCCGCAATGCGGGCAGACCACCACTTCGCCAGCCATCCTGGGGAGGTGGCTCCTCCTTCTCGCCGGTGGCCTCAACTGTTGGAACTGGGCTGGACATCGTTCTCGCCGCAAGGGGTTGGCAGACTTATACCAGCGGCGCTTGGAAGTCACCCGTGAGCCAAAATAGCCTGACTTATGCACATCCGTCTGCGAACCCATTCGACCCGCACCGGTTGCGAGCAGCGCCCGCAGGTCCTATGCAACGCCGCGATGGACCAGCCCGCGACACGCTCCGACTTGGCAAGATCCTACAGCCATGCCCATGTCACCTTCGACGATGGGATCCAGCTTGAATGTGGCACGAAGTTGCGGCGCCATACCGTCGCCTATCGCACCTATGGCACGCTGAACGCCGATCGATCCAATGCGGTGCTGGTCTGCCATGCGCTCACCTTGGACCAGTATGTCGCAGAGGAGCACCCGATCACCGGCAAGCCAGGCTGGTGGAATACGGTGGTCGGTCCCGGACTCCCGATCGATACCGATCGCTTTTTCGTCATCTGTCCTAATGTCCTCGGCGGCTGTATGGGCAGCAGCGGCCCGCTCAGCAATCGAGAACTGCCGGACGGGACGGTGACCGGCGAGCCCTGGGGCACCGAATTTCCCCCGGTCACCATTGGCGACATGGTCCGCGCTCAGAAGCGCCTGATCGAATTTCTCGGAATCGATCGATTGTTCGCAGTCATCGGCGGATCGATGGGCGGCATGCAGGTGCTCCAGTGGGCCGCTTCCTATCCGCAGGCGGTTTTCGCGGCCCTGCCGATCGCGACAGCCTCATACCACTCGGCCCAGAACATCGCCTTCCAGGAGGTCGGCCGTCAGGCCATCTTCGCCGATCCAGACTGGCAGAGCGGACAGTACTGGCGCTCTGGCCGCATACCGGCCCGCGGCTTGGCCGTCGCCCGCATGTGCGCCCACATCACCTATTTGTCCGAAGAGGCGCTGACCCGGAAATTCGGCCGCCGGCTGCAAAACGCCCCGAAGGACAACACCGAGGCGATCAGCCTGTTCGGTGAGATGTTCGAGGTCGAAAGCTACCTGCGCCATCAAGGCAGCACCTTCGTGGAGCGCTTCGACGCCAACAGCTACCTGACCCTCACCCGGGCAATGGACTATTTCGATCTGGCGGCGGATTGCAACGGCGACCTCGCCGCTGCTTTCAAGGGTTCGCGCACGCGGTTCCTGCTGGTGTCATTTACCTCGGACTGGCTGTTTCCCACTGGCCAAAGCCGTGCCGTCGCGCGCGCCTTAAACCGGGCTGGTGCCAACGTGTCATTCGTGGAATTCCCGACTGACAAAGGCCACGACGCGTTCCTGCTGGACGAGCCGGATTTTCATCGCACTCTAGCCGGTTTTCTCCGCGGGTGCGCCGTCCACGCGGGCCTGGGCAAATGAGCACCCTCGACCCGGTTCGTTTCCTCGCCAAGAACATGCGGGTCGATCTCGCCATGATCGCCGGCATGATCGCGCCGGGTGCTCGGGTGCTCGACATCGGGTGCGGCGACGGCGCGCTGATCGACCATCTGTTCCGGACCAAAAACTGTGACGCGCGCGGCATCGAGATCGACATGGCGGAGGTCACGAGGGCGATCGCCTCCGGCCTGCCAGTGATGCATGGCGACGCCGATGTCGACCTCGCACACTACTCGGACGACGCATTCGATTACGTTGTGCTGTCTCGCGCCTTGCAGGCGGTGGAAAAGCCGCGTGCAGTGCTGCGTCAGATGCTGCGGATCGGCACCCGGGCCGTGGTCAGTTTCCCGAACTTCGGCCATTGGCTGGTGCGCTGGCAGTTGCTCTCCAGCGGGCGCATGCCGATGACCGCGACCTGGGACCGGCCGTGGCACGAGACGCCGAACATCCACCCCTGCACCATCCGCGACTTCTTCACGCTGTGCGAGCAGGAGGGTTACGTCGTGGAGCAGTGGTTCGCTGCCGACGAAGCCGGCCGGCGCTCGCCATGGCGCCGAGCCTCCGCCATGGCCAATCTGTTCGGGGAGCAAGGCGTGTTTCTGCTGCGGAACCGATAGATCCCCGGCCATGTCCAAGATCATGCCGCTGAGCGGTTCGCGGCGGATCGACGCGCTGGCGGACCGTTCACCTCGGCGACGATCACGGCGGCTCCGGCATGCAGTAGTGATTTCGCTGCTGATCCACGGCGCGATCGCGGTCCTGCTGCTGGTGACGATCAGGCGCAAGGGGATGGAGGAAATGCTGCCTCCGCCGGCGCCGGTGACGATGCTGTTCGAGACCGGCCGGCGCGAAGGCCCAACGTTGCCGAACCCGTCGATCCAACAACCGTCGGCTCCGCCGTCAACTCCGACGCCGCCATCTAAGGAAGCCCCACTTCCAACACCGCCAATCCCGCCGGTCGAGCCGCCACAACCCCCGACCCCTCAGGCGACCACGCCTCCCTCACCGGTCCCAGAACTGGCGCCCCCACCCGCGGCGCCACCGCCGCCAGTCGAGCAGCCGCCAACGCCTTCGGCACCTTCTCTGCAAGCAGCACCGAACGTTCCACCGGTCGCGGCTCCGTCACCGCTCGAATTGCCGCCGCCAGCAACGGAACCGGCTCCGCTCCCCATGCCGAAACCGGCTCCGCCGCCGGCCGTCACACCCAAGCCGGCGCAGATGCCGCCATCTGTGCGGCCACCGATAAAGCAGACCCCGCCGAAGCCGTCGGATTTCCCGGCGCCGATGGATTTCAGCCTGGGCAAGCCTCTCACCGCACCGTCTGTGCAGGCTCGCCCGCGGTCGTCGCCGCACGTGCCGGGAACCATCGACATGTCGCTGGGGCCGGCCTCCAAGGGCCTCGCGAACCCCACGCCGTACTCGGACAGCGACGAGAGCAGGGAGGGTGCGGACTACCGCAATTTGCTCAGTCGTTGGGTGGCAGAGCACGCGTATTACCCCGAGCAGGCCCGCCGGGACGGAGAGGAGGGCGACGCGAAAGTGCATGTCCTCGCGGCGTCGGACGGGCGGGTCAAAGAGGTTGAACTGATAGGCAAGTCAGGATCGATGTGGCTCGACCTGGCCTTGCTGTCACTCTTCCGAGATCAGCATATTCCACCATATCCGGGCGGCGGCAGCGAGCCGATCGAGTTCAACTTCACGATGCACTATGTCCTGATACGGCGTTAGCACATGATCGCCCAAGGCCGACCCGGTCGGAAGGCGTGAATCACGCGATAATACAAAAGCTTAGACCATGATCAAAAGCCGAAGTCTGGATCAACCCAGAGGGATCATGGTTCAGGCGGCTTCGGCCAATATCAGGCGCCGGCGGGGAGCCGCTCGAACCGGCATAGCGGCGTAAACATCCTTAACGGCCTCGGTTAGGGTGATCCCCGCGAAGCCTGGCGCCATTCTCCGGCCGGCGCGTTCGAACAGGGGTGCACTGCGCAGCACAATCCGTACCCGAGAGGGCGGCATCCACAAAGCCGCTTCGCGGCGCTCGACGCGGAACAGACCGCTGGCCAGCAGGCGACCGAGCTGCCCGGTGGAGTAAGGCAGGCCGTGGCCGAACGGCGTGTTCTCGCGATAGGCCCACATGCCGGCGCAATTCGGCGCGACAATCAATAGGCGTCCGTCGTCCTTCAGGATCCGCCAAACCTCGCGCAACAGGCGGCGGGCGTTCTCCGCGATCTCAAGGCCGTGCACCATCAGGATGCGGTCGAAGGACAGATCTGCGAAAGGCAGGCAGTCCTCCTCGGCGGCGCAGGACATGTTGGGAACGCCTGGAGGCCAGCGAGCTGCGCCCATCTGGGCCGGGGTGAGCGCGATGCAGCGCGCGGACTGATCGCGCCACAGCCGCAGATACGGCATTGCATAGCCAATCCCGAGGACCGCCTCACCGGTTGCGGCCGGCCACATCGCGAGAAGGCGTTCGCGAAGAATTCGCGCCGTCACGGCACCGCGAGCCGAGCCGTAGAACTCCGCCGCGATATGTGCATCCGCTGTCATGGAACGAGTTTATAGACCACTTCCGGCTCGGGTGTGCAGGTCGAATATGGGCTATCTATTTGTTGGATCGGACGATTCACGTTTGCCATGTTCCACTCCGGTGCAGTCATGCGCTAAACGCCCTCCGGTTTCCGCCAGAACGAACCCGTGCTATCTGTCCGCCATGACAGTCACAGCATCCCCCGTCCCCATCCTGAAGGACAACTACGCTTGGCTGCTGCGTGAGAGCAGCACCGGCGCCACCGCAATCGTCGATCCGGCCGACGCCCAGCCGATCATTGAAGCGATCGAAAAGGCTGGCGGAAGGCTGGATCTTATTCTCCTGACCCATCACCATGGCGATCACATCGACGGTGTCGATGAAGTCCGCGCGCGGTTCAACTGTCCCGTCGTGGGCGCTGCGGCAGACCAGCACCGCTTGCCGAAACTCGATGAGGCGGTACGGGAGGGTGACACCGTCCGACTGGGCGAAGCCTCGGCCGAGGTGATCGATACGCCAGGACATACCCGCGGGCAGATCAACTTTTTCTTCAAGGACGGCGGGATTTTGCTGTCCGGCGATACGCTTTTCAGCCTGGGCTGCGGCCGCCTGATCGAAGGCACGCCGGCGGAAATGTTCGCCAGCCTGCGCAAGCTGGCGGCGCTACCGGGAAACACGTTGGTTTGTTGCGGGCATGAATATACCGAGAGCAACGCTCGTTTTGCTCTTGCCGTCGATCCGGAGAATCCCGCACTGCACGACTTCGTCGCCAAGGTGGAGCAGTTGCGCAGCGCCGGTCAGCCCAGTGTGCCATCTGTCCTGGCGGATGAGATGAAAGCCAATCCGTTCCTTCTAGCGCCTGACGTGGCAAGCTTCGCAGCCGTACGAGCGAAGAAGGACAAGTTCTGAAGGAATAGCTGACGTGAAGTTATACTACTCGCCGACGAGCCCTTTTGTCCGCAAAGTCATAGCGTGTGCGATCGTCCGAGGATTGGAAAGCCGGATTGAAAAGCATACCACCAATCCGCATGCCTCGCCCCTTGATCTGGTTGCGGACAATCCGCTTTCGAAAGTCCCCTGCCTGGTTACCGACGACGGGATGTCGTTGTTCGGCAGCCAGTTGATCTGCGAGTATCTCGACAGCGTTGGGGACGCCCTTCCGCTGTTTCCCTCGCACGGCGCGACGCGGTGGCGGGCGCTTAAGTTCCAGTCGCTGGGCGATGGCATTCTCGATGCGGCGGTGCCGTGCCGCGGGGAACAGGGCAAGCCGGCGGAACCGGCTCGCGATGCTCAGATCGCCCGGTTCAAAGCCGCGATGAGCCGAGCGGTGGATGCGCTGGAGGCTGATCCGCCGCACAAGCATATCGACATCGGATCGATCACCGTTGGCTGCGCATTGGGCTACTTGGATTTCCGTTTCGGCTCCAACTCGTGGCGGGAGGGTCACCCGGTGCTGGCGGCTTGGTACGCGGAGTTCTCGCGGAACCAGGCGCTGCGGGAGACCGCGCCGTAGAGTGACCGCCTTCATCAAGCTACTTTTTCTGATATATGACGCGCCCCAGGATACGAGCCTGGACCTCGGATACAATCGTGCACTCGACTCCGAAGCCACCCGGGCGGTCAAAGCAAGTGTTGCCAATAGCAGCAGCGCCATCGAGGAGTGAGCGTAACCCCCAGCCCGACGTAGGTTCACCCGGGGTTAGAAATGCATATATAGTCGATCGGGGCGCGGGAGCCCCTCTGTTACTTTCGGCGGGCATGGCTTCGAAATGAAACATTGGCGGATCGAAGATGTTGCCTGGGACGCGTTCGACCCCGCGGCAGTGGACTCCGCGCTTGTTCCGCTCGTGAAAGCCGCGGCGATGGTCGAGCGCAATGGGCGAGATTACGCCCGGTATCTAGGCAGCGTGTTCCACGATGATCCCGACTTCCGCAACGCAGCCGACTATTGGGCCGAAGAAGAGGTGCAGCACGGCGATGCTCTCGCCAGATGGGCTGAACTAGCCGATCCAACGTGGAACTTCGCAGCGTCGTTCGACCGCTATCGAGCCGGCTACACAGTCAAGACCGATGCCGACGCGTCGATCAGAGGGTCCCGCACAGGTGAATTGATCGCCCGATGCATGGTCGAAACCGGCACCTCCAGCTACTATACCGCGTTGGGCGAGGCGACCTCTGAACCCGTCCTGAAGCAGGTCTGCAAACTGATCGCCGCCGACGAATACCGGCATTTTAAGCTGTTCTACGACCACATGCGCCGATACTTGGCGCGCGAGAACCTCGGTATGATGACGCGCCTGCGGATCGCGCTATCCCGCATTGGCGAGACTGAAGACGATGAGTTGGCTTACGCCTATCACTGCGGTAACGAAACTGAGTCGCAGGCATTCCGGCATGCTCGCTGCACGGCTGCCTATATGGCCGGCGCAATCGGGTTCTATCGCTACCGCCACATCGAGCGTGGAACCGGGATGATCCTAAAGACGGTTGGCCTCCCGCCGCGCGGCCGGCTCTCTACTGGCGCTACGCAAATCGCTTGGCATCTGCTGCAATGGCGCCAACGCCGCTTCGCCCGGCAACTCGCGGCCTGATTAGCGCGCGACGCACGACGCGGGTGCTATCCCCGTGTCTTCCGCAAAAACTCCGCCCGCGCCTGCGCTCCCGCCAGAATGAACGCCGCGTCCTGACCGGACAGGATAAAGCGCGCGCCCATCTCGATATACCGTGGCATAATCGCCTCGTTATAGATCCCCGCCATCCCCGGAAATTTTTCGGCACGAGCACAAGCGGCTATCATGGTGCGGTAAGCTTCGGCCAGACGGTCATTCCCGAAATCGCCAGGGATTCCCATCTCCGCGCACAGATCGTTAGACCCGATCAACAGCACATCCACGCCGGGAACCGCCGCGATCTCGGCTGCATTGGCTATCGCAGTTGGTGTTTCCAGCATGACCACCGTCAGGTTGGCAGCGTTCAGCGCCTTCACCGCCTCGCTTGTGCTCAGCTTTGCCAATTGGTAGTGCGGCCCCCAGCCACCGACCGACCGATGCCCGACCGGCGGATATTTAAGCTTCTCGACCACCTCCCTGGCCTCGGCCGCGCTATCGACATGTGGCACCACGATGCCCAGCGCGCCGTTGTCCAGCGCCCGCGTGGCGATCGAGTATTGCCCGTTCGGCACTCGAGCGAGCGGCGCGATGCCGGCATCCAGCGCCGCGGTGGAGATCTGCGCGCAGGCGTCCAACGACATCGTGCCGTGCTCCATATCCAGGAACAGCCAGTCGAACCCGGCGGTCGCCATCATCTTCGCCACCTCGACGCTACGAGTAGTGCGGATACCGACCCCGAGGGACAACTGCCCCTGTTCCAGTTTCTCGCGAGCGACATTCCGGACAGACATGGTCGTTTCCTTCTTATGCGTAGCAGTCGATCGCGGCACCAACCAACCGGTTCAGCGCTGCTATATCCATCGCGAAATCGGTCTCATTCGACACCGCGACGGTCAGCCGATGGCGGCGCAGGATGAATATCTTCTGGTCTGATGCACCAGCCGCCCACGCCGTGTCCGGCGGCAAATCGGGGAACACACGCTCGAGATTGGTCCGGAAGCAGGCGGCGTAGCTGGTGCCGGCGTGGGTCGGGGTCAACGCGTAATCGACCCAACCCTGGGACAGCAGCCGCTCCCCGTTCCAGACGCCGTCATTCAGATACAGCACGCCCAGTTTGGCGTAGTCCCGCAGCGTCGCGTAACCAGCCCCGGAGGCGATCAGATTCCCCGCCATATCCGCCGAGTGCTGGTAGCTGCTCATGCCCAACCGATCCACCAGCAGCCCGTAGGCGGTTTCATAGTACGGCAGACAGCGCCGCTCGATCTGATCGCGGACGATCGAGCCCAACACGTTCATGCCGCTGTTGGTATAGCGAAAAACCGAGCCCGGCACGGTCGCGACAAACGAACGCTGAGCAGCCTCGAACGCGTCACAAGCATCCTGATAAACCGCGATGCTCTCGAAGCCGATGCTGGTTCGACCGTCCTCATGCCTCACCGGAAACGCCAGACCGGACCGCATGCGCACCAAATGGTCTAACGTAATCAGCCGGTGTATCGTCCGATTATCGGTCCAAAGTGGCGCCGGTGCCGGATCGTAAACCGAGCGCAACCAACCTTCATGGATCATCCGGCCCATGACCGTGCACATGATCGCCTTCGTCACCGACCAGCTTGGCGTCGCCCGATCAACCGCGCCAAACGCGCTGTAACGCTCGGCCAGCACACGCTCGGGAGAGGCGACCAGCACCCCGTAGGCGCCCGGCGATCCGGAGAAAAAAGCATCCAGCGCCCGGGCAAGCGCAGGCGGAGGAGGCTTCGGCGTGTCTACGGCATCGCCACGCGGCCAGGACGCAGCGCCGTGAGGCAAGTGCCTCGCGATGGGTTCCGGATTGAAGCCGGGGGCGATGCCGGGACGCAGCAGAATGCTGCCGTAGCCGGAACGCGCGACCGCGAGGCCCTCGATGTCCCCCCAGCGCACCGTCACGCGGCTGTCGGCGACATCGGTGTCGATCACAAACGTACCGGCGGCGAAAGCAGCATCGGCCTCCGCCTGGATGCCGGGGCCGACCGGGGGGGCGTCCAATCCCGCCGGCACCGTCGCCGCTCGCAGCCGAAAATGCCGATCCGCCGTCTCGCGGTTCAGCCCGCTGACCATCATCATATCGGCGTAGCGCCGCGCCGCGAAATTCACCGTCCGCTGCCGCAACGCCGCCAGCGAGGCGTCATAGACCAGCCGGATCGACCGGGCCGCCGCCAAACGGATGCGGCGTGCGGTCGAAGATAGGTTCCAGCTCCGACGGCGGGCTCACTGAGCCGGCACCATGTCGAAGAAGCGGGTTTTCATGCCTTTCTGATTCTCATACAGCGACCCCTGCAACACGGCTGGCGGCAGCGGCAGCCGCACCGGGGCCGGCGAAAGCCGAGGCTGGCGGGGCTGGCCGGCGACCATCAGCGCGTCGAATGCCTCGATACCGCCAGGGAAGCCAAGTATCGGCCAGGCGTCCGCCGCTCGGAACTGGAACAGCAGCAACCGCCGGTCGCGATCGGAAATATTGGGCGCCGATCCGTGCACCGCGCGGACATGATGCACGGTGATCGAGCCAGCCTTTCCGGTCAGCGCCACGGCGTTGCCGAAGTCCACATCACGGTTCGCCGGGTTCATCGCCCCGCAGAACACGCCATCGGCATGGTGGTCGAAGATCGGCCCCTTGTGGCTGCCGGGAATAATCATCAGCGGCCCGTTCTCGATCGCCATGTCGTCGAACATCACCCCCACAGCGGCGAGGTTGTCGTTGGTGTGGGGATAGAAGGCCCAGTCCTGATGCCACTCCACCGGAGCGCCGAACCCGGCACACTTCATATTCAGCTTGGCGGTATCGAAACGGATATCCGGACCCCACAGGGCCTGCAGCACGGCCATGACGTTCGGATGCCCGGTCAGCGCGGCGTAGGCCGGGTGGTGAAGGTGAGCGGCCTTGATGCGGCGCACCCGCGGGTTGTCGGCGGTGTGACTGTCTTCGAGGTCGTAAATCTCGGTATGCCCGGTCAAGCCACGGGCGCGCTCGACGAAGCCGTCGGTGACGTCGCTCAACGTCCGCACCTCGTCTGGTGTCAGAACATCCGGGACAACGATGGCGCCAACTTCGTTATATTCCTCGATCTGGGCTCTGGTGAGCATGGTGTCCTCCGCTCTTCGGCGAAATACTACACCGGAGCATACCGAGGGTCGAGAAGGCGGCCGCCGGACTGGTCTGGGGGCTGTGTTGATCCTCGCTCACCGCCGCTTGGTTTGCGGGCAACAATCATGGTTCGTTGCGCCCGACTTCCTGCAGCCACTCGCAAAACAAAGTAATGGCAGGATCGGCGGACCGAGGCTCGGTAAGGTATGCATGATAGCTCCGCGCCGGAAGGCTCACGTCAGGGAAAGGCGTAATAAGGCGGCCAGCCGCGCGATCGTCAGCAATCAGCGCAGTGGGACCCATCGCGACACCCAGCCCGTCCAGCGCCGCCTGTACCGCCAGATAGAAATGATCGAATGTGAGAGCCGCCGCCTGATCCAACTCGGTGGCGCTGGCGGCTCTCAGCCAGTCGTTCCACAACCTGGGCATCGTCGCGACGTGCAGCAGCGTGTGTTTGCTGAGGTCTGTGATGTGCGCCAACGGCAACCGCGCCACCAGCGCGGGGCTGCACACCGGCAGCCGCCGTTCGGGCAGAAACATGCATGAGGTATAGCCATCGAATGTATCCGGACCGCCGCGAATGATCACGTCGTAGGGCTCCCGCAAAGCGTCCACGGGATCGTTGGACGTGGTCAGGCGGACCTCGATACCGGGGTGCCGCGCCCGGAATTCAGCGAGGCGCGGCATTAGCCAGCGCAAACTGAACGTCGCCAGGGCATTCACCCGCAGGACGGCGCCGGGCGCCTCGCCCCGCCGATCCCGATGCCGCCTTGCCGCGCCAGCGATGCGATCGAGCGCCGGCCGGACCTCCTCCAGCAACGCCGTGCCGGTCGGCGTCAGCACCACCCGGCGATTGAGGCGCTGGAACAAGACAGGGGGACCGAGCCAATCTTCCAATAGGGCCACATGCCGGCTGACTGCGCCGTGCGTCACCCCGAGTTCGAACGCCGCGTCCTTGAAACTGCCATGGCGAGCAGCGGCCTCGAACGCGCGAACCGCATTCAGCGGAGGCAGGAATCGTTTGTCCGGCATTGGCCCTCGTATGAGAAATCCTGACCCGATCGCCGATTATTACTCGTTTGTCGACGTGACGAAAACGTCCCAGTTTACGCCAGTCATTGGAGAAACCGGCGATGTCTTATCTCAGGAAGGTCAGCCCATCCTGGATCGCTGAGCGAGATTTCCTAGTATCATCGAAAGCGACGAAAACTCGCCCAACGATTACACTCGCCGTTGCCGGCCTCGCCCACGCGACGCATGACGGCTACACCGATATGATCTACTCGCTGTTACCAGTCTGGCAGGCGGAGTTCGCCTTGGGTTACGCCGCGCTGGCGTTGCTGCGCGGGCTTTACGCCGGTGCGATGGCCGCGTTGCAGATACCGGCCGTCCGGGTCGCCGAGCGTTTCGGAGGCCGCCTGGTTCTCGTGCTTGGCACCATCCTGGCCGCCGTGGGCTACGGGCTGGCGGGGCTGTCCGGAGGCATCCTCGGCCTCTGCGCCGCGCTCACTCTTTCGGGTGCCGGGTCGAGCGTGCAGCACCCGATTGCTTCCTCGGCGGTGTCGCGGGCCTACGGTGCGGGATCGCGTGGCCCGCTCGGGACCTATAACTTCGCGGGTGACCTGGGAAAGGCCACGATCCCAGCGCTGGCGTCGCTGCTGCTGACGCTCATGTCGTGGCGCATGGCGCTGTGGCTCATCGCGCTGATCGGACTGGCAACCGCGGGGGCGATCGCCCTGTTCATGCCACCCATTCAACAGGCCCCGCGGATAACGGCCGAACGGGCCGATAAAGAGGCGGAGGGACGCGGCGGCTTCCCGCTGCTGTTAACGATCGGCGTGCTCGACACCGGTGTGCGCATGGGCCTGCTGACCTTCCTGCCCTTCCTATTGCGCGCGAAAGGCGCCCCGCTACCCTCGGTCGGGCTGGCACTGGCCATGGTGTTCATTGGCGGCGCTGCCGGCAAATTCACCTGTGGCTGGCTGGGCAGCCGGGTCGGGGTGCTATGGACCGTCCTGCTGACCGAGGGCGGGACGGCGGCCTGTATATTCGCCGTCCTGGTCCTGCCGCTTGCGCCGGTGCTCGTGCTGCTGCCGATGCTGGGTGTGATGCTTAACGGCACGTCGTCGGTTTTGTATGGGACAGTTCCGGAACTTGCGCCGCCGCATCACGCGGAGCGGGCATTTGCACTGTTCTATACTGGCACGATCGGGTCGGGTGCTTTATCTCCGGTGCTCTACGGCTTCCTTGCGGATGCTCTCGGTCCGAACGGCGCTACCGTGGCGACCGCGTGCACCGCGCTGGCCATCTTGCCGCTCGCTTTGGTACTCGCCCCAAAGCTGAGGTCAGAACATAGGTGATCGCAGCGTCAAAGTCGTTCGGGGTGAGCGTCGTTTCTTCTCGGTGCCTCGCCGCCACTACGTCACTCGGACATTCCCGAACTGCCACTGGCAGGCCGCGTCAGTCACGTCGGGAAGGGTCGCCCCCAGTCCAGCCTTTGCCGAACCGAGCAACTCCTCCCAGGGATCAAGTCCGGGGCGCGGCGTTCAGGGGGATTTGCAGGCAAGTCGTAAAGATCAAACGTCACCTCATCGCCCTCGATGTCGACCTCGAGGACACGGTTGATCGGCTCGCCCATAGCCGCCAATAGTCCAGCGCGCCGCGGAAAAGTTGTTGTTGGATTAGGCGACTGACGTTCGAATGATGATTACAAGCCCAGCATGCAGCAGCTGCTTTGCATAGAGTCGCCGAAAATCACTGGTGTCATTCGTGACCAGCACGAAATCTCCATCGCTGGCGTAGCCGACAACATTCCAGTCCTTCCATCCGGCCTTGCCGACATCGGCAACATGCAGGGCTTCATGCCCGGCCTCGCTGGCAACCGACACTCATGCACTCACGATCAGCCATCTCATCCCGCATCGATCGTCGCCAACTTTTGCCGCTGCCGTGTACCGGCGCCTGGTCGTGCCAGGGCTGAGCTCGCCGCCGCCCTCGTGACGGATAGGCAGCTGCATAGAGCGGTGCAGCTTCGACCATCTGCTGTCAGACGCGGATAGCCTTCGAACAGATCGGCCACGGTCGATCCCTCCATGAGCAATGTCGCGATCAGATGAACCGGCACACGCGTGTGACGGAACACCGGCTCCCCGCCCAAAATGTCGGGATCACTCACAACAAGCTGGCGAGCGCGGCGACCGCCCGCAGCGAGGCCGCCAATTCCTGCCGCGGCTCGCGCAGATCGACCTTCAGAAAACCGCCGTCGAGCGACAGCGTGTCGCGCGAAGAGGTCGCCATGGCATCAAACATCTCGCGCCGGAGCGCCGGCAGGAACCGATCCCCCAGCCGGCGCTCGAGCGTGAACGACATGAGCGCACGCAAATCCAGCAGTCGTGTGGCCGATCCTACCGGTCGTCGCGCGATCGTCGGGACAACCTTTTTATCGATCGCATTGTTCACGGCCTTGACCGACAGCCGGGTTAAAACGGCGGCCTCAGTGGGCGTGAACAAAGCCGCTCATGGGGGGCTGCATAATCTTTCTCCGTTTGGAGAACGTATTATTCCCTCCGAAAAATGCAAAGAAGATCAGGCGGAAGATCAGATCCGCCCTGCTGGGCAACACGAACCCAGAACTTTCCGTCTTCCTGACGTCAACCCTCAACTAGAGCCGCGTGACGTGCGCCGAGACGCAACGCCAGCGGCCATCGCGGAACAGCCAATCGTCGGTATAGCGTCCCGCACCCTCCGAGCCGTCCGAATTCTGATAGATCGTCCGCGCGTGGATTATGGCGAAGTCTCCGAACAGCCGTATCACGGCGTCGTGCTCGCGAATGTTCCGCACGGTAGAACCGCGTGCGATCTGGGCGATGAAGGCGGCGCGTCCGATCAAGGTTCCGTCCGGATTGGTGTTGAAGAAGTCCTCTGCCAGGTTGGCCTCGAACCACGCCGTGTCGGCCTCGTCGACGGAACGGACATAGTGATGGTTCAGCGCAGCCAGTGTCTCGCGGTCCTGTTCTGGTTTCCTCATCGCGATTCTCCCACGCTATGACGCCATCCGGGCCGCCATGTGGGGCGCCGGGCGCACAGAAAAGCCCCGTCACGCCTCCGTCGCAAGCCGCCACGGCGCCATGCACTCGATACGAAGATGCCAATAGGCCTTCTTTGCTTGGCGCCGCGATTGCTTCGGCAAGTACTCATCGGAACTAAGCGGGTATCATCAACCCACGGATTCATTTGTCGCTCTTCGGTCAACGTCCGGCAAATCGCTTGATCCAAGACTGTTTTCCCACACTTGTGATACCTGCGTGAAATTTAGTTGTAGTTTGTGTAATGCGGATTTCTTAAATTCTCCACCAGGCGAAAGTCTGCGACGGACCGAGACCCGCGGGCGCCTCGGACACAACGGTGTTCTAGATTGATTGCCAACTCACATCCGACGCATTTCGGCCTCTAAGTCATGTCGCGCTAACCGCATACCCACCGTGGCACGACCAACCCCCCGGCCCCGCACCTGACCCAGCGCCGACCCCGCCCCCTACGTCACCCGGAAATTCCCGAACTGCCACGGGCACGCCTCATCAACCGCCTCGGGGAACAGTCGCCCCCGATCCAGCAACGGCGTCCAGTCGCTGTACGCCCCCACCATATCCCCCAGATACGGCTCCCCCACCTCCAACACCCGAGCATGGTCCAGACCATCCGCCTCGACCAACCCCGCCCGCGGATTCTCCAAAGCCCACACCATCCCGCCCAGCACCGCCGCCGTCACCTGCAGGCTGGTCGCATTGTTGTGCGGCACCAGCGCCCGAGCCTGCTCGATCGACAGCCGCGATCCATACCAATACGCACCGCGAGCGTGACCCATCAACAGCACACCCAACTCGTCCACGCCGGAATGGATCTCGTCCATCATGAGCCGCTGCTTCTGCTGTTGCTGCCAGTTCCGCCCGCCAAGTTCATGCACCGACAGTACCGCGTCGTCGCACGGGTGATACGCGTAATGCACCGTCGGCCGATACGCCACCGCCCCGCCATCCGTTACTGAATAATAATCAGCAATCGAGATCAACTCGTTATGCGTAATCAAGAACCCATGCAGCGGCCCCGCCATGGGCGTCCAGGTGCGCACCCGCGTCGAGGCTCCCGGCCGCATCAAATAGATCGCGGCGCCGCACCCGAAATCATGCCGAAACCCATCCGCCGGCAGGGTCTTCTCATGCGTCCCCCACCCGAGTTCCGCAGGCTGGCACCCCTCCCCCACGAAGCCGTCGATCGACCAGGTATTGACGAACTCCCCCGGCGTCTTGGCAAAAGTCGCCGTCTGCGTATCCCGCTCGGCGATATGGATCACCTTCACGCCCAACCCCTGGGCCAACGCCGCCCACCCAGCCCGGTCCTTCGGAACCGCCGTATCCACACCCGTATCGCGCGCGATATTCAACAATGCCTGCTTGACGAAATGCGAAACGAGCCCCGGATTGGCGCCATGCGTCAGCACTGCTGTCGGCCCGCTGCCCCCGGCCAGCGCCAGCGCGCTTTCCCGAAGGGCATAATTAGACCGTTGCGACGGCGTCAGCGAAAGTCGGTGTAGCCCCCGGCCCAGGGCTCAATGCAGGTATCCAGATACAGCACGTCTCGCTCCTGGCAGAGCCCGATCAACGCCACGGACGACACATCAACGCTCAGGTTCAGCAGGAAATCCCCGGCCCGCAACAGCGGCGCCAGCACATCGCTATAATTGTCCCGGGTCAGCGGCAGGACGGTGAAGCCCACGCCCAGTTCGGCCGCCACATCCCGCCCACGCTCGTCGCCCGAAACGATCGAAATCCGGTCCGCCGGCATATCGATATGCCGCAGTATCAGCGGCAGTACGCCCTGACCTATGCTGCCAAATCCAAGCATGACCAGGCGGCCGTCGAAAACGACATGTTTCACCGGTCGATTTCCTTTCAAACGCCAACGATCAAGCGGCAACCCGAAGCAATTCAGCAGCCGGAGCCGCGTCCTCGACCTCAACAATTCTGGCCCGGTCGAAGCCGTTGAACGCCGTGCGCAGGCAGGCACCGTAGGCCCCAAGCTGGCCGATCTCGATCCAATCGCCCTCCGCCACGTCAGCGGGTAGCACAAATGGGCCTCGCATCACATCAGCGCTGTCACAGGTAGGCCCAAACAAGGAAAACCCGATCGTTTCGACCGCAGTCGCGCCGTCCGGACGGATCAGCCGCACCGGATACCGGAACCCCAAAGTCCCAGCGTCCGCGAGGCTACCATACACGCCGTCATTCACATACAGCGCATCGCCCCGCCGAGCCTGCACCTGGACAACCACGGACGTTCCGGCGGCGACCAAAGCACGCCCAGGCTCCGCCCAAAGCCGAGCGCCAGGCACGCCCAGAACCTCAAAACCCGCCTCGATCTCAGCGAAGAACGCTCCCATAGCCGGCGGCTCCTGGTCCGGATACGGCACAGGAAATCCGCCGCCGACATCTACGACATCGATCTCGACACCGGCGACCGCGATAATCTCTCCAGTCAGCGCCAGCGCCTCCCGCCAGGCCAACGGATCGAGGCACTGCGACCCGACATGGAAGCTGACCCCTACCATCGCTGCGCACCCGCGAGCAGCCCGCAACAAACGGACCGCCTCGTCTGCATCCGCACCGAACTTGCCGGACAGATCCAACCTCGCCCCACCCTTCGGTAGCGCGATGCGCACAATCAACCCCAGCGCGCCAGGCACGCCAGTGGTCGCGACCTCCGCTTGGATCTTCCCCAACTCGTCGGCGGAGTCCAAAACGAAATCGCGCACGTCATGCCGCTCCCAGGCCTCGCGGATCGCGCCGCGCGCCTTGATCGGGTGCATGAAGTGGATGACCGCCTCCGGGAACATGTCGCGGACGAGACGGATCTCGGGCAACGACGCGCAGTCGAAATGCCGCACGCCGCCGTCCCACAACGCCCGCAGCACCGCTGGATCGGGATTGCACTTCACGGCATACAGCACATCGCCGACAAAACCCTCGACGAAACCTCGCGCAGTCTCGGTGACGGTGGTCGGCCGCAGGCAATGCACCGGCTCCTCCGGGCGAGCGACGGCCACCACCTCATCCACCGTGGGGCGGCGGACTGGATAGGCTACGAATGGACGGCGCAGCGGCGAGACAGCAGAACGGGGACGAGCAACAACAGACATCGCGGGAATCCTCGCGGAACAAGCCGGACGCGCATCAACGCGACCGGGGTGAAACGGGGGACTTCAGCCGAAACCGCGCGAGAACGCCGCGGCTTCGGGGTCAGACGATGCTGGTGGTACTTCGCATCGCAACTGTGCGATCGGACATAGGCGTGTTCCTAAACGACCCCGGCCCACGGTTGGCCGGGTCTATCGAAAAGGACGCGTTTACGTCGTTGCTGTGCCCTCGGGGGTTTACCCAGTCCAGGCTCGCGGCACGTGCGAGTGCGTCACCGCCCCTGGGGTCAGGAGCGAGGTCCCCGATATAGGGTCCGCTAACTCTGGAGAGCAATGCATTTTTGGATAACGGGCAGCCTCTCAGCGCATAGCTCCCGCAAGCGCCAGATACTCCCACACGACCGTCGCTGCGGCCAGCGCCGTGATCTCGGACACGTCGTAGGCGGGCGCGACTTCGACCACATCCATTCCGGCGAACCGAACCCCCGGCAGCCGCCGCAAGATCGCCTGCACCTGCCATGATGCCAGCCCCCCAATCTCCGGCGTGCCGGTACCCGGGGCGAACGCCGGATCCAACGCATCGATATCGAAGCTTAGATATGTCGTCGTGTCGCCAACAACCCTGGCGATCCGAGCGGCAACGGCCGCCGGCGTGGCAGCGTGCACATCTTGCGCCGACAGCACGGTGACGCCCTTCCCCGCCGTCCAGTCCATCACCTCCCGCTGCACGGGCGACCGAATTCCGATCTGGATCATCCGGTGAGGATCGACCAGCCGTTCGTTGATTGCGTGGTAGAATGGCGACCCGTGGGCGAAATCCTGGCCAAAATTGTCCGGCCAGGTATCGACATGGGCATCGAAATGCACCACCGCGACCGGGGCGCCTACCCGCTGCGCCAGTGCCCGCAGCAGCGGCAGAGTAACGCCATGCTCGCCGCCTAGGGCGATCAGATGGCCCACCGCTTCGGCCTGGGACTGGATCGCCGCCAGGCTCCTCTGGATGTCACCTAAGGCTAAGCTGAAATCGCCGATGTCGGAAACGCTCATGCGCGCCGGTTCCACCCAGTGCTCCGGATGGGCCCCATCCGTCAGCATCCGGCTCGCGCGCCGAATAGCGGCAGGACCTTCGCGGCTGCCGGAGCGGTTGGTGGTGCCGATATCCATCGGAATGCCGGCCACCACATAGTCGGCATCCCTATCGCTCCGGGTGATCCCTAGAAAGCTCGGTGGAACTGCGTAGGTCGGGATATCGGTCATCGATGCAATCTCTCCAACGTCCGAACCTTGGCTGGGCGAGGCCACCCACCGTCGCGCCCGGGGCTCAGAACTCGTCCCACTGCAAAACGGGCCTACCCCCCAATCAGCGCCTTCGTCTCTCGGGCGATAACCCGCTCTTCATCCGTCGGGATGACGAACGCCGGAATTCGGCTTCCTACCCCGGTAATCCGCCCCGCCCCGCGAGCGTTCGCCGCCTCATCAACCTCGAACCCCAGCCATCCCAACCGTTCCAGCACCCGCGCACGCACCGGAACGCTGTGTTCGCCAATACCGGCGGTGAACACCAGACCGTCGATCCCGCCCATGCTGACCGCCAAGGCGGCCGCCGTCCGAGCCGTGTGATAGACGAAGTAATCGACCGCCAGTTTCGCCAGCGGCGCCTCGCTCGCCAGCAGGACGCGGATGTCATTGGACACGCCGGACAGACCCAGCAACCCGCAATCGTGGTACAGGAAGTGCTCGACGTGATCGATGGTCCATCCCTTTTGCTGTTGCAGCCACAGGATCACGCCGAAGTCCAGGGAGCCGGACCGGGTCCCCATCGGCAATCCGTCCAATGCAGTGAACCCCATCGATAAATCGATGCTGTGGCCATCCACCATCGCGCACATCGACGCGCCCGACCCAAGATGAGCGACCACCACGCGTCCCGCCGCAATCTCCGGCGACTGCGTCCTCATCGCCCCGGCGATATAAGTGTAAGAAAGCCCGTGAAACC
Organism: uncultured Alphaproteobacteria bacterium; assembly: GCA_963819345.1. Taxonomy (GTDB): domain Bacteria; phylum Pseudomonadota; class Alphaproteobacteria; order Acetobacterales; family Acetobacteraceae; genus Rhodopila. The sequence continues at coordinate 135,446 of CAWFVX010000021.1, forward strand.
CGTAGCGCCGCACGCCCTGCTGGTACAGCGCCTCGGGGATGGCGAACCGGTCGGCCACTGCCGGGTGTCCGCGATGGAATGCGGTATCGAAGCACGCCACCTGAGGCGCCTTGGGAAATCGCCGCCGCAGTCCCTTCAGCACATCCAGCGCTGGTGGATTGTGCAGCGGCGCCAGCGGCGAAACCGCCTCGATCCGAGCCAGGGTGGCATCATCGATCAGCACGGACCGATCCAGATCCGGACCGCCGTGCACGATGCGGTGCCCGAACGCCGCGATGTCGCCGGCCAGCGGACCATCCGGCAGCTCGGTCAGAGCCTCCATCGCGGCATGTGGATCCGCCGCCGTCACCGGCTGGGAATTGCCACCCATCGTCAGGCGCGCGGACCCGCCAATTCCCTCCACTTCACCAGACAGCAACGGCGCGACCTCTTCCGCCAGCGAATAAGCCGCGAATTTCAGACTGGACAGCCCGTGTTGAAAACAACGATACGGCGATTGGTTCCGGACATGGCACCCCTTGGCCTTTTTCGTCGCCAGCGTACATGCTGACATCAGACCGCGCCACATGCCTTCGGAGAACCACGCTCATGACCACCACCAAATTCGGCCTCGCCCAGCCCGTCCGCCGCGTGGAGGACCCCAGGCTGCTCAAAGGCGCCGGCCGCTACACCGACGACATCGTTCTGCCTGGGATGCTGTTCGGCGTCGTGCTGCGTAGCCCGCATGCGGCGGCGACCATCACCCGGCTCGACATCACCGCTGCGGCGGGATTGCCGGGCGTCGCCGGCGTCTACACCGCCTCCGATCTTTCGGCCGAAGGCATCGGCCCGTTGCCGTGCGCCGCCCTGGTCGAAAATCGTGACGGTTCCCCCAAGCCGCGCCGCCCCATCCCGTATTGGCCGAGGGCAGCGTGCGCCACGTCGGCGACCCCGTCGCCTTCATCGTCGCCGATACCATCAAGCACGCTCGGGACGCGGCCGAGGCGATCGAGATCGACTACGACATTCTCCCCAGCATCACCGACCTGCCAACTGTAATGGACAAAGGTGGCGTATTGGTCTGGCCGGATGTGCCGCACAACCTCGCCTTCGACTGGGAGATCGGCGACAAGGCCGCCACCGAGGCACAGTTCTCTAAAGCCGCCCACATCACCAAGCTGACCATCGTCAACAACCGCATTGTCGTAAACTCGATGGAAGCGCGCGCCGCGCTCGCAGATTTCGATGCCGAAACAGGCCGCTGGACACTCTACGCCAACACCCAGGGCGGCTGGCTGATAAAAAACCTGATCGGCCCGGTGTTCGGCGCCGACCCCGAGAATTTTCGCGTCGTGACTCCCGATGTTGGCGGAGGCTTCGGCATGAAACTATTTCTCTACGCCGAACACGTGCTGACTTGTTACGCCGCCCGCAAACTAGGGCGCCCGGTGAAATGGGCAGCGGACCGCGGTGAGGCCTTTCTCTGCGACACCCAGGGCCGCGACAACCTGACGCTAGGTGAGTTGGCGATCGACGCCGACGGCAAATTCATCGCCCTGCGCACGCGCAATATCTCCAACATGGGTGCATACCTGTCCACATTCGCGCCCTTTATCCCAACATTCGCCGGCACAGGCGTGTTGGCGAGCGTCTATGGCTTCAAGGCAATCTACGCCAACGTGCTCGGCGTGTTCACCAATACCGTTCCGGTGGACGCTTACCGGGGCGCCGGTCGTCTCGAAAGCAACTACCTGGTCGAGCGCCTGGTCGATGCCGCCGCACGCGAAATGGGTATCGACAAGGTCGAACTCCGCCGCCGCAACATGGTGCTGCCCGAGGCGATGCCGCACTCCACCCCGGTTGGAAAAAGCTACGACAGCGGTGATTTTCGTCACGTGCTGGACGCTGCCACCAAACACATGGACTACGCCGGTTTTCCGTCGCGCAAAGCCGCTGCTGCTGCGAAAGGCATGCGCCGAGGCCTCGGGCTAGCTTATTACCTAGAAGCAACGGGTGGCGATCCCACCGAGCGCGCGGAAATCAGATTTGCCGATGATGGCTTCGTCGATGTCTACGTCGGCACGCAGTCCACTGGTCAGGGTCACGAGACCGCCTACGTTCAGCTTACCGCCCACAACCTTGGCATCGACGGCGACAAGGTCCGCATCCGCCAGGGCGACACCGACACCATCCCCGTCGGCGGCGGCACCGGTGGCGCTCGCAGCCTTTACTCGGAAGGCCAGGCCATTCTGCTAACCTCGCAATCCGTGATCGCGAAAGGGAAGCAAGCCGCCGCCGAAGAACTGGAAGCCGCCGTCGCCGACATTGGCTTCGCCGACGGCACCTTCGCCATCGTCGGCACCGACCGCGCCATCGATATCCTGACCCTCGCAACCTCCCAGCGCAAAAAAGCCGCGGCGGGCCAAGCCGTCACGCTGCTGGATGCCGCGGAGATCGCCCCAATCGACGCCCACACATTTCCAAACGGCTGCCACATGGCCGAGGTCGAGATCGACCCGGAAACCGGCATCGTCGAACTCGTCCGATACAGCGTTACCGACGACGTCGGCAAGGCGATCAACCCGGTGATTCCGGGGCCGGTCGACGGCGGGTTCCCAGGGCTTCGGCCAAGCTGTCCTCGAACACACCGTCTACGACCCATCTTCCGGTCAGTTGCTGTCCGGCAGCTTGATGGACTATGCCCTGCCGCGGGCAAATGGTTCCCGGATATCGAGGTCGAACTGCTCGAAATCCCCTGCGCGTCCAATCCCCTGGGTGTCAAAGGCGCGGGCGAGGCCGGCGCTGTGGGAAGCCCTCCGGCGGTGATCAACGCCATCATTGATGCGTTGAGCAGCGACGGGGTGACACATATCGATATGCCGGCGACGCCGGAGCGGGTATGGCGCGCCATGGCCCTAGCAAAGGCGGCGTAGACCCACCGACCCTACGGGCGGGCAGACGCCCTCGGCCACCACCGTTTGAAATCCCGCCCTCGATTCGTCGGCCGTTATTACTTCGCCGTAGCGATACTATCCTCGGCCGCCCTCAAAGAACGCCGCAACCTTAGCGAAGAACCCTTCATGGTCCGGGCTGCCTTTGTTGCCCTTGTCTGCCTCGGCCTCGAACGCCTCCAGCAATTCCCGCTGCCGTGGCGACAGGTTAAGCGGTGTCTCGACTGCGACCTGGATAAACATATCCCCTCGCGCCGGGCTGCGCAGGACGGAAAACCCTTTGCCGCGCAGGCGAAACTGATCTCCGGTCTGCGTCCAGCGGGAATTTTGACCTTGGCCCTCGACCCATCGACCACCGGCACCTCGATATCGTCGCCGAGCGCCGCCTGGGTCATTCTTAGCGGCACGCGCATCAGGATATTGGCCTGCTCGCGCTGGAAGAATTCGTGCAGCCGGATCGAGACATGCACATACAGGTCGCCGTTCTGCGCGCCCTGACCGCCGGCCTCGCCTTCGCCGGATAGGCGGATGCGCGTTCCGTCCTCAACCCCTGCCGGGATCGGCACGGACGAGCTGCATCACAGCACTCTACCGTGCCAGCGGCCTGGCAAATCCGACAAGGGTACAAAACCACCCGCCCCTGACCGCCGCATGTCGCGCAAGTCTGCTCGATCAGGAAGAACCCGGATTGCCTGCGGACCTTGCCCGCACCCTGACAGGTCGGGCACGTCTCGGCCGCGCGTCCCTTATCCTGAGACCCGGTGCCATCGCAACTCTCGCATTTCACCCTCGTGGGGACGCGTAAGGTGACCTTGGTGCCGCTGAACGCCTCGGCCAGGTCAATCTCGACCCCCTGCCGCAGATCCGCTCCGGTACGCGTCCGCTGGCCACCGCGCCGGCCCATGCCAAACATCTGGCCGAAAATATCGCCGAGGTCGCCGCTGGCGGAAAAATCGAAGCCAGCCATCCCGGCGCCACCGCCGTTGCCCTGCTCGAACGCAGCATGGCCGAAGCGATCGTAGGCGCTGCGCTTCTGGTCATCCTTCAGCACATCGTAGGCTTCATTGACCTCCTTGAAGCGCAACTCGGCCTGCTTGTCGCCGGGGTTGCGATCAGGATGAAATTGCATTGCAAGCTTGCAGTACTCTTTCTTCAGGTCGTCCGCGCTCGCATTCTTCGCTACACCCAGCGTGGCGTAAAAATCCGGTTTGGCCATCTTAGCCCTTTATTGTGCGGCGCCCCGTCGCAGCGCCCAAAATTCAACGCCAGAAAATAGAATACGCACGCCTGAAAAATAACT
>CAWFVX010000022.1:0-60821 GCA_963819345.1 uncultured Alphaproteobacteria bacterium
ACGGCGTAACACCGAACGGCGCAGCCAGCCGCCCAGGAACAGGATGGATGTCATCGCGCTCATGAGGATCATGTTCGCGTATTCGCCGAGGAAAAACAGCGCGAAGCTCATGGCTGAGTATTCGACAAAGTATCCAGCGACGATTTCCGACTCGCCTTCCGGCAAGTCGAACGGCGACCGGTTGGTTTCCGCAAGACCCGAGATGAAGAACACGATGAACATCGGGAACAGCGGGACGCAGAACCAGATGTGCCGCTGCGCCTGGACAACGTCCGACAGGTTGAGGCTACCTACACAAAGCAGGACGGACACCAGAACGAAGCCGATCGAGACCTCGTAACTGACCATCTGCGCCGCCGATCGCATCGCGCCTAGGAACGCGTATTTGGAGTTCGAGGCCCAGCCGGCGATGATAATGCCGTAGACACCGAGCGAGGAGATCGCGAACAGGTAAAGAATACCGACATTGATGTCGGCGGCCACCCAGCCGTCGTTTACCGGAATGACCGCCCAGGCCAGCATCGCGAGGCCGAAGGTCAGCATCGGCGCCATCAGGAACAGGAGGCGGTTTGATCCCGATGGGATGATCGTCTCCTTCATCAGCATCTTTAGCGCGTCGGCGAATGGCTGCCAGAGGCCAAACGGCCCCACGACGTTTGGTCCCTTGCGCAACTGCATGGCCGCCAGGACCTTGCGCTCCGCGAGGGTCAGGTAGGCGACGCCAATCAGTAACGGCACAAGCAGCGCCAACGCCTCGAGGAAGGTCAGAATGACCAGACCGATGTTGGTGTTGTGGAAGAAATCGTACATCGTCCTACTCAGCAGCCATCACGTGTCCAGCGTGGGCCGACGTCGACTGCGCCTCGACGCACGCCGCCATAGTCGGGCTGGACCGGCTGATCGGATCGGTCACGTAGTAGCTCGCTATCGACGAGGCCAAGGGTACATCGGACAGCACGGTGGGATCGCCCACCGGGCCTGTATGGTCGGAGCAACCGAAGCGAGGCAGGAAGCCTAAGCGGCCAAACACCGGGTTGATCTGCTCCATCCGTTTGCGTAGGGCTTCGATCGTGTCGTAGGGGAGCGTCTTGCCAACGACCGCACTGAATGCTCGTAGGATGGTCCAGTCCTCGCGGGCATCACCAGGCGGATAAACCGCCCTGAAGCCGCGCTGCGGGCGCCCTTCGGTGTTCACGTAGGTGCCGGACTTTTCGGTGTAGGCCGCGCCCGGCAGGATGACATCGGCCCGCTGCGCGCCGGCGTCTCCGTGATGGCCCTGGTAAACCACGAACACGCCCGCCGCGAGACGCGCCGGGTCGAACCCGTCGGCACCCAGCAGCCACAGCAGATCGACGCCGCCGCCCAGCATGTCATCGGCGCTCTTTCCATTCGGACCCGGCACAAACCCCAGGTCGAGCGCTCCAACCCGCCCAGCCGCCGTGTGGAGCACGTTGAAGCCGTGCCAATCCTGGGACAAAGCTCCGACCTGAGCCGCCAATCGCCATGCAGCGGCGAGCACCGCACCCCCATCGGGACGCGCCAGCGCTCCCTGACCGACGATAATCATGGGCTTCTTGGCAGCAACGAGCACTTTCCCGAAGTCATGTGTGCCGTGGTGCAGATCCGTCAGCAGCGACGGAGCCGCGCCAAGCATCGTCGCTGCATAGGTCAGATCGGTCTCGGAACCGATCAACCCGATCGGCACCCCATGGGACAGCCACGCCTTGCGAATGCGAGCGTTCAGCACGGGCGCTTCCTTGCGCGGGTTGGAGCCCACGATCAGAATTGCGTCCGCCTCCTCGATCCCCGCAATCGATGTATTGAAGCAGTAAAAATCCCGCCGAGAGGCGTCCAGCTTCGCGCCATCTTGCCGACAGTCGAAATTGGCGGAACCGAGCGCGACGAGCAGGTCTTTCAGCGCCATGATGCTCTCGGCGTCGCACAGGTCACCGGCGATTGCGCCGATGCGGTCGCCAGATGTCACCTGCAGCTTGGCGGCAATGGCATCGAACACCTCCGCCCACGTCGCGGCGCGCAGCTTGCCGTTTTCGCGAACCCACGGCCGGTCGAGCCGGCGGCGCTTCAATCCGTCTATGGCGAAGCGGGATTTGTCGCCGACCCATTCCTCGTTGATGTCTTCATTGATCCGAGGGAGGATGCGGAGCACCTCGGTGCCGCGGGCGTCGATTCGGATGTTCGTTCCGACCGCGTCCAGCACGTCGATGCTGTCTACCTTCGCTAGTTCCCATGAACGGGCAACGAAAGCGTACGGCTTCGAGGTCAACGCACCTACCGGGCACAAGTCGATAATGTTGCCTGACAGCTCCGACCCCAGCGCCTTTTCGACGTAGGTGCCGACCTCCATGTGTTCACCACGCGCGGTCGCGCCCAAATCCGGCACCCCCGCCACCTCGGTTATGAACCGGATGCAGCGCGTGCAATGGATGCAGCGGTTCATCGACGTCTTCACCAGCGGACCAAGGTTCTTGTCCGGCACCGCACGTTTATTCTCGGCATAGCGCGAGTGGTCCATGCCGTAGCCCATGGCTTGGTCCTGCAGGTCACATTCGCCGCCCTGGTCACAGATCGGGCAATCCAGTGGGTGGTTGATCAGCAGGAATTCCATCACACCGCGGCGGGCGTTGCGCACCATCTTGCTGTCGGTATGCACCATCATGCCTTCAGCGACGGGATAGCCGCAGGAGGCTATCGGCTTCGGCGGAGCCTTTTCCACCTCGACCAGACACATCCGGCAGTTCCCGGCAATGGACAGGCGTTCGTGATAGCAGAAGCGCGGAATTTCAACCCCGGCCTGCTCCGCCGCCTGCAGGATGGTCGAGCCGTTAGCGACTTCAACAGTGATTCCGTCGATGGTGACTTTGGGCATAATGTATCTACTCCGCCGCCATCGGCATCGGCTTCGACGCGCGAGACTTATAGGCTGCGATGCGTTCTTCCATCAGCGGCCGGAAATGCCGGATCAGCCCCTGGATCGGCCAGGCGGCGGCATCGCCCAACGCGCAGATCGTGTGTCCTTCGACCTGACGCGTCACTTGCTCCAATACATCGATCTCGTCCGGTGTCGCGCGTCCCTCCACCATCCGCATCATGACGCGCCACATCCAGCCCGTGCCCTCGCGGCAGGGCGTGCACTGGCCGCAGCTTTCGTGCATGTAAAATTTTGATAGTCGCGCGATCGCCATTATCACGTCGGTGGATTTGTCCATCACCATAACCGCGGCGGTGCCTAGCCCGCTGCGTGCCGCCCGCAGACTGTCAAAATCCATCAGCACGTCGTCACAGACCGACTTGGGGATCAGCGGCACCGAGGCGCCCCCCGGAATGACCGCCAGCAGGTTGTCCCACCCGCCGCGCACGCCGCCGGCGTACTTATCGATCAGTTCCCTCAGCGGGATGCCGAGTTCTTCTTCGACATTGCAGGGCTTATTGACGTGACCAGAGATGCAGAAGACCTTCTCCCCCGAGTTGTTCTGACGGCCCAGGCCGGTGAACCACGACGCTCCCCGCCGAAGAATCGTCGGCGCCACCGCAATCGTTTCGACATTGTTTACTGTCGAGGGACACCCGTACAGCCCGACGGCCGCCGGGAATGGCGGCTTCATCCGCGGCATACCTTTCTTGCCCTCGAGGCTCTCCAACAAGGCCGTTTCTTCACCGCAAATATAAGCACCCGCACCGCGATGTAGGAAAACATCGTAAGCGTAATCGGAGCCGCAGGCATTCTTGCCGATCAACCCAGCCTCGTAAGCCTCGTCGATCGCATGCTGCAACACCACAGTCTCGTTGTAGAATTCGCCGCGGATGTAGATGTAGGCGGCGGTCGCGCCCATCGCGAAGCCGGCGACCAGGCAGCCCTCGACCAGTTTATGCGGATCATGCCGTATAATGTCGCGATCCTTGCACGTGCCAGGCTCCAACTCATCCGCGTTCACGATCAGGTAGCACGGCCGATCTGACTGCTTCGGCATGAATGACCACTTCAAACCGGTCGGGAACCCTGCCCCGCCCCGTCCGCGCAGACCGGAGTCCTTCATCTCTTGCACAAGCGCCTCGCGCCCGCGTGCCAGGATTGCCCCCGTGTTGTCCCAGTCGCCGCGTGATCGCGCGCCCTTCAGGAACGGATCATGCAGCCCGTAGAGATTGGTAAAGATGCGGTCCTTGTCTTGCAGCATCTCAACCCTCTGGTGCGAATTGCAGCGTGGTCAACGTGGTGGGTCCGCCCTCCGGTGCCGAGGTCTGCCGCCCGGCCTTCGAGCCCGGCACCGGCCGCTCTCCCCGCCGCAGCGCGGCCAGAAGCTCGGTCACCTTCCCGGCGTCCATATCTTCATAGAAATCATCATCGACCTGCAAAATCGGCGCGTTGACGCAGGCACCCAGGCACTCAACCTCGGACATCGTGAAAACGCCATCATCGCTGGTCTCACTCCACCCCTTGATGCCGGTCGCCTCGCGGCACGCAGCGGTCACGTCATCCGAACCACGCAGCCAGCAAGGCGTCGTGGTACAAACCTGGAGGTGATATGTCCCGATCGGCTTCGTATTGAACATGAAGTAGAAAGTGGCGACCTCGTAAACCCGGATCGGTGCCATCCCAAGCCGGGCCGCCACCGCGTCCATTGCCTTTACCGGCACCCACGCGCTTCCCGTCTGCCGCTTCATCTGATTTTGCGCAACGTAGAGGGCGGGAAGCACCGCACTGGCCTGTCGTCCGGCCGGATACCTCGCAACAACCTTTGCGATTTCAACCTCGCTCGCCGCGTCCAAGGCGAAACTAACCGGCTGCTCGAACGCCGCTCCGTTCGGGGACGCCCCACTTACTTGAGTCATCAGTCTACCTGTCGATCTCGCCGAACACGACATCCAAGGATCCGATGATCGCACAGACGTCAGCCAACATATGCCGTCTCGTCATAACATCGGTCGCCTGCAGGAAGGCGAACCCGGTCGCTCTGATCTTGCAGCGATACGGGCGGTTCGAACCATCCGATACTAAATAAATCCCGAACTCACCCTTCGGGCTTTCCGTTACGGTATAGGTGGCACCCGGAGGCACATGATAGCCTTCGGTATAAAGCTTGAAGTGATGGATCAGCGCTTCCATCGACCGCTTCATCTCCTCGCGCGTGGGAGGTGAAAACTTATGGTCTTGAACCTTGATCGGCCCCGGCTTCATCTTGGCCAACGCCTGGTTGATAATTTTCACGCTTTCGCGCAGCTCGTAGATGCGGATCAGATATCGGTCGTAGCAATCGCCGTTGCGCCCGACCGGAATTTGGAAATCCACCTCGGCGTATTTATCATACGGCTGCGCCCGTCGCAGGTCCCAAGGGACGCCGGAGGCCCTCAGCGGCGGCCCGCTGAACCCCCAGGCCAGCGCCTGCTCGGCCGTGAACTTGCCGATATCGACGGTACGCTGCTTCCAAATTCTGTTATTAGTAAGTAACGACTCCAGGTCATCGACAAATTTCGGAAACGTCTCGGCCCAAGCCGCGATTTTGTCGGTAAGCCCGGCCGGCAGGTCTCGCGACACACCGCCTGGCCGGAAGTAGTTCGCGTGCAGGCGCGCCCCGGAAGCCGCCTCATGGAACTCCATCAGCTTCTCGCGTTCCTCGAACCCCCAAAGGCTCGGCGTGATCGCCCCAACATCCAGCGCGTAGGTCGTCAAATTCAGCAAATGGTTCAGAACGCGCGTAATTTCCGCGAACAGCACCCTAATCCATTGCGCGCGGTCAGGAGCCGTGATGCCAAGCAACTTCTCGACCGCCAGCGCAAAGGTATGCTCCTCGCACATCGGGGAGACATAATCGAGGCGATCGAAATATGGCACCGCCTGCATATACGTCTTGTATTCGATCAGCTTTTCGGTCCCGCGATGCAGCAGCCCGATATGCGGATCGGCCCGCTCCACGATCTCCCCGTCCAATTCCAGGATCAGCCGCAGCACGCCATGCGCAGCAGGATGCTGCGGCCCGAAGTTGATCGAGTGGCTGTCGATCTCGACCGTCCGACCGGAGGACGTGATCTCAGTTACCAAAGTTTCGCTCATGTCCTAGCCCTTCGCCTGTTCGGCGGCACGCTCGGTGAATACCTTCTCGTCGCCGGGCAAGGTGGTCATCGCCTCCCACGGAGACAGGAAGTCGAATGTCCGGAAATCCTGCGTCAGCCGTACCGGCTCGTTGACCACCTGCTTGCGGTCTTCGTCATAACGGACCTCGACATAACCAGTCAGCGGGAAATCTTTCCGAAGCGGATGCCCCTCGAAGCCGTAGTCCGTCAGAATTCTACGTAGGTCCGGCTGACCCGAAAACACGATCCCGAACAGATCCCACGCCTCACGCTCCCACCACGTCGCGACTGGCCAAATGGTGTGAACCGACGGCACCGGCTGGGCGACATCCGTCGTCGTTATCACCCGCAGGCGCTGGTTCAGCGACACCGACAACAGGTTGTAGACGACGTCAAACCTCTCCTCGCGATCCGGCCAATCGACGCCACAAATGTCCATCAGCTGCTCGAACGCAAAGCGTGGATCGTCGCGCAGAGTAATCATCACGGCCTGCAGTGAGTCGCGCCGCGTCCAGGAAACCAGTTCGACGCCTTCGACGCGGAAGCCGGTCATCCCCGGGATCGACGCAACCGCCTGCCCCAACTGTTCCAGCGCGGATGGCGGCGGGGGCGCCTCGGCCGAAGTAGTTGCCTCAACCACGAAGGATCGTCCCCGTACGGCGAATCTTCTTTTGCAATTGAAGAATTCCGTAGACCAGCGCCTCGGCGGACGGGGGACAGCCAGGGACGTAAACGTCCACCGGAACGACCCGGTCGCACCCGCGCACCACCGAGTAGGAGTAATGGTAGTAGCCGCCACCGTTGGCACAGCTACCCATGCTGATCACCCAGCGCGGCTCCGGCATCTGGTCATAAACTTTGCGCAACGCCGGTGCCATTTTGTTGGTCAGTGTGCCGGCGACAATCATTACGTCACTCTGCCGGGGCGACGCCCGTGGGATAATCCCCAACCGATCAAGATCATATCGCGGCATATAGGCATGGATCATCTCGACAGCGCAGCAGGCCAGACCAAAGGTCATAGGCCACAGACTACCCGTACGAGCCCAGTTCACCACTTTGTCCAGATTGGCGACGAGGAAGCCCTTGTCAGCTATTTCCCCCGTGATGCCCTTGATGACAGCATCCTGTTCCGGACCAGGTGTCAGATGATCCCAATTCCAGGCCAAAACGGTCGCGTCGCTCATGCCGTTACTCCCACTCAAGCGCGCCTTTGCACCACTCATAGATAAAGCCAACAGTGAGAACGCCAAGGAATGCGATCATCGACCAGAAGCCAAAAGCGCCGATTCCCTTCAGAGCGACGGCCCAAGGAAACAGGAACGCAACTTCGAGGTCGAAGATAATGAACAAGATCGCGACAAGGTAATACCGAACATCGAAACGACGGCGTGCATCGTCGAACGCCTCAAATCCGCACTCATAGGCTGAAAGCTTTTCGGGATACGGCTTCTGCCGAGCCGCCAGAATAGACCCGGCTACCATGGCGATGGCGATAGCTCCGGCGATCACGAGGAACACCAGGATCGGCAGATAACCAAAAAGAACAGGCTGCATTGGCAGGTCCACGATAAGTCAAGCGGCTGCGATCGCGGCAACGCACGGGTCAAACGCAGTGGCGCCGGTCCCCCGCAGTGCAGCATACGCCTGGACCTTAGACCTATCCCTCCGTCACCGCCATAGGGGGGGGACGCAGAAATTTGGTCAAAACCGATGAAACGACTGACGTTCTGTGAAGTGCTGCTGGCGCGAGTGACGGGGCTCGAACCCGCGACCTCCGGCGTGACAGGCCGGCGCTCTAACCAACTGAGCTACACCCGCAGCGGCAAGGGGCGAGGAATTAGGCTTCAGCAAAGATCGCGTCAAGGGCGAAGGAGGGCCTTCCCTAGAACAACCAACCGGCGACGCGACCTTCGGGTTAGTTGAGCAAAGCAAGGCGTTTCCCCGCTTCAGAGGCTACAACCAAGGACAGCAATCTCATAATGGTGGAGCGGCCAAGTAGCACAGACTGGTGGGCGGTGACGGATTTGAACCGCCGGCCCTCTCGGTGTAAACGAGACGCTCTACCGCTGAGCTAACCGCCCCATCGTCGGAACCTCAGGCTTGGCCTAGCCGACAGAGTCCTTTAGACCCTTGCCGGCCTTAAATCGCACAGTGGTTGACTCCGGGATCGCCATCTCTTCGCCGGTGCGAGGGTTGCGTCCGGTGCTGGCCTTCCGGACCGCGGCGGCGAATGTGCCAAAGCCGACTAGGCGGACCTCCTCTTTGGCCTTAAGCGCACCGGTAATGGCACCGAACACGGCGTCAACGACTTCACCAGCCTTGGCCCGCGAGAGGTCGGTCCCGTCCGCGACCGCGGCAATGAGGTCCATTTTGTTCACGGCGTTTCCTCTCAAAAGTGGAGATCACGAATCGATGCTTCCAGACGATGTGCCCGGAAGAGCGCCGGACACTACTGGCGCCGTTTCCGCCACGTCAATGCTTTGAGCACGAAAACTTGGGGAAAACCCCGGACAGGGGCGGGTTTGGGAGAGATAAGTAGATCAAGAGGAAGCCCTTGCCCGCGGTCGACTCGTTACAGCATGTTTTTCACACTTAAGCCGATTAGGGGTGCCACAAGCGCATCCTGCGTTGGCCAGAGTGTCCCCAGGTCTAGAGTTTCATTTAAACAACAAATAACGCCACTTCCAGCCCGCAAAAGCAGGCTGAAAGTGGTCATACCAGCCTAAACGCAGATCAGTGCGGTAGCGAGGCCGCAACCGGTTGTGGCGTCGTTGGCGCGGGCACCGGAGTCTCGGCCGGTTCCTCCCACTCGATCGGGATCGGGCGACGCGCCAGAGCCTGAGCGATCACCTCGTCCACGTCGGCCACAGGGATGAGCTTCAGATGCTTCTTCACGTTATCCGGAATTTCGGCCAGGTCCTTCTCGTTCTCCTTCGGGATGAACACCGTCGTGATACCCGCCCGCAGCGCCGCCAGCAGTTTCTCCTTCAGACCACCAATTGGCAGAATACGGCCCCGAAGTGTGATCTCGCCGGTCATCGCGACATCGCGCCGAACCGGGATACCAGTCAAGATCGACACGATCGACGTTGCCATCGCCACACCTGCCGACGGTCCGTCCTTGGGAGTTGCGCCCTCCGGAACGTGCACATGGATATCGCGCTTCTCAAACAGCGTCGGCTTGATGCCGAACCTGATCGAACGACTCCGAACATAGCTTAGCGCGGCGGAGACACTCTCCTGCATCACGTCGCCCAGCTTCCCGGTCTGCTTGACGTTGCCCTTGCCGGGAAGCAGCACCAACTCGATGGTCAAAATCTCGCCACCCACTTCGGTCCAGGCCAAACCGGTAACGACGCCGACCATGTCCTCGGCCTCGGTCTCGCCGAAGCGGAACTTTCTTACACCGGCAAACTTTTCCAGGTTCTTCCGCGTGACAGCGACCTTCGCGCTGTGCTTGGTCACGATCTCCTTCACCGATTTCCGCGCAAGGTTGGCAATCTCACGTTCCAGGTTACGGACGCCCGCCTCGCGGGTGTAGTAGCGGATCAGGTCGCGCATAGCGTCTTCGCTAATGCTCCACTCTTCCTTCTTCAAGCCGTGAGCCTCGCCCTGCTTGTTGATGAGATGTCGCTTGGCGATCTCTACCTTTTCATCCTCAGTGTAGCCGGGGATACGGATGATCTCCATTCGGTCCAGCAAGGGCTGCGGCATGCGCAAGCTATTGGCCGTCGTAACGAACATGACGTCAGACAGGTCGTAGTCCACCTCCAGATAGTGGTCCGCAAATGTCGAATTCTGTTCTGGGTCCAAAACTTCGAGCAAGGCCGACGACGGATCGCCTCGCCAATCGGATCCCAGTTTGTCCACTTCATCCAATAAGAACAAGGGATTAGAGGTCTTCGCTTTCTTCATTCCCTGAATGACCTTGCCGGGCATGGAACCGATATAGGTCCGCCGGTGGCCGCGCACTTCAGCCTCATCCCGCACCCCACCGAGCGACATCCGGACGAAGTTTCGACCGGTCGCCTTGGCAATGGATTTTCCCAATGAGGTCTTCCCGACGCCGGGTGGTCCGACAAGGCACAAGATCGGTCCACGGACCTTCGGACTCCGGGCCTGGACAGCCAGATACTCGATGATGCGTTCCTTGACCTTCTCCAGGCCATAGTGATCACCCTCGAGCACTTTCTCAGCGGCGACCACGTCGTTGTTGATCTTGCTACGCTTTTTCCAGGGGATTGAGAGCATCCAATCCAGGTAGTTGCGTACCACTGTAGCTTCTGCACTCATCGGACTCATTGTCCGAAGCTTCTTCAGTTCCGCCGTGGCCTTCTCTCGTGCTTCTTTCGAGAATTTGGTCTTTTTGATGCGGCCTTCCAATTCGGCGTTCTCGTCTTTGCCGTCTTCGCCCTCGCCCAACTCCTTCTGGATCGCTTTAAGCTGCTCGTTCAGGTAGTACTCGCGCTGAGTCTTCTCCATCTGCCGCTTTACGCGGTTGCGGATGCGCTTTTCCACCTGCAGGACGCCGATCTCCAATTCCATGTGGCCGAACACGCGTTCCAGCCGCTCGCTGATCTTGGCGATCTCGAGCAGGTCCTGCTTCTCGGGGATCTTCAGGTTCAAGTGACTGGCGACCGTATCGGCCAGCTTAGACGGCTCCTCGATCTGGTTCAGCGAAACCAGCACCTCTGGGGCGATCTTCTTGTTCAGCTTGATATACTGCTCAAACTGCGACACTACCGTGCGGCCGAGGGCTTCGAGGTCCTTTTTCTCGCCCGCTATGTCGGCCATCGGTTCGGTTTTGGCCTCAAAATATGACTCGGTTTCCTTGAAGCTGACGATTTTCGCACGCCTTCCACCCTCGACCAGCACCTTTACCGTGCCGTCGGGGAGCTTCAGCAGTTGCAGAATTGTGGATACCGTGCCTACGCGGAAGATGTCTTCCACCGAGGGATCATCCTGAGACGCGTTCTTCTGGGCCACCAGGAGGATCTGCTTGTCCTCCTTCATCACGGCTTCCAGCGCCCGCACCGATTTTTCCCGACCGACAAACAGTGGGACGATCATGTGCGGGAAAACGACGATATCCCGCAGCGGCAGCACCGCCATAAGGTCGCTTGATCCGACTTTATCCGAGGGCCGATCTACTTCCGTCATAATTGACCTCCAAAGGGGACAGTCAGCGTCGATTTCCGCCCGACAGCGGCACGGAGGACGCTTTCATGGGTCTGTCACAACCGTTCGACCCGATATGGCTGCCGAACAGAGTGTCGCAAGCCCTTGAAATCCGCGATCGCGCTACCGCGAGCCGCATTTCTGGGTTGCGCGCTGCCTTAAGCGCTGTTTTCCGCCCGCTCCTTTCCGTATAAATACAATGGATTGGCTCGGGATTCGGCGACCTCCCGATTGATAACAACTTCTTCAACACCATCCAGGCCTGGCAGGTCGAACATGGTGGAGAGTAAGATCTGTTCCATGATCGACCTCAGGCCGCGCGCGCCGGTCTTACGGGCGATCGCTCGGGTAGAAACCGACTTCAGCGCATCATCGGTGAAGGACAGCTTGACGCCCTCCATCTCGAACAAACGACCATACTGTTTCACAAGCGCATTTTTCGGCTTGGTCAGGATCTCCATCAAAGCGCCTTCGTCGAGATCCTCCAACGTCGCCACCACAGGCAGGCGACCAATAAACTCTGGGATCAATCCGAACTTCAGCAGATCCTCTGGCTCGACCTCACGTAGTATCGCGCCCATCCGCCGTTCATCCTGTGATCGAACCTCTGCGCCATAGCCTATTCCCGACCCCTTACCTCGGGCGCCGATGATACGCTCCAGTCCCGAAAAGGCGCCGCCGCAGATGAACAGGATATTGGTCGTATCAACCTGGAGGAACTCCTGCTGCGGGTGCTTGCGCCCGCCCTGCGGCGGAACAGAGGCAACCGTCCCCTCCATGATCTTCAACAGCGCCTGCTGCACACCCTCGCCTGACACATCCCGGGTGATCGACGGATTGTCCGACTTGCGTGAGATTTTATCCACTTCGTCGATATATACGATGCCGCGCTGCGCCCGCTCGACGTTGTAATCGGCCGATTGCAGCAGCTTGAGGATGATGTTCTCCACATCCTCACCCACATAACCGGCCTCGGTCAGTGTGGTCGCGTCTGCCATGGTGAACGGTACGTCGAGGATCCGTGCGAGTGTCTGCGCCAATAACGTCTTGCCCGACCCGGTGGGACCAACGAGCAGGATGTTGGATTTCGCAATTTCGATATCGTTATTTTTCTGACCGTGCGCCAAACGCTTGTAGTGGTTATGCACCGCCACCGACAGCACGCGCTTCGCGTGATCCTGTCCGATCACGTAATCGTCCAGCACCTTGCAGATCTCGCGCGGGGTCGGCACCCCATCACGCGACTTCACCAGATGCGTCTTGTGCTCCTCACGGATGATATCCATGCAAAGCTCGACGCATTCGTCGCAGATGAAAACTGTCGGGCCGGCGATGAGCTTACGAACTTCGTGCTGCGACTTGCCGCAGAACGAGCAGTAGAGGGTGTTCTTGAAATCGCCGGATTTGCTCATGTCTACTCCTCCCCCTAACCCGGGGGGACAATGGGGAACAATAACCCCCTATCAGCGGCAGGGACAAGAACTGCGGTTGGCTGAGCCCCGAAAACGCCTAAATTCATACTGCGGCGTGCGCTCACCAGACCACATCTGATTGAATACGGGACGGCAAACCCCACCCCCGGCTCGCGATCGAGAAAAAGCGTCAGGATTTGGACGCTTCGGCCAACTCGCCTGCCGGCCGGCTGTCCACCACTTCGTCTACCAACCCAAAGTCGCGGCTTTCCTCGGCAGACATATATGTATCGCGTTCTAATTTACGCTCGATCGCCTCGATCGGTTGCCCCGTGTGCTTGACGTAGATCTCGTTCAGCCGCTTGCGTAGCGTCAGGATCTCGCGCGCCTGGATCTCAATGTCAGTAGCCTGGCCCTGGGCACCGCCGGACGGCTGGTGAACCATGATACGCGAGTTGGGTGTGGCAAACCGCTTGCCCTTGGCGCCGGCACACAGCAACAGGCTTCCCATTGAGGCCGCCTGACCGATGCATAATGTGCTGACCGGGCTCCGGATATACTGCATTGTATCGTAGATCGCCAACCCAGCCGATACAACGCCACCTGGGCTATTGATATAAAACGAGATATCTTTCGACGGATTTTCCGATTCCAGGAAAAGCAGCTGGGCGCAGATCAGCGCGCTGACCTGATCATAGACTGCTCCCGTCAGGAAAATGATGCGCTCCTTCAACAGTCTGGAGAAGATATCGAACGCCCGTTCCCCACGGGCGGTCTGTTCGACCACCATCGGAACCAGGGAGTTGTCATACACCTCGACAGGGTCGCGGTCCCGCATAGTGTTCACCTAAGGTTGCAAGAGTCGAACTAAACAGCCGGGCATAAATAAGGATATCTCCGGCAAAATCCAGCCGGAAATCGGACGACCCGGTTGTTTGGCCAGTTTCGAGTGCGAATTTAAGCCGTCACCTCGTCGACTTCTTCCTTCGCTAGCTCCGCCGGCGACACGATCGTGTCCGTAACCTTCGCCAGCTCGAGAACAAAATCAACGACCTTGTCCTCTAATAATGGGCCGCGGACGTTATCGGTGAATTGCGGGTATTTCCGCATGAGCTCCAGCATCTGCATCTCTTGGCCACGATATCCCATAGCGCGCTGGTATAGCGCCCGGTCCACCTCCTGTTCGCTGACGGTGATGCTGTTGATGCGTCCGATTTCCGCCAACAATAGCCCAAGCCGCACTCGCCGCTCAGCGATCGCCCGATAGTCGGACTTCAGCGTGTCGTCGTCCTTTGCCTTATCTTCCTCGTCCAGGGTTCCCGCCTCGCGCGCTGCCTCAAACTGCCGCCAGATCCCATCGAACTCCCGGTCCGCGATAGAAAGGGGCACTGGGAAGTCCGCCATTTTGCTGAGGGCATCGAGCAGTGCCTTCTTCAGCCGAATGCGAGACATGCCATCGTATTCTTGCTGCTGCCGGGACGTAACAATTTCCCGAACAGCACTGAGATCCGCGGCCCCAATCTTCTTCGCCAGATCGTCGTTGGCCTCCGGAATGATCTGCGTACTGATTTGTTTCACAGTGATGTCGAACGTCGCGCCCTTGCCGGCTAGATCGGCCTTGCCGTAATTCTCGGGAAAGGTCACGTTGATCGTGCGGCTTTCCCCTGGTCGCGCTCCCACAAGCTGTTCTGCAAATCCTGGGATGAAGCCGTCTCCGCCAATCTCCACCTCGGTATCAGTTCCAATTCCGCCCTCGAATGGAACGCCGTCGATCTTACCTTCGAAATCAACGGTGACGACCTCACCCTGCGCAGCGCCTGTTCCGCGACTTTCTAAGGTTTCCGCGGTTATCGGCTCAAGAGTGCGATTGAATTTAGCGATCTGCGTCAGGGCCTTGTCGACCGCTTGCGGACTAACTTCCGCCTTGAAGCGGGTCAACTCTATTGTGCTGAAATCCGGCAGAGCGATATCGGGCAGCAACTCGAGTTCAACCTTAAACTCTAGATCGCTCGCCATAGCCGTAGGATTCTCGGTCACGAGATCAACCTTCGGCTGCTGCGCCGGCCGAAGGCCACGCTCGCTAAGTACCTTTTGGGTTGCTTCGGAAACCGACTGCTCCAGCACTTCTGCCGATACGGCGGTTCCGTACCGCTGCTTCACGATCGGCATCGGCACCTTGCCCGGCCGGAAACCCGGCAGGCGAAGCGTCTTCCCCAAGCTCGTCAAACGTTCGGTCCGGCGCGATTCGAGATCCGCGACCGGAAGGACCACCGTGTAGTTCCGCTTCAGACCATCGGAGAGCGTCTCGGTAACCTGCATTGTCTCGGTCAATCCTAAATGCCTTATTCATCCAAAGCGCGCGAGGGCTGTTTGGTGCGGGCGAAGGGACTTGAACCCCCACGGCTTGCGCCACCAGAACCTAAATCTGGCGTGTCTACCATTTCACCACGCCCGCGCTCAACGCCCGGCAGCGCCGGCTGCCCGCGAGGCAATCGACGCGCTACGCTCGGCGCTTTACTCTAGGCATCGCAGCCACACAAGCGGGTAAATCGGCGCCGACGCGGCCTCTAGGCGGCCTCGCGTGTTCGCAACTCGTTGTTTGTGCGGTGGTCTCCCGCCATCCAGCGCGCTAGTTCCGAATGAGCGTTAGCCCGCCGACGGGCGTCGATTTCAGCTGCGTCAGGCGGATCGACGGTGAACTCGACAATCAATCCGTCGGGAGAGGTGCAATATAAGGAGCGGCAATAGCCGTGATCAGTTTCACGCACCGATTGCCCCGCGGCCTGTATCCGGCCGAGCAGTTCCGTGTATCCGACGTCATCCACTTTGAAGGCGACGTGATGGAAGGCGCCGATCTCTGCCGGGGCGGCCGCTTGGCATTTCTGGTAGACCTCGTCGTCAGCGAACGAGAAAAACGCCAGGGCACCGCCGTCGCCCAAACTGTAGAAGGTATGACAGAACGCGACTTCGCGATTGACCCAAGGGCTGAAATGCCGCTCGCACCACGTCGCAGTCAGCGGAATGCCCAACACCTCTTCAAAAAACTGACGGTTCTTCTCCTGATCGCGCACGACATACGCGTGATGGTGCAGACGTTCTGGCGCGCTGGACAATGGTGTAGCCATCGCGTTCCCTCTCCTCTTGATTACGTTGCATTCTGCCTCAAGGTGCCTCGCGCTACAACCTCAGGCGCGGTTCGATGATAATGGCGCTCGTGTCTCCACTCGGCGGTAGGACGCATACCACCCATGCAGAGAGGCCTTTTGTGGGCAACTCCAGGGAATGTAAGTCTACTAGCAAGTAATTTCGGTGCAAATGGCGTGGTATTGCACAGCTTCCGTGCGATAACGTTATATTGGATCTTGAGCAAAGGGATGAGACAATGGGGTCAACGACGATCAGCAATGTGACATCCAAGCCAAAGCTTAAGGCACCCCCTGCCGTTGCCCGGCAATACCCTGACTCACCTCCTCGCGATTACAACATCGCCGCCGTCGACCGGACACTCGACCTGCTGGAGGCGCTCTCTCGGCTCGGCCCCGCCTCGCTGGCTGCGTTGGCCGAAAGTGCGGGATGTACGCGTACCGGCAGCTTTCCGGCTGCTGCGGACGTTGCAGGGGCGTGGCTTTACCATTCAGGACGAAGCACGCGGCCTTTGGCGTCTCGGCGCGCGATGGAATGCGCTTGGACGCGCCGCCTCGGAGCAAGGTGCCCTCGCGGCCACGGCCATGCCTATCTTATCCGCACTCGGCAAGGTGACTGGCGAGAACGTATACCTTCGCGTCCGTGAGGGTATGGAAAGCGAGACGGTCGCCATCTATCAGACCGATCCTACCATCCGCATGTATTCAGAGATCGGCAAACGCGGCCCGCTCCATGCCGGCAGCAGCCGCGTCCTGTTGGCATTCGCACCGGAGGCAGTGCAAACGCAGCTTCTAGCTCAGCGCCTCAATCGCTACACCCCAGCCACCAGGATCGATCCAACGTGGATCGCCGCCGACCTGCAGCGCATTCGCGCGCGCGGGTATCTTATAACTTCGGACGAGGTCGTTGCCGGCGCCGTCGGCATTGCTGCCCCGATCCGTGACGCGGCTGGTTCAGTCGTGGCGGTTCTCCACATCAGCGCACCGTCCATGCGGATGCGGCCGCCTCGGCCGCGGAATGTGCTGCCGCAAGTGACAGAGGCGGCCTCGAACCTTTCAGCGGCATTGGGGGCGGTGGTGAAGCCGGCACAGCCCGGGCTGGTGCGGGATGCCTCCCCGCCCGCACGGTGGCCGCTGAATGGCGGAATGCTTACGCAGTCCCGGCCTCATACGATCTTTCGGTAACCCGTGATGGGTTCAACCGACCTCTCAACGCGATAGCCGCCCGCTCGCATTGGTTTGAACTCGCCGGAAGGTTGGCTCCCCTGGCCGGCAGTGTCACCCCTGCTTCACCTTGACGCAGAACCGACCGGTCGCTGCACCCCGGAATGGATATCCTCCCCCTGACACGCGCTGACCAAGGGATTATCCTTGGGCGCTAAACGAACAGGAGGACCCGACTATGCTGAACCCAGTGTCACCGCTGCCACTGAAGGACCCAACGCTGTTCCGGCAAGCGAACTACCTTAATGGCAAATGGGTGGAAGCCGATAAAGGCGAGACCATCGTCGTCAAAAACCCCGCGACTGGTGAAGCTATCGGGGACGTGCCGAACATGGGGGTCGCCGAGACCCGGCGCGCGATCGAAGCAGCCAATGCGGCCTATCCCGGCTGGCGAGCGATGCTGGCAAAGGAACGAGGGGCGATCCTTCGGAAGCTGTCGGACCTGATGCTGGCAAATGCCGAGGACTTGGCGGTGATCATGACCGCTGAACAGGGCAAGCCGCTGACGGAGAGCAAGGGTGAGATCGTCTATGCCGCCAGCTTCATCGATTGGTTTGCCGAAGAGGCAAAGCGCATCTACGGTGATACAATTCCGCAAAATGCCAAGGGTCGCCGCATCCTGGTCTTGAAGGAGCCGATCGGGGTATTCGCCGCGATCACGCCGTGGAATTTCCCGAGCGCCATGATCACGCGAAAAGCTGGACCCGGCTGGGCCGCGGGTTGCACTGGCGTAATTCGGCCGGCCTCGCAAACTCCATTCTCAGCGTTGGCGCTGGCGGTTCTGGCAGAGAGAGCCGGAATGCCAGCGGGTGTATGCAACGTGCTGACCGGTGGCTCGTCTGCGATGGGAGCCGAATTGACTGCAAATCCGATGGTGCGAAAGCTTTCGTTCACCGGCAGCACCGAGGTGGGGGCGAAACTGCTGGCGCAGTGCGCGCCGACGATAAAGAAGACCAGCATGGAGTTGGGGGGCAACGCCCCGTTCATCGTGTTCGACGACGCAGATCTGGATGCCGCGGTGGTCGGTGCGATGGGCAGCAAATTCCGCAACACAGGCCAGACTTGTGTATGTGCCAATCGCATATTGGTGCAGGAAGGCGTTTACGACGCGTTCTCCGCAAAACTGAAAACCGCCGTAGAGGCGATGAAGGTCGGCAACGGCATGGAGCCCGGGGTTGGCCAGGGCCCGCTCATCAACGCCGCCGCAGTCGCGAAGGTGGAAGAGCATGTGGCGAATGCTCTCTCGTTGGGAGCGTCGGTGGTGACCGGTGGCAAGAAGCATAGGCTCGGCGGAAACTTCTATGAGCCGACGGTGTTGGCGAATGTTCCCCATGACGCACTGGTTTTCCGCGAAGAAACCTTCGGTCCGGTGGCACCGTTGTTCCGGTTCAAAACCGAAGAGGAAGCGATCCGGTTAGCAAATGATACCGAATTTGGCCTGGCGGCGTACTTTTACGCCAGGGATGTCGGTCGGATCTTCCGCGTTGCCGAGGCATTGGAATACGGATTGGTCGGCATCAACGAGGGAATTATCTCGACGGCCGAGGCTCCGTTTGGTGGGATGAAGTCCTCTGGTCTAGGCCGCGAAGGATCCAAATACGGCATCGAGGACTACTTGGAAATCAAGTATTTGGCGATCGGTGGCATCGGCACATAGGGTTTGCCGAACAAAAAGGGTGGTAGGCGCTTCTTCACCCTTGACGATCTTCCGGTTGCAAGGATGTTCTTTTGCACCGGTGCATGACTGCGACGCGAAGAAGAACCTGGCCACCCAAGGGCTTTCCGTTCGAAAAAGCCAGTCTTGTCAGAGCCTCTCCGCCAGGAGGATGTCAGGATGGCGAACCATCACCTTGCCCTTGGTTTTGGGCTGCAAAGTAGCGTTATCACGAAGCTGATCGAGCCGCCGACAGTGCCAATCAGCATTCGCAGGTCGGCGTCGAACTCCGTTGCAATCGACACGAACAGAAACAGGAACACAGTAAAATCAAAGGCGTCCAGGGCCCATCCAAGCCAAGCGGCTATAAAAGCCGTACTAATTGTCTTTGGTTGGTTCGAGCCAGCATGGCGCTTCGGACCGCGACATTGATGCATAGGACGCGGAAGGCCCTGAACTCAAATTCGTGGACAAGTTCCCCCCGTCTCCGGCGCTGGAGTTTGCCGGAATATGAGACGCGTCAAACGATAATTCGCTCTCGCGGGAAAATCTTGCACCCTCATGGCCCAGGCCACACACTGGCGGGCCAGGAAGAAGGGGATCGCCTTCATGGACTTCGATTTGTTTGTTATCGGCGGTGGCTCGGCCGGGGTCCGCTGCGCACGTATTTCCGCAGGACATGGTGCTCGTGTCGGCATTGCCGAAGAGCGATTTTGGGGCGGAACTTGCGTCAATATCGGCTGCGTGCCCAAGAAACTACTCGTGCAAGCTGGCGAATATAGTGGATGGGCGGATGACGCAGCCGGCTTCGGCTGGACGATCCACAAAGGTCCGCACGACTGGGGCAAGTTGATCGCCGCCAAGGACCGCGAAATCGCTCGCCTCGAAGGCATCTACCGCAAGCTTCTGACCGGGGCGGGCGCGACCGTGTTCGACGGGAAGGGTATACTGGTCAATCCTCATACCGTGGAGATCGCTGGTAACCGGGTTACCGCGGAACGGATCGTCATCGCAACCGGCGGCCATCCTGAGCGTCCCGATATCCCAGGGGCGAACCTGGGGATTATTTCGGACGACGCATTCTATTTGAAATCCATGCCACGCCACGTGGTCATGGTCGGATCGGGCTACATTTCGCTCGAATTTGCTGGCATTTTTCGTGCGCTAGGCGCCGAGGTCCATCTGGTCTATCGTCAGCCCCTACCTCTGCGTGGCTTCGATCACGACATCAGGGAAGCGATGGAAGCCGCACTGATGGCGCAGGGTATTATCCTGCATCCCCAGAACGTGCCCACCAAGTTGAGCGCCGACGGCGATCGCCGCATCTTGAGCTTAGGGGACGGCCAGACAATCATCAGCGATCTCGTATTCTTCGCCACCGGCCGACGCCCCAACGTCGCCGGCCTCGGATTGAATTTTTCAATCGGGATCGAGTTGAACGCGAAGGGTGCGATCAAGGTCGACGACCAGTTACGAACCTCGCAGCCGCATATCTACGCGATAGGCGATGTGACGGACCGAGTGAACCTGACGCCCGTCGCCACGGCAGAGGGACACGCGCTGGCTGACTCCCTTTTCGGTCACAATCCGCGTACGGTTTCGATGCGGAACATACCTTCAGCAGTGTTCACCACGCCTCCCGTCGCAACCGTGGGATTGTCGGAGGAGCAGGCGTCCGCAATCGCGCCGGTCGATATCTACCTCACCCGCTTTACGCCGCTGCGGCACGCACTGTCTGGCCGCAACCGGAAAACGACGATGAAACTCATTGTCGACAAGGCTTCGCAGAAGGTCGTCGGCGCACATATGCTCGGCGAGGACGCCGCGGAAATCATCCAAGGCATCGCGATCGCTATAGTGATGGGTGCCACGAAGTCGGATTTCGATCGCACAATCGGGGTCCATCCGACAGCGGCGGAGGAATTCGTGACGTTGCGCACGCGTACTGGTACGACGGATCTGGCAAAGGCAGCGGAATAGGCCACCATCGGGCCCGCTGCATCGACGCGAAAATACTTCAAACAAATTTACATTTGCGGCAATCCAAACGCGAGCAGCCGTGCAGCTATTTGTGCTCAACCGGCGCTTTATCGCGGGAAGCAAGTTTGGGATTTAGAACGAATATGAATGACGAACTCCTCTACGAGCGCCGCGATGATATCGGGTACGTCACTTTCAATCGGCCGGAGGCGCGCAATGCCCTCACGTTTCCGATGTATGAACGCTTGACCGAGATCGCCGCTAGTCCCGGGGACATACGCGCTCTGATCATCACCGGTGCCGGGGATAAGGCCTTCGCCGCCGGGACCGACATAAATCAATTCCGCGCTTTTAGCGGCGCCGATGATGCTATAGCGTATGAAGCGCGCATCGACCGCGCGGTTGGGACAATCGAGCGCTGTCCGGTCCCAACAATTGCCGCGATCGCGGGAGCCTGCACCGGAGGCGGGGCAGCCATCGCCGCTGGCTGCGACCTCCGAATTGCCGCCGCCAATGCAAAATTCGGTTTCCCTATCGCCCGCACGCTGGGCAACTGCCTGTCGATGTCCAACATCGCCCGTCTGTCCGCTCTCATCGGTCCTGCCAGGGTCCTCGATATGATTCTCACCGCCCGCCTGTTCTCCGCGACAGAGGCGTTGTCGGTGGGATTGGTAACCGAAGTGCTGCCCGACCATTCAACGCTGGAGGCCCGTGCGGGGGGATTGGCTGCTCTGGTGGCCGGTCACGCCCCGCTCACCATGCGTGCAACACGGGAGGCGCTGCGCCGGTTGCGCGACAACCTGCCGCCGGACGAGGATCTCATTCGCCTCTGCTACACCAGCCAGGACTTCAAGGAAGGCATGGACGCCTTTCTGACGAAACGCCCGCCTACATGGCGAGGGATCTGACACTTATTGTTCACACGTTATGACGCGAATATGAAACTTTCCCGCGCCGGGATCGCCTATAGGGGCCGCGTGAGATACCTTACCGATTTCGCCGATCAGGCCGTCATAATCCCCCTGGTGCTCGCCGTTGCCGTCGCCCTCGCGGTGCAAGGCTGGCGGCGCGGAGCTTTGGTCTGGCTCCTCGTCGTCTCCGGAACCTTTACCGCCACGCTGACATTCAAGCTGATGTTCCTCGCCTGTTCGCCTTTGTTCGGACCGATCGACATCCACAGTCCGAGTGGGCATGTGGCCGCGGCGACAGTTGTCTCGGGCGGCTTGGCTGCAATGCTGACACGCCAGCGTGCCAGCATCCTGCCTGTCGCGGCGCTCGCCGCGATCGTGATCGGGATCTCGCGTCTCGTTCTCGGCATGCACTCGCTGCCGGAGGTGGTGGTAGGGGCCTTGATAGGGCTGGCAGGTGCGGTAGCCCTGTTGCGCTTCTCAGGACCAACTCCGCGCCTGCAGATCGCACCGCTCGTCGCGGTGATCGTGGTGGCCGCCGCGCTGTTCCATGGCCTGCACCTTCCGGCGGAGGCTGCGATCCGCCACACCGCCTTCCGCGCCGCGCAATACATCCCAGCGTGTCGTGAGACGCCGGAGTTTCAGCGGCCGTCGCGAGGTCGCGACTAGCCTGGCCAGCGTTAATCGGAGATTACACCAAGCCGCCATGCTCGTGGACATGTGACAGGACGGTTGCTAAAAACCTCCCGTTTCCGGCTCCCCGACCGGTTCGGTATCCTTTTCCAGCGGCCCCGCTCATGAAGATCGTAGCCTGCAACAGCAATCGTCCCCTGGCCGATGCTGTGGCCCACATTCTTGGCCTGCCGCTGACCAAAGCCTCCATCAGGCGCTTCGCCGACATGGAAGTTTTTGTCGAGATTCAGGAGAACGTACGCGGGGAAGATGTTTTCGTAATCCAGTCCACATCATTCCCGGCGAACGACAACTTGATGGAGTTGTTGGTCACCCTGGACGCTCTGCGACGTTCGTCGGCCCGCCGTATCACCGCCGTCATCCCGTACTTCGGCTACGCCCGGCAGGACCGGAAATCGGCACCGCGCACGCCGATTTCTGCCAAACTGGTGGCGAACCTCATTACCGAGGCCGGCGCCAATCGGGTACTCACCATGGATCTGCACGCCGGCCAAATTCAGGGCTTTTTTGATATCCCCGTGGACAACCTGATCGCCGCCGGCGTGTTCAGCCGCGACATTCAGAAACGATATGAAGGCCACGACCTGATGATCGTTTCCCCTGATGTCGGCGGCGTGGTGCGAGCGCGAGCGATCGCCACGAGGCTCAACTGCGATCTGGCGATCATCGACAAGCGCCGCGAGCGTGCCGGGCATTCCGAGGTGATGAATGTCATCGGCGACGTCGCTGGTCGCGATTGCATCCTGGTCGACGACCTGGTCAACTCCGGCGGCACGCACTGCAATGCAGCGGACGCACTGGTGAAACGCGGGGCTCTGTCCGCGAGCGCCTATGTCACCCACGGTGTCCTGTCGGGCGCCGCTGTCGCGCGCATCGCGTCCTCACCCATCGAGATGATGACGATCACTGACTCTATTCAGGCCACGGCTGAGGTCAAACAGTGCGACAATATTCGCGAGCTCACCATCGCGCCGCTGCTCGCCGAAGCGATGCGCCGCATCAGCGACGAGAGCTCGGTCAGTTCGTTATTCGACTAGAACATGGGTCATGGGAGCGCTAGTCCGCCGCCGTCGATCGGTAGAGCATGGCCCGTGATGCCGCGTGCCTCCGGGCGGAGAAGCCATAGCACCGCGTCGGCTACTTCAGCCGGCGTAGCGACACGGCCCGTTGGCACGCCAGAAGCGGCCTGTTCGGCCGTGATACCGAGTTCGGCGTAGCGTTGTTCGGCCATTTCAGTCTCGACCCAGCCAGGGCAGAGCGCATTTACGGTAATGCCGCGGGAAGCCACAGCTAACGCCAGGGCTCGGGTCAGCCCGACAACACCGTGTTTGGCAGCGCAGTAGGCAGTTTGGTCCGGCACCCCACGCAGCCCAAGGACCGAGGCGATGTTTACGATCCGGCCCGTATTACCCGGTAGTAGCGGCAAGGCGGCTTTGCAGGTGTGGTAGGTACCGTGCAGGTTGGAGGCGATAATTGCGTGCCAGAGCGTGTCGTCGGCGTCCAGGCGATTAGCGCCGGCGATCCCCGCACAATTCACCAGCGCATCGACCCGGATCAGGCCCGCAAACACGCGGCGCACGCCCTCGGCATCAGCGACGTCGCAGGCAGCGAAGCGATGCGGCGTAGCGACCGGGTGACGTGCGAGGACCAGAACGTCCCAGCCTTCATCCGCCAGCCGGTCGGCGACAGCGCGGCCGATCCCCCGCGTGCCGCCGGTAACGAGCGCCTGTTTCACTGCGCGGTGCCGCCGCCATCGACGGGCAGGATCACCCCGGTAATGAAGGAGGCAGCGTCGGAGGCTAGGAAGGCGACCGCCGCGGCGATCTCTGACGGGTCAGCGAAGCGCCCGAGCGGGACGTCGGCCTTATAGGTATCGGTCGAAGAAACGGCGAATCGATCAGGGTATTTGGCCGCCAGTTCGCCAATGACGGCGTCGAGCATTGCCGTTTGGGTGGAACCCGGCGCGACGCAGTTGATCCGAATGCCGTACTCCGCCCAGTCCAATGCGGCGGAACGACTCAGTTGAGCGATGGCGCCCTTCGAAGCGCCGTAGGCAGCGCTGACCCGCTTGCCGATCAGCGCTTGATCGGAAGCGATGTTGATTATCGCACCCCGTCGGCGTTCAGCCATGCCGGGAAGCACCGCGCGCATCAGAGCGTAGGCCGCAAGGAAATTAACACGGAAAACGCGTTCCGTTTCCTCCAGGGAGGTTTCCAGGACCGTGCCGAGCACAGTGACGCCAGCATTGTTCACCAGAATGTCGATCGGGCCGTGGGCCGCAACAACGGCAGCCACGCGGGGTTCCAGGGCAGCCGTGTCCGAGAGATCGAGCTCAGGTAGATCGAGGCCGATCACATCAGCGCCGTCGCGCGCCAACGTTTCGAAAATGGCACTGCCGATGCCGCCGCGGTGACCCGAGACAATGGCTCGTCGTCCCGCCAGGCCGTAGCTCAGTTCGGCACCCATCTTGCCTCCAATTCCAGCAGTGCCATTCTGGCGGAAACACATCGGGAAGGAACCCCTTGATGCGCAGATTTTCCGCGATCCTGTCCTTGCTTATGGCTTCCGGAATCTTGGCCGCTGGAGGCGCCCGGGCAAATGACAAGGTTGCCTTTGGTTTGGACTGGAAGGCGGAGGCCGAATACGGCGGTTTCTACCAGGCCCTGGCCAACGGAATCTATGCCAAGCACGGTCTGGATGTGACAATCCAGGAGGGTGGACCGCAGGTCAATCATACGCAGTTACTGCTGGCGGGGCGGCTGGACTTCAATATCTCCTCCAATTCCTTCCTGGCGCTGAATTTCGTCAAGGAGAACATCCCTTTCCGTGCGATCGCCGGGATCTTCCAAAAGGATCCGTCCGTGTTGATCGCCCATCCGGGCGTGGGCAACGACAGCTTCGCCGCCCTGAAGGGTAAGCCGATCATGATCAGTGCCGATACTCGCGTCGGCTGGTGGACCTTCCTAAAATCGAAGTTCGGTTACAGCGATGGCCAAATCCGGCCCTATACCTTTAATCTGGCGCCATTCCTGGCAGACAAGAATGCGATCCAGCAGGGCTATTTGGGATCGGAGCCGTTCTCGATCAAAGAAGAGGGCCACGTCGATCCGGTAGTCTTACTTGTAGCCGACGCCGGCTTCAAAGGTTATGGCAGCCTGATCGCAACGTCGGACAAAAAGATCGAGCAGCAGCCCGATCTAGTGCAGCGGTTCGTCGATGCCTCGATAGAGGGGTGGTATTCTTATCTGTTCTCAGATCCGACCCCAGCAAACACGCTGATCAAAAAGGCCAATCCGGAAATGAACGACGCGCTGATCGCCTACGGTATCGAGTCGATGAAGAAACATGGGATTTTAGATTCCGGCGACGCCAAAACCATGGGCATTGGCGCCATGTCGGCCGACCGTTGGACGGAGTTTTATAAGACCGTTTCCGACCAAGGTTTGTACCCTAAGGGACTGGACGTGACGAAAGCCTATACGCTGCAGTTCGTGAACAAAAAGGTCGGCATGGACCAGAAAAATTGAGGCGTTTCGGACCGAGATTCACCCCGGTCATGCCGACTTCCTTCCGATCCCGTTACCGGGCCCGGCGTGAACGCGGGTGACCGAGCCTGGGCCGTTCACGAAGAATACCGGCGGTCCGATCTCAGGCCACCTGACCCCGCCGGTCCCGACGCCGCGTGCTGAGCATTAGTCATGTCGCCCGCCGGTTTCAAGGTGGCGTAGAGGCGTTGCGCGATACATCCCTTCGTGTCTCAGAGGCTGACTTCGTCGCGCTCGTCGGTCCGTCCGGCTGTGGAAAATCGACATTGCTGCGTCTGATCGCCGGATTGGACCAGCCTGATGGCGGCCGGCTGACCTGGGATGGCGGGCCACCGGCGCCGGGCGACATCGGCTATGTGTTTCAGGACGCCACCCTGCTGCCCTGGGCGACAGCCGAGGACAATGTGTTCTTGCCGCTGCGGCTTCGAGGAATGGCACGCGATGCCGCGATGCCCGAGGTCCATGCCATCTTACACCACGTTGGCCTTCAGGGATTCGAGAAAGCACGACCCCGCGCCTTGTCCGGCGGCATGCGCATGCGGGTGTCTATCGCTCGGGCTTTAGTCACTAAGCCGCGCCTGCTGCTGATGGACGAGCCCTTCGCCGCGTTGGATGAGTTTACTCGGCACAAGCTGCAAGCCGATTTGCTGGGTGTTTGGCGCGGTGCCGGATGCACCGTGATGTTCGTCACGCACTCCATTTATGAGGCCGCCTTTCTCGCCCGCAGAATCGTCCTGATGACCCCCCGTCCGGGGCGGATCGACCGCGAGATCGCGTCGAGCCTGACGCCGGGACCCGAAACTCGCTTGGATCCGGCCTACGCTGCGCTGGTTGCCGAAATCACTCGCGGCATGGAGGACGCGCTGCGATGAAATGGGCACCCACCCTGTTTGGCGTTTTTGCCCTGGTGTTATGGGAAGCCGCGGTGCAACTCAGCGAAGTGCCGGTCTATGAATTGCCCGGTCCAATCGCGATCGTCGGCGCTTTCTGGGCAGATCCACTCGGGTTGCTGCAAGCATTGGCTTCGACCTTGTTTGTGACATTCGCCGCGCTGCTCATGGCCGCGGTGCTTGGCGCGGCGATGGCGGTAGCGATGGCGGCGAGCCGGCTGGCTCAGGCCGCGATCCAGCCATGGGCGGTGGCGTTGCAGGTGACGCCGCTGCCGGCCATTGCGCCGCTGATCATCATCTGGGTGGGGCAACCGTTCGTCGCTCTTGTCGTCTGCGCCACCATCATCGCGTTCTTCCCGTTGTTCGCCAACACCGCGACAGGCCTGGCCTCGCCGCCGCCCGAGTTGAACGATCTTTTTCGGCTGTATGGCGCGAGCCGATGGCGGACAATGGCCCTGCTGCGGCTGCCGGCCGCCCTGCCCTATTTCCTCTCCGGGCTGCGGATATCCGGCGGCCTCGCGTTGGTAGGGGCGGTAGTGGCGGAACTGGTGGCTGGGTCGGGTGGTTTTGCCTCCGGTCTGGCCTA
Organism: uncultured Alphaproteobacteria bacterium; assembly: GCA_963819345.1. Taxonomy (GTDB): domain Bacteria; phylum Pseudomonadota; class Alphaproteobacteria; order Acetobacterales; family Acetobacteraceae; genus Rhodopila. The sequence goes on from CAWFVX010000022.1 coordinate 27,304, forward strand.
CCGCATCCTCGAAGCCAGTTTCAGGTTGGAGATGCCGCGCATGTTCGCTGCCTTGGTGCTGCTGGCACTCGCAGGGATCTTGTTGAATTATGGCCTGGGCGCGCTGGGCCAACTGATCCTGCGGCGGAAAGGCTTGGCATGAACCGGCTGCTCATTTTCGGACTGGGCTATAGCGGTCGCGCGGTCGCTGATGCGGCCAAGGCGATCGGCTACGACGTGTCCGGAACGACACGAGGAGGGTTGGACGGAAGCGTTCGCTTCGATGACGCCGAAGCGGCAGTCCAATCGGCGACCCACTTGCTAATTACCATCGCACCGGGCGATGGCAGCGATCCGGTAGTGGCTCGCTATCGAACAAGCGTCGAGGTGGCGCCTGCCCTGCGGTGGATTGGGTATCTGTCCAGCACGGCGGTCTACGGCGACCGTGCGGGAGGATGGGTGGATGAAGATACGCCAGTGGCCCCGTCGCAGGCCCGCGGGCAATTACGCGCCGTCGCCGAGGACAACTGGGCACGCTTTGCCGACCAACGCGCGGTGGACATCTTTCGCCTCGGCGGAATTTATGGGCCCGGGCGTTCGGCATTCGACAGTCTGCGGTCCGGACAGGCACGGCGAATGAACAAGCCCGGCCACAAATTCGGTCGGATCCATCGAGACGACATCGCTCAAGCGGTCGTCGCGGCGATGCGGCAGGACCGGGTCTCCGGACTGCGTGTGTTTAATCTGGTAGATGATGAGCCGAGCGAAAGCGCCGCTGTGGTATCGGAGGCGGCCACATTGCTGGGCGTCGCCCCACCGCCTGAAACCGCCTTTGCGGACGCCGTGCTGGCGATGAGTTCGATCGCCCGTAGTTTCTGGTCGGAGAACCGCAAGGTGGCCAGCATCAAGACGAAATCAGCTTTGGGGATCTCGTGGCTCTACCCGACCTACCGGGAGGGACTGCGCGCTGTGCTCGCTGACGAGACCGGTCACCGTCTGCCGTAGTAAGTCGAGATCGGCGGGCCGTGACAGCCGATGGTCGCCGTCCTTCACCAGGATGACGCGAACATCGGACGTCTCCACCCGTTCCGCGATCCGCAAAGCGAGTTCCCAAGGGACGTCGGGATCCGCCTGTCCATGCAACAATCGCATTGGACAGTGGATGGGCATCGGGGCTCTCAGCACCAGATGGCCGGCACCGTCGCGGATCAGCTTCAGCGTAATCGGCGTGGGCTCGCCATACTGGCTGGGAACATGAAGCACGCCGTCACGCTCCAGCGTCGCGTGTTGGGCCGGCGTCATCGCGTCCCACATCAGGCGCTGAGTAAAATCAGGCGCGGCGGCAATGCCAACAAGCGCGGCTACTCGTTGGGGACGTGACATCGCAGCGAGCAGTGCAATCCAACCGCCCATGGAAGAGCCGACCAGAATCAATGGACCTGACGTCAGCGCATCGATGGCAGCCAATGCATCGGCTACCCAGGCGCCAATCGTGCCGCCGAGGAAATCGCCGCTGCTGGCGCCGTGGCCGGAATAATCGAACCGCAACATTCCGAGGCCTCGTTCAGCACAGAAAGCCGCCAGCGCTGTCGCTTTGTCGCCGGTCATGTCGCTGCGGAAGCCGGGCAGAAATACGATGGTTGGGTCTCGCCCATCAAGCCGGATCCAGGCCAGTTCAGTGCCGTTGATGCGATCGAGTCGGCCAGTGGTCTGAGCCATTTGCATTAAATCCTTAAGAATAGCCAATCCAAAACTCGGGACAGGTCGTCTCGGTATCGCGCGATCGAGCCGACCGGGTGACAGAGAAGGCATGACGAAAGATTGGTAATGAGATTGAACAGCACCGCAAATTTCTGTCCGTCATGTTCGATGATCGTTTGCTGGGCGTGTTCCGTGTAATCTGGTCAGCGGGGCAACAATCCGAAAAGCGCCGTCCACCACATTGGCCGGCAAATCAGCAATAAGGGGAAACCCCAGCCGATTTCCGCGGTTGGGGTTCGCAACAGATCATGCTGCATCGTCGCGGAGGTTGTCGGCATCTTCGTCATCCGGCATGAGCATCGCCCGCGACTTAGGGAACGGATACCCATATCTGCGAACAATTTCATCTGTAAACCGCGCCGTTTCGTGCATCTCCTGGTGGATCTTAGCCTTTTCTGCCTCTTCGAAAGCCGCGATCAAGGCCGTTTCGGCGACGCGGGAGATGTTGATGCCATGAGCCGACGACCGGGCCACCAGATCTGCGTTTAGGGTAACGCTGACGGTCTTCCGCGTTGCTGTCTCATAGCGGCACGCGCAAGGCACAATCCCCACAGAAATACCCGTGTAACCTTACCCGTGCTCGCGCAGTATCGAAACGTGCTAATTCGGATCAATGTCACCTCCACCTGATCCCACTGTCGTGCTGCAGGTGCTCCCCTCACTGGTAACCGGCGGGGTCGAGCGCGGCACCGTCGAAATCGCAAAGGCCATCGTCGAAGCCGAGGCCGTAGCCCTCGTCGCCAGCGCCGGAGGTCCGATGGTGCGTCAGATCGAGCGTTCCGGCGGCACGCACATCGCGCTGCAGCTAACCACCAAGTCTCCGCTGGGCATATGGCGAAATGCGCGGGCGTTGGAAGCAGTGATCCGCGACCGGAATGTGTCGCTGGTGCATGCAAGGTCGCGGGCCCCGGCCTGGTCGGCGTGGCTGGCTTGTCAACGCACGGGGATCCCGTTTGTTACCACCTATCATGGGACCTACGGCGAAAGCTTCCCGGCCAAGCGACTTTACAATAGCGTCATGGCCCGCGGACAAATCGTCATCGCCGCCAGCCACTTCATCGCCGATCTCGTAGCAGCTCGCCATCACGTCGATGTCGCTCGGATCCGGATCATCCCGCGGGGAGTCGATCCGGCGGTGTTCGATCCCGCGGCCGTGTCCGGCAGCCGGATTGCCAAACTCGCAGCCGACTGGCGCGTGCCCGACAATATGCGCATCGTGACGTTGCCAGGACGGCTGACCGCCTGGAAGGGGCACTCGATCCTGTTGGACGCGATCGCTCGGTTAAACCGCCCGGACGTGATGTGCGTCTTCGTCGGATCCCCCCAGGGCCGGCAAGGTTACATGCGCGACTTGGAACACCAGGCAATGCGCCTAGGCATCTCCAGCCGGCTGCGGTTGGTGGGGGAGTGCGATGATATGCCCGCCGCCATGTGCTTGTCCGACGTCGTGGTGCATGCCTCTACCAAACCGGAAGCATTCGGCCGTGTGGTGATCGAGGCGCAGGCCATGGGGCGGCCGGTGATCGCCTCCGATCTCGGTGGCCCGGTGGAGACCGTGCGGCACGGCGAAACCGGGTGGCGGGTGAGGCCGGACGATCCTGACGCGCTTGCGGCGGCGATCGGGTTAGCGTTGGACCTCGACCCGGAGGCGCGTCTGTCGTTGGGACAGCGGGCGAGAGCTTCGGTGCCCACGGTGCGAGCGATGCAGGATGCAACGCTCGATGTTTACGAGGCGGTGTTGACCGAAACGCCATGAGCCGCGCGGCTCACAGCGTCAACTCCCACGTCTCGCCGATCAGGTCCTGGCCAAAGGAGTGGTGCGGCTCTCGAGCGACGCAGGCGAATCCGGCGGCTTGATAGATACGACGCGCCGGCAGGAGAACATCGTTCGTCCATAGCGACAGCGTCCGATAACCTCTTTCGCGAGCGAAATCGATGCAGGCGTCGACAAGACGACGCCCGAGACCGAGACCACGCGCGGCCGGTTCAACTGTACAACAGCCGGAGTTTCGCCACTGTGTCCGATCCGCGCACCACAAACACTGACCCGATCACCGCTCCGTTCCGTTCTGCGATCCAGCTTCGCTCCCGGGTCGGATCGAAGGTCTTGACGATCCCAGCGAGGATTTCGGCAGCCAGGATCTCGTAGGTTCCGTCCCAGCCATACTCCCGTGCATACAACACGGCCTGCCGATAGATGATCCACCCGATATCGCCGACCTGGTGCTGCCTGAGGGTTATGAGGTCCTGGGACGAAGCCGATCCGCCCATCAGATGTTCGATTGTCTGCATTGCTTGAACCAGCCGAGCGGCTTCGGCAGGCATCAAATGGCGAGTCATCGCGAGAACCTGGCGGCGCGACGCCTGGTCCAGCGGCTCGAAGGCGGCCCGCCCAGACTCCGTAAGCTGCAGCAACGCGAGGCGGCTGTCGCCGGGCGAAGGCACACGGCTGATAAGACCCTGTCTCTCGAATTCCTTCAGCAGACGGCTGAGATAACCTGGATCGATCCCAAGCTCGCGGCTGAGTTCAGTCGCGGTCAGGGTCAGATGGGTAGCCAGCTCATATAGAATGCGAGCCTCGGTTAGCGAAAACGCGCTGTTCAGCAACCCCTCGTCAAGCAGGCAAAGCTGACGCGTATAGAACCGGCTGAACCGGCGCACGGCGGCGACGGGACCAGTCATCTCGCTGGGAAGCGTTTCGGACATTCCAGCCTCCTGGGAGGCAAGGTCAGTGCATTTAGTTGACTGAGTTGACTTTCTGGTCTCCCCAGATCCGAGCGCGCCAGTCAATGCAAACGATTGGTCAACCCGGTCGAGACGAGTTCCAGAGCGTCAAACAGAAAGGTTACTTTCACCCTGCCATAGCTATGACGCTACGGCCCGCATGTGGCTCGCAGCGCAGCGGCGGTGCGCTCCACGTCCGCTATGCTGTTGTAGCCGTGGAAGCTGATGCGGATGCGCCCGTGGCCATTCCATGCATACACGCCTTGTGCATACAGTGCGTCCACGACCTCCTGCGCTCGTGGCGAGGCAATGCAGACGCTGGCGCCATTCCGAGCGGGGTCGGTAGGCGTTATGACCGGGATCTGCGCGGCGGCGAGTTCGTCCAGCAATGCCACGGTCAGCGTTTGCACATGCCGCTGAACGTCGCACATATCGAAACCCGACAAATACGACAGAGCGTTGTTCAGAACGTAGATCGGGCCGTGCGCCGGGTTGCCACGAGCGAAGCACATGGCGTCGGATTTGAGCTTGGGCAGCGTGTCAAAGCCGCGCACCCCTGCGGCGATCGAATGCCAACCAGCGGAGGCAGGCCTCCAGCCAGGCTGGCGAGTTCGATTCCAGAATGCAACGGCAACTCCAGTAATACCCAGCATCCATTTGTAGCAAGCGGAGAAGGCGAAGTCCGCGATGGAAGCCTCGATCGGCAGGTAGCCCGAAGCCTGAGTAAAATCGACCAGCAGCAGCGCCCCGACACTGTCGGCCATCCGGCGCAACGCGTGCAGATCCACTCGCTCCCCGGTCAGGTAGGAAACATAGCTGGCAGCGATAATGCGCGTCGTGCCATCGACGCAGGCGGTCAGGCGATTTGGGTCAGTGCCTCTTGCCTGGCGCAGGGAAACCGAGGTGACGCGTCGGAAGGCGATGGGGGCTACGACGGACGGATATTCGTTCGCGTCGATCGCGATAGAGTCGCCGTCTCGCCAATCCAGACTCTCCGCGACGATCGAAACGCCCTCCGCCACATTGCTGACGAAACCGATGTCGGCAACGCCTACGCCCCAAAGACGGGCGACGCCCGCGCGGGCAGCCTCGATCTCCGCCTCCTGAGCCGTGCGACCGGAAGGCCGCCGCTTTTGTCGGCGACATAGCGCAGCAGCGCCGCGTCGTGGCTGCGAAGGGCCGCCGTCTCCCCGCCCGCGCAGACATGGGTGATGCCCGCAGGCAAGCGAAACTCGGCTGGATCAAAGAGTGGAGCCTCTGACACCCGTCTGCTCAACACCAGGCGGTATTACTCATCGCCGGAAACGACAGACCCCGCGGTCGTGCCGCCGTCGATCACGATCGTCTGGCCCGTCGTAAAGCTCCCCGCAGCCGACGCCAAAAATACCGCGGCGCCAGCGACCTCATCCGGCTCACCAATTCGTTGCAGCGGAGTATCCTTGGTGCGCTTCTTGTACAGCACCGGATCCTCCCATAGCGCGCGGGCGAAATCCGTCCGTATCAACCCCGGCGCGATCGCATTGGCGCGGATATTCTTCGGTCCCCACTCCACAGCGATATTCCGTACCAACTGCATGTCCGCCGCCTTCGAGATCGCATACGCGCCCAACTGAGCCGAACCGCGCAGCCCGCCGATGGAGGAAATAATGATTACCGCCCCGCCCCCGCGCTGCACCATGTGGGGGATCGCCATATTCGCCAGCCATACATTGCTGCGGACATTCGAACCCATCACCCGGTCGAACGCCTCATCGGACATCCCCGCAGCCGGCCCAAGATACGGGTTCACCCCGGCATTCCCCACCAGAATGTCGATCCCGCCGGAGCGGGCAACTGTCTGATCGACGAGGTTCTGCAGTTCCTCCTTGCGCGCGATATGGCATGGGATCACCACCGCCTTCCCGCCAGCAGCCTGGATCTTCGCCGCCACCGCCTCACACGAATCCGGCTTGCGGCTGGAGATCACGACGGTCGCGCCGTGCTCCGCCATCCGCGTGGCGATCGCCAGGCCGATCCCCTTGGTTGACCCGGTTATTATCGCGACCTTTCCAGTCAGATCGAACAGCGATGGCATCCGCGTTTCCCCCCAAACTTGCCCCCAAAACTTGATCCGGGGCTACCGGCGAGTATGCTGTGGTCTCGAGGAACGTCAATCAGGCTGGATCAATGCAATACAAGCGTACGGGCGTCTACAGCCGGGAACAGCTCACACGGCTGCTCCATCCGCAAAGTATCGCGGTGATCGGCGCGTCCACCCGCGCGGGATCGTTCGGCAAGCAGGTCCTCGCCAACATGGCACACTACACCGGACGAGCCTACCCAGTGAACGGCCGCTACCAGATGATCGGTGACCAAACCTGCTATCCGAACGTCCGTGGCCTGCCGGAGGTCCCTGATTGTGCCGTGATCGCTGCAGCGCGGGAGGCGGTCGAGGAAATTGTTCTTGACTGCGCCAAGGCCGGCGTTGGTGGCGCGATCATCTTCGCCTCCGGCTATGCCGAAACCGCCAAGGAAGACCGGATCGCTCAACAGGAACGCCTGGCCGCGATCGCGCGGGAAACCGGCCTTCGCATCGTCGGGCCGAACTGTATCGGCGTGGTGAACGCGATGCTCGACAGCCGAGTGACGTTCATGGATATCACGCCGATCCCCAGACCGGAACGAAATGCTGTCGGAGTCATCAGCCAGTCCGGAGCTCTGGGTATGGCGCTGGCACAAGGCGTGGTGCGCGGGCTGTCTGTCAGCCACGTCCTGACCTCGGGCAATTCCTGCGACGTCGACATGGCGGATTTCGTCAACTACTTGGCGACTGACCCGGCCTGCGCCTCGATCGCCTGCGTTTTCGAGGGCACGGCGACCCCCGAACGACTTCTGCTAGCCGCGGAGAACGCGTGGGCCGTGGACAAGCCGCTGGTCATTTTCAAAATGGCGACCGGGGAGCAGGGTGCCGCGGCAGCAATGTCGCATACCGGATCTTTAGCCGGGTCCCACGCGTCCTATCGCGCCGTGTTCCAGCGCGCCGGCGCCATCATGGTCGACGATTTTGAGGCGCTGATGGAAACCGCGGCATTCTTCGCCAAGGCGCCCCCTCCACGCGCTCGGGGCGTGGCGGTGGTGGCCGCCTCGGGCGGAGCGGCGATCATGGCGACGGACCGGGCAGAACAGCATGGCGTGGCGATGCCGCAGCCGATGCCGGACGTGAAGGCGATCCTCGAATCCCGCGTCCCGGAGTTCGGCTCAACACGTAACCCGTGCGACGTCACCGCCCAGATTCTCTCCGACCCCGAAGCGCTGGGCGTTTGCGCCGGCGCGCTGTTGGGCGATCCGCAATACGGGGTTCTGGTCTCGCCGCTGACCTACGGATACGCACCTTCGGCGAAGCGTCCGCAAACCTACAGTGCCTTGGCAGAGCAGCACGGCAAGATCGCCTGCGTTGTTTGGCAAACCGAATGGCAGGATGGGCCCGGCGTTGTCGAGGCGCACCAGTGCGACAGGGTGGCCCTGTTCCGCTCGATGAATTCATGTTTCGCAGCATTGGCCGCTTGGCATTGGCGTGCCGACAAAAAGGCGGCCGGCGCACAGTCTGTCCCGAACACTCCGCCCGAAGTGATTGCCCGGACGCGTGGACTGATCGCGGCCGCGGGCGGCCGGACCTTGACCGAGCGGCAGGCCAAAGAGGTGCTCGCCCACTACGGTGTGCCAGTCGTGGGGGAGCGGCTTGCCGCGTCGGCTGATGAGACGGTCAGCGCCGCGTCGGCGCTGGGCTTTCCGGTGGCAATCAAGGTCGAATCCCCAGATCTGCCGCACAAGACAGAGGTCGGCGTGATTCGCCTCAACCTGCGCGACGCCGACGAAGTGCGCACTGGCTACATGGCAGTAATGGCGAACGCGGGAAAGGTCTCGCCGCCCCCCCAGATCAACGGCGTGTTGGTGCAGCCGATGGTGCCGCAAGGCATCGAAATGGTCGTAGGCGCGCGTAACGATCCACTATTCGGCCCGCTGATCGTGGTTGGGTTGGGAGGAGTGCTGGTGGAGGTGCTTAAAGACACGGCACTATCCCCTGCACCGGTGACGCCATTGCAGGCGGAGGGCCTCCTGCGGCAGTTGAAGGGGATAAAGTTGCTGGAAGGGTTTCGCGGCATGCCAGCCGTGAATATTCAGCGGCTGGCGCAAATCATCAGCGATGTATCTCGTTTCGCTGCCGATCATCGCGATACGGTGGCCGAGTTAGACGTCAACCCGCTTATTTGCGCGGGAAACCGCATTACAGCAGTAGATGCGCTGATTATTGCTTCTTAGCGGGCCATGCAGCCTAGCCACGGGTGCGGAGCAAAGTAGATCCTTCGCCGGTTCTCCCATACGTTGATGATTGCAATGCGCAGCGCGTGATCGGGATGTTCACGGTCCCGGATTCATGCGATCAAACAGCGGATCAGAACACTGCGACACGCTTCCTTCAGCTCGGAACGCCTGTGGGAGCCATCCGATAACCCCTGCAAAGCATTCCGGGACTGAAGCTTTGTCCAAACTGTCTCCGGATGCCCGTGGTTGGCACCATCTGGCGCTCGCGGTAGGACCCGGGGTCGTGGTGATGATGGCCGACACCGAAGCCGGCAGTGTCATTGCCGCAGCGCAGAGCGGCGCCCAGTGGGGCTATCGACTGCTGTTGTTGCAATTTGCGCTGATACCGGCGTTGTTCATGGCACAGGAACTGGCCGCCCGCCTTGGCCTGGCCACACGTCAGGGACTGGCGGAATTAGCACTGCACCGGTTGGGCCGAGTGCCGACCGTGCTCCTGCTCGCAACTCTGACGATCAGCTGCATAGGCACGTTGGTGACCGAGCTCAGCGGGCTGGCGGGCGTGGGCCAGCTGTATCGTGTGCCGCCCTGGCAATCGAGCACCGTGGCTGCCGCCGGTCTGCTGACGGTCGTCCTGACGGGCAGCTATCGGTCGGTTGAGCGGGTCGCGATGGCATTGGGACTGTGTGAATTCGCTTTCATCGCGCTTGCCTGGCAGGCGCGGCCGGAAGCGGCGGAAATCGCTTCACAGATGTTGCAAATGCCTCTTGGCGATCCCGACTACCTGTATCTGGTGGCAGCGAGCCTCGGCACTTGCGTCATCCCGTGGGCCATCTTCTACCAGCAGTCGGCCAGCATCGATAAGGGCCTTACTCGTGCTCACCTTGCTGCCGCCCGGGTAGAAACGCTGATCGGCGCGGTGCTGTGCCAAACTATTACTGCTGCAGTGCTGGTGGCCACCGCGTCGGCGTCCGGCCACGGCGCGACATCGGCGCATTCGTTTGATCGTGTCAGTGAAATCGCCGGCGCCTTCACCGCCGCGATCGGCCCGACGGCCGGGCGGGTTGTCTTTGCACTGGGCATGACCGGCGGTGCGCTGGTGGCGGCAATCGTCGTGTGTCTGACCGTTGCCTGGGCGTTTGGCGAAGTGCTCGGTTTGCGCCACTCGCTCAGCGAGAGTCCCACGCAAGCCCCTTGGTTCTATGGCGCTTTCGCCGCCATCCTGTTCAGTGGTGCCGCGCTGGTTGGTTCCGGGGTGAACCTCGTGCGACTGGCAATCGCGGTGGGTGTTCTCAATGCGCTCCTTTTGCCGGTTGTGCTGGGCTTTCTCTACTGGCTTGCTCGTCAGGAGTTGCCGAAGGATCTGCGCCTGAGCGGCGTCTACGCCGCGGCGGTTGCAATCGTGTTCACCATCGTCGTCCTGTTAGGTTTCTATGCAGGCGTCGCAAGCACTCTGGTGTAGCATCAAGGCTGCTTCAACCGCTCAACTTCAGCGTGGGACGCCTCTCGGGGCGATCCCACCAGCGATGACCACGCCCTAAATGCAATCGGAAATACTTGGCGGAATAGCGATCAGTTTACTTTGGCGTCGTGTCGCAGGACCAATAGGTGAGAAGTTGCCGTTTGGAGGATTTCGGCAAGTCCAGCTTGCACAACGAGCGTCGAAGCTTCCGCAGGTGCAAACCATCGGGTTTCCCGCTCGGCCTTCTCTGGCCATTTGCGAAGCTGCCGCTTCACCGCGAACAAAAATACCGATACTTCGTGGATAGCCGCTTTTCGCGAATTGTGGCGTTTTCGGTAACGGTAACAGCCGATGGGTTCTTCGCCGACGACAGCCCCGAGTAGCCCGGCTTCCTCGTAGGCTTCTCGGGCAGCGGTGGCGCCGGCTGTCATTTTCCGGATTGGCCAGCCTTTAGGAATGACCCAGTCCCGTTTTCCGCGGGTCGTGACAAGCAGAACCCTCACCTCCCCTTCCTCGGTAATCGAGAAAGGAAGGGCGCCACATTGATAACGAATTGTCCCGTTCCTTCCGGTCATCTATGTTTTGGGCATCCAACCGCTGTAGGTGTGTTTCCTTCTTTCCAAGCATGCTCTTCCGCGTCGGCGCAACCTTTTATCGCCATCGATCAACACACTGCTGTCCGAAAGATCGTTTTTCCTTGTCTAGTTGCTTTGACGAGTTGTCCAGGAGCATCGTAAATGGGTTGGAAGCTTGACCTCTGAAGCGGCGCCCGCGCCTTGTCTGAGGGTCTTGCGCCTCAGCCGCATTTCAGTTCGACCGGCCAGTAACGAAGCCAGCTCCCGCAGCACGGCTAGAGACCTATTCTCCAACTCGTTGCACCAACCTGCGCACCCGACTAACGCTCAAGATTAGAAGTGAAACCAATTCCAGCGTACGCCCGCGAGCGCCTCCCGCGACGCGGCATAAGGCACGCATCGGTGCGGCTCGGTGCCAGTAGGCAACCCCTCGACACGTTCGGTGATGCCTCGGTACGTGTCGCGGGAACTCGGAGTGAGCTGCACGCCAGCGCATCGGGTACGCCGACCGTCCGCCGGGGGCCAGCGGGGAGAGGATTTCGCGATGATCATAGCTTTTACCTGCTCCGGCCAAGTACTGAACCGTCTGGCTGATACGTCGGTCGAAGCGTTAAGCCGAGCGCTTTGGATCGATCTGTTGGACGCGACGCCGGATGAGATCGACCGGGTGCAGAAAGCAACCGGTTTGGACGTCCCGACCCAAGCCGAGGTTAGCGAAATCGAAACGTCCAGCCGGCTCGCCAGTCGCAACGGTGCTCTGTATCTCAGCATGCCGTTGGTCAACCTGTCCGATGATGGCCCGCATGGCGCGTCGGCCGGTTTCATTCTTTCTCAGGAGCGTCTGGTTACGATCCGGTTCGCCGCCAACCGCGTTTTCGAAAGCTACGCCGATCAACTGCCCCGTGGGTCAAACGCGAACGATACCGGGGCGCACGTCTTCGTTGGCTTGATGGAAGCAATTGTCGACCGTCAGGCGGATGTGCTGGAGCAGGTGAGCGCCGATCTCGATACGGTATCGCACGGTATTTTTGCGCTAGGGGTAAATCAGGAGGGTGGCCGAAAGACCGAGGACGCCGCGCTGCGCCACACGCTTGGCAGGCTGGGACGCCTTGGCAATCTCATTTCGCACGTACGAGAGACTCAGGTGGGGGCCGCTCGAATCATCCCCTATGTTACAGCCATGAGCACGGACTGGTTGCCTAAAGGCCTGAAGCCCCGCTTGGCGACCTTGCGACGGGACATCGCTTCGGTCAGCGATTTCGATACACACCTAAACGACAAGCTGCAGTTCCTGCTGGACGCAACACTAGGGTTCATCAATATCGCGCAGAACAATGTCATGAAGGTGATGGCCATTGCTTCGGTGGTGGGTATTCCGCCGGTGCTGGTGGCTGGCGTCTACGGCATGAATTTCAAGAACATTCCCGAACTGGACTGGGCCTATGGTTATGCCTGGGGCTGGGGTCTGATCATCCTGACCACGATAATTCCGCTGGCGGTGTTCCGATGGCGCAAGTGGATCTGAGTGGGTCAGTTGCAGCCACGTATCGAGCCAGGCCGGAGGGCGGCTACTTTGTCGACAGCCCGGAGACCAGCGTCCAAACCGCCGCGGCAATTCACCCTGGTATTTACCTCGTCCTCACTGGCGGCGCGACCACCAAAACCGAAACGACCCTTGTCAGGTCGGCGCACGCTCCCCTTCCCCCTTCCGCTTCGATACCACCAACTCGAGGACCAACACCGCGACCCCGCAAACGATGGCAGCATCCGCCACGTTGAAAACGTACCAGGAAAAATCGCCCCACGGCGTGGCGACGTGGGCGTGAATAAAGTCGACCACCTTACCGAAACGAACGCGATCGATGACGTTGCCAACCGCCCCACCGGCGATTGCTCCGATCGCCACCGCCATCGTTCGGCTCTCCGCTCGGCGGAGCCAGAATCCCAGCGCGACGACGACCGCCAGGGCGACGGCGACCAGGATCACGTGCCCCCAGGCGCCGAGACCGGTGAGCAGCCCGAACGTCACCCCAGGGTTCATGACGAGTGTCAGGTTCAGCACAGGCAGCAGCACGATCTGACGCAAATCCGGCAGGTCCAGCAGGTTCAGCACCCACCACTTGCTGACCTGGTCCGCGATCAGCACCACTAGCCCGGCGATCAGACCGAGCGACATGAAACCGGGGCGGTTCATGCCGGCCTGCATACCAGCCCCAACTCCACCGCGTCCGTGCAGCGCAGACACAGTCCGGGGTGGGTAGCATTCGACCCCACCTCCGGCAGAACTCTCCAGCAACGGGCGCATTTGTCGCCGGAGGCGGGCGTGACCCTCGAGAGGGTTTCGTCCGTGTCCGGAACGATCCGTACGGATGAGACGATCGCGATCTCGGACCATGCAGCTTCATCCAGTAAATGTTCATGTTCCGCGTTCAGCGGCAGTTCAACGGCGGCCTGCAACGAAGATCCGACGATATTCGCTTTGCGAGCCTCCTCGATCGGCACGGTGATGCGGCGGCGAATACCTCGAAGCGTCTCCCATTTCGCTGCCAGCGCTTCATCGTGCCAAACGTCCGGAAGCGTCGGAAACAACTCCAGATGCACGCTTGCTGCCTCGCCGAACCGGGCGCACCAGGCTTCTTCTGCTGTGAAGCACAGCACCGGCGCGAGCCACGCGCACAGGCACCGGTGCAGATGATCCAGCACCGTGCGAGCGGCGCGGCGCCGTGGACTGTCCGGCCTATCGCAGTAGACCGCGTCCTTGCGGATGTCGAAATAGAACGCCGATAGATCAACTGAGCAGAAATTATGCAGCTCCGGATAAACGCCGGTCCAGTCGTAGGATGCCACGGCAGCACGGATTTTCGTGTCGATCTCGGTCAGGCGATGCAGTACCCAGCGCTCCAGTTCCGGCATCGCCGCGACCGGCACGCGTTCGTTCTCGGAAAAGGCGTCCAGGCTGCCCAGCACCCAGCGCAACGTGTTGCGCAGCCGGCGATACAACTCCGCCTGTTGCTTCAGGATCTCGGGGCCGATCCGCAGATCCTCGGTCGTATCGGACATCATCACCCACAGGCGCAGGATATCGACGCCGTATTGCTTGGCGACCGCCTCCGGGGCAACGACGTTGCCCAGCGACTTCGACATCTTCCGCCCGTGCTCGTCCATCACGAAGCCGTCCGTCAGAACGGCCTTGAACGGCGCCCGTCCACGCGTCCCGACAGCTTCCAGCAGCGACGACTGGAACCAGCCGCGATGCTGGTCCGACCCCTCAAGATACAAGTCGGCAGGCCAGGGCAACCCCCTAGCCTCCAGCACAAACGCGTGGGTCGAGCCTGAACTCGAACCAGACGTCGACGATGTCCATGACCTGCTCGTAATCGTCCGCGTTCCGATCCGGGCCGAGAAAGCGCGACGGCGGTGATGCATACCAGGCGTCCGCGCCCTCGGCGGCAAAAGCCGCGATGATACGCTCCACCACGGCAGGATCGCGCAGCGGCTCGCCGGTCCGCTTTTCGACGAACACAGCGATCGGCACGCCCCAGGCGCGCTGACGGCTGATGCACCAGTCCGGACGGTTCGCCACCATCGAGCCGATCCGGTTGCGGCCACGATCAGGGACGAAATGCGTCGCCTCGATCGCCGCCAGGGCGTGTTTCCGAATTTGCTCCGGTCCATCCATCCGGACGAACCATTGCGGCGTGGCGCGAAAGATGAGCGGCGCCCTGGAACGCCAGGAATGCGGGTAAGAGTGAGTGATCTTGCCCCGCGCCAGCAGCGCAGCCGCCTCGGTAAGCGCCTTGCAGATCGGATCGGCGGCCCGGTAGACGTGGAGGCCGGCAAATAGCGGGACCCAGGCGTTGAAGGTGCCGTCGTCGCCGACCGTTTCCGGAACATCCAGTCCATTGGCGCGGCCAAGGTCGAAATCGTCCTCGCCGTGACCGGGCGCGATGTGGACAAACCCGGTGCCGGCCTCGGTAGTGACAAAGTCACCCACCAGTAGTGGTGTGTCCTGTTCATAGCCGCGACCGCGCAACGGGTGGGCCATGACGGTCCCTGCGAGTTCGGCACCTTTCAGCACCTGCACCACGCTGTGGGCAGTGACGCCGGTGTCCTGCAGAACAGAGCCCAGAAGTGCCTCGGCGACGACAAGTTTCTCGCCAACCCTCGCCATCGAGGCGGCGGTCACGTCATCGACCTGGATGATGGCGTAATCAAAGTCGGCCCCCGCCGCCACGGCACGGTTGCCCGGCATCGTCCAAGGTGTGGTGGTCCAGATTACCACCGCTGCCCCGCTCAGCGCCGAAACCGAGGGCTTGGTCACCGGGAAGCGCACCCAAATCGTAGTGCTGGTGTGATCGTGATACTCGATCTCGGCTTCCGCCAGGGCGGTCTTCTCCACGGGCGACCACATCACCGGACGCAGGCCACGGTAAAGCGCTCCGTTCAGCAGGAATTTGCAGATCTCCCCCGCAATAGCGGCCTCGGACGCGGAGTCCATGGTCGCATAGCGGTCGCGCCAATCCCCCTCCACGCCCAGGCGGCGGAACTCTTGCGCCTGCACCGCCATCCAGTGCGCCGCGTAGGCCCGGCACTCCGCTCGAAAATCCAGGATCGGGACCGCATCCTTGTCCTGGTTCTTGCGCCGGTAGTCCTCCTCGATTTTCCACTCGATCGGCAAACCGTGGCAATCCCAGCCAGGGATGTAGTTCGCGTCATAACCCGCCATCTGGCGCGTGCGGTTCATCACGTCCTTGTGGATCTTGTTGAGCGCGGTGCCGATGTGGATGTTGCCGTTCGCGTACGGCGGTCCATCGTGCAGGATGAACAACGGTCGCCCAGCAGAGGACGCCCGGAGCTTGCCCCAAAGGTCCATGGCATCCCACCGCGCCAGGATCTGCGGCTCCTTCTTCGGCAGGTCGCCGCGCATCGGGAAGCTGGTCTGCGGCAGGAACACCGTGTCGCGATAGTCGCGCTGAGGGTCGGTGGCGGCGTCGTTCATGGCGGTTCCGTCGGACAAGGTGGATACTCAAGTGGTCAGCGAGCAAGCCTATACACGGATGCGTGGTCCGGAACCATGCTGAACGCGGAAAGGTGAGGTCGGACGGACGCGGGGCTGTGTTTTATCGCCGGCCCGGCCAGGACGCCTCGATAGCATTCGGATCAAGCCTCTAGCCCGGCCCAAAGCTCAGGCGGCTAACGGCACCGTCCAGGCATCATAACCGTAGACCCAGTCGGCATCATGCGGTTCCTTTAGCCAGGTGTTTTGCGCCGAGGTCCGCTGGATCCGCGACGTCCTCTCCCTGCGTGTCGCCTCATAACGCAGCAGCGCCGTATGCACGCCATCCCGGTCCACACCCTTAAGGCACCGAGATAAAACCGCGCCGTCCTCGATCGAGGTCGAAGCGCCCTGCGCCATGTAGGGTGTCATTGGGTGGCAGGCGTCACCCAGCAGCGCCACGTTCCCCTCTACCCAGCGTGGCAGCGGATCGCGCTCAACCAGCGCCCATTTGTGCACGTCCGGGCAAGCCGCCAGGATCGCCCGCACCTGCGGATGGAACATGTCATAGGCCGCCCGCATCGTCCCCAGTTCCCCTTTGGCGGACCAGGACTCGGCGGCAAATTCCGGCTCCGGCGTGCTCGTGACAAGATACAGCTCGTCGCGGCGAGGGTTGACGAAATAGCTAACGATATGGCGGTCCGGACCCCACCATTTGACGCACGGATAGGGCTGCAGCCCACCAAGCAGCGCTGTCGGAAACACCGTGCGATAGGCGACGCGGCCGGTATAGCGAGGTTGTTCCTCGCCCAGCATGAATGTCCGCACCACGGAATGCACGCCGTCGGCGCCGATCACGGCATCTGCCTCCGCCGTTTCGCCGTTCGCAAAACTCAGCGTTATGGTGCCATCCACCGCCTGATCCAGGCCGGTAAGCTTATGGTTCAGGTGCACAGTTTGCGCCGGGACCAGGTCGGCAAGCATGGCGTGCAGGTCACCGCGGTGCATCAGAAAATACGGCACACCGTGACGCTGCAATACCGATTGTCCCAGCGGAAACGAATTGGTCAGCCTGCCGGTGTCGTGGTCTCGAGAGTTGTTGGTATCCGGCTGGAATGCCTGAGCGAGAAGTTTCTCCTTCAAACCGAGCGCATACAACACCCGGACCGAGTTGGGCGCTTGCTGAATACCGGCGCCGAGGCGCGTGAAGCCCCTCGCCTGCTCGTAGATACGCACGTCCATGCCGACGCGGCGCAGGCAGGCGGTCGCGGTCAAACCACCGATGCCTGCCCCGATGATGGCGATGCGGGGCGGACCTACTTCCATGCTGCTCCTCCGTCAGGCCGATAGCGTTAACATTCCTGCCGAACCGCCCGCCGTCAATTTCGGACCATCACTCTATTGGGCGGCAGCGCGGCCGCGAGCACCATTGCCAATCCCCCGTCCCAACGCACATAAAGACCGTCATGATGCGACGCCCCACGCGACCCCGGGCCTACGCACCCGACCCGGCCGCGCCTCCGGGCCGGCCCTGCGACATGCCAGGCTGCCATGAGCTCGGCGAGTATCGTGCGCCAAAATCGCGGACGACCCTGAACGACTACTATTGGTTCTGCCTGGAGCATGTCCGCGCCTACAACGCTGGGTGGGATTACTACAAAGGTATGTCCCCCGCCGAGGTCGAGGCGCAGCTCCGCGCCGACACCTCCTGGCAGCGGCCGACCTGGCCGATCGGCAGCCTCGGCCATGCCGCCTGGGATGAAGAGGCCCTGAACGACCCGTTGCACATCCTCGCCGCCGGCCGGGTGAAAACCGACCAACGCGCCGACCCGCACAAACCACCCGCGGAACTTCGGGAGCCGCTGGCCACTTTAGGCTTGTCGTGGCCAACCACTTTGAACGCGGTCAAATCCCGCTACAAGGAATTGGCTAAACGGCACCACCCCGACGCCAATGGCGGTAGCCGCGACGCCGAGGAGCGCTTGAAGACCATCAATCTCGCCTACGCCGCCGTTCGCTCGCGGCTTGGCACCGAGACCCGGATCGCCGCCGCTGAATAGCCCACGGACATCCTCCGGGATGCCCTTGCGCCGGGCGCCCCCAACGCTAGACTTTCCAGGAATTGCAACAGGAAACGCTGGACTATGAACACGGCTGTAGACATCGCCCTGTCCCGCCCGACCTCCGAGATCAACATGCCGGATAGCACGGTCTCGGCCCGGGAGGCCTTCGGCATCGATATCGACATGGACGTTCCAGCGTTTTCGGTTCGCACCGAACACGTTCCGGACATCGACACGTCGTATAAATTCGACCGCGAAACTACCATGGCAATCCTGGCCGGGTTTGCCTTCAACCGCCGCGTCATGATCCAGGGCTATCACGGCACCGGGAAATCCACCCATATCGAGCAGGTGGCCGCTCGGCTGAACTGGCCCTGTATCCGGGTCAACCTCGACAGCCACATCAGCCGTATCGATCTGATCGGCAAGGACGCAATCGTCCTGAAGGACGGCAAGCAGATGACCGAATTCCGCGAGGGCATCCTGCCGTGGGCGCTTCAGCACGCTTGCGCTCTGGTGTTCGACGAGTACGACGCCGGTCGTCCGGATGTGATGTTCGTGATCCAGCGCGTGCTGGAGGTCGAGGGCAAGCTGACCCTGCTCGATCAGAACCGGGTGATCCGGCCACATCCGTCGTTCCGACTGTTCTCCACCGCCAACACCGTGGGCCTCGGCGATACCACCGGCCTCTATCACGGCACCCAGCAGATCAATCAGGGCCAGATGGATCGCTGGAATATCGTTGCCACCCTGAACTACCTGCCGCACGCGATGGAAACCGGGATCGTGATGGCGAAGATGGGCATCGACCCGGTCAAGGAAGCGGCAACCAAGAAGCGTGTCGAGAGCATGGTCGCGCTCGCCGACCTCACCCGGGCAGGCTTCATCAACGGCGATATCTCCACTGTCATGTCGCCCCGAACGGTCATCACCTGGGCCGAAAACGCCCGCATCTTCGGCGATGTCGGCTTCGCCTTCCGCGTCACCTTCATGAACAAGTGCGACGAGGCGGAACGCTCAACCGTCGGCGAGTACTACCAGCGGTGCTTCAACGAGGACATCCCCACCGGCGGCTTCACCACGCGGAAGTTCGCCTGACGGTCGGATCGGGTCATGAGCGGCAACAGCAAAGACAACGCACGCGCTGAAGACTTCAAGCGCGCCACCGCGGGCGTGCTGCGGGCGATCGCCGAACAGCCGGATGTCCAGGTGGCATTCCAGCCTGGCCCATCTGGCGTATCCGGCAAGCGCGCCAGATTGCCGCTGCCGACACGGGCGCTGCCGCCCGCCGAGATGGCAAAGCTGCGCGGCCAGTCGGACGCCATCGCTCTGCGTCTGCGCCATCACGACGACGGCGTTGCACGCCCAGCGCATGCCGACACGGCGCGAGGCGAAAGACGCCTACGACGCCCTGGAACAGGTGCGTGTCGAGGTCGTCGGCTCGCGCTTCATGAACGGCGTCAACGCCAATCTGCGCGCCAAGTTGTCCGAGGAGTGCGAGTCCGAAGGCTACGACCGTATGACCCGCAAGGATCAGTTGCCGATCGACAAGGCGCTGGCGCTGCTGGCCCGCGAGCGTATCTCCGGGGAGCCTGTGCCGGAGGGCGCACAGCGCGTGTTGAACCTGTGGCGCGATACCCTGGGCGACACCGCCGACCAGGCGTTGGCGGAGATGACCGACGCTCAGGACGACCAGACAGCCTTCGCCCGCGCGTCGCGAAAGCTGCTAGCGGCGCTCGATCTGGCGGAAGCCGAGGTCGATGCCGAACCGGACGACAATTCCGAGGACGGCGACGATGGCGGCGAACAATCTGGTTCCCAGGACAATTCCCAGGACGGCGAAGGCAAATCGGAATCGGAACAGGAATCTATGTTAGGCGCCCAGCCCGAGGAGATGGAGGGTGAGGCCGCAGACGACGATGGCACCGACTCCGAGGAAGACGCCGCAGTGGCCGAGGGCGACGACCGTCCCGGCGGCCCCCAACCCCGGCGCGAACGCCCCAACCCGGACAACGAGGCAATCTATCGCGCCTACACACGACAGCACGACGAAGAGGTGGATGCCGAGGACCTGTGCGACCCCGATGAACTTACCCGGCTGCGCCAGCAACTCGATCAGCAGTTGCAGCATCTGCAAGGCGTGATCTCGAAGCTGGCGAACCGACTTCAACGGCGGTTGCTGGCCCAGCAGACGCGGTCGTGGGAGTTCGACCTCGACGAGGGCATGCTGGACGCCGGACGCCTCGCCCGCGTGGTGATCAACCCGATGCTGGCACTGTCCTACAAACGCGAATTGGATACCGAATTCCGCGATACCGTCGTCAGCCTGCTGATCGACAATTCCGGTTCGATGCGCGGCCGGCCGATCACCGTGGCCGCGATGTGCGGCGACATTCTTGCCCGCACGCTGGAACGCTGCGCGGTGAAAGTCGAAGTGCTAGGTTTCACCACCCGCGCCTGGAAAGGCGGCCAAAGCCGCGAGAAATGGGTGCAGGACGGCAAGCCGCGCAATCCCGGGCGGCTGAACGACCTTCGCCACATCGTCTACAAGGCAGCGGATTCGCCCTGGCGGCGCGCGCGAAAAAATCTCGGGTTGATGCTGCGCGAGGGCCTGCTGAAAGAGAATATCGACGGCGAGGCGCTGCTGTGGGCGTATCGCCGCCTGCTGATCCGTCCCGAGCATCGGCGTATTCTGATGGTGATCTCCGACGGCGCGCCGGTGGATGATTCCACGCTGTCGGTCAACCCCGGAAACTACCTGGAAAAGCACCTGCGCGAGGTCATCCGCGACATCGAGAACCGCGACCAGGTGGAACTCATCGCCATCGGCATCGGCCACGACGTAACCCGTTACTACCGCCGGGCGGTGACCATCGTCGATGCCGAAGAACTCGGTGGCACGATGATGAAGAAGCTGACGGAACTTTTCGACGAAGACATGGAGGCCGCCTGGGTGCGCGCCGCCGGAGAGCGCGCGCCTCTAATAGCGTAACGGATCCGCGCTGTCGGGACGACGCTCAAGCCCGATCTGCTTCCCTTGGCGCCGTCTGCGCTTCGACGGCCGCCCCCGATCCCTTCCCCAGCCCCTTCTCATGGTGAGGCACCCTGGAGCCGTGACGATCGCCGGCATGTCTGATCATCAGGGCGGCAGCGGTTTTAATTACTGATCGGCAAGACGTATGGTGTAAATCTTCGCTGGCGCGTTGCACGACAGGCACCCGGCCTCGGAGTGCTGGCCTGCTTTCTACCTTGCTGCGCGGCGCCTGTCGCATACTGACAATTTGTCGGCCAATCAGCACCATGCTTGAGCTCGCTATTGGAGGTTTTCGTGAGCCTCGATCGCGTCCGGCGTCGACCCTGGGGTTGACCCGACGCAGACGCCGGGTCGGCAACCACCATTGGCGCTGTTAGCGCTGCCCCCCGCGCAAGCGGACAGGGCTAGACCGAGCAGAATGATCGCGCAGACGCCAATCGTGGCGGGAGCCTTGGTCATGATAGTCGCTTCTCCTCTGATGCGGCAGTTCACGCCATTCTAAACCGGCAGCGACGGAACTAATAGGTGGTTGGTTCGAGGGCCTGATGCGTCCCCTGGGCGCGAAGTACGCCGGCTTGACCGTTCCAAGTCCGCTCTAGTATTTAAGTTTCTGTGCCGGTTGATCGTCGTTTAAGCAATGCCTCCAACGAGCAGAACAGCTAGTCCGAATTAGACGTGTCGAAGGCGGGCACCGCTACCCTGGCCTCGGTGGTCGTTAAATCCGACGAGTCGCGCCGTCCGTTTCAAACCGTTAACCACTGATTTGCGCACCGATTGACCCGATGGCGTGGGACGCTTTTGCCGGAAAATCACGCCCATGAACGCCGGGAGGGATGGTCATGAATATTGACGCAATAGTTTGATTTACCCGTTTGAACGCCAATCTCTATCTTTTTATTCTACTTTATTCACAATTTCGCCTATCCTGCCTTATCCGAAGCCGATCCGGTAGAGGATTGTCCAGAGGCAACCAAATTGGCTACGGACCTGGCCAGCTGACCACCACTCAAGGGCTTGTGCAGCACCAATACATGCCGCAATCGCTCGCTTCTTACCTCAAGCTGTGTATAGCCAGTGCAAAACACGAAGGGCACACTCATGTCGACCAGCTTTTCAGCCACTGGATAGACCGGTTGGCCAAATAAATTTACGTCCAGCACTGCAGCATCAGGCCGCTCACGTTGTAACAAATCCAACGCTTCCTGCACCCGTCCAACTGGTCCCAAAACATCGTAGCCTGCATCGGTCAGTGTCATCTCAGCAACCATAGCGACGAGTGGCTCATCCTCGACGAGCAGTATCCGCAGCTTCCGTGAGGTATAGGCGGCCGATGAAACGATGTGAGACGTTTCAGGTGGCTTTTGCATCATGGCTTCGCTTGTGAAAAAGCTCGTCTCTGGCAGCATCAGCGTGCACCGCAGGCCCCCGTGCTTCCAGTCCATCTGGACCGTCCCGCCAAGTTGGTGACCAATGGTTCGCCCAATCAATGTCGTGCCAAAGCCACGGCGAGCCGGTGGTCCATCAAGTGCCGTGCCACCGTGTTCATCCCACAGGATCTGAAGCTCGCGGCCATCTGGTTGCTGGTCTTTGCCCGCGTCTGTCACAAACCAGGCGATGTCGAGACGTCCCTGCGGCGTCGATAGGGCGCCATGTCGCGCTGCATTGGCCGCAAGCTCATGTAGCACGAGTGCCAGCGCCTGCGTGGCCTCGGCCCGCATTGTCACGGCAGAACCGCGGAACGCGATGCGCTCGGCACCTGGCTTATTGAACGGGGTGAGTTCCCTTGTGACCAGCACCGCGATCGCGACGCCGGCCCACTGGTTTTCTGCCAACAGCGTGTGAGCACGGGCCATTGCATCAACCCGACCCGCGACGGCGGCAGCAAAATCGGCCGGGTTGTCGGCCTTCGTTAAGCGCAGAATCGCCTGCACGACCGCCAAAGCATTCTTGGCTCGATGGTCTACTTCACGGATGAGCAACCGCTGGCGCTCATCTGCTTCTTTTCTGCTCGTAAGGTCGACAGCCATGCTGAGGACCAATCGTCGGCCCGACGAATCGCGTCCTAAGGGTGAGGTACGAAACGCCCATACCCGCGCCGAGCCGTCGGCAGCGCGCAGCACCACTTCACCCTCATCGATTTGCCCTTCTAGCGCATACAAACGTTCAACTTTGGCTCTAACAGCAACAGCCGCCGATTTGTCATACGCGCGGTCAATCCAATCGGCGATCGTGGTAATCTGTTCTCGCTGGTAGCCTGTGTTCGTCAGCCATTCATTGTTCAGCACAACGACGAGGCCATCCTCGGAATGCACCATTGCGGGAAACGGTGCATCCTCTAATGCTCGACGGAACATGGTTTCACCGATCCGCCGTCGCACGTCGAGCACATCGATACGGCGTGCCGTCCACAACACCAGGACACCCAGCAACAGGATGTTGCTGAGAGCCAACAGCGCGAACCGGAAATCGGTGTCGTAAAGTCCGGCCCGAGAGCCCTGGACTAGAATCCAGCCAAGGGCCGCCGGTCCGACGACCACAACCGGCAGCAAGATCTGAGCAGCGGTCGCACCCGCGCTGTTACCGGTCAATTGACGAACCCACCCAACGTCGCGCGCCAATGCCAATGCACCAATGACGATCGCCGCCAACGCAAGCGCGGTATGTACGGCAACAGATCCGTAAGAGCCAAAGGTGCTTAGTCTCAGAGCTCCAAAAACATGCCCAAGCACAGCGATGGCTGCTATCAACAGCACAATGGTTGCAAGCGTCGCGCCGATCAGGCGAACACGCCGCCTTGCCGGCGGCTGCCAGGTCAGAGGCAGCGCAGCCGCGGATAGAAGCACCGCAACCGCAGTCACCCCTGACATTCGGCCAGGATATGGATAGGGGGTTGGCTGGGATGTTACGACGTGTGCAAATAGCCAGTGATCAATACCGAGGTCGGCATTAGTCGAATACTGAATAATCGTCAGAATGGCCGAAATCGCGGCCAAACCCACCATGATCGTTGGAATCACCGGCAAGCCGCGTTCCGCCGATGGTGCCAGGGCAAGCGCAAGGCCAAGAAATCCGAGGCAACACGCCGTGGCTGGCTGCATCGCGGCGCGACCGGGGATCACAACAAGAAGAAAGCCGCCCTCTGTACGCCCAGCTTGCCAGCACGGCGCAACTGATCGCTACCACGCTTCCGCCAAGACAACACGGAAGCAGATCGGCGCGCTTCCACGTCGGATGCATGTGGACGATCCTGTGTACAGTGCAAGTACCAGGGTATTAACGGGGCTATGCGAAACCTACCAGGAAATTCGCGCGACAAAGAGGACTAGTGACCAGCAACTCGTGCCACACTCTTACGATTTTGTACAATCGGTCGTTCTCACCGACACAAACTACAAAATCGACGCGGCCTGGTCCATGAATGTTAATGGCCGTTGACCTGCCTCACTGAACCGGGAAAAACCCACCGCATCAGTGCAAAATTCTTCGCCGGGCGAAACAGCTTACGCATGCTCCTTATCAGGGCTGCGTTTGGTGCCAGCTCCCGCCCTAGTTTGCGCTTGTGCGCTCTGCTATTCTTGCGAACATCCTCGCTGCCTGAAACGGCGACTCGCAACCACCCTATCCCTCTGACAGCGCCTCGCCGAATCCGACCAGCATCTGCCCCTCCTGCACCATCTCCCCCGCGGCGCAGGATACCGAAGCCACCACCGTGTCCGCCGGCGCCGACAGCCGGAACACCGTCTTCATCGCCTCCAGCACCACCAGCACCTGCCCGCGCGTCACGCTGTCCCCCACCGCCGCCAGAACCTGCGTCACCAGACCCGGAATCGGCGCGATCAATCGATCGCCGGCGTCCTCCTCGTCATCCCCAGGGGCCAGCGGATCCGGCAGCGTCAGCCGCCAAGTCAGCCCCGCGTCGCGCAGCGTCACCACGTGGTTGTCCAGCATCGCGCTGACCGTCCGCCAAACCCCATCCAGCGACACCCGAAGCCGTCCCACGCCGGCACGCTCCGCCACCCCCAGAACATCGCCGATCCGCCAGGCAGCGCCCTCCCGCCTCACCGCCACCGGATAGGTCATTTCTCCATCAGTAAAGCAAAACTCCCGCACCGGCATGGTATTCAACCACCAAAGATCACGCTGATCCCAAGGATCACCGCCCGCACTCGGAGTTTCCGTCGCTAGCGCCGCCAGCGCAGCGATCGCCAACACATCTGGCGGCGGCGCCCCTTGGCCCGCAAGCAGCGTCTCGCTCTCCCGCGCGATAAATCCCGTATCAATCCCCCCGAGCGCAAACAACGGATGCCCCACGATGCGCCCCAGCAAGTCGAGGTTGCTCGCCACCCCCGCCACCGCGCAATCCGCTAAGGCCTGACCCATCCGGTGTAGCGCTGCGTCCCGAGTTGAGCCATGGCAGATCAATTTCGCCAACATGGCGTCGTAATGCACCGACACCGTATCGCCCGTCGCGAACCCAGTATCGACGCGCACGCCCTCGGTTTCCGTCGCCGTCCTGAACAGCGCCAGTCGCCCCACCGAGGGCGCAAAATCCCGCGCCGGATCCTCGGCATAGATCCGCGCCTCGATGGCATGGCCGCTAAGCGTGATCGCCGATTGATCCACCACCGGCAGCGTCTCGCCCGCCGCGACTCGAAGCTGCCACTCCACCAGATCGAACCCGGTGACCATCTCCGTAACCGGATGCTCGACCTGGAGCCGAGTATTCATCTCCAGGAAGAAGAACCCGTCGCTATCAGCAACGAACTCGACCGTCCCTGCCCCGACATAACCGACCGCGCGAGCGGCGGCGACGGCTGCCGACCCCATAGCCTCGCGTTGAGCGTCCGACAGACCAGGCGCCGGCGCCTCCTCGAGCACCTTCTGATGCCGGCGCTGCGCCGAGCAATCCCGCTCGAACAGATGCACCGCGTTGCCTTGCGTATCGGCAAACACCTGAACCTCGATGTGCCGAGGCCGCTGCAAATAGCGCTCCACCAGCACTCGGTCATCGCCGAACGCCGAGGCCGCCTCCTGCCGGGCCGAACCCAGTGCCAACGCAAACTCCGCCGCCGCGGTCACTACCCGCATCCCGCGGCCGCCGCCGCCGGAAACCGCCTTGATCACCACCGGAAAGCCGATCCGCACCGCCTGGTCTTCGAGAAAATCCGCGTCCTGCCGATCGCCATGATACCCAGGCAGCAGCGGCACTCCCGAAGTCTCCATCAACGCCTTAGCCGCCGACTTCGATCCCATGGCACGCATGGCGGATCCCGGAGGTCCCACAAAAACGATCCCCGCGGCCGCACAAGCATCCGCAAAGTCAGCGTTCTCCGAAAGAAAACCATAGCCCGGATGGATCGCCTCCGCCCCCGCCTGCCGCGCGGTCTCAATAATCCGGCCGATATTCAGATAGCTCTCCCGGGCGGCCGCCGGTCCTATGGGATAAGTGCGATCCGCCGCCTGCACATGCAGCGCCCCAGCATCTGCCTCCGAGTAAACCGCGATCGTTTCGACCCCAAGCCGCCGCGCCGTCCGAGCGATCCGGCAGGCGATTTCACCACGATTGGCGATCAGCAGCGAACGAAACATCCCCGTCACATCCGGAACACGCCGAAGCGCGTATCCTGCAGCGGCTTGTTCAGCGCGGCCGAAAGCGATAGCCCCAGCACCCGCCGGCTGTCTGCCGGATCAATGATCCCATCGTCCCAAAGCCGTGCACTAGCATAATACGGATGTCCTTGAGAATCATACTGTGCGCGTATCGGTGCCTTGAAGGCCTCCTCCTGCTCCTTGGTCCAGTCGGCCGACCCACTGCGGACCGTCGCCAATACCCCGGCCGCCTGTTCTCCTCCCATCACCGATATCCGCGCATTCGGCCACATGAACAAAAACCGAGGATCATACGCTCGGCCGCACATCCCATAGTTGCCCGCACCGTAACTGCCGCCAATAATTAGAGTAATCTTCGGCACCGCCGTAGTAGAAACGGCAGTAACCAGCTTGGCCCCGTCCTTGGCAATACCACCGGACTCTGTACTTGCGGCCAACCATGAAACCAGTAATGTTCTGCAAGAAGATCAACGGAATGCCTCGCTGACTGCACAACTCGATAAAGTGCGCCCCCTTCAGCGACGATTTGGAAAACAAAATCCCGTTGTTCGCGATAATACCAACCGGATACCCATAAAGATGCGCGAAGCCGCACACCAGTGTCGTTCCGTACAGCTTCTTGAACTCATCCAGCACGCTACCGTCGACAATACGCGCAATGACTTCCCGAGCGTCGTACGGCGCGCGTAAATCGGTTGGCACCACCCCGAGCAACTCAGCGGGGTCATACCTCGGCGCCTCTACTGGCCGCATGACCAAACCGGACGACTTCCGCCGGTTCAAACCGCCGACAATACGACGGCAGATCGACAGCGCGTGGTGGTCGTTGCGAGCGTAATGATCCACCACGCCCGACGTGCGCGCATGGACATCTGCCCCGCCCAAATCCTCAGCCGATACGATCTCCCCCGTCGCCGCCTGCACCAACGGCGGTCCCCCAAGAAAAATGGTGCCCTGCTTCCGAACGATAATACTCTCATCGCTCATTGCCGGCACATAGGCCCCGCCCGCCGTGCAAGACCCCATAACAACCGCGATCTGAGGAATCCCCTCCGCCGACATATTGGCCTGATTAAAGAAAATGCGCCCGAAATGCTCCCGATCCGGAAATATCTCGTCCTGCATCGGGAGGAACGCCCCCCCGGAGTTCGACCAGATACACGCAAGGCAGCCCATTCTTCCGAGCGATCTCCTGCGCGCGAAGATGTTTCTTAACCGTCATGGGAAAATAGGTACCCCCCTTGACGGTCGCATCATTGGCCACAATCACGCATTCCCGCCCCGACACGCGGCCGACACCCGTAACGATCCCGCCCGCGGGAACCTCCCCCCCATACAACCCATACGCCGCAAGCTGCGACAATTCCAGAAACGGCGACCCCGGATCGATCAAAGCCGCGACCCGCTCCCGAGGCAGCAGCTTACCGCGAGCCACGTGACGTTCCCGCGCCGCTGCCCCCCCGCCCAGGGAAACCTCAGCGACCTTCTCCCGCAGGTCCGAGACAAGCGCCCCCATAGAAGCAGCATTGGCCATAAACTCAGCAGACCGCGGCGAAATATCCGACCGGATCGCAGTCATCGGCGAACCCGCATCACGTCGTCTCCGAGAACAACTCGCGCCCGATCAGCATCCGCCGGATCTCGCTCGTTCCAGCCCCGATCTCGTACAACTTGGCGTCGCGTAGCAACCGCCCTGTCGGATAGTCATTGATGTAACCATTCCCCCCGAGCGCCTGGATCGCCTCCAACGCCATCCAAGTCGCCTTCTCCGCCGCGTACAAAATCGCCCCTGCCGCATCCTTGCGAGTTGTTTCCCCGCGGTCACAAGCCTTCGCCACAGCATAAACGTAGGCCTTGGCAGCATTCATCGTAGTATACATGTCCGCAAGCTTGCCCTGCATCAACTGGAACTCACCGATCGCCTGCCCGAATTGCTTGCGCTCATGCACATACGGCACCACCACATCCATACACGCCTGCATGATCCCGATCGGACCGGCCGCCAACACCGCTCGCTCATAATCCAGCCCGCTCATCAGCACATTCACGCCGCGCCCGGCCAACCCCAGCACATTCTCTTCCGGCACCTCACAGTCCTGGAACACCAATTCGCAAGTATTCGACCCCCGCATCCCCAGCTTGTCCAGCTTCTGAGCCGTCGAGAACCCGGCAAATCCCTTCTCCACCAGAAACGCCGTAATCCCCCGAGGTCCCGCTGCCGGATCAGTCTTGGCGTAGACCACCAGAACGTCCGCATCCGGCCCGTTGGTAATCCACATCTTCGACCCGTTCAGCACATACCGATTGCCCCGCCGATCCGCCCGAGTCCGCATCCCCACCACATCCGACCCCGCCCCCGGCTCGCTCATCGCCAGCGCCCCGACCCGGCTCCCATCGATCAGCCCCGGCAAATACCGCCGCTTCTGCTCCTCCCCACCATTCCGAGAAATCTGGTTCACGCACAAATTCGAATGCGCCCCATACGACAGCCCCACCGATGCCGACGCGCGCGAGATCTCCTCCATCGCCACCACGTGCTCCAGATACCCCATGCCGGCGCCGCCGTAATCTTCCGACGCCGTCACCCCCAGCACCCCCAGCGCCCCCATCTTCGGCCAGAGATCCATCGGGAACGCGTTCTCCCGATCGATCGCTGCCGCCCGCGGCGCAATCTCCTCCGCCGCGAACGCCTCGACCGTAGAGCGCAGCATGTCCGCGCTCTCCCCGAGGCAAAAATTCAGTCCCGGCAGGCGGTTCGGCAGGCTGGCCATTCCCTCTTCCTCGGATGAACTACAGCGGCATCACTGCCACACTATCCAGGGCTCGCAAAGCAAGAACGCCCCCAGGCAAAGCCCCACTCGCAACCCGATGCTACGCTAACAGTCACGTGACCGCCTGATTTCACACCCATCCTGTGGCCCAGGTCACATCGCCGGCCCATTCCGCGCTCTAATCTCTGCCCAACAACGCCAAACCCCAGGAGGACAAAGTCATGCAAACAATCGGTTCTGTCGCAGTCGAAGAGCATCTGCATGGAGGCACCCGCTGGGTGGCCGTCCGGGCACGCGGCGCCGAGTGGTCCTGGCTCACCCAAGATGACGCAATGCAACTTGCCCAGCACTGGATGACGACATACGGCCCGAAGTCCGAGACGCCGCAAACCGTATCAACCCGGGGGTAACATCCGCGGCTTCCCGTGGTCATCAACCGCCACTAGCACGAACTCCGCTGCCGTGACCCGCACCCGCTCCCCCTGGTTGCGCCGCAGCACGTAAGCCTCGACAGCCACGGTCATCGACGTCCGCCCAGTCTTCGTAATCTCCGTATACACGCAAACCACGTCACCCACTTTCACCGGCTGCAGAAAATTTAGGTTCGACACCGCCGCCGTCGCCACCCGCCCCCTCGCCCATTCCCCGCCGCAACGCCCGCCGCCAGATCCATCAGCGACATGATCCACCCGCCAAAGATGTCCCCGTTCGGATTGGTATCCGCCGGCATCGCGACAGTGCGCAGAGAAAGCTCCCCCCGCGGGGTAACGCTGTTCGTCATCACGCCATCCTTGTGCTATCCAACCGCATCATGACCGATATCCTCCTCCGCCACGACGGCGACAACATCGCGACCCTGACGTTGAACCGTCCCGCCGCCCGCAACGCCCTGTCGACCGCCCTGATGGAGGCGCTCGACGCCGCCCTCGAAACCATAGCCGGAGACCCGACGATCCACGCCGTAATCCTCGCCGCCAACGGCCCCGCCTTCTGCGCCGGCCACGACCTGCGGGAAATCCGCGCCGACCCGACCCGCTCGGCTTACGAAGCCGTCTTCGCCCTGTGCTCCCGCCTGATGCAACGCATCGTCCACCTCCCCAAACCGGTCATCGCCCAGGTCCACGGCATCGCCACCGCCGCCGGCTGCCAACTCGTCGCCTCCGCCGACCTCGCCGTCGCCGCCGACACCGCCCGCTTCGCCACACCGGGCGTCAACATCGGCCTGTTCTGCTCCACCCCCATGGTCGCCCTCTCCCGAGCCGTTCCCCGCAAGGCCGCCATGGAGATGCTGCTCACCGGCGACCTCATCCCCGCCGACCGCGCCCAACAGCTCGGCCTCATCAACCGAGTTGTCCCGGAAGCCGACCTCCCAGCCGCCACCCGCGCCCTAGCGACCCAGATCGCCACAAAAAGCCCTCTCACCGTCGCCATCGGCAAAGAAGCCTTCTACCGCCAGGCCGAAATGCCCCTCGCCGCCGCCTACGATTACGCCTCAGAAGTCATGACCCGGAACATGCTGGCCCGCGACGCCGCGGAAGGCATCGACGCCTTCCTGTCCAAGCGCCAACCGCAATGGACCGGCACTTGATCGGACCTCGCCGCATCGCCACGTGATCGGCAACGATGACAGACCCGTACGAAACCCTCGGAGTCCAGCGCACCGCCGATGAGGCAGCCATCCGCGCCGCCTATCGCAAGCTGGCGAAAAAGCACCACCCCGACGTCAACCCCGGCAAATCCGACGCCGCAACCCGTTTCGGCGAAATCAGCTCGGCCTACGACCTGCTGTCCGACAAGGACAAGCGCGCCCGCTTCGACCGCGGCGAGATCGATGCCGAGGGCCACGAAGTCCACCAGCAGCGGCAATACTACCGCGACGCCCCCGGTCAGGAACGTTACGAAACCGCTGGCGGCGGGTTCAGCCAGGAAGACCTGGAGGCTTTCCTCGCCCAGGCCTTCGGCCGATCCGGCCAGCGCTCCGACTGGGGAGCCACCGGCCAACGCATGCGTGGCCGCGATATGCAATACACGCTGACCGTCAGCTTCGTCGATGCCGCGACCGGCACCACCCGCCGCCTCGAGTTGCCCGAGGGCAAGACCCTCGACGTGCGCATCCCGCCCGGCACCGAGGACGGCCACATCCTGCGCCTGCGCGGCCAGGGCGGCCCCGGCTTCAACGGCGCCCCCGCCGGCGATGCGCTGATAGAAATCGCCGTCGCCCCTGACCCCCGCTTCCACCGCGACGGCGACGACATCGTCACCGACGTCCCCGTCTCCCTGAAAGAAGCCGTCCTCGGCACCTCGTTGGAGGTCCCAACCATCCACGGCCCCGTGCGCGTCTCGGTCCCGCCCGGATCAGGCACCGGAACCCGCCTGCGCCTGCGCGGCAAAGGCATCCGCCACGGCCACCAGTTCGTGCAGTTGAACGTCGTCGTGCCCCCAGCCGATGAACCGGAACTGGCCGAATTCCTCAAATCCTGGACCCCACGAAAAGACGTCAACCCGAGGGAGGGCTCATGATGCGCGTCACCTCCGTCGTGGCCTTGTTCCCCGACCTGCCGGAGGCGGAACTCGTGTCGTGGGTCGAACGCGGCTGGGTCCGCCCCGAGGGCACCGAACCGGACTGGGTGTTCCAGGAGATCGACGTCGCCCGCGTCCGTCTGATCCACGACTTTGGCCGCGCGATGGCGGTGCCGGAGGACACCATGCCCCTGGTGCTGTCCCTGCTCGATCAGGTCTACACCCTCCGCGGCCAGATGCGCGCCATCGCTCGGGCCGTCGAGGGTCAGCCGGCGGCCGTGCGAGACGCCATCCTGGCAGCGCTGAGGGGTTGAGTTTAGCCGGCCCATTTCTGTTTCGCAGTGAAATGACGCCGCCCGAGATCGATCGTCCCCAAAAGTCCTGGATCGAAGCAGCACAGTCTGAAATCGCCCGATCCGCTTGACCGTAAACGGGATTGATCGGATTGCCCGGCCCAAGATGGTCGTTCAGTAGACACTCACTCCGCTTCCGACCGCATCTGCCGTCACTTGAATAGGGTGCCCCCCTATCCCATTATTCCGTCATGACCCACACCATTCGAGAAAAGCAGAAGCTGCTGGCCCGCGTCCGCCGCATCCGGGGCCAGGTCGAGGCCATCGATCGGGCGCTCGAAAACGAAGCTGGCTGCGAACAGGTCATGCACCTGATCGCCGGAGTGCGCGGTGCCATCGCCGGTCTGGCGGCTGAGGTCATCGAAGAACACGTGCGCACCCACCTCGTCGACGCCGAAAAGCACCCGAATGCTCTGAACGCCGAAGCGGCCGAACAACTGCTCGAAGTTGTCCGCACCTATCTCAAATGAGGTCCGCCATGAACGAGACCAGCGGCATCGCATTTTCGCCATCCCACAGTCACGTGTTCCTCGGCGAGGGCCACGAAAAAAGCGAGCGTAAAACGTGGGCCGTTATCTGGCTCTGCGGCGTGATGATGGTCGCCGAGATCATCGGCGGCCTTCTGTTCGGATCAATCGCGCTCGTTGCCGACGGCATGCACATGAGCACCCACGCCGGCGCCCTCCTCCTGGCAGCGCTGGCCTATACCTACGCGCGCAAGCACGCCAACGATCCACGCTTCACCTTCGGCACCGGCAAGCTCGGCGACCTCGCAGGCTTCACCAGCGCAATCATCCTGGCAATGATCGCGATCCTGATCGGCTACGAATCCGTAAGCCGCATCTTCGCGCCGGTCCCGATCCACTTCGCCGAGGCAATCCCGATTGCCTGTCTCGGCCTGGCTGTGAATATCGCGAGTGCGTGGCTGCTAAGCGGCGGCGAGCATCATCATGGCCACAGTCACGGACATGCGCATGAGCGGGCATGACCATGATGCGATGCACCGCATCACGACCGGAGCCGGGGCCGTTGTCCTTGAAGTGTTCGAGGATGGCGTGCCGCCGCGTTTCCGCCTGCACGCCGAGGCGGGGCCTGCCCTGACGGCTTCCGCGGCCACAATCGAAACCGAGCGGCCCGACGGCGCGCGCCAGCGATTCACGATGATTGATCGGGGCGCCTATCTGGAGTCAGCCGAGGAGATCCCGGAGCCGCACGCGTTCACCGCGCATGTGCATCTCGGCGCGGACAATCACGCCGTCATGTTCGAAGAGCACGAGCATGCGCTCGGTGCGGCGGGCCGGGACAACAATATGCGCGCCGCCATAATCCACGTGATCGCTGACGCGGCAGTGTCGGCGCTGGTTATTGCCG
>CAWFVX010000023.1:0-522500 GCA_963819345.1 uncultured Alphaproteobacteria bacterium
CGCCGGTTCAGTCTGTCTCACTGCGGCTAACGACGTATCAAGGCTTCGACCCAGCCAGCCTGCTGGGCGCAGCGCCACGAGGCGCCGCCTTTGCTATGGAGTCAATAATGGCTTGATTGTATGCGCGCAGCGCGCATTGAAGCGCCTCCATTGTCGCTGTCCTGAAATATGCCGAAGTAGGCGGCGACCAAAAGTCCAAAGGACGCCTACAATGAGGACCTGATGCTCAAAATACCATGACTCGCCGCCCCGTGCAGATAAGGCGGTCGGGGCGCAAGCCGATAGGGCGTCGGTTATAGGGGCTTCTACGGTCTCTGGGCGGAGACTTCCATATGACCCCTTGGGGTAGGCGGTCATCGCGCGTCCGTGAGTAATGTCATGTCATGTCAAAACCGCATAAGATGGATTCCGTTAAGTCGGCGCTCTCGCGTTAGTAAGCAAAGCAGACCGTGGTCCTGTTGGCCTGGGAAGGCGGTCTCAGGCTCGGGCCTCGTCCTCGGAACTAGGATCGATGCCGAGTTCCTGTCGGACATGGGCGAACTTTTTTGGGTCCACGAGACGGCGGTCTGTCATCATCGCGCGCAGGGCCGTTAGGCCCGCCTCAGTGAAGAACAGCCGCGGAAAGTGGCCCTCGTTATCAAGCCGCATGAGGTCACGTGCGATCAACCCCTTCGCCGTCGGCGGCAGCTTCGGCTTGCCGGCGTCAGGACCGCTGCGCCAGGTCTTGAGGTGAAAGCCCTCGGCCACGCTCGGCAATGTCGAAAAGAACATGTCCAGTTCGCGGCGAATGTAGTCCCGCTCGCCGGCTGTAAACCCGGCGATCATTCGATCTTGCAACTTACTCATGCACACAACGTAGCACGCCGCGATCTCGGGCGCAGTCCTGGATGCGGCGATACGCGACGCCACTGTCCGATAATGCGCTTTCCGTTTAAGTCGGCGGTCGGCGATCGTATAATAGGCGCATATAACAAGTTGCCGCGTAAGCGGCCGGAATGACGGTAACCGCGCCGAACGACCTCGGCGCGGTTTCCGCTTCCCGCACACAAAGCCCGGCCCCGGCATTGCTGCCGGAGCCGGTGCGATGCGCGTTATGCTGCCCGTAGGAGTTCGGGCAACCAGCGCGAGCCTTTGAGTTTCTTTTCGGCGGCGTCCGCCAGCGCTGCCTTTTTCAGCGTGACGAAACCGGCCTTTGCGCCAGCGCCGCACGCCTGTTCGATGGCGGCAAGCGTCTGCTCTTTCGACACGCGACTGAAATACCCCGCCGCTGTCGGCTGCCAGTAATCCGCCATATCGAGTTTGAGCGCCGTGGCGAGTTCTTCGGCGCGGACGGCAATGCTGTCGTCCGTGCTGCGGTTGCTCCGCTGGATGGTATCGACGCAAGCCGCCGCGCATACCGCTAGCAGGGCCAGAAGTTCTTTCTGGTCCTTGCCGAGCAGCCAACCCCAAAGCTTCTCCGGGTTCTTCGGCATGCCCTGGCTGGCGGCGCTGGTGGCGTCCGCCTGTTCCTTCGCGGACGCGGCCTTGTCGGTTTCGTCGGCAGCGGACCCGAAATAAGTCACGGTGCCGCTGATCTTCAGCGCCGGGGTGAAGGGGGACGGGTCGAACAGCGCATCAATCGCCAGCGCATGCACCACGGCGACCAAAGCCACCTTCGGATTATTCGCCAGCTTGGCGGCGAGCGCCGCCGTCTGGTGGGCCGTCAGGTTTTCGATGAGGCTGGCGCTGAGAGCATTCGGGTCTTTGCCCTTCGGCTCGCCATCCTTGCCTTTGTTCTTGGCGGCAGCGGCTTTGCGTTCGGCCTTCGCATCTTCGGGCCGCAGCAATCCGGCATGCACTTCAAGCTTGCCGCCGTAACCTATGGCGATGATGCAGCCGGATTTCGCTTTCTGCTTGTCGGTGAAGCTGTCCTTGTCGTCGTTGCGGCTCGAACGTAACCGCTCGAAGCGGTGCAGGGCGCTATAGTCGATATCCGACATGATATCGGCCCATTTCCAGCCGTCCTCGATCAGCTTGGTCTGCACGGCGGCCAGTTTTTCCGTGGCGAGCCGGTTGAGTAATTCGGCATCGGCCAGCCAGCCTTCGCTGTCGGCGTCGAACAGGTCGCGTATTACGCTGCCGCCAGCTTTTTCGTAAGCTTTGACGGTGACGAACAGCGCCAGCTTGCTGTCGGCATCGATATGCTGCTCGGTCAGCATGGCGCGGATGTTTTCCGCTTCGCGCTGATATTCGGGATAGCTGCCCCACGCCTTCCACACCCGCTCCTGCGCCTTGTGATCGTCGGTGACGGCAAAGGCCATGACGCATTCAAGATCGAGTTCGCCTTTCCGGTAGGCGGCGATGATCTTGGCGCTGACATTGGCAAGCTTGAGCCGCTGGCGGACAACCAGAGGCGGCACGCCGAACCGGGCGGCGATATCGTCCTCGCTCATGCCGCCATCGGCCAGCGCCTTGAAGGCGTCGAACTGATCGGCGGGGTGCATGGCTTGGCGGATTTCGTTTTCGGCAAGGCTGATCTCGGTCACGTCCTCGCCGTCCACCACGCGGAGCGGCGTCACGACGCACGCCCCCACGGGCCGCGTCGCCGACGTAACGGAATCCATCTTATGCGGACATGGCGCGTCTTCATTATCGGATATATCGGATATAGATGTGGCCGCCCAGAAAATCGCTGCTCTTTGACAAGAACGCCGACGAACCGGTGGATAATTACAACCACGAATTGCTTGCGTCAGCGAATGCGAGCATCCTGCCAAGGCAAACAGTCAGCGCTGGCAATCGCGATACTATCAATTCCGCCCTCCCCGGCAGGCCGGGAGTGGAAAAAAACAACAATCTGGGAGACTAAGCGATGCGGAGACGGGCTTTTCTTGCGGCCTCGGCCGCGAGTTTGGCGCTGCCTGCCGTAGCGCAGGCGGACAACCAGCGGCTGCTGAAATTCATCCCGCAGTCGGACCTCGCGGTCCTCGACCCGGTCTGGACCACAGCATACGTGACGCGCAACCACGGCTACATGGTGTTCGACACGCTTTACGGACAGAGCGGCCAGAGTGACGGCTTCAAGGCCACGCCGCAGATGATCGCCGGGCATACCATCGAAAACGACGGCAAGACATGGAAGCTCACGTTGCGCGACGGGCTGATGTTCCACAACGGTGAGAAGGTGCTGGCGCGCGACTGCGCCGCCTCGATCAACCGCTGGGGCGCTCGCGACGCCTTCGGCCAGGCGCTGATGCAGCGCACCGACGAAATGTCCGCCCCCGACGACAAGACCATCGTTTTCCGCCTCAAGCAGCCCTTCGCGCTACTGCCAGACGCGCTGTGCCACGGCGCCTCCAACATGTGCGCGATGATGCCACAGCACATCGCCGAGACCGATCCGTTCAAGCAGTTCACCGAGGTCGTCGGCAGTGGCCCGTTCCGCTTCAAGGCGGACGAACGTGTGCAGGGCTCGCTGTTTGTCTATGAGCGCTTCGCGGGCTACAAGCCGCGCGAGGGCGGCGAAAGCAGCTTCACTGCTGGCCCGAAGATCGTGCATTTCGACCGCGTCGAATGGCACGTCCAGCCGGAACCCGCTACCAAGGCCGCGGCGCTCCAGGCGGGCGAAATGGACTGGTGGGAGAATCCCACGGCCGACCTGCTGCCGTTGCTCAGGAAGAACAACATCGCCACACCGGTCACCGATCCCACCGGCACGCCGCTCCTACTGCGGCCGAACCGTCTGCATCCGCCGTTCGACAAACCGGCAGTCCGCCGCGCGCTTATGGGCGCCATCGACCAGGAAGAATTCATGATCGCGACGATGGGCGATGACACCTCGCTCTGGTCGGTGCCGGCGGGCTTCTTCCCGCCAACCTCGCCGCTGGCGAGCGATGCTGGCATGTCCGCGCTGACCGGCAAGCGTGACTATGCGGCGGTGAAGAAGGCACTGGAGGTTGCCGGCTACAAGGGGGAGAAGGTGGTGCTCATGGTGGGCACAGACCAGCCGAATCTGAATGCGCTGAGCAACGTTGCTGCCGAGATGCTGAAGCGCGTCGGCATGAACGTGGATTACCAGGCGACCGACTGGGGCATGGTGGTGCAGCGGCGCGCGCTCACCAAGCCGCCGGCTGAGGGCGGCTGGAACCTGTTCTGCACCGGCTTCTCAGGGCTCGATTTCTTCTCGCCGGCGAGCCACCTGCCGCTGCGCGGCAATGGCAAGGGTGCCTGGTTCGGGTGGCCCGATGATCCGAAGATCGAGGAACTGCGGGACGCATGGTTCAACGCCCCAGACGCCGCGGCGCAGAAGAAGATCGGCGTGGAGATCCAGCTTCAGGCGTTCCAGAGCGTGCCGTATTATCCGCTCGGGGTGGCACAATTGCCGACGGCGTTCCGCAATGACATCACCGGCGTGCCGGAGGGCTTCCCGATCTTCTGGAACGTGCGCCGAGGGTGACGGCGCCAGCCGGTGTCCAGTTGCGGGTCGACCCACTCCAGCGTTGCGGGTTGCGCTGCCGGGCGTCCTGGTAGACCGCGTGACGGGCGATGAGCACGGGGCCATCCTGCCCGGCATGACGCTGCGCCGGGGTGACGTAGCGGATGCCGCTGTGGCGGTGCTCTTGATTGTCAACCAATGCGCGCATTGAGGGGGAACTCCGGCCGATACTTCGCGGTGCGGAACAGTGCTTCAGCGAAAGAATTGTCATCACTCACGCGCGGACGCGAGTAGGATGGCTCAATGCCGAGCCAATGCAGCATGGCCAAAACCGTCGTTGCCTTCAGGGTTGCGCCGTTGTCGCCATGCAGCACTGGGCGCACCGGCTTGGCATGCACCCCTTCGGCGAGCGCTGTTCGCCTGGCCAGGTGAGCCGCATGATCGGCACTGTCGGTGTCATGCACCTCGAAGCCGACGATCTTGCGGCTGTAGAGGTCCAGGATCAGGTAGAAGTAGAACCAGCGTCCTTGGATTTGTGCCGGCAGGAACGTCACGTCCCAGCACCAGACGTCGCCGGGACGTGTGGCGATGTGCGTGGTCGGTGGGCGCGACGTCCGCGGCGGCTGGGCCCGTCCCCGGGGGTTCATCTGGCCGTGTGCGCGCAGCACACGATGGAAGCTGGACTCACTGGCGATGTAGATACCTTCGTCGGCCAGTGCCGGGACAATCCGCGCCGGCGGCGTGTCGGCGAAGCGCGGTTCGTTGGCCACCGCGACGATCTGGGCCCGCTCGGCCTCGCTCAAAGCGTGCGATGGGACCGAATGGTTGGCATCTGGCCGGCGATCTCCCCGCGTCAGACCTTCGCCGGCTTTCCAGCGTTGGAGGGTGCGGGCATCAATGCCGGCCAGAGCACAGGCTGGGGCGAGCCGTGCGCCTTCCACCCGGGCTTGCGCGATGTCGCGGATCAGGATCTGGCGGTCTTCCGGGCGGGTCATGCGTCCTCGCCGTCGTGGAAGACCGCCGACAGTTTTTTTGACAATACCAGCAAGGCGGCCGTTTCGGCCAACGCCTTGTCCTTGCGATGCAGTTCCCGCTCCAACTCCTTGACCCGCCGGTGGTCCTGCCGAGCTTCCACAGCGCTAGCCGCCCGCGGCTCACCGAGGCCGGCGATCGCATCCCGCTTCCAGGCATCCAGTTCCGCCGGATACAGCCCCTGCTCGCGGCACCAGGCACTGCGAGCCGCTTCGTCCATCGCAGCTGTGACAATCACCGCTTCCAGCCGTGCTGCCGCCGTCCAGCGTTGGCTGCCAGCAACCGCGCCGTTGGCCAGGGCGGCGGCCCGCCAACGCTCCAACGTCGCCACGCTGATCCCGACCTCACGGGAGACACGCTCCACCGATGAACTCTCCGGCGGCAACAGCCGCGCCACTATCCGATCCTTGTACGCTTGTCCGTATCGAGCCACGTTCGTCTTCCAGCGCCCCCAGGGTTTCAATTCCTATTTAGGCGGCAACTTGTCTGACACAGAGGGACCTGCGGGCCGCGCCCCGGAGTGGTCGATCCTAAGGCCCTCACCTGCGGGCCGCGCCCCGGAGTGGTCGATCCTAAGGCGTTCATCCCGACGCCGTCCTAACACCCAAGCTCACAGGGTTAACTAGGCGATAGAACGCCAAGTTCTGCCGTCCACTGAACGCGGTTGCTATGTTGCGGTTGCCTAATAATAAAACCTTGCTCGAGTTTCGATGAGTTAATGCGCTCAACCTTAGTTTTATCTTTATAAAAAACCCGAAAATCCTTGATTTCGCAACTCCCATCTTTAAGAGTGAGGATAATCTTACACCAACTCACCCCTTTAGTCCCGATAACGAATTCTCCCCTATCATTTTCGCGTTGGATAAATCGCTTAAATCCCCCGCCCCAAACGTATCTCAGCACAATGCTGAAATCCTCACCACGCGACCCACTTGGAATATTAATGTGAATTCGCTTTGTCCTTTCTTCGTCCCGAATGATTTTAATATCATCTGGAGGGCAAGTTAGTCCATCGACTTCGGCAACTAAGTTTAAAGATTTTATATCGGGACAGCCATCACTGTCTTCGTCAACTCCAATATTAAACTTGGCGAAACATGACCCTTCCGTTGTTCTTTTGTATCGGCGCTTCTCCTCCGCTTCCATATCTCCACGTGGTAATAGCGTAAACCGCTGCTCCATGGTCAACAACACCGGAGATGATATAGCAGCCCTTGATACGGCAAACTCATCGAGGGCTATAAATTCCGAAGGCTCATCGTGGTAATAATAAGATGAAATAATAGACTCGCTTGGATCGACCTCGACAGTATAAAAATGTCCACGTAA
Source organism: uncultured Alphaproteobacteria bacterium (assembly GCA_963819345.1). GTDB lineage: Bacteria > Pseudomonadota > Alphaproteobacteria > Acetobacterales > Acetobacteraceae > Rhodopila. The sequence continues at coordinate 6,776 of CAWFVX010000023.1, forward strand.
CGTGGACTTTGTCGCCTCAGTTTCCATCTTTGTGCAAGATCCGGCTGATAAAATCGCAATTTGATCGTCGTCGTGGTCAGAGCCGAATCCAACCACGGTGAGATGCGGGTCGTGTTGATGACCATGCAGTATTAAGCGAACTCCGTGCCTTACCGCAAAATTAAGGAAAACACCAGCATTTTTGAAATAAAGCATCCCCTCAGCATCTGCGCTCATTGTAGGGAGAGGGTGATGGTGCACGAGGATAATTTTGATCGCCCGGGCCAGATCATACCTGGGTCTGCTGCGAAGTGCATCAATCTCCTTATCAAGAAGAGTCGCCCGAGATCGATCAAAAAATCCCGTGTTATTTAATGATCGAAGTGACAGATGAGTGGAGTCCACACCAATCAGACAGACATCATAGTTGCGGATCTGGTGAGCGAAAACAAAGCTTGTGTTGGCACTAATTTTTTGCCAAAAACGCCGAAGTAAAATTCGGCCAAACAAAAAGTCATGATTGCCAGGAATACAATGAACATTTGGGGTTAAATTATTAAGATCATCCAGAAAACTGCGGGCACGCGCAAAAGAGGACTGCTGCCACGGAAATTGGAGTGGAGAATCCAGAATATCGCCTGTAATCGCGATAATATCCGGCCTCCAACTGCGAGCAAAAGAGAGCAAAGCCTCGCACTTTTTTTCATCATGAACGCCGAAGTGGGTATCTGAGATATGCAATAGGCGTACTTTAGTTGCACCATCTGTAGAAACCGCCGACATTGCTACCTGCCTCTCTTGCCGCTTCATCACCTCGCGGTTCTTGAAAATGCGCCCTTTTAGGGCGGAGTTGCCGCCATTGGTCGCATGAACGCGGGCAGATATTGCACGCTCTGTCAAGCCCTGTTTCCTTGGGTATCTCCTCGCCCTGTAGCAGCGGGACACGAAAACGACCGCGTGTTCCGCGGCGTAGGGGCGACCAGTCGCGCTTCAGATTGCGAGCCCTCGGCGCTGGAAGCCATACCGCCGGGCCATACCTAGCGTGGCACATCGCTGTCGCGAAGCGGGAAAACTGTGATTGCCGCTTGGTCGCATACCGGCCGTCCCAGCCCTGCAGTGCACCTCGACATCAGTAAGCAACCTTAAACGTCGGACTATCCTCCGGTCTGGTGCGCCGATGATCGTAGATGCGCGTGGTGGAGATGTTGGCGTGACCGAGCCATTCCTGCACTTTGGCGATGTCGGCCTGGTGGTCGAGCGCGTTGGTGGCAGCCGTCGCGCGAAGGGAGTGCGCTCCGATCTCGAAACCGAGTAGCGCCGAATAGCCCCGCACCAACCGATAAATGCCGTCGCCGGTGATTGCCCTCTCAAGTCGTCCGGTGCGGTTGTTGCGGATTGCCCGGAACAGCGCACCGTTTTCATCGGTGCCGTGACCGGCGGCGTCAATGTAATCATGGATCAGCGCATGGGTGCCGGGATGCAGCGGCAGATAGCGCGTCTTGCCGCCTTTGCCGGACACCTTGAGATGCGGGACTCCCTTCCGTGCATGCTGAAAGTCCCTGACCTTGAGCTTGCACAGTTCCTCGCGGCGTAGCGCGTGGAAGAGCAGGGTGGATAAAATGGCGCGGTCGCGCTTGCTCTTGATCGTGTCATCCGTCGGCGCATCGAGCAGCTTACGCGCCTGATGGTCGCCGATGGCTGGCGTCTTGCCTTCGCTGCTTTCCGTCCTTGGACGTTCGACGCCTTTGACCGGGTTATGGGTGACGGCGTTTTTCTCGCAGAGATATTCGAACAGCGACGCAAGCGAGGCCAGCCGGTGCCGGATTGTGCTGCCGCCCAGCCCACGCCGGGTCAGGTCGTCGCGCCACGCGATGAAATGCGCCCGCGTCACGGTGCGGAATTCCTCCGGCCGATTGATGCCGGTGAAGCGCATGAAATCCTTGACCGCGTTTTCGTAAACCCGGCGCGTGTTCGGGTTGCTGAGATTGGCGAACCACTCGACCTCGGGCGGCACGTCGGCGAGGCGGTGGAACTCGGCTTGGGTCAGGAGCCGGGTCGTCGGGGTGATTTCGGTCGGGAGCTGGTCGGTGGGCATGGGCAACATCTTATTCTTGATAAAATATGTTATCAAGAATAAATGAGGGGCAGAGGGGGTCTGCGGATGTTCTGCCTGAGCCAGGACGTGGGCGGATCGGTTCGGTTCACGTCCGGGCGTGCGAGCCGACCTAATTCTTGAGGTGGGGTAGTTAGAGTCTGATTCCCCTCCTAAGCTGCAAGTGTGCCAGCGGGGGCTGGCATCAAGAAGGGGAAGCAAAAGTGCGCCATTGGTCATCCCGGCTCGGTGGCTATCTTGCCTTCGTAGCGGCCGAACTGGCCGTTCATCGGGGGAATCTCGGATGAACAACGATACTCGCTTCAAGTTTGGCCCTGTGACCGCGAAGCTGTGCAAAGTGGCCATCGGAGGATGGTCGCTTCAAAAGATCAGCGTCGGGTTCCCGACGATTTGGCCAGCTGGCCCCAAAAGCCGACTTTTCGGCCATGCTTCGCGCGCTGGCGGCTGGCGAAGGCATCGTGGGTTTCGAAGGTGCCATAGTCCTGGATGCTTGACGCGAGTGACTGGCATTCAAGTAGATGCCGAGCAGCGTGCTTGTAGCGGGAAGATTTCGCGCCATTAAGCGTGTCCTCGATCATGGCGCGCCGGAGCAGGGTCGCCGCCAACGGGTGCTTTCCCTCGATCAGCCGTGCTATCGGATCCAGCAGAAAGTAGAAATTGCCGTCAATCTCCGAGGCACGCGTCAGCACCAGCTGAGCAGCGCGGGCGTGGTCCGGCCACTCCCGGAAGAAGTCGAGTGCTGCCGAGAAGTTTCGGAAGCCAAGGGCATACTTCATCGCCCTTTCCTCGGCCTCGAAGTCGTCGAAGTCCGGTAAATTCTTCAAGTAGATACGTAGCTGTTTGGATGACAGGCGTTCCTCGAACGCCTTCCAGCGAAGCGTTTGCGCCGGCTCCTTTTGACCGGTCGCATCAAGCGCCTCGATGTAGACTTCTTCCCACGTGGTTTCAGGGCCATACATCGTCAGGTAGAGGTCATCGTCATCTTCGGGTCGGTGCGCACGCCGCTTCGGCCGGGCCTTCTCCAGAGCGGCAAGCGCCTCTGTCGCCCGGCCGGCACCCAGGAGACGGCGGCCAATCTCGGTGCCCATGTGCGACCGGGCACGATCTTCGACGGGGATCAGTGCAATGTAAGCGTCGACGTCGGATTGGCTGTCTGCGACCTCCTGCAAGGCATGCCGCATGGCACTCGCCTGCCCGTCCCGTCCCCTCACTTTCGATCCCGCGTTTGCCAGCGCCTGCGCTAGTCGGTTCTTGAGGTGAGTAATACCCACTTCGCCGAGGGCCGGGATGATCGCTTTCACCAAGCCATCAAAGACGCCGTAGTCGTTAGCCGACAGCGCCGCGAACACCCGATCCGCGAGGCCCACGGGATCAGGTCGGGCGTTGGTGGCAATGACTTCGAGATCCTCGCAGGCCGATCTGAAGACATCCCCGACCGAACCGTTGCTGTCGTCAACGCGATTGATCACCGGTTCGGCCAGCGCCATGAACCGCCACATCAGATCCAATGCCAAGTCGGGGCGCGTCTGGGCGACCCGCTCGACGATCATTGTCCGTTGCAGGTCGAGGTCCTTTACGAAGTCTCGCCGTTTCTGCCAATCGACAAACGACCGCGCACTCTTCAGAGCGGTGATGCGCTTGCCGATCTCGGCGGCTATGCTGTCGCCGCCGACTTGCGCAGCCAGTTCCAGGCGAAGGCGGCGCTTCACCTCAGCGTCGGCATCCGCAAGGTCGACAAGGATCGCGGCAAGACGCTCGGGCCCGAGCACTACCAAATTTTCTAAGGTGACCGTCTTCTTTGGCGCCATACCGTCAGCGTCTCCAGAGCCCTTCAAACCGGCTGGCGGCGGTCCGCGTGTAGTGGACGGTGTGCTTGGGATCGCGATGGCCCAGGTAGTCCTGAATGAGCCGCAGGTCGTAGCCCTTGTTGGCGAGATAGTAGCCGCAGGAATGGCGCAGCATGTGCGGCCGGACAGGTGGTAGGCCAGCACGCGCCGCGGCCGTGGTGATAAGGTAGTTCACCGACTGCCGCGTGAGTGGCTGGCTGCGTTCAGAGATGAACAGCCAGGGCAGCGCATCCGATCGTGAACCGAGGTAACGTTTGATGGCCCGCAGCTCGTCTCCCGCGATCGGTTGCTCAACCGAGAGCCCATTCTTCAGCCGCCGCACCCATAGCCGAGCCTGGTCGAGATTGATTTCATCACGGCGCAAACCCACCGCTTCGCTGACGCGCAGGCCGTGGCGGTAAATCATTAGCGCGAGCAGGTAATCGCGCACCCCATGCCGGCCGCCTTTTAATGCTTCCAGCAGCGCCTCCATTTCGCTGGTGGTCAGGAAGTCCTTGGCGCGTTCGTGCCCGTTGGCTGCGACGTCGCGATTACTTTTGACATTTCGCCGCTTGGACACCCGCCTTGACACTCTGGAAGCCCTTGATGATCCAAGGCGTAGGATATCCTACTTTTTACAAAATACACCTTCCGTAAAAAGTCAGGCCGCCTCTCGCAGATCAAGATCGAGCCGCCGCGCCATGTCGAGGTCGAACGCACCGTAGGGGCTCACGTGGCCCCAGACCAAAGGGGTGAGACCGCGCCTGTCCGCCGGCGTCATGCGCGCCATCCAGGCCGGCTCGGCGAGCACACGCTGAAGCATCAACGTGTTCACGTAGACCAAGCAGGACTGCAGCAGATGCAGCGCATGAACCGACACTTCCTGGTCGTCGAGCCGGTTACTGGCAACCTCGCCGCCCTTGCCGAAGAAGATGAACCCATTGGCGCTGTTCCACGTCTCCACCACATTCAGCCCTTCGTGGATTTCCCGCCTGAGCGCCTTCGAATGTAAGTAACGGCACAGGAACAAGGTCTTTGCTGCTTTGCCCAACTCGGCGAGCGCCTTGTAGGTGGGGTGCTGGACGTTGCTCCGAGTGAAGCGCCGCAGGATCGCCTCCGGGTCGGCGGTGCGCTCCGCCATCGCGGTCGTGTAGCGCACCATCTCATCGTATTGCTGCTCGATGAGCTCCCAGTCGATCGGCCTCGTCAGAACGAGGGACAGGTTCGCGTACGACGAGGCACAACCCGCCTCGGGTAAAAACAACCGTTGCGACGAGATCATTTTGAGCCGCGGCAGCAACGCGAATCCGAGCAGCCGACAGAAAGCAAAGGCGACTTCGCTCTGACCGTGGCTGTCCACGTATTGCCGCTCGATTTCCATTTCGGTGTCGTGCCTGAGGACTCCTTCGATCATCCCCGCGACCTCGGACGACGAGCAGCGCTTGAGCCGCGAATGAATACAAACGGATCCGCGCTCAACGTGCCAGTAGATCATCACGCCGCGCCCGCCGTAGCGGACGTGCCACTCGGTCATCAGGTTCTGGTCGAAAGCGCCGAAATGTTTGGAGTTCGACGCACAGGCGGTCGTGCCCTCGCCCCAAACCCCGGGATGACGTGTGGCCAGGGTGGCGTTGACCACGCGCCTCGTGGCATCGCGCAAGGCCTCGGCGTCGATGTAGTGCCGCCGTGTGTGAAGAAGCTCCTTGTAGGTGAACCCGTGCCGTCCGACGGCAAGGCGGTTCAACCCAGCGTTGGTGCCGATTCCGTACAGGCAGAGCAACAATCGCCGGCGCACTTCGTCGCGGTCGATTGCCTCACGTCGCGCGGCCGTCGAGAACGCATCGGTAAAATTCACCCGCAGGTCCGTCTCTTTGAGAATGTCGAGCAAACCCGTCATTGGCCAACGGCGGCCAAGCTCGCCCTTGAGGGCTTCCAGGTTCGAAGGGACGGGCTGCGGTTCGAGCGGGCTGACCACGATCGGGTGATGGCGGCGCGGGTCGAGGCGGACACCCGAATTGCGAGGCATCTCCCTATCGAGTTGCGCCAAGGCTTCCGTCATCTCGGTCCTGAGTGCATTCGTGAACACGCGCGCGTCCGTAGGCAGACCGAGGTTCTCGTAACAGGCCGCCCTGCGCACGGCGAAGTCGGCGGGCAGGTCGTCATCGGGATTGCGGAAGCGATTCGCACCGACCACCCAGATCTCCTTGCAGCGCAGCCTCTCGCGCAGGGTCTGGAGAACGCAAATTTCGTAATTGATACGATTGACCCGCGTGCCGCCGCCGGGCGCATCCTCGATCACAATGTCGCGCCACTTCGGGCGGATCACACCGTCGATCGTGATCTCATCGGCCGGAAAGTACTGACGGCCATCGCCTTCCGCTCGTCGGATCGCCGACAGTGCGTCAAGCAAAGGACGGTGCATGCCGTTGTTCGAGCGGAAGTCGAGTGCGTCCAGCAATTTCGGCATCATGCGCCGGTACCAGGAACCGTAGGACGCGCGCACCGCGGTGTGAACGCGCCGGTTCTGCGAGGTGCCGAGCGCCTTGGCCTCGCGTACCAGCGCCTCGAATGTCTGCTCGCCGGCAACGGGGAAGATGACCTCACGCACCACGCCATCGGGCTGACCGACCGCCGCCTCAGCGACCCGGAACAGGATGGCCGCCTTGCCCCGAACCTGCTGTGCCTCCGCCACCAGTTCCTCAATTACACGGCGCTCCGCCTTCACCGTGATCCGATGGGTGACCTGGATCAGCAATTCCACCAACCCATCCACGACCTCGGCCTCACGCGGCACGCAGAAGAAAGCCAACAGCGGCAGGCGGATGTGCCCGGGGTGCCGTCGCAACTCCCACGCGGTTTCGACCGCGGCTCGCCGGCGAAAGCGGGCGATCAGATCCGGATGCAGGCCGCGCAACAGGTCCGGGGCCAATTTGAGCGCGTGAAGGCGATCGAGTTTGGCGATCTCCGCGAGCAGGCCTTCGAGGCCAACTCGCCCTGGATCGGCCGTGAGCCCGGTGAACGCGGCGCCCTTGCCGTCGTCGGACAGAAGCGCGTTCAGCCGCTCCCGCATCCCGGCATTGAGGCGGCCGGCGACGGTCCGCAGTGCGGTGGCGTCGTGTGCGGAACTGGCCGAGCGCACGATCCGGTCGAGGCGATAGGTGCCGGGCCGAACGAACCGGTTACCGGCAAGCCACGCATTGATCTCGTCTTCCAACACCGCCGGGCGCGGCTCGCGGGGCAGCACTTCATCGGTGAGCCAACGACGAAACAAGGTCTCGGCGGCGGCGTCGAACGTCGCGATCGCAATATGATCGAGAACCATTCGGCGATGTCGACGCCCGGTGCGACCCACCCAGTCATATTCATCGAGAGCCTCTGGCACGATCCCAACCTGCGAGGCCAGATGCGCTATCACCACCGGTGCCACATCGGTGCCGTCATCGGGAAAACGGCTGTACCGGCGCCAAAAAGCAAGCTGGACAGCCAATCCCAGGCGGCCAGGGCCGACGAGGCCATCCAGCAGCGCTAGGTCTCCCGGCGCGAGCGACCAATTCGTCAGGAGTTCATCCGCCGACCCTTGCCGCTCCACCGCTGCTCCCCCCGACCGTCGCTCGTCAGGCGAGCCTATCGGTCACTCGGGGGGACGGTCACCTCGTGGCCAAAATGCACAGCTTCGCGGTCACTGGGCCACAGTGTTTCTGGATGGCCCGTTTCAAGGTGGCCCGGCGCGCAATGAGGAAGCGGATGTATGCCCGCATCGGGGTGCCCTGCTGGTCAGCACATGCCGCCAGCAGTTTCTCCCGCTTGAGCAGTCGCTGTCGGGCGTCCGACGCAGAAGAACCAAACAGGCCGCCGCCCGCGGGCGCGATATCAATCCAAGCGGCGCGTTCATCACTGGTGCGGACCTCGCCGACACTGGCTGCCAGGGATTTGCTCGAATTTAGTGACGTCGTCAGAAAGATACCGCGCCAAGCTAAGGCTGGTGATTTCGGCTTGGGCTTCGTGCGGCCGACACTTAGGGCCTCATACCCTCACGCCAGCGCCGGTAGGCGGTCGCCGATCCCAATTCCTCGCCACCACCCACGATTAGCAACAAGTCGTTGAACGCGCGGGCATCTTCCAGCGAAGGCGCGGTGTAGTCGGTTGCCGCCGCGGGGCGCGGCAAGTAGTCACGATGCCCAAGACGGAGGCCCCGACACTCGCTGCGAGTTTGCGGTCTTCCGGCGCCAGCCCAAATAAATTGAGCCCGAAGTTGTCTCGCTTGACCACGTGCAGTAGCGGCGCGGCAAAGCAGGCAGCGAGCACCAGCACCAAGCTATCGGACGCCATCGCCGGCTCAGCCACCGCCTTGCTCCACTCCGCCAGCGTTCCCTTGCGTTGCAATCCTGGCAGTTCCTGGTCGCTGGCCCATAGCGGCGGTAATACGCCGCGGTTGCCGCCGGGCTCACCGATAAAGGCGGACGGCAGAATGAAACCTTTAAAATGCCGTCGCCACCCAAATGCCCTAGCATAGACCAATTGGGTGGCTACCTCGGTATCAATCGCTCGCTGCACTTCGTTCAGTCCCTGCCCCTCAAACAAAGGCAGGTCAGCGTTATGCCGAAGCAATTCCTTATAAATGTGGCACGCATTGCGTGAGTTTGCCCGCGGGATGCGTATCTGGCGGGTTTTCCCACCCACCGTCTTAAACTCGAAGACCTCGTACGCTTCGCCAGTGGGCTCATCTTCAATATTCCCTCGTTTTATGATTGCCGTATTACTTTCCATTATTATTAACCCCTCGATCGAATAGGCGCCAAAGTCATTAAATGACACTCAACTGACACGGCTGACACGGCGCTTTACCAGCTATATTGAATTGCGCATTTTTGTGATGAATATTGTGCATTTCAGGCGTAGGTAGTGAGTAGCTGTATATTGACCCACGACATTATATGTCAGGCAATAATATTGACCTGGTAAAGTAAAACCTCTATAAAGCGTTAATCTCGATAGTCAATTTACCGCATTCCCGCGAATAACGCCGCCCAGCAGGAGTGACGGTCCAATATATCAAATAACCCCTGAAGCCGGTTTTCACGCTGTCCACCGGGTGAGTCACTATTGCCCTACTGTAATCGAACTCTGCAAATCGTCAAGCAACTAATGAGGAGAATGGATTTGTTGGAGGGTATTCCATTTCAATTTGGCGAAAACAAGGGAAAGAGACATTTTTGATCGAATTCATTGATTAATCTTACTTTCCTGCTTGACGCGCGCATTGATTTGTGGTTTAATTGATTGGCCGGGCCGGCGGTCGATGGCAACATGCCTCATATCGAGTTCGCCTATACCTGGCAAATACTAGCAAAAAATGGAGAATATGGTGAGTAAAGCAGAAACAACAGTTTCGGCAACCCACAACGCACGCCTGGCGTTTGGCAAGCTGAGTGACGGCCAGCCGACCAAGGCCGGCAGGTTTGGCCAAAAATCGACAAAACAAGCCAGTATGGCCAGCTCGATGACCGGACCAGAGATCCCGAAGCGGGCAAACCTGCGCCCGCGTCCGACTCCGCAGACAGCGGGGAAGCAACCAGTTGTCGCCGGCGCCGATCCATCTGAGGCAGCGGGATCAAAGGCCGCAAATGCCCCTCCGCCGCCGCCGGCCAGCTCACTCGATCTCGGCCCGAACCTCATGGCAGCATATCGCCAACTCGACATGGCGGGGTGTTGGCTTGAAAAGCTGCAAACTGAGCTTGGCGAGGTACTCGGCAAGGTCGGCGCCGGCAGCGGGTTTTCGTTTTTGCCAGAGACAGAGAGCACCAACATTGACCACTACGACAGCGGTGAGGGGTGGGTTCTCGATGGCTGGCGGTGGACCTACCCAGCGCAACATCGCCGTCACCGCCTCGGTGAATTGTCCGTGGTCCTCGACCTTGGTCGCCCCGGGCGAGCGGCTTCGATCATCGGAATGCCCTGCATGGTGGTGATGTGGTCAACTGCCGCTCACAATTGGGCTGCTTCAGTTGATGCCGCCGCAGGCTTTTGGCCGCCGTCACGCACAGCGGTGGAACTTCATGGCGACCGTGTTTTTAAATGGGCTGGCCAGATCCCCGGCAACGGGCCGGCCGCGACGCTCCCGTTCAGAGAGGCCGCTTGGTTTTACCTGGTTCGACTGACGGCCCTGACAAACCTTCCTGCGTTACGCACCTACGTTGTGCAACCGGTACTAGCGCTATTGGCCGACACCGAGGCAGACACCGCGTTTGCCAAAGCGCCGGACGTGCTGCGCTTTCGTCAGCAGCAAGACACCTTTGTCGTTAACGACTGATTCTCGCCTGACAAGCCCAAGCTGATCAACGCGGCAATGAGGCGACAGTTGCCGGTGGGCTGAAACCGGGGCGTAGGCCCACCGGTCGGTTGCAGACGCGTAACACCCAAGGGAACACAATCAATGACCGAGCGATCAGAGCGCGTTCGCGCACTGAATGATGAACTGCGTACTACGGGGCGGGGCGGCGAAATCGTCGCGACCCGCGGTTTGCTCGCATACGGACCAGAAACGGTAGCGCGGGTATTTGCCGCCGTACAGGGGTTTGCCGATTTCACTGCGGAGAATGACCCGTATGGCGAGCACGACTTTGCCCTACTTCACCCAGAAGACCTGCAGGTGATATTCAAGATTGACTACTATAATCCCACTCTGTCAGGCCATTCGCCGGACCCAACTGACCCGCAGCTCACCCGCCGCGTGCTGACCATCATGCTGGCCGAAGAATATTAAGCCACCCCAATTGAGCGTAACCGCTGCGAGGCAGCCACGGTGCCAGAATTGGGTTCGTCAGAAACAAGTCCGGAGCCGACCATGTCCCACATTACCCGCATTGGCATCGACACGTCCAAGGCTGTCTTCACCCTTCACTGCGCGACGACACCGGCCGAGCTGTGCTGCAAACCAATCTCCGCCGCGCACAGATGGTGGTTTTCTTCAAAAAGCTTCCCCCACCGAGATCGTTATGGAAGCATGCGGCAGTCGCATCATTGGGGGCGGGAACTCAGCGCCCTTGGCCATGACGTTCGTCTAATCCCGCCGCATATGTCAAGCCCTTCGTCAAACGCGCCAAGAAACGACCGCAACGACGCCGAGGCGATCTGCGAGGCCGGTGGGCGTCCAGGGATGCGTTTCGTGCCAGTGAAATCAGCCGAGCAGCAAGCCCAGGCGATGGTTCTGAAGGTGCGGGAGACTCTGATCGACCAACATACTCAGCTGGCCAACTCGCTGCGCGGTCACGCCGCTGAGTTTGGCGTGATCGCCGGGAAAGGGATCAAGCGAATTCCTCCATTACTTGAGGCCACGAAGCCGACACCGCCATTCCTGCCGAGGCAAGGGAAATGCTGGCGCTGCTCGGACGGGAGACCGAGCATATCGACACCAGACTGGTTGAACTCGACGTGAAGCTCATCTTTTTCAGTCAAGCCTCCAGTCGTCCCCCACCAGCTCGGAGGGTTTCCGAAGAACGATACGCTGACCATCGATGATGATGGTAAATGCATCCCCAGTATGTTCTTCGGGCGCCGGGCCATTGCAATCAATGATTGCATCGTTGAGAAGTGCCTCCGCCTCTTCGCGCGTTGCCGCTTTGATGCTGATTACCTGGCGACTGCGTAACGTCTGTTCGCGGATCAGGGTAAGATTGAAGATTGGCACAGTATAGACCTCCTTGTAGGGTATCCGGTGGGGGCGGGCGGTTCAGAATCTGCCGCTGGTTCAAACCCGCAATAAATTAAACCAAGGGCAATGTCGGGGAACCTAAATGTTCAACGTATTCGTTTGCATCCATTCGAGTGTCTCGATGATATTTGCTGTTACGACCAAATTCAGCCATTACAAACTAATTAATTCTGCCATCACGAACCAACTGTAGACATCGTGAGGGCCGCTTTCCAAGGGGTTATTCTGATGTAGGGATCACTTGTCTATTGGCACTTCCAAATTCGTCACATGATCACATTTTGCCGAATTGAACATTGTTGGCGATGCATGAAGCCTTTACCGCTTTACGAAACTGACCTATAACTAATTGGTTTACATACGTTTATTGGCCTGGGCAGCGAATTCTAAACCTCTATTGCCACCAGGTGGCTAAACAACTTAAAAAGCCGGTCTTCAGCGGTTATTTGGTGAATGCGTAGCAAAGTCTGTAGCGCGACAATCTGGATGAGAAACGTGTTGCCTCACTCAGGAATGCTCCCGAAGCCGTCGAGTGTTGCCTCACCAGGATGCTCCCATCACCGCGCCGGATTGTCAATCTGCTCCAAGTATTAATCCGCGTTTTTCTTCGGCTCCACTTAGTAGAGCAATCATGTTTCTTTGTTCGGCTGAAAGAGCCGTTTCTTCGCCCTGGCCTGACAATCCCAAGGCGCCGCCGCGCACGGCCGCGGTCAAGGATGGCCGCAAGGCCACCGCCGCAGGCGGCGCGCAGCGTCCTTGATGGTGGACGCGCACGGCGCCAAGCTCGTTCGGGTCGGGAGCCTTCGATGCCCCAGCCCGCATCCGTCATGGCCAAGGCAACGCTGGTTCCGCCGTCTCGCCGACGGCCTCGGCTCCGAACACCATCTTGTGCGCCTGCTCCCGCCGCCACTCTTTCAACCGTCGTTGAAGCGTCCGCAGTTGCCCGTCGGGAAACACCCCGGGCTGTTCGTCTTGCAGCCGCTCAAACAATTCCCCCGCCGTCCGCCACGGTTCGGCCTCGAACCATGCGCGCACCTGCGATGTCACCGACACGAACGGATCGGGACGCCGTCGTCCGCGCTTGGCCTTCGCCTTCGGCTGGCTGGTCGGACGCACTTCACCCGCGTGCCATGCGATGCGCAAACTCGACAGGAACTGCTCCAGCGTCGACGCCGTCGGCGGCACCGCCGCTTCGCCCGTAGCCGGACGGTCAGCGATGTCCACCAGCGCCTGCTGAGCGGCCCGCACTTCCCGAAGCAACTCAACCGGATCCAGGGTCGCATGCAGCGCAGTCACCCGGCGGCGCACGTCCTCGGAGGTACGCGGATTCGCCAGCAGCCGCTGATACGGCGTCGCCGGCGGGTGGTAGATCTTCTTGACCTTCGCGCCGTCGCGGGCCTTTCCGGCCAGTTTGAACGATGGCTGGAAGAAGTTCACGAACAGCCGCAACACCGCATACAGCCGTGCCAGCGCAGTCGCCGCCCCGATCCCCTCGTAGCGCCGGTAACCCACGGCATGCCGGACCACGGCACCGTTTTTCTGCTCCACCCAAGCCTGGTCATTCTTGCGATACGGACGGCAGCGCGTGAACTCCAAACCCGTCTCATCGCAATAGGTCTTGACCGTCTCGTTCATGAATACACTGTCGTTGTCCGTATCGAACCCGCGCAAGGCGAACGGTATCCGTGCGCGCATCTCGCTCAGCACCTCGATCAGCAGTTTCTGCTCGCGCACCAGCAGCGGCGCGCATTCGGTCCATCCCGTCGCGATGTCGGTTAGAGTCAAGGTTTGCACATAGCTGCCTTTCGCCGTCGTTCCGCAATGGGCCACCAGATCCGCCTCGACAAACCCGGGCGGCGGATCGTTCCAACCGTCGAAGGTGCGCACCGGAACATTGCGCCGGATCGCCGCCGATGGTGCCGCATGCCGGCGCTTTCGGCTGGCCGCCCGGTCTTTGACCTCGCGTAGCACACGGTCGATCGTGGCCGCGCTCATCGTCAGCAGGTGCGCCCGAACCTCCGGCACGAGTTGGAGATGACCGTGCCGCTCCATCGCCTCGATCAGGATCGGCACCAGCGGACACAGGCGCTTGCCACAGATCCGGTCCGAAGCTTCCCAGAGCACGACCAGCGCCTCGCGGACCGCCGTATCATACACCCGCCGCTCGGTACGAGGCCCGGATCGTCGTCCCGGCACCCCGGCGCGGAGCAGACGCATCGCGTGCTTGCGGTGCAAACCGCTGACCGCCACAAATTCGTCGAGGATCCGTCCCCGTCGATTCGGTCGCTCGAAGCGTAACGTGCTGTCAGCGCAACCACCAACTCGTCTCGTGTCGCCATACTGATCTGCCCCATTGTCCGCCCCAGGCCAATAAACCTCGTGGGGAGCAAATTAGATGAGGCAACAGGTCACCGCTCGGGAGCAGATCAAGCGAGGCAATGCGCCATCGGCCCGATGATCGTGGAAACTTGTTTTGGTCCAATGACGAATTGAGAAACCACGCTCTCGGACACATGACACGTGAAGTTTGGCGTATTTAGGTCGCGCCGCACGATCGGGTCGCAAATCGTAGGGGTAGCGGCATACGCTGGCGTGTTCCCATAATTCGTCCATTGAATGCCAATTCTGACAGAAAAGGCGTTTTTACGGTCCGCCACTCGGCTGGGCACAAACCCGCCGGCAAGAACATATGGCCTGTTGGCTTCGGCGAACGCCTGTTTAGCAATAGCATTAGCTGCTTGACTTTTGCTTACCTGCTCCCTCGCGTAGTAAGTGTAAGCGCAAACGCCAAGAAAGGCGAGGAGCGTCGCCCAAAATATCCCGTATTGGGTCCAGTGAGGTCGCTGCGGAGATGCGTCCCCGCTACCTCTCTGCCGAGAGCCCTGGTCCTTTCTATCGCGGGGAACGTTTGCCAAGTTCGGGACACCTCGATCGCTCGCCAAGATACACGCGCGATTTCCCGAGTCTGCTAGCGGCTTGCTGCGGCTTACCCCGGTTCCGGGTATGCCAGCTTGGCCAAGGCCGCTCGCTTGACCTCCAGCGTCGCCCCGCCGCTATAGAGCCCATACGTGATCCGCGGCTTCTTCATGCCCGACGATGTCAGCCACCACGTTCTCGGACACACCGGCATTTTACAGGATGGTCACGACCGTCTTACGGATGCTGTGGAACACAAAAGCGGCGCCAAAGCCGAGGGCGGTCTTCATGTGGCCGAAGCGTTTGCCCACGCCGTTGGACCGGTCGCCGTATTTGTTCCTGGTCAGGCCGCTGAGGACGAAGCCGTTTTTGCTCGCCGCGATCAGCCGCGCAAGGCTGACGCAGATCGGCTGCACCTCGACCCTTGCTCCGTCGCACCACCTCCAGCTTCTTCGGCAGCACGCGTCGGAAGAACTCTGCATTATCCGCGGTGCCATCGCGGGGGCTGACGATCCCGGCGGCAGCCCTTGCCCGGGCCAGATCGGTCTTCCATTCGTCGATGACCGGTCCGACGCGGACTTTGGCGTTGGCGCGGGTTTCGGTCTCGAGCGTCTTGACGAACCGGAACTTACCCCGAAACAGCGGGCGCAACTCTTTCGGTATTTCAAGGATGGCGTGATAGCGGCGTCGGCGTTTATGGAGGTAGGTCGGCATGGTGTCGATCTCGAAAGGACAACACCTCATCTACCACACCGAAATCGGCTATAGAAGCCGCAGACCGCAGGTTTCCTTGCTCGACTTCATCCACCCATCGATCGTCGCTGCAGGCTCAGGTCGGTAAGCAACTGGATCGAATAGTGCACATTAGGGGAAACGCACCGACACGACTCAATCGCCATTACGCCTCCCCGGCGTGGGTCGGGCTCTCATCGCCGATTGGGGCCTCCTCCCGATGACGGGAGCCTTTCGAGCTCGCTTCTTTAAGCTCGTGGCAACGGCGCTTGATCAATGCGGCGAAGAACTCCGAAAAATCCATCTCGGTGGAGGCCACCAGTCGCCCGATGGCCAATTTTGCCGCCTCACTGCCCGCGTCGAAGGTGAGGCGAACGAGATCACCACCATTAAGCAGGGCACGCCCCTCCTCACGAAATCGAGACAAGTTAGCTGGCTTTTTAAACCTTTTTTGCTTACCCCTTCGACGGGTACCGGTGTCGAAATCGACATATCGCCCAAGCCACCGTCGCAGCACCGCGCTGGAAGTAGTTCCTTGCTGGTCAGCCAAGCTGTTGAGGGCGCCCCGAATTTGGCGCGGCAGCTTCGGCTGGATCTCGCCCGAGCGGTCCCGTACCGATCGGGTTCACCCCTTGCTACCGACTTCGATCGCCTTCCGCACCGCTCTCATCGATCGCTTCCCGTTTGCGGCCTGAAACACCTCAGCATGCTTCGGCGTAGCAAAATCAACCTGGAGGGCGACGCCGCAGTCACTAGGTAAGCCAATGATTTCGAGCTTCTTGACGATTTTTTGAACCACAGCCTGGACCCTCATGTTACGACTCCGACGTGATATGCAGCGACCGTCCGCTAAGCATCTTGGCCAACTTAATTGCACATTCTTCCCATCATGGTCCCATCAAAGTAACGCGATGATGGGACAGCAGAAGAAACAATAACTTCTAGGCGCCAGGCCCGCTCAGGCATATCTCGGTGATATGCGCAACATCGTCACCGCGATGGCACCAACGGCCGCCGGGCCCGATCGCCAAGCGATGCAGGGAACGCACATGGATGTTTTTCTTACCGAGCGCGAACTAGCCGCCCGTTGGCAGGTCGCGTCGAAAACGCTGCGCAATCAGCGCTCGCTCGGGCTGGGGTGCCGGTTCGTGCGCATCGGCCGCATGGTTCGCTACCGGCTGGCCGATATTTTGGCCTTCGAGCAGTCCGGCAGCCAGCGATGATTTCACCGCGTTACTGGGGCGAGGGGCCGCCGCACTGGGTTGAGGGAATCGGCAAACCGTGGGAGCGCCCATGTCAAACCGCTGCCGAGGCCGAACGTCTGAAGTGTGAGGCCGTGGGGCGACTGCGACGCAATGGAAAAGAATGTTCCGCAATTGCCGATCTTGCCGATCGGTTGGAGCACTGCGGGCCGCGTCATCGGTGCCTAAGCGGTGGTTGCCCCGAGTGCGCCAGGGCCCACCAACGTTGGTTCGTCGATCGTGCACAGTCGCTGATCAAGGCCGAATTCTACGACCGGCAGCTCTACATGGTCACCGTCGTACCCTGACTTTGGCCAACTGCCGCTGGGTAAGCTGCTCTCGTCCGACTATCTGTCGGCGACTTTGAAGCTGACCCGCATCCTGAGGGCGGCGGGCGTCGAAATTGCATTTGGCGCCAGTGACTTCAGCGTCAATGCCGACGAAGTGGGAGCCGCTCCCTGGGTGCAATTGCAGTATCTCTTGTTCACCCTTTGTGTTGAACCATTTCGTAGCACGAAGCTGCGCAGCGTTGTCAATCGAGCGAATCAGATAAGGCGCCCAATTCGGATTGAAAAATTTGATGGTGACGCTGCTGGACTTGCTTACGCCCTAAATATGAATTCGTCAAACGAGAGGAATACTCGCAGCAGCGTGCAGACCGGGTCTGTCGGAATACACGAAGTCGGCCTTTGCGGGGAATTGCAGCCGTCGAATTATCCGAGTTGCTTGATCAGATTGGTATCCGACGGCGGCTGATATTGATCGGAGTAAAGCGTATTCGGTCAAATGATGAGGTACAAATGCAGCTGATCAAATGAATTAGATTCCGCTTGAATTTTTTGATTCAGCATTAACGGAAAAATCCCAAAGCACGGTCGATTCAGACGAAAAATCGAGCGATTGGAGGGTTTTCATGATTTTTTGCAGGTGAACTGCAGTTCGGTTACACAAAGGCGGCCATTTTTCTTTGATTTAACTTCGCACCCGGAAGTTGGGTTCGATTCCCCCTCAAGCCAAAGGATGTTTGGCAGACCCGCGCGGGGGCGAATCAAACTGCCTCCTCGACGTCCAAAATGGATATCGGGCTTTTCTAGCGGGACTGGCGTCCCCACTTGATGCGCGCCTTGCGGCAGTATCATCCTCTGGTTCGACTGGGCAGCGACCATCCTCTCGTCCCGACCTGCCACACGCCCCGCCGGCGCGCGCAGTGACGGTCCAGGATGGCCACCGGCCATCGCGCAGCGACGCGCAGCGTCCTGGAGGGTCACGAGCACGCTGGCATACTGACGCAGATCGAGATGAGCGGGACGGGTATGGACGCGAATACGGTATTGGCTTTGGGGCTTGGAGTGACGCCGCCGTGGCGACTGGTCAATCAGCGCCTGGAGACCGGCAAGCAGCCGCACGAATTACACTTGGAGGTTGCCGCCGACCGCGGCAGCCTGTTTCCCTGCCCGGTCTGCGGCAAGCCCTGTAAAGCCCACGACTTCGCCGAATTCACCTGGCGCCATCTGAACTTTTTCCAACACCATTGCTACATCACCGCCAAGATCCCGCGCACCGACTGCGGCGAGCACGGCGTGCTGCGGATTACCGCCCCCTGGGCACGCGAGGGCAGCCGCTTCACTCTGTTGTTCGAGCAGGCGGCCCTGATGTTGGTGCGCGAGATGCCGGTGTTGGCTGCCGCCCGCATTATCGAGATCACGGACAAAAGGTTGTGGCGCATCGTCGAGCACTATGTCGGCCGCGCGGTCGAGCGCCTCGACCTGCGCAAGCTCGCTGCCGTCGGCCTGGATGAGACCGCGGCCAAGCGGGGCCACACCTACGTAACCGTGTTCATCGATCTTGATCGCAGCGAAAAGCCGGTGGTGTTCGTGACCCCGGGACACGGCAAAGAAACGGTGGTCAAGTTCCGCGCTTTCCTGGCCAAACATGGCGGCTCGGCCGACCGCATCGCCGAGGTGGTCTGCGACATGAGCGGCGCGTTCATCGCCGCCGTGGGCGAGAGCTTCGAAAACGCTGCGGTCACCGTGGACTGGTTCCATGTCGTGCAACTATTCACCAAGGCGGTCGACGAGGTGCGCCGGGCCGAATCCAGGCAGAACAAACTGCCCAAGGCGCTGCGCTGGGCCGTCCTCAAGCGGGCCGACGGTCACCTCACTGAAGCTCAGGTCGCGGCCTTGGCCGAACTCGAGGCGTCTGATCTGTTCACCGCGATCGCTTGGCGCATTAAGGAGAAGCTGCGCTGGGTTCGCCAGGCGCAATCGGTTCAGGCCGCGCGCTGGCGGCTCACCAACTTCCTGCGTCATGCCAATGACCGGCTTGATCCGGACCCGCTGCTCGATCCGGTCCGCAAGGCTATTGGAACCGTCGAGGCGCACAGCAAGCGAATCCTCCAGCGCTGGACCTCGTCACACAGCAACGCCCGCCTGGAAGGGCTGAATGGCCTGTTCCAGGCGGCCAGGGCACGCGCTCGCGGCTACCGCTCCGTCACCACTTTCGCCACCATCATCTACCTGATTGCCGCACCACTGGGAGATCTATTCGAATCCACTTAGCCCGTCGGAGTCCCATCAAACTCAATCCCTCGAAACACAAACTCAATCCCTCAGGAGAACACCCATGACCAGGAAATCAATAGTGACGGCAAATACTCATGCCAGCAAGAAGATAATTCGACCAAAGGGTAACGTAGCCGGGCGGAAAACGGATTTAGGTTTTGAGATCGCAAAACTAGTCCTCGAAAAATCCTATCGGAATGGTAAGCGCTTGATCTATGTCAACGAACAGTTTTGGACCTACCAAGCCGGAGTGTGGCGCACTACCGGGGATCGTGAGGTTGAGCGCAAAATCTTAAGGGCCGTGGAAAATGTCAAATTGACAAGGGATATTGCCCCAATCGTAAAGCAAGTTCTAGAGCTGATAAAGCCGATGCGCGCTGTAGGCGGCGATCCATTCCACGAGCAGAAGTATGCTCATCCAGTCATCAACTGTCGAAACGGCGAGGTCCATCTTCTGGACGATGGAACCATCAAATTTCGTGATCATCACCCGCAGAGCTATTTTGATCACCAGATCGAGGTCGATTTCAATCCTAATGCAAAGTGCGCCCTTTACAGCCGTGCGCTGCTGGATATTTTTGACGGTTCAAAGTCGATGCGGCGACATTGGCATGAGCTGAGTGGCTACGCCCTTCAGGAGTCCAGGGAATTTGCCTTGGTGTTGGTGTTGTATGGAAGCGGTGGCAACGGTAAAACAATGCTAGTCCGAACTTTGGCGCAGCTATTGGGAGTTTTGTTGATCTACGCCGGCAGAGTGGATCAATTGGCCAAGGATCCGCGCGCAATAGCACATTTCCCCGGGAAGAGGATCTTTGTCGATGGCGACGTTGCCGGCGACACGGTATTACCGGACGGCATGCTCAAGAAGATCAGCGAAGAGAAAATCCTGACAGGCGAGCGTAAGTATCACGATAAACGTGAAGTTGAGTGCCGTGTAGTGCCATTCTTATTGTGCAATAACATACCGGTGCTGTCCGACTTGAGCCCTGGCACCCTGCGGCGCCTTCAGGTTATCCCCTTCAACCGTAGTTTTCTGGGGCCAGCCCAGGACGTTCACCTCTTCCCGCGCATCTGGGAGGAGGAGATGTCAGGTGTCTTAAACTGCATGCTTAAAGGCTTTCAGAGATTGCAGCTTCGCGGTCGCTTTGATATTCCGGGGATGGTGCAGGATGCGACCAAAAAATGGGTCACTAATGCTAGCCTGTTGCAACGCTTCATCGAGGACTGTTGCATCGTCAGTGCTGATGAGAAAGTTTGGGGAAATGACTTGTATCGGGTTTTTGGGCAATTCGTCAAAGACGAGGGCACACGGGTGGTACCGGAACGGGCCAGATTTTATGCCGATCTTGTGCATCGGGGATTTGGCCAAAAAAAGGGTCGTCACGGTCAACGGTTCGTGGGGATCGGTTTGAAGGCAAATTTCTCGATCGGCGGCGAGAAGCGATAAGGCGGGCTATAGTGCTCGTCAGCTGCTTACCACGCGCTGAGGTTTTTCGGGAATTTGCGTCACCGGCGTCACCCCTTGCAAATCGTGCGGCTTTTCGGCTCTAGCCGTCACCCACGTCACCCCCATCAAAAGGGTGACGTGGGTGATGGCTTGTCGGGCAAAGCTTTTTCTTTCGCACGAAGTGCACGCCCATTGCATCTTCACTCACTCACTCACTCACTCGGTGGGGCCTGGGTAAGCGAGAGGAACTTCGAGCCCGACTGCGGCAATACGGAAGCTATAATAGATGGTTTGAAAATTATCCGGAACCACTCCGGCGTCCGTTCGCTTCATAGATGGTTTTGTGAATGGACGGGATGTCGCCGTCGCGGGCTTCGCTGGCGCGACAGCGAAGGTGATCGCCCGGCCCGGCTATTCACCCATGGATCCATTGCAACCTTATATCTACGGCGAGCTGAATCGCGTATGATAAAGGCAGCGGCGACTAAACAAGTTGCGCGCCGTACAAACTGCACGCCCTGCCGGACGATGTCCATGTGCGACCTTATGCGTCAGCCGAGAAAACCCTGGCTTCGCCGTTTGGCCGACGAAGACCAACATGCCCAAGCCATTGCTGTAAATCAGAAATTCTGGCTGGCTCGCTCAGAGCGTGGTAGGAGATTGCGTTGTGACGACAACGGACCGTGGATTTGCGTCGGTTGGCCGAGATCAGGACTTCGCTTCCCCCGACGCAACCTGGTCCAAATCTATGATTGGACGCCGCCGTTGCCGCCCGACCTTCAGGATCTGTCATCAACCGAATTGAACTCTGTGGTGATCACGCTATTGGCGCGGGTGACCGAGTTGCAGCAGCTGCTGTGCAGTGTAATGAGATCGCGGTTCGAGGGGCTGCCGGTCGCCCGCCGCCGCAGCGGATTTGCCGCGCTATCGGACTGCGCCGGACGCGGCAGGACAAGCCGGGACATCACGGGGTAACGTCCCGCGTAGTGGGCACGAAGAGTTGAACAACGAAGCGCGTCCCTGTGGCCTTTCCTCTGACTGCTCCATACAAATCCGGCTCGCATGATCCGATCGACGCGATTCCCGGCCGCCATCAGTTTTAATTCAACGCCGTTGGATCCCGCTTAATTCTCGGGGATAAGCCGGTTTCGTTGCTTTTGTAGCACGCTGGGCTTTTTTCGCTTAGACCGGGTATCTCCCCGGGTATCTGGGGCTAATGATCAGGACAAGTATTTCTACAAATCAATAATATAATGGACCCGTGCGACGGGCATCCCCTCCGCCAACTTCGTATTTTTAAATATTATCAGTCATTTAGACCTATCGAAGAACGCCTCTTTGACCAACGGTTTGACCAACGCCTACATTCCGGGCCGAAGCCACGTTGAGCATCCATGATGGTCAGGTCGCATTACCCTTATCTCTTGCAGCAGCGCCGCCGATGGTTCGTGCGGATGGTGGTTCCCGCCGACGTGCGGAATTCCAATGCATCGCGGCCACCTGCTACGATTTGATCGCGGCCAGGCTACCGATTTGATGGCGGCCACCATTCCAATCTGATCCCGGCCACCTCCGAGGAAGGAAAGAGGACATCCGGGAAAGGCGATCGTTTCGCGGGTCAGTGTTCACCTGGGTCCAGTGTTGCCCCCTCGCAATCGATGGAGGGACACGGATGCCGACGGAGAGACTGTCCATGCGGCGGATACGGCAGGTTCTACAGCTGCATTTTGGCGCGCGAGCCAGCGCGCGGGTGATCGGCGGGACGGTCGGCATCGGACGGAGCACGGTGCAGGACTATCTGACACGCGCCGCTGCGGCCGGCCTGGTTTGGCCATTGCCGCCGGAGCAGACGGACGAGGCGCTGGAGCAGCTTCTGTTCCCCAACCCCCGGAGCAAGCCCGGCGCGCGTCGCTATGTCGAACCCGACTGGCCGGCGCTGGTACGCGAGATGAAGCGACCCGGCGTCAACCTGTCTGTCCTGTTCGAGGAATATCGGGCGGTTTATCCCGATGGTTACGCATATAGTCGTTTTTGCCAGCTTTACAGGACGTTTGAGCGGCGTCTGTCACCGACGATGCGCCAGACCCACGTGGCCGGCGATAAGGCGTTCGTCGACTATTCTGGCAAGCGGGTGCCGATCGTCGAGCCGCTGACCGGCGAGGTGCGGATGGCGGAGCTGTTCATCGCGGTGCTCGGCGCGTCCAACCTGACCTTTGCCGACGCCGGCTGGACACAGAGCCTGCCGGACTGGATCGGCGCGCATGTGCGGATGTTCCGCTTCTTTGGTTCGGCGCCGCGACTGCTGATCCCGGACAATCTCAAGAGCGGGGTCAACAAGCCTTCATTCTACGACCCCGAGATCAATCGCAGCTACGCCAAAATGGCAGCGCACTACAACGTCGGTGTGGTGCCGGCACGGCCGCGAAAGCCCAAGGATAAAGCGGCCGTGGAGGCCGGCGTGCGGTTTGCGCAGTCGTACATTCTTGGTCGCCTGCGCAACGTGACGTTCTTCTCGCTGGCCGAATGCCAGGCGGCGATTGACGCGGCGCTTGAGCGGATGAACGGGCGTGAGATGCGCCGGCTCGGTGTCAGCCGGCGTCAACTGTTCGAAACCATCGAGCGGCCGGTGATGCAGGTTCTGCCTGAGCAGGACTACGAATATGCCGAGTGGCACTTTGCCCGTGTTGGCATCGACTACCACGTCGAGGTCGCTGGTTTTTTATATTCGGTGCCGCACGCGCTGATCCGCGAGCAGGTCGACACCCGCGCCACGACGCGCACCATCGAAGTGTTCCACCGCGGCAAGCGGGTGGCAAGTCATGCGCGGCGCTACGGCGGTCCGCGTCACGGCACGCTGCCCGACCACATGCCCAGTGCGCACCGGCGCTATGGCGAATGGTCGGCGGAACGGTTCGCCCGCCAGGCGCGTGACATCGGGCCCAACACCGAGGCGCTGATCCTGGCGGTGCTGGCCCGCCGGCCGCACCCCGAACAAGGCTTCCGCAGCTGCCTCGGCATGCTGCGGCTGTTGCGCGGCCTCGACGCAGCGCGGGCCGAGGCGGTCAGCTGCCGCGCCGTTGAGGTCGGCGTGCTGACCTATGCCAGTGTCGCCTCGATCCTCAAACACCGGCTCGACCAATCGACGCCACCGCAAGCCGCGGACGGGGCGCCTCTATTGCACGAAAACATCCGCGGCTCCGGCTATTTCCATTGAGGAGAACAATATTGTTGAACCATCCAACACTGGATCGCCTGCGCGAACTTGGCCTTGACGGTATGGCAAAGGGCTTCCGCGATCTCGCGGCCAATCCCGAAAGCCGTGCCCTCGAACACGCCGAATGGCTCGGTCTGCTGGTCGATCAGGAGGTCACGTTGCGTCAGCAAAAGCGGTTCGAGGCCCGCACACGCACCGCCAAGCTGCGGCAAGCCGCCACCGCCGAGGATGTCGACTTCCGCAAGCCTCGTGGCCTCGACCGGACGCTGTTCCTGCACCTGGCCAGCTGCGATTGGATCCGCGAGCACCGGCATTGCCTGATCACCGGCGCTTGCGGCACCGGCAAGAGCTTCATCGCCTGCGCACTGGGCGACCGGGCTTGCCGGGAGAATCTCTCGGTCCTCTACCAGCGCTGTTCGCGCCTGTTCGGTGCGCTGGCGCTGGCCCGCGGCGATGGCCGCTACGCCCGGCTGATGCGCCAGCTCGCGCGCGTCAATCTGCTCATCTTGGACGACTGGGGACCAGAGCCACTGACCGCTGAGCAGCGCCGCGACCTGCTGGAAATCGTCGAGGACCGCTACAATCGCGGCTCGCTGATCATCACCAGCCAGGTGCCGGTCGATCGCTGGTACGAGATCGTGGGCAATCCCACGCTGGCCGACGCCATCCTCGATCGTCTGGTGCACAATTCCCATCGCATCGCGCTGACCGGCAAGAGCCGGCGCAAACCGGAGACCACCGCGGCCGAGCACCAGACGACCCCGTCAGGGCAACTGCAAAGCGTAACGTAACCGCGATCAGGGCCCTTGTTGCCCCTAGTCGCCAGCGGAAGTGGCCGGATCCGTTACACCACTACTTGACCCCGGCTGTACTGAATGACATCACCAAAATCGGCCCACAAGACGATGCCTAACTGGCCGCCATCAAGTTGGAATGGTGGCCGCGATCAGATTGCAATAGGTGGCCGCCTTCGTCGGAATCCACACTGACGTGCGCAAGATCATCGGTCAGTCCATTTTCAAGGTGCCGATCGGGCACACGGATGAGCATCAGGCTGCGACCGTAGCGGCGCCGATCATCGCCGATCTACACGCGCGGATAAGATCAGTACGCGAAGCGGGGAAGCGGCTGGAACAGGTCACGGCGGAAAATCTGGCCGAACGCTACCGGACAGAGCGGATTACCGATCCCGAGAAGGCCGAGAGCACAGGATCACGGACGTGATCAAATTCGTCCTCTCGACGCAAGGTCACGCGTGGGCCGATCACGCCAAACAGGTTCGCAGTGCTGGGTACGACGTTCACGCGGCCCTTCGGCGATTACCGGGAGGCGAGGCCGCGGCTGAGGTCGCCGACCGCATAACCGGCAATGCCACTCCGCTCCTAACCTACCTTGAGCAGTGGACGCCCGATGCTGGTTTGATGACCCATCCTCTTGATCAGGTGACATCGTCAATAAAGCAGTTTGACAAGGCCGCCGGTAAACCGATCGAGCAGATTGAGAGCAAAGAGGTGCAGCGGTAGATCGACGGGCTGATCAACGCCGACTGCGAGAAGGGGCTGATCTCGAAGACTGTCAACCGCAAGCTGGGCGAAATTCGAAACCACTGGTCATGGCTTCAATCTCACCAGATTGTCCCCGACGATCGGAATCCGTTTGCCGGTCGGCGGGTCATAAATCCTGCCAACCGGAGAAAAGGGAAGGAGGAGCTTCGCCAACGGTTTCGCGCGCAGGATGTGGTTCGCTGTTGGAACACTGTGGAAGAACGAGGGGATGCAGCATTGGCCGCAGCCATCCAGATCGCTGCATATTCTGGGGCGCGAATTGAGGGGGTGGCACAGCTTCAGACGACAGATATTCGAATTGACCCGGACACCGGCGCGCGCTTTATGAAGATGAACGACAAGACAGCAGCAGGTGATCGTTTCGTGCCGCTGCATTCCAGACTAAGATCGCTCGCCTAATCGACAAGCTGAGCAAGGACGCGGGCGACGACGGGTATCTGATCTACAGTGCGGCCCAAACCAAATACGGAGAAGGGAGCCAAGCCCCTCGGCAAGAGGTTTGGCCGGTTGAAGACGGACCTCGGTGTCGACCGTAGGTATGTCTTCCACTCGATCAGAAAAACCGTTGCGCACATGTTTGAGACGGCAGAATGCCCCGTCGGCGTCGCCAAAGATGTCATTGGTGATGCGAAATCGGATTTGACATTTGGTCTCTATTCCGGTGAGACGCGGATGGACATCGGGCGAGATGGCTGGCGAAAAGCGATCCGCTACCCTTCAGTCACAGATGACCATCATCCGGAACCGGATCAAACGGAGAATCCAGAGGCGGTTCTCGAACCACCTGGACTGCTTCCATCAGGTTAAATCCGCGCTCGATGGCAAATTTGATGTTGACGTAGGAGCCGGGCATTTCAGTGGCAGGAAGCGTGCCTTTCAGCTCACTCAGGCCGAGATCGACCGCTATCCGCCAGTGCGGCATCCGATCGTTCGAACACATCCGTTTACTGGGCGCAAATGCCTATATGTTATGCGCGACGATTGCGTCGGGATCGAGGGGGTGGATGCGGAAGAAGCGGAGGCACGGATAGCCGCTCTCGCAGAACATATCGTCAAGCCCGCTTTCATTAATCGCCACCAATGGGGCCGCGGAGACCTGCTGATGCGGGACAACTGTTCGGTGGAGCACCGAGCCATCCAGGACTACAACCTGCCACAGCGGCGGCTGATGCATCGCACCACTTTGGGCGGCGCCGTTCCGAGATAGGTTGGGGTTCGCAACCGCCCGCGTGGACCGCCGAGGGCAGGCCGGATCAGTAGGGTAGTTTCACCGCAGGTGGCGTGCAGCGGATCATTCCGATCCTTGATATCATTGATCGCCGCGCCGCAGTCCATGCGCACTGAGACGCTCGTCCAGCAAGTGTAGCAGTGTCGTGGCTGTTTTCGGCCTGCCGTTCGGTGGGGATGTGCCGAGCGATCGTATGGGCGGCGCCCTCGATTAGCACGCCCAGGATGGCGTAGGGGTCAACATCGCTCTCGCCGATCAAGCTGATCGTCTCGGCGAGGATGTGCAGTGGGTCGGCTCTGTTGGCGGCAACGCGCTGCACCCGGCGGATCAAATCATCCACGGCTCGGTAAGGGCGATCTGGCATGTCGTCAGCATTGCCGGTCCCGCCCCAACGGCGCAACCTCGCAATGACCGGCGCCATTAACGCTTTTCGGTGTCAACCGCCTTCATTGCCGCGAGGATCATCGCCCTGACCGCCTTCTGGAAGTCCCGGCGACTGTTGATCGCCCAAAAGCCATCTGAGCAAACTGCCGCGTGAGCGGTGTCAATCGTTGTTTCGGTCGGCTTCGCCACCAGGCCAGCTCTGACCCCACATGCTGGGCAGACCGCCCGAAAATATACGCCCACTGGTAGCGCTGGTCCCGCGGCGCCCCCGGGCAAGGTAGTGTCCGGGGTGATGTGCAAAGCGACCCACTGCGAAGCAGCCATGGCGTGCTGGTGATGTTCAACGTCACCAACCCCTGTGGAGAGGGAGAGCACGCCATGACCAAGGGTCAACCTAAACTGACCGACCTCGACCTGAAAAGCCTGCTGGCGTCGGACGGCGACTTTCTGCGCACGATGATGGACGTCGCGGTGCAGGCGGTGCTGGAAGCGGAGATGACGGAGGCGCTGTCGGCGGAGAAGAGTGCGCGGGTTGACGGCCGCCAGGGCTACCGCAGCGGCTACTACAGCCGCTCGCTGGTCACTCGGGTCGGCACGCTGGAACTGCGGGTTCCGCGCAACCGCTCTGGCCTGTTCTCGACCGCGCTGTTCGAGCGTTACCAGCGCTCGGAGAAGGCGCTGGTCAGCGCGCTAGCGGAGATGTATGTGCAGGGTGTATCGACGCGCAAGGTCAAGGAAGTGACCGAAACGCTGTGCGGACACAGCTTCTCGGCGAGCTCGGTCAGCGAGATGAACCGCACGCTGGACACCGCACTGACGGCGTTTGCGACGCGTCGGCTGGACGAACCGTATCCCTACCTGATCCTCGACGCGCGCTATGAACGGGCGCGCGATGGCGGCATCATCGCCAGCCAAGCGGTGTTGATCGCAGTTGCGGTGGACAGTGAGGGCCGCCGGCAGATCATCGGTGTCGAGCTGGCCAACCGCGAGAGCGTGTCGAGCTGGCGGGACTTCCTGCTGGGGCTGAAGCAGCGCGGCCTACACGGCGTGGAGTTCGTGGTCTCGGACGATCACCCCGGGCTGAAGCCGCAAGGTCTTGGCGGAGGCCGCATGGCAGCGCTGTTACGTGCATTTTCTGCGCAATGCACTGGATCACCTGCCGCGGCGGGCCAACGACGATTGCCTGCAAGAGCTGCGCTGGATCTACGACCGGCGCGAACTGGCCGAGGTGCGGCGCGACCTGGCGGCGTGGCTGAGCAAGTGGAGCAGTAAATACCCGGCTGTGCACCTGGGTGGAGGAGAACATCGAGGAGACGCTGACCTACTACCGGCTGCCGCTGTCGCACCACAAGCACATGAAATCGACCAACATGCTGGAGCGTCTGAACCAGGAGATCAAACGCCGCACGCACGTGGTGCGGATTTTCCCGGGCCCGGCGGCCTGCCTGCGGCTGTTGCGGGCGTTGGCGGTGGAGACGCATGAGGACTGGCTGGAAAGCCCGCGCTACCTGAACATGGTGGATCTGCGCGAACACAAGAAGCAGCAGATGCGGACGGCAACGGATGCTGCGAAGGAACGCGCGGCATGAGCGGGGTCCCGACCTGCCTGAGCCTGACGTCACCCGGAGCCACCCTCAAGGACGCTTCGCGCCGCCGCAGCGGTGGCCTGCGGCCATCCTTGACCGCGGCCCCGCCCGACGCCAACGCGCCATCAGGCCGGGATGAAGAAACGGCCCCGTCTCGCCGAACAAAGAAACATCACTGGTCAGGTGCCAAATTGTTTTTGCACAGCTTGCCGGACACAACTCCGGGCAACTTCCGCGCTCTCCCCAGACATAGATCAGACTGCCTTGCTGACCGATCCTGGCCTCATCCTGCCACCGGAGGCGATCGGCTTGTCACGGCCTCAGGTGGGATTGCCGCGGCAACCAGATCAGCGAAGTTTTTTATGCGCTTCTTCGGCTTCGGCGTCCGCCTTCGGGTTGCGAGGTCGAACTGGGAGCCAACAAGCGACGAGCCACTTTGGCATCCGCGTCTCCGCGCAGGAGCGACCCGCATGTCAGATGGATTC
The DNA here is from genome assembly GCA_963819345.1 of uncultured Alphaproteobacteria bacterium. GTDB lineage: Bacteria > Pseudomonadota > Alphaproteobacteria > Acetobacterales > Acetobacteraceae > Rhodopila. Next base: position 35,764 of record CAWFVX010000023.1, read on the forward strand.
TGATCCAGCCGGGTGATCATCACCGTCATCGCCGCCCCCTATGCAAACGGCTATTCAGGAATCCTCTCGCGTCGAGTCGCACCAAATCACGAACAAGTCAACGCGACTGTCGGCTGGTATCATACGAATAACGATCCATCGCTAAAGTAGGCGAGATGCACCACGCCCGGAGGATCATGATGAACAGCGAGGTCGTGCTGCCGTCCGGCCACTAAACCAGCCCTCCGCAATTCAAGGGCGGCCCCCACAACGTCAAGGCTTCAAAGCGTCGGCGTCGAGATCCCGCACCCATTCCCCCGAAAGTATCTCACGCCTCGAGGTAACGCCTCAGGCCGGTAGCGGGACGGTGGGCCGGCGGCCACCACCCGGCTGGTAGCGGCTCAGATACGACGGCACCACCAACTCCACCGGCGTAGGCGTGATCCCCAGATCGGCTAGCCCCAGCGCATCCGGAGAAACGACGTTGTCCTTCGACAACATCAAAAGCTGGTCCGGCGTCAGCGGTTTGCCGGGCGCATGCTGCAGGATGGCGGCCTGCAATCGCGCGATCCCCATCGGGATGTCCACCAGTCGTTTCTTGCGGCGCGTCTGCTGCAGGATGAAAGCCAGGATCTCGCGAAACGTCCAAATGCGCGGGCCGCCAAGCTCGAACACCTTGCCCATCGAGGTGTTGGACGCCAAAACCGCCATCACCGCGTTGGCGACGTCGCCCACAAAAACCGGCTGCATTTTGGTGTCGCCAGAGATCACCGGCATGAACGGCGAGATTCGCGCAATCTCGGCAAAGCGGTTGAAGAACTTGTCTTCAACCCCGAAAACCAGCGACGGACGCAAGATGGTGGCGCTCGGGAACGCCGCCGCCACCGCTTGTTCCGCCTTTCCCTTGGTCGAGCCATACTGGCTACGACTGTTCGGATCCGCGCCGATGGCGGACATTTGGATTAGCCGATGGACACCGTTGGCCGCGCTGAGCCGTCCAATGCGTTCGGCCCCCTCGGCATGTACCGCCTGAAACGAGGCCGTTCGGCTCTCCGTCAGCGCGCCAACCAAGTTGACGACGACCTCAGCCCCGACCACGGCACGATGCACCGTCCCCTCGTTCATCACCGAGGCATAAAGCGGCACGATCTGGCCAACGGCGCCCATCGGCTTGAGGAACAGCGCCGCCTCCGGGTCGCGCACCGCCACCCGAACGATGTAGCCTTGCTGGGCCAGTCGCTTGATGACATAGCGGCCGATGAAGCCAGAACCGCCAAATACCGTCGCTACGCGCCGTACCGCCATGGTGGTGAGTCTCCCTCTCCGCGCCGGTCTGATACGCCGCGCACGCGCGCCTCTCAAGGTGCGGCATATTTAACGCCGGAAACGGTTGACGCCACCGCGGGTGGCGGCTACATGGCCCGCCCACCCTTTTGTCCGTATTTGTTGCGGACGAACGGCTGCCCAGATGGCGGAATTGGTAGACGCGCAGGTTTCAGGTACCTGTGGCCGCAAGGTCGTGGAAGTTCGAGTCTTCTTCTGGGCACCAAATTTCCATGAGCATCACACAGTTCATGCCGAATGCCACCATCCACCTCTACCGGGACGACCTGCCGGAGGGCCTTGCTCTGGGGCCGGTCGTCGCCGTCGATACCGAGACAATGGGGCTCAACCCACATCGCGATCGGCTGTGCCTGCTGCAATTGTCGGCCGGCGACGGGCACGCGCATATTGTGCAGCTAATTCCAGCGGAACGCGGCGGGCGTGGCTTCGACTGCCCTCATTTAAAGCATCTTCTCAGCGATCCGGCAGTTTTGAAGCTGATGCACTTCGGCCGTTTCGATGTAGCGGTGCTGCAGCACTACCTCGGTATCGCAGTTGGTCCGGTCAAATGCACCAAGATCGCAGCCAAGCTGATCCGCACCTTTACTGACCGCCACGGTCTCAAAGAGCTTTGCAAAGAGTTGCTCGGAGTGGAGTTATCCAAGCAGCAGCAATCCTCCGATTGGGGCGCCATGGAGCTGACGTCGGAACAACTCGCATACGCCGCGTCAGACGTGCTGTATCTGCATGCGCTATGGGCGAAGCTCGAAGCGATCCTGATCCGTGAGGACCGGTTGGCTTTGGCCGAGGCCTGTTTCGCGTTTTTGCCAACCCGCGCGAAATCTTGACTTACTGGGATACGAACAACCGGACGTCTTCGCGCACTAAACAAATACCCGGGCTGAACGCCGCTCCCGCGATGCTGCTCCAGCGTTGGTCAGGCCCGCCGCCGTGTCTTTTTCGGTGCCTCCACCGGCGGCAGCAAAGGCGCCAGGAACCGGCCCGTGTAGCTGTCCGGATTCGCGACGATATCCTCCGGTGTGCCCTCGGCCACGATCTGACCCCCGCCGTCACCACCTTCCGGACCAAGATCGAGTATCCAGTCCGCGGTCTTGATGACCTCCAGGTTGTGCTCGATCACGATGACCGTGTTGCCCTGATCGACCAGCGTGTGCAGCACCTCTAGCAGCTTGCGCACATCCTCGAAATGTAAGCCGGTGGTGGGTTCGTCTAAAATATACAGCGTTCGCCCGGTGGCGCGCCGAGCGAGTTCCTTTGACAGTTTGATCCGTTGTGCCTCGCCGCCCGACAATGTGGTGGCCTGCTGGCCCAGCGCGATATAGCCCAACCCCACCTGCTGGAGAATTTTCAGCCGGTCGTGGATGCGCATCTGCGCGCTAAAGTAGGGGACCGCCTCTTCCACCGTCATCGCCAGCACCTCCGCGATAGATTTGTCGCGGAACTTTATCTCCAATGTTTCGCGATTGTACCGTTTTCCCTTGCACGTATCGCAGGTGACATAGACGTCCGGCAGGAAGTGCATCTCGATCTTGAGTAGCCCGTCGCCCTGGCAGGCTTCGCACCGGCCGCCCTTGACGTTAAAGCTGAAACGGCCGGGCTTGTAGCCCCGAGCACGCGCTTCCGGCAGTTCGGCGAACCAGTCGCGGATCGGGGCAAACAGATCGGTATAAGTCGCGGGATTGGACCGAGGTGTGCGGCCGATCGGCGACTGGTCGATGTCGATGATCTTGTCGAGTTGGTCCAGTCCCTCGATCCGGTCATGCGCCGTTGGTACAGGTACCGGACCCCATCAACCGGCGGGCCGCGGATTTATACAGGGTGTCGATCACCAGCGTGGACTTGCCGCCGCCCGAGACCCCGGTGACGCATGTGAAGGTGCCAAGCGGAAAACTGGCCGAAATGTTTTTCAGATTATTGCCCCGCGCACCTACGACTTTTAGAACCCGGTCCTTCTGCATCGGCCGGCGCATCGCCGGCACCGGAATCATCCGGCGACCCGACAAATAATCGCCGGTCAGCGATTTCGGGTTGGCGGCGACCTCGGTCGGCGTGCCCTCCGCGACGACATGCCCACCATTGATTCCTGCCGCTGGCCCCATGTCGATCAGATGGTCGGCGGCGCGTATGGCGTCCTCGTCATGTTCCACTACAAGAACGGTATTGCCCAGGTCACGCAGTCGCCGCAACGTGCCCAGCAGTCGTTCGTTGTCGCGCTGATGTAGGCCGATCGACGGTTCGTCTAGCACATACAGCACGCCGGTCAGCCCAGAGCCGATCTGGCTGGCCAACCGGATGCGCTGCGATTCGCCGCCGGACAGCGAAGCGGAGCCTCGAGCCAAGGTCAGATAATCCAGTCCGACATCAACCAGAAAGCGCAGCCGATCGACGATCTCACGCAGAACGCGGCCGGCGATTTCCTGGCGCTGCGGGGTCATTTGCGGCAGCACCTCGGCAAACCAGCCAAGCGCACCTCGGATGGAAAACTCCGAGGCCTCGGCAATGTTTTTGCCCGCCACCCGGACCGACAGCGCTTCCGGCTTGAGGCGCGCTCCGTTGCACACCACGCAGGGCTTTTCCGCCTGATACCGGGAAAGTTCCTCCCGTACCCAGACGCTGTCGGTTTCCTGCCAGCGACGCTGCAGGTTCTTCAGCACACCCTCAAACGGCTTCGTCACCGTGTAAGCCCGGACGCCATCCTTGTAGGTAAAGGCAATCGGTTCGTCCGAACCGCTCAGAATCACCTGGCGCACATCATCGGGCAATTCGCGCCAGGGAGTTTTCGTCGTCTGTTTGAAATGCCGAGCCAGGCTCTGCAACGTTTGGTCGTAGTAGGGTGAATGTGAGCCGGTCCAAGGGGCGATCGCCCCTTCGGCCAATCCCGCGCGGTCATCCGGCACCACCAGCTCCGGATCAAAAAAGCTTTCCACACCCAGCCCGTCGCAAACCGGGCAAGCGCCGTGCGGGGAGTTGAAACTGAACAGCCGAGGTTCGATCTCCTCGAGCGAGAAACCGCTCACCGGGCAGGCGAAACGCGACGAGAAGACGGTCCGCTCGCCGCCATCGGCGTTCTCGGCATAGACGATGCCGTCGGACAGGCTCAGCGCTGTCTCGAAGCTGTCCGCCAGGCGCGATGAAATTCCCTCCCGCACAACCAAACGGTCCACCACAGCCTCGATCTCGTGCTTGGTTTTCCGATTAAGTGCCGGAACCTCGCCGATCTCATAGAGAGTGCCGTCCACCTTCACCCGGGTGAACCCGCGGCGCTGCAACTCCGCGAGCTCCTTCCGGTATTCACCTTTGCGGTCCCGCACGACGGGCGCGAGCAGCAAGAGGCGCGTGCCGTCCGGCATCGCCATCACCCGGTCCACCATTTGCGACACGGTCTGCGCCTCGATCGGCAATCCAGTGGCCGGAGAGTAGGGCACCCCCACGCGTGCCCACAGCAGACGCATGTAGTCATGGATCTCGGTCACCGTGCCGACGGTGGAGCGCGGATTCTTCGACGTCGTCTTCTGCTCGATCGAGATCGCCGGCGAGAGCCCCTCGATGCTGTCGACGTCAGGCTTGCCCATCAGTTCGAGGAACTGACGCGCGTAGGCGGACAGCAACTCCACGTAGCGGCGCTGGCCCTCGGCGTAAATCGTGTCAAACGCTAAGGAGGATTTGCCGGAGCCGGACAAGCCGGTGATCACCGTCAGCTGATCGCGCGGGATGACGACGTCGACATTCTTTAGATTATGTTCCCGCGCGCCGCGCACGTGAATGTTGCCGGCTTTCGATTGGGCCATGAATCCCTGCTATCCCCTTACTGTTCTGCGGATGTTCCCGGAGTGCCACAGTCCAGGGGAGGTTGGAAGAATTTTCGCCCTCCTGACACCCCCCTTTGGCAACCTCATGTGGTCCATATCGGGCGCCAGGCTAGAGGCGCGATTGCTCCAACTCCGAGGCGGTCGGCTTTGGCTCGGCACTTACGCACATCTCCAAAAGCCCAACTCCTGCCTCAGGCGAGGCTTTTGTGTTCTTGTTTTGTACCTAGATCCAGTGTATCCTGCGCTGATGTTCGATCCAATCCCCGAACCGGTTCCTGACGCCGAACTCGAAGCGGTATTGTCCTCCGCCCTGCTGTCGTCCGGCGGTCAAATCACTCGTCCCACGGAGTGCTTCATGGCGACGGCCGCGGCCCGGCACCTGGTCGACCGATTGGCTTTGGCAGGGCTGCACGTGGTGCGATTTCCGAACCGGCAAATGACTTGAGACGGGCAAATAGATCCCTTCGCCGTGAGAACTCGGCATCGGTCTCATCATGGGCGATGCCCGCTCGGAGCGGAGGGACGCTGCCAGCCAAGCTCATGATCCTGACACAAAGGCTACGCGTTGCCGCTTAAAATCTGTGTAGCACGGCTACGCCATCAGCTCGTGGCGAGACTTAAATCTCGAAATCTCCGCGTTCGGCTGCCAATTTCGTGTCGATTTTGATACGTGTACGCTCACCCCAATCAATCGGCAACCAAGTCTGCGTTTGGTCGTTCACCCCGTATAACGCCAGAAGGAGGGCACATGATGTTCGCCATCATACGCGTCGTCGTGGCGATGGGATTGATATTGATCACCAGCGGATGCGGCCAGAACACAAAAACCCGAGCCACGACGGGCGGTGTGGTGGGTACAGGTGGGGGAATTGCCCTAGGGGTGGCGACCGGCGGCATCGGACCGGCGGTCGGAGCGTTGGTCGGAGGAGGCGTCGGTGCGGCAGGCGGCGCGGCCACATCCGAGCAATCGAAGCAGGCAATCCGCCGAAACCTCGTTGCCCCTCCGCAAGGGGTCAGACAGCCGATTGTGAACGCTTATCAGGCCGATTGATTTCGCTGGCTGCTAGCGCGAACGCCCAAAAATTTACGCCACCCGGTACTAAGCCCTCTGGCGTGAAACAGAAGTCGGAGCGTCAGTTGTTAAGAGCGAACGGGTGGGCAAAAGCTGCCTCTCGAGGCGAACGCCTGGATAACAGCGGCAGGGAGAGCATCGCAAAAAGGCGTTTCCTAATTAATACGACATAGAAACCAATGCAGTCGATCCTCTTCGGGTAGGTCGAATAGCTGCAACGCCGGCACCACCTACCCACAACTTCCGCCAGTCTAACCATTTGCCGGTCGACGAATTTCCTCCTGGTCCACGGTCGGGGCGAAATCCGAGCTTGCGCTGAAAATGGGCCAGTCGAGGCGAGTGCGGGCGTCCAACCGCTCTGCCGTTCCTCGGCCATCGCATCTCGGTCGGCCGGCGACGCCAACCAGCGATGCATAAGGAATATCTTAACCAATGGCCCCTAGATGGGGTTTGGGCTAGGGTTTCGAGTCTCGGCAAAAGGATTGGGACGATGGCAGGTTCTGTGAACAAGGTGATCCTAGTGGGCAATCTAGGCAAAGACCCGGAAGTTCGCTCCACCCAGGATGGCAGCAAGATCGTCAATCTGACCTTGGCGACCAGCGAGACGTGGAACGATCGCGCCTCCGGTGAGCGGAAGGAGCGGACCGAATGGCACCGGATTGTGATCTTCAACGACCGGGTCGCCGATGTCGCGGAGCGCTTTCTGAAGAAGGGTGCCAAGATCTACGTCGAAGGATCGCTGCAGACCCGCAAGTGGACCGACCAGCAGGGCCAGGAACGCTACACAACGGAAGTTGTGATCGGCCGGTTCAACGGGCAACTCACCATGCTCGACGGTCGCTCCGGCGGTGAAGGCGGCGGCTTCGGGGGAGGGGTCGAAACTGGCTCCGGGGCTGGATACACCCCTCGGGAACGTGCTCCGGCCGCTCGTCCCCCCGCCGCTGGCGCAGCACGCTCGGGAGGCCCGTCCTGGGACGCGCCGAAGGGCGGCGATTTGGATGATGAAATTCCGTTCTAGCCATAAACAGCGGCCCGCATTTCCAGGTCACGGCTGACGATGAGCGTCTTGCCGAGTCCCACCATGTCTTCGGAATGAGATAGCCGGGAGTATAGAAGTCGCGGTGCTGATGCTGGAAGGCCGGAATGGAGGGAGGCCGAGGACCGCGGTCGACGGGCGCTTTGACCGCGCCGGAACATAAGGCCGCCCAACTGACGCCGCCCACCGGCGCCACTAGCGGCTGACCCGTGCAAGCATACTGGACATTGGCCTAAGCCGGATCGATTGTCCGCCAGCGAATGCCGCTCCATTGTGTCAGGACGCCACCAAAGCTGCGCGCTTTGGGCAATGGAAAATGCCCGCGCCAACGTAAGCCAGCGCGGCACCGAAGGGAGGTCCGATGTCCACGTCCGCCAAACCGCCTATGCGCGGGGTCTTTCCCGTGGTGCCGACAGTGTTCACCGAACGCGGTGAACTCGATCTGGACGGTCAACGCCGCGCCGCGGACTTCATGATCGATGCGGGCTCGGAAGGCCTCTGCATCCTCGCGAACTTCTCCGAACAATTCGTGCTTGCCGATGACGAGCGCGACCGGATTATGGACCTGATGCTGAGCCACGTCGCGGGCCGCGTTCCGGTGATCGTCACGACGACGCATTTCAGCAGCCGGATCTGCGCCGAGCGCAGCCTGCGGGCGATGGCGGCGGGCGCCGCTATGGTCATGATCATGCCGCCTTATCACGGTGCGACCATCCGCGTGCCGGAGACAGGCATTTTCGATTTCTTCCGGATCGTTTCAAATGCAATCGACATCCCGATTATAATTCAGGACGCCCCCGTCGCCGGCACGCCAATCTCTGCCGCTTTCCTCGCCCGTATGGCGAGGGAGATTGAGCACGTCAGCTACTTCAAGATCGAAACACCCCAGGCAGCGGCCAAGTTGCGCGACCTGATCACGCTCGGCGGCCCATTCGTTGTTGGTCCTTGGGATGGGGAAGAGGCCATCACCCTCCTCGCCGACCTGGAAGCCGGCGCCACCGGAGCGATGACCGGAGGCGGCTATCCGGATGGCATCAGGCAGATCACGGATCCCTGGTTCGCTGGACAACGGGACGAAGCGGTCGCGGCCTACGGGCGCTGGCTGCCGTTGATCAATCACGAGAACCGGCAGTGCGGTTTGGCCGCCTGCAAAGCACTGATGAAAGCGGGAGGGGTCATCGCCTCCGACGCAGTGCGTCACCCGATCCCGCCGCTGCCCTCGGCCGCAAGGGCCGGATTGATTGAAATCGCCCGTCGGTTGGACCCGCTCGTTCTGCGCTGGGGTAAATAAATCCGAAACAAACCTATAACTAGGATCGCGCTAAGCGGAACGTGCACGAGCTGTGAATGATGCGATCAGATAAGGAGATACACCATTTCCGGCCGGAACAATCTTGGCCGAACATGATTCAAGCCAAGTCGATTGCGAACCGCGTCAGATCGGCCAGGCGGCAATGCCGCAAGGCGCCCTCCTCGGTCGAGCGCAGCACCACCTGAGGCGCCGCGTCAGCCTCGAACGCCTCCTGCCAGCGGGGTGCGCACAGGCACCAGTGGTCACCCGGTTTTAGCCCAGCGAAACCGAACTCCGGCCGGGGCGTGGACAGATCGTTGCCCTGCGCTTTGCTGAACGCGAGAAATTCGGGCGTCATCACCGCACACACCGTATGGCTGCCGAAATCCTCCGGACTGGTCTCGCAGCAGCCGTTGCGGAAGAACCCGGTCATCGGATCGTTCGAGCAGACCCCGATTGGGCCGCCCAGCACGTTGCGAGCGGGCCGCCGTCCAGGCCGGCGGCCGGTTTCGTCGAAAGGCATGCAAAATCCTCAGGTGCTTACGACTTTGTTTACCATTGACCCGCGACAATGCAGCCATGTCGAACCGCATTCAATCCTCGACCATGGCCGTTGCCAACACCTTCGCGTTCAACGGCATCGACGCGGTCCCGGTCGAGGTACAGGTGCAGATTGCCCCGGGCCTGCCAGCCCTCATCCTCGTCGGCCTCCCTGACAAAGCCGTCGGCGAAGCTCGGGAACGTGTCCGCGCCGCATTCGCAGCCATGGGCGTGTCGCTGCCGATCAAACGCGTCCTGGTCAATCTGAAGCCCGCCGACCTGCTGAAGGAGGGCAGCCATTTCGACTTGCCGCTCGCCTTGGGTCTGCTCGCAGCGATGGATATCCTGCCGCGCGAGGAGATCGCCGGTTATGCCGCGTTAGGTGAATTGTCGCTGGATGGTTCGCTGAACGCCGTCGCCGGCGTGTTGCCGGCTGCCATCGCCGCCTCCGCGCGTGATCTCGGCCTGATCTGCCCGGCGAGCCAGGGCGGCGAGGCGGCCTGGGCCGGCCGGATCGAAGTCCTTGCGCCCACCGATCTGCTGAGCCTGATCAACCATTTCCGCGGCACGCAGGTTCTGACGCCACCCGCCACGGCCGGTGTGGCCGAGGCGCGGGCCAGCCCCGACATGGCCGACGTCAAGGGTATGGAAACCGCCAGGCGCGCGGTGGAGATCGCCGCGGCCGGGGGCCACAACCTACTCTTAATCGGACCTCCAGGCGCCGGGAAGTCGATGCTCGCGGCTCGCTTGCCTGGCCTGCTGCCGGACCTGGATCCGCGATCGGCACTTGAAGTCAGTATGATCCACAGCGTCGCAGGTATGCTGGACGGCGGCCGGCTGGTCATGCGGCCACCCTTCCGGGAGCCGCACCACTCCGCGTCGCAGGCCGCGCTGACCGGGGGTGGCCACCGGGCTCGCCCAGGTGAGGTCAGCCTGGCACATCGCGGCGTGCTGTTTCTGGACGAGCTTCCTGAATTCCCACGCCAGGCCCTTGAGGCGTTGCGTCAACCTATGGAATCCGGCCGCACGACGGTCTCCCGCGCCACCGCCCACATCACTTATCCGGCACGCTTTCAACTCGTTGCGGCCATGAACCCATGCCGCTGCGGCTATCTGGGGGAAGGCGGACGCGAATGCGGACGTGCCCCGCGCTGCGGCGATGACTATCGTAATCGCGTCAGCGGCCCAGTATTGGATCAAATCGATCTCGCCGTTGACGTGCAACCGGTGACGGCCGCTGAGATGTCCCATGCGCCCATAGGCGAGAGCAGTGCCGTGATCGCCGCACGAGTTGCCCGGGCACGGCATGCTCAGGCAGACCGCTACGGCGGGGAAGGGCCGATTTGCAATGCTGAAGCGGATGGCAAGCTGATCCGCCTCTTGCCTGACGCACAGAAGCTGTTGGAGCAAGCGATGGAGCGACTGCGCCTGTCACCCCGCGGCTACGTCCGAACCATGCGTGTCGCTCGCACGATCGCCGATCTAGAGGGCAGCGAGGTGGTCGGGCGCGTCCATCTGGCCGAGGCGCTCGCTTACCGGCACCGCGCTTAAGGCGACCCGTCTCCTCTGCCGGGATCGGCATGGCTAGGATGCCAAAGTCGCACTTACCTGTTTCGGCCAACCCCGGACGCGACGACATCAGACATCGGTCGCACAACTTCCTATTGGTTTGTCCCCGACCGTCTACTATCTGCCGGGCCCGCGGAAGTCCGCAGCGTCCATGTTGAACCATCGCGATCGACAGCCACCACATGGTCATCCGCAAACAGGACGCTTTCCCAGTCAGCCGAAAACCTGCCGGAGATGCCGCAAGCCCTGCTGCGCCAGGACATCTTGGGTCGGTGCCAATGGACGCCACAGTGAAACGGCCTTCGCGATCTCCTGGATCTGCGGCGTGAACGCTTCGATCACTATCGGCCCATCGTAACCAACCCCGTGCAGAGCTGCCGCGATCTCGAACCACGGCAAGTGGTCCTCACCGGGGGTGCCGCGATCATTGGAGCACGAATGGAACTCGAAGATATGCTTCCCGGCACGCCGGATTGCATCTGGAATATTCTTTTCCTCGATATTCATATGAAACGTGTCGAGCAGGAACCCCACATTCTCGCGTCCGATGTCGGACAGCAATTCGAGGCCCTGATCGACCGTGTTGATCAGATCCGTCTCAAATCGGTTCAACGGTTCCACCGCCAGCTTGATGCCACGTTCGGCCGCATGATCAGCAACCAGCGACACGCTCTCCACCGCTAAGTCCCACTGCCGCCGACGCGCAGGTGCCGCAAGCAGCCTCGTATTGCCGACAGCGGCATACATCGGACCCACGACCACCTCGCTGCCGAGTTCCGCCGCGATATCCACACAGCGGCGGCTGTAGCGGATCGCGTTGTCTCGAACTGCCAGATCATCCGAACTCATATCCCGGTTTAATCCAAAGGCGCCGCAAATGGTTACGCCAAGGCCCGCTCCCTTCAGCGCACGCCCGATCACAGTTGTATCGATTGTGTCTGGATCCTCAACGCAGATCTCAATCGAGTTCGAAGCCGAAGGCCTTGACCTTGTCGATCAGATCGAGCGTATCCGACGAAAACGGCGACACCCAGATAAAGGTGCTGGCTCCGATACGCATGAGATCCCTCCTGCCCGATCGCGGGTCGCTCGATGTCTCGCATTTCGATCCATCTCTCACCATGCGCCACCGGCACTCCAAACTTTACGGGAAAACCGAGATCTGTTGAATTCCCAGAGCGGAGGGAAGCAGGATGGGACAAGGTTCCGGCATTCGTGAGGTCGCCTGGATTGATATTGCCGGCGGCGGCCAGGTCGTTGTGGACGGGAACCACGCCTATGTCGGGCACATGGCCCCGCCGAACGGAACCTCGGTCCTGGATGTCTCCGATCCCGCCAACCCTCGGGTCGTCGCAGCTATCGATATCCCGCCAGGGCTGCATTCACACAAAGTGCGGGTGGCAAACGACCTGATGCTGGCCAACCGCGAGCGTAGCCAGGGCGAGAAGCCAGCGGATGATTTCGTCGGCCTGCGCATCTTCGACGTCAGCCAGCCATCCAATCCACGCGACATATGCCATTGGGCATGTGCTGGCACGGGGGTGCATCGTTTCACCTTTGATGGGCGCTACGCATACATCTCCGCCGAGCTGGACGGCTATATCGGCACGATCGTCATGATCCTCGATCTGGCAGATCCGACCCGACCCCAGGAGGTGGGTCGTTGGTGGATGGAAGGACAATGGATAGCAGGCGGTGAAACGCCCAGTTGGCAGGGCCGAAACCACCGATGCCATCATCCGATCCGCCGCGGCGATCGACTGTTTGTCAGCTACTGGTACGGCGGCGGCGTCATCCTCGACATCAGTGACATGACCAAACCGCGGATGGTCTCCGCCCTCGATTGGAGTCCCCCGTTCGGCTGGCCCACCCACAGTCTGGTGCCGATCGATCGACCGATCGCAGGCCATCGCTGGATGCTGGTCGCGGATGAGCACGTCCAGCCGCTCGATCCCAACCTGTCGCCGGAACTGCCGGCAATGGTCTGGATGGTGAACATTACCGACGAGACACGGCCGATCCCGGTCAGTTGCTTCCAGCTACCGGAACTCGTCGGTGTCAAGACCCCGTTGATGACTGCGTGCCATCAACCAATCGAAACGATAACCGGCAATGAGGTCCCCGCGGCGTGGTTCGCCAACGGACTGCAGGTGATCGACATCTCCAATCCTCTATCGATGAAACAAGCTGCGTGGTGGATACCCGACGTGCCGCCGGGTGCGCAGCGCGTCTGCAGCAACGACGTTTATGTTGACCATCGGGGTCTGATCTACATGATCGACCGCAACAGAGGTCTATCAATTCTTGAGCGCATCTAGACCCGCCATACACCGGAGCAAGACAAATGCCAGGCATTCCCAAGACCCTCGAACCCCACATCAACTCCGCCTTTCCCAACGACGTGTGCCTGATCGGGACCGTGTTGCCGAACGGCTATGCGCAAATCACGCCGCGCGGCAGCACGCAGGTCTTCGACAACGAACATTTCTCGTTGTGGGAACGGGGAAGAGGATCAACGACGGAAAACCTGACCGATGGTACGCGGGTAACCATCTACTTCCGCAAGCCACAGCTTCGAACCGACAGCATTTTGCCCAAAGGCGGCATCGCCCGCTTCTACGGCACCGCTCGCCTGTTTAAATCGGGGCCGACTTATGAAGAAGTTTGGACGCGCTTGATCCAGCCAGAGAAAGACCGTGATCCCGACAAGAAAGGCTTCGCGGTTCTCATCGAAGTGGAGCGGGCCGAAGAACTCGACGGCACGCCGCTCAGGTTGGACTGACCTTCGTCACTAGCAAAAAAGATGCAGCCCCGCCCCGGCGCCATCGCGTTCAGCGTTGCGAAGGCCGAGGCAGTGACCGCCGGAATTCGATTGGTCGGCACCAGCACGCCGGTGCCCAACCGAATGCGGGAGGTTTTCAGCGCCGCCGCCCCCATCGCCACGAACGGGTCGCCTGCCAGCATCTGCGTGTCATAGAACCAGGCGTGCGTGAACCCGAGTTCCTCAGCCCGCTGCGCAACTTTCCAGCTCTCGCAGGACGTTGGAATACCGATGCCGAACTCCATGATCTTGGCTCCCACAGACTTACAGGTAGCCTAGAACCCGCACCGAATGTTAGGCGCCCCGGATCGCTTTCGACGATACTCCGGAAGATATCGCCAGGCAGCGAGGAGCCCCTGGACGAGCGCGCCACCGCCACTAGTCTCCCCAAGGCTTGCTCGCCGCCCTGGCGGGCTACTATCCGTCCGGGAGTGACCTGCGCCATGATCCGCCGCATCATCGTTCGCCTAGCGCTCGTCGCGTTCGCGCTGACCCCATCGCTGGCTGCCTACGCCCAGGATTGGAAGCAGCAGGTCAAGGAGCTCCGAATTGGTCTGTTGGGCGGGGAGAATACCCCCACCCACCTGGCACGGTACGACGGGTTCCAGCACCTGCTGCGGGAGAGATTTGGGATTCCAATAACCTTGTACCCCGCCGCCGATTATGCCGGTGTGATGCAGGCCATGGCGGCCAGCCAGCTCGACCTCGCCGAGTTTGGCCCCTCGGCGTTCGCCGGCGCCTGGCTGGATTGCAAGTGCATCGACCCTATCGTCGTGCCGCAGGAGAAGGATGGCTCGATATTTTATGTCTCCGTCATGATTACGCGGAAGGACTCCGGGATCAAGTCGCTTGAGCAGATGAGGGGACATTCTTTAGCCTGGGCCGATCCGAATTCCACCTCCGGCTACCTGATCCCGAGCGCGTCGCTTAGAGCCGCTGGCATCGACCTGACCGACGGCGCTTATTTCTCCCACACCGGTTTTGCCGGCGGCCATGAGCAGGGGATCATCGCCGTCCTGCACAAGCAATATGATGCCAGCGTCACCTGGACCTCTGGTCAGGGCGATATCAATGAGGGCTATAGCCGAGGCGCGCTACGCGGCATGGTGGACCACGGGATGCTGAAAATGTCTGAAGTCGCGATCATCTGGAAATCCGGTAAGATACCGAACGGACCTTGGGCTATGCGGTCCGCCTTGCCCGCCGGGCTGAAAACAGCTTTCACCGAATTGATGCTCGACCTCCCGAAGTGGCACAAGGAAATCTATGCGCAGATAGAACAAGGATCTGGGGTGGGCTATCAACCCGCCACGCTCGATCTCTACCAGGACATCATCGCGCTGCGCGAAGCCGAGCGCCGCGGCAACCGATGACCGCGCTTGATCCTGTCGGAGATCCAGCTAACAACCCCACCGCAGACCCGTCCTATCGGCTGTTTCAGCAGCGTTTCGGTGCGCTACGCCGGTTACGTCAGCTCGAGTTCGCGCTGACCTTCGCAGTCGCGATCCTGCTGTTCGTCATGGCGGCCGGGTGGACTGGCTTCTCCCCGGAAAAGGTCGTCTTGGGTTTGCCCCGCATCGGCGAGTATTTCGGCAAATTGTTTTCCATCGAACCGAATCAACGCGACTGGCCCAATGGCCGTTCTGGCGTTGCCACATCTGTTCGGGGGCGTGAAAGAACCGCAGTCCATCGCTTACTGGTTCTATCGGATCAATGTGTACGTTTCGCTGTTGTGGCAAACCATCCAGATGGCCGTCCTTGCCACCGCGCTGGGTTTTGCCGCGGCTTTCGCACTGGCGCTCCCGGCGACCGGCACCTTGGTCGGCAATCGGGTGATCGTTTTAGTCACCCGCCGCCTGCTGGAGCTGATGCGCACCATCCCTCAGATTGTGCTCGCCTTCATCCTGGTCTGGCCCTTCGGCATCGGCCCTCTGGCTGGCATCGTTGCAATCGCCGTGCATACGACCGGCGCTTTGGGAAAGCTGTTTTGTGAATTGAACGAAAATGCCGACCTGCGCCCGGTCGATGGTATCCGATCGGTCGGCGGTTCCTGGCTTGCCCAGATGAGGTTGGGCGTCGTGCCGCAGGTTATGCCCGGCTACCTGAGCTACGGGCTGCTGCGGTTCGAGATCAACGTCCGTTCCTCCACCATTATCGGCTTCGTCGGTGCCGGTGGTATCGGACAGGAGCTAAGGCGCGTGATCAGCTTCAACATCTATGAGGAGGTCAGTGCGATCGTTATCCTGATCTTGCTGATCGTCGTCGCCATCGACCTGGTCTCGGAACGAATTCGCCACCGCTTCATCGGCTCCCCCTTCTTCGCTGTCTCAACATCATGAGCAGCACGACGCTGGACATCGGTGCCGAACGCGCACGCTATCCCGAGGCATTCCGCGGCACCGGCTGGCCACGCTGGCTGCTGGTGGCCGGCGTATTCGGTTATCTGTCCTATCTGACGTGGGTGTTCGATCTCGGCCGTATCTTCACCAGCCTGCCGAAGGTCTGGGTGATCGTGCGGTTGATGCTGGACTGGTCGAGCATCGAGGAATGGGATCACGCTGAGCTCTGGCGCTCGATGCTGGAGACGGTCGCGATGGCCTATGTAGGGACGATACTGGCGATGGTGTTTGCCGTGCCACTCGGCTTCCTCGGCGCGCGCAACATCATCCCGCAACGGGTGTTTCGGTTCTGCACCCGCCGGCTGTTTGATGGTTTGCGCGGGCTGGACCAGTTGATCTGGGCGCTGGTTTTCGTCCGCGCGATGGGTCTGGGTCCTGTTGCCGGCATTATGGCCATCGCGGTTGCCGAAACTGGTGTGCTGGCGAAACTTTTTGCCGAAGCGGTGGAGAACATTGACAGAAACCAGGTTGACGGTATCGTCGCGGTCGGGGCTGGCTTCGCCGGCCGGCTGCGCTTCGCCGTGCTGCCGCAGGTCGAGCCAGTAATGATCAGTCAGGCACTTTATTCGATCGAATCTAATTCCCGCGAGGCGACCATCTTGGGCCTAGTTGGTGCCGGCGGTATTGGGTTGCGGCTGGCGGAGCGGATTCAGATCAATGCCTGGGATCAGGTGGCATATATCATCGTTTTGATCCTGATCTCCGTTGCCACGATCGACACGATATCACGCTATCTGCGGCTACGACTGATCGGAGGGGTGCCCGCCTAAGTGGTCCGATCCCCCGGAAACATCCCGTGCCGTCGGGTAATTCGGTTCAAAAGCGCACAGACAAGAGTGGCTTAAACCGGACGCACTATCCATTTTGAACCATTAGGGTCTCGTGCGATCTCGGCCCTATTACATCCCGCGTATCTCGTTGTGGTGTGTGATCGATTTATCCGGGTGCCTGGCCCCAGATCAAAGCTTGCCTTCTCACGCACTGTCGAGTTAGCAAGCTCGTCTATGGTCGAAACCAGATTGGCCGGCTGTCTGTCGGTTTCATGAGAGTGTTGCAATGATCGAACGCCGTCAGTCCCTCCCCAGGGAAGAGTTTTTTGCCCACTACAAGGGCGGAAATCGGCCAGTCATCCTGATTGAGGGAATGAAGGACTGGGCAGCGATGACTCGGTGGAACCCTGATTACCTGGATCAGGTCTGCGGCGACGAAATGGTTCAGGTGATGGCAGGACGTAACTCGGATGCCGACTACGAAGTCCGCTCCGACAACCGGCGCACCACCATGCGCTTCCGCGAATACGTGACAAAAATCAAAAACGCGGGCCAGACAAATGACTTCTACCTGGTTGCGCAGAATGAGTTCATGCGGACAGAGAGCGCGAAGCGTCTGTATAACGATATCGTAATGTTTCCGGATTATTTGGACAACCGGCGGGACGGCTTCGTTTTCTTCTGGTTTGGCCCCGGCGGCACGGTTACGCCGCTGCATCATGACACGGCGGACATCATCCTGGCGCAGGTCCATGGCCGCAAGCGAGTGACGATGATCCCGGCGGCGCAAAAAGCACTCGTATATAACAGCGTCGGCGTTTTTGGCGAGGTCGATTGCGAGCAACCGGACTTTATCCGCCATCCGCTTTATCGTTATGCTGACAAATTTGTCTTCGACCTCAATCCCGGTGAGGCGCTCTTCATCCCGGTTGGCTGGTGGCATCACGTTCGAGCGCTGGATGTATCGATAAGCGTTTCATTTACCAATTTTCAGGGCGCGTTCAGTAGATAGATTTCGTTACTCAGTGCCGTCTTTTAGGGCGGCGATCGCCGAATCCTTTGTTCATCGGAATGGTCGCAGTTTGCAGTGGTCTTGGCCGGAAAGAGCCTGATGGCGGCCGGTTGCTCAACACGATCGAGCAGAACACGGTTCGGAAGCGGTCGCTTGGTCAGCTTCGCGAGGCACCTCTCGACAACATTTAGCCGGAAGAGCGCCGCGGCCGAGGTCAAGTTTGTAGTCGCATCAGCAGCCGCCGTTGCACGACGGCACTACGCGGGGGCTTGGCATGAGTGCTGCGGTGCGATCCGCCCTCCGATTCATTCCCTTGTATTTCGACGTCGATCGGGAGCATAGCAGTTCGTTCTTGCGATGTTACTTAAATGACCGACCCTATGTCGAGCCCAAGACCCGAATGAAATACCAGTGATCTTCGTGAACGTCGCCGCCTATCGTGATCCGGAGGTGGTTTCCACGATTGCGGATCTATTTCGCAAGGCGCGCCATCCAGATCAGATCGATGTTGCGGTCGTTTCTCAGACGCTCGCATCTGATGGGATCACGATTGACCACCCCCGCGTTCGGGTCGTGCACCTGGACGCGGCACAGGCCCGCGGACCTTGTTTCGCGCGCGCCCTGGGGTATCGGGAATGGTCTGGCCAGCTCTACGTCTTGCAAATCGATTCCCATATGCGGTTCGCCCCGGACTGGGACGCACGGCTGCTCGACCAACTCGCCTTGTGCGCCTCACCAAAGTCCCTGCTGACCACATACCCCGAGGGGTATGTGCCGCCTGACACCCTGTTGGGTGACAGGCCGGCGTTTCTGGCGGCGAAGCAGTTCGACGGGCGCGGGGCGTTGATTTTGCAGGGCCGCGTCGAGGCACCGCCCGCGCGCCCGCGCCCGACAGCCTTCATCGCGGCGGGATTCCTGTTCGGAGGCTCGGATTGGATCCGCGAGGTGCCGTACGACCCCCACCTCTACTTCCACGGCGAGGAAGCCACACTGGCGGCGCGCCTATGGACCCGTGGATGGGACTTCTTCGGACCAATCGAGTGTTTGCTGTGGCATCAGTATCATCAGCGCGGCCGCCTGCACTGGGAGGATGCCAGGGACTGGCATGAGGTTGATCGGAGCTCAATGGCGCGCGTGCGGCAGTTGCTGCGGATGGAGCCGTTGCCGGGTGACACGTGGTCCGACCTCCGCGGTTTCGATCTTGGAATGACGCGCAGCTTTGGGCGTTATCAACGCATGGCCGGAGTCAACTTTCGCGCCCGTACGATCGCGCCCCACGCCCTGGCCGGCAATCTCGCGCGCCCTTGACGACGGTTCGCCTGCGATCGGGTCCCGATCGCAGGCGACCGGTTCACGCAACCTTGGCGCCCTCCCCCAAAGAACGCGATATTCGCTGGGCGCCGGTCAGCACGACAGCAACTGACGTGGGCGCCCCGGGGAGGTGGCGAACCAGCTATCGACGTGCTAGTCGCCGACGCAACGACTTGAGCGAAGGACGCCCGACCATGGCGCAGGAGTTGCTGATGCCTACTCGCCGCGACGTGCTGGCTGGAGCCGCCGTTCTGGTGTTGACCTCCGCTCCCGCGCCAGCGCAAGGGACGACAGCGACAGCGCGAGGGACGGTGTACGATGGTGACAGCAGTCCCCGCACAGGCGTCCCGGGCGTTATGGTGTCAAATGGCCTGCAGGTAGTGAAGACCGGTGCCGACGGAAGCTGGTCGCTACCGGTGGCTGACGGCGACTCGTTGTTCGTAATCAAGCCGGCAGGGTGGGCGCTCCCGGTCGATCCGGCCACCAACCTGCCGCATTTCGCTTATGTGCATGCACCCGACGGCACGCCGGACCTGGGGTTCCGCTTCGCCGGCGTGGCACCAACCGGGCCGCTGCCGCCGAGCATCGACTTCGCGCTGCGGCGGAAGCAAGAAACGACTCAGTTCGATGCGGTGCTGTTCACCGATCCCCAGCCGGAAAGTCTGAATGAGGTCGGCTATATTCGCGATGACGTGGTATCCATCGTCAATGCCTCGGCCGCAGCGTTCGGCATCACTCACGGCGACGTCATGTTCGATGATCTGTCGTACTATCCCCGATACAATCGCATCGTAGGCTCCATCGGGCTGCCTTGGTTCAACTGCCGCGGCAACCATGACATGAACCTCGAGGCGCCGGACAACAGACACGCTGCCGAGACGTTCAAGCGGGTGTTCGGTGCTCGATGGCATGCGTTCCAGTATGGCAGAGCCACATTCATCCTGCTGGACAACGTCGATTACCTCGGTACCGATCCAGCAAGGCCGAATGGGTCCGGAAAATATCGGGGCTATTTCGGCGAGCGCCAGTTGGGCTTCGTGCGCAACGTGCTGGCGAACGTCCCCCGTGACAGCCTGGTGGTGATCAGCTTCCACATTCCCCTAAAGACGCTGGCGGCGACGGATTCGGCGAACAATACTGTCGATACGAAGGATTTCCTGGCGGCGATTGGCACTCACGTGAATACAGTCAGCTTTTGCGGACACACCCATACCAATGAACACTGGTATTTAGGTGCGGCCGATGGCTACGAGGCCGATGCTCAGCGGGGGGCTGTGCATCATCATCACATTCTGGCGGCAGTGTCCGGGAGTTGGTGGTCGGGCCCGTTCGATGCACGAGGGATCCCGATGGCGCTTCAATCGGATGGCTCGCCCAACGGACTCCACATCCTGTCGGTGGATGGCGAGAGCTACACCACGACACTGATACCCGCGCACGACCCGGCGCGCGGGCAGATGCGGGTGATGCTCGACAGCCATCTTCACGGCGTGGACCACGACGTGATCCGCGACTACCACGCGGGCGCGCTGCTGACGGGACCGATCGCGGTCGATCGAGTGGCCTCGGCCCGGCTGGTGGTGAATTTCTTCGACGGCGGCCCTCGATCAAAGGTCGAGGTTTCGATCGGCGGCCGGCCATACCAAGAGTTTGCGAGATCCGAACGATTGGACCCGTTCGTCGTGGAGGTCTACGACCGCAATCGGGACACCAAGAAATCTTGGGTGGAAGCAGGGAAGTCGAGCCACATTTGGCAGGGCGGGTTGCCGGAGGATTTGGGCACCGGAACGCATCGTGTCTCGGTGCGGGCGACTGACGAGTATGGCCGCGGCCATGCGACGTCAATGGTGCTGGAGGTGACCGGGTGAATGAAAGCCCATTGAATGGCGATGATTTGTTGTGAGGTACTTTTCAGATCGGTCGTGACCGGATTACAAGAGAAGAAATGATTAGGTCAATCCAGCGACAATTCGTAGTCTCGCTGCGTCACCAAGCTTCGGGAGTAGGATCACGACCTTGTGGTCTGGAAGGGTCGCCGGAAGCAGTGTCACCTGCTCGTAACGCAGTGTCCCGTCCACGGGGTGGTTAAACACCCGCTCTCCGCCCTCGCGAGCCAGTACGGCGTGGTTGTTCCAGAATCGCACAAACGCTGCGCTCTCACGCAGCAGGCCATCCACCAGGTCCCGCATCCCTTGATCGTCGGGGTCATGTGCGGTGTCGGCCCGGAACTCAGCCAGAAGCCGGCGCGCCCGGTTTTCCCAGTCCCAAATGAAATTGCCAGCGCCGGGGTCAAGGAAGACATAACGCAACAGGCAGGTCTCGCCGCTTTCGAACCACGGCGCGAACAGGCGGGCTGCTGCGTCGTTCCAGCCCCGCACGTGCCAAAGCCGATCTAGCAAATACGCGGGTACCGTCGTCGCCCAGAGCGTCGCCAAAAGCTCAGCCGGCACGGCAGCGGCGGCTCCGGTCGAAGTGGGCGCCGGATCGCGCCGGCGGGTCAGCTCGAACAAGTAGGTGCGCTCAGCAGCGGTCAGCCGCAGAGCACTCGCCACGCGCGCTAGGGCGGCGGCGGAAACAGCGATGTCACGGCCCTGCTCGACCCAGGTATACCAGGTGGTGCTGAGGCCGCACAGTTGCGCCACTTCCTCCCGTCGCAGACCCGGCGTGCGCCGGCGCGCGGACGCGGCGGGATCGGGTGCAAGAGCCTCTCGATGGGTGCGGAGGAAGGCGCCCAGCAGGCGTCTCTGATCTTCGGGCAGAAACATGCTGGAACCATTTATACCAGTATAAGCGGCCAACTTATACCGGTCAGGGGCGGCTGGCAGAGTGGCGCACATAGCTCCGGGGGTCGATCCATGTCACAGCCGAACTTCGTCGCAGGACACTATGCAGCGCGTGCGCGGGATTACGTCACCAGCGCCGTGCACAGCAGTGGCGCAGACCTCGACCAAATCGAAGCTGAGCTGCGCGGGCATACCGCGGATCGAGTTCTGGACCTGGGTTGCGGTGGCGGCCACGTCAGTTACCGCGCCGCGCCGTTGGTGGCTCAGGTAGTCGCCTGTGACATAACCCAAAGCATGCTTGACGAAGTCGCACGAACGGCGGCAGAGCGCGGTCTAACCAATGTCACCGTCCGCCAAGCCGCCGCCGAAAAACTCCCGTTCGAGAGTGGGTCTTTTGACGTCGTGCTCTGCCGTTTCACCGCGCACCACTGGCAAGCCATGGAAGCCGGCCTGCGCGAAGCTCGGCGTGTCTTAAAAAATTCCGGCCGGGCGGTGTTTGTCGACACCATTGCGCCGGCGGATCCGACCCTCGATACGCATTTGCAGGCCGTCGAGTTGCTGCGTGATCCGTCGCATGTGCGAAATTACAGCACGGCAGAATGGGTCTCGGCGCTGTCCCGGGCCGGCTTCTCGCTCGAGAAGATCACGATCCGCACGCTGCGGATGGAATTTCCGGTCTGGATCGCGCGGACGCGAACTCCGAAACTTCATGCCGAGGCCATCCGGAGCCTGCAGGTCTCATCCCCCGATGTGGTGCAGGGGCATTTCGCGATCGCTGACGATGGCAGCTTCGACCTCGAAACAGCCACAATGGTTGTTTTGCCATCGTAGGAGGGTTGCGCCGTCCCGGGCCAGGATGTGTCACTGTTGCCCGAGCTCAGTTTTCCACCGTCGCCGTTTTAGGATCCGTCCCGCGGGCCCACTCGTTGACCAGCGTGTAGCCGATCCCCAGTAGCACGGGGCCAAGGAAAATCCCCAGCAAGCCGAAGGCAAGCGCACCACCTAATACACCGAGCACGGTCAACAGGAAGGGCAACTGCGCCCCCCGAGCGATGAACCACGGCCTGATCAAGCTGTCGGAGCCGGAGATCGCGCCGACACCGTAAATCGCCAGAAAGACGCCCCAGCCGAGGTGGCCGCTGCCTAACAGCCAAATCGACGCCGGTATCCACACTAATGGCGCACCAATCGGCAGCACCGCCAACAGACCCGCGATGCTGCCCAAAAGCACTGGCCGCGGGACACCGGAAATCCACAAGCCAACTGCTGTCAGGATACCCTGCACCACCGCGGTTCCGAGAATGCCATAAACCACGCCCCGGACAGTCGCGCCGGTGACCAAGATCAACCGGTCGGCCTGCATCCCGGCGATCCGATGGAGGAGCAGGCGCATCCGTGCGGCAATCGGCTCGCCATAGATGTAGAAAAAAACCGCCACGAACAGCGCCAGCAGAAACATCAGCACGCCGTTGGCGATGCCCAGCAGCAGGCTCAACCCGTCCTCGACGACAATGCCGAAATAGGGACGCAGCGCTTCTAGCATCACGCTGATGTCGGCGGCCCAGCGGTTCCACAGATCGCCTATGGTATTGCCGACCAATGGGATGTCGAACACCCACGATGGCGAGTCCGGTAGTCCGGCCCGCAGTCCATCCATGATGGCATGCCGCAAATGTGTAACGTCGTCTGCGCTGCCGGGTGCTGCGACACCGATTGGCAGCACCAGGACCACGGCGGTCAACGTCACCATCAGCACGGCGGCCCACATCCGGCGCAGGTGGAGATGGATGCGCAGCCACTCGAACACCGGCCAGGTGGTGTACACCAGGATCCCGGCCCAGAGCAGCGCCGATAGGAACGGATACAAAACCAGGACGCAGCCGATCGCAACGCCGCCCAGCAGCAAGCCCATCAGGATACGTTCAGCGATCATGCGTCTCCATCCGCGATTGCTCGCACATGCTTTCGTGGCAGCCGGCGCCCGGATGGTGCGCGTTGAGATCGGGCCGCCAGCTTTATTTTCAGTGGCCTGCTGATCGGGTACATTCGCATCCTACGTTCGGTGCCGGATGCGGCAAGGGTGCGCGCACGACATCGGACAGTTTGTTGATTGATCGCGGGATTTGCCCACATCAAGCGTCCGCCGGGCGGGATGCTCTAGCCAAGTTCGTCGCTCGCCTGTAGCTTTCACTTCAACCGCTGCCCCAAGAGGCACGGTACATGCCAGTCGTTGAGTGTTTCGGACGGGCATACAAGAGGGCGTCCATTGCCCGCGGCCGGATACCGACCGGCAATGCAATAGGGAGAAGGAGGTCCGTCATGCCGCGCCTAGCAGCCAACCTGTCCATGATGTTCAACGAGTTGCCGTTCCTTGACCGCTTCGCTGCCGCCCGAAGCGCCGGATTCGAGGGCGTCGAGTTCTTGTTTCCCTACGACTTCCCCGCCACGACGTTGCGTGAGCGTTTAAGTGGCGAAGGCCTCACTCAAGTGCTGTTCAACATGCCGCCGGGCGATTGGGCAAACGGGGAGCGGGGAACTGCCAGTATCCCCGGCCGCCAGTCGGAATTCCACCAATCGGTAAAGAAGGCGCTCGATTACGCTGCTGCGCTGGACTGTCGCCAGATACATTGCATGGCTGGAATCGTGCCTCCCGAGGTGTCGCTGACCACGGCAGCGGCGGTCTATGCCGCGAACCTCGCCTGGGCGGCCGAACAGGCGAAGCCAGCCGGGGTGAGGCTGGTGATAGAGCCGATCAACCACCGCGACATGCCAGGATATTTTTTGAACACCCAGGCGCAGGGCGCCGCAATCGTCGAGGCGATGGGGCGCGATCGGCTCGGCCTGCAGTTCGACGTGTATCATGTCCAGGTGACGGAGGGCGACATCACCAAGCGCATGGAGCAGTTCATGCCACTAATCGCCCACATGCAGATCGCCGATGTGCCCGCCCGCAACGAGCCGGGGACCGGTGAGATCGGCTGGCCATATGTGTTCCGCCGGATGGACGAGCTCGGTTACCAGGGCTGGGTGGGATGCGAATACCGGCCCGCTGGCGACACCATGGTGGGATTGAACTGGCGCGAGCAATTCGGCGTTTGAGTGGCCATCGATCGGCAGCGCCATCCCAGGTTCAAGATTTGCCCGGCCAACCGCTCGCGCTCCGCGGGGAAGTCGCGGCAGCCAGGCAGACCGTTCGGCCAAGCTGCGACGCACGGACCCGACCAAGCCTTGCCGGGTAGAAGTAAACTCTCGCTGACAGGAGCAAGCGACATGAAGATCGGATTTATCGGCCTCGGCATCATGGGCCGCCCGATGGCGTTGAACCTGAAGAATGCCGGCCACGACTTGATCGTCCCCGATCGGTCTAGCTTGACGGACGAAGTCCGCTCCACTGCCAAGGTCGTCGCCACACCGAAGGCGGTGGCGTCGGAGTCCGAGGTGCTGATCCTGATGGTTCCCGACACCCCGGACGTTCAGTCCGTGCTGTTCGGCGAGAACGGCGCCGCCGACGGGCTGCGAAAGGGCGCGTTGGTCATCGACATGTCCTCGATCAGCCCGATCGAGACGAAAGACTATGCCAAACGGATCAAGGACAAGGGCTGCGAATATCTTGATGCGCCGGTCTCCGGCGGAGAGGTCGGCGCCAAGCAGGGGACGCTGACGATCATGGTAGGCGGTGCCGACGCCGCATTCGCCCGCGCGAAACCCCTGTTCGAAGTCATGGGCAAGAATATCACGCATGTGGGATCCGAACCTGGCGCGGGGCAAATCTGCAAGGTCGCGAACCAGATCATCGTCGCCCTAAACATCCAGGCGGTGTCGGAAGCACTGGTGTTCGCCTCGAAGGCCGGGGCGGATCCGGCCAAGGTCCGCCAGGCGCTGATGGGTGGCTTCGCGTCGTCCCGCATCCTGGAAGTCCACGCTGAAAGGATGCTTAACGGCACGTTCAATCCCGGCTTCAAGATCAAGTTACATCAGAAGGACCTGAATTTAGCACTGTCATCAGCCAGGGCACTCAGCCTGTCGCTGCCAAACACCGCTGTCGCACAGCAAATGTTCTCGTCTTGCATCGCGCATGGTGGGGCGGAATTAGACCACTCAGCCTTGATTCTGGCGATCGAGGGCTTGGCGGCACATAACATACGGGAAGCAAAATAATCGCCGCCTTGAGGCATGAAACGAGTTGCATCATCTGAAAAGAGATTGAGTTTTAGAGCCTGCACGCCATAAAGTGCGTCAGCCACGGCGATTCTGAGACGAATACATCCCGGAGATCGCGTGTTTCCGGGTAGTGTAGGCGCCGATTTTCCGAATAGTAGTGGCCTTTCAGTTATTTACTCGCATGAGTTGCGTGGGGACGGGCTTTATGTCGATGCGTTTCACCGAGATCGGCCAGCAGCTTCGGGCTTACCGTTTGGAGTCCGGTCTGCGAGCAGAGGAAATTGCCGCCCGCCTGGGCGTGTCCCGGGCCGCGCTTTATCGCTATGAAAAAGGTGAGGTCATCAAGCTCGATACGATCAAGCGATTGGCTGAACTGTTGAAAATTTCTCCGCTTTCGCTGCTGGGAATCGGGGTCGAGTACTACAACCGGCCAATCGGCTATTTCGAACGCACCCGCCAGATTGAGGAAACTGCCGACCAGGTTCTGCAACTAGCCGGACCACTGTGTTATCTCACGACATCAGACGCTTATGACAACGCGCTGGCTGAGGCATTCGAGGAAGCCGCTGACCAGGGCGGCGGCGAGCGCATGGCGATGCGCAGCATGGCGGAACAGGTCCTGGGCATCCTGGCCGCAAGAAAACGCATGTACGCGATGCGGCGACCGAGCATCATCGCAATGGTGTCGCTGCCGGCGGTGCAGCGACTGATTGAGGTTGGGATTGTGAGCGGCGGACATGTCTCGGATCGTGTGCGGCGGATCTGCCGAGACATCGCAATGGCCGAGGTGGACAATATCGCCACGCTCATGGAAACTGAACCAATGGGCCTTCAATTCGGCCTCCTGGCCGGGTCGCCTCCAAGTTCATCCTTCAAGATTTTACGCGCCCGGGATCGTGTCAGCCTTGCAATCAACCCGTTCCGGACGGATACCCATCCGGCGGCGCAGACCGGTGTCGCGATGATCACTGGCGCGGACGAGGCGATAGCCGCGCACCAGCGTGTCGCGGAGGCAAGTTGGCGGGAAGCGATTAAAGGCCCATCAGGCGCGGCTCGCCTGCGGCAGTTGCTGAACGTGACGATGCCGGTTTCGTAACGCTTAGCTCAAGTGTTAAGCGGGTCCGCGCCTCGTTTGTGTTTGCAGCGTCGCGCGTTCAGTTAATACACGTAATTTGCTATTTTCTGCGTGCCCATCTATGATTTTCTGTTCATATGTAATTATGGCCTCGAAGAATGCTCGACGTACACGGCGGCGCCGGGCTTTGGCGTTCTTTCCGCCATAAACTCTTCACCGTTCGTTCAATGCCCGTCATCGCATCCGCCTATGCTTTTTTGGCTGGCGGAAATCTCTGGTCGCGGACCACTGGTTCGAACCGCCTGGAGCGTCGTTCGAGCGCAGACGAACCTCAGGATCCCCTCTATCAGACGCAGAAGATGGAGTTGCTGGGGCGGCTCACCGGCGGTGTCGCGCACGATTTCAACAATCTGCTGACCGTCATTCTCGGCAATGCGGCCGCGCTGCGGGTGAGTGCGGAGGCGCGCGGGGATGCCGAGGCTATCCGCCGTGCGGAAATGATCGAGCGCGCGGCCGAGCGCGGTGGTCGTCTCGCAGCTCAGCTACTTGCGTATTCACGCAAACAGATGCTGCGGCCGGAAACGGTCTCGGTGTATCAAATCATTTCTGCAACAACTGAATTGCTTGCGCAGGCTGCGGGAGAAGCCGTGCGCATTCGGCTGCAGACGCAACCTGAGCTCTGGAAGTGTCATGTCGATCCTGGGCAGCTAGAGTTGGCCATTCTGAACCTTGTGCTGAACGCGCGCGATGCGATGCCACTCGGCGGGAATATAACCATCCACTGCCACAATCACACGGTGCGCCGGGGCCCGCCCGGTATGTTGTCGCGCGTGCCCGGCAACTACGTGCGGATTGATGTCACGGATAACGGATGTGGGATCTCACCAAACCTGCAAGACAAGGTTTTCGAGCCGTTTTTTACCACCAAGCCAATTGGACAGGGCAGCGGCCTTGGTCTCTCACAAGTCTATGGATTTGCCGGTCAATCCGGTGGCTGGGTGGATCTGGAGAGTAACCTCGGCAATGGAACGACCGTGTCGCTGTTCCTGCCGCGCGACAGGCGGCGCGAGCCTGCCTCGCCGCTTCAGCCGGACGATCCGGCGCCCTTTGGGCAGAATCAGATAGTGCTGGTCGTCGAACCCGATTCCGACCTTCGTACCACGACCTGCGAAACATTGGTCCGCGCCGGCTATGACCTTCTTGCGGCGGCGGACGGTTCCAGCGCCTTGGCTCATCTTGTGTCCGCCTCGGCCATTC
The DNA here is from genome assembly GCA_963819345.1 of uncultured Alphaproteobacteria bacterium. Classification (GTDB taxonomy): domain Bacteria; phylum Pseudomonadota; class Alphaproteobacteria; order Acetobacterales; family Acetobacteraceae; genus Rhodopila. The sequence goes on from CAWFVX010000023.1 coordinate 63,993, forward strand.
ATCTCCTGCTGACCGAGGTAGACCTCCCGGGCAATGTGAGCGGGATTGAGCTGGCCCGCAGCGCCCGCCAGGTGCGACCCGATCTCCGGGTGTTGGTAACATCTGGCCGAGCGAAGGACGCAGGAGGCGGCGACAAACGATTCGAATTTCTGCTGAAACCCTATCAGCCGGCCGATCTCGCAAGGGTAGTGGGCGCAGTCCTTACAAGCGATACGTTTTCGACCGAAACGGAAGAGCTTTTGGCGGATGCGCGCATGAGCGCGTCGCTGCTGGGGCCGCCCAAAGTCAACGTTGGGGAATCGACAACGTTAAGCTTTGCACCGACTTCCGTGCGCGCCAACGCGATCCGGCTAGGCGTCATGCCGTTCAGAACGATTGGCTCGGATACCGACAATGCGTTTTCCTTGGGGCTGGCCGAGGAGATCACCACCGCGTTTTCGCGCTTCCGTCCAATCGTCTGCGTCGCGCCGGCATCGGTCGCTGCGTTGGCAAACGAGCCAGATCGGCACACCGATCGCTGGAACCAACTCGATCTGGATTTTCTGGTTGATGGCAGCTTCCGCAAGAAGGGCAACGAAATCCGGATTTTGTTGCGTCTTTTTAACATGCGTGGCGCGGGTGAGATCAGTTGGGGACGCCGGTTCGACAGCCTGATGCCCGATCTGCTGAATTTGCAGGATCAGATCGCCTCGGAAACGGCTGCACGGATCGCGCCAGAGTTAGTGGTGTGGGAGGGGCAGCGAGCGGCGTCTCGTGGGCAAGTCGATCCGACCGCGTATGATTTGATGCTGCGCGCTATTCCCGCAACCTACTCCGTGGATGAAGCGGGGTTTCGCGAAGCGGGCGTTCTGTTGGAGCGATCGCTGGCTTTAGAACCTTCTAGCGCGGCGTGTCATTCCTGGCTTGCCCACTGGTATCTTTTTTTGTTGGGACAAGGATGGGCGACCGATGATGCATTAGCGATCGAGCGGGCCGATTCTTTGTCGCAACAGGCTGTCATCCTGGACCCAAGTGATGCTCGCGGTTTTACCGTAGCAGGGCATGTCCGTGCCTTCCTGCACAAAGATGCCCAGGCCGCATTGTGGCTGCATGAACGCGCCATTGCTCTAAACCCAAACCTGGCCATGGCGTGGTGCTATTCGGGCTTGGCTCATACCTACCTGGGACAGCACGCCGAGGCCCTTCGCCGCATCGAGCACGCTCAGCGCTTGTCACCACATGATCCGCAGAGTTTCTTTTTTGAAATGGCTCTTGGGATGCCGCTCCTTTTCACCAGGCAATACGAAGCCGCGGTGCGCGTAGGACGGCGGGCAAGGGACCTTCACCCGGGACTGTCGTCTACCTACAAGTACCTGCTTCCGGCGCTGGGGCACCTTGGCGCCAAGCGGGAAGCGGCCTCGCTTCGCAAAGAATTGCTGACGTTGGAGCCGCGATTTTCAGTCAGCATGGCCCTCGCCCGATCGCCGCTGCTGCTGGCCGAGGATCGGGACCAATACGCCGAGGGCTTGCGCCGAGCCGGCATACCGATGCGATCCAAATCATGATTTCAGCTTCGAGACTGGTGCTCCGCCCACGAAACATTGGCCGGTCTGACCAACCTCAAAGCGAGCTGGTTTGGACCAGCCTTGACGTCGACGCGGGCGCCTTCGCGCCGCCGAATGGGCATGCACTCTGGCGACGCTTCCTGGCGGCGACGGCATAGGCGCCAAAAGGACGGTCAGGATCTTTTGTAGGTTCTACAATAGTAGCGTGATATGCGCTCCAATCTTGGTCGCCCATGCCGCTCATGTCTGGCACGACGACGGTGGCATTGAGCGTCGTTTCGGAATATGCCTCGTGCGGGAGAGGCTGTACCTGGAGCAGCGGAAAATTGGCTCGAAGATGCACCGGCTTATGGGTCCGGGTAAGACGAAGGTTGGTGAACAGCGGGCCGAACCAGCAATCCGTCTCGACAATTCCCTCAAACAGAGAGTAACCGCCCGGAGATGCCAGGTTTGCCGGCGGACGGACGAGCAAGCTCCAGCCTGGGGCCGTGCGTGCCATCAACCCGGTCCAGATCTGCAAGCAGCCCGGCTCCGGAAGGGCGGTCAGAAACGGTGGCGCGCAACCACGTAGCGCATCTGGTGCGGCGGCGTCGAACGTTTCGGAGAAATTTGGGAATTGCGCCGATGGCGATAACGGTATCCAGTCGGCTGCGCCGTCGAAATACCAGAAAATGTCATGTCCGTCCCAGATCAATTGGAGATCCATGGGTGCAAAGATCCACCAGCCATAGCCCGCGGCGCTGGTGACTGCGTCGCAGTAACGATAAGCCCTGGTAGGAAGAGTTCCGGCTGCTGCCCGGTCGGCGCGCTGTGGCGGTCGCACTTGTTCGATCAAGCGGTGAAACCGGAGTCGTGGCTCAGTGTCTGACATGACAGCGACAACTCCGGATCAGCGCAATAATCAATCAAGTCGGGCCGGGCCCCTGAGAATGGGTGCCCGATTATCTGTGGCAGTCTTTACTTGCTCGAACGGATACGCATACCGGCCCCGAAGCTAATGCGCCCGCTGTCGGCGATCTTAGGTTGCGAAGACACGGGACGCGGCAGGAGTGACGCTGAAGGATCGCTAACAACTGCCGCCGCGGGACGCGGGAGATCGTCATTATTGTCGAGATCTGAAACGGAGCTAGAATAGGTCATCGATTTTTCCTTCACAGTTAACAAACACTGCATAGTCCTCACCATTTCGATAGGCAACCAAAAATTCACGAATATGTGATCACATTGTATAACACATATTCGCAACAAGTTCGTAATCAATATGATATGGAAGTTTACAATCATCACACTAATAAGCCGTGACATTTCGTCAATCTAACGCCTTGGGGGTCGTGCCCCAGCACATGGTATAGGAGCTGGGTAAGCGCCCGATGAAGCGACCCCCACACTTGCACGGCGGTCAAGCAGCAGAACGTCTCCAACACGGAGCAACGCCACCTCGGCACGGTCGCGGCGGATAATCCGGGCGCACCTCAACTGGTTATCGGCGTCAATACGCCCGGGGCAGATATTGCGGGCGGTCCGGCGGATGACATGATCGTTGCCGGACTGAGTCTGAACCAAATCTTGACCGGCGGAGGCGGTTAGGATGTGTCGTGTCTGACGGTACCGGCCACACCGACTCCATCAGCGACTTCAGAGCGACGTCGGACAAGATGCAGTTCCCCCGGCATCCAAATCGAACGATCCAACGGCGCTTGCGCTGTTTGGACAAAATGAGCAACCATTACGATAAAAGACCCTAATGGTAGATGGTAACATTCCTCCAGCCGAGGGGGTTCGTCTTCAGATCGAACAGAGGCATCTGTTGACCTAGTCGATTTGACAGCCTCAGTCTTTCCTCAACGCCGGTCGGGGAGCAAACTCGTCCCCATTAACGGGAGGCTCCAGCAAATGATACCGGCGGACGAGAACTTCGAAAACACTTGGCCGTTCGCTCCGCGTTTCACCGAAGCTGCGGGATTCCGGCAACATTTTATCGACGAAGGCAGTGGACGGCCGGTCTTGTTGCTGCATGGACAGCCAACCTGGGGCTACATATATCGAAATTTCATCCCGGCGTTGGCGGCGACGCACCGGGTCGTAGTTCCCGACCATATGGGTTTCGGCAAAAGCGAAACCCCGTCCGACCGCGAGTATACGCTCCGCACCCATGTGGGCAATCTGACATCGCTCATCGACACGCTTGATCTTCGGGATATCACTCTGGTGATGCAGGACTGGGGTGGGCCGATTGGCGTCGGCTACGCCGTGCGGCATCCGCGGCGCATTCACAGTCTGGTGCTGATGAACACCGTGGTCGGCTACGGCACCGCCGGGCGCCGCGATCTGCCCAATCCGATGGACACCTCCTGGTTCCGTTGGATCCGTGACGGATTGTCCACCGGACGCACCGAGGCCGTCCTGTCACAGCTCGGCTCTACGATCTTATCGGTCTTGCAAATCGTTGGGCTGGAGCGGCTGGACCGCGTGAGTCCCACGTTCATCCGTGCATATGGCGCGCCATTCCCCACGCCCGCCGACTGCAAGGCAGCAATCGAATTTCCTCTGGACCTGGCGCTCGGCCGGATACGGGATTTCGTGCGCGAAGGGATTGGTGGGTTGCCAGCCCTACGCGAAAAACCAGCGTTGATGATTGAGGGGATGTTGGACCGTGCGATCCCGCCCGCTTTAGCGCTGGCCGATTTCGCCGGAATTTGGCCCAGGGCGCCGGTCATTCAAATACCGAGCGCGGGGCATTACATTCAGGAGGATGCGCCGGAGATCGTGGTGCCGGCATTGCAGACGTTTCTGGCGATGCTGGGATAGAGAGACGCGGCTCGACATTATCCCTCAGCGCAACTGTCGCCCTGAGCAAGTCGACGAGCCTCCGCCGCCTCGCCGTGCAGGAACGTCAGCAACACGTAACGTCGACCTGACGTTACCGGCGCCGCCTCGTGCAGCACCGATGTAGAGAAAATTATACCCCCGCCCGTCGGCGGACAATACCGGTGGTCGTTATATTCGGGAAACAACAGTTCCCCACCCTGATATTCGCCGGTGTTCAGGTTCACCGAAAGTGCGAACTCCCTGAACGCTACATTGCTCGCCGCGTTATCGCGATGGCGGCGAAACCACCCGGCGGCACGGTCGTAGCGAGAGACCAGAATGCGGTCGGCGTACGAAATATGGTTTTGAAACGCCTTTGCAATCTCCGGCGCGCAGCGGGCGAGCAATATGTCCCGCAACGTCCAGTGTAACTCCAAATCCACCGAGATCATCATATCGCGCCGATTTTTTTTGTTGTGATCCACGACGCTACAAACGTTTCCCGCGGCATCGACCCGGGCGACCGCGCCATCGATGGTTGGACTGAGTTCGAAAAGTTCGATTAGATGGCGGCAGAGCGCCTGAGGCAGCAGGTTTGGCAGCACGATGATCGGCGCCGGCATCATAACATCGCGCGCGATTTCAGACGGCAGCGCGTCCAGGCACGCAAGGCAGGCGCCCGCGACATCCGCGTCCCGCTCGGGTGATAATCGCAATCCGATCCGCAGATTCCGGTCTAGCACAAGCACCAGAGTTTCGTTTGGTCCGACCCCGCACCGCGACAGGAAGTTGCCGCAGTCGATGGACCTGATGGGAACCGAGGCAAGCAGGCCGCCGAACAGGTGCGCAGGATTTTCGGCCACCAGAATAAGGACGTCAGTCTTACGTGTAACAAACGAGTCCAAATGAGGAACTATCCCGGCGGCTACAACCGGTGGCAGCTCGGACTTCGCACCGGCCAGGATCAGCACGGCGCTACGTCCGTATTGTTCCTCAAACGAGTAAAATAAGCGGTCCAGCGACATGCCATAGCACGACGGCGGTCGCTCGCCCGGCTGCGCGGGAAGCGAGCTCGCCTCAAACATCAGCCACACATTCGGCTAAGGGTTCGTTCGCCGCGCTACGCGATATCCAAAGATCCCGCTCGGGTTCCATGAAGCCATGATTGGAATAGAGATTGCGGGCAGGAATATTGCGGTCGGTCCGGATGATCCGCCCGCACAGCGGGGCGCCGGCCGTACGCGCATCGGCAATGACGGCATCCAGCAGAACGCGTTCTCCGCCCAGGCCAATCACCCGGCAACTGAGGACGAAATTCAGGATTTGGCCTGCCATCACGATTGCCGCGCCGACCAGCCCATGATCAGCCAACCGGTCGCGCATGTATAGGACGAACACCCGCCCAGTGTCGGCGCCGAGCAGATGCCGCAGTTCTTGCTCGGTGAACTTTGCCCCTGTTGCGTTAAATTGAGTTGTACGGTCCATCAATTCCCGCACGCGATCCAGAACGTGACTGTCCGCAGCAGTCACCCGCTCCACCACAGAGACGACCTGCAACGACACTACAAACGCAGTCTCGTCCCCGACCCGCTGTCGCAGGCGAGACCGGTCGAGTTGCGCTTTCACCAGGCTATCACGACGGGCCGCTTCCGCGGTCACTTTGACAGGCTGCAGCCCGGGGTCTGTGAGCAGCGTGCGCCGGAGCGAAAACAAATCCTGTCCCAACACCGTGACGTCCGGCAACGCGCGCCCCACATTTTCCCGCTCCCGTGCACTGTCATCAATGAACATAAAGGCGTCGAGTGGATAGCCGAGCTCCTCTGCGATCGACTGGATATTCGCGGCTTTGTCGTCCCAGTTGATCCGGGTGCAGACGAAATGCTCCAGCGACAGTAGCCGATGCCGCGGGTAAGGCTGCTCGTAGCGCCACAGCGCCCGAATCGTCGCTTCGTCGTTCTTGCTGACGCAGCACAGCAGAATACCGCGGCGGCGCAGCGTGCGGAGTGCCTCGTGAATGCCGAAATATAGACCGACATAGGAATTCGGACCGCCGACCTCCGGTGCCCACGCGAATGGGCTACCGGTTTCCGCTAATACGCCTGGCCACAGCACGCCATCGAGGTCGACGATGACACATTTCTTCCGGTTAAGACCGAGCACGATAGTGACTGCGTCTATGTGCGCGCGTGCCATGACGGCCTCTCGCCGGTATGGATCGCCGCCGACGGAATCCAACAAAGGCCGCATGTCGGGAAATTGGTTGTGCACTGCAGCAAGCTCGCTTGCGGGCCGCTGCAACATCCAACCCGGCGAACCAAAGTGCGTATAGGATACTAGCCCGTCATCTAGCAGCGTCGCACTGCCAGCGGCACCGAGTGCCGCCGCCACATCAACCAAATAAACGTCGGGATGATTTTCGGCTAGTTGCGCGAGCGCTAGATTAGTACGGCGAAACCGATTGCGATGACTGTGAATACCTCGATCGGCAAAGCCTAGCGGTTGCAATGTCGGTTCTGCCAGGCCATCAATCAGGATCGGTGCCGCGGTCAGTGCCCGCAATTTTTTTAGCATCACCTCAATCGCCTCGACATAGACCAGCGCCGGGTCACCCCTATGATGCGCAGGATCCCCCGCAACAATCGCGTGACGAGCCTGGAGAGCGCCGATTATGACGGCGTCATGGGTCCGTTCCCCCGCCAATCCTGTGTCACCCGCAAACGAGGCCGCGGCGCGCAAATCGAGGCCCCGGCGAGAAGCCTCCTGCCGCAGGAAGTCGGTTTCCATCTGGATGTCGCAATCGCCGAGCATCAGGATATCGACGCGGCGGTGCAGGCGCTGAGCATCAGCGAGTGCGTGCGATGCTTCAACTGACCAGTACGGATGGGCGCCTTCCATATGCGCTCGGCGATATTGGTCCAACAACGCGGTGGGATCCCGGCCGTGGGTGTCGGCCAAGCTCCTGACCGTGTCGGCGGTTTCCTCCTCGGGGCTGCGATCAGTCAGGATGCTTCGATCGAGCAGCATGGCCGCACATGTCCGAATCGTTCCGATGTCCGATTCGAGCTCGCTCGCAAGCTGGGGTAGCACGATTTCAAGCGCGTTCGGCTGGTCGAAGAAGCGTATCAGTTGTGCGACAGGATGCGTGACCGTCAAACGTGTCTGGGTGATGGCATGGACTGCCAATACTCGGGTGGGCCCAAGGTCGATCAGGTGGACGAAGCGGGACCGGCGAAGCACGACGTGCGACATTTTTTCCCTGGCTTTTGCCGGTGGAGGGTCCTTATTCTCTCTCCGATAAATTAACACCTAGTTAACGGGCAGGCTCCAGGGAACTCAAACGCTTCTGCGCCTTGGCTGGTTAGGAACTCACGGGGAGAGAGGCAGCCCCTTCCGGATGTCCTCGGAAAACGTGGCGTTCATTCTGGCGTCCGGCAGCCGCTCGATCAGACTTGCCCGACGTAGGTCCGCGAATGTCTGCGCGGTATTCAGAAGACCCAGCGAATAGGCGTATTTCGCCGCATACCCGCTGAGCAAGACACGCCAGTTGTAGCGTATATCGCCCAATGCATTGGCACGATTTAGAATTGTCTGTCGTGCAGTTGTCGGTAACAGTGTTGTATCACTCTGGACGCGCCGCAAGCTGGTCACTTTATCAACATAGCTGACGAACAATCCCTCCCTCACCTGCTCCAATTCGCGTATGGGTCGGGTCCGCGAGCATGTCGGTCCCGTCAGGATTTTCTTGCCAACTTCGGCAACCGACAATGGTAGCCTGACAAATCGAGCGCCCAGTCAATCTAGCAAGAACCCTGCGACGTAATCACTACCGTGCGATATAGCATCGTTGCTTCCGGTCTCAGATAGCACCGAAGAGCAAATGTCAGGCCTGGTCTCTCGTGATTTGGGTCAACCACGCCGGATCAATAGTAAAGTCACCGAGGCAAAATATATTTGTTCCACGCCGTCTGTCGAGTTCAAGTCCGTGTCGGACGGCCGATAGCGAATTGTCTCGACCACACTATCCAGTTCGAGAAGTTGAGACACTGTCAGCCAACGATAGCCTCGTGGAGCTTGCGGCTATCCTAGCCCAACCCCGTGGATTGGCCGCCGGTCATCTCAGACACCCGCAGAACCTAGTTCTGCCGCCAATCGTGCCTGAGAATTTATCAGCCGCCGCCGATCCTGGGAATCAGATAGATCTCACTGTCCGGCTTTAGCTCCGCAGCGTAGGCGTCCTGGAAAATCTCGCCGTCGATGGCGATTGCCATACTCTCCTCGACCTGTTTCCCAAGGCCGGGAAAGAGCAGCTCCAACTCCAGGACAAGCCGGCGGAAGGTGGTCGCCTCCACCTCGAATTCCGTCTGCCCGTCAGCGAACTGCTGGGCAGCGGAACCCGAGGAGAGGACAACCCTGGGCATCAGCCAGCGGCGTCGATCGCCGCGCGCACCTTCGGAGGCGACATCGGCAGATCCGGCATCCGCAGACCGGTAGCGCCGCGGATGGCGTTGGCGATCGCCGCCATCGGGGGAATGATCGGCACCTCACCGACGCCGCGTGCACCGAACGGATGCCGCGGGTTTGGGACCTCCACCAGCACCGCCTCAATCATTGGCACATCGGAGGCGACGGGGACGCGGTAATCGAGGAACCCTGCGTTCTCCATCTGACCCTTGTTGTTGTAGATGTACTCCTCGTTCAACGCCCAACCGATGCCTTGGGCCGCGCCCCCCTGGATCTGGCCTTCCACGTAGCTGGGGTGGATTGCCTTGCCGACATCTTGGATCGCCGTGTAGCGCTCGATCGTTACGTGACCGGTCTCCTTGTCGACCGATACGTCGCAGATGTGGGCGCCGAAGCCGGGGCCTGCCCCTTGGGCGTTCACTGAAACCTCGGCGTTGATCGGGCCGCCGGTGCGAGCAGACTTCAGCGCCAACGCAGCCAAATCCAGCGGGTCGAACGCACCGGCGTTAGAACCGGCCGGAAACGCCTTACCGTCCTTCCACTCAACCGCTTCGACCGGGATCTCCCAGGTCGCGGCAGCACGCCGTTTCAGCTCATCGACGACCTTTTCGGCCGCCTGCGTCGCCGCCATACCGGTGGCGAAGGTCACGCGGGAACCCCCGGTCAGGAACGTGAAGCCGATGGAGGCGGTGTCAGCGACCACCGTACGGACCCGTTCGGCCGGCACACCGAGCGCCTCGGCCACCATCATACCGATGGACGCGCGTGAGCCGCCGATATCCGGGCTGCCGGTCGCAGCGGTTACCGAGCCGTCCTCGTTCACGTGCACCTGAGCGGTCAATTCGCCACCGATGTTGAACCAAAAGCCCGTGGCCAAGCCGCGGCCCTGGCCTTCCTTCAGCGGCGACTTCCAGTGCGGGTGCGACTTGACCGCGTCGAGCACTGCTGTGAAGCCGATGTTCTGGTGGACCGGCCCGTAATGGGTCTTCGTCCCGTTCTTGGCCGCGTTCTTCTCACGCAGCGTTAGCGGGTCCATCCCGAGCTTGGTGGCCAAATCGTCTAAGGCACTCTCGACGGCGAAGGACGTGATCGGCGCACCCGGGGCGCGATAGGCCGCGACCTTAGGGCGATTGCTGACGACATCGTATCCGACGACGTCGACGTTCGGCAGGTCATACATAGCGAACCCGCACATGCACCCTGGACCAATCGGCGACCCCGGAAATGCACCGGCCTGGTATTTCAGCACGTGCTTGGCCGCGACAATGGTGCCGTCCTTCTTGGCGCCGAGCTTTATCTCCATGGTCGCGCCGGAGGTTGGACCCGAGGCACGGAAGACGTCCTCACGCGTCATCTGGATTTTGACCGAGCGGCCGGACTTCTTCGATAGCGCGACGGCCACTGGCTCCAGGTAAACCAGCGTCTTGCCGCCGAAGCCACCGCCGATCTCAGCGGGATTAACTCGGATATTCGACATATCCAAACCAAGAAGCTTCGCGGTGTACGCCCGGATCATGAAATGACCCTGGCTGGAGGCGTGGATGGTGATCTGCCCATCCGGCGAATAAGTCGCGAGGCAAGCGTGCGGCTCGATGTAGGCCTGGTGGACCGGCTGCGTAGTGTAGCGGCCTTCGACGACGACCTCCGCCTCCTTGAAGCCCGCTTCGATATCGCCCTTCTTGAAGGTGACGACCTTGGCGATGTTGGACGGCTTGGTCGGAGCCGGTGTTACGCCCGCGGTGAACAGGTCGTCGTGCAGGATCGGCGCATCCGGCGCCATCGCTGCTTCAACATCGATAACGAACGGCAGCACTTCGTATTGCACGTCGATCAGGTCTAGCGCTTCATCGGCGATCGCCTGAGTTGTCGCGGCGACCGCGGCGACAGCGTGGCCTTCATACAAGGCCTTGCCGCGCGCCATGATGTTCAGAGACAGGTCCCGGAAGTTCATCGGCCCCTCGCCCATGAACGCTTCTTCCGAGGCGATCACGGGGAAATCCTCCGCCGTGAGCACGGCCTTCACACCGGGCAGAGCGGCGGCCCGGCTGGTGTCGATGGAAATGATACGGGCGTGAGCATGAGGCGAGCGCTTGATCTTGCCCCACAGCATTCCCGAAGCTCGCGTGTCGGCGGCGAACACAGCGCGCCCGGTGACCTTATCCACCCCGTCGGGGCGAATGGGACGAGTGCCAACAACTTTCAGGCTAGAATCAATGTAATTCATCCAACGGTCTCCCCTCGGAGTTCAGCGGCGGCATCCATTACGGCGCGAATGACTTTATCGTATCCGGTGCAGCGGCACAGGTTGCCGGCGAGCCAATACCGCGCTTCGGTCTCGGTCGGGTTTGGGTTCTCGTCCAGCAAGGCCTTGGTTGCGACGATCAGGCCCGGGGTGCAGAACCCGCATTGCAGCGCAGCGTGCTCCAGGAACTTCTGCTGAACAGGATGCAACTTATCACCCTGGGCGATGCCTTCGATGGTGGTGATCGCTGTGCCCTCGGCTTCCACGCCCAAGACCAGGCAGGAACACACCAGACGGCCGTCCATGATGACCGAACAGGCGCCGCAGTCCCCCGACGCGCAGCCTTCCTTGCTGCCAGTAAGGCCTATGACGTCTCGCAGCACATCCAGCAGTGTCTGCTGGGTTTCGCAGAGGAATTCGGCTTCTTCACCGTTGATGGTGGCGGATACGTAAGTCTTGGCCATGGTCAGTGAGCCTTTCCGTTGGTTTTTTTGCCCTGAGCATCGCTTGCGTTGCCTGCGGCGCGGGCAAAGGCAATGGCGGCGACGCGACGGGCGAGAACGCCGGCTATTTTAGTGCGATATTCGATGGTGCCACGTTTGTCGCTGATCGGCTTGGCGGCAGCCTGGGCGACGGCATCCAATTTTGCCAATGTTTCCGCGTCGAGTGTGTGCCCGACCAAGGCTGCGGCTGCGGCCGGAACCAAGATGACGGTCGGCGAGACCGCGCCCAAGGCGACGCGCGCGGCTACGCAGACGCCCTTTTCGTCCAGCGTTACATTGACGCCGCAACCCACGACTGCGATGTCCATTTCAGTGCGCGGAATGAACCGTAGATAGGCGTCCGACGAGCGGGCAGGACGGGGCGGCAACTTAAATTCAAGGATGAACTCGTCCTTCGCGAGGGACGTACGGCCCGGCCCTGTTGGGACCTGCTCGACCGGCACTTCGCGCTTCCCATTGCTGCCGACGATGACCGCGATGGCACCGGCGGCAAATAACGCCGGGACGCTGTCGGCCGCAGGCGAGGCGTTGCACAGATTGCCGGCGAGTGAGCAGCGGCCCTGTATCTGGGTCGAGCCAATCAGATCTAGCGCCTCCACCAGGCCTGGCCACGCCGCGTTCAGCCCGGCATGAGCTTCCACGGTGGCTCCGGGGGTCGCGGCGCCGATTACGAAACCTCCGTTTTGCGAGCGGATCCCAACCATCCCTGGGATCTTTTTGGTATCGACGATCAGGTCCGGCTTTAAGCGGCCGGAACGGAGCTGCACAAGAAGGTCCGTTCCACCAGATAGAACCTTCGCCAGGCCCGATGCTCCGGCCAGTAGTTTAACCGCATCGTCCACCGAAGTGGGTGCGGCGTAGCTGAGACTTGACATTGTCGCTCCGATCTAACGCGTTACACTCCTCCCGGGATGGTCTTTCCGGGACGATCGCCGACAACGTTAGGCGATAGAAGACCTGTGGTCGAGAGGGACGGCCTGGACTGGGCGCGGCGAACCCTCGGCGGCGGCCCACCTTTGCGCTGAATCCGCAAACGCCCGGCACGCTCAGGCTGCGATGGAGCGAGCGAAAATACTACAGAGGAAAGATGACATTTGTCGTGTACGGGGCATTAGGGTGCGGCCACGAACAGTTGCATGGTCGCAAAAGAGATCCAGACCCGTCGTGCGGCCAGCCAATCGGCACCCAGCAGCATATCGGCGATCGGCGATAGACGCAGCGGCTCTACCCAAAGTGAAGGCCTCTCGACGGTCTGGTTACCGACCTGCAGTCCAGCGAACTGATGGCGGTGCACGGTTAGGACCCGGGAGCCGAGGCCGGCAATCTGGCCCGAAGGATCCGCCGACAAGATAGAAGGTTCCAACCCTAGTTTGTAGATCCCCGGCGCGGCGACCAGACTGGAACTGGCACCGCTGTCCAGCAACGCCCGCAGGATCCTGCCGTCCAGCGTGACAGGTACGATAATCGCCTGCTCGGCAGGGAAAGCGATCGGTATTGCCGCGTAATCACTCGACCACGGCAGGAACCGGCCAGCGCAATTGCTTATTCGATACAGGGTTATGCGATGGGCGGGAACGTCAAGGTCCAAATCGAAAAGAGACAAGAAATCGCGCCCGAGCAGTCCGTCGATGGGTCGATTTTCGGCGGTTTGCAGGGGCAGGGCCGCGACGGTCAGGCTTGTGTCGTGCGTCACCGTACGGCGAAACAGCGGGACACCGCCCAGGCTGAGGCTGCGTGGATCGGCGTTGGGGCGGCGGTCGATGCCGCCGATGCCGCGCATCGTGGTGCCTACCCACTGATCCCGCGCCAGTCCGAGGTGCTGAACCGCAGCTTCGGATACCACCGATCTTTGCGCGCCGGTATCCAGAACGAAGTTCGCGGCGATGCCGTTCACCTCCACCGGGGCCGTGATCACCCCGCCGCTGACCCACAATGCAACGGTTGCCTGGGGGTCCACCTCGCAGGCACCCTGGGCAACGGGTGGCAAAAGTGAGAACACGAGCAGGACGAGCAGGCAGCATATGAGTTTCGTGGCCACACCGACCCTTTATCACTCGGCCTGATGAAGCGATACCATAGGGCGCATTGCCAGGAAGTGCGAACGGTGTTGCGAGGCAACCTTTGAGCCGCTTGGCCTCGCTGGACATGACGACCGGTCGTAGTGTCTACATTGAAATCACCCGCCGATAAAGATGCCACGTTGCATGGCCTAAAACGGGCATGACAAAGATAAGGCCGAGCAGCGCTGGAATGGATCCGATTACCAGGCTTGCTGCGATGATCAGGCCCCAGGCCGCCATCACCCCCGGATTACGTGCAACCACCCTGGCCGAAGTGCGTATCGCCGTCTCTAGGGGAACGCCCCGATCTAATAACATTGGGAATGATACGACACTAATTGTCAACGCTGTTAACGCGAACAGGAAGCCGGCGCCAATTCCGACCACAGCCATCGTCCGACCAGCATGGGTAAAGAAGATGTCGTGTACGAAAGCGGCCAAAGACGCCGGCGGCTGAGGCCCCAAAGTCAGATTGTAGACCACGTTCGACAAGACCAGCCAAAACAGAAACATGGTCAACAGGATCGCTCCAAGTAGGACGATGCCGCCGATCGCTGGCGAGCGGAATACGGCGAATGCATCTGCCCATCCGGCTTGCTGCCCCAGCTCTCTACGGCGACTCATTTCATTCAGCCCGACGGCAGCTAACGGACCGACCAGTGCGAAGCCGGAGGCCAAAGGGAAGATCAGCGGTAACATGTCGTAGCCGGACGCCAATCGCGCCAGCAACAGGCCCATCAGCGGGTAGACCACGCATAGGAAGATCACATCAGTGCGGGAGGCGCCGAAATCTTCCATCCCACGGGTCAACGCCCAACGCAGATCCGCCAGATGGATGTGCCGCACGTTTACTGTCGACGGTGTGTCGGCCGTTGGTCCCCGCCGAGTTGAGGTAATCGATTGATAGGCATGGGTCAGCACGTCCGCGCCCCATCCGGGTGGTGTCCTGATCATAACGGTCTCTCCTCCATTTGCTTTATCCGCCCCGCGTTTTCGTAGCTGGGGTCGCAGACCCGTCACGCGGTCCTTGCCTGATCGCCTGACGAAACGGTCGCGGCCATCGCAGAAATTGATGATGAGCGCGTCTCGACCATTTCGGAGATCACGAATCCGCGATTCTTCGACCACTTTCCCATCGCAGACGAATGCGCCAGCATCCCCGGATGACTGATCCGATCACTATCGCCGTGTTACAGAACCGGCTCAGCGCCATTGCGGAGGAGATGGGAGAGGCGATGCTGCGCACCGCTTACTCCCAGATCCTGAACTCATCACGGGATTTCTCCATTGCGTTGATCGACGCAGAGTGCCGGCTGGTGGCCCAGGCGGATCATATTCCTGTGCATGTTGGCGCGATGCCCTGGGCGGCCAAGGCGTTGGCGGCGCGGTTCCCCGTGCCTTGCCCCGGCGATGTCTATCTGCTGAACGATCCTTATCGGGGCGGTTCGCATCTACCGGACCTGACGGTATTCGTGCCGGTGTTCGCACCGAGGTCAGCCAGGCCGGAACTCATGTTTTGGTCGGTGGTTCGAGCGCATCATTCCGATATTGGTGGGGCAACGCATGGCGCGTACAATCCAGCCGCGAGGGAAATCTGGCACGAGGGCCTGCGCCTGCCGCCGATGCGACTGACCGAGAACGGCGTGCTGCGCGAAGACCTGTTGGAGATGCTGGCGCTGAATGTCCGTCATCCTAGGGATTTTCGCGGCGATCTGGCCGCGCAGATCGGTGCGGCACGTTTGGGCGAGCAACGGCTGGCCTCCGTCATTCAGGAGGTCGGTGCGGAGACTTTGACCCAGTCGGTCGATGCGATGCTGGATGCGGCTGAACGCTACGCTCGGCAAATCGTCTCGGGCTGGGCCGACGGAGTGTATTTTGGAGAGGCGGTGCTGGACGACGATGGGTTCGACAGGACCAATATCGTCATTCGCGCCCGGGTCACCAAGCGCGGCAGCGACGTGGTGGTCGACCTCACCGAGTCCGACCCGCAGGTCACCGGATTCATTAACTCGTCGCATGCCAACAGCCAATCGGCGGTGACAATGGCGTTTGCGTTCCTGCTCGATCCGGACATCGCCAAGAACGAGGGAGCATTTCGGCCGCTGACGGTGGAGCTCAAGGAGGGCACCATCGTGTGGGCACACGAGGGGGCGCCCGTGACGATGTGCACCAGTCATTGCTCGAACGAGATCATCGAGGCGATCATCGTGGCCTTGGCGCAAGCTTGTCCGGAGCGGGCGATGGGCGGGTGGGGGCGCCGGCTACGCATCGCTCTAAACGGAACTGACCCGCGAACGGGACGGCGCTTCATCTGGCACATGTTCCAGGCACGGCCCGGCGGCGGCGGATCGGTGGCGGGGGATGGATATTCGACGATCGGCGAATGGCACTCGGCCGGCGGCATAAAGTTCGGTAGCATCGAAGTCGCAGAGGCTCGGTTTCCGCTGGTATTCGAAACCCACGAATACCGGCCGGGGTCGGGCGGAGAGGGGCAATATCACGGGGGTAATGGCGGCGATATGCGCTTGCGTGTGGAAGCATCGGGCGTCAGTTATGCGAATACTGCCGGCGAAGGTATCGTGCATGGAGCGCGCGGCATAAACGGCGGACGGGATGGCGCGCCGCACGATTACACACTGTTAGCGCCAAACGTCGCGCCGCGAAGCCTGAAAAGCAAAGAGATCAACGTTGCAGTGCCCCCTGGCAGCGTGATCCATGTGCTGTCGGGCGGTGGTGGCGGATGGGGCGACCCTGCGCATCGCGATCCGGCGGCGTCCGCAGCCGGCGATGGGCAGGAGGTGGTATGACGGCCGCACTCCTGCAAGAATATCGCTTTGATCGAGCAACCGACCGAAAGATGACGAGAGGATTTTCCCCTCCAGTTTTTGGTTGGGTGCTCGCCATGTGCAACGATCACCACAGCGAGTCGCGAGAGGCGGCCCGTGGAAATCGCCAGCTGAGCTCCCAGCTGATACCGGCGCGAAGGTGTAGTGAGTTCGGCGCCATCGCCGCGATCCGGCGATCATTACATGAAAGTTTCATAATTAGGAGACTTTCGGCGGCACCGGGGGCATTGCGGAACAACCCTCCATCGTGCGCCGCATGAGCTTCACCATCGGCATCGATGTTGGCGGCACGTTCACCGACGTCGTCGTCTCTGCGATTGGCGGCAAGACGATTACAGCCAAGGCGGCAACCACCCCGGCGGATCAGTCCGATGGGGTGCTGGAAGGGGTCACGCTGGCCGCAGAACGCCTGGGGCTGACGGCCGCCGACCTATTGCGTGGCACATCGCGGATCGTCCACGGCACCACTGTTGCCACCAATGCGTTGCTGCAAGGAAAGGGCGCGCGCGTTGGGATGCTGACGACCCAGGGTCACCGCGACATCATCGAGATGCGTGAGGGCCTGAAGCCAGATCGCTACAATCTACGCATGACCCCGCCTGTTCCCCTGGTTCCGCGGCGCTTGCGCGTCCCGGTGACGGAGCGCATGCGAGCGGACGGGTCGGTGGAAATTCCGCTTGATATGGCTTCACTGACCGCTGCCATCGATGTTCTTCGTGAAGCCGATGTCCAGGCGGTCGCAATCTGCTTCCTTCACGCTTGGCGCAATCCCGCACACGAGCAACAGGCCGCCGCTGCAGTTAGCGATCGCTTGCCTTCGGCCTACGTGACAACCTCCTTCGAGGTTCTACCGCAGATCAAGGAGTTCGAGCGATTTTCGACCACTGTTGCCAACGCGGCCGTGGGGCCGGTGATCCGAAACTATCTTGCACGGCTCCAGTCGCGCTTAGGCAAGGCCGGATACACGGGTGAGTTGCTGGTGATCTTGTCCCATGGCGGCGTAGCCTCGGTGGCGGAGGCGACCCGTCTCGCAGCGGGAACCGCGCTGTCCGGTCCGGCTGGTGGGGTGGCCGCCACTGTTGCGTTGGCACGGGATGGGCTCGCGGCGGATATTATCAGCTTCGACATGGGCGGGACTTCCACCGACATCGCCGTCTTACGGGGAGGACAGCCTTTGCTGTCGGGTGACAAGTCCGTTGCCGGAGTAAAGATTGCGCTGCCAAGTCTGGATATTGTGACTTTGGGAGCGGGTGGCGGGTCGATTGCGAAGCTGGACCGATCGGGATTGCTGACCGTTGGGCCAGACAGCGCGGGTGCTGATCCTGGTCCCGCCTGTTATGGGCAAGGCGGCGCCGGGGCGACGGCTACCGACGCTTATGTGGTGCTCGGGTATCTTGATCCCCAAAACTTCCTCGGCGGCCGCCGCCGTCTGGATCCAGAAGCGGCAAGGAAGGTCGTGGCAAGTTTGGCGGCGGAATTGGATATGGACACGGTTGAGGCGGCCGCCGGCATCCTGCGGGTCGTCAACAGCCGTATGGCCGATGGAATTCGCGTTGCCACTGTGCGGCGCGGCGTCGATCCGCGTCGCTTTACTCTGCTGGCATTTGGCGGGGCGGCTGGGCTGCACATTACCGCAGTGGCGGCGGAATTAGGCATCAGCCGGGTGGCCGTGCCGCTCGCCGCCTCGGTGCTATCGGCTTGGGGGATGTTGAATACTGATCTGCGCGTGGAGCTTAGCCGCAGTCAACCACAAGCGGCCAGCCTCGACACCGCTGCCCTGCGAATGGTGTTTTCGGCGATGGAAGAAGAGGGCCGAGCGCGGCTTGCCTGGTTCGACGGTGAGGTGGCACTGCACCGTTCGGCGGATATGCGTTACGGCGAACAGGTTTTCGAAATCCCCGTAGATTTGGACGATGTCGATTGGGTTTCGCCTGCCTTGGCGGCAAATCTCGCCGACCGGTTCCACGCCGCGCATGAACGTCTCTACACCTATGCGCTGCGAGATCAGGAGGCCGTCCTGGTGAACGCGCGCCTGTCGGTGATCGGCCGGCTGCCCCAAGTCGAGCACGTAGTTCCAGGTCTTTCGGAGACCGAGGTCCGTCCAAGCGCCCAACGCCGCATCTACCTTGGCGGCTGGACGGAGGTGCCTGTGTTTGACTTTCTCCCGCTCGGGGCGGCTCAATGCATTCGTGGGCCAGCCGTCGTGGAGTCCGATACCACGACCATCCTGCTGCGCAGCGGCGACGTTGCGCATTTCAACGCGCGGGGCTGGCTCGACGTGATAATTGACGGATCGCACACATCGACGTAATTGAGCCGATGGAGGTCGAAGGGATGCAGGGCGACACGACGCTGAAGGTTTTCTGGCAGCCTGGGTGAACGAGCTGCCTGAAACTCAAAGAGTTTCTCTCGGTCCGTGCGATCGAGTTTGAATCCATCAATGTTTTAACCGATTTCGAAGGCTTGAATGCGCTTCGCAGCCTCGGCGCGCGATCGGTTCCTGTGCTGTCGCGGGGCGACGATTGGGTTTTTGCGCAGAATATTGGCCACGTCGTCAAGTTCCTCGACCTCAGCGAGGCGACCGGTCCGATATTGTCGCCGTCCGGGTTGATGGAGCGACTAGACTTGTTTGTTCGGACCGCGATCCAGATCGTGCCACAGATGCCGGATACGAGCCTCTCTACCCAGGTTCCAAATCGCCCCCGGAGCTACCTGGCGCTCGGTCATCACGTGTTTCGAATTCCTGAGGTTCTCTTGGAGGTTGCTGACGGCGCTACGCTGACCAACGAAATGCTGGTGGACCGACCACCGGACGACATGCGCACGAGTGCAGCTCTCGGGACTTACGGGCAGCGGGTGCTGGCGGCGCTGCATGCTTGGTGGGATTTGAAACAGGATAAGACCGCGCTCGAGATCGTGCAGACCTATTACGGTCCGCAGCTTCTACATGAGCTGATGGAGCGCACGACGTGGCATTGCGGACAGCATGTACGTCAGTGGTTCATGCTGTTGAGAATGGCCGGGATCGCGCCTGCGGTCACGCTGGACGACACCGCCTTTGGCGGATTGCCGATGCCGAGCAGCGTCTGGGACGGCTAGACATCGCGCTTCCCCCTACGAGACTATCGCGCTTTGATCGTTGAAGCGCTACCGTCCGATCGTCGTTTCGTGGCTGAAGGCTGTGGTTTACCCAAGGAACTTCTCGGGCGAGCCAAGCGCAGCCACTTGAACTCGAAACCAATCGCTTCGGGTAGAGGATGCAATGATTTCATCGCTGTTCAGGCCGGGTTTGTCGCCGCACGGCATCTGCCTGCTATGGCAACCTGGCTTGCTTTGGCTGCACGCTGTATCGGACATTGCAACCGGGCTCGCCTATTTTGCAATTCCAATTGGATTGGCGTCACTGGTGCTCAAGCGCCGGGAGTTGCTGTTTGGCTGGATGTTCTGGCTGTTCGCGCTATTCATCCTTGCATGTGGTACAACCCATTTCATGGATGTCTGGGTCCTGTGGCATCCGGACTATGGTGTCCAGGGGTTGGCCAAGGCGTTCACTGCAATCGCCTCCATCCTTACGGCGGCCCTGTTGTGGGGCATCCTGCCGACAATGCTCTCGCTGCCAACACCGGCCGATTTCAGGCTGGTTTCGGATCAGCTATCGGATGAGACCATCCGGCATGAACGCACGGTCGAACAACTGCGCCGCTCGGAGCAAAGCTTTCAGGTTGTGGTCGAAAACGTACAAGACTTCGCCATGTTTATGCTGGATCGGGCTGGCAATGTCAGTTCGTGGAATGCCGGCGCTAGGCACATCAAGCAGTATGAGGCCTTGGAAATCATCGGCCGCCATTTCTCTTGCTTCTACACCCCGACCGATCAGGCGGACAAGAAACCGGCCCGTGCGCTGGATATCGCCACTCGTGAGGGCAAGTTTCAGGAGGAGGGGTGGCGAGTTCCGCAAGGACGGCAGCCTGTTCATGGCCGAAGTGTTGATCCATCCGATCCGCGATCGGGAGGGCGGACTGATTGGTTTCGCTAAGATCACACGTGATATTACCCGGCGCAAACAGGCGGAGCAGGACTTGGAGCAGGCCCAAGCGGCGCTGGCGCAATCGCAGAAGATGGAGGCCGTTGGGCAGTTGACCGGGGGCATTGCGCACGACTTTAATAACATGCTGACGGCCATTCTTGGCAGCTTAGAGTTACTTGAAATTCGTCAAGAGGCGTTCAGCCAAGGTGCGAACCGGATGCTGCATGTTATCCGCCAAGCGGCGGAACATGGTGCCGAACTAACACGGCGCCTGCTAGCGTTCTCGCGCAAGCAAACCCTGGCGCCGACGCTGAAGGACATCAATCAGCTGGTCACCGGCATGTCGGAACTATTGCGACGCACGTTGGGAGAGTTCTATCAAGGTCGAAACCATCATGGCGGGGGATCTTTGGCCCGCGTTTGTCGATCCTAATCAGGTTGAGAGCGCGTTGCTCAACTTGGCGGTGAATGCTCGTGATGCCATGCAACAAGGGGGCAAGCTTACCATCGAGACGGGCAATGCGCTCATCGACGGCGCCTATGCTCGTATGCATGCCGATGTCACGGCGGGCGACTACGTTTTCGTTGCCGTGAGTGATACCGGCTGCGGAATGACGGCCGAAGTATTGGAGCGAGCTTTTGAGCCGTTCTACACAACCAAGGAGGTCGGTCGTGGTACAGGCCTTGGTTTGAGTCAGATTTACGGATTTGTCAGACAGTCCGGCGGGCACGTGGAACTGTACAGCGAGCCCGGGCGTGGAACAACGGTGAAGATGTATTTCCCGCGCGCCGAGACCGAACAGGAACCGACGTCGGTAACTGCGTCAGCCACGGCCGGCCCGCTACCGCGCGGAACCGAAACCATCCTTGTTGTAGACGATAATGAGGACGTTCGTAACTACAGCGCGAACGCTGCTCGCCATCTGGGCTACAATGTTTTGGAGGCCGGTGGGGCTGCGAGCGCGATTGCCCTGCTGGATGCGCGCCCTGACATCCGTTTGTTGTTTACCGATGTCGGCTTGCCTGGGAAGAATGGGCGAGAACTCGCTGATCGCGCGAAGTCCATACGGTCCGACCTCAGATGCGTGTTCACCAGCGGCTACGCGAAGGCCGCGGTCACCAATATGGGGCTCCTGGAGCGTGGCGTGCTATTTCTACCGAAGCCATTCCGAATTGAAAGCCTCGCGCAAATACTGCGTTCGGCTTTGGATGGGGCATAACTCCTCTCAAGCGATGGCCATGGCGATCTTTGGCGGTGTCTTCAGCGTTTGCAGGATGACACAATATCGTTCGGTGGTCTGGATCATCCGCTCTAGCTTCGCCTGATCGGCATCGCAATCAACATCAAATGTAACGGTCACTTCGGTCAGACCAACCGGCGCAGCGCGATCGACCCCGAGCGTGCCGCGCGCATCCCATATGCCTTCGGCTATGACCTTGCCGCCGTGGATGGTGACTCCCATGGCCGTTGCGACCGCTCGGAGGGTGACGCCGGCGCAGCCGACCAACGCTTCGAGCAGCATATCGGCCGAGCAGGCGAGTTCACCTGAACCACCGCCAGCTTTGTGCAGACCGGCGGTGACCTTGCTGCGCCAGGCGTCGACGACGATGGCAATATCATTCGGGTCGAGAGTGCCCTCGGCCCTGGCCGGAATACGCGCAGCGCCGGGGTCATCGCGGTAAAGCTGCTTTAAGGGTGCCTGAATAGCCCGTAACTGTTCTGTATTCATATCGTTCTCCTTACTTACTGGCGACAGGTGCAGACAGACTTGGCCTTCTGACTTCGATCAACCTCGTCGGTCGTGACGAAGCCCAGTGGCCTGACGGCGGCGAAATACGCCTTCGAGCACAAGTTTAGATTCTGTCTTATGGCCGCCGCCCCCAACAAACGAAGTTCGGATTTTTCCACCCCGGTTTCCCATATTCCAACCTCTGCCCGTCTAGCGTCTCAACGGAACCGCCAGCCGCCTCAAGCACGGCTTGAGGCGAACAGGTATCCCATTCCATTGTCCCGCCAAAACGCGGATAGAGGTCTGCCTGACCCTCGGCTACTCGGCAGAACTTCAGACTGGACCCAAAATTGACCACCTCGGCGACCGTCCGCCCGCGCAAGAAAGCGGCTAAGCGAGCCTTATCGCCATGATGCCTACTGGCGACGACCGTCAATCCCTCGGACGGCGGCGACCGAGCCGAGATGGCTGAACGTATCCCGTCCCTCTGCAGCCAGGCGGCCATTCCGACAATCCCGCCAAAAATCGCCCCGGCCGCCGGGACACCGACAACGCCCAGAACCGCACGTCCACCTCGAACCAGTCCAATATTAACCGCGAAGTCATTGCCACCACTGGCGAATTCGCGTGTTCCATCCAGTGGATCGACTAACCAAAATTCCGCCGTTGCAGCCGTTGTCTTGCCGGAGGCAACTTCCTCTTCGGCCACGATCGTGCATTCGGGCAACGCGTCGCGCAGTCCAGAAACAATGATAGCTTCAGCCGCATGGTCGGCCTCGGTCACCACAGATCGGTCCGGCTTCTGACGAACTTGAAATCCCCTGTCGCGGATCGCGCAAATTTCTGCGCCTGCCTTGACCGCAAGGTCAGCCGCTAGGGCCAGCAACGCGGCATCATCCCTCATGCTCACCCGGCGATCGGCTTCAGGCGGCGGATCTGCGCCTTGCGTGGTGGCACTGGCGACGAAACGTTGATGGCGCCGGCAACTCCGGGCTTGTTCAGCCCGATCGCCTGCTCTGAAGGACTGACCATCATCTCCGCTCGCTTCCATCGGATAGACGACGCCGAGACGGATGCAGATGATCGGAATTTCAGCCGCCGATACAACGCGCTTTTGGGCCCTCTCATTGCCCGACGCACATAGAACAGCGTTTGAGCAGGCCCAACAGATCCGCCAGTAAGGTCATTCCTGTCATCGAGGGTATGGCACCTATGCAGCGCATAATCCGCCGAATGGTCCGGAACTCGACGCCGTCCGCACCAGCAACAAACACAATATTCACGTTGTGTTTCTCAAACCGCAAGTCGCTGAGCACAGAAAACTTCTCCTTTAGCCATGGGGATGCCGCCTACCCTGAGTGAATGGTCATGACAGAATTCGCGAACAGCTTCCAAACGTCCTCCGGCAATTCCGTCAACTAAAGCGTCGTCACCCATGGACGTTATGACCTGGTTTGACCATCAGGATCGATCTCCCTCGAGGTAAATCTTGACGGGCCGGATACCTTGGTCGCCTCCAAAGCTCGCCAAATCTGATGAAAACAGAATGAAATTATTTTTGCAGATGCGGCATCGGGATGGTCTTGCTATTGGGCGGCCTCATTGTTTGGATTAGCAGGTCCCACGGCATGACTTAAACCCAGGGCGAAGTCACGTGCATCCGGCCGCCAACCGATATTGAGCTCGCCGCGATCGCTCGGAAGTTCCATACGGCACGTGTGCTGGTTGTCGGCGACATTATCCTGGACCGCTATATCTCGGGCGCGGTCCACCGTCTCTCTCCAGAGGCGCCAATCCCTGTGCTGAGGCCTGCAACCAATTACGCTACCCTGGGGGGCGCGGCGAACGTCGCAGTCAATATCGCGACACTGGGCGGCCAAGCGATCCTGATCGGGGTAACGGGAAATGACCTCGCAGGCGATGAAATATCTCGCCTGCTCCAAAACACGTCGGGCATTAGGTCCGCCCTGGTGCGAATTGAAGGCCGGGCGACCACGTCGAAGACCCGCTTCATGACGGGATCACATCAGCTTCTCCGCCTTGACGAGGAAGTCACCGATCCGCTCGGTTGTGACGGATCGTCGGCCGTCATCGAGGCTGTCGCCAGCAACCTCGCCGCGGCTGACGTGATCGTACTTTCAGATTATGCCAAGGGCGTGCTGTGCGACGCGGTGCTGGAGGCAATCTTAGCGCGTGCTAAGCAAACCGGCCGATTGGTGATTGCCGATCCCAAACGCGAGGATTTTGCCGCCTATCGCGGTGCTACGGTGCTTACACCCAATGAGCATGAGGTTCGGCTCGCGACCCGGATTGACGCGGCGCAAGATGCCGACGCGGATCGTGCCGGCCGGATGGCGCTGGAGGCGACGGGCGGGGAGGCGGTCCTGGTCACCCGCTCCGCCAAGGGCCTGACTTTGGTCCGCCGAGATGCCGATGTGCTGCACCTCGCCACCAGGGCACGTGAGGTCGCTGATGTTTCAGGTGCTGGTGATACCCTAGTGGCCGCCCTGGCGGTCGCTCTCGGAGCCGGAGCCGCGTTGCCGGAAGCCGCTATGCTCGCGAATGCCACCGCGAGCATCTCCGTGGGCAAGCAAGGAACCGCCACGGTGTCCCGTCAAGAATTGCTCGATGCGCTGCACCTAGACGACCTTGTCGCGACGGACCGCCAGGTCGTCTCCCTTGAGGAGGCCATCGAAAAAGCTGCGCATTGGCAGCGCCGCGGCCTTAAGGTCGGCTTCACCAACGGCTGTTTCGACCTGATCCACCCGGGCCACGTCCAATTGCTCAATGAGGCCCGTGCCGCCTGTGACCGCCTGATCGTTGCATTGAATACGGACGCTTCGGTCAAGCGCTTGAAGGGACCAACGCGCCCCCTGCAGAATGAATTGGCGCGCGCTACCGTGATGGCCTCCATGTCGCCAGTCGACTTGGTCATCCTGTTCGAGGAGGACACGCCGCTGAAAATAATCCAGGCTCTGCGACCGGATGTACTGGTCAAGGGATCTGATTATACGGTCGATCAGGTGGTGGGCAGTGATTTGGTACAGGCCTGGGGCGGGAAGGTTGTGCTAGTGACGCTGCGCGAAGGCTACAGCACCACCGGGACAATCCGCCGGATGACCGCGCAATCGGTTCAGCGGAAAGACCGAGCTTCGCCCGCGTCAACAAATGTGGCCAGTCATCAGATCTCGTGAACAGGAATTGGAATGAGGGACGACGGCGACGGGTGCCTTCTCTACCCAAGCGCCTGATTTAGGTCGGCAATGAGATCCGCGGCCGTCTCCAGTCCAACGGAGAGCCGGATCACATCCGGCCCGGCACCCGCGGACAGTCGTTGCTCGTCCGTTAACTGCCGGTGCGTGGTTGAAGCGGGGTGCAAAATCAGGCTGCGCGTATCGCCGATGTTCGCGAGATGAGAAAACAGCCCGACACTCTCAACCAATTTGATGCCGGCCGCATAACCGCCTTTCACGCCGAAGGTGAAAACCGCCCCCGCGCCCGCAGGCATGTATTTCTGAGCGAGCGTATAATAGGGGTTGGTTTCGAGACCGGCATATGACACCCATGCCACCCGAGGATCGTCATCCAGAAACTCGGCGACCGCCTTGGCATTGGCGCAGTGGCGTTCCATGCGCACGTGCAGCGTCTCGACCCCGGTGATCGTCAAGAAAGCGTTCATTGGCGCCATCGACGGCCCATAATCGCGGAGCGCAACAGCCCGCGCCTTCGTCGTGAAGGCGAAATCGCCAAAATTCTCGTAAAAGCGCAGGCCGTGGTAGGCGGGTTCCGGCTCCGTCATCGACGGAAACTTTCCTCCAGCTGCCCAGTCGAACTTTCCTGACTCGACGACAATTCCCCCCATCGAATTGCCATGGCCAGCCAAGAACTTCGTTGTCGAGTGCGTCACGATGTCCGCACCCCATTCAAACGGGCGGCACAAATATGGCGTTGCCAGCGTGTTATCGACGATCAGCGGCAATCCCACGGAGTGGGCCACTTCCGCGATCGCCGCCAGGTCAACAACCACCCCGCCCGGGTTAGCCAGGCTCTCGACAAAGATCGCTTTACAACGCGGCGTCAGGGCGCGCCGGAAATTCTCCGGATCAACCGGGTCGACAAAATGGCAGGTCCAGCCAAGTTTCCTGAAAGACAATCCGAACTGGGTCAGTGAGCCGCCATACAGATTGCGGGAGGCAATGAATTCGTCCCCCTGCTCCATCAACGTGGCAAAGACCAAAAATTGTGCGGCATGGCCGGAGGCAGCGGCTACGGCCGCCCGTCCGCCCTCCAGACTGGCCACGCGCTCCTCCAGCACTGAGACGGTCGGATTGGTTAGACGGGAATAGATGTAGCCAAAGTTGTGCAAATTGAACAACGACGCGGCGTGATCCACGTCGTCGAAAACGTAGGCCGTGGTCTGATAGATCGGCGTGGAGCGAGCACCCGTCGTCGGGTCAGGGGCCGCGCCTGCATGCACCGCTCGGGTTTCGAAACCGGTACTCGATGTTGGCCGCGGGTAACGGCCGAGACTTAGTACGCGGATCTACGGGCGCCTGAGCGGGCCGGTTGCGGATGATGCCGGAGTTGACACCGCTCCAAGACAATTCCCCGCAGAGCCGCCCGAACTCGATTTTTGGGCAGCGATTTATAATGACCTCGATGCTGGCCGCTTCGCCCTTCGCCGCCGCCTCATCGTTGCGAACCCCAAGCTGCATCCACACCACCGGGGCGCCGATGGCGATGGCGTCTTCCATGATGGGCCCAACCAGCTCCGAGGCACGGAACACATCGACCATGTCGATACGATCGGGGATCTCCCGCAAGTTGGCGTAAATGCGCTCACCCAGCAGCTCCTGACCTGCAGCTCTTGGGTTCACGGGGATGACGCGGTAACCCTTGCCCTGCAGATACTTCATTACGAAGTAGCTAGGGCGATTCCAGTTGGTCGATGCTCCGACCATGGCGATTGTGCGCACAGTCGACAGAATGTGCCGCAGCTTCGCGTCGGAATAGGTCATGGGATTAAACATCAAAGGAAGCCTTCCTAGTGGATAGTCCGACGGGATAGTTCCGCCGGATTATATTCACTAGCCCCTGTTTTGGTGGGCCGATTTACCCGACTGCAATGATGCTCTGTCCGGATCGGACCACTCTTTCGAAAGCGCCAAGCCTCTATCCTCGACCAGAAGAGCCGGCACCAACTGATCTCAACCTACCGAGCCTGTTGAATCGCCGACAAAATCCAGTGCCCGCCGCGCGACCGTACGAACGTCCAAATCTCCGTTGCCGTGACGTGCTCGTTCGGGCTGCCATCGATCACCCGCCCGACCGAGTCTCGTGTCACATCGATCATCGAGAAGCGCATCGCCACTGTGGCGTAATCCCGGCCCTGCTCGGTCCAAGCCTGCGCCAGGTCACCCGAGATCAGATTCACATCGGTCACGCTATTGCGTACACCGCGGCTGACCTGCTCGTTCAGTTGTTCGGCAAAATAGCTCACCATCTCCGGAGTTGCCATCGCCTGGATCGCGTTCAAGTCATGGGCGCTCCAGGCTGCCTGAATGCCCTTCAGCAACTGCTCGAACTGCTGATAGTCGCCGGGACTGATGCCGATCGGCGGCGGACTTGCAGTTCGGGGACCGCCTTGCACCGGACCCGGCCCGGGCATACCGCCTCGCGTAAAGATGTTGGGGCCACCCGCCACCACCGGCGACCGGCCTCCTGAAAAAAGCCGAAACAGAAACCGGACGACCATCACAATCAGAAATATCTGCAACAGCAGACCCAGCAAGCCGAACATTCCCAGGCCGCCGCCCATGAACCCATGTCCGAACAGCAGCCCGAACAGGCCAGCGAAGACCAGGCCCCCCATCAAGCCCCCCATCAACCCCGAGGATCGTCCCTGATTTCATCGACGACCCATACGGCTGACTTTGCGGCGTCATGCTCCGCTGCATCGGTGATGCCGAGTACGGTGCGGTATTGGTTGACGGCGGCGCGGAGTAGGTCATGCTCCCCCGACTGCCAAACGAACTGCCGCCGCCGGCTCGCGCGTCAGCGAGCCCAGGCAAAAGCGCCAACGCGAGGGCAGGGATAGCGGCAAGAAGAATACGGGTACGGGACATTCGCTTCGCTTCGAAGTGGGCGCCTTGCAGCGGCGCCCTGGCAATATGGTGTGTGCCAGAGGTCAACGCCAGATACAGCTACGCACGCGTTCGATGATGCCGTGGATGAGACGCTCAATAAGTGAGACGGTGACCGTTGGTCTGCGACGATGTTCGGTGGGGATGATCGTCCCGACTGGCAGGCTAGGCTTTGGATTTATCCGCCAAGGCCTTTACCTCATCCATAGCCTCGGCGAAGCGAGTGTTAAGCAGTTTCATCGCCTCGGCGTGCGAATGCTGCATCAGGTCACTGATTTCCTTCATATTGGCGACCGCTCGCTCATACCCCTGCTTCAACAGCTCGGCCTGCTTGGCCGCCTTTGCCTGGGGCGCTTCCACAGAGGACATAGAGCGCACCGCTTCGGTCAGCTCCGCCATACTTTGCTGCACGATTTCCATGTGCCTCCGAGCAACCGCCTGAGCGCCTTCCAACGCAACGCGATTGGCTGCGGTCAGCGTCTCCATGTTGCGCCGGCTAGCCGAGACAAACGCTTCCATGTCAGGCATGGCAGGTAGCTTCAAGTCAGCGAAGAGTTTGCCGAATTCGCCGAAGTCAGCCATTGATTTGGGGGGGAACGCCACGACAGGCTCCTTTAAAAGGACGGGTTCGTCACCGGGCGACGTTAGGCTTCCAGGAGAGGAAAACCAAGGACCCACATATGACAAAGTGGAGCTCCGGGCGATGTCACAGAATCCGGGCGATGTCCCAGAAAAGGAGAACGGCCATGGACGATAGCTTATCCCGCGTTGCCGGCGACCGCGACCCTTCCGACGTTCTGGTGAAGGAACCGCCCTTATTGGCGGCGACTTCGATTGGGACGCGGATCGACATCGTGTCCGACCCGATTTGTCCGTGGTGCTACATCGGCAAGCGCCATCTGGAGCGGGCACTGGCAACTCTGGCCGAGGAGGGGTTGACCTTCCAGGTTCACTGGAACCCGTTCCAGCTCAATCCGGACATGCCTAGGGAGGGCCGCGATCGCGCGTCGTATCGCGCATGGAAATTTGGCAGCGCTTCTAAAGCTGCAGCCCTCGACCAAAGGATCACCGAGGCCGCCGCCAACATCGGATTGGCGTTCCGCACAGATCTCATGACCCGCACCCCGAACACGATCGATGCCCACCGGATGATCTGGTTCGCTGGCCAACAAGGAAGCCAAGACGCTACGGTAGAGGCGATGTTCAGGGCCTATTTCATCGAAGGCCGCGATATCGGCGAGCACGGAGCGCTAGTCGAATGTGCCGCCGAGGCAGGATTGCCACGGCAGGCTGTGATCGATTTTCTACTCGGTGATCTCGCCCGCCAGGAAGTTCGGACGGCGGACCGGGCGGCGCGTGAGGCCGGGGTCTCCGGCGTGCCGTCCTTTTTTCTCGATGGCTACAGCCTGTTTTCTGGCGCCATGCCGCCGGAGACTATCGCGAACGCCCTTCGCCAAGGCCGCAATACTTTGCTGCGAGAACAGGCTGGGGATAGGCGTTAAATTCCACGTCTGGCCTGCGATTGATGAAATCGGCGAAGTCGAAGGGCGTCGGGAATTATGGGCTTTGGCCGATGCCACAGCGGCTCAAAGCCGTATTAAGAGCAAGCCGCTCTTCTTTTCTGTCAGTTGTTCACCGCGCCAAGCTTCGGGCTATAGTGGCCGCCAACCAGAACCGGGAGGGCACGCACCATGAGCAGCAAACACCCTGAAACGCTTGCATTGCATGCTGGCTGGCGTCGTGACAGCGCCACGAATGCAGTTGCTGTGCCGATCTACCAGAGCACGTCCTATCAGTTCGACAGCGCCGAACATGCGGCAAACCTGTTCGCCCTGAAGGAACTTGGGAATGTTTACACCCGCATTATGAACCCGACGAGTGACGTGCTGGAGAAGAGGCTTGCTGCGATCGAGGGCGGCGTCGCTGCCCTCGCCCTGGCGTCAGGCCAGTCGGCGTCGGCGATGTCGGTGTTAAATTTGGCCCGTGCGGGGGATAATTTCGTCAGCTCGACAGACCTCTATGGCGGTACTTGGAACCTGTTTGCCAACACGATGAAGGACCAGGGCGTCGAAGCGCGATTTGTCGATCCGAATGATCCAGAAGCCTTCGCGCGGGCCACGGATGATCGCACTCGCGCCTATTATGCCGAAACCCTACCGAACCCGAAACTGATACCGTTCCCGATCGGGGAGGTTGCGGAGATCGGTCGGTCCTTCGGCATCCCGCTCATCATGGACAACACGGCGGCCCCGTTGCTCGTGCGTCCATTCGACTATGGGGCGGCCGTGGTCATGTATTCGACAACGAAATATATCGGCGGCCATGGGACGTCAATCGGGGGAGTAGTGATTGACGGGGGTAATTTCGATTGGGAAGCCAATCCTGCCCGCCAGCCGGCATTGAATACGCCCGACCGATCTTACCATGGTGCCGTCTGGTCACAGGCCGCCAAGCCGCTCGGTCCGATCGCCTATATTTTGAAAATGCGCGTCACGCTGCTACGGGACCTCGGCGCGGCGATGGCACCCTTCAACGCGTTCCTGTTCATCCAGGGCGTAGAGACGCTGGCGCTGCGGATGCGTGAGCACAGCCGAAATGCTCTCTCGGTGGCTAACTATCTGACCGGTCGTAAGGATGTGTCCCGCGTCATTCACCCCGCCCGTCACACCGGCATCGGCGCAGAGCGGACCGCGAAATACCTGCCGCACGGCCAGGGCGGCCTTGTCGGGTTCGAGTTGGCCGGCGGTGCCGAAGCCGGTCGTAAATTCATCAACTCGCTGAAACTGTTTTATCACGTTGCGAATATTGGGGATGCGCGCAGCCTGGCGATCCACCCGGCGAGCACGACCCACTCGCAGCTGACGGAATCGGAGCAAGCTGCGACCGGCGTCACACCAGGCTATGTGCGCCTTTCTGTCGGGCTGGAGCATATCGACGACATCCTGGCTGATCTCGAGCAAGCGTTGGACGCCGCGAAGGGCTGAAGAAGCGCCGACCCCGAGGCATCGCTCAAGTAGCGGGACTACCTTATGGACCAGCATCCAAAGCGCGTGGCACTTGTCAGCGGCGGCGCGAATGGCATTGGCGCCGGGATCGCAGTGCGGCTGTCGCGGGATGGTTGGAGGGTGGTCGTTGCGGATCACGAATTAGGCGGCGCGGCGCCTCCCAGCGGCCGTTATGTCGTTTGCAACGTTGCCGACGAAGGGGCAGTTTCTTCCCTGCTTCACTCGGTTGGCACAACGGAGCAGCGACTGGACGCGCTGATCTGTAACGCTGGTTTTATGATCCGAAAGCCGATCGCCGACCTTTCGCTGGCTGAATGGTTGTCCGTCCTGACGACCAACCTGACCAGCACATTCCTCCTGGTCCGCGCCGCGGAAACGCTGCTGCGCGCCGCCAAGGGTGCGGTCCTCACCATCGCATCGTCGCGCGCTCGGATGTCGGAACCCAATACGGAGTCCTATTCAGCCTCGAAAGGTGGACTGGTAGCGTTGACGCACGCGTTGGCGATCAGTCTGGGCCCCGATATCCGCGTCAACTGCATTAGTCCCGGCTGGATTCTTACAAGGGGCCGGAGCCGAGCCCGGAGGAAAACGCGTTCCACCCCATCGGGCGGGTCGGCCGCGCAGAGGATGTCGCTGGGCTGGCAGCCTTCCTGGTCGGGCCCGAGAGTGGCTTCATCACCGGCGCGGAGTTCGTTGTGGATGGGGGCGTCACACGCAAAATGATCTATCCAGAGTAATTTTCCGCGCGGACGAACTACTTGTCCGTCGCGCTGCCGACGAGTGCAAAACCAGTGGTCCCGATCCCGCCAGAAGCATCCCTATGCGGTCCGGTAAATCGACCCTCAAAAATCAGAGCCTAGCGGCTCAAAACGGACGGCGTCATCCGTCCGATTTGAACTCCTAGCGGTTCAGCCAGTTGGGTTTGCGCTTTCCGGCGAACGCTTTTGGCCCTTCTACATGGTCTTCACTCTCCATGTTTTCCTTTTGGGCAGGATAAACCGTGCGCATTGCTTGCTCGAGTGGTTCGTCCATCCCCCGATAGGATGCCTGTTTCGAGGCCCGCACGGCCTTGGGCGAGCATTCTAGGATCATCGTCGCCCAAATGTTGGCGGCCTCCAAGGCGTGGCCCTCGGGCACCACCTCGGTGACAAAGCCCAGTTCAAAGCCCTCTCGCGCCGGCACCCGCCGGCCGGTCAAGATCATGCCCATGGCCTTTTTGATTGGGATCGAACGCGGCAGGCGATGCACCCCGCCCGCTCCTGCGATCAGGCCGACGCGTGGCTCTGGCAATGCGAAGATTGCGTTCTCCGCGGCGATGATAATGTCGCACGTCAAGGTGGGTTCGAAGCTGCCGCCCATTGCCACGCCATTCACCGCTGCAATGACCGCGTCGGCGGCAACCTTGATTTCCACGGCATTTAAGTTCTGACCGCCTGCACCAGGTTGCGGCGCCGGAGTAACGCGCACGGACAGCTTGACTTGGCGAGGCCAAGTAAATTTACCGGCAGCGAGGACCGTTTCTGTGTTATCAATTATCGGCCAGTCTTGGCGGAAGCTGGCGCTATGATCTGGCGAACAGATGGCGTAGGTGCGCCGCTCTGGTGCGCGTTGTCGGGTTATGCGCAGCGAAGCACCCGCAACTCACCACATCCGGTGAAGGTCTGCCGACCAGTTGTGACTGTGTCACATATTGAGGTGCCGTTTACGGTCATCGCGGCGACGGATTCTGGCCAGCGTAGTCCAGACGCACCGCCAGCCGGCGCCTCCGATGGCCAGCGCGAACGCTGGTCAGTATAGAGGCGGCGCAACCGGTTTCGTCTCATTATAAGCGCCGAGTTAACCCTATCCTCCCTGTCGCCAGTCGGCGCATTCACAGAGCGGGGTCGGATTTTCGTGTAGTCGCGCAAGCGTGCGGGCCCAGGGGTGTCGTTGGGGAACCAGACTGCTTACTTATCGTTTTCGTTCATAGTGGAACTCGAAACGGAGAATACTCATGGCCTTTGCTAATGACACTCGGGGAAAACTCGACGACGCGCAGGCCCAAATCGTTCGGCTGCGCGAGCAGGTCGAGGCGCTAATGAGAGATCGGGTCAGTCCGGCTGTCTCCGAATATGCTGGCCGGGCGGAGAGCGCTTACAACACCGCGAGCGGAGTAGTGCGCGATCAGGCCCAAGCAATGTCCGGGCGCGTTAAAGATCAGCCGCTGATCGCGATCATTATCGCCGCTGCTGCAGGGTGGATTATCGGCCGCGTGATGCGTTAGTCGATGCGCCCCATTCGGCTTGCTCGCATCGCGGCGGAAGCCGAGGGCGTTCGTCTGCGCGGCATGATAACCCGGATCGCGACCCGGGCCATCTTTGCTGTAGTTGCGTCGATTTTTGTGCTGGGAGCGCTAACGTTCGGTCACCTTGCCGCCTGGTATGGGCTCAGGGTCGGGTTGGAGCAATCCTTTCTGGTGACCGCTGGGATATTGGGTGGCGCCGATCTGCTGGTTGCGATCATCCTACTGGTGCTCGCCAGCCGATCCAGTCCGAGCCGGACGGAGACTGAGGCGCTTGAGGTGAGGCGGAGGGCGATGGAGGGGATTGGCAGCGCGTTGAGCTTGACGCAGATGGTGTTGCCGGTGCTACGCCTTGCCTCAGGATTGCGACGTCGGCGGCGGGTTTGAGACGCGCGAGCTTCGTACGGTAGGTGCCGGGTCTGGTGACGGCGAGGATCTGCGCGTCGGCACCAGGTTAATCCTGGGGTTGGAGCGATTTTATGTACTTCGCCATCAGGGCAATTTGCCCGTCGTCCAGGGCTTTGCGGAATGAGGGCATATAGCCTGGCTTTCCGTTGCGGATTTTCTCCTCGACCTGATGTTCTGTCATTTTGGTTCCCGCCAGCCGAGGGCCCTTCGCGGCCTGCATTCCGTAGTCGCCGTGACACCAACCGCACTGAGCGGCAAAAAGTGCCTTCGGGTCCGATTTTTGCGCGTCCTCATTATGAGCGTCGCCGGTACTCGTGTTTGCTGTGGTTGGAGGGTTTTGCGCCGGGTCGTCGGCCGCTCCGGCAGCAAGCGGCGCGATTAACATTCCGCAGGCGGCGAAGGCTGCCTGAATTGGAGTACGAAACATCGTCATTGCCCTTCTAGACCACTTTCGCCTGATTGGGTTAGGGCTGAAATGGTCTATCTCTTCGTTTAGTTGCATACCTTCACGCGCTTGGGACGGCGCACTCTGCGCGACATGCGGCAAGCCGATCAAGACTTGTTAGAGAGGCGAACTGATTCCCAGATTCTCAGGCAGCGGATTGCACCATTCGCAAACGGAAGACCCACGGCCCATTGACCGTGGGTCTTCCGTTGATTAGTCGACGCCTTATTGCAGCGCGTAGACGTTGAGGGTGCCACCGTCCATTGGCATGCTCGTGAACGGCTCGCCGTATAATTTGGCCAGGTTCTGCGAGACCCAGGTGCCCCAGCCGGTGGTGACGGCGATATACTGCTTGCCGTTGGCCACATAAGTAATGATGCCGCCGTCATGGCCGACGCCATCGTTGTGTGACCAGAGCTTTTCTCCAGTCTTGGTGTCGAGAGCGTCGAGCATGCCGTCGGCGCCGGGCACGAACAGCAGTCCGCCCTTGGTCGAAAGCAAGCTCGCCATCGGGGGATACTTGTAGACTACTTCCCAGGCCTTCTTTCCGGTGATCGGGTCGACAGCGTTGATATGCCCATAGGCGGCGTCATGTCCGTGCGCGGGGACCGGCGTGAAACTCGCGCTGATGTAGTCCTTGCCCGAGTAGTCCCCCGGATTGGGCAGCTTCTGTGCCTCCATGTTCTGGCACCATTCCTGGCCAACTTTGTAGTAGAGGCCGGTATCCGGATTGTAGCTGCCGGAATTCCAGCTGATAGCGCCGTCAATTGCCGGACAGATGTTGTCATGTTTTCCGATCGTTATGTCGTGCCGGCCGATGAGCTGACCGGTATGCGGATCCACGCCTTCAACAAAGTTGGAGGTCTCGCCGAGGTGCCACACATTCTCGATCTTCAGCGGCGGCTCGCCGATATCGCGATTGTAGACGTAGACATAGCCGCCCTTGTTGGGATGCACGGCATAGTGCTGGCCGCCGCGATCGATCATCACGAACTCACCGACGGCACCATCGAAATCCCAGCTGTCGTGGGGAACTTCCTGGAAGTAAGACTTTAGCTTGCCCGTGCTGGCGTCGAGGGCGACGACCCCGGAGGTGTACAGGTTGTCGCCGGGGCGGTGATCAATATCGTAGTCCGGTGCCGGGTTGGAGGTACCCCAGAACAGGGTATCGGTATTCGCATCATAAGTACCGGTCATCCAGCCGCCGCCACCACCGGTCTTCCAGCTGTCATTGCCCCAGCTTGCGCGCGAACGATCGTCTCCGCCGATCACGTCGAACTGCCACACTTTCTTGCCGGTCCGGGCATCAACCGCGAAAATGGGTCCGCAGCATCCTGAGCGCTCGCCACCGGTGGAGCCGATAATCACCTTGTCCTTCACGACGAGGGGCGCCCCGGTAATGCCCTTGATGCCCTTACCGACATCGATCAGCTTGGTCTCCCACACCTGCTTGCCGGACTTCATGTCGACGGCGAGCAGACGCCCATCGACGGTGCCGACGTAGAGGTTGCCGTAGGCAGCGGCCAAACCACGGTTGTAGACAGTGGTGATCGTGTTAGCCCAGTCCTCGTCGATCTGCGGCTTGAAAGACCAAAGGAAAGCACCGGTCGCGCCATTGACCGCCCAAACCTGATCCATCGCCGTCGTGTAGTACACGACGCCGTCGATCGCCAACGGAAAGGACTGGATCCCGCCATGCGGGCTGCTTCCAGGATTGTGCATCCATGCAAGTTGTAGCTGTTTTATATTGGTGCTGTTGATCTGGTCCAAGGGACTGTAGTGCCAGGACTTATAGGTCCCGTGGTACATCGGCCAGTCATTGGGGTTCTGGTCGGCGTTGAGCAAGGCGTTGCCGTCTAGCTCCGCTGCTCTTGCCAATCCGGTAGAGCCAGTCAGCAAAGTTGCCGCCAAGGCACCGTAAATCAACTGCTGTCGTTTCATTTTCGAGTTTCCCGTCGTTTCTTGCCGCTTTGAATGGTTCGGTAGCCGCACCGCCAAGCCGCACCCATCGGATGCCTGGAGGTGATTTCAGGCGTGTTGAGCATAGAGGCTCTAGTGGGCCCGGGCAATGGGTTGTTGGGCCTGCTCGCGTCGGACTTCGGGGGACTTGCTGTCAGTGATTGTTGCGCGATTCGCCTCGGGTTTCGATCACGTTGAGAAATAGCGTGGCTGGTTCCAGGCAGGCGCCGGTGCCGAGCTGTCCGACCATGGAGCGGTAGATTTCCTCCCACGGGGTCATGGTTGGAAGCTTCGGTGGCGTCCAGGCTGCCTTGCGCGCGGCCAACTCCCCGGCCGGCAAGCAGCACATCCACCTTGCGCGTGTTCAGATCGATCCTGATGCGATCGCCGGTTTTCAGGATTGCCAGGCCGCCGCCGACCGCCGCCTCGGGCGATACGTTGAGGATCGAGGGTGACGCCGATGTGCCGGACTGCCGCCCGTCGCCCATCGTCGGCAGGGTGCTGATGCCACGCTTGAGCAACGCGGCCGGCGGCTGCATGTTTACGACCTCGGCGCTGCCGGGATACCCAACCGGACCGCAGTTGCGGATGATCAGGACGGATTGATCCTCGACGCCGAGATCAGGGTCCTCGATGCGGTGGTGGTAATCCTCCGGTCCTTCGAAAACGATGGCCTTGCCCTCGAATACGTTTGGCCGATCGGGATCGGAAAGGAAGCGCTTGCGAAACTCCTTGTCGATGACGCTGATCTTCATCACCGCGCTGTCGAACAGATTGCCCGACATCACGACATAGCCGGCGGCTTCGAGCATCGGGTTGGCGTAGGAGCGGATCACCTCACGGTCGCCGTCGGGAACCTCGGCCAGATCCTCCGCTAGGGTGCGGCCGGTGGCGGTTCTGACGTTGCCGTGCAGTTTGCCGGCCGCCAGGAGTTCTTTCATGACCGCGGGGACGCCGCCAGCGCGGTGGAATTTCTCGCCCAGGAAGCGGCCGGCGGGTTGCAGGTCGACCAAGAGGGGGATTTCCGGACCCAGGCGCTGCCAGTCGTCCAGGCTGTGCTCCACGCCCATGTGCCGGGCGATGGCGACCATGTGGATCGGGCAGTTGGATGAGGCCCCGAGAGCGGCCGCCGCAACGACCGCGTTTTCGAAGGCTTCCCTGGTCATGATGTCGGAGGGGCGGAGGTTTTCCTTCACCATCCCGACGATGCGCTTGCCGGTTTCGAACGCCATCCAGCCACGTTCCCGGTACGGCGCGGGGATTGCCGCGCAGCCGGGCAGGGACATGCCGAGAGCCTCGGCCAGGGAGTTCATCGAGGTCGCGGTGCCCATGGTGTTGCAGTGGCCGACCGAGGGGGCGGACGAGGACACCATGTCCATGAACTCATCGTAGCCGATTTTGCCCTCGGCGTAGAGCTTGCGGCCTTCCCATACGATGGTGCCGGAGCCGGAGAGGCGGCCCTTCCACCAGCCGTCGAGCATCGGGCCGCCGGAGAGCACGATGGCCGGGATGTTCACGGTGGCGGCGCCCATCAGGCAGGCGGGGGTGGTCTTGTCGCAGCCGGTGGTGAGGACGACCCCGTCGAGCGGGTAGCCGTGCAGGATTTCGACCAGGCTGAGGTAGGCTAGGTTGCGGTCGAGCGCGGCGGTCGGGCGCTTGCCGGTTTCCTGCATCGGGTGCATCGGAAATTCCAGTGGCACTCCGCCGGCGTCGCGGATGCCATCGCGGACGCGGCTGGCGAGCTCGATGTGGTGGCGGTTGCAGGGGGAGAGGTCGGAGCCGGTCTGCGCGATGCCGATGATCGGCTTGCCGCCGCGGAGTTCCTCGGGGGTGATGCCGTAGTTCATGTAGCGCTCGAGGTAGAGCGCGGTCATCGCGGGGTCGGCGGGTTCGTCAAACCACCGGCGTGAGCGCAGGCGTTTGTCGCTGCCGTTGAAACTGGCCATGGTTGGATCCTCCCGGAGGCCGTTGGGCGCATACCGTTGCGGCGGAGATTGGGCGGATGGGGAATTGGGGTCAAGCAGTGGGAACATCGTGACTATGATCGCGGCTGGATTCGTCCTCGCAACCAAGTCGCAGTCGGTTTGGAGAAGGCCCTCGGCTAACTGGGCCACGTTCGCCATGGCTCAGCTTCGCCCGACCGAGACGCTATCAGAATGGAACGCAGCCCCCATCCGGTACGTTTGTTGCCCTCCGTCATCGCGGGGGTCCGTCCGATGCCAAACGCTTTGGTCCGCGGCCAGATCCGCCATGCCGGGGAATGGTCTATCTAGTCTTGGGTCGGCATGTCCCAATTCGCGCGTGTTTGCCCATGGTATTCCTGGTTCGGGATCATGTCCGCGGCCGATGCCATGCGGTTGGACAAATTGAAAAAGGCGACCGTCTCCGCAAGGTCGAAGATATCCTCTTGGCTGAGGCCCTGTTGCGACAGCGCATCGCGGTCGGCGTCATCGACCAGGTGGGGCGTTGTGGTCAGTTTCCAGGCGAAGTCCAGCATCAGTCGTGGGCGAGGGTCGAGTTGTGCGACGCGATAGTTTAGAGCAAGCATCTCGCCCAATTCAGGGTCGCCGGATAACTGCCGCACCGCGGCGCCGTGGGCGACGAGGCAGTAGTAGCAACGGTTGGCGGATGACACGACAACCGCCACCATCTCGCGCTCCAGCTTTGAAAGGCCGGACGGCGACAGCATGATTTCGTTGTACATGGTCATGAAGTTGCGCAGCCGCTGGGGCCTCAAGCTGTAGGAGGCAAGGACGTTGGGCACGAAGCCCAGTTTGTCCAAGCACTTTGAAAAAACCTGCCGCAGGTCTTCATCCAGTTCCGAACGGTCCGGAACGCCAAGTTTCGAGATGTAGTCGGGTTGCGGCATCGGTCGTGAACTTCCGGTTGATGGTGTTTTCGTGGTTCGGCGCTTTGCCGGGAGCCGCCAGCGGAGGCAGCGTTGTTGCGCTGCTGCCATGACGCCGATGTGGCTCGCACGACCAGACCCGTCGCCAAGCGGGATGTGTTGGATTAAGCCGGGGCGTCCCATCCTGTAGCAGGGTACAAAAAAACAAAACAAACACATGAAGTGATGCGATCATGTGCGGCGCACTTGAAACAACTTCCTCGGTGACACGTGCGACAATACGCCTCACCGAAGCGCTCGCATGGTCCCAAGCCGCCGGTCACTACATGTTGGGCATCGTCGCTCATGAGGCGCAACCGTTCGGTGCCGGGCGTGGCCCTCGCGTACCAGGGGTTGAGGCGGCGGGCGAGCGGATTTCCGTCCAACTAAAGCGGGCCGGCTCGCCGAAGGCGAGCACGGTCAGCGCCGACAGCACCGGTTTCCCGGTCGGTTTGCCCGAACTTGGGCGACTGCCGTCGATCGCTTTCGGTTTCCCTGAGCGTTTGGCCAAGGCTCCGAGCAAAGTCTCGATCCAGAACTCGTTGTCTTCGGGTGAGTGACCGGTCGGGGTGGGCGGAACCGGGGGGCTGACGATGCGGGCTAAACGCTGCCATTGGGGTGCTTGCTGACCGGCGTTCGCTTCGGCTAGATGCGCCGAGGATCCGGGTTCGGGGGCGTGCATGGCGGTCAACAAGGTTTTTCCGAATGCGAAAGCGGCCCTCGCGGGCCTGCTGCACGACGGCATGTCGATCATGTCCGGCGGGTTCGGGCTGTGCGGTATCCCTTCGGCGCTGATCGACGCGGTCCGCGACAGCGGTGTGAAGGACCTGACCATCATCTCCAACAATGCCGGTATCGATGACGCAGGCCTCGGCCTGCTGCTGCAAACGCGGCAGGTGCGGAAGATGATCAGTTCCTACGTCGGCGAGAACGCGACATTCGCCAAGCAATATCTGGCCGGGGAATTGGAGATCGAGTTCAACCCGCAGGGTACGCTGGCAGAACGGATCCGTGCCGGCGGAGCCGGCATTCCCGCATTTTTCACGGCGACCGGTGCGGGCACTCAGATTGCCGAGGGCAAGCCGCAGCAGGAATTCGACGGCCGCCTGTATGTGCAGGAACGTGGCCTGCGTGCCGACCTGGCGATCGTGCATGCGTGGAAGGCCGATACCGAAGGCAATCTGATCTATCGCAAGACCGCCCGGAACTTCAATCCGATCATGGCCACCGCCGGGGAGACGGTGGTGGTCGAGGTCGAGCATCTGGTGGAACCGGGACAGATCGACCCGGATCACATCGTTACGGCCGGTATCTTCGTCAACCGCATCGTCAAGCTCAATTCGGTAGACAAACGGATAGAGCAACGCACCGTGCGCAAGCGTGGGTAGACCATGTTTGATCGCATGATTCACGCGCTTTCGACGTTCCGCCATGCGCGATCATGATTAGGTTTGATCGCATGATTCACGCGCTTTCGACGTTTCGCCATGCGCGATCATGCTGGATAGGAGGCAACGATGCCCTGGAACTCGTGACCAGATGGCTGCTCGGGCGGCCAAGGAACTGCACGACGGATTCTACGTGAATCTCAGGGATCGGGATTCCGACCCTGGTGGCCAACCACGTCCCCGCTGGGATGTCGATCCAGTTGCACTCCGAAAACGGCATGCTCGGCATGGGGGCGTTTCCATTCGAGGGCGAGGAAGACGCCGACCTGATCAACGCCGGCAAGCAGACGGTGACTGAGTTGCCGACCACCAGTTTCTTCGACAGCGCCTCAAGCTTCGCGATGGTGCGCGGCGGGCACATCGATATTTCGATACTGGGCGCCTTGCAGGTGGCGGAGAACGGCGACCTCGCGAACTGGATGATCCCCGGCAAGATGGTGAAGGGGATGGGTGGCGCGATGGACCTGGTCGCCGGTGTGCGGCGGGTGGTGGTGCTGATGGAGCACACCGCCGGGGGCAAGTCGAAGCTGCTGAGGCGGTGCACCTTGCCGCTGACCGGGGCGGGCGTGGTGGATCTGGTCATCACTGATCTGGGTGTGTTCTCGGTCGCGGCTAAAGGCCATGACGATGGCCTGACGCTGGTAGAAATGGCGCCGGGGGTGACGCTGGCGGAGTTGCACGAGAAGACCGAAGCTCCATTTTCGGTAGCTGGGCACTTGAAGGTTACCGCCTAACTCGTTGGGGGCGTGGCAGTGGCGGCCCGATACCATCGGTTTGCCGATGGCGCGTCTCCCGACGGGTGCGGCCGGAGATGCGGACGGCGTCGTCGCTGCTATCTGTTGCGATGCCGCCGCCGTTGATGAGCGTCTCGACCCGCCCTGCAAGGGACCGGCCCGGCCGAGCGAGCGCAGCCGTCGTGTCCAGGGTGAAGACAAGGCGGGGCTGGGGAGATTGTCCAGTTAGGCGATGTCACCGTCACGGCTGCGACCGAGCGACGCTGAGAGTCAGCGAGGAATGCAGCGAGATGCTGAAGCGTGCGTTGCCCCGGCTGCTTCGCACTGGGCGTTCGTAGCGAACGGGAAGATTGGCTGCGGTGTGCTC
Source organism: uncultured Alphaproteobacteria bacterium (assembly GCA_963819345.1). GTDB lineage: Bacteria > Pseudomonadota > Alphaproteobacteria > Acetobacterales > Acetobacteraceae > Rhodopila. Next base: position 105,891 of record CAWFVX010000023.1, read on the forward strand.
GATTACAGGTGGCTGGCTATTTTTTGTCCTGCTGCACCGATTGTCCGCGTCGATACCGGGTGCGGAAAGGCGGACACGGAAGTAACGTGGAGATGCCGGGGCGGCGGTTTCCAAAGAACCGGACGCAATTGCCTCGGCAATCAAATTGGCGGGCGCTCGATCCTCGCTAACAACAGCTGGAGGCTGGCAGAAGCTCTTCCTGTGGGCCGGGTTCAGGTGGGTCTAAAAATACCATTGCTTGACATCAGGCGCGGCCCGGATCGTCCCCCCGGCAGTGAGAACGGCCTGGTTGGAGGTTGCGGGCCGAGCTAGCCCGAACTCAGGGGCATCCATTGAATGCGGCCGTGGTTCGGCGCAAGCTATGCGAAACCAAAGTTAAGAGGCGGTGATCAACGTGCGACGACCGCCCGCAGGCCAAGGGATTGCTATGGCTTCGAATAGTCTGACGCGACTGACGTTGCTCGGGGCATCGCTGGCAATGTTAGCCTTGGTCCCCCGGCGCTCCACGGCGGAAGCACCTGATCCGAAGTCTTCTGACGGAGTGCTGATGGCTCCGTATGGGGATGTCATCCGGTCTCTGACGCAACGCAATGGCGCTCTGTGTTGTTCGGAAAGCGACTGCCGGCCGGCGCAGTACCCGGATCAATGCTGTCGGCAATTATGAAGTGTTTCTGCGTAAGCAAGCAAAGGATGGGTCGGGTTGGGAGAACGGACCCGACAAGTGGGTCGAGGTTCCCGGTGAACGCGTCACCCCGCCCAATCGGCGCCCTCACATACCGTTCGGGATCGCGTGCTGGAGGTTCGGATACTTGTTTCTGAGCGGTGGGTTTTCCTGCTTTACGCCGGGGACCGACACTTAGTGGTTCAGATCAGACCGATGGTACCGTCTGCTTGAACTCCCCGACCGGATGGGGCGCTTCTGTCGGGATCGGACCACTAGAGACGACGTGGCCCACGCCTTCCGACCGCAGACGTATCGGCCGCACCCGATCACCAGGTGCGGCGTCCGCGCTCGTGGTTTTCGGTCCGCTCAAATCGTCAGTGTTCGACTTATGCGACGTGTCTTTCCGAGCAAGGCGGACTTGGTCAGGTGTGACGCCGGCCTCGGAACCGGCAAATGCCGCGTTAGGCGATCTCGGGTGGTCAGCGGCGGGGGTAGGGGTAAGGCGCCCGCTCGGTCAAGGAGGTCCTCAATTCTCTGGCTCTCCTTGACAAGCCGGGCTCGCACATTGCCTGGAAGCTGTTGCCACGCGCCACCCAATTGGTGGAGGGCCTCGTTCACGAGCTGTAACGCCTCGATAAAATCCTCCGGCGTCGGCTCGTCATCCTCTCTGGTGCGTACCATGCGCATTTTCCTACTTTCAGAGGCCGTGCCTCTGGCGGGGTTTGGTCAATCCAACAGCGCTTTGACGAAGAAAGCGCCACCGCACTTGGTGTCAGGAATTCTCGAGGTCTCGACCGTTGGCGTTCGTTCCAAAAAATCGCAGACGCCCTCTATTGATTTCTGCTCCTAATCGCCGAGGCGAAGCTAGCTAAAAGCAAACCTAATTTGCGCTAGCCCACCGGCAAATCGCGATTAGCCAAAAGTGCATCGGTGAACGGTCTCCGTTGCTCCTGATGTAGCGAAATCAGGTAATCGACCCCATGTTCGTATCAGGAGGTCCTAACATCATGCAAGCAACGTTGAACGATCACGTGATTGCCCAGAGCGACGACATTGTCGAGGCTGCTGGATACGCCTACTTTCCGGCTTCCGCGACCCACCTTGAGTGGCTGGAAAAGGCGCCGAAAACGGCTTCCGATCTTGAATGCCCTCATGGCGTCCAGTTTTATGACCTGCTGGTCGACGGCAGCCGTCATCAACGCGTCGCTTGGTCCTATGAGCGCCCACAGCCGAAGATGCAGGCGGTCGGCGGTCGCTTCGGCTTTTGGAAGGATGTAAAAGTAGCCTGATCAGGGAACGCAGCGGGAGGTTTCACCTTTGTCTCAAGTGGCCGTCGGAGTGGGCCGGCGGACTTTCGAAAGGTGATCTCCCCTGCACTCGCTGAAAACCCGGCTGCTGGGCCTTTGGGCGCTGTCGCTGGTTGCCAGCGTTGCGGTCGGGATTTTACTGATCCAACTCTACCGCCAGTCTACGGCGGCGCAGGTTGGACATGCTGCTGTCGTGATCGCTGGCGCCTGCGACATGATCCAGGAGCGGTTTGGATTCTACACGGCCGACTGGTCGGATCCGGCACCAAAGCAATTTGACGACCGCCTGAGATCTGACCTCAACGCGGTCGTAGCTTTTGCGTTGGCTCACCAGGACGCGGTGGAAGGGGGCATCTGGCAAAATGATTTGGGCTCGCTCGCCTATGCCTACCCCACCTACCAGGGGACCGGCCCAAAGACCGACCTGCCGGCGGCGGAGCGCGACGAGATCCAGGCGGCGAACCTACGCGCCGCCCGAGACCAGCAGCCCTTCGATCGCCAGATTTCGTCCAGAACGCAGACCTTGCTGCTGCATGCCCGTCCGCTGAACGGTCCGATCAGTGGCCTGACCGGTTGGACCATGACACGGGTCCAGTCAGCGCCGGGCCTCCGTTCCTTGCAGTTCGGATTCGGTATCCTGCTCGCCCTGATGGTCCTGATGTCGGTGTGGCTCGGTCGTACGCTGTTTGTCTGGGGTCGCCATGTGCGAGCCATCGAGGCCGCTCTCGGCAAGGCCGGCCCCAATGGCATGCCTGCCGTTTCGCGCACCGGCGAGCGTGAACTTGACCGCATCATCGACGCGCTCAACGAAGCCGGCGAACGACTGGCGAATGCGCGGCGGGAGTGGGACCAGATGGCGATGCGCGTCGCACGCGCTGAGCGGCTGGCCGGCCTGGGGAGAGTCGCGGCGGGCGTCGCGCACGAAATCCGTAATCCGATCGCCGCTGCCCGCTTGCAGGGCGAGAACGCCCTCGCCGGTGATGATAGCCGCCGCCGCCAAGCCATCACCGACATGCTCGGTCAAATTGACCGGCTGGATGGGCATGTCGCGGAATTACTCGCCATGACCCAGCGGGTGGATCCGCATCCCGTTCGCATTGACCTAGCCGGCTTCCTGGCCGAACAAGCCGCGCGTCACAAGGAGATCGCCGTCGCGAAGGGTTTTACCGTCGCGATACGCAAAGTCGAGGACACCGCTTGCCTCGATCCGACCGTCGTCGGGCGGGTGCTGGACAATCTGATGACCAATGCGATCCGGCATGCACCTGCCGGCGGCACGATCACCTTGGCCGCCGAACGCAGCGTCGGATTGCTGACCCTGACGGTCGAGGATACGGGCGCCGGGGTTTCGCCGGAGATGCAAGACCGCCTTTTCGAGCCTTTCGTCACTGGCCGGGCCGATGGTACGGGCCTAGGGCTGGCAATCGCGCGGGAACTCGCCGACGCGCATGGCGGCGAGTTGGTCCTTCGTCCTCAGGCGCAGGGCTCGGGAGCAGTCTTCGCGCTGACGCTGCCGCAGGAGGGCGCATGCCCACAATCCTGATCGTGGATGACGACACCGCCTTGCGTTTGGCGATCGCGACCGCCTTGGCCGACCTTGGGTATCAAGCGGCGCAGGCGAACGATGGCGACGCGGCGCTGCTCTGGCTGTCGCTCCATCGCGCCGATGCGGTGCTGCTCGATCTACGGATGCCGGGAATGGACGGGATGGAAGTGCTGCGGCGCATCCGAACGAAACCTGACGCGCCGCCAGTCGCCGTCCTAACCGCAGTGCCGACAAGCGACAACACGATCGAGGCTATGCGGCTGGGCGCCGCCGATCACCTAGCCAAACCGATCGGTCGCGACAGTCTGCGGGCGCTGCTGTCCCGGATGTTGCCCGACCCAACGACAATTCTAGGGGCGGCCTCGACTGGACCGGCAGCGCACGAGGGAGAATTGATCGGATCGAGCGCAGCCATGCGGAACGTGCAGAAGGCGATCGGGCTGCTCGCCGACAGCGATGCGACTGTGCTCCTACTGGGCGAGACCGGGACCGGCAAGGAAGTGGTGGCACATGCGATCCACCGGCACGGCAAGCGTGGCAAAGCCCCATTCGTTCCGGTCAACTGTGCAGCGATTCCGGCCGATCTGCTCGAAAGCCTCCTGTTCGGTCACGCGCGCGGGGCATTTACCGGTGCGGTTGCCGACCGCACTGGGTCGTTCCGCGAGGCGCAGGGCGGCACGCTGTTCCTGGACGAGATCGGTGACCTGGATCTCACGATGCAGGCCAAGCTGTTGCGTGCGTTGCAGGAGCGCGTGATCACGCCGGTAGGCGGCCGGCCGTTGCCGATCGATGTGCGGGTAATCGCGGCGACGCACGTTGACCTCTTCCAGGCGGTGCGTGACGGACGGTTTCGGGAAGACCTCTTTTATCAACTCGGTGTCGTGCCGCTGACCCTGCCCCCGTTGCGCGAGCGTCTGGCGGACATCATTCCATTCGCCGAGCATTTTTTGGCCCTGTCATCGGCGGACGGCGGGTTGAAGCGTCTCAGCGCTGATGCGGCGAGCCGGCTGCTCGCCCACACATGGCCGGGCAATGTCCGCGAGTTGTTGAACGCGATGAAGCGGGTGGCTACGCTGGTGCGGCGGCCGGTTATCGCCGCTGCTGATTTGGAGTTCCTCGCAGCCCGGCCCGGGGCCGAGGAGGGCACCGACTGGCTCACCGGGACGCTGCCGGAAGCGGTGGAACGGATCGAGGTTGCACTGATACGCCGTGCGCTGAACGCGTGCGCGGGAAACCGGGCGCAAGCGGCGGAGCGTTTGGGTATCCGCCGGCAACTGCTGTATCAGAAGCTCGCGCGCTATGGGCTGGACTTGTCCCAAAACGGGACGGCCGGCGTCCCCGTAGCGGACTCGAAGGGCGTGGCTGGGCAACCGCGCGCCTAACGACTTCAATAACTTATAGGTGGCACACTGCTTGCTGTTGCTCCGTTGGGCGATTCGCTCTGAAGACGGAGGACAGTGATGAGGACTCGACACGCTTTGCTGGCCGCGGCACTGATTGGGAGCGGTACGACCATAGCCCAGGCGCAACGGGCGGCGACCTATGACCCCAGCCAGTTGCCGGCAACCCAGGGGAGGGTCGGGCAATACAGCCTGACACCGCGCGGCGACGTGGACGGATTGATCCTGACGGACGGGACCGAGGTGCACATGCCGCCACACCTCGGCACGCAATTGGTCTTTGCGGTGAAGCCCGGCGATGCGGTCACCGTTCACGGCCTCCGCGCCCGGGCCATCCCGATGGTGCAGGCCCTATCGGTCACGAATGACGCGACAGGCAACACGGTTATCGACAATGGACCCAGCGGTCCTCCGCGTCCGGGAGGCGCCAAGCCGATGCTGACCGCGCAAGGACACATCAAGGCTCAGCTTCATGGGCCGGAAGGCGACCTGAATGGTGCGTTGCTGGAGGATGGCACCATCGTGCGATTGCCGCCGCCTGAGGCGCGGCGTCTGGCTGCCGATCTGACGCCGGGAGCGCCGCTGTGTGTCGAGGGCGACGGGTTCACCGGCCCGCTTGGCCGCGTAATCGAAGCCACCTCGATCGGCCCGAACCAGGATCAACTCGCGCAGATCGCCGCTCCGCCGCCGCCCGAGCCCCGCTTCGGTCCGTCGCCGCCTCCCGGGCCTGGCCTGTTTCCTCCGCCCCCTCCGCCTCCCGGCCGGCCCCCGGGCTAAGGGAGGTGTCCCAATCGCAACGGACGGAAATGATGAGGTACCTGCATCGAAAGAACCATCTTCGCGCTCACGGCGGGGGCTGGACGGGATCAACTTCCTGATGGCCGACGTCCGAGATGGCGTTGGGCCATATTTATCGATCTACCTCAAGGGCGCCCAGCACTGGGACTCGGGAGCGATCGGCTTGGCGATGGGCGCGTCGTCGATCGCCGCAGCGCTCAGCCAGATACCGGCCGGGTTGTTGGTGGACGGAGCTCGGGCCAAGCGGTTGCTGATCGCGGCTTCAGGGCTAATGGTGGGTTTGGGCTGCCTGCTGATCGTTCTGTTCCCGCATTTTGGCACCGTTATCGCGGCGCAGGCAATGCTTGGCGCGGCCTCGGCGGTTATCCCGCCGGCAATCGCCGCGCTGTCCCTGGGATTGGTCGGGCGGCGATTGTTGGATGTCCGGATCAGTCGCAATGAAGGGTTCAACCATGGTGGCAATCTGCTAGCCGCCATTCTCGCGGGTACATTGGGCCAGTCGCTTGGTTACCATTGGATTTTTTATCTGGTGTGCGGGTTTGCATTAGCCAGCGCAGCGATCGTCACGCTGATCAACCCCAGGGAAATCGACCATGAGCAGGCACGAGGCGGCGAGGATTCCGCCAATCGTCATGAGCCAATCCCTTTCCACGACCTGCTGCGACGGCGGGACCTGATCATCTTTCTCGCATCGGTGGTGCTCTTCCATTTCGGCAACGCTGCGATGCTGCCGATGGCTGGGCAAGTTTTGGCGCAAACGCATCCGGGAGAGGACGCGATTGCACTATCAGCCTGCATTATTGCCGCTCAGTTCGTGATGGTTGGTGTCGCTTGGTGTGTGGGACTGGCCTCGGCCCGGGGCGTGGGCCGCAAGCCCATCTTCTTGGTGGCGCTTGGCGTCCTGCCGGTCCGGGGCCTGCTGTTCGCGTTCACTTCCAGCCCCTATGCGGTCGTCGCGATCCAGTTGCTCGATGGCCTGGCGGCCGGCATTTTCGGCGTGATCTCTGTGCTGATCGCGTCCGACCTTATGCGCGGCACTGGCCGGTTCAATCTCGCCCAAGGATTGACCGCACTCTCGGTCGGCATGGGCGCCACATTGAGCAACGCGAGCGCCGGCTTTGTCGTGCAATGGTTCGGTTATTCCGTGGGGTTCCTGTATTTGGCAGGTATCGCCGGGTGCGCGCTGGTGTTCTTCTTGCTGCTAATGCCGGAGACAAAGTACATCACCGCTGAGCCGGCCGCGCTCCGGAACGGGCCGCAACCCGAGGCGGCGTGATGGCCGCGCTTACCGCCTCACCCTGGTCGGTCTGGGGCATCGCCGCGATTGCCACGGCCGGGGTCATTCTGCGGCCGTTCGCGTGGCCTGAGTTTATTTGGGCCGTTACTGGCGCGGTGCTGCTGATTGCCCTGCACTTGCTGCCGGCCGCCGAGGCGCTGGAGGCCGTCGCAAAGGGAACCGATGTATATTTGTTTCTTATCGGTATGATGCTGCTGGCAGAGCTGGCCCGACAGGAGGGTTTGTTCGATTGGCTGGCCGCGCGGGCTGCCATGGCGGCGCGTGGATCGGCGACCAGGCTATTTTCCCTGGTTTTCGTGGTTGGCACGGTGGTCACCGTGTTCCTGTCCAATGACGCTACGGCGGTGGTGCTGACACCGGCAGTCGCGGCCGTGGTCAAGGCGGCCAAAGCGAAAGAGGCGCTGCCCTATCTGTTCATCTGCGCCTTCATCGCCAACGCGGCCAGCTTCGTCCTGCCGATCTCCAACCCCGCCAACCTGGTGATCTACGGTAGCCACATGCCGAAGCTGCCGAACTGGATGGTCAGCTACGGGTTGGCTTCGCTGCTGTCAATTCTCGCCACCTACGTGGTATTGCGGTGGACGCAAAGGCTCCGGCTGCGGCAGGAGCTGTCCGCCACGATCGAGGTGCCGGGGCTGAGCGCGGGCGGGAAATTGTCCGCCGCCGGTATCACGGGCACCGCCGCGGTTTTGCTGGTATCCTCGGCCTTCGGCATGCAGCTCGGCTTGCCGGCGTTTCTGGCGGGGGCAGTCACGGCGGTCCTGGTGCTGATCCAGTCGCGAAGCGGTCCGATCAGCATCGTCCGGGGTATCTCCTGGGGTATCCTGCCGCTGGTCGCCGGGCTGTTCGTGCTTGTCGAGGCGCTGCAGAAGACCGGCGTAACCGACGATTTGGCTGGGTTGGTGCGTGATCTGGCGAAGGTCTCAAAGGCGGACGCTCCCTGGATGGTGGGCGCGGTCCTCGCGATTGGTTGCAATCTGGTTAACAATTTGCCCGCCGGGCTTCTCGCCGGGCGGGTCGTGCAGTTGGCTCAGGTGCCCGAGCAGGTGCGTGCGGCGGTGTTGATTGGGGTGGATTTGGGGCCGAACCTGTCAGTAACGGGGTCTTTGGCGACGATCCTGTGGTTAACGGCGCTGCGGCGCGAGGGTCTGCAAGTCAGCGCATGGAGCTTCCTGAAGCTGGGGGCCGTGGTGATGCCACCCGCGCTGGTATTGGCGATCGGCGCTGCGGTCGCATTCGACTGATCGCGGGACAGTGCCGCCTGCCGGCGGGATCCTACTCATGGGCGCTGGACGGCTTCTCGGACCACATTAAACGGATATTAACGATTGAACGTCCATAGGAGGCTGGTTTCAGGGCCGAGGTAGTCACGATGCGCGAGAATGGACCGATTACAAGGCATGAATTGCTGCTGCCCGAGGACGCCTTGCTAGTATCGCAAACCGACACCGGTGGCCGAATCACTTTCGCCAACGATGCGTTCGTCAGGATCAGCGGGTTCACCCGAGAGGAATTGCTTGGAGCGCCACATAATCTCGTGCGCCACCCGCATATGCCACAGGCGGCTTTTCGCGATCTTTGGGCGACCGCCAAGTCCGGCCGGCCGTGGGAGGGCCTGGTCAAAAATCGAACGAAGAGTGGCGACTTCTACTGGGTGCGGGCAAATGTGACACCGGTGGTTGAGGGCGGCGAACTGAAGGGGTTTATTTCCATCCGCGGCAGGCCAGAGCGCCATGATGTCGCAGCGGCCGAGGCGATTTATGCGGCTATGCGGGAGGGACGTAGCCGCGGATTGCAAGTCAAGGGCGGGGCCATTGTCCGGACCGGGCTTGCGGCTCGCTGGCAACGCGTCACAAGTGGCATCGCGAGCGGCTTTGCCGTCAGCCTTGGGCTATTCTTTACTGCCACAGTGGCGAGCCTCGTCAGCGGTGCGTTGGGCATCGGGATTGAAGTCCGCGGTCCGGTGCTACTCGGCGTTGCCGTCATGGTCGTCATCGCCACGATGCTGTTGATGCGCCGGATGCGCCGGGCCTTCCTGCACATCGAAGGGCAGTTCGCCGCGCTGGCCCGCGGAGATCTAAAACAGGTGATCGACACAGCATCGGTGCATGAACTTCGGGTGATCAGCGATTTCCTCCGAAGTTTGCGGGCAAAATTCGCCTATGCGGAGGAGGAGCGCGCGCAGCGGGAGCAGGATTCCGCGATGGGGCGGGTGGCTGCCCTTCGACAGGTGGCGAGCAAGGTTGAATGCGTTGCCAACCAGACCGGCGAGGAGGTTGCCGCAACGACGATGTCGATCGTGGCCAATGCGGTTGAGATGCTCGAGGCCGCCGCCGCTGTGCGGGCCAGGGCGGACACCGCGTCGCATGCCGCCTCCAATTCGCTGGTCAGTGCTCAGACAGTATCCGCAGCAACCGAGGAACTGGCGGCCTCGATCCGGGAGATTGCCAACCGGATCAACGACGCCAGCGGTTCCACGCGGGGCGCGGTGGACGAAAGCAATGTTGCGGAGCGGACGATTTCCCAACTGCGGACCGAGGTGGACCGCATCGGACAGATCACCTCGCTGATCGCTGATATCGCGGGCCAGACCAACCTTCTTGCACTGAATGCCACCATTGAGGCAGCACGCGCAGGCGAAGCCGGCCGGGGCTTTGCCGTCGTCGCGTCCGAGGTGAAGAAGCTTGCCAGTCAAACCGCGAAAGCGACCCAAGACATCAGCCAGCAAATCGCCCAGATCCAGCGTGCCACCACGGAGACAGTGAATGCGGTAGCAAGGATCGGTGGTAAGGTTGGCGAGATCGACCAGGTGTCAGCCGCAATCGCCGCGGCGATGGAGCAGCAGAGCGCCACGACGCAGGAGATTTGCCGATCCGTAGGGCAGGCCGCGACAGCAGCGCAATCGGTCACCGAAATGATGAATGGCGTTGCGCAAATTGCATCCGAAACGGACAAGAAGGCCGCTCGTTTGCGGTCGGACGCGGAGGGCTTGGCCTTAAGCACTGACCAGTCTCGCCGGACGCTGGTCGAAGCGGTTCGATCGTCGGTCGCCGATGCCGAGCGACGGATGAACGTACGCGTGGCGGCGGCGGCGCCTTGCGAGCTGGTGTTCAACGGCGAGCGTCATGCTGGACGTCTGGCAAACATTTCGAAAGGGGGGGCACGTATCAAAATCGCCGGCCAATTACCCGCCGGTGCCAATGGCGTTTTGCAGATGCCGGCTTTCCACCTCACGGTGCCTTTCAGGGTGGTCAACAGCAATGGGGACTCGGGTCAGGTCAGTGTCGCCTTTGCCGTTCCAATCGAGTTGCCGCCGGCGCTTCGAGAGGCCGGTTCCGCGGCGGCCTGATGATGAAGTTGGATAACCCCCGCGTTGGCACGCGCGGCACAAAAAGGGGGCGGCAAGAGGATCCGATGTCACAACGATTGCATCAGTAGGATGATGGCCTGAATTCCGCCATTGCGGGAGCGGTCTTAATCTTTTCTCAACATCTGCCCGCTATATTATAGACATGGACCTCACCGTCTGCATTTGCACCCATGACCGCCCCGCTTACGTTCGAGACTGCCTGAACGGACTTGACCGCCAGACAATCACACGCGATCGCTTCACGGTTCTGCTGGTTGACAGTGCCTCTTCGACCGACGCGGCCATCGAGCTTTCCGCTCTGGCAAGCGTGTTCGGGGCAAGGCTGATCCGCCTCGAGCAGATGGGCGTTAGCCTGGCACGGAACGCCGGTGCCTGGGCCACGCGAACGCAGTTCATCGCTTATCTCGACGATGACGCGATCCCTGCGTCAGATTGGGTGGAGAGCATCCTGGACGCCATTACTCAGCCAGGCCGCCGGCCTGCTTTGATCGGCGGCCGCATCCTGCCGAAATGGGAAGCGCCGCTACCCACGTGGTGGCCCGCGTCTCTGATTGGGGTATTGTCGATCATCGAACACGAAGGACGCGGCGAATATCGCACGGCTGCCGTTCCGCAAGGCCTGGAACCTTACGGGGCCAACATGGTCGTGCATGTGTTGTCGCTGCTTGCCGCGGGCGGTTTTGGGGGCGCGATCGGGCGCTTCGGCCAGTCTCTGCTGTCGGACGAGGAAGTCCAAGTCGCCTGGATGCTGCAGGATGCCGGCTATTCGGTGCGGTATGATTCGCGGATTACAGTCTATCATCAAATCCAAGCGCTCCGGATGAAACCGGAGTGGCTGTTGTCGCGGCTTTATTGGCAAGGCGCATCAACTGTTCTGACCCGGCGCCTGCTGCAACAGGCGGATGCAGTCTGGCGCGAACTGCCACGGCGATTGCTCGTGGCCTGTCTTCTGGCGCCCGCTGGGCTCATCCCGCGCCGATCAACCTTCCTGCTGTCGGCTCGTTGGCGGCTTGCTTACGCCTACGGCTTTATCAAGGCTGCACTCGGATGGCATGCCACCGCGGCCGCGATCGAACAGGCCGCGGTTCCTGTGGCGGCATAATTCCTGGACTTGGCGGCCCGTCGTTCTAATGGCTCTGCCGCATGGCCGCCGCGAACAGCGTCGTGTTGTGCCGCATCATCTCCAAGTACGTAGCCGCTGGCCCGTCCGGCGGGGACAACGCATCTGAATACACCGTTCCCCCCAGGACCGCTCCGGTCTCCCGAGCCAGCATCTCCGCCATCTTTGGGCTTGTCATGTTCTCGATGAACACCGCGCGCACCTTTTCCCGCTCGATCTGTCGGACCAGTGCGGTGATGGCCTTGGCTGACGGCTCGAATTCGGTACTGATCCCTTCCGCCGAGAGAAATTCTACCGCGTACCGCGCGCCGTAATAGCCGAACGCGTCATGCGTGGTGATGATCCGTCTTTGCCCAACGGGAATTGACCCCAGCGTCGCCGCGATCCAAGCATCGGTCTCCTCGATCCGCGCTGCATACCGCGTTGCTCGATCCCGGTATGAAGCTGCGTGGGGAGCTTCAACCGTCGCCAAGGCATCGGCAATAGCTTGCACATACAGTAGGCCGTTCATAGGATTCTGCCACGCATGCGGATCAGTCGCGAGGGCGCCTCCGGCCTCTTTCATCATTCGCGGCGTAACCTTTTCCGCCGCGACCACGACGGTGCCTCGGAAATCTGCGGCGCCGGTGAGGCGGTCCATCCATCCCTCCAGCCCCAATCCGTTTCGCACCAGCAGCCCCGACGCCAGCAGCGTCTGTAAGTCCTTCGGTCGAGGCTCGTAGACGTGGACGTCACCATCCGGGCCAACCAAAGCCTCCACCTGGACGGCATCGCCGCCAATCTGCGTGACCATGTCCGCCAGGATCGAGAAGCTCGCCACCACCCGTAAAGGCCCCACCGCCACCCTGGCGAAGGGCGCTAGCGTCAAGGCCGCGATGACAGCGCGACGTTGCATCGACCTACCTTGCAATGTTATAATATAACATTCTATCTCAAAATTGGCCTCCGCTCAAGAACCCATTGACGAATCGCCGATCCCCTGCGCAATCGGTCCATGGACGATTTCCAGCCTGAGACGCTCGCTCTCCCGTCCGGGTCGGCCCGCGTGGAATGGCGTCGCAGCAGCCGTGCGCGGCGAGTGTCGTTGCGGATCGACCCAACCGGGGGTGCCGTTGTCGTGACGTTGCCGATTCGAGCAAGTCGCAAAGCCGGCATGGCGTTGTTGATGGGTCATGCTGAGTGGGTGTCGAGCCGACTTGCGGCGCTTCCCGAGGCAATCACATTCGCTGAAGGCGCCACCGTCCCGATCGCCGGTGTTCCCCATCGCATCCGCCATGCCCCAACATCCAGGGGCGGCGCCTTCCTGCTCGGCCAGGAACTCCACGTGACCGGTGCTCGGGAGTTTCTCTCCCGCCGTGTGCGCGATTTCTTGCGCAAGGAGGCGCAACGGCGGCTCGGTGTGCTGGTCGCGGCTAAAGCCGGTTTGATAGGGGTTGTGCCGAAGCGGGTCACCATGAAGGACACGACCAGCCGCTGGGGCAGTTGCGCGCCTGACAAGTCGCTGGCGCTCTGCTGGCGCCTCGTGATGGCCCCGGCGTTCGTCCAGGACTACGTCGTGGCGCATGAGGTTGCTCATCTCAGGCACATGAATCACGGCCCGAAGTTCTGGGCGCTCGTGGATCAACTGACGCCGCATGCCAATGCCGCCATCCCTTGGCTACGTGCCGAGGGCGTTCGACTCCTGCGCATCGGCTAGGTCCAGCTTCCGCCTTCGCTAACGGAAGCCGCCACCGCCGTTCACGTACACCGTATTAGCGGTCATATACTCGCAGGCATCGGAACACATGAACAGCACGAGTTCGGCGATTTCCTCGGGTTCGCCAAGGCGTTTCATCGGAACGTCGGCGACCGCCCGGGCGCGGAAATCGGGCGGCGAGTTCGATGCCGCCTGAAAGTTGGTGTTGATCGGCCCAGGGGAGATCGAAAGGCAGCGAATGTTGCGATCTGCGAACTCGCGCGCGACACCGAGCGTCATCGAATCAATAGCGCCCTTGGCGGCGGCATAGTGGATGGATGCACCCGGCCCGCCCCGCCGTGCCGTCATAGAGCAGACATTGACGATGACGCCGCCGCCGTGCTCCAGCATATGCGGGATAACCGCCTGCATACCGTAGAACGTGCCATGCAGATTGATCGCGAGCGTCTTGTTCAGCAGCGCGTCGTCGATCTCCAGGAACTTGCAGCGGTTCACCGCGGCACCAGCCGAATTGAACAGGAAGTTGATCCGCCCAAACCGAGTAATCGCCTGACCGAAGGCGTCGTCAATCTGCTGACGTGAGGTAACGTCGGCCCGCACAGCGAGCGCCTGTCCACCGCCTTGCCCTACAGTTTCGGCGGCTCGCCGAGCGGCTTCCGCGTCGATGTCTATAACCACCACGTTGGCGCCTTCACGAGCGAAAATTAACGCAGCGGCGCGACCAATTCCGGCACCCGCGCCGGTGATGACAATAGTCTTGCCAACGAAGTAATCAGGCGTTTTCGGCATACCTCGTTTCCTCGGAATCAGCATCGCGTTCATGGCGCGACCTCGTCCGGCGCGCAAGCGGTGGAAGCCGGGATAGCCCGGCAGCAAAATTACGCCGATCAGGCGACCCGGCTAGTCAACTCCGTCACGACCCGGCTCCATGTTTGGTCCATATCGGTCGTCCAGTCGGCACCCAGGATCGTTTTGAACGTCGCGATCACCGTCAGGTAAAACTGGTCGAATACCGCCGGCTCGACGCCAAGCCCGACATGGTTCACCCGCTCGATCTGGATCAGGTTGGCGCCGTAAGCCCGGTCCCCGAGAAAATCCAGCAGGCTTTCGATCGTCACCTGGAACATCTGGCCTCGCACCAGGCCGTCGGTGTCACGGACAAACAACGCCTCCACCCCGGGCGATTCGCGAAACAGGCGGTGGAAGACCAAAGGGGTAGGATCGCCTACGCGTTCGGCGACCAGGTCCAGTGTCTGAGTGATGATCGCCGCGTCGGTCACGGCCTCAGCGCCGATGGACCGTCGCTCATGATGAACCTCCGTCCTGGGTAAACTATGCGTAGGTGCGGTGACATCAGTCGGCGTTTCCCTACGCTCCCCGAACAGCGTGGGTTACTCCCTATATCGACGAACGCTCGCAAACCAAGGGGGGCGCATGGATTTGTCCATCACGCTGGTGAACCTGGCCGGCTCCGTCGCCCTGCTGCTGTGGGGCGTCCACATGGTGCAAACTGGCGTGCAGCGAGCGCTCGGCGCCCGGTTGCGGTGGCTGCTCGGTGTTGCGCTCCGCAACCGCTTCCAGGCACTGCTAGCAGGCATCGGCGTCACCGCCGTTCTGCAAAGCAGCACCGCCACCGGTCTGATGGTCACCGGCTTCGCCGCAGGCGGCCTCATCGATCTGGTCCCTGCCCTCGCGGTCATGCTTGGAGCCAACATCGGCACTACGCTAATTGTCCAGATCCTGTCCTTCAATGTCGCCGAGATCGCGCCGGCCCTTGTCCTGATCGGCGTGCTGATGTTCCGCCGGGCCAGTGCCGGCCCTCGCGATTTTGGGCGGGTTCTTATCGGTCTCGGCCTGTTGCTGATGGCGTTGCATCAATTCGTTGGCCTGCTTGATCCATACGAAGACGTGCCCAGCCTGAGGATGCTGCTCGGCGCAGTCTCCACCCAACCTGTGCTGGATGTCATCCTAGCCGCCGGGTTGACCTGGGCCGCACATTCCAGCGTCGCGGTGGTATTGCTGACGATGTCCTTTGCGAGCAAGGGCGTCGTGCCCCCGGATGCCGCCTTTGCCCTGGTGCTGGGTGCCAACCTCGGCACCGCCATCAATCCGGTGCTGGAGGGCGGTGCCGGCACCGACAACGCGGGCCGGCGGTTACCGGTCGGCAACCTGATCAACCGGACCGTGGGCGTCATCGCCTGCCTCGCCGCACTGCCCGTTCTCGGCCGATGGCTGGTGACCGTAGACCCGGACAACGCGCGGGTGGTCGCAGACTTCCACACTGGCTTCAATCTGGTTCTGGCGTTGGTCTTCTTCCCGCTGCTAACCCCCTATGCCAGCCTGCTCCGCCGCTTGCTGCCCGTCCACGTCAACACCGCCGACCCTGGCCGCCCGATGTACCTGGACCCGGGCGCGGTCGAGGTCCCGATGGTTGCCCTGGGCGCCGCGACCCGGGAAGCGCTGCGCATGGCGGACGCTCTTGAAGCCATGCTGCATGGCCTGCGCGAGGCCGTACAACGCCCTGACCGCCGGCAACTGGGCGAACTGAAACACCTTGATGACGTGCTCGACACGCTGAACACCGCGATCAAGGCGTATATGACGGCCCTGCCGTCCGAGGCGATGACCGAGGGCGATCACCGCCGGGTGGTGGAAATCCTGTGCTTCGCCACAAATCTGGAGCACGCTGGCGACGTGGTCGACAAAGGCCTGCTCGGGGTCATCGCCAAGCAAATCAAGCGCGGCCTGATGTTCGACCCGGCCGAGACGGCGTCGTTGCTTCATATCGTGGACCGCCTGGTGTCGAACCTGCGGTCGGCTGCTGCCTTGCTGGTTACCGGCGACGACCGCGCCGCCCGCCTGCTGGTCGAGGAGAAGGAAGTGTTTCGGGGGCTGGAAGCCGAGGCCACCGCGGCCCACTTCGAACACCTGCGCGGGGGTAGGGTGAGCAGTGTGGAAATCAGCGCCCTGAACCTGGACGCGCTGCGCGACCTAAAGCGGGTGAACGCGCATCTGGTCGCGGCCGCGGCGTATCCGGTGTTGGAAAGTAAAGGCGAACTATTGCCAAGCCGCCTACGATAGTTGTGTCACGTCGGCGATCCTCCACATCGCTGTCGAGGCGCTTGCCCCTAGTGGTCCGGTCCCGACAGAAGCATTCCTATGCGGTCGGATGAAATCGCCCACAAATCAAAGGCGGGTGGCTCAAAACGGACGGTGCTATCCATCTGATATTAATCACCCGGCCGCCGCCAAATGCCGCGCTACCCCGCTTTATCCGGGCGGGAGTCCCTCGAAGACCTCGAGGTCCGGCGGAATGATCGCCCAGGGCGGTCGATTGCGCGCAAAGATTGCGATCCTCGGGTGAAACAATGACGGATCGTCCAGGGAACCTGCATAGATCGTGAAAGCATGGTCCTTGCCGACCCGCCCACCGAACACCAAGCTGCTGCAAACTGGACAGGCGTTGCGCACGGCGTCCCCACCTCTGGCGGACTTCGAGACGAACATTCGGGTTTCACCGCTAAAGCGGACGGCGCTGCTGGGAAAACCCATGAATGGGATAAACCCGGAACCTGATGCTCTGCGGCAATCTTCGCAATAGCAGTGACCGGTCATCCGCGGCTCGCCGTCAACTTCGTAGCGCAGCGCGCCGCAAAGACAGCCGCCGGTATAGCGCTTCGTCGAATTGCTCATCACCGATTTCTCCGTCAGAGGGCGCGTCATTCAAGCGCTCTAGGCTGCCACCGGTGTGGTCTGTGCCGTTAGACCAATTTATCCTTGGTTTCCGCAGCGCGTAGTGCTTGAGAACCGTTACGCTCGGGATCGCGAGAGGTTAAACCACGCCTCACCGCGGAAATCACTAGCCACATCAAAATGCGAAAGGCGATGATGGCGAGAGTGATCTGGACCCAAAGGCCGAAGTTCCCAAGTGTCGCCTCGATACGGTCGCCCCAAGGGTAGGGCAGAAGGCTACATCCATCTTCGATTACCGCTGTGGTTGTCCGCTTCCACCAGGTGAGCCACTCCGGGACGTAGAGCCACCCGTAGACGTAAGCGGCCAATACGGCGCATGCGGTCCATAGTCTGAAAATATGGCTGCGCACCCGTGCCTTCGTACTTTCCCATGACGTTTCCATGGTCAGTCCCCTGTGCGTCGCCATGCCTGAACTCCTATTCGTCCGGAGTGTTCCCTGGCGAAAACCCACCGACTATGGGCGCCGCTCGCCGCAGTCCGCAGAGCTGTCCGCCGGGACACCTAGAGGCGGCTGAAAGCTGACCTCGGAGGTGCCGTACATCCGTTGAGCAACCTTCTGCTGCAGCGGATTCTCATTGAACTCATCTTGTAAGCCGACTGCTAAGCACCTGTATAGCCGAGTTCTCAGAAGAAGCTTTCGCTCTGACGAAAGAGTGGCGCGCGTCCCAGCCCCAGGCCGCCTATGCTGTTGTAGCACATATTGTGCAGCCTAGCGGGCTGTGCGAACTTGCTTCCGCGAAGCAAGGCGTCTTGCAGCCGTAGAAAGGTGCAAACCAATGTCGGTAGTGTTGATCCCACATGCTGTGGTTTGCTTGCGCAGCGACGTGCCAATGGCCCGATCGTTCGGGTGGCTTTCGCGGTGCTAAAGGAAGTTCTCTAGAACAATCAAGGCAAAACCCGCCAACGGCGTGGGGCTATCCAGCAACAGGGCCTGCAACAGGGAAAGACAATCATGAAAAAGGCTTCGGTCGCGATCGCACTTGCGATTGTCATTCTATGCTCCGCCCCGGCAGCCAGGGCCGCGGACTGGTGGCCAGTGAAAGTCTACGACATGGACTCGGGCAAACCTGTCGAAACCGATTACGCGCCGCTGCCAAAGGCCTCCAAGGCATGGAATATCTGCGTGCTGTTCCCGCACATGAAGGACACGTTCTGGGTCGCGGTTGACTACGGCATCGTCGAGGAAGCCAAGCGCATGGGCGTCAACATGACGCTCTATCAGGCGGGCGGTTATGAGAACCTGCCTCAGCAACTCGCGCAGTTCGACGACTGCATGGCAGGCAATTTTGATGCGATCGTCGTTGGCCCAATTTCAGAGGCCGGGCTGACGCGCTCCATTCGTAAGGCGACGGAGGCCGGCAAGCCGGTAATCAGCACGGTAAACCCGCTACCTACCGCGCCCGCCACAGCGCGGATGTTTGTCGATTTCACGGCCATGGGCGAGCAGACCGGCAAATTCCTGGCCGACGACCTGCACGGCAAGCCGGCGAATGTGGTGAACTTCCCTGGACCAGCCGGTTCGGGCTGGGCCGAGCAGTTCAATCAGGGTTTCAAGAACGCGATCAAATCGGATCCCAGTATCAAGCTGCTGGGGGAGAAGTTCGGCGACAGCGGCGTCGCGGTGCAACTAGGCCTGATTCAGAACGCCCTGCAATCGTATCCCGACATGAACGTGATCTGGGGCTGTGCCCCGGCCGCGGAAGCGGCGATCGGCGCGGTGCGTCAAGCCAATCGAGACAGCACGCTCATCATTTCCTCGTATGAGAACCAAGCCATGCTCGACGCCTTGAACAAGGGCGAGATCCTGGCCTTTGCTACCCAGTATCCGGTGCTCGAGGGACGCGTGGCAATCGATACCGCGGTGCGCATCCTCGAGCACAAATCTTACATGAAGTATTCGCTGCCGATTCCTTCGATTATCGATAAACAAGACCTCAACAAGATCGACATGAGCCTTGTGCTGGCACCGGCCAGCTTCAAGGCGGAGTATTCTGTCTCCGCGAAGTGATGACGCCAGCGGCGCCCGACACGCCAAGCAAAGCTGGCACTTGGGCCGCCAAGGGCGCTGTGAACGAGAGTGAGGCTGAGTTGCTGCTGGAGATGACGGCCATCTCCCGCCGCTTCCCCGGCGTGCTTGCGCTAGATGGTGTGGATTTCGACCTGCGCCGGGGTGAGATCCATGCGCTGTTCGGCGAGAATGGCGCCGGGAAATCGACGCTGATCAACATCATAGCCGGCACTCTTCCGGCAAATTCCGGGGACATGCGCTACCAAGGCGAACGCCTCTCGGACCTGACGCCGCATCGTGCCCGGGTCATCGGAATTAGTCCTGTGTTCCAGGAGTTCAGCCTCGTCCCAGACCTGAGCGTCCAGGACAACCTGTTTTTGGGGCGAGAGAAAAGTTCCGTGGGGGTGCTGGACCGAAAGACCATGCGGCGGCGGGCGCGGGAGATCATCGCCGAACTCGGGTTTGACCTGCAGGCTGACCGAAAGGTCGGCGAACTTTCTCGCGCGCACCAGCAGATGGTCGAGATCGCCAAGGCGTTGCTGACCAATGTCCGGCTGCTGATTCTCGATGAGCCGACGGCTTCACTGACCGAAGCGGAGACCGCTCGGCTGTTCGAACTGATGGCGCGGCTGAAAGCGTCGGCCGTCGGGATCATCTATGTCTCTCATCGCCTCGCCGAGATCCGCCGGCTGGCAGACCGGATCACCGTGCTTCGGGATGGCCGCAAGATCACGACGGTTCGCGCCGGTGACGTGAGCGATCGTCAACTGATCGAGTTGATGACCGGCCGGGCGGTCGAGGCGCTGTTCCCGGAGATCCGCAGTGCGCCGGGCGCAATACTGTTTGAAACGGATCGGCTGTCGCTGGCCACCGGATTGGTCGAGGAGGCCTCGATCCACGTGCGCGCCGGTGAGGTGGTCGGTATCGCCGGGCTCGTGGGCTGCGGCAAGTCGGAACTGATTCGTGCCGCCTTCGGGTTAGAGGTGATCACCGGAGGCACGATTCGACACCGAGGCCAGGAGATGCAAGGCCTCACGCCGAGGGCGGCGCTGCGTGCGGGCATCTGCTACTTTCCCTCGGATCGAGTGGCGGAGGGGCTCGCCCTGTCGCGGCCGGTACGGGAAAATGTGTCGATGGCCTCGCTCGACTGCGCTGCCTTCTCGCGCGGGCCGGTGCTTCGCCGGGCGGAAGAGCGCCGCCGGGTGCAGCGGATCGTGGAAAAGCTCCGCCTTGCTCCGACGCGCATCGAGCAAGGTGTGGTCAACCTATCCGGCGGAAATCGGCAGAAGGTGGTGCTCGCCCGAGGAATGACGCGCGACCTCAGCGTATTCCTGTTCGACGAGCCGACAGTGGGCATCGACGTGGGCGCGAAGTTTGAGGTGTACGAATTCATCAAGGGGCTGGCCGAAGGGGGGGCCGCGGTCGTCCTGGTATCATCGGAGTTGCCCGAGGTGATGAACTTGTCACGGCGGCTTTACGTGATGCACCGCGCGCGCATCGTCGCCGAGTTGCAGGGAGACGAGATCAGCGAGCAGCGTGTTCTTTCGCACTTCTTCGCCGGAACCGATCATGGCCAGCACCATCGGGCGGCAGAATGAGCGTTGGCGGGGATAGCGGCCGCCCGTTACACGCGCGCATGCGCACCGCCATTCTATTCGGAGACGCCGGCGTCCTGCCGGTGCTGTTCGTTTTGCTGGTAGTCGTGCTGTCGGTCACCCAGCCTTATTTTCTGGGCGCTCAGAACATAGTCAATGTGCTGCGCAATGCATCGTTTCTGATGATCGCGGCCTCGGGTCAGATGCTGGTGCTGATCGTGGGTGGGCTCGATCTGTCGATCGGCGCGGTGATTGCGCTCACCAGCGTCGCCTCTGCCAGCGTGATGGCCGGGTTGCCCGAGTACGGCGTGCATGGGACGGGGACGATCATCGGATTGGGCGTACTGGGTGGCCTCGGCTGCGGGTTGTTGGTTGGTCTGGCCAACGCACTTTGCGTGGCGCTGTTGCGTGTCCCACCGTTCATGGCGACGCTGGGCACGATGTCGATCGCCAATGGGCTTGCGCTGCTGCTGACCAACGGCATTCCGGTCTATGGCATGCCGCCCAGCTATGTAGCCGGTCTGGGACGGGCGATTGTGCTGGGGTTGCCGATCGCGCTGTATGCGGCCGTTGTCGTCGTCGGCGTGCTCTGGAGCCTGCTCAACCTGACCAGGATCGGCCGGTATATCTATGCCAGCGGCGGCAATCTGCAGGCGGCTATCAATTCCGGAATCAACGCGAGCGGGATGCTGCTGCTCGCCTATGTGCTCAGCTCGTTGCTGGGGTCGGTGACCGGCCTCTTGCTGACTGCCGAGATCGGGTCGGGGCAGGCCAGCACCGGCGAATCGCTGATGCTGGAGAGCCTGGCAGCGGCGGTGCTCGGCGGGGTCAGCTTGCGCGGCGGTATCGGCCGGGTCGAGATGGTGGCACTCGGCGCGATCTTTCTGCTGACGCTGACGAACGCCATGGATCTTATGCGCATCGATACCAGAGTGCAGTCGATCGTGCTTGGATGTGTTCTGGCGGTGGCGGTGAGCGTGGAGGTGCTGGGCCGGCGGCGGCAGACAGTCCGTGTCTGATGCCCGCGCCGGGCGACGTCGGCCGTTCGAGGGGCTTGGCACCCAACCCGTGCTGCTGGCCTTGATGGTGTTGATGGAGGTCGCGTTCGCGCTGATCGAGCCGCGCATCATCTCCCGCGGCAACATGCTCAACGTCATGCAGCAGGCGAGCTACCTGGTGATCTTCACGGTGGCTCAGACGCTGGTGATCCTTACGCGCGGCTTCGACCTGTCGCTTGGCACGACGGTGTCGGCCGTGGGCGTGGCGAGCGCATTGGTGCTGGTGGGTCATGGTGAGGATCCGGCGTGGTGGGTTCTGGCGGCAGGTATCGCTGCAGGGCTTGCATTCGGGCTGGCGGTCGGACTGTTCAACGGCCTGCTCGTGGCCGCGGTCGGGGTCAATCCGTTTATCGCTACCCTTGCGAGCCTGAATATCTGCCTCGGTTTGGCAACAACCATTTCTGGTGGCAAACCGGTATTCGGGGTTCCGGACAGCTTTTCCGACTTGCTCGCCGACGGCCATATCCTGGGCGTGCGGGTCACCGTGGCTATCGCGATCGCAGTCATGCTGCTGGCATGGTTCGGCCTGACGCGCACGGTGTTCGGCCGAGCGGTCTATATTATCGGCGGCAACCCGCGCGCCGCATCGGTCGCGGGTCTGCCGGCGCGGCTCGTTCTCGGCGGCACTTATGTGGCCTGCTCGCTGCTGGCTGCGCTGGGCGCCCTGATGCTGATCGCGCGCACCGGTTCGGGGGAGCCCAACCTCGGTGGCAGCCTGATGCTCCAGAGCATCGCGGCGGCTGTGATCGGCGGCGCGAGCCTGCGCGGCGGTACCGGCGGTGTCAGCTCCGCTCTGCTTGGCGCGCTGTTCGTTACGATGTTGTCGAACGGCATGGATATGCTGCGGATCAGCGGCTACATCCAGTTGATAACGCTCGGCGTTGTGGTGATCTTTGCCACGGCGCTCGATTTTCTTCGCGGCCAGCGCGCCCGCTGAAGCCGGGCTACGGTCGTTGAATTTCCGCAGGAGTATTTGGCGTGCGAACGCCGCCGGATCGTGCCATGATCGCGGCCAATAAATAATCTGAGGGGAGAGCGACAATGACCGATACGACCGGTGGCTGCCTGTGTGGACGTGTTCGTTATACCGCGACTGGCGAGCCAGCGTTCAGTGGCATTTGCCACTGCCGCAACTGCCAGCGCTTTACCGGCTCTGCATTCGAAACGACGATAGGCTTTCCGACTTCCTCTGTGAGTGTCCAGGGAGGCCTGAAGACTTACGATGAAATCAGTGACGCTGGCCGAGCGGTCCGCCGCCGCTTTTGTCCAAATTGCGGCTCGGGCGTGATTGCCGAGGCCGACGCGTTTCCCGGTATAACAATCTTCCTGGCCGGAAGTCTGGATGACCCGACTGCTTACAAACCTACGATGGAGCTTTTTTGCAGCAGCGCTCAGCCGTGGTTCCACGCGGGGGGAGAGCGGACCCAGTTCGCTAAGATGCCGTCCTGATCCCCAACCTTGAATGCAGAACTGATTAAGCCAGGCGATCGCTGCTCCAGGCGGTTCGCCCCTGAGATTGCGTCCAAAATACCACCATTCTGGGGTTTCGAGGGACGTTGCCACCCGGCCGATCGGCGTGCAAACTCAACGCAGAAGTCGTGGCTTCCTCTAGCCAACGCGCGCGTGACAGCAGGGGATAGGCAAGATGGGCCTGCGTATAGCCGTCGATATCGGTGGCACGTTTACTGACTTCTGCCTGCTCGATGAGACTACGGGGGTGATGCGGGTCGCAAAGACCGCGTCCAGCAAAGACCCCATCGACGGCCTTTTCGAGGGCCTCGCACAGGAACATGTCGATCTTGGCGACGTGACGTTGTTCTCCCATGGTACGACGGTCGCGACCAACGCGCTGATCACTCGTCGCCTGCCGCGTGCGGCCATGGTCTGCACCGAGGGATTTCGCGACGTGATCGAAATCCGCCGCGCCAACAAAGAGGATCTCTGGGACACCTACAAGGACGTCGCCCGGCCGTACATCCCTCGTCGCGACCGCCTTACGGTAACCGAGCGGGTGGACGCCGAGGGGCGCGTTGTGGTCCCACTCGAAGAAGCGGGCGCCCGGGATCTCGCCCGCATCTTGCGCAAGCGCGGCGTCGCGGCGGTCGCGGTCTGCTTTATGAACGCCTTCATGAACGGCGCCAACGAACGGCGGATGAAAGCCATCCTGGAAGAGGAACTGCCGGGCATCCCGATCACCGCCAGCGCCGATGTATTGCCGGAGATTTTTGAACACGAGCGGTTCTCTACCACCGTCGTGAACGCGGTGCTGGCCCCGGTCGTGGGGCAGTATACCGCGCGCCTGGGCGACCGGTTGGCCGAGGGCGGCTATCGCAGCGACCTTCTGCTGCTGCACAGCGGCGGCGGGGTGATGACTGCGAAAGGAGCCACGCACTTTGCCGCGCGCCTCGCCGGCTCCGGCATCGCCGCGGGTGCGATCGCGAGCCGCCATATCGCGATGCAGTGCGGCTATGCCAACTCGATCGGTCTCGATATGGGGGGAACCAGTTGTGACGTCTCGCTGGCCTGGGAGGGGCGGTCGCGTGTCACTAAAGATTGGTTCATCGAATTCGGCTACCCGATCCGCTTTCCGTCGATCGAGGTGCTTACGATCGGCGCGGGCGGCGGGTCACTGGCCTGGATCGACGACGCGGGGTCGCTGCACAACGGGCCGCAATCCGCCGGAGCCGATCCGGGACCCGCTTGCTATGGCCGCGGCAATTCGGCGCCAACCAACACCGATGCGCATGTGGTGCTCGGCCGGCTTGCGCATGGACTGGCGGGTGGTAGCGTCCGGCTCGATCCGGCGTTGGCGGAGGCGGCAGTTCAGCGAGATGTCGCGGCCCCACTGCGGATGGAGTTGCATGAAGCTGCCCAGGCGATCCTGAAAGTTGCCAATGCCAACATGGCGGACGCCGTGAGGCTGATCTCCATCAGCCGCGGCCATGATCCGCGTGACTTTGCGCTCGTCGCGTTCGGGGGCGCCGGGCCGCTGCACGGGGCGGCACTCGCGCGCGAGCTATCGATACCGACCGTGATCGTGCCGCCTAGCCCTGGCGTGACCTCGGCGCTGGGATGTCTGCTGGTCGACGTGCAGCATGATCTCGCGGCGAGCTACATCATGCCGGCCGCCGATGCCGACCCCGCGGCGATTGAGACCGAATTCGGCGCGCTCGAAAAGGAAGCGTGGGAACGGATGCACCATGAGGGCGTGAGCGACCTCGACGTCGTGATGGAGCGCAGCATCGACATGATGTATCGGGGGCAGTGGCGCTCGCTCGCGGTTCCGGCCGGGCAGCCGGTGGGGCCGATCGCTGATCTGGTCGGCGGGTTCCATGTCCAGCATGAGCGTGAGTACAACTTTCGCCGCGACGATGCGCCGGTGGACATCTATCGACTTAATCTGCGCGCGGTCGGGATCGTGCCGAAGGCGGCGTTTCGCGAGCACCCTGAAAACGGTCGTCTGCCGGCGGCGCTGCGCGCACCGCACGGTTTGGTTCGATGGCCATGGCGCGGCTGAAACGCCGGTCTATCGTCGCGACGATCTGCCGGCTGGCGCAGCGCTCGAGGGGCCGGCAATCGTCGAGCAACTTGATTCGACGACGGTCATTCCGCCGGGGGTCAGCGCCAAAGTGGACCGATTCCTCAACATCGTCATGCGTATGGGTGGCTAAAGATGGCCGTGCAGCAGGATTTCGCCCTCGATCCGGTTACTTTCGAGGTGTTGAAGAATTCGTTCATCACGACTGTGGATCAGATGGCCGAGCAGATACTGCGGACGTGCTATTCGTTTGTTATCTACAATCGGGATTTTTCGAATGCGTTGAACGACGTAAACGGAGACTCGATCGCGCAGGGCAATGCCGATATCGCGGTTCATGTCGGAACCTTGCACTATACATGCAAGGAGACCATTCGTTTCTTCGAAGGCGATATGAAGCCGGGCGACGTCTATGCCATTAATGATCCCTATGCCGGTGGCACGCATTTTCCCGACGTGCGGCTTATTCGGCCGATCTTTGTTGACGATGCGCCGATCGCGTTCTCGCAATCCAACGGCCACTGGTCCGATGTGGGTGGCAGCGTGCCCGGGTCGTTCGACGTGGCGGCCAAGGAGATGTTCCGTGAGGGCATCCGCATCACCCCGGTGCGGTTATGGGATGGAGGCACCTTCCGCCGCGATGTCGCCCATCTGATCGCGGCGAATACCCGCGATCCGGCCTCGATTATCGGCGATATGCAGTCGCAGGCTGAAGCAACCCGCGTGGCCGAACGGGAAATCCTCCGTCTCGTGGGGAAATACGGCAAGCAGACCGTGATGAGCGGCTTTGCCGACGTGCAGGATTATGTCGAACGCGCGCTGCGGCAGCGGCTCGCGGCACTTCCCGACGGTTCGTGGGAAACGCAGGACTTCATCGACCGCGATCCGGCGGGCGAGGAAGGGATGATCCCGATCAAGGTCAAGCTGACGATCGCTGGCGATCGCGCGATCTACGATTTCACCGGCAGCCATCCGTGCATCGGCTCGTTGTACAACTCGGCTTTCGGCACCACGTTCTCGGCGGTGGTTGCGGGCATGAAGACGTTTTTCCCTGACCTGCCGCTCAACTCGGGCTTCTACAGGCCGATCGAGGTGATCGCGCCGGAGGATACCGTGGTCAACGCGCGATGGCCCATCGCGGTGACCGGGTTCCTGATGCCGTTCGAGAAGATCATGAATTCGATTTACGAAATCTGGTCGAAGATCATGCCGGAGCGGGCGATCGCCTGTGCGTTCAACTTGGAGTATTTACTGACCGGCGGGCGTGACCTACGCGGCGATGCGAAGCCCATTTTCATGTTCTACGACTGGCTTCCGGGCGGCTGGGGCGGGCGAAACGGCCGCGACGGCTGCAACGTCACCACCGCTTGCTTCGGCACCGGCTTGCAATCGCAGCCGGTTGAAGGCCAGGAGCGAGTTTCTCCGATACTGACCAACGAGTACCAGGTCCTCACGGATTCGCCAGGGCCGGGCAAATGGCGTGGCGGCGCGGGCGTGCGCAAGACGACCACCCTGGGTGATGCCGACCGCACGGTGATTTCCTACATCTGCGATCGCGAGCGGGCGATCGTTTGGGGGATCAACGGCGGTCTGCCGTCGATGCCGCACGGTTTGAGCCTCAAGCGCGCCGGATCGGACCAGGATTTGTGGCTCGGTTCAGTTTTTTCCGATCTGCCGCTGGGCACCGGGGATGTCTTTTCGCGACCCACCGCGGGCGGCGGCGGTTACGGCGATCCGCTGGAACGCGACCCCGCGCTGGTGCGGGAGGATGTCGCGGACGATTATGTCTCCCTGGCGCGCGCCCGAACGGATTATGGGGTGGTGCTGCAGGTCATCGACAAGGATCTGGCGGAGTACGCCATCGATGCCGCGGCCACGGAGC
Organism: uncultured Alphaproteobacteria bacterium; assembly: GCA_963819345.1. Taxonomy (GTDB): domain Bacteria; phylum Pseudomonadota; class Alphaproteobacteria; order Acetobacterales; family Acetobacteraceae; genus Rhodopila. Next base: position 132,924 of record CAWFVX010000023.1, read on the forward strand.
GGGAACGTGCGCACATCCGCGCGCACCGGCGTGGCTGGCTTGCTGCATCGCCGGATGACGTCGCGCGGCGATATAAGGCCGGCGATCTCGACCGCCTGGACGTTGTGCGCCAGTATGGTGTCATCCTCGACTGGGGCAGCGGGGAGGTTCAGGAACGTTCTACTGTGCAATTTCGGGATATGTTCCAAAAGCGCGCCGTCGCTTATTGGAAGGATTGAGTGCGACCGGCCGGATCAGGTTCAAGGGTATTCACGGTAACTAGAGGTGGCGGGCTGTCCGGTGGCGGGCGAAACTGGCGGCATGAAGCACCGCCCGACCCACACTATCGCCATCGGTTTGCCGCCGAGATCATCAGTCATGCCCTCTGGCTGTACCACGTGTTCAGCCTCGGCCTGCGCGATGCTGGAGCTGATCCTGGCTGAGCGCGGCATCGTCGTCTCCTACGAAACCGTGCGACGCTGGTGCAAGAAATTCGGCGCGACTTTCGCCGATCGCTGCGCCGCCGCCGGCCACGACCAGGGGACAAGTGGCAGATGGATGAAGTCTTCATCCGAATCCAGGGTGGGAAACAGCAGATCCAACACCGCTGCGGCTGGTGCGCCGATGTCTGCCGAGAAAAGCACGCCGATCCGTCCGGCGAACCACGCCAGCACGAGAAGTCCGAGCCGGAGGCCCTGCAGCGGCATGCGGCCAGTCCAGTTGGGGATCGCCGTCAGCATGAACTCGGCAACGGTGGCCGCCGCAAAGCCGAAGGTCATCTCGTGGGCATACCAGACCGATTGCGGCAACACGGTCGACAACTGGGTCGCACCGCCATACTGCGCGAGCCACAAAGGGATACCAATGCAGGCCCATGCCGCGGACAGTAGAAAAAAAGGGCCGGAAACCAGCCGACAGAAGCGGCAGTCCGGCAGTACGCTAAGCGCGGGATACCTCCACGACGTACCTGGGCGTCGTTGAACGCGCCGTGCTCCGTTCTTGCCGATTCTGCCTAGTAGCGGGACTCGCTGGCGTCAACCCGGAGATCGCATTGTTGCGACCGCATCTTGGGTGCCGAAGCCGCCTGTAAGCAGCCTGAGTTGAGAGTGGCCGCATGCGGCCACCCGACAGCTGCGGATCATCCGGGCGCGGTCACCTTGGGCGCCCCGGGTCCGCAAGTGCGAAGTGGCCGAACGAAAGCAATGCAAATCAATACCGGTCGTACTCGAGATCGTGAGGAATGAGATACGTCCTCCTATGACCATACTGGGGCGACCGTCGAACGGAGGCGATCCTGACAACCAACGTCACGCCCGTCATGCCTTATGCGGAAGACCCTGTCAGCAACGTCCTGAAATGGATATTGCTCCTCGTGGCGATTGGCAGCTTCGGGTTGTTCACCTGGGCGACTGTGCTCACGTACGAACGGGCACCCCCGCAACCAGAGCGCTTCGTCACCTCCGGCGGTGCGGTGCTGATGACCGGCGACGACATCCTCGCGGGCAAAGGCGGCTTCCAGAAAGCCGACCTGATGGACTACGGCAGCCTTTACGGGATGGGCTCCTATTTCGGCCAGGACTACACCGCCTTCGGACTGATGCGTTTGGCCACACTCACGGAGGACGGCCTCGCCCAGAGCCGCTTCGGCAAGGCGTTTGACCAGCTGTCGCCAGAGCAGCAGGCCGCGGTTCGCAACACCATGCGCGAGCAGCTTCAGCGGGTTGACCTTACGCGGCAGGAGGTCGTTGTCCCTGACGCCCTGGCCGGTGCAATCAGCCGCTTGCGAGAGGAGATGGCTGCCAATCTTGGCAAGGTTGACCTAATTACCGGATGGACGCCCGCCTATAGCCTCGATCAGGACGAGGCGCTGCATACGGCGGACTTCTTGATTTACTCCGCCCTCACCACCGTAGCCCGGCGGCCCGATGTGAGCTGGTCCTGGACCGAGAACTGGCCTTATGAGCCAGAAGTCGGCAACACGCCCACCAGTAATACCTTCATTTGGACCTGGGCCAGCTTTTGCTTTACCTTCCTGTGCTTTGGCTTGGTTCTGTTTATTTATGAGTTCTGGCTCAACCACCCGGACGACGCACCGATGGACCCGGTGCTTGCGCATTTCAGGCCATTGACCGAGAGCCAGCGCAAGGTCGGTAAATACTTCCTTGTCGTCGCGGCAGTCCTGCTGCTGCAGATCGGCGCCGGCACGATCATGGCCCACGCGTACTACGACCGGCGGAGCTTCTATGGGCTGAATCTGCACGAGTTCCTGCCGTTCAACTTCCTTCGCGACGTGCACATTCAGGCGCCGATCATTTGGATCGGCGTGGGTTGGATTGGAGCCGGCCTTTTCCTCGCCCCGGCGATCGCTGGCGGCCGGGAGGCACGCGGCCAGGGATTGCTTGTCGACGTGTTGTTCTGGGTGACGCTGGCCATCGTCGCCGGTGCGCTGATCGGCAACTGGCTGGGCATCATGGGCTATATCAATATCGGCTGGTTCTGGTTCGGCAACCAAGGATTGTCCTATATCCAGCTTGGGCGGTTCTGGCAGATCGGTTTCTTCCTCGGCCTGCTGATCTGGAGCGGGCTGGTGTTTCGCGCACTATGGCCGACGGGCGCGGCGATGTGGCATGCGACGCATCAGTTCTGGTCAGGGCGTATCCGGATCGAGAACCTGATCTGGGCTGCCACGATCAACATCGCTATCCTCTATGTTTTCGGCATGATTCCGCTGACCGGCATCGAGAAATCGTTCACCATCGCCGACTTCTGGCGGTGGTGGGTGGTGCATCTTTGGGTCGAGCAATCGTTCGAATTTTTCGCCGCAAGCATGAGTGCCTACCTGCTGATGGCGATCGGGCTGGTGTCGCGCAAACTGGCAGAGCGGGCGGTCTACTTCGAGCTTATCCTGATCTTCCTCGGCGGCGTGCTTGGCACCGGGCATCACCTTTACTGGGCCGGCGGCCCCAGCATGTGGGTGCCGCTAGGCAGCATGTTCTCGTTCATCGAGGTGCTGCCACTGGTTCTGCTAGTCATCGAGGCGATCCAGCAGTACCGGCTGATCCGCGCGCAGCGGGCGTTCAATTATACGGTCGCCTACACCTACCTCATTGGTGCGGCATTCTGGAACTTTGTCGGCGCCGGTGTATTTGGCGGGGGCACGCTGAACGCGCCGCTGATCAACTACTATGAACACGGGACGTTCCTGACGCTGAACCATGCCCACACGGCATTATTCGGAGCGTTCGGGTTGCTCGCGATCGGACTGATCTACTTCTGCCTGCGCTATGTGGCGGGTGACCGAGTGCTGTTCAGCGAACGGCCAGGGTTGTGGGCGTTCTGGCTCTATAACGGCGGCCTTTTGCTGTGGATTTTGTTGAACTTTTTCCCGATCGGCTGGGCGCAACTCAATGCGGTGTTCGAGCACGGGTTCGCCTATGCCCGCAGCATGGCTTTCTATGACACCACGCTGATCTGGCAGTGGATGCGGCTTCCTGGTGACGTCCTATTCGCCGTGGCGGCAGTGCTGATGGCATGGGATTTCCTGATAAAGCTGCGTCCACTCTATCCGCAATTGGCCGCACGCTTGCCCGGAGCTCGCATGGTGGTGGCGAACCTGAAGCCGGGAGACTGAGTCGCCTGCGGTCACGCCACGCCTGACGCGGCGGGGTAGACCAACGTACCATCGTGCTGCCAGACGGCGCGGCCGGGTTCAGGGTCGCCTGTTCGAGCACGCCCGGCGTAGCCAGAGCGCAGCCCAATCAGCGCCCTTGGATGCTTGGCCACTGATTGTGTAAGCGGGCCACAGGCACCGTTTTTTGACCACGGATCAGACAGTTGTACCTTTGGGTAACGAACTATTGGGACGGCGGACGCGCATTGGTGCCCCATACTCCCCTGGCAAATATGATCGAGACGAAGCCGTCGCTTTAACGATATGAGTTAGCCAGGGTCTTCAATGCCGGACGGGATCAACCGCCTGTTGGATAATCTTCGGCTTCTCACGCGCCCTCCGGACGGATGGTTTTCTCGCCGGGGCCTCCGTGCCGGGGATCCGGCGCTGTTTGACCGAGCAGATTATTTGCGTCGAGCCTTTCCGCTCGCGGATGCTGTGTCCATCGAGGCCTTGGCGGCGATCTGCTCGGTCATGTCGGTGCCCGGCGGCGGCCCATTGATCTGGGAAGGCGAGGAGCCGGACGCGGTCTACATCGTCGTCGCTGGACTATTTGCCACCTATCGGTCAGGGGCCAACGATCAGGATGTGGTGCTCGATCGGTTTGGCGTCGGCGATGTTATCGGTGACATCGGGTTCATCACCGGCGAAGCGCGGACGGTAACTATCCGGGCGCTGCGCAACAGCGAGCTATTGCGCGTGTCAAAACCGGACCTCCAAGCGGTGACCGCGCGCGTTCCGGCCGTTTTGCTGACCATCTGTTCCAGCGTGATTCAGCGCCTGCGACGCCCCGAACCGCTGTCCTCGGCGCAGGCTAAAGTTCGCACGTTTTGCTTTGTTCCGGCGGATAGCTCGATCGACATCAGACCGATCATCGAACAGGTCGCCCTTAGTCTGGAGGCTTTCGGGACGGTTACCGTTTTATCGCCGGAGCAGATGTCAGGACGAACCTCGACATGGTTCTCGGAAATCGAAAGATGCTTCGATTTTGTGCTATTCCACGGCGAAAGCGGCCAGACAGCGTGGACGAGGTTTTGCCTACGCCAATCCGACCGTGTTGTGGTTTTGGCACAGGGTGAAGCCGGACCAGCGGACTGTCCCTCGGTGGCCATGGTCCGAATGGACCTCCCGCCCAACACGCCGCTCTCCTTAATGCTGCTTTGGCAAGACGCGATCGTGCCGGCGAAAACCACCGAGTGGCTAAAGTCGGTAAATCCCGCTGGGCATCATCACATTCGCTCACCCCGGGATATCGCGCGCGCAAGCCGCTTGATCGCGGGGCGAGGTTTGGGGCTGGTGCTATCGGGCGGAGGAGCCAAAGCTCTGGCTCATGTCGGCGTTATCAACGCGCTGAGGATGCATGACATCCAGATAGACGCAGTCGGGGGAACCAGCATCGGCGGCATCGTGGCGGCGGTGTTCGCGCAGGAGTGGGACCTCGCGGCAACTGTGCGAACCCTCGCAGCGGCGTTCAATCGCCGGCGATTTTCGGATTTCGCGGTCCCACGAACAGCACTGTATTCCGAACGCGCCTTCGCCAGGACGCTCGGCCACTGCTTCGGCGACATCGCCATTGAAGATTCGCCGATACCGCTGTTCTGCGTCTCGACGAACCTGACCGAGGGTATCTCTGCCGTCCATCGGACGGGGCGGTTGGTGACGTGGCTCCGAGCGACATCGGCCGTGCCGGGAATTTGTCCGCCGATTGTCGAACAGAACGCGGTCTATGTGGATGGCGGCGTTCTCAACAACATGCCGACCGACGTCATCCGAGACTTTGGTGTGGCATCGGCGATCGCCGTGGATGTCGGCACCTCGCTGGAAGGCCAGGCACGTCTAGATGGCGAAATGGGTCTGCCGAACCTCTGGGAGCTGCTGTGGCGAGTGGGCACAATCGGAAGCGACACGGCCGCGTCCCGGCTACGACGCGATGGCGATGTCGTGCTCAAGCCCGAGATGGGCGATATTGGGCTATTTGACTGGAATGCCCATGAACGGGCGATCGCCGCCGGCCATCAAACCGTCCTCAAGAATTTGGATGATATAAAGACAGCTTCGGGTCGCGTCCTGTAGGCGCATGCCGGCTCCTGGCGGGCGATCCGACTCAAAGCCTGGCAAGCACGCCCTCGCGAAATCGGCGCATGTTGCCGATGGTTGCCTCCAGGCTTTGGCTGGGGCCGTAACCGAACAGTCGGACGTCGACTGCACTTACGCCGAGATCAGCCAGCGCCTGAATGTCCGCCACCCAATCGGCGTCCGTTCCGCTGAACATCACCGCCTCGCCGTCGATCGAGTCCCGGGGCTTGACGCCGGGTCCAGCCAAAACTCGGAGAGCGACTGCAATTTCCGACGCGTCGCGGCCGGCCTTTTCGGCGAATCCGCGGAAACGCGCTAAACCGGCTTTGAAGCGGTTAAGCGTGTTCATTGGGAACTGAGGATTGGTGCCGACCGGGTACCACCCCTGGGCATATTTGACGGTGCGGCGTAAGGCAGGCCCGCTCTCTCCCCCCACCCAAATTGGAATCGGATTCTGCACCGGCTTCGGCGTGAAGACCACGTCGTCAAATTTGACATATTTCCCGGAGAATTTGGGCAGGTCGGCGGTCCAAAGTTCTTTGCATGCGTCCATCCACTCATCGGTGACGTGCCCGCGATCATCGAAAGAAGCTGCGCCAATCGCCTCAAACTCCTCCCGGCACCAGCCGACGCCGATACCCAGCGTAAGACGTCCCTTCGACAGGAAGTCGATGGTGGACAGAAGTTTGGCGGTCAGGACCGCCGGCCGGTGCGGCACGACCATTACCGACAGAACGAAGCGCAGGTTTTTGGTCAACGCGGCGATATAGGCGGTGGTCGCAAGCTGTTCGAGCCACGCGGCCTGTGTCCCCGCGGGGAATTCTCCGGTGTCCGTGTAGGGATACTTCGACTCGAGGTTTCGAGGGACCATGATGTGGTCGCTGATAGTCACATAGTCGAAGCCAAGTGCCTCGCCTTCGATGATGATGCGGGTCAGGCTGTCCGGGTCGATCAACGGCCCGGACGTGGGAGCGTTGAAGCCGATCTGCATAACTTCCTCCCTGGCGCGTTATCCGCATGAGACCAGGGTCCAACTGTGTTGAAAAGACCCCGGAGGATATCGCGCCTCCTGCGCGCCCATTCGGCGACCGCGGCGCTGGGTCTTTCGCGGCAATAGTTTCAAACCTGCGCGTCGGGCACGCCACGCCCTGACTTGACATGGAGTGACGGGTCTCGCGGTCCCCATCCTCCGCGCTGGCTGGTCGTTGTAGGCCTGGATTTGGCTTGAGTCCGAAGATGAAAACTCCGCCATCCAATGTAATTTTTTGCCGGTGTGACTTTATGACACGAGTTTAATCGCTCCGCCTAGGGAACGGTCACCTCAATACCCTCATGTTCGCGCTGTCGTCTTGGCGGTCCTGACCCGGTCAGTGTCGCATCGACCCCGCCTAAATATCCGAGTTTCGGGAACAGGAGATGCCCACATGAGTTTGCAACCTCAACGCCTTTCACCACAACGCCACCCGGTCCGCCGAGTAGCGCTCGCCGCGGCATTGTTGGCGAGCACCAGCCTGGGCGGCTATGCCCTCGGCCATAACGCGTGGGCTGACAATTCCACCCCGGTTAACCCGCCTGACACGCAGTTGCAGCCGCATACATTGCCGGACTTCACCAACCTGGTGACCCAGGTCAAACCAGCGGTCGTCTCCGTCACCAATAAACTAAAAGCTACCCCGGCATCGCTGGAGGACGAGGAGCAGAGCGGAGGTCAGATGCCGCAACTTCCGTTCCCGTTCAACCAGATGATCCCCAATATGCCGCGTCAGCATGAGCACGCGGCCGAAGCTCGTGGCTCGGGCTTCATCATCAGCGCGGACGGAATTGTCGTTACCAACAATCACGTGGTGAAAAGCGCGAAGACGCTCAGCGTGACGCTCGATGACGGCACTGTCCTTCCTGCCAAGGTGATCGGGACCGACCCACGGACCGACATCGCGGTGCTCAAGGTGAGTGCCGGCCATCCGCTGCCGTTCATTCAGCTCGGTAACTCGCGCGATGTGAAGCCTGGCGAGTGGGTCGTCGCGATGGGCAACCCGTTCGGGCTTAGCAGCACGGTCACTGCCGGTATCGTATCGGCGGTCAGCCGCGATATCGGTGCCGGCCCGTACGATCAGTTCATCCAGGTCGATGCGCCAATCAATCAGGGCAACTCCGGCGGTCCGCTGTTCACCCAGGATGGCAAGGTCATCGGCATGAACACCGCGATCCTGTCGCCGACCGGCGGCTCGGTCGGCATCGGCTTCGCCATCCCGTCTGATGTGATCCGCACCGTCTCGGCGGAATTGCAAAAGGACGGCAAGGTCGTTCGCGGCTATGTTGGCGTTGAGGCTCAGCAGATCGACCCCGGCACGGCTCAGGCGATGCATCTGAAGGCGAATGCTGGCGCGCTTTTGGCCGGTGTGCAGCCTGATAGTCCGGCGGCGGAAGCGGGTCTGCAACCTGGCGACGTGATTGAGTCGGTGAATGGTACGAAGGTCGCCAATCCAAAGGAACTGGCGCTGGACGTCTCCAACATCCAGCCGGGTACCGAGGCACATTTGGGCGTCCTGCACGACGGCCAGACTAAGGACGTTACTGTGAAGGTCGGCACGCTGCCGAACGAACAGACCGCCAGCAATGACAACCACGGCAGCGAGGCGCACCACGCTCAGGTCGGTTTGGCCCTGGCACCGCTATCGCCGGATATGCGCGAGCAGCTTGACGTACCCGATGGGACGAAGGGTGCGGTCGTGCAGAACGTGCAACCCGGCTCGCCAGCCGAGGCAGCAGGCCTGCAACCCGGTGACGTCATTATCGGTGTCGGCAACCACGCGGTCGCTTCTCCAGCCGAGGCCGCCAAGGCGATGCGCAACGCCTTAAACGGCAGCGAGCATGCGCTGGCGCTCCGGGTGATCCGCGACGGCCAGCCGATGTTCGTTGGCGTCACCGTGGGCGATCAGAACCAAGGGTAACTTGCTCCCCATTTTGCCGCCCTGCGGCGGCCAAATGGGATAACCGAAAGAAATCGCCGTGGTCGGCAAGAGGCCGGCCACGGCGACAGCCGGTTCAGGCGGAAGCGGCGACTCCAGCCTTGGCTGGCGCCTGGGCCAGTTTCGCAACGTCGAGCGGAACTTCTACGTCGATCTCCAACGTTGAGAATGATGCCCCGCGGTCCAGCTTGATTTGCACCGCATCTCGATCGACAGTGACATGCTTGGCGATAACCGCCAGGATTTCCTCCTGCAGCGTCGCCAGCAGATCGGATTTTCCGATCACGCTTCGCTCGTGTGCCAGCAGCACCTGTAACCGGTCTCTGGCTACTGGGGCGGTGGTCTTTTTTCGAAATAGCTCTAGTAGGTTCATGCAACCCTCCGGCCAAACAACCGGCCGATGAGGCCGGACCGCTGCATCGGAACGACCACGTCGACCACATCACCCTTCAGCCGCCGCGCTGCATCGAAATAGGCTCGTGCCGGTGCGCTGTTGGGATTGTTCAGGGTCACCGGCGAGCCGATGTTGGACGCTTTGAGAACCTCCTCGCTTTCCGGGATGATTCCCAGAAGCGGGATCGACAGGATCTCCAGCACGTCGTCGACCTTGAGCATCTCGTTGCGCGACGCCCGGCCGGCATCGTATCTTGTAACCAATAAATGCTTGTCGATCCGTTCACCTTTTTCCGCTCGCAGCGTCTTCGAATCAAGCATGCCGATGATACGGTCCGAGTTCGCGCACCGAAGAAACTTCCGGGTTGGTCACAACCACCGCCAGATCGGCGTTGCGCATCGCGAGTAATGCGCCGCGCTCAATACCGGCCGGACTGTCGCAGATCACCCAGTCAAATTTCTCTCGAAGCTCGGCAATCACCTTGTCGACGCCCGCGAGGGTCAGCGCATCCTTGTCGCGCGTCTGGGACGCCGGCAGCAACGACAACGTATCGATCCGTTTGTCGCGGATAAGCGCCTGCGCCAGCTTCGCGTCACCTTGCACCACGTTGATCAGATCGAACACAACGCGGCGTTCCGCTCCCATCACCAGGTCAAGATTCCTCAACCCTACATCGAAATCGATCACCACAACGTTCTCGCCGCTGCGCGCGAGCGCAGCACCGAGCGCAGCGGTGGAGGTTGTCTTACCGACCCCGCCCTTGCCGGACGTCACCACCAGCACCTTACCCATCTGCGTTCCCCTTAATCCAGGACTGAGATTTTCATCTGTTCGCCGTCGAGCCAGGCGTGCACCGACTTGCCCAGCAACTTGGCCGGCATATCGTCTGCGGTCTGGTAGACGCCATCGATCGCCAGTAGTTCCGCCTGCAACTTGCTGCAGAAGATCCTCGCGCCAGGATATCCGGACAGGCCGGCAATGGCTCTTCCGCGTAACGTTCCGTAGATGTGAACGGACCCCCCAGCCATGACCTCGGCGCCCGATGCGACCGAACCCAGCACGGTGATGTCGCCCCGCTCGAAAACCACGGACTGGCCGGAGCGAACCGGCTGATCGATCAGCAACGTGTTCACGTCCCCACTGGGCAGAACAGGTTCAGCGAGCGGAGTGGTTTTGACCGGTTTTTCCTGCGGTGCCTCGACCTCGCGGGGAGGCTTGGCGGAAACCGGCAGCGGCCGGCCCCATGCCTCGATACCGTCCCAGGCCGGGTGAGCACCCTCGGTGCCGATTATCCGGATGCCGCGCTGTTCCAGAAGATGGAGAAATTGCGCCACGCCAGATTGCTCCCTCGGCACGGACCCAAGATCGACCACAACGGGGCGTGCATCGAAGAAATTGGGAGACCGTTCCATTTGCGCATCAAGGGCGCCTAGCCAGTTTTCCAGCGGCACCTCGGGCGCCAGAACCAGCGCCATGATAGAGCGGCCACGAAGTCGGATCAGCGGTTTTGTCTCGGGTGTTGTCACACTCTCGACCTATCCGTTGACCCATACGGCGGTCAACTTGAATCGAGAGGGCTCGCACAAAATAATGTGGATAACCCTCCGTACCGACCGCTAGGGGTTGTGTTCCCTCGAAAATCCGACCCTATACATGGTGACGCCGCCACGGTTGGACCGGCGGCGTTTCACGTCAGGAGCCGGATCAGGTCACTGCCTGGGCCAATTGGCCTCTGTGGTCGCGCAATCATTGGCCGCGATCGCCGCGCCTGAACCGCCGAAGACGGCTAAGATCGACAAGTGTGGCTTCCTCTGCCGAGTCGGTCGCCATCAGATAATTCGTGAGTGGGGGTTGGCGCGGCTCCGTCTGTTCCAGGGTTACTCGGGCAGCGGGAAGCGCTCCAAATACGGCATATAGTCCGGCTCCACATCGATTTGCAGCGTAGCGAGAACCCGCACCACTGCGCTGTAAAAGCCGATGGCCAGAGTTAGATCCACCACCTGTTCATTTCCCAGTTCGTCTTGCAATGTGGCGAAGGTCGCGTCCGCCATCGCGCCCTCGACGGTCATCTCCCGTGCCGCCCGCAGCACCAGTTTCGGTAGCGTACCCAGACCCGTTGGCTTGCCCGCAGTATCATCGATCAACGCCTGCACGTCTTCATCGCTGACGCCAAAATCATGCCCCAACTTGACGTGATGCGACCATTCGTAGGGCGAACGCGCCAACCACCCCACCTGCAAAATCGCCAGTTCCCGCAATCGCGGATCGAGCTTGCTCCCATACCGTATATACGCTCCCAGTCCCGAAAATGCCCGCGCCGCCTTAGGCGAATTCGCCAAAGCCTTGTTCAGCGAGATCGGCCGCTTGAGCAGATCCTGGTCCTCCGGCGCCAGGTCGGACTGTTCGAGATACGGAACACGGGCCATTTGGTTTCCTCCTTTAAACACGCCTATCGTATAGTCAGTTCGAGGACACCCCAAACCCATGCGCGCTACCGTCACACCAGCCGGCTCCCTGGTGATCGGAACCGAAGCGTTCCGCGCTGCCCTAGGCTACAGTGGCATCACTTCCGGCAAGCGCGAGGGCGACGGCGCGACCCCTACGGGACTACTCCCCCTCCGAGAGGTGCTTTTCCGCCCCGACCGCCTGTCCGCGCCTGCATGTGCCGTATCGACAAGACCACTCACCCGATCTGATGGATGGTGTGACGATCCCCAACATCCCGCCTACAACCTGCCCGTTCGTCACCCCTTCGAAGCTAGCGCGGAGACACTATGGCGTGACGATGCCGTCTACGACATCATCGGAATCCTCGGCTGGAACGACGACCCTGTCCAACCCGGAAAAGGTTCCGCCATCTTTCTCCACCTGGCGCGCGCGGATTATGCCCCGACCGAGGGCTGCATCGCCCTCGCCCTCGACGACCTGGAACATGTACTATCGCTGGGCTTGACTGAAATACTCGTTACGGGCTGAATCGTTTCGCCTCTGCCTGACATCGCAATGCCAGGCGGCAGGCCGAAAACACCTGGCTTCCCGCCGTCGTTCGGCCGCCACGGTCTCGCACGTCCAGTAGGAAGTCCCGGTAGTAGGTAACCGGCAGTCCACTGCAATTCTGGTAACAAGTTCCTGTGTTTGTTCACCACGAACAGATGATCGCCGCCCGGCCTGCCCTCGATGTCCAAATTCTTGCGCAGTTCCAGGGTGCCGTCGGTGCCGACAAGAAACAATCGCCCGTCGCCCCAATCGGGCAACCCGTCAGGCGTGAACCAGTCCATCCGCATCGTTCCGATCATTCCACCGCCGCGCAAGGTCACCTCGGCGAAGTCTTCGAAGCCAGGCGGCTCCGTCCCAAACCAACCGATCGTACTAGAGGCGATTGCGGCGTCGGACACTTCCGCGAAGGCCAAAAACTGGTCGATCGAATGCGCGCCGATATCGGTGATAATCCCGCCATACGCCTCACGATCGAAGAACCAAGCTGGCCGCAGCGCTCTGTTTAGCCGATGCGGCGCGAGGCTGGTCAGCGATACCAGACGCCCGAGTTCCCCGGAGCGCACTACGCCCAGCGCGGCCTGCACCGACGCCGAGGTGAGCCGTCCCAGCACAATCGACCAGATCCGCCCCGTCTCGCGAACCGCCGCCTCGACCGCATTGAGCTGTTCGGCCGTGGTCACGCCCGGCTTGTCAACGATCACGTCCTTGCCGCGCCGCATAGCCGCCATAGCCAAGGCCGCCCGATCCCGAGGCACCGCCGCGAGAACAATGAAATCCACCGAGGGATCGTCGAGAAGCCGGTCCCGCTCCACCGCCGGCACATCCGGAAACCGTTTGCGAAAGCCGGCCAGCACCCTGGCATCGGACGTCTGCGGATCGTGACCGGCGCAAACAGCCCCGGCGGCGATCAACCCCGCCGTGAGATCGTAGACATGACGATGATCCAGCCCGATTGCAGCGAAGCGCAGCATCTATGTTTCCTCTCAGCCAAGCGTCGCACCCTCTTCCCCCGCCGGCAACCACCGTCCAGAATAACATCGTTCACCCAGGGGGAGGAAACACTCAGATGACAGATCGTGTCGCCATCATCACCGGCGCGGGCAGCGGCATCGGACGCGCGGCCGCGCTGAACCTGCTCGCGGATGGTTGGTCGGTCGTGCTCGCCGGACGCCGGCAAGAGGCGCTAGACGAAACGGCCGGCATGGCAACCGGCGGCAAACCGCTCGCCGTTCCACGGACGTCACGAACCCAGCCCAAGTGGACGCGCTGTTCGCCAAAGCGAAATCCACTTTCGGCCGCCTGGACATGTTGTTCAACAATGCCGGGGGCAACGTCCCCACTACCAATTTCGGTGACTACACCTTCGAGATGTGGCGCACCGTCAGCGCGATCAATCTGGATGCGATGTTTCTGTGCGCTAACGCCGCCTTTCGCATCATGCGCGAGCAGCAGCCGCAGGGGGGCCGCATTATCAACAACGGCTCGATTTCGGCGCACAATCCGCGTCCGGGGTCGGCGGGCTATACCACGACCAAGCACGCTATCACCGGATTGACGAAGTCGATCGCCCTGGACGGACGGCAATACGACATTTGCTGCAGTCAGGTCGATATCGGCAATGCGGCGACGCCGATGACCGCGCGGTCCACCAACGGGCAATTGCAGCCAAACGGCCAAATGGCGATCGAGCCGCGGATGGACGCTGACCATGTCGGCAAGCAAGTGGCCTTCATGGCGAGCCTGCCGCTCGAATCAAACGTCCAGTTCGTGACCATTATGGCGACCAAGATGCCTTGGATAGGCCGCGGCTGAAAAGCGGATCGGGCGTGGAGCAAGGCTTCGATAAGCGAAGGGTTGCTTACATAGGATACCAACGCTCACGATGACCTGAGCCCAAGGTGAAACGGTCTGCCTACCCGCGCATCCGGCGGAACTCCTTAAGATCCACCGGGCATCACGGCTGATCAAAGCCGCGGGGCAGCTAACATCTCCTCCGCGACTTTGCGGTGCTGCCACTTGCCGTCGTTGAGGCTACCCTTGAACTCGCCGTTCTCCACCACGACCTTGCCGCGCAACACTGTGAGGCAGGGCCACGCGTCCATCTTGCGACCCTCCCACGGGGTATAGTCGGCCTCATGCAGATCTTCCGCCCGGATCACCCGCCGATCCGCCGGATCCAGAACGCAAATATCGGCATCCGAACCGGCCGCCAGCGCACCTTTACGAGGATAAAGGCCCATGATCTTGGCCGCATTGGTCGACACCAGATCGACATAACGCTGTAACGAGTATCCGCGCTTGCCCACCATTTCAGTGTACATCAGGGCCACCCGTGGCTCCACGCCGGCGTTGCCGCCGGTGGTGTCGTCGATCCGGATGCCCTGCAGTTTCTGCTTCAAGGTACAGCAGATCTCATCGGTAGCCACGCAGTTGATAGAACCGTCCAAAGTACCTTGCCATAGCGCTGCGTGATCTTCCGGCCCTTTCAAGGACGGGTAGGTATGATAGATCTGGCCATTTGGCCGCTTATAGTCTTCGCTGCTGTACAGCATGTATTGATGTAAGGATTCGCCGTAGATCGGCAATCCCCGGCGACGGGCATCCTGGATCGCCCAAACACCGGTCGCGGCGGAAACGTGCATCATGTAAAGCGCCGTCCCGGGCACCTTCTCCGCCAGACGGATCACCCGTCGAAACGAAACGTCCTCGGACAGAGTGTTGTGCACTTCAGCCATGTTCTCGAACCCGGTGCGGTCCTCCCGGATTAATTTTGCATACATGTGCATGACGATGTCGTTGTCCTCGGAGTGGATCACCCCGAGACCCTTGTTCGCCGCCAGAACCTTGAAAATCTCCCAGATATCACCGAAATCGACCATCCGTCCCTTGCGGCTCGGCGTGATGTCGGTAGTGAAGATCTTGACCGTAGGAAAGCCGGCCTGGATTGCCTCGCCCACCTGCCCCGGCAGATCGACCGGCAGCGCGCCCTCGACCATCAGGTGCTGCGCATAGTCGCAGGCGCAATGACCTTTCCAGTCGGCCTCGCGCAACTCGATGGCATTTCGAACGTCCTTGCCCTGGGAGGCTCGCGTGAAGTCGATCATCGTGGTGGTGCCGCCATGCACCGCCGCCTTGCTGACGACGTCGGGTGGCGCGGTCTCGGTCGCGGTCCCGTCCGGGTTCGGCAGGTGCCACTTGCAATGCACGTGCGGGTCAATGCCGCCGGGGATGACGATCTTGCCGGTGGCATCGATCAGCCGCGCGCCGTCAGGGATAGCGATGCCGCCGGGCGCGGCAACTGCGGCAATTTCCCCGCCCGATATCAGAATATCATGTGCGCCGACGCCCTGCGGCGTCACCACCGTGTCGCCACGGATCACCAGGTCAATCATTGGTCGCCCCTCCGGTTTTTCCTATCGTCGCTTTTTCAGCGCCGAGGAGCAACCCGACAGGAGCCTTCCAGCGCCCCCTTCGCCGGTCCGGCCAGCCGCCGCATCAAACCTTCTCTGTCGACGCCCGATAAATTTCGTCGATGGATTGAGCGAGGGCGGCGTTGAACTCGGCGTCGCTCAGCGAATGCCGAAGGTCTCCCACCAGGGCGCGGGAGAAGCTGGCTATGACACCGTGATTCGCAGCCAGCCGCTTGCAAGCGTCGGCCCGCGTGTAGCCCCCCGACAGCGCGACCACCCTGGCAATCCGCTTGTCATTCACCAATCCCGAATAGAGGTCTGGAACATCCGGAATCGTCAGCTTGAGCATCACCTGCCGACCACTCGGCAGTCTGTCGAGGTTTTTGTTGATTTCAGCCAGCAGGATCTCTTCCGCCCCGGCTTTGTCCGGGCTTTTGATCGAAACTTCCGGCTCGATGATGGGCAACAGGCCATGTCCCGCGATCTGTGCGGCCACGTCGAACTGCTGCTTCGCGATAGCCGCGATACCCTGCCTGGAGGCTAGATTGATGACCGAGCGCATCTTGGTTCCGAAGATGCCAAGCTTCACCGCGCGAGCAAGCAGCGCGTCGAGACCGGGGATCGGCTTCATCAGGCTCACTCCGTCGGCCTCGGCTTCTAGCCCCTTGTCGACCTTCAGGAACGGGATCACGTTCCGATCGTCCCATAGGAACGTTGGAGTTGGCTTTCCTTGCACCTGTCCGTCCATCGTGGCCTCGAACAGGATGGCGGCGATGACTTTGGCGCCGGTGAACGCGGGCGCTGTCATGATCCGCACGCGCATCTCGTGCATGAGCCGGAACATCTCCGCCTCGCCGCTGTAGGCGGTGTCCGGAATGCCGTACAAGCGTAGGGCGCCGGGCGTCGACCCGCCACTCTGGTCAAGCGCAGCGATGAAGCCAGCCTTCGTGGAAATTTGCGCCATCATCTTGTCATTGGCCATGATCGTCATCCTTGCTTGAGATCGCTGTGCCCGGTCGACCGGTTAACCATCGAGTGAATGAGATTGGCATGGCGTTCGGGGTCCACGCAATCTGGCATAAGTGCCATCTTTGGCCAGTCCTTGCCCATTGCCTGGAGCGTGGCCAATCTGGGTCCAAAGAAGCCTAAGGAGCCGCGATCCATGACTGATAGCGTCGGCATTGGCCCTACCGACCGCGCCGTCATCGGCGACGCCCCTCGTCGTCGTGAGGACGCCCGTTTCGTCACCGGCCACGGCGCTTATCTAGATGATCTACGGTTCGATGGCGTCGCTCACGCCGTCTTCGTTCGGTCTCCGCATGCGCACGCGCGCGTGACCGCCATCGACACGGCCGACGCCCTGTGCAGCCCGGGCGTGCTCGCCGTCCTCACCGCATGCGATGCCGCCGCCGATGGGCTCCGCCCACTGCGACCCACCGTCGAGGCCAACGTCCAGACCAACGAGCCGTTTCACTTCCTGCCGCAACCGCTCTTAGCTGAGGACATCGTGCGCTACGCCGGCGAGCCCGTCGCCCTTATCGTCGCGGAGACCCGCAACCAGGCCCTGGATGCCTTGGAACGCATCGTCATCGACTTCGAGCCTTTACCTGCAGTTATTGGACCTAGCGACGCGCTGGCTGCCGACGCACCGGTCCTGACCGCCCAGGTCCCCGGCAACCTCTGCCTCGACTGGCATTGGGGCCAAACGGCCGAGGTCGCGGACGCACTCAACACCGCGCCGCATATCGTAACGATCGAGCTGAACAACCACCGTGTCGTTACTAACCCGATGGAACCACGCGGCGCTGTCGGTCACTACGACGGTCGCTACACGCTGCATCTCTCCAGCCAGAACATTCACGGCAACCGCGATATGGCCGCCCAAGCGCTCGGTGTCGACCCGTCCGCGGTGCGCTTCATCGCGCCGGATGTTGGCGGCGGTTTCGGAGCAAAAAATTTCGCCTACGCCGAACATGCTTTGATCTTGTGGGCAGCCCGTCGCACCGGGCGTCCGGTGAAATGGATTGCCACGCGTTCAGAAACATTCCTATCCGACCACCAGGCCCGCGATCACCTCGCGACCGCCAGCCTCGCCCTCGACGCGGAAGGAAAATTTCGCGCGCTGAATGTGGACAGCATCGCCAACCTTGGCGCCTACATGGCGGGCGGCTCCGGCGCCGTGCAGACCAACCAATATCCGCATCTCCAAGGCTCGGTCTACGCTATTCCCGCGATCGCCTTACACGTCCGGGCGGTGCTGACCAATACCACGCCGATTGGCGTGACCAGGGGCCCCGGCTTCGCCGAGGCGGTCAACATCATCGAACGCCTCATCGATGCGGCGGCACGGCAATGTGGTTTTGATCGTATCGATCTGCGCCGGCGCAACTTTGTCGTTACTACCCCGATGACCAATGCTCTGAACTTCACAGTGGACAGCGGAGACTTCCGCAATCACTTCGATGCGGCGATCGGGGGCGCCGACCTAAGTCATTTCCCGGCACGCCGACGCGACAGCGAAACGAATGGGCGGCGTCGGGGCATCGGCATGGCCTGCCACATCAAGGCGACCGGGGGCCTGCCAACCGAAAACGTTGACATCCGCTTCGAGCGGGATGGCTCGGTTTCGCTGATCACCGGCACCCAAACCATCGGCCAGGGCCACGAGACTACCATGCCGCAAATACTTGCCGACCGTCTGGGGGTGCCCAACACCCTTATTCACCTGAAACAGGGCGACACCGACCTGATCCCGATGGGCGGTGGTCACGGCAGCTCTCGCGCCACCTACATGGGTGGCACAGCGATCTGGCGAGCGTCGGAAATCATTTTGGCGAAGGGCAAGATCCTCGCCGCGCAGGCGCTGGAGGTCGCCGAACCCGACATCATTTTCGACAGCGGGACCTTCCGGGTTGTCGGCACCGATCGCACCATCACCCTGCTTGCCCTGGCGACGGAGTTTCCTGGCGCCATCGACACCTATCATCAGTGGACGCGGGACGCGATGACCTTTCCCAATGGCACCCACATTGCGGAAGTCGAAGTTGACCCGGAGACGGGTGCGGTCAGCCTCGAACGCCTGACCGCGGTGGACGACTATGGCATCATCGTGAACCCAATGATCGCTGCCGGCCAGGCGCACGGTGCCATCGCTCAGGGCGCCGGTCAGGCGCTGCTGGAACACGCCGTATATGATAGGGAATCCGGCCAACCCGTGAGCGGAAGTTTCATGGACTACGCCATGCCGCGAGCCGGTGACCTGCCAAGTTTCCAGCTGTTATTCCTGGGGATCCGCTGCATCACCAACCCGATCGGGGTGAAAGGCTGTGGGGAGGCTGGTGCAATCGCGTTGTTCCCGGCCGTCGTCAATGCGATCGCCGACGCGGTAGGGGTCGCCGCGCTTGACGGCCCCGCCTCGGCTTTTCGGGTGTGGCGGGCCATGCGTCAAATCGTTGCCCAAACTACCCAGCATTTCTCTGATCCGGCCAGCGCTGCGCCATGACATCCGTCACCACAACCGGCTGTTGCGGCGTCAGCGCGATGATCGCATCCACCACGGACGAATAACGCCGGATCCGCCCGATCAACGGCTGCACGAACACCGCGTTGGCATCGCGCCACATGATGTACCGGCATGGCCGGCCGCTCGCCGTGTGGAACGCGATCACCTCCTCATATTCTTCCGTGTCCGATCCGTGATCGAGCCTGACAACCATTGTCTGGCCACGCGCCGCCGACCAAGCCCCGATCAGGAGCAAGTCAGCGATACTGAATGACAATCCACGCAAACCTGTGGAATACATCTGCTCGTTACCCATTGTTCCCTCGTGACGGTTGGGGTTGCACCAAGCGCTCGATCAGTCAGACAGCGCGATTGTTGGAGCCAGCGACAGGACGCTACGCGGCGCGGTGGAATTCCTCTGTGACTTGCAACACAGCCTGGGCTTTTTTTGGGCCATCGTGGGAATGAGCCGCGTGGGATCGCTGCGGCACCCTTGGCCGGGCACCAAGGTCCGGTATGCTCACCGAAATGTTGAGCACATCGATGCAGCGGCCGCCCTCCGCGCCGACCATCCGGGTGAAATCCCCCATGTGGCCTTTGCTGATCGTCGGCCTCGGTACGCTGGTGGTGCCGCTCGACTCGGCGGTTAATATCGATTTCTCCGCAATCGTCGCGCGCTTCGGGCTGCCGATCCCGATGATTCAGTGGATCGTCATCGCCTATGTCCTCACCCAGACTTCGCTGATGCTGACCTTCGGCCGGGTCGGCGACATGTTCGGCTACCGGCGGATCTTCCTGTTCGGAACCGCGATCAGCACCGTTGCCTTCATCGCGTGCGCATTGGCCCCGAGCTATCCGGCGCTGCTCGCCGGTCGAGTCGCGCAAGGCGTCGGCGCCGGCCTCATTCTGTCCTGCGGCCCGGCTTTGGCTACCAGCCTGTTCCCCGAGGCGATGCGCACCCAGGTCCTTGCCCGATACATGATGATGTTTGGCATCGGCGGTGCCCTGGGACCGTCGGTGTTTGGCCTCTTGGTGGAACGCTTCGGCTGGGGCGCCGTGTTCAGCTTCCGGGCGCCGATCGCCGCCGCGGCGTTCGCCCTGGCGTGGACTCTCCCCCGCCCGATCCGTGGCGATCGCGAACCGTTCGATGCCGGAGGGGGCGCCTTGCTCGCCCTGGCAATCAGTTTTATGCTGCTGGCGCTGAACCGTCTCCGCCCGCCTGGTCCGGAAACCGCGGCGCTCATCGTGCTCGCGGCGGCGAGTTTCGTCCTGTTCTACCGCCAGGAACAGCGCGCCGCGAAACCAATCATCGATTTCAGTTCCTTCCGCGACACCGATTTCGCGGCGGTCAACATCAGCAACGTGCTGCTCAACCTGTCGGCGTTTGCCATCATGCTGCTCGCCCCGTTCTACCTGAGCCGCATCCCCGGCCTGTCCCTGGCCACCGCTGGCCTCATATTGGCGACCTCTCCGCTCGGGATCATCATAGCCGCGCCAATCGCGGGCCGGATGGCCAGGCAACACCAGCCCCAGTTGATCGCGCTTTTCGGCACGGTCCTCAGCGGTGTGGGGCTGTTTGGCATCTCGCTGTCTGACGGCACAACCGGCGTCTCCATCCTGATACTGTCGATGGTTATCCAAGGTTTCGGGATCGGCATGTTTCAGGTCGCCTACTTCGACATCGTCACCGCAGCGATCCCCACCGAGAACCGAGGCGTCGCCGGTGCGCTCGGCATGGCGACCCGGACCATAGGCACGGTAACCGGGGCGACGGTGCTGATGTTGATTTTCCAGTGGCTCCGAACGTCCACGCCAGACGGGTTTCTCATCGCCTTCCAGGCCACGTTCCGAATTGCTGCGGCGGTCCCTGCCGTCCTGGTCGTTGTTGACCTCGGTCGCGGCTGGCGTAGTGGTTCGAGATTCACGCGAGTCCGCTGATACCGATCCGCGGCCGCCAAACTTGCCCGCCGCCGCTCGCCGTGATCCTGTCCGACCGCTGAAAGGACCCGGACCATGACCAAACCGCTCGAAGGGCTGCTCGTCGTCTCTTTGGAGCAGGCCGTCGCCGCCCCATACTGCTCCTCCAGGCTTGCCGACGCCGGTGCGCGCGTGATCAAGATCGAACGCGCCGAGGGGGATTTCGCTCGCGCCTACGATAGCGCCGTGCAGGGATTGTCGAGCTATTTCGTCTGGCTGAACCGGGGCAAGGAAAGCCTCGTCGCCGATATCAAACAGGCCGCCGACGCCGCACTCCTGCACCGTCTGCTCGCCCGGGCCGACGTGTTCATCCAGAACCTGGCGCCCGGCGCGGCGGCTCGATCCGGATTCGGATCGGAAGCTTTGCGAGCCCGGCACGACCGGCTGATCACCGTCGACATCTCCGGCTATGGCGAGACCGGCGAGTATGCGACAATGAAAGCGTACGATCTGCTGGTGCAGGCAGAGGCCGGCCTCGCGATGGTGACAGGTCTTCCCGCCGGTCCGGGCCGCGTTGGAGTATCGATCGCCGATGTCGGCTGCGGAATGAATGCCTATACAGGTGTATTGGAGGCATTGATCGAGCGTCAGCAGACGGGCCGTGGCAAAGGGCTGCTGGTCAGTCTGTTTGATGCCGTTGCCGACTGGATGAATGTTCCCCTGCTGTACTTCGAGGGCACCGGCAAAGCTCCACAACGGCTCGGCTTGGCCCATCCATCTATCTGCCCATATGGCGCATTTGCGACGAACGATGGCGCGCTGGTCTTGATCTCTATCCAGAACGAACGCGAGTGGGTCACGTTCTGTACCTCCTTCCTGGATGACCCGGCGTTGCCCGAACAGCCTGGTTTCGAAAGCAACAATGTTCGGGTAGCCAACCGCACGGTAGTCGATGCTCGCGTTGGGCAAGCCTTCGCTGCCCTTACCCGAGACGAGGCAGCGGCAAAGCTGCGAGCCTCCAACACGGCATACGGCTTTGTGAACGATCTGGCCGCGCTTAGCCACCATCCGGCTCTGCGACGTACCAAGGTTGCCCTGCCCGGCGGCGGCACGGCAGACATCATTGCGCCTGCGGTCATGAAGACTGGTGAGACGCTCGGTTTGGGGGCCGTCCCGGCCGTCGGACAGAACACCGAGACAATCAAAGCCGAGTTCGGAGAATAGCGGCGCGTCGCGACGCCGAGGAGGTTTTTTCCACACGGTTGCCGAACTCCATGCAAACTCAAGGACAATTCCGCCGCCCCCGTTACTTCGGACCTACGAATAAAAGGCACGACCGCATTGGCGTCGCGACCCTATTTGGCGATTGCTACTGCCACGACTTCATCTCGATGCTATCGTTTAAGACTGCTGCGCAACTGCTGCCGCGGATCGCGCGTGCAGGGAAGCCTGTCGCGGCAGCAGCATCGGCGATGGCGGGCCGTGCCGCTGTAATAACGCCGGCTAGAGCAACCGCGGACAGGATAGAACGAAGCATCTGATTTCTCCCGTGCGGGCAGATCAAGCTGGCAAATCGATGGACCCAACTTAGCCGACGGTTGTGCTACCCCTATGAAACCCTTCATACGTCGATAAGCGGCGGCGTTTCGGAAGAACGACATCGATGCCAAGACAATTTTACAGCCGACGGCCTCAAGGACCGTCGAAATCGCCTCGGTCGGCCATCGGCGTCGGCTGCCGCAAGCGACCACTGAACTGCGCTCGGCCTCGGAAATTGATAGCTGGGACAACGTGAGCAAGCTCCCGCGCGAATTGGTCGCAATCTGCGCCCGGTTTGGAGCCGGGCTCGACTGCAATGCTTCCTTGAGAGCGAGGTATTGTTGAAGGATCTGGGCGCCATGTGACCGCATTACGGTCTTCGAGCACCGGCCTGGCTGCGATCCAGCCCAGGACTTCCGGCTAGCCAATGACGGCGTGATTCCCAGATTCAGACGTATGAAGCGCTTCATAGAGCGGAACGCACCTGCCCGCGTAGAAGCCGGCTCCATCGGGTTCAACCGACTGATGTCACCAGCAGGGGATAAGTCATATGCTTCGCTCTATCCTTTCTGCGGTTGCTCTTGCCGCGGTTCTTGCAACGGCGCATCCCACTCTCGCCGATCCTCTCGATGCGACGGCGTCTGATCACAGCCAGGCTGCCGCGGCCGCCACGCGGGAGGCGACGCCGCTGCCTGCCTCGTCCGCGTCATCGAATACATCCGCCCCAGCAAGCGCCAAGGATTCCAGCCCGGTGGGATTCGGCTGGGGCTAATGCATCGTGCATAGCGGCACGTTCCCGGTGCAACGCGCGTGCGGTCAAGCAGACAGATAGACCCGGGTCGATTGGTAACCCGGGCTCCGCACGCAAGTCTGACCGTCTCGGCAGATTTTGCCAGGTGCTGCGAGCACGCTGTCCCGATACGGAGAGCAGAAATGGCTTTTATTGTCGCAGGTGGCGCACTTCTCTTGGCGTTGCTTGTCGGCACCGCCCTTGATAGTCTCGGAGAAAGTCCAGTTTCAAAGTGGCAGCTGGGCGATCCCCGAGACCGTCAGCCCGACGAAGTCGAAAGGGAGAGTGATCAGCCAAACTATGAGAATTAGTGGGCGAGATCGCGCGCCCAACGGAAAGTTCCCGGCAGGCGATTTCCGGTTCTGCCGATCTTCCATTTCTAGCCACGGCTCAGGCCGCCGGCGATAATCCTGTTCCGGCCGGAGAAGATGGATTTGCAAGCTGGCCGCGAAACGACGTTCTGAAGCAATACGAGGCAGCTTTCCGCGAAAATGACGTGGGTGCCGACCCTTTGCGCGAGCCGACCAATGAGGATCTCGAGGCCCTGGCGACTATCGCCCTCGGTCACGAACGGCGGCTGTTGATGGTGATTAGTAAGCTGCGGAAAGTCGCGGCCTCACCGCTGACGGCCAGTTCGACCTACGGGACCTCGGCAACTCGCGGTCTTGATGGCTGAGGCGGAGGCAAAGTCAGGTCGTGACGACGGTGTGAACCGGTCAGCCGCGTCACCGCGGAAGCGGCGCGCCTCGGCTTGCCAGTACGGCAACTCGCGCGACAGCGGCCACGTCTCTGCCTTCAGCATGTGGGTCAACGCCTGCACCAGGAGCTACGTGACGGCGTGAAGCTGTTCATTCCCCACGCTCCCGATCTCCTCGGCGATGTTCGGCCAATCCAGCGCGGCTTCGTTGACCAAGTCGCCAGCGGCGCGGCGGCGCAGGAACTCAGCCTGGCGTCCCGACCAGAGCAGGATATCGGTGTCGTAATCGCTCATCGAGCGCTCCATGACTCCGGTTCATTGGCGATCATGGTCTTTAGTCTTGGCAACAAGGCTTCTTGATATCCTGCTCCGCTGACGGCCTGATGCCGTTTGCGGCAAGGATGTGACGCCCGTCCTCGAATAGCAAGTAATCGGGCAGCAAGTCAGCTGGCCAACGGAAACAGGGTTACGCACCTTGCTCGGGAAAGCGTTCCAACCAATGGCGGGCAATGTGCTAGGGGCGTGCCAGCCAGACGCCGCCGCGATCGCGCATGCGGCGCAACCCCCGCTCCAGTCCGCTGATCCCCCCGGGGCGCCCGATCATCCGCAGGTGCAAGCCGACCGACAGCATCCTCGGCGTGTCCGCGCCCTCGGCCCAAACGCGCGCGCCAGGGTCGCCGAGCGCGTTGCCCCTGATCCCAGCCTTGCCTACAAGACAGACAGTTTCCTGCGGTTTTGACAGTTTTTGCAGCAAGACTACCAGCCTTGAGTGCTCAGGCCGACAATGCGACAGTCAAACCGTCAGCGCGCCCACTGGATGCGTGGAGTCAGACAAATGAACAGTGCGACATTTCCCTGTCGTCGAAGCTACGATCGACGGAATTCACGCGGCGTTCCGTGACGGCCGCTTGACCTGCCGGGCGCTGGTGGAGGCGTACATTGCCCGGATCGCGGCGCACGACCGGGCTGGTGCGCGCCTCAACAGCGTGATCACCGTGAACCCGGCGGTGCTTGAGGAGGCTGACCGCCTCAACTCCAGCTTTGCCGCGACCGGGCAGTTCGCTGGTCCGCTACACGGCATTCCGGTAGCGGTGAAGGATCAGGCGGAGACGATGGGCATCGAAACGACGTTCGGCTCGATCGCCTTCGACGGGTATATTCCGGCCGCCGACGCTCACGCCATCACTCGGCTGAAAGCCGCGGGCGCCATTGTGCTGTCCAAGACCACGCTGCCGGACTTCGCGACATCCTGGTTCGGCTTCTGCTCCAAGGCTGGCTCGACGTTGAATCCCTACGTGCTGGACCGCGAGGTCGGCGGGTCCAGTGCCGGCACGGCGGCGTCGGTGGCGGCCAGCCTGGCAACGGTGGGGATTGGCGAGGACACCGGCGGGTCGATCCGACTGCCGTCGAGTTTCAACAACCTGGTCGGCGTGCGCGTGACTCCCGGACTGATCAGCCGCAGCGGCATGTCTCCGCTGGTGGTGTTCCAGGACACCGCCGGGCCGATGGCGCGGACGGTGAAGGACGCCGCGCTGCTGCTGGATGCATTGGTCGGCTACGATCCCGCCGACGTCTATACGACCGCCTATGTGATTGCCGGGCATAAGGGCAGCTATGCCGACGCCGTGCGTCACGAGGGACTGCGTGGTTTGCGCATCGGCGTGCTGAAGGAAGCCTTCGGCAGTGACGCCGACCCTGATGCGGCGCCGGTGAACACCGTTGTGCGTGCGGCGATCGACGCGATGCGGACGGTCGGCGCCGTGATGGTGGACATCAGCCTGCCCGATGTTGTGGACCACGTTATCGAGACGTCGCTTTACCTCACCCATTCTCGCCACGACATCAATGCGTTCCTCGCGGCGCGTCCCGGTCTTGCCTATGGCTCGATCGACGCCATTAAGGCGGCTGGCAAGTATCATCCGGTGCTCGACCTGTACGAGGCGATCGTCGAGGAGGGGCCGAAGCACCCGGAGGATGATCCGACCTATTTCCGCAAGCTAGCGGCAAGGGACGCGTTCCAGCGGGCGGTCGTGGGTTTGATGGCGCGGAATGACCTGAGCGCCATCTGCTTTCCCTCGATTCAGGTGCTGCCGCCGACCAAGCAGGAGGTGCTCGACAAGAAGTGGACGACGCTGACATTCCCGACCAATACTTTGATCGCGGCGCAGACGTGGATGCCGTCCATCTGCCTGCCGGCGGGATTTGCGCCGGGCGGAATACCGGTGGGGATCGAGTTCGTTGTGTTGCCTTATCATGAGCCCGACTTGTTCCGGCTTGGCTTCGCTTTTGAGGCCCTGACGAGGCATCGGCGTGCGCCGGTGTCGTGTCCCGAGCTATAGTTGCGCGGGGTTTCGAGCGGCTGAGTGGCCGCGGGAGAAGGGAAACGGAATTGCAAGGGAAATAAGATGTGCGGGATTGTGGGGCTTTATATCAAGTCCGAAACCTTGCAGGACAGTTGCGGAGCGATGTTGTCTCGCATGCTGCAGACCATGCGAGACCGGGGTCCCGACAGTACTGGCTTTGCCATCTATGGAGCCGAGGTCGGTAGCGTCAAGCTGACCGTCAGGGGACCATCGGGCACGAACTTCGACGACCTTGCTGCCGTGCTTGGCCTGACGGTCACCGTTCACGACTCCCATGCCGTTCTGCACGTCCCCGAGGCGGCCGCGGCCGAGATTCGCAAAGCCCTGCGTGAACAGGCGCCGGAAGTCACAGTCGTCGGCGAAGGCTTGCGCATGGAGTTGTACAAGGAAGTTGGTTTGCCCGCCGAGGTCGCGGCACGCTTCGGGCTTCCGTTCATGGCGGGCACCCACGCGGTCGGGCACACCCGGATGGCCACCGAAAGCCTGGTCACAACCGACGGCGCACATCCCTTCACCACCGGGTTAGACCAATGCCTTGTGCACAACGGAAGTCTGTCAAACCATAACGCGCTGCGACGGATCCTACTGCGTCAGGAATTCACGTTTGCGACCGAGAACGATACCGAGGTCGCCGCGGCTTACCTGTCGTGGCGGATGCGTGATGGCGAAAGCCTTGAGGGCGCCCTACAGGCGGCTCTGAAGGACCTCGATGGTTTCTATACATTTGTCGTTGGTACCCGAACCGGATTCGCGGTGTTGCGCGATCCGATTTGCTGCAAGCCGGCGGTCATGGCCGAGACCGACGATTGGGTCGCATTCGGCAGCGAATACCGCGCTCTGGTTGATTTACCTGGAATTGAAGACGCCCACGTTTGGGAACCCGAGCCCGCTCGGGTCTACGCATGGGAGCGAGCTTGATGGGGCCTGAGACGGTCGATCTTGCCGAGGCGTCGGTTCGCAGTCTGAATGCAGCACTGCATAGTTTGGATAAGGACACCAATCGAACGCTCTGGCACGTGATCAACCCCCGTGGTCAGCACGCTTTGGCAGTCGGTGTCGATGCGCCAATCCGCATCGAGATCGCCGGGCACGCTGGATATTACTGCGCAGGAATGAACAAGGGCGCGACAATCGTGGTCACGGGCAATGTTGGCAATGGCGTCGCGGAGAACATGATGTCGGGCCATGTCCACGTTAGCGGCGATGCCAGTGCGTCGGCGGGCGCCACGGCCCATGGCGGCCTGTTGGTGATCGAGGGCAACGCCGCTGCGCGCTGCGGCATCAGCATGAAAGGTATCGACATCGTGGTCGGTGGCAATGTCGGCCACATGAGCGCCTTCATGGCACAAGCCGGCACGCTGACGGTGCTTGGCGATGCGGGAGACAATCTGGGCGACAGCATCTACGAAGCGGAGCTTTTTGTGCGCGGACGCGTCGCCAGTCTTGGCGCCGATTGCATCGAAAAACCGGTGAAGCCGCAGCACCGCAAGGGTCTCGATGCGCGATTGCGGGCGGCTGGATTCGACGGCTTCGACGTCGGCGCATTTCGCCGCTATGGGTCGGCTCGGCGGCTTTATCATTTTCATGTCGACAACGCCGGGGAATACTGATGACGGAACGCGCCCCGCCGCGGCCAGTTCCGCGGGAGAGCGCGACGTTCGATCGCGCGACGCTGGCGGAAATCCGGCGCGCCGCTGCAACCGGCATCTATGACATTCGTGGTTACGGCGCGAAGCGGAAGCTGCCGCATTTCGACGACCTGCTGTTCCTTGGCGCCAGCATCAGCCGCTACCCGCTGGAAGGCTATCGCGAGCGATGCGGGACCGATGTTGTGCTGGGTGACCGGCACGCGAAGCAGCCGATCACGCTGCGAATTCCTATTACGATCGCGGGCATGAGCTTCGGCAGCCTGTCGGCTCAGGCGAAGGAGGCACTGGGTCGCGGTGCGACGATCGCCGGCACCAGCACCACGACCGGAGACGGCGGCATGACACCGGAGGAACGCGAACACTCGCAGACCCTGGTATATCAATATTTGCCAAGCCGGTACGGCATGAATCCGGACGATCTGCGGGCAGCGGATGCGATCGAGATCGTCATTGGCCAAGGCGCTAAACCCGGCGGGGGCGGGATGTTGCTTGGCCAGAAGATCACCGAGCGTGTTGCGGCGATGCGGACGTTGCCGCCCGGGATCGATCAACGGAGTGCGTGCCGCCATCCCGATTGGACCGGTCCGGACGATCTGGAAATCAAGATCCTGGAACTGCGGGAAATCACCGACTGGCAGAAGCCGATCTACGTCAAGGTCGGCGCATCGCGGCCATACTATGACACAGCGCTGGCGGTGAAGTCCGGCGCTGATGTGGTGGTGCTGGACGGCATGCAGGGCGGCACCGCGGCGACGCAAACCGTGTTCATCGAGCATGTCGGCCTGCCGATTCTTGCTGCGATCCGGCCGGCGGTGCAGGCGCTGCAGGATCTGGGTTTGCACCGTCGCGTGCAACTGGTCGTTTCCGGCGGCATCCGCAACGGTGCGGACGTTGCAAAGGCACTGGCGCTCGGCGCGGATGCGGTGAGTATTGGCACTGCGGCACTGACGGCGTTGGGTGACAACGATCCGGCCTACGAGGCCGAGTATGCCGCGCTGGGCACTCACGCTGGCGCCTATGACGCGTGGCACGAGGGGCGTGATCCAGCAGGCATTACCACGCAGGATCCCGCCCTCGCGGCGCGCCTTGACCCGATGGAGGGTGGGCGTCGGCTGGCAAATTACTTAGCCGTATTGACTCTTGAAGCGCAGACGATCGCCAGGGCCTGCGGAAAGAGCCACTTGCATAACCTGGAACCGGAGGACCTCGTGGCGCTAACAGTCGAAGCCGCTGCCATGGCGCGAGTGCCGCTTGCGGGCACGAGCTGGATTCCCGGACAATGACTGCGCTGTCGGCGATCGCGGAAGAACGCGGCATCCACTTTTTCCTCATCGCTTATACCGACCTGTTCGGTGTCCTCCGGGCGAAGCTGGTGCCGGCCCGAGCGATTGACGCCATGGCGAACGACGGCGCCGGATTTGGCGGTTTCGCGACCTGGTTCGACATGACCCCAGCCGACCCGGACGTGCTGGCGGTACCCGATCCGGCAAGCCTGATCCAGTTACCATGGAAGCCCGAGGTCGGCTGGATGTCCGCCACCCCCACGATGGCGGGCAAGCCGGTCGAGCAGGCGCCACGCAATGTGCTGCGCCGGGTGATCGCGCAGGCCGAGGAGCGGGGCCTGGAGATGCGGGTCGGGGTCGAGCCCGAGTTCTTCCTCATTCAGCCGGACGGCCAGCTAATCGCGGACGGGGCCGACCGGCAGCCGAAGCCCTGCTATGACCAGCTTACGCTGATGCGCCATTACGACATTATCGCCGAGATCAGCGACGCGATGGAAACGCTCGGATGGGGGCCCTATCAGAGCGATCATGAAGACGCCAACGGCCAGTATGAGATGAACTGGACTTATGCACCGGCGCTGGTGACCGCGGATCGGCATGCGTTCTTCAAATTCATGGTGCGCAGCATTGCCGAACGGCACGGCATGCGGGCCACGTTCATGCCGAAACCGTTCGCTGACCTGACAGGGTCGGGCTGCCATGCCCATGTCTCCCTCTGGCGCCGCGGGAATAACGTGTTTGCCGGTTCGGATGAGGTGGGACTTTCGCCGGAGGCTCATCACTTCGCCGGTGGTTTATTGGCGCACGCCGACGCGCTTTGCGCGCTGACCAACCCGACGGTGAACAGTTACAAGCGGATCAATGCTCCAGTGACCGTGTCGGGCGCCACGTGGTCGCCGAATACCGCGACATGGGGCGGCAACAACCGCACGCATATGATACGCATCCCGGGTCCCGGGCGGGTCGAGTACCGGCTCGCGGACGGTTCCGCCAATCCGTATCTGTTGCAAGCCGCATTGCTCGCGGCGGGGATCGATGGACTGGCCAACAAGCGTGACCCCGGCAAACGTCTGGACGTCAACATGTATGAAGTCGGACATACGATCGATGGGGTGCGCCGGTTGCCGATGAACCTGCTTGACGCAATCCGGGCGTTTGAGGGATGCGCGCCACTGCGGGCTGCGTTCGGAGACCCGTTTGTAGTTTCTTATACGAAACTGAAGTATCAGCAATGGGACAGCTACATGCGGCATCTTAGCGTGTGGGAACGCGACAACACGTTGGATTGCTGAGACCGAACGTCCTTTCGGCGTAGTTCGGACGCGATCCTCGCGGCGATGTCGGGTGCCCTTGATGCGGCGAGCGTGCCGAGGCAGATTGGCTTGCGAGAAAAACAAAAGAAACCAGCGGCTGAGCACTGATGCCTGGGGGAACCAATCGGCGCTCGGTGACGAAACGGGAGAAATCATGACATGACACAAATAGAATTTGGCCTGTTCGATTGGATTGACCGCGGCACCGCGCCTTTGCACCAGCTCTATGAGGAGCGGCTGCAACTTCTAGAGGCGGCAGATGAGGCCGGTTTCTTCTGCTATCACCTTGCGGAGCATCACGCGACCCCACTCGGCATGGCGCCTTCGCCTGCGTTGTTTCTTGCCGCCGCGGCGCAGCGAACGCGCCGGATCCGCCTTGGGCCGCTGGTATACCTGCTGCCGCTCTACAATCCCCTGAGGCTCATCGAAGAAGTCTGCATGCTCGACCAGATGTCGAACGGCAGGCTGGAACTGGGGGTCGGTCGCGGCGTCACGCCATACGAGCTGCGCTATTACGGCGTCGATCCCAGCGCCACACGCGAAATCTTCAACGAGACATTGCAAGTGCTGGTCGACGGTTTGACCAAAGACCGGCTGAGCTTTGAGGGGCGGCATTGCCGGTATAATGACGTGCCGATGGAGTTGCGCCCCATGCAGCAGCCCCATCCACCGCTGTGGTATCCGACGCATAATCCGGAGAGTGTCCAATATGCTGCCCGGCACGGCTTCAACTTCGTTGGATTGGGGCCAGCCTCGGCAGTACGCGAGCACGTTGACGCGTATTGGCGAACATGGGAGCTGCACAAGCGTGATCCTGGCCGGCTTAATGGTCATGTGGCGGCGCCCAAGGTTGGCGTCATGCGCCAGGTGGTTGTCGCCGATACCGATGACGAAGCGCTCGCGATCACGCATCCGGCCCACAAGGACTGGTATCGTTCAATCACCAAGTTGTGGCATGACCATGACGACCACAGCGTTGACGGGTTGTTCGCATGGGAGACAGCGACGCAGCACCAGACTGTGATTTTCGGCTCACCAGCGCGCGTCCGCGAGCAGGTGGCTCAGTTAATAGAGGTCAGCGGCTGCAACTACGTGATCTGCTCTTTCGCTTGGGGAACGTTGCCCCATCAGCAGACACTGCGCTCGCTGCGTCTATTTGCACAAGAGGTGATGCCAGGCTTTCGGCCGACGCCAGGCTAGCGAAACAAAATTACGGCCGTAATGCAAATCGGTTAATCGCACCCTGGTTGCATTGATCAACCCCGCCGCTACGGCTCCTTCTTCGCTGCCGCAGCCGCCATCAGCGTGTCGAAGCATGCGGCCGAGAGCTGCGAAACGTGCGCCTTCATGCAAGCCTTGATTTCGGCCTTGACCGGGGGGCACCCCGGGGCACAGGCGGTCAATGTCGCCGCCGCAGGCCTCGGCAATCTGCAGTCTGTTCGGCGCCGGCGGCTGCTGAGCGTCCGCGACGGTGGTAGCCAGCATGAGCGCGGCAAGAAGTCCAAAGCCTATCCTCGACATTGCGAATTCCTTGCCTTTTGTTCTTTGAGAATCGTCATTCGGGACGTTCGGGGCCGCTGGCACCGTCCGAGGGCTGCCAAGTGCGCAGACTGAAATTTGCATGCTCGAGAGTCACGCCGCCCTCCGATGTCCCTTCAAGTAATCCCTCGCATCACGGCGCGGGTACGACAGTATAGTATAGGCCATTGGCGCCGTATGCGGGGCGAAACCAACTTCCCCCGCACAGATATTCATTGGGGCCGGGCTGATAGGCACAGCCAGTTGGCAAAGCGGCGTAGTTTACGCCCATGGCATATCCCGCCGCGCTGCCGGCCGCGTATCCGGACGAGTAGGCTGCCGCCGTGTTGGCGGACGCAGACGCTGCCAGGGCCCCCGCCGTCGCGCCGACAACCGCACCCGCAGCCACAGCGCAGCCAAGACATCCCGACGCCGAATAGTATGGTACTGCCACCGGCGGGTGATAGGCGGGATACCCGTATCCATAGCCAGGTGGGTGATAACCATAGGCAGGCGGGTGGTAAACGGACGCCCCAGAGGCGTACGTGTGGGTTACTCCTGCCCCATACGCGCCGTACGTACTGCCGCCGTAAGCATTAGTGTGTTCGGTCCCGCCGTTCCAGGCATGGGCTGAACTGCCACCGTACATGTTAGTGTGCTCGGTGCCCATACCGAAAGCATGGGTGGTGCTGCCACCCCAAGCGTTTGTATGGCTGGTGGCGCCCCAAGTATGGGCAGTGCTGCCACCCCACCGATTTGCACTGGCCCACGCGTGGGCCGGATCTGGCCGCAGAGCACCTACCAGCAACACTGCGGCCATGGCGACAACGGCTCTCATGACATCGAACCTCTTCAGGGTGATTTCACCGCCGGCGGGGGCAACGCGGCTTTGAGGCTTAGCGTTTGCCGCGCGGACCGGTGCGCTGCTTCCGTCGGCGGCTTCTTGGCTTCCGCAGTTTCGAGCGGTACCGCTTCCGAGGCGTCCCGCGATTGCGTTTGCGAACCCCAAGGTCGCGCTGAATACCGACATCAGGCGGGTCCAGGGAAGCCCGCGATCGCCAAAAGTCGGGTGCAACTTCATGAGTTGCATTTTAGGTCCCGTCCTGACGTGGCGGACCCGAAGCTCATGCTAAGCGGCCGACATATCGCGGTTTGCCACAAATCATCCACCCCAGTAACCGTCACCTCAGCGTCACTTAAGCACACGAAGCGTCGGCCTTCTATGCACAAATGGCAGGCCGCCTTTTGCGCATTCCGGTGAACTCCGACGGTAATTGCAGCGACGTCGCGGCCATCCGCTGCAACGCAAGTCTGCCGAGCGTTGCCGATCAGATCGAATGAAGGGCCTTCACTGGCCTGACGGCAGGTCGGGATGGATAATGGGCGAGCCAAGCTACCGCGCGGGCGCGGCTTCGGATGATTCCTGCCAGGGGTCGCGATAATTCGGATCTTGCTGCTGCCGCGCCTTGACATAGTCTTGTTGGTTCTGCAGCGCTTTCTGACTTACCTGATGCTTATGCCATTGATGTCCGGCAATGCACCCGCCGATGGCCCCGAGGATACCATGCCCGGCCATATGACCCGCCAAGGCGCCCGCGGCGCCGCCAGATAGACAGCCAACAGCGTTCGCCGGGGGAGTGGCCACTGTGAGGCCCAAAACTGCCGCCGCGGCGATCAGTGCGTATCGCATTGATAATTTCTCCATCTTACTTCGCATAAGCCCGTTTGTGGAACACCATTACATCATTTTTCGCGGAAACAAGCCGCAGCACTTTCCCGCCATGCTCCAGCGTGTATTTATCTTCCTCGACCTGGGCTTCGCCGTGTTCCTCAGTGGTTTTCGATTTCACCGGGGTGAAAACGAGCGTTCCGGTTGTGGCACTCTCCGCCTTCTGTTCGTAGGAGCCCGCCATCTCAGCCACGACCTTGTCTTTCTGCACCGTTTGGCTGGTCCAAAAACCATCCGCCAGCACGTCCATGGCTATGATCACGTTGTGATCGAGGTTGGCTTGCCATTGTCCTGCAATATTTTCATCCGCCATCGCGATCATCGGCGTGAACGCGATGACGGCGACAAGAAGTGCGCGGCGATACATATCGTGGTCTCCTACTAATTCGGCCAACGGGAAGAGCGCCAGGACCGGCGGCTAACCCTTGCTAACGCCCCCAAACTATCTCCCCATCACGGCGACCGCAAACCTCCGAGCGAGATCCCGGTCTCATGCTAGAATGCGCGACCCAAGGTGAGGTCACGGCAATTTCTATGCGGTCTCTGATCTGGTCGAAGATGACGAGGGGTAACGCCTGTTGGCAGTTGGAAAATCAAGAGTTTTGGGACTGGTCACGATTTCGTTTAACCGGGATGCCCCAGGCGGGGGACGGAAGGTTGGCTTAACATGCGAGGCGCAAAGCTCGCGAACTCGGCTCAGGGACTTTGATTAGGTCCCATCGATTATCCCGGCATGCGCTGATCGTAGGCCGCGAACGCGGCGTCGATCAGACTTTCCGCCTGGCCCAATCGCCCGTCCTCGGGAGGCTTCCGAGTTTTTGCTCATTACAGTTGATCCCATGAGAGCGCTTGGCGACCTATGATAGTATTCCAAAGATAGGTGATCGAACTGATCACTATATCGTGATTTGCAAATGTTAAAGGTTTCCATTCCCCAATAGTTGTGGGCTCCGAGCTATTTCTTGCAGCATGCCCTCCAATGCTAGTACGCGAGCCGCGCAAACGCGTACTCTCGAAGCGAGTCATGCTGGATATGGGTATTCCAGTTGAGAGCGGGTGGTTCTGGCAGGTCTCAAAATCGTGCTAGCAGAATCTTTTGCCTTCCTCCATCAAAAGTTGTAGACTATCATATGGGATAAACCATCGGCAGTAGACATATCTCACCCACAACCACGTCCGCCGGAGGAAATGATGGATGGTGTGCATTCTGGTAGTTGAGGACGAGAATGATATCCGAGCGGTGATTGTGGAAGTTCTCGACGAAGCTGGCTTCACAGTCCTCGAGGCCGGATCGGCTGACGCGGCGGTCCCATTATTGAACAGGGAAGGTGTGCGGATGATAATCACCGACATCGACATGCCGGGACGTCTGGATGGTGTAGGGTTGGCGATTGAGGCGCGGCGAGTACATCCGGAAATCCCAGTGATATTCATCACCGGCAAACCGCGGCTGCTACCGGACACGGATGCACTGGCGGATCCGGTGTTGTGTCTGCTGAAGCCATTCACGCTCTCGGCGCTACTAACAAATATCGATCAGTTGAAAGTAACCGCCTAATAAAGCGCTGGTGTCTGAACCGGTTAGGGCAGACCCGGCAGCACCGAGGATGTCAACCAATGCAGCTCGGCGGAATGATCCTTTTTGCGCTTGGATGTCTTATGGTTTGGCCATCCATGCTTCTGCACAGGCGTGTGGGTTACCTTGTAGCGCCGCGCCCAATATTTTTGATCTTTGTGTCCATCGGAAATATTGTCACCGGGATAGCCCTGGTTATATTGGCCGCTTTCATCGCCCGGTGAGCAAGACTGCCAAGGCCGAAAAAGATCTATTATCCTCTCACCAGTACGCAGTCTTCAAGTAAGCTGCTTGCCAGGGATAATCAGTGGTAGGCTGTATTATTTGGGTGATGATTTACCGCCGCCGACAAATGCGCTGAGCCAAGCGTTGCTGCGGGCGCGCTGGATACGGTTGCTCCGAACTTCGTTGACCGGCGACGTGATGGTGGGAGCCTTCCGCAGAACGGGCGCTGTCGTCTCTCGCCTCGGTTCAACCCTAGCGGAGGTTTTCGCATTAAAGCGGGTCCGCACGGGAAGTGCTTGCCCGTGCTCATCGCCCTGACGGGTGTCATCGGCAACTTGGTCGTGCCATCCGCGGCCGCATGATTTAACTCCGCGGGCACTCTTGCGCGTGCTGTTCGGCATCTCCAGCATGGCGCTGCGGACCGCATCGTCCGCACTTTCAAGAACAAAGGCTCGACGGATCAGCGCCGCATGGCGCTCCGGCTCCATCCCCGGCTGCGTCATCGCCTGGCGGGTAGTAATTGCCATCGAATTGAGATTAGCCTGCAGGAAGCTGGCCTGGTCCCGTGAAATACGCAGTTCGACAACGCGATTCGACAACGCTCTGCCTCCTTCCGGGGAGGGTTAAGTGGAAGACTATCTGAGTAGTCGCTGCAAGGGAGCGATAACTGCCTCCCGGTAGCGGGGACCTACGGTTCTATTGCGGCCTTGATATGGGCGACACCAGCAGGTTGTTTCGGTAACAGGCTGGTCAGCGCGTCGGCTACCGAGGTATACCGCCGTCTTTTTCCCAGGAGAGGCTGAACGAAGACAGCTTTTGTGGTCCGCCACATAATCGCCGCTGCCCGTGGGCTTGTTCCGGATGAGAATGCGATAACTTCATCGTATTCCTCGTCTTCGGTGCCGTGGTCGAGCCAGATCTTAAATTGCCAGTCGTAAAAGACGCCCCAGCTTCGCGCGCGAAGAAGGTCGGCGACGTCGAAAGCAATCCCCTTCTGTCGCTTCAGGCCGCGCATAGAAACGCCCAGGTCATCACCAGCGAAACGGCGATCACAAGTGCAGCAACAGCCTTTACCAGGCCAGGCGGTCGTGATGCGACTTTGCGCATGGATCAAAGCTCCTGCTTATGACCCCAAAATGCGCCGTGGGCGTGAAACCCACGGCAGTTTGGGGAAGGAAACACCGCCCGCATACCTCACGAAATCGTGATTTTGCAACTGAAGGTTATGTTCGCCCACTGAAATATCACCTGAGTGAGCGGGGTTGTGATATTTCAACCTGCCGTCCGAGCCACCGCCACGGCGTCGGATCGCTCGAAACCAGCACCAGGATGAAGACTTCTCTGCTGTATGTTATCTTTAAGAAAGATCTAGATGTTTCATAGGTGAGGCGATAATCTGACGGATGCTTCTCCAAATGCTTTCCGTCGCCGCGGCCAGTTGTCAATCGATTGATAATATACCAAGGGATCGGAGCATGCGTCGCTCTGGGCGGCCGGTCTGTTCCAGCAGCATTGCAAAGTTCAATCCTTGCCCTGCCGAATCCAATGGCTTAAACCATTGCGACGACAGCGGCGGCGTCTTTTGACCCGCGCTCGCCCGACCAGCATCCTGCGCACCGTTCACACCCTTAACGTTGGCGCAGACAGATCCAGCTCATGGGTCCATATCGCTATCGGTGAGTTCCTGTTTTGGTCGTTGTGCCAGCCTACTTTGCAAACTCCGGGCATCGATCATGACGGAGGCCAAAAAGGCGGTGCTGATGCCAAACAGCAGCAGCCCGTTGACCGATTCCAGAGCCCCCATCATTTTCCAGTGTCGTTCTAGCTGCAGTCCTGACGCGCCGCGCGCGGTGATGGAGTCGACCGAGTAAAGCATTGCATCGCCCGGCGTGCCGACCGCCCCTATCAGCACGTAGGCGGCAGCCCAGACTGCCGCTTCCAGCCCGTGTAGGATCGCCAGCAACCCGCCAAGAACACCGACGGCCGCCGCCACCATCAGCGCCAATGAGCCCCGCCTCGGCCTCCGGTTTTCGACCGCTGTTATGGCACGTGTCAGCAGCACGGCGATGCCGGTGATCGCGGCACCGTGGATCGCGAGCGTAAGCGCCGTAAGCGGCACACCCCACGCCCAGTCGGCACTCCATTCTGGCTTCATCGAGCGCTTTCTCTCACTGCCAGGGGACAAACAGAGACGATTGGTGCCCGCACCGGACCTAGATCGTTCGCCAGGGCAAATGCTTTCGGCAGTCGTCTTTGGCCCGGGGCGGGTATCGCTTCGCTCCGGACTACCACTCGAACTTC
Source organism: uncultured Alphaproteobacteria bacterium (assembly GCA_963819345.1). Lineage (GTDB taxonomy): Bacteria > Pseudomonadota > Alphaproteobacteria > Acetobacterales > Acetobacteraceae > Rhodopila. Next base: position 170,821 of record CAWFVX010000023.1, read on the forward strand.
GCCATCTGGGGGATGAGCCTCAGCCAGGGTGTGACTTTTATCGATGATGTACCTCCTACCGGTAGACGTCTCAAAGGCCGCCGGCTATGCAGAACCGGCAACTCGGCATTCGGAAAAGGCCGGGCAGCGCATGCTCGGCAGGCCGAGAGCGTGCCCCCACGGCTCGGATCCGCTGCGAACCCGATTGGCAGAAGAGTTGCGTCCTGCTTCTCGACCCATCGTCAGAAGGGCGCTAAATCGAGAGCGTTGTTCGCGTGCCGGATGGACCGGCGCCGGGATTGAGATCCATCGAGACGTCTCGCCAAGTTCAGGGCGCTACCGCTCAGCCAATTGTCTGTTGTCGGCCGTGGCCGTTTTAGACATCATCTCCAACGGACGGCACGGGTGGATCAACCTCGGGCGGGATGCACTGCTCGGCAGCACGACGCGCTGAAGCCGTAGAACATCCGTGGCCACCCAACAAAGGGAGGAACCAGGATGTCCACAGCGATCTCCACTGCCAGTGGCCTACCCGAAGCCGAGCATGACAGGCATCTGCGCCGGGCACTTATTGCCAGCACGGTTGGTACTACAGTCGAATGGTACGACTTTTTGTTGTACGGCACTGTAACCGGGCTGGTGTTCGGCAAGCTGTTCTTTCCCGGGTCGGAGCCGTTGATCGGCGTGCTGCAGGCGTTCGGGGTGTTCTTCATCGGGTTCGTCGGCCGCCCCATCGGCGCGGCTATCTTCGGCCATTTCGGTGATCGGATCGGCCGGAAGGCAACGCTGATTACGACGCTGCTGCTGACCGGATTTGCAACCGTGGCGGTCGGGCTGGTGCCAACCTATGCCACCATCGGGATTTGGGGCGCCGTGCTGCTGACGTTTATCCGGCTGGTTCAGGGTATCGGGGTCGGCGGCGAATGGGGCGGTTCCGTATTGCTGGCGATGGAGTGGAGCAAAGGCAACCACAATCGAGGCATGATCGCGTCCTGGCCGCAATTCGGAGCGCCAGCCGGTCTGTTCTTGGCGAATGGCGCGGTTCTGCTGTTCAGTTGGTTGTCAGGTGACCAGTTTCTTGTTTGGGGATGGCGGATTCCGTTCCTGATCAGCATTGTCATGGTCGGCATCGGGCTTTGGATTCGCATGGACATTCTTGAAACCCCGGTGTTTCAGAAGGTTCTCGACGAGAAGCGGGTCGAGCGTGTGCCGGTGATGGAAGTGTTGAAGCGCCAGCCGAAGCAGGTGCTGTTGACGGCCCTGCTGCGGCTGCCCGAGCAGGCGCCGGGGTATATCGTTGGAACGTTCATTTTCACCTACGGAACAACCGTACTCGGTATGACCCGCGATTTCCTGTTGTGGGGCGTGCTCGCGCAGACCGTGCTCGGTTTTTTATGGGTCACGATTGCCGGCCGGCTGTCGGACGTGATCGGCCGCAAGCGCATGTACATGATCGGCTGTGTGATCATGGCAATCTTTGGTTTCGTGTACTATGCATTGCTGGACACCCAGATCCCTTGGGTAATTTTCGTTGCCGTAGCGGTCTCCCTCATTCCGGTCATGAATTTGTATGGCCCTGAGGCAGCGCTTATCGCCGAGTCGTTCTCGCCGCGGCTTCGTTACAGCGGTGCATCGCTTGGGTATCAGCTCGCGTCCATCTTCGCCGGTGGGCCTGCGCCTTTCGTGGCAACCTGGCTGGTTGCGAAGTATCACTCAAGCCTGCCCGTCGCGATTTATATACTGGGCGTCTCTATTGTCGGCCTGATCGCGACATCGCTGCTGCGAGATCACACCAATCGGGACATATCCGCGGAATACGAGAACGTCTGAGCGATCTCGCGGTTCAGGATGGTGGTGCTGGGACCGCGTCGCCATCGTCCGCGACCGGATGATCCGAGACAGGCGAGCACCCAGGCCGCGCGCCCCGAGCCAGGGCCACGTCCAAGCCGCCGCGTGCTGAGATTCGCCATGCCACAGGCGCATGGGTCGACGCCCACGCGCTCACGCGTAGAATATCCGCTGGGCCACTCGTCTCAGCCAGGAGCCGCGCTATTGAAAGTCGGGATTGTGTCGGATTTGCATTGCAACCTCCAGGGCCTGGATCTGGCGTTACAGGCGATGGGGGATATCGATGAGTTGCTGTGCCTTGGCGATAGTATCTTCGAGTATCGATTTTCCAATGACGTCGTGGCGCGGCTGAAACAGCGCCACGCGCATATTATCCAGGGCAACCACGAGGAGGTGTTCATGGGTTCGGCCGGATTGAGAGCGCGGGACCAGCCCGGCATTGATCCGGGATTGCTGGATTTTCTCGCGGAGCAGCCATACCGGCGGTATCTCGACCTGGCGGGAAAGCGTCTGTTACTGGTCCATTCGACCCCCTGGGAGCCTCGCGGGGAGTATGTGCATCCGCATAGCGCGAAGCTGGACCGGTTCGCCGAGGCTGACGCGGATATCGTGCTGTATGGGCATACGCATTGCCAGGTGGTGAAGCGGATCGGCGAGGTGCTGGTGATCAATCCCGGGTCGGCCGGAGATGCTCGGGACAGCCGGAATGATCGACAATTGAGCTGCGCGGTGCTGGACGTCGCATCGGAGGAGGTCCGGGTGATCGACTATCCGGACCCGAGATACCGAGGCTGGTAGAGAATGGAACAATTACTACTGAAGGAACTTGCACAGTGAACGGTTTGGGCGGCCTCAACAAATCGCCGAGAGGCGTCGTCATCGGCCTGGTACAGTTGAAGCTGCCGGTGATCGAGGCGCGATCCGACATCGCAGCCCAAACCGACAAGATCGTTGCCATGGTGTATAGCGAACCGACGGCAAAGGCGGCTGAGTGACACCATGGCACAGTGTGTGCACTGTGCGGCAGACGGTTGTTCCACAGGAGGCTAGAGCATGGACGTAGGGGTCTTTATTCCAATTGCCAACAATGGCTGGCTAATTTCGAAGGCCTCGCCACAGTATCAGCCTAGTTTCGCGTTGAACCGGGACGTCACCCTGCTGGCCGAGAAATACGGGTTCGAATTTGCCCTGTCGATGATCAAGCTGCGCGGCTTTGGCGGCGAAACCGAATTCTGGGATCACGCGTTCGAGAGCTTCACGCTGATGGCCGGCCTCGCCGCGGTGACGCGACGGATCAAGCTTTACGCGTCGTCCGCGGTACTCACGCTGCCGCCGGCAATTGTCGCGCGCATGGCCTCAACCATCGATAGCATCGCGCCGGGCCGATTTGGGATCAACATCGTCTCCGGTTGGGCCGAGGCAGAGTATTCCCAGATGGGTCTGTGGCCGGGCAACGAGCATTATGAGCGACGTTATGAGTATAGTGCCGAGTATGTGACGGTCATGCGTGAGCTGTGGGAAAAGGGCACGTCCGATCACAAGGGCAGGTACTTCCAGATGACGGACTGCAAATTGAGTCCGCGGCCCTCGGCGATGCCCACGATCGTTTCCGCCGGCCAAAGCGACGTCGGCATGGCGTTCGCGGCGGAGCATGCCGATTTCAGCTTCTGTCTGGGCGAGGGTGTTAACACGCCAACGAAATGCGCGAATACGATAGGTCGACTGCTGAAGGCCGTCGCTAAGACCGGCCGAAACGTCGGCGCTTACGCTCTGTTCATGGTGATTGCGGACGAGACCGATGCTGCGGCGCAGGCAAAGTGGGAAGCTTACAAAGCCGGCAAGGACCTCGATGCGTTGAGCTGGATGGGCGCTCAGGCAATGGCCGATGACAAGGCCGATCTCACCGGGACGGCCGCGAGCATCAGCAACCCGGCCTCAGCGGTGAACTTCAATATGGGCACGGTGGTGGGTTCCTACGCCACAGTGGCGAAGATGTTGGATGAACTGGCAACGGTGGAAGGCGTCGCTGGGGTTATGCTCACGTTCGACGACTTTATTCTCGGGATCGAGGCATTCGGCGAGCGCATTCAACCGCTGATGACCTGCCGCAAAGGCGGCGCTTGCCGCTCGCTGACCCGCTCTTTTTGGCGGGGCCGGGATGACCGCCGGTGCCGCCTGCTCCGCGGCTGACCGCGAGGCCGGGGGGCGGCCTGCGACCGGTGAGCAAATCAAACTGTCCTGCGAGGATCGTGTCGAAATAGGAGGAACGTCGCCCACCTTCATGACATGCATATTTCGTGTGCATCTCGCACAGGCTGAGTGCATGGCTGGCCTTGTCCCGGCGCCCACACCGGGAGCTCTGTATTTTGGATACGGCCGGGGGTTACCCTGCCAGCTTGAATGGGTGAGTAGACGTCGGGCGCCTGCGGTGTCGGGCCAGCGATGCGGGTGAACCGGAACGCGGAAAACGGCGGCAGGGAGACCGGGCCGGTTTCCTCGCCAAATCCCACGAACGCGCCGTCGCAAATGGCAAGCCTTGCTCGATCAAACGCGTCGAACGTTTCGAATACCAACAAAGCGACCGGTTGGCCCAAATAGATCGGCGTCTTGTTCTTTGAGCTCCTTCGCCCAGGCAGAAGCGCCGGAGTAACAACCTTGGAGACGCATCTGTAGGCTCGAGCCTCGCTCGTCGCGGTCACATATGGCGCCGACGGCAGCAGACAGGCCGACACCTGTCCAACCGTCGTGCCTGGCGAGGGAAACAGCATCTGTACCCGCAGCTAATTCTTGCTTGCTTCGGCCATTCGTCTATTTTGTCCACTTCGCCTTGGCTCGCGAGGCGAGTTTCAGCCAATCAATGCAGATTAGGTGCGGATCACCGGCTGGAGCATTCTCGCGCTTGCCAAATTGACGGTAATTCCTCGTTCACCGCCGGCGGCCTATCCCATCAAAGGCTGACCCTATTGACCGAAAGCCGCACGGCCATCCTGAGCCGGATAAGGGGCGAGATCGAAATCTACTCCAGAAAATACAATCCCGTTGACTATCCAGCCATCATTCGGTTGCTCCCCCGGTCACCGAAGAAGATATCGGTCGAGACTTCGTCCACCCGGTTGCAGCCGGTATAGGCCATGGTTTTGTCCATCTCGGTCTGGATGAACCCGACAGCCTTGGACGCTCCGGTTTCGCCTCCGGCCGCCGTGCCGTAAAGTGTTGCACGCCCGGTCAGCACGCATTTCGCCCCAAGCGCAAGGGCCTTGACGATGTCGGATCCGCGGCGGACGCCGGAGTCAAGAATCACTGTCGCCTTATCACCCACGGCCTCGGCAATTTCGGGCAGCATGTCCAGCGTTGCTGCCGCGCTGTCCATGTTGCGGCCGCCATGGTTGGACACGATCAGCCCGTCCACGCCATAGCTGATGGCCTTCAAAGCGTCATCAACTCGGTTTATGCCTTTCAACATCAGAATTCCCGGCCATTTGTCGCGGAAGATCCTGATGTCGTCCCAGTTGAGTAAGTCTTGCCGCATCACTTCCCTGGTTCCGGGGTCGGTGCCAACCGGACGACGGTAAGGGTCCGGATAGTTCTCGTTCCGCGGCATGCCGATGGTGGTGAAATACTTCATCAGCACTGTGGTGAACCAGACCGGATGCTGCATGATGTCCCAAGTAAACCGCCAGGTCGGGTGGAACGGGAGCATGAATCCGTTCTTGGCGTTATACTCACGGTTCGGCGACACGATGGTATCGGTAGTAACGATCAAAGCTTCGAAACCGTTGTTCTTAGCGCGCTCAATCAACTGGTAGGACAGTTCCCGCTGTTTCCAGACGTAAAGCTGGAACCACAGACGAAAATTGGCCTCCCTGGCAATTTTCTCCATCGAGGTCATCGCGGCGGTGGCCAATGTGAAAGGGATTTTTGCACGTGCCGCCGCCTTCGCCAGCTCGAGCTCGCCCTCGTACCAACACAGGCCAGCCGCCCCAGTCGGCGCGATGGCCATCGGAAGGGAGATTTCTTTGCCGAACAACGTCGTCCTGGTGGACCGGGCGGAAACATCGACCAGCGCGCGATGCTTCAGCTTGATCTTCTCGAACGCCGCTCGGTTGTTGTGCAACGCCAGTTCGTCCTCGGTGGAGCGATCGACGAACTCGAATACCGCTTTCGGCAGGCGTCGCTTCGCCGCTTCACGCAGGTCGAATACGTTGTAGCAATTATCCAGCCTGGACATGCCCACTCCCCTGTGCCGCGGGCGATGATGAAGCCGGGCGGGGCGGTGTCAAGCCGAAGAGGCTGCAATCCGCCGCCGCGACCCCTATCTATGGGGCGAAAGCCAAACGCTCTATCAACGCCGCGCAAGCCTGCGGCGGAGGAACCGACTGTATGACTGACTCGATCTCGCTGGTATCCGATCTGATCAGGCAGGCCCGCGCCGCTGGGGCTGATGCCGCGGACGCGGTACTGGTCAATGGAACGTCGCTTTCCGTGGCGTCTCGTCAGGGCAAGATCGAGCACCTGGAGCGGTCCGAAGGCCGCGATCTCGGCCTGCGCGTGTTTGTCGGCAAGCGATCGGCTATTGTCTCGTCCACCTCGCACGACCCCGCCGGCTTCGCCAGCCTGGTCGAGCGCGCGGTGGCGATGGCGAAGGTGGTGCCCGAGGATCAGTTCGCCGGATTGGCGGAGACATGGGCGGCGCCGGATACCACTGACCTGGATATGGCCGACCCGGCGGAACCGGCACCCGATGTTCTGTCGGCCCGCGCGGCCGCGGCCGAGGACGCCGCCTACTCGGTGTCCGGCGTGACCAATTCCGAGGGTGGCGAAGCTGGGTACGGCCGCAATGAGATCGTCCTGGTGACGTCGGCCGGCTTCGCCGGGCGGCGGGTCGGCACCAGCCACTCGATCTCCGCCACCGCGCTGGCCGGCGCCGGCACCGGCATGCAGCGAGACTATGACTATCACAGCACGGTTTATTTCGCCGACCTCGATGACCCGGTCAAAATCGGCAAAAGTGCCGGCGAGCGCGCGGTGGCGCGACTGAACCCGACCCGCCCAAAAACCGCTAAGGTGCCGGTTGTTTACGATCCGCGTGTCGCGGGCAGCCTGCTTGGACATCTTACCGGGGCGATCAATGGTGCCGGCGTCGCACGGGGTACCAGCTTCCTGAAGGACAAGCTGGGCCAACGCATTTTCGGTCATGGCATCAATATTCATGACGATCCTCGTCGGGTCCGCGGCCTGCGGTCCCGCGGTTTTGACGGCGAGGGCACGCCAACCCAGGCACGGGCGCTGATCGAGGACGGTGTGCTGACGACGTGGCTGCTGGAGAGCCGGTCTGCCCGGCAACTCGGCATGACCCCGACAGGGCATGCGACGCGAGGCACCAGCGGGCCGCCGGCGGCCGCGGCCACCAATCTGTATTTGGCTGCGGGGGCTGTTACGGCCGCTGAGCTGATGGCCGACATCAAGGAGGGTCTCTACATTACAGAAATGATCGGCATGGGAGTGAACGGTGTCACCGGTGACTATAGCCGAGGGGCGGCCGGCTATATGATCCGCAACGGTGCGTTGGCCGAACCGGTGGCCGAGGTCACGGTTGCCGGCAACCTGTTGCAGATGTTCGGTGCCATGGTTGCCGCCTCGGATCTGGTATTTCGGCGCGGCACCGATTCGCCGACGGTTCGGATCGATGGAATGACGATGGCGGGCGGCTGAGGCTTGGTGGTGGTGGTCTGAGATCGCGAATCCTGGCGACGCCGATTGCAGGTGGTCCGGTTGCGCGCGAATGCCGGGCAGGATTACCCGCCCGGCTGCATCCCCGCCGATCGCGCTATTCTTTGCCCACTAGCACGTTCAGATCCACAGCCTTAGCCATGGCTTGATAGCCGGCATCGTTCGGGTGCAGATGATCACCGCAATCGTAAGCCGGGTTGATATGCTTTGGGTTGTTGGGATCCTCGACCACTTTATCAAAGTCGATTAGCCCGTCCGCCATCTTATTGCTTCGAATCCAAGCGTTCACTTCCTCACGGAGCTTCTCCTTCTCCGGCGTGTAATAGCCAGACAACGGCGTGCCTTTGAAGGTGTCGATGAACGGCGTCAGCGTTATCGCGACAAAACGGATGCCGTGGGCGTGTGCGCGGTCGATGATCTGCTTATAGCCGGCCACCACATCCTCCGCGGTCGGCTCCGGGTCGGCCGGCGTGATCGCGCCCTGCGCCGGGCCAGCCAATGTCGTTGATGCCCATCATCATCACGACGGTGGACACCCGCGGGTGACTCAGCACCGACATGTCGAACCGGCTGAGCGCGTTGGTGCCCATACCGTTGGTCAATACGCGGTCGCCGGAATAAGACTCATTGACGACGGCTATGTCCGGGTAGTTCTCGGCTTGCAGCCGTTCTGCGATGTGATCTGGCCAGCGATTGTTACTGTCCACTGTGGAACAATTGCCGTCGGTGATAGAGTCACCGAAGAACACGATAGCCCGAGAATCTGGCTTCGCGGTCGTCAGGATGCGGCTAAGCAGCAGGCGGGACTTGACGGTGCTCTCAGCCTTGAAGTCAGGGATCATCGTCATGTCACCCGGGCCCGAGATATAACCGGTCTGCACGCCGTCCCAGTGCACCGAACCGATGCCCGTCCGCTTGGGGAGATAGAAGCTCACCGCCACGCTGGACAGCGGCTTCACCGCCAGGTCCACCGGGTCGCTGACCAACGGCGCGCCCGGTGGGATAACCGCCTCGCTTCGCCCGCTAAACGTCAGAGCTTTGATCCTCGCGGGATCTACCGCGTTGCCACCGGCCGAGAGCGCCACACTGGCTGATCCGATGGTCAGCGGCCGCGCGCCAAATTCGTTCGAGATCACCACCCGCAGCTTGTCGCCACCCACGCTGATGCGGGCGATTTGCCGCACGGTTTGGTTCCCCAGGACCTCGGGCACGCCAAACGGCGCGGGCAGTTCCTCAGCCCACCGGGGTGCGGGGGTGGCGGCCCAGGTGGTGATCCACGACTGAGGGTCCGCGGCGCGTGCGGCGGTGCCTTGGGTCACACCGGGGAGTGCCAACGTCGCTACCAGAAGCGCGGTTCTTGCCAAGGCTCGGCACGATTTCCACGTGCGGCGCGGCGACGGTCGAGACTGGCTGTTGCCGATTTCGTTATCACTCATGACGGAGTCTCCCATTTTGATTGTCGAGCAAATTTTCTCGGTATCTGCTTAAGTCGCTGGAACGACAGAGATTCCCCCTTGCCGGGACAGCGTGAACTTCCTTAACATCGAGCCACGCCGTGCGGCCGCGCCGATGACTGATCGAACGGCTGCGAAAAATCTTTACCCTAGGAAGCCACCTGTTACATTGCGATACGTGGCTGCACGTCGCAACCCTGCTCACTGCCGTTGTTCTCCGGCGGTGCCTCGGGATTCTCAGGGAAGGGCAGACAATTTGTTTTGCACCTTGCTGTAATGCTTTCGCAGCCCTTGTCCTGCGGACTGGCGGGCGCCAGCATCAGGCGTTCAATTTCTGATCCAGTCGCCGCCGATGGTGCACGTGATTAGTAAGGAGGTCGAAAAATGCCCATGAAAGACCTAGCTGGGAAGACGGCGTTCGTGACGGGAGCGGCATCGGGTATCGGCCTCGGTATAGCGACGGCGCTTGCTCGGGCCGGTGTGAAGGTCATGCTTTGCGACATTGAGGACGCGCCGCTCGCCGCAGCGATTGAGGCGTTGAAGCTCACCAATGCGGATGTTGATGGCGTAAAGGCGGACGTGTCGATCAAGGCTGAGTTGAAAGCGGCGGCGGAGGCCACGGTCGCTCGGTATGGCAAGGTGCACATTCTCGTAAATAACGCGGGCGTTGGCGGCGGCGGGATTTACGGTGCTTGGACCGATGCAGCGTGGGACTGGACAATCGGCGTAAACCTGATGGCGGTGGTCTGGGGAATTGAGATTTTTGGACCGCTGATCGAACAGCACGGCGAGGGCGGACAAATTGTGTCCACCGCTTCGATTGCTGGGCTCCTTTCGCTTGGTTCCAGCCAATACAACGTCACCAAATATGGGGTCGTCGGACTGTCAGAGGGTCTGCGGGTTGCGTTGGCGCCGCGTGGTATTGGGGTGTCGGTCCTGTGTCCCGGCTTTATCCGTACCAACATCATGGACTCACGTCGTAACTTGCCGGAGCGCTTCGATCGCGCGGTTGGTAGCAATCTGCCTGCATGGCCGGAAGAGCGACTGGACCAGCTAAAAACGATCTACAATCAAATCCGCGAACGTGTGTCTCAAGGCATCGATCCGGTTTATGTGGGTGAACTTGTCTGTGAGGGTATTGAAAACGATTGGCCGTATATTTTCACCGATGTGGAATTCGAACCGCAGATTGAAGCACGTTTTGCGGCAATCAAGGAGGGTTTCAACCACATTCGCGACCGAGTTCCACGGCGTTGATTTTTATATCCGAGTTGTTCCCCCAGCAAGCGGGAACGCGGAGTCTAAGTCGAATAGGCCAACAACTGTAGTTGCGACGGATGCTGCAAGAAAGCCATCGGGATACGCTGCCCGAAGCGCAGAGTTATAGGCGGCTCAGCGATCGTGACGCATTGAAAAAGTGCAGCGTGTAGTCGTCTGGGGTCGTATTGAGGGGATCAGTCTGATGATTACGTGCTGGATGAGCATCGGTAAAACGAGGCAGATCGCCGAGAAAAGCCCGTGTCGAATCTGTTGCATGTCCGGATCGGCACCGCGGCCTGGTATATGCTGTCGGATCTTCGGAAGGTTCGCCAAGTGCCGATAACAGCAGCGACAAAATGTCTAGCGCTGATCGCCTGAAGTGACTGCGCCATTCACCGGCAAGCGCATCGTCGTTACCGGCGGAGCGGGTGGCATCGGCATCGAAACGGTGCGGTCGTTCATGGACCAGGGCGGTCACGTGATCATGGCCGATATCGACGGCGCTGCGCTAGAGCGTGCGCAGTCGGCGCTCGGACGAGTTCGGCTAGGCACGATCGCCTCATCGCTGGATACGCCGGCGGAGTGTGCCCGGGTGATCGAGGCCGCGGGGGCGCCGGTTTATGCACTCGTGCATCTGGCGGGGTTGTTCGAACGGGATGACCTCGACCCTGACGACCACGGGGTGTGGAACCGGGCGATTGCGGCAAACCTGACCAATGCCTACGACATGGCGGTCGCGTTCTCGAAGCGGTTCGACAGGCGGCAACCGGCTCGGATCGTGCTGACCAGCTCGATTGCGTACCGGCGCGGCAGCGCGGATCGAGTGCCGTATGCGGCAGCGAAGGGCGGCGTGGTCGGGCTGACGCGCGCGCTGTCGCGTAAGCTGGCGCCTGATGTGCTGGTCAATGCGATTGCGCCCGGGGTAGTCGAAACAAAGATGTCAGCTCCGATCATCGCGGAGCGCGGCGAGGACTACCGCAATCAGATCCCGTTGAAGCGGTTCGGAAAGCCCTCAGAGGTCGCCGCGGTGATCCGGTTTCTTTGCTCACCCGATGCTTCCTATATTACCGGGCAGACAATCACCATTGATGGCGGCATTACCAACGCTTGAGGGTGTTTAGATCTCAAGCCGGTAGAAGCGCGATGCCGTGCCGCTGAACAGGTCGGTCTTTTCCGATGCCGACGCGTTTTTTGCCAGGATCTTGCACGCATTCCAGAACGCGGCGTAACCGTAGGAGCCTTTGTCCACCGGAAAGTTGCTCTCGAACATGCAACGAGAGGCGCCGAACGCTTCGATGCAGGTTTCAACGTAGGGTTTCCAGGCGGCGGCAAGTTCTTCAGAGGATGGCGGTTCCGCTTTGGTATGGAAATCCCAGCCGTTGAGATTCATCGCCATGCCGCCGAGCTTTACCACCACGTTCGGGCAGGCGGCGAGCGCGCGGATCGACTTCGACCAATCGGCCGTGATTTCGGCTCGCTTGCCTTCGTAGGGTCCGATGGCCAGCGGACCACCGATATGGTTCAGGCAAATTTGCGTGCCGGGAAACGCTTGCGCCAGGGCCGTCAGATCCGCGATTTGGGGATGATACAGCCACGCATCGAAAGACAGGTTCAGCGGCGCGAGGCAGGCGAAGCCTTGGCGGAATGTTTCGTCATACATCAGGCGGGGTGGCGGCGAGTAGGCGGGGTTCATCAGGCTCGGGTCGGCATCATAGGCCGTGATGTGGCGGATGCCGCGGAACCGGTCACCGCCTGCCCGGATATGAGCCTCCAGTACGTCGCGGGATTTCTCGCCGTTGCGCAAATCGACGTGGCCGACGATGCCGGCGCAGATTTTCGTCGGACCGTAATTGCCGGAGGCGCTCATGGCGGCGACGCCGTTGACGAATTCGGTCTCGCCGACCGGACGGAAAGCCTCCGGACCTTCGGCTCGGTGCATGGAGCGGCACTGCAGGAAAACGGTCGCGACGATGTTGTGGCCACTGTTGAGGTCGGCCAGCAGGTCGTCGAGCATGTACACCCAGTGCGGGCGCTCCCAAAGATGGTGGTGCGGATCGACGATTGGCAGATTTGGCTCCAGGATCGGCTCTTTGCGGCGCGCGAGCCAGTCGTCGCGGACCGGAATATAGGGGCTGGGCGCGGTGGTGGTGCTCATGCAGGCGTTTCCTCTTTTGGCCGAGTATTCTTTCCCGCCGGGCGGCCTATGCCAAGAGGGCCGCGAGGATTGGGTTCCCGAGCTTGGCGAGAGCAGCAGCGCTTGTTTTGATCTTGTTTGTACGAAGTAACGGTATAGAACCTGCCGGGGAGAAAGCCGCGGCTTACCCTCTGAAGTTCATCAGTTTGCCTGACGGTTCGCCGAGGACTTCGTCGTCGCGCATAACAATTTGCCCTCGCACGATCGTGGCGATCGGCCAACCGGTCACCTGCATGCCCGCGAAGGGAGTCCAGCCGCAGGGGGCGGCAATCCAGGATTCCTCAATGCGCCGATGGCGATGGAGGTCCACCAGTGTGAAGTCGGCGTCGTAACCGGCCGCAAGGCGTCCCTTGCCGAGGACGCCATAAACCCGGGCAGGGCCGGCGCACATCAGATCGACCATCCGGGCAAGTGAAAGACGGCCAGCGTTCACATGGTCCAGCATGATCGGCACAAGCGTTTGCACGCCGGTGAGGCCAGCGGGGCAATCAGGCCAAGGTAGCAGCTTCTTGTCGCGGGGATGCGGGGCGTGGTCGGAGCCGACGGTATCGACCGTGCCGTCGTTGATGGCCTTCCACGCAGCGGCCCTGTGCGCCTCGCCGCGGATCGGCGGGTTCATCACGCCGAAGCCTTCCAGGCGCTCGTAGCAGTCGGGGGCGACCTGGGTCAGGTGGTTCAGCAACACCTCACAAGTGGCGATGTCGCGAAATTCCTTCAGGTAATCCAGCTCCTGGGCGGTCGAGACGTGCAGGATGTGCGCCGGGCGTCCGGTCGTGCGAGCCAGCGCCATAAGGCGGCGGGTGCCGAGGAAGGCGCATTCCTCGTCGCGCCAGACCATGTGGTTGGAATAGGGATCGCCGGACTTGAACAGCGGCTTGCGAGCCTGGAGGCGATATTCGTCTTCGCTGTGAAAAGCAATGCGGCGGCGGCCGGAGCGCATAGCTTTTTCCAGATGGTCGTCGTCCTCGATCATGAGGTCGCCGGTGGAACTGCCGGCGAAGATTTTTACCGCGCAGACGCCGCGGTCGAGTTCCAGATCGGCAAGGGCCGGAATATTGGATTTGGTGCCGCCGATGTAGAGGCCCATGTCGCACCAGGCGACGCTTTCGACGTAATCCTGCTTCCAGGCCAGACGCTCCTGGTCGGTGATCGAGGGCGCGGTGTTGGGCATGTCGAACACCGCGGTCAGGCCACCGAGCACGGCGCCTTTTGTGCCGGTGGGGATGGTCTCGACTGCTTTGTCGCCGGGATCGCGCAGATGCACGTGAGGGTCGATCAGGCCAGGCAGGACGTGCAGGCCAGTGGCATCGAAGGTTTTATCGGCGGTCGCATAGATGGAGACACCCAGTGCGACTATGCGGCCGTGTTGAATACCGACATCGGTTTCCTCCGAACCCCACGGCAGGACACAGGTGCCGTTGCGGATAAGCAGGTCGTAATGGATAGGCATGGTCGTCCTTTCCCGTTCGCCGATCGGTATAGCAGGTGCCCGGGCGATGGTCACAACGGACGAGCGGCCGCCTCGATGTCGGTTTTCATGAAATCGCCACCCTTAAAAAGCAGGCTTGCGTGATTGGCTCTCGCGCAGGCGTACGCGTAGCAATCGCCCATGTTAAGTTTCGCGGGGTGTCGACCTTTCCCGAAGCGTGCGTAAGCATCGATCGCGAGAGCGAATTCAATTTCGCCGATCGGAACGAGGCGAAAACCGAGTTCTCTAACAAACAGCCGCAGGCGATCCCGCGCCTTTTGAGCTGATAATTTATATGCGTGGCAAAGGCCCGCCACTGTCTCCCAAGCCGAAATCGCGGAGTAGAGGCAGTCGCGATCGTGTTCGAAGCAGGCAGCGAGGGTGAGCGCGTCGCTCTCCCCGGTCAGGATCGATATTAGTGCCGACGCATCTACGAAAAGCGTCAAAGCCCACCTGACAAGTCGTCGAAGAACGCCTTGTTCGCATACTTTCCGGTAGGTGGAGGCAAGGGGTTCTCAGACCACAATTTCCGGAGCCGGGTTTCCACCGGGATTCGTTCGGCGGCCTTGTTCAGCGCTGCCTCGACAGCCATCCTCACGGCGTCCTGCTTCGAGAGGCCGTGCAGCTGGGCGAGCCGGGCAACCAATGCAGCGGTCTCGTTGTCCTTGATGTAGAGGGGCACGCGGGTTGTCCCGGATATCCCGTGAGGATATTCTATTCCGATGGATGTTTCAAGGCATGTTTCGAGAGAGACACGCCGGGAGTGGGTGTATAAATTTCCCAGCAAGTTAGGACTTCAAAGACGGCGTGGTGGTGGAACCAACTAGGGAGCCTCCGGATGGCGATCATCAACCTTAAGGACTGCTGGGACCCGCACGAAGGCACAGCGTGGATCACTACGTTGCGTGAACTACTGTGCCGATCGTTTCGGATGGCGGCGCCGCGGGCCGCATTAGCATGTCCGGCACATCGCAGGCGGGCCTTGGACGATTGAACAGATAACCCTGCGCCTCGGTGCAGTGCAAGTTGGCCAGTCTTTCGAGCTGATCTTCCGTCTCGACACCCTCTGCCGTGATCCTCAGGCCAAGGCGAACGCAAAGTCCGATAATCGCGGCCGTGATGGTATCCGCGCCCGATTGCCGCCCAAGGTCCATGACAAATGATCGATCGATCTTCACCTTGTTGAACGGAAAGCAGCGAAGATAGCTCAAGGAAGAATATCCGGTACCGAAATCATCAAGGGCGATACCCACCCCGAGATCATGGATCTGCTGCAAGGCAGCCAAAACGGTCTCGGTGTCAGCCAGCATCGCCGTCTCCGTAATCTCCAGCTCCAGTCTGCCCGGATCGATGCCGGAATGAGCCAGCGCCTCGGAAACGTCTGCGACTAGCGAGTCGCTGCCAAATTGAATTGGCGAAAGGTTGACGGCGAGGCGGATGTTCGAGGGCCAAGACGCCGCATCCGCCAGGGCTTGGCGCAGCACCCAGGCACCCAGCGGAATGATAAGTCCGTTCTCCTCGGCAGTCGGAATGAAATGTGATGGTGCCACCACACCCCGTTCTGGGTGGATCCAGCGCACCAGCGCTTCGAAGCCGCAGACAGTCCGTGTCGCGATGTGAACCTGCGGCTGATAATACACCTGGAACTGCCCTTCCTCGAGCGCCTTGCGCAGATCCAGATCAAGCGCGCGCCGTTCCCTCATCCGCACGTCCATACCCGCTTCGAGGTACCGGAAGCGGCCGCGCCCAGCGGCTTTCGACTGGTACAACGCCAGATCGGCGTTCTTCATCAGCACATCTGGTTCGTCCCCATCGTCCGGGATCATTGCAATGCCGATGCTGGTACCGATGATGCAGCGGTTGCCGCCCATGTCGTATGGCGCGCTGACTGTTTCGATCAGCCGCGCCGCCAGCGCGGTGCTGCTTTCGAGATCCGGAATGCCGCACTAGTGAGGAGGTCATTGCCGGTGAGGACGCACCGTCGGTGAGGCGGGTATTAGGGGCGCCAGTTTAAAGGCGCGTCGCTTACTCTTCTGATGCGTTATTTCCCGCATCGAGCGCCGCCTGCAGCATCCAGGCGGCGGCGGCGCGATCGACGACTTCGGCGCGTTTGGCGCGGGTCAGATCGGCCTCGTTGATCAGGAACCGGTTTACGGCGGCGCTGGACAGGCGTTCGTCCCATAGCGCAGCCGGCAATCCGGTCGCCGACGACAGCGCGTGGGTCCAGTCTCTGGCGGCCTGAGCGGCCGGGCCGGCGGTGCCATCCATGGACAGCGGCAGGCCAACGATTAATCCGTAAGCGCCCTCCTTCAGGGCGATCGTGGCGATCTCGGTCGCGTTGGCCGTCAGCTTCCCTCGCTTCAGGCTGCCGTATGGCGAGGCCAGGGTTCGCCGCACGTCCGACAATGCCAGGCCGATCGTTTTCGATCCGGGGTCGATGCCGATGACGCGCTGGTTGCCGCATAGCGAGGCCAGCAGGTCCCTCAGGTTGAACAGAGCCATGGGCGCCGTTATGGTCCGACCCCTCCGCCAAGCCAAGGAATTCCGCCCCTATGTCGCTCGATCACGCGACCGTCCGTCGCATCGCCTCGCTCGCGCGTATCCGCGTGGAGGAGCACGAGGTGGAAAATCTGTGCCACGAGTTGAATGGCATCCTGGGCTGGATCGAGCAACTGAATGAGGTCGACGTCACCGGCGTTGCGCCGCTGACCGGAGCCGCGAATATGGCGATGGCGATGCGCGCCGACGTCGTTACGGATGGCGGCTTTCCGGACAAGGTGCTGTCCAACGCGCCCGAGCGGATCAGCGATTTTTTTGCTGTGCCGAAGGTTGTCGAGTGATGCTGACAGACCTGACGATAGCCGAGGCTCGCGACGCACTACGGGCGAAGGAGTTTTCGGCTGTTGACCTGACGATGGCGCATTTGCATGCGATCGAGGAATTGAACCCGCGGCTGAACGCGTTCATCACCGTCAGTCATGCGCAGGCGGTGGATCAAGCCCGAGCGGCGGATGTAGCGCTGGCGGCGGGGGATGGGCGGGCGCTGACGGGGATTCCGCTGGCTATCAAGGACCTGTTCTGCACCGCCGGAACGAGGACCACGACCGGCAGCAAGATCCTCGGGCCGTTCGTGCCGCCGTACGAAAGCACGGTGACGGAGCATTTGCTGCGCGACGGTGCGGTGTTCCTGGGTAAGGCGAATATGGACGAGTTCGCCATGGGGTCGTCGAACATGACCTCGGCGTTTGGGCCGGTGGAAAATCCCTGGAAACGCAAGCAAGACGCGGCCGCCGTGCTGGTGCCGGGCGGATCGTCGGGTGGGTCTGCCTCGGCGGTCGCGGCGAGGCTGGCGATGGGGGCGACGGGGACGGACACCGGTGGCTCGATCCGGCAACCGGCGTCGTTCTGCGGGTTGGTGGGGGTGAAGCCGACCTATGGGCGGTGTTCGCGATGGGGGGTGGTGGCATTCGCGTCGTCGCTCGATCACCCGGGGCCATTGTCACGCACCGTGCGGGATGGGGCGATCCTGCTGGGGTCGATGGCTGGTCACGATCCGAAGGATTCCACCAGCGCCCCTGTGCCGGTGCCGAACTTCGAGGCCGCCTGCGGGCGCGGCGTGAAAGGCCTGCGGATCGGGATGCCTCGCGAGTATCGCTCCGATGGCATGCCCGCGGAAATCGATGCGTTGTGGCAGCAGGGTGTTAACTGGCTGCGAGCGGCCGGGGCGGAGATCGTCGACGTGTCGTTGCCGCATACGAAGTATGGGCTGGCGACCTACTATATCGTCGCGCCAGCGGAAGCATCGTCGAACCTGGCGCGGTACGACGGGGTGCGTTTTGGTGCGCGTGAGAACGGATCGGATCTGCGGGATTTGTATGAACGCACGCGTGCGGCAGGATTTGGGCCCGAGGTCCGTCGCCGGGTTCTGATCGGGACCTATGTGCTGTCAGCCGGCTATTACGACGCGTACTACCTCCGCGCGCAGAAAATTCGCGCGCTTATTTTGAAGGATTTCACCGATGCCTTTACGCGAGTGGATGCGTTGCTGACGCCGACCACGCCGTCGGCGGCGTTTGCTCAGGGCGAGAAGATGGATGATCCAATCCAGATGTATCTGAACGATCTGTTCACCGTGCCGGCGGATCTAGCCGGGGTACCCGCTAGCTCGGTACCGGTTGGATTGGACATGAACGGGTTGCCGCTGGGGCTGCAGGTGATTGCTAAGCCGTTCGATGAAGAGACGGTGTTCGCCGTGTCCGCGGCGCTGGAACAGGCTGCCGGATTTTCCGCGCTGCCGGCGCTTCGGGCGGGGATCAGTAAAGCGTGAATGGCCCGTGTGTCGAATAGGGGCGCCGTAAAGTCGTAAGGCTATTCAAGCGGCGATCAAGAAACGACCGTTCACACAGGACTTCGCCGGCACTATCTCCGGGAAAGTCCCGGCAACAGAACGATTGTCCGCTTTAACCCCTAAGCTCACTGCGTCGTGCTGAAGGGCAGGCTTGAGCATGCACAAGTCTCGGAAAATACGATCATGAGATCGATCCAACGGAGCCCCTGCGATGCAGGCGATCCGCCGGCCAAGCGCGCTTAGCTAGCGTTCAGTTGACGGAGGCCGGAGCCGGCGGGGGCCGTTGGACATCGGTGCCTGTGTTGCGCACACAGTCGCTGACCATCCGATCGTGCGCGAACACATCGGATAAACCACGATTAGGCACGTCGGGCACATAGTTGGCCGAGTACGGCATATTGACCTGAGACTGTGTGCTATAGATCTGCCCCCGATTCTGCTGCTCGTAAGCCTGCCCGGCGCGCTGCCGGCACGCCGCTCGGGTCGCGGCATCGGCCTGAGCCTGCCCGCTCGGCGGCGCGTGATCGCACGCCGATAATGTGATGGCGCCCAACAGCATTCCAATCGGGGCGACAGCAAGAAGTTGCCTCATGAAGGGGCTCCTGAAAGGCGCTGGCCGGTATGCGCAGACTCGATCTGAAAACCGCCCACAAAGCGGGACAGCCGCGTCCGGAACCCGACTTCATCGAACCGGGCATCCCGGGTCAGTGGCTGACTTGCCGCCGCCCTCAACAGAGCTGGATGGAACTCGGCGCCGTCGCGCGCGAGATGGAACAGCGACCGCGTCCAGGGCGCGCGGGTCAGCAGATCGATCAGCGCGAGCAGCCGCAGGCACAACGAAAGACCACCTGTGTTGGCGATGCCCACGGTTCGGTCCACCGCGCCGACCCAACAGCGAGCGTCCCGATCGGCGAGAGCAAGATCGACGTGGCTCCCGTCGGGACGATTGAAGCGGAAGCCTCGGACGGCACCCTGCCGCTCGGCCAGTGCCGCTTCCCGAGCGGCATACCACGCGCGTTCCAGGTCCCGTTTGCAGACGCTGGGGAGTGCCTCCGGCGGGAGATCGACCAGATAGGTCATCAGCCCATCGGGATCGCCGCCGACGCGAATGGTGCCCGACGACGATGGCTCCTGAGAATGCTGTTCTTGCGCGCTCATCGCCTGCAAGATGGACCCAGCCGGGCCTCCGCGCCAGTGTTTCATGGGGTCGATCGTGCTTCGAAAGCAAATCCGCATTGAGCCGGCCCGCACGTTTTTTCGCCTCTATCGCGAAGGCGCCAGCCGGCACGGAGAACGCATCGTCAGGCTGACGCAGCCTCGATCCTGGCCAGCGCTTCCTGCCGCCCCAGCGCCGCAAGGGTCGCATCGATCCCAGGACTAACCGTGCTTCCGGTCAAAGCCGCCCGCAGCGGTTGAGCCACCTGGCCCAATTTCAGCCCACTTCGATCGGCAAACGCCCGCAGCGCTGAATCAATCCCCACCACTGAGAAATCCGTCTGCGCCAGCGCCACAGCTACGTCACGCAACATCATCTTGGCTTGCGCCGTTAGGACGGATGCCGCTTTCGGCTCCATCGGCAACGGCACCGCCCTAGCCAGAAAGACCGCCGAATCCGCCAGCTCCACCAGCGTTTTCGCCCGTTCCTTCAAGGCCGGCATGAGCGTCCGAACGCGGCCCGCGACGCGGCTGCCAGCCGAGACGTCCGGCCGATGCGCTAACCGCTCCACTACATCCGCGGTCAGCCGGTCGTCGTCCGCCTGCCGGATGTAGATGCCGTTCAGGTTTGTCAGTTTCGCATAGTCCATCCGGGATGGCCCGCGGTTGACATCGACGATGTCGAACAGCCGAATTGCCTCCTCGCGCCCAACGACTTCCAGGTCGCCGTGCGACCAGCCCAACCGCAGCAGATAGTTGCACAAGGCCTCCGGCAGGAATCCTTGATCGCGAAACTCCAGCGCGAACTGGGCGCCGTGCCGCTTCGACAGTTTCGTCCCGTCGGCGCCGTGGATCAGCGGGATATGCGCGAACCGAGGCAGCTCCCACCCCATCGCGCGATAGACCTGGATCTGCCGAAAGGTATTGGTCAGATGGTCATCGCCCCGGATCACGTGGGTGATCCCCATGTCGTGGTCGTCCACCACGACCGAGTGGTTGTACATCGGCGTCCCATCGCTGCGCAGGATGATCATGTCGTCCAGCTCGGCGTTGGCGACGCGGACAGGACCTTGCACCAGATCCTCCAGCACGGTTTCACCATCCCGCTGGCTTTTCAGTCGGATCACCGGAGTTACCCCCGGCGGTGCCTCCGCGGGATCGCGGTCACGCCAACGTCCGTCATAGCGCCAGACGCGCTTCTCCAACCGAGCCCGCTCACGCTCGGCTGCCAGTTCCTCGGGCGTGCAGTAGCAATGATAAGCCTTGCCGGCCGCTAGCAAGGCGTGCGCCACCTCCGCGTGCCGCTGCGTACGCTCGGATTGGAACACCGTCGGCCCGTCGCGCTCCAGGCCCAGCCAGTTCAGGCTGTCGATGATGCCCCGAGCGGCGGCCTCGGTGCTGCGTTCGCGATCGGTATCCTCGATGCGAAGCAGAAATTCACCGCCGCAATGGCGGCTGTAAAGGTAGTTGAACAACGCGGTGCGGACCCCGCCGACGTGGAGCGGTCCGGTCGGACTCGGGGCGAAGCGGGTGCGGACGGTCATGCGCAACGATCTAGACCATTTTCAGCCTGACTGTGCACCTCTCCGCTCCGCACGGCTTCATGTCGCTCGGCTCCAGATCGGCGAGCAGCACCGTTGCCTCTAGCAAATCCCTTGGTGTCGAAGCCTCTCGGTAAACCCAGCCATATACCGTCCAGCCTCCGAAAAAGCTGAAGCAGGCCATTTTGGCTTCTTCCGGGGAGGCAAACCGGCGCCCCTCCAGCAACTCACATTCTCGCTTGGCGAAAGAGCGCTCGCATGTGGCGTTGTCGTGGGCACCCCATCGAAGGCCGCGCGCCTGCCGCCCGGCAACGCCCGCCGAAACGCAGTAGGCGTAGCAGGCTTCCTTGACCCGAGTGATAGATGACATCGCCGGGGCGGCGTTGCTCGATCGCCATCTCCCACGCGTCCAGAACCAGTCCGGTACGCAAACCCAGCGCCGGCGGCGCTTTGGGGTCGGGCCGGCCGTTCACTCTTTGTAGACATTTGCATGTCTACTTTGCCCGTATGAGGCTGCTCGCCGTCCTGAAAGCCGCACTCGACTCCTGGCTCGATACGGAGCGTGAACGGTTGGCGTTGTGGCTGCCGGTGTTCATGGGGGCTGGCGTTCTCGCCTACTACACGCTGCGGTTCGAGCCGGCGCCCTGGGTCGGTGCGGCGGCGGCCCTCCCCGCGATCGGACTTGCGGTCAGCCTTCCCGGGTTGCGCTGGCTGATCGCCCCCCTCGCGGCCGCCGCTCTGGGCTTTACCTCGGCCCAAATCGCCACCGCCCGGGCGCCCCCGATTGAGGTCGACCTGCCAACCCACGCCAGCATCGTCACCGGCACAATCCGTGCGGTCGAGCCGTTGCCCGAGGGGCGCCGGATCACCATTAGTCCGGCCTGGATCGATGGCGCACCCGAGCCTTTGCGCCGCTCGGTGCGCATCCGGCTGCAGAAGAAGGATGATGGGGACCTGGGCAGCGGCGACTCCGTGAGCATCCGTGCGCTGATCCGGCCGCCCGCATTGCCGTCTTATCCGGGAGCGTGGGACCTGCAGCGCGATGCTTTCTACTCCGGTCTGGGTGCATCCGGCTACGCGCTGGCAAAGGCCGAACGGACAACACAGGCGGTGCCGTCTGGCCCGCTACGGTTCGTGCAATTTCTGCGCGAGGGCATCGCCCATCGGGTCGTCGCTGTGATCCCCGGCGCGGCGGGAGCGGTTTCGGTTACGCTTCTAACCGGGTCGTCCATGGCGATCCCCGAAGCCGACCATGCGGCGTTTCGTGACTCGGGCCTGGCCCATCTGCTGGCCGTCGCTGGGTTGCACATTGGCATCGTCATGGGCTTCGCATTGGCCATTTCTCGCTTCGGCTTCACCCTCAGCGAGCACGCCAGTCTGTTCTGGCAAACCAAGAAGCTGTCCGCGATCTGCGCCCTGGCGACCGGTGGCGCGTACATGGTGCTGACCGGCATGCATGTGCCAATCATCCGTAGCTTCGCCATGGCTTGCCTGTTGACCATCGCCATCCTGGCGGACCGGCGCCCGGTCTCCGTACGCGGTTTGGCTCTGGCGGCCACGGCCCTGATGGTGATCTCGCCGCAGGACGTGCCGAATGTCTCGTTCCAAATGAGCTTCTCGGCGGTGCTCGCGCTGATCGCCGGGTATGATGCGCTGCGTCCTTGGCTGCGCCGACTGCACGGCGATAGCTGGCTCCGCCGATTCGCCTCACACGTGGTCGCGCTCGCGCTGACCAGCGCACTGGCGGGATCCGCGTCCGCACCTTACGGCGCTTATCATTTCGGTCATGTCCAGGTTTACTTCGTCCTGGCAAACATGATCGCCGTACCGCTGACCGCGCTGTGGGTGATGCCGGCAGGGCTGATCGCTTTGTTTCTGATGCCGCTGCATTTGGAGGCGCTGGCTCTGGTGCCGATGGGCTGGGGCGCGCAGGCCGTGGTTTGGGTGGCGCGAGCGACCTCCGCATTGCCGGACGCGACGATCATCGTTCCGCACATTCCGGCCTGGGGACTTTGCGTCTTCTCCGCCGGACTTGCGTGGCTCGGGCTGTGGAAAACCCGGCGGCGGCTTTTGGGCGTGGTGGTGATGCTGATCGGATTGGCCTCGCCGGTGCTGGACCATCCGCCCGATCTGCTTGTCTCGGACGACGGACGGTTGATCGCGGTGCGGACCGGGCAAGGGGCGTTCCTGCAACAGACGCAGGGCGGGTCGAAATTTGTTCGCGACGCCTGGGCCCAATACTGGGCGGTCGGGTCGTTTCAAGCGATGCCAAAAGACTCGGCCGTTGAGGCAAGCGTGGCGACCGGGAGTGCTGACCCGGACGAGAAGAGCGCCAGCACCCGCAACGAAGCGATTCGCTGCGAGAAGGACGCCTGCCTGCTGCGGCCCTACATTGACCGGCCGGGGGCCATGCTGGCCCGCGGCGCCCAGCACCCCAATTTCTGTGCACAGATCTCCGTCACCGTTTCAGCTGAACCCGCACGCGGGCTGTGCCCCCGTCCCTGGCCGCAATTGGTTGATCGGTTTACCGTCTGGCGCAACGGCAGCGCGGCGATCTGGCTGGAGCCGGACGGTGCCCGCATCGTAACTGACCGCGCCGAGCGGGGAGACCGTCCCTGGGTACCGCCACCGCCGAAGCCACGGAAGACGGCAACTCCCGTTCTGCCGCCTGCCCCCATCGATCATCCCGAGGAAGCCCCGCCTCTCGCGAACGTTCCGGCTCGCGAGGCCAGTAATGGGGAGTAACGATCAGCTAGAAAAACGGGCCGCACCTTTCGATGCGGCCCGCCTTGCTTCGGCTCGATGAAGATACGGACTAGAAATCCATATCGCCCATGCCACCCATTCCACCCATTCCGCCACCACCTGGCGGCATCGCAGGACCCTTCTTCTCCGGCTTCTCAGCGACCATCGCCTCGGTCGTCACCAGCAGGCCGGCCACCGAAGCGGCGTCCTGCAGCGCTGTCCGCACGACCTTCGTCGGGTCGATGATGCCGGCCTTCACCAGATCCTTGAACTCGCCGGTCTGCGCATCGAAGCCGTAGTTGTACTCGTCGTGCTCCAGTGTCTTGCCGGCGATAACCGCGCCGTCTTCACCGGCATTCTCGGCGATCTGACGCAGCGGAGTTTGGATCGCCTTGCGCACGATCTCGATCCCGAAGCGCTGATCGTCATTATCGGCCTTGATCTTGCTCAGGACCAACGAGGCGCGCGCCAAGGCGACGCCACCGCCCGGGACGATGCCTTCCTCGACCGCCGCACGCGTGGCGTGCAGACTGTCGTCAACCCGATCCTTGCGCTCCTTCACCTCGACTTCGGTGCTCCCGCCGACGCGGATAACAGCCACGCCGCCGGCCAGCTTCGCCAGACGCTCTTGCAGCTTCTCGCGATCATAGTCCGAGGTGGTCTCCTCGATCTGTGCCCGGATCTGGCTGCAACGGCCCTGAATGTCGGGCTTCTTGCCGGCGCCTTCGACGATCGTGGTGTTTTCCTTCTCGATCAGGATCTTCTTGGCTTTGCCGAGGTCCGCGATCTTCACGTTCTCCAGCTTGATGCCAAGGTCTTCGCTGATCACCGTGCCGCCGGTCAGGATCGCGATGTCTTCCAGCATCGCCTTGCGACGATCACCGAAGCCCGGAGCCTTCACCGCCGCGACCTTCAACCCGCCGCGCAGCTTGTTCACCACCAGCGTCGCCAGCGCCTCGCCTTCGACGTCTTCGGCGATGATCACTAGCGGACGGCCGGACTGAACGATGCTCTCCAGCAGCGGCAGCATCGGCTGCAGGCCGGACAGCTTCTTCTCGTGGATCAGGATGTAGGGCTGATCCATATCGGCGATCATCTTCTCCGCATTGGTAATGAAATACGGAGAGACATAGCCGCGGTCGAACTGCATGCCCTCGACGACATCGAGCTCAGTGGCGATACCCTTGGCTTCCTCGACGGTGATGACACCCTCGTTGCCGACCTTCTGCATCGCTTCGGCAATCATCTTGCCGATCTCGGCCTCGCCGTTGGCAGCGATGGCACCGACCTGCGCGGTTTCCGCAGGGGTGGTGATCTTCTTGGACCGCTTCTTCAACTCATCGACGACGGCCTGCACCGCGCGATCGACGCCACGCTTCAGGTCCATCGGGTTCATGCCGGCTGCGACAGCCTTGGCGCCCTCGCGGACGATCGACTGGGCCAGCACTGTGGCAGTCGTGGTTCCATCACCGGCGATATCGTTGGTCTTCGAGGCCACTTCGCGCACCATCTGGGCGCCCATGTTCTCGAACTTATCGGCGAGCTCGATTTCCTTGGCGACGGTCACGCCGTCTTTGGTGATCCGCGGTGCGCCGAAGCTCTTGTCGAGAACCACATTGCGGCCCTTGGGTCCCAGCGTTACCTTCACGGCATCAGCCAGGATATCTACACCGCGCAGCATGCGCGCGCGCGCCTCGCCGCCGAAGCGGACGTCCTTTGCAGCCATTCGTATCTATTCCTCTTTATTGGGGTATGGAGAGAGCGGAGATCGCCTACGCCGCCTTCTTCTTGCCAGCAGCAGTATCGGTGATGATGCCCATAATGTCGGACTCCTTCATGATTAGGAGTTCTTCACCATCCAGCTTCACTTCGGTACCAGACCACTTGCCGAACAGGATCTTATCGCCGGCCTTCACGTCGAGCTCCACGAGTTGGCCCGCTTCGTTACGCGCGCCTGGGCCGACGGCGATAACCTCGCCTTCCATCGGCTTCTCCTTGGCGGTATCGGGGATGATAATGCCACCGGCGGTCTTTTCCTCGGCGGTCAGGCGCCGGACTACGACCCGGTCATGCAGGGGACGGAAACTCATTTTAAGACGCTCCTGAGTTCGTTCTCAGTAAAGGATTGAACGGATCGCTACAGCCCAACGAGGGCCTCCGACGAGCACCCTGTTGGCTGTTAGCACTCCCCTGTAGGGAGTGCCAGCGATCTAGTCCCACCGCGCCGCCAAGTCAAGCATTAGCAGCACTCTTTTGTTTGGAGTGCTAAGTTGTTGAAATTATTGTGTTTCTAGTTGCAAAAAGCAGGCTTTGTCCACATCATCCTAGCATCGGGCCAGCAATCGTCCCCTCTCGGACCCTCTTCAGGCCCGGATGCGTGTTTTGAAAGGAAGCGGATAGACCATGGCCCTTGTTCGGCAGTTGCAGGACTATCGCCTTACCACCGCCGAGATCCTCTATCATCTGCCGGACCATCCCGCCCTGTTGCAGTCGTATATCTGGCAGGATCTCGATATCGCGCCGCGCTACCCGGTGCTGCGTAAGTTCCTTGACTTCTGGACGCGGGAGATCGAGGGCACGCTGCATTCGGTGCGTGTCGCCTCAGCAAGCCTGGTGAAACCCCCAACGGTTGGCCACGCCAACGCGATGCTGCACCTGCATTAGGGCGGTAGGCCAGCACCGAAAAGTCTCAGGTCAGCCGGTTGGCGCGAGGAAACGTGTGATGACCGAGACTCGAACCCGTCGCCCTGAGAGCGTTCGAGGCGAGCGCGTTCCCGCTAAGCGCATTCCTGCTAAGGGCATTCACGGTGAGCGCATTCGAAGTAATCGTATTCGAGGTGAGCGCATTGGACGGCAAGCGCATTCAAACTGATTGCATTGTTCGCAAGTGCAGCATGCGCGGATGTCACCGGAACCGCCGATGGCACGTTGGCCAGCAACGGAACGGCCAGGAAGGCGGCAGATCTGAGTAGTGGCATGATGACACCTCACCCCGAAGGCCGACCCGCATATCGAGCCTGTCACTAGATCGGTGAGGCAAGTCGAGCGTTTTGGATACGATTTTTCAACAGTCGTGTTGATTCATCTTTTGCTTTTGGAGCGAGAGGGTCAGTGATCACGAAACCCGACCTCCGTTCCCATACTTCGCCTGCAGGTAGAGAATGTTAGCAAGAGCTTGGCGGAACCGCTGCTCGCCGCCGAAGGCTATTTAATACCGTTGGCCTGCACGCGCCCGCAGAGCCTGGCGGAGAGCGGCGACGATGCCCAGCGTACGTCCGCGACGCTCTACATACCTGGCGTGGCGTTGGTTCCCGGTAGGCTATTCAGAAACTCCCCTAATGCCGCGATAAAGCCCTTGGTGTTCTGACCATGCACGTTGTGGCCGCAGTCGGGGACGGTGACCAGGGTCCCGAGCGGCAGCGCGGCCGCGAACCGTTCCGCCGCATCGGGCGCCAGGATGTTGGAGTTTTCGCCGCGCACCAGCAACACCGGCAGATCGAATCGTGCCGCATCGTCGAGCGTGATGTTCTCCAACGGCCCCGACGCGCGAACGATCCCCAGACGCCGCGGATTCGAATCGCATTTGCTAACGTATTTCCCGTCGGCCCGTTCCAGCATATTGTACTTCACCGTCCGCTCAATATGCTCGCGCGAGCGGTATGGATCGTATTGACGCACATTGCGCACGAAATGTTCCAGGTCGTCGAACTCCTGGTTGCTCTGCACAAAGCCCGCGATCGCGGCGCGGCCCTTGTCGGACAGCTCCGGCCCAACATCGACGATTACCGCGGCGCCCACGATCGCAGGGTTCCGCCGCAGCAAAAGCATCGTATTGCGGCCGCCCATCGAGTGACCGATCACGATGGGTGTCTTCAAACCCAACGCGACGATGAACGCCTCGGCATCAAGTGACATCTCGTGGTTGGAATAGCTGACGTCGCGCGCCCACTCGCTGTCGCCGTGACCACGCTGATCCAGCGCCAGGACCCGAAAATGCGTTGCGAGGTGCAGGCTGACGAGGTCCCACGAATGCGCCGATTGATGCCCGCCATGCAGCAGCACGATCGCCGGTGCCTCCGGGTGCCCCCATTCCAGAAAGTGGAAGCGCAGCTGGCGCAATACGATGTTGCACGACCGATATGCTACCTGCGGGGCATGCAGGATGCCCAGATCGGCGGCGCTAGCCAGCAGGCTGTGGAACTCGTCCGTCCCGGTCATGTCCAGTGGGGTCGATCCCGCGGCAAAAGTATTTAGATACATCGAGCCGTCACTGCCTCCCGTGCCGTGTAGCAACAACACCCTGGCTGCGGGGGCGTGGCAAGAGTGCTATGGCGGTTGCCCGAACCACCTAGCCAGGACCTTCCGATGACCCATGCCGCGCTTGACCCACCCCTGCTCGATCGGATCCGCCGCTACCAGGACGAACTGACTGCCATCCGCCGTGACATTCACGCCCATCCCGAATTGGGACTGGAGGAGTATCGTACGTCCGACCTTGTGGCGCGGAAGCTGGAGGAATGGGGGATCGAGGTGCATCGCGGCATCGGCAAGACCGGCGTGGTTTGCGTGCTGCGCAACGGCAACGGGCACGCCTCAATCGGTCTCCGGGCCGACATGGACGCGTTGCCCATGCAGGAAGCGACTGGGCTGCCATACGCCAGCCAAACCCCCAACCGAATGCATGCCTGCGGCCATGACGGCCACACTACGATCCTGCTGGGCGCGGCGAAATATCTGGCGGAAACGCGCGCTTTCAGTGGCACCGTCAACTTCATCTTCCAGCCGGCTGAGGAAGGCGTCGGCGGCGCGGAGGCAATGCTAAAGGACGGCCTGTTCCAGCGCTTCCCCTGCGACACGGTCTATGGCCTGCACAACCATCCCGGCTTGGCGGTCGGTCAGTTCGCCACCAATCCTGGCGTCCGTTTCGCCAGCGGCGCGTTCTTCGATATCACCATCACCGGGAAGGGCGCCCACGGTGCTCGTCCGCAGCAGGGCATCGATCCGGTGATTGTTGCCTGCCACCTCGGCACTGCGCTGCAGTCGATCGTATCAAGGAATATATCGGCGCAGGACACCGCCGTGCTGAGCATTACCCGCATCCAGGCCGGCGACGCCTACAATGTGATCCCGCAACATGCTGTCCTGGCCGGAACCGTGCGGACCATGAAGGCCGAGGTGATGGCGTTGATCGAGCAGAACATGAGACGCCTGGCCGTTAGCATCGCCGAGGGGTTCGGCGCCGAGGCCGTGGTCGATTTCCGTACCCTGTTCGCGGCGGTCGAGAACAACCCCGAGGAGGCCGTTCTCTACGCCGACGCTGCGGTGGAGATCGTTGGCGAGGCGAATGTGCGGCGGGATGCGCCGCCATCGATGGCGTCGGAGGATTTCGGCTTTATGATGCAGCAAGTGCCAGGCGCTCATGTCATGTTCGGCAATGGCGCCACTGCCTCCGTGCACAATCAGATGTATGATTTCAATGATCAGGCAATCCCCTACGGAGCCGCCCTGTTCGCCGCGATCACCGAGAGAAAGCTGCAGAAGGGAACAGCGGAATGACACCGGCCGCAATCGCTCCGGCCGGAGCCAAAATCTCACTTCGCGCATCGCCGTCCGCCGGGCCGGAGCGCGTATCGGTCGACGCAAGCGTCGAGTTGGCAATAAGCGGTTGAACCTTCACATAGTGTGCAGAATTCCGGAAACCCTGCGAAAACTACACCCGTAACGGCAACAGTCAGGAAATTGCACGCAACCCTCATGCGGCGCACATCATCAAAGTGCTATGTTGGCCAGCAATATCCGCGTTCTCACATGGTCAGCAACACGAAAGGTTTGAGATGTCATCCGTCGAAATGAAAACCAGTCTTCGCAATTTGCCCCAGATAATCATGCGGCTGGCGACATTAACGCGTAGAGGGAGGCGGCTTTGCCCGCACCATGGCCGCATAGACACTGGTTCGTCCCTTGACACCGTACCCGGTGCACCCAAAATCGCGAGTCACCGTATCACAGTCGCCTGGTTATTTAGGCATGCTTATGCCAATCCTCGTATCAGGATTTTGCCGTCTGAATGATCTGGACTGACTTCTCAGCCGCCGAAGTACGGCATGATCCGATCGAGCTGACCCGCTGTTTGATAGTATCATGCGAAACGTCAGCCGTGTTATCAATCCGAATTGCGCGACGCTGCGAATTCTCTGAAGGGTCGGGGTATCGGGGTTTGGTGATACGGCGACTCTAGCGCGAACCTTAGCTTGACAGACTCGACGGTCCACGAAGATTTTGTCCCTACAGTAGGAGTGGCCGGATTGCCGTTGAAACTCAAGATTGCGAGCGCATTTCTTCATTTGGGTGCCACCCTTGGTAAGCAGTCAAACGAGATGGCGGTGCGGGATCTCATACGCAGGATGCGGCCTAGGACTCCTGCTCATCGACTCATTCGGATAGGGGGCGCGAACGATGGCGGTTATCTTCTTCCGGACGATATCGAAGGCATAGTTGCGTGTTTTTCACCTGGGGTCGGATCGACTTCGACGTTCGAAGAAGATATGGTTAATCGGCGGGTCCCATGCTTTCTGGCTGACGCCTCCGTAGAAGCCCCCTTTGAGCACGCCCTAGTTAATTTCGAAAAGAAATTCATTGGCGTAACATATAGCGAAACAGCGACAACGTTGGATGAATGGGTAGGTCGTTGCGCACCACCCGAGGGCGATCTCTTGCTACAGATGGACGTGGAGGGAGCCGAGTGGCCAAGTCTGTTGCGCATAACAGAGCACACGCTTCGCCGCTTTCGTATAATCGTTATGGAAATGCATGACTTGGATCGACTTCTGGACCGAGTTGGCTTTAGTCTCATTGGAAATGCGCTAGAGCGGTTACTCTCAGACTTCGACGTTGTGCATATTCATCCCAATAACTCGGCCGGCTTTGTGAACAAGAAGGAAATTGTGCTCCCGCGCGTAATGGAGGCAACCTTTCTACGAAAAGATCGAGCTAAGTCAAATGGCTTCAGCAGGCAATTTCCTCATCCGTTAGATATGCCGAATACAACTGAACTTCGAGATATCGTCTTACCGGATATTTGGCGTGGCGATTAATCCCGCTCCGAAGCATGTTGTAGAACAGAACAACGACTTTGCGTGCGGTGGTGGTCCATCCACCAAAACACCCCGTCATCAGGACGCCTCGGTGGCGGCCACCAGGAACGCACGCAACTCCTCCTCGATAACGGCCCTGGGCAGGTCGCATGTAATCAGAACCAGACGGCTCGTGCGGGGGTCGCCCTCGGGCCAGGCGGCCAGCTTGGCCGGTGGGTGCATCAGATGCCGCACCGCGTGGATCGCCACCGGACGATCGTGCCCTTTCAGATTAAGAATGCCCTTAAGCCTCAGCAGATTTTCACCGCGTGACGCAACGAGCATCTCCAGCCAAATCGCCACACCTTGCCAATCGAGCGGGTCCTCCAGGGTAATGCAAAATGCGCTAATGCGGGCATCGTGGCGATTAGGATCGTGGCCGTGTTCGTGTGCGTGATCGTCAACCGCTGCGAGGTTCAACCAGGCGGCCACGTCGGGAATTTTCGCGGCCGGGTTGAACAACCCGGCGTGCAGGATGAAGGCCGGATCGACCACGCCATGACGCGCCTCGGCCACCGGAGCGCCTGGATTTAGTGCTGTTAGCCGCCGGCGCAGCGCCGCCGTTTCGGTCAGATCGGCTTTGCTGATGACCAGCCGATCCGCAACTGCCACCTGTCGGACCGCCTCCGCCTGCTCGTCGAGATGCGCCGAGCCGTTGACCGCGTCCACCACCGTTACGATGCCGTCTAGCCGGTAGGCGGCAGCGACGGCGGGGTCGGTCATCAAGGTGGCCAGGATCGGCACAGGGTCCGCCAGGCCGGTGGTCTCGATGACAATCCGGGAAATCTCGTCGCGGCGGGCCCGGGGGAGCATCTCGCGCAGAACGCGAGCCAAATCGCCGCGGACGGTGCAGCACAGACAGCCTGCGTTTAACAGCACGATGGAGTTGTCGAGTTTTTCGACCAACAGGTGGTCGAGGCCGATCTCGCCGAATTCGTTTACCAGGACGGCCGTGCCGGCCAGAGCGGGATGACGCAACACGTGATTCAGTAACGTGGTCTTTCCGGCGCCGAGGAAGCCGGTCAACACCGTGACCGGTGTGATCTCAGCCACCGGCCTGGCCATACAGCTTGTCGGGAGAAACCTCCGGTGCAGCGATCTCAACCAGAACACCGTCGATGGCGGCCCGGTAGAAGCAGTTGCGGCGACCGGTGTGGCAGGCGACGCCGTCTTGGTGGACCAGCAGCAACAACGTGTCGCCGTCGCAATCGACACGAAGCTCCTTCAGGTGCTGGGTCTGGCCGGAGGTTTCGCCCTTTCGCCACAGCCGGCCGCGGCTGCGGCTGAAGTAGCAGACCCGGCCGGTTGCCAAGGATTCCCGAATGGACTCGGCGTTCATCCAGGCCATCATCAGCACCTCACCGGTGTCGTGCTGCTGCGCGATGGCTGGGACCAGGCCGTTGGCGTCGAAGGAGAGCGCCGCGAGCACAGCGTTGGATTGGATCGCCGCCGGTGTGGCAACGGCTTGGGTGGTAATTTCGTTCATGAATGATATCTAGGCATTAGGCGGGGCCGCCGCCAAGGAGTGCCTGATGGGGTTTTCCCCGCACACCGAGACATTGCTCACCCGCGCCAACGTGATCTGCGAAGGCCGAGGCGTACGGCTGACCGATCTGCGCCGCCAGGTGCTGGGGTTGATCCTGGATCGCGATGCGCCAACCGGCGCTTACGACCTCCTGGACCAGCTTCGCAGGTACTCGCCATGGCGCCGCGCCGCCCACGGTGTATCGCGCTCTGGAATTCCTGCAGGACCAGGGGCTCGGTACACAAGCTGGAGAGCCGGGCCGCATTCGTCGGGTGCATAGCAGAGGAAGACCACGATCACGCTGCCCAGTTTCTGATCTGCCGGACCTGCGGCAAGGTTACCGAACTGGAAGACCATGAACTGGCACATGCGCTGGAAGATGCCGCCAAGCGGATGGGGTTCAAGGTCGGGAAGGCAACCATCGAAGCCGAGGGTCAATGTGCGAGTTGCACGAGGGTATAAGGAGGGAATCTTACGCCGTAGAATCATTTGAGGCGATAAAATAGTGACCCCGCCCATGAAGCAGGGGGCGGGGTGGCCGGTCATCCCGCGAAGAGGTCGCCGAACAGGTCCCAATTGTGTCCGTTAAATCGCATCGGCCGCATCTGCTTGACCGGACGATAGTCCGTGGGGCTGGTGTTGATCCGAATGCCGGGCAGCAGCAGCGGAAGCTCCAGATCATGCAGATTGGCGGCTTCGTGCATGATGTTTTCACGTGACAGATTGTTGCCGCACTGCCTGAGGACCTGCATCAGTGTTTGCGCGATGAGGTACCCGTAGACGAGGTTACCATCCGCCTTGTCGCCGTCTGGATAGTACTCGTCCATCCACGTCAGCCATTCCTTCATGCCCGCATCGTCGTCCCATTGCGGATCGCTTGGGTACTCGAGGAAGCCTACCGACACGATACCCACCGACTTGTCGAGGCCGGCCGGCTTCAGGGTACCGGCGACCGACGAGGACACCACTGTCAGCAAGTGCAACGGTTTCCAGTTGAGGTCCCACAGCTTGCGTATCGCCTGGGCAGCGAATTTCGGGACCGATATATCGAAGAATGTGTCAGCGCCAGATGCCTGCAGCAAGCCGATCTGCGAATTGATGGTCGCGTCCGTCACCTGGTATGTTAGTTTGTCGACGATCATCGTCTTCGCGCGGTCTCCAAGACCCTCCTCAAGTCCGGAGACGTAATCCTTACCACCGAGGGAGTCCTGAACCAGGACCCCGATCTTCGCATCGGGCTTGGTTCGGAGAATGTATGCGGCATCGATACGGCCCTCCGTCCGGTATGAGGGCTGCCAGCCCATCGTCCAATGGAAATGTTGCGGGTCGTCCCACCTGGCGCTGCCATCCGCGAGGAAGAGTTGCGGAACGCCGCGATCGTTCAAATACCGCTGGACGGCGGCATTGGTGACGTCGCCGAGGCTTTGGAAGATGAAGGCGACGTTGTCCTCCTCCACCAGTTTGCGGATCTGCTCGACCGTCTTGGGCGGGCTATAGCCATCGTCGAGGCTGATCAGGTTGATCTTGCGTCCGTTGATGCCGCCGTTGTCGTTGATCATCCTGAAGTAGGCGAGTTCTGCTTTGCCAATCGCGCCATAGCTTGAAATCGGCCCGCTATATGGCATTGTCTGGCCGATCTTGATCTCGGTGTCGGTGATTCCTGGTGCATTTGGCTGCTCTGCGCCTCGTCCCGCGACGACCGACAATCCGCTTAAGATTGTCGCCGATAGAACGATGACTGAGAGTTGTTTCATGGTGAAGCTCCCTATCTTAGGTTTTACTATTATTTATTTACAAGGTCTATGGGTGCGCCTTTGACTATAGTAAAGGACGGTCACATTGCCCTCGGGAAGAGAAGACCGTATTTGGAGCATCGACTTGAACGAGTACAGTGCAGCGTTAGACCCGTTGGATGAACGCGACGCTAGGGCCCGATTCCGACCGAAGCATTTCATGCGGTCGGGTGACTCCACCCACAAAATCAAAGGCTAGTGGCTAAAAGCGGACGGCATTATCCGTCTGATTTGAACCCCCGGAGCCAAATAGGTGCTCCGGGCGCCGCTCCATTCAGAAACCAGACTCTGCGTCCATCCACTGCAAAACCATCGCCGGTGTATAGAAGAAGTGTGGTGCTGACCTTCACATCATCGTGCGAAGCGCAGGGAAGCTTCACGGGATTCGTTCTGATAAGTGGCAACCCTTTTGTATTTCGCACCGCGATCCAGCCAGATCGCATCTGCGAATCAGGGAACTGGCCAGATTCGAGCATGAAGAAGATCGCCAATTTTGAAGGCAATGCGTTTCGATCGCTGCCGACCTCGCTTTTTAGGACCGCCCAAATACCAGCAGCGAGCGGCGATCATGAACGCGGCGGGACATTCTCCTGCGTAGGGTGGTTCGGCGTAGACTGCACGCCGGACCACAGGCTCGAGATTAACAGGCGTCGCTGTTCAGCACTGGAGCGTTAGGCGGACTGTTGCGCCGCGATGGGTGCCGTCGCCGGGGCCGCGGGTCCTAGTCCCAGATCGGGCAAGTGTAGTTCCACTCCCCGCGTCTCGGGCCCAAGCAACGCACCGACGATCATCAGCAGTGGAGCGATCACCACCAGCACGATCGGCGCAAAGAGATAGGGCATCACGTGGCCGAGCCAGAGCACATAGATGCCGGAAAAAGAAGGGATCACTACAGCCAAACTATAGCCGATCCCGTAGCCGCTGGCGCGGACATGGGTCGGAAAGCGCTCGCAAATATAAACCGTCGCAATGCCCCATGGCGAAAGCGCAAGCACCTGGAAAGCGGCGGCAAGGACAGTAGTGATTACGGGCGATCCGGAGGAGAGCGCATTGGCAACCATCGCGTAATAGAGCGCCGGGCACCCCACCAGGACGACCGTCGCGGCAATCACGATAGCACGGCGACGGCCGATCATCTGGCTCAACAGCCCATAGCCGACGAAGGCGAAGAAAAGGACGATGCTCGCGAACAGAAATCCGTTCGAGGTCATCTCGCTCGGCACGTGCAAATGTTGGATCATGATGCTGGGCAGCAGGTTAGAGGGCTGGGCTACGAACCAGAACCCGGTCATCATCACAAAGATCTGCCCGAGCGTAAGCAGGTGTTTGCCTGACAGCACCTCCTTCAGTGGCGCCTCGCTCTTTTCACTCGCTTCCCATAACGTCGATTTAGGCACAGTGCGATAGTAGAGCAGAAAAGCGAAGGCAATAGCGCAGCCGATGAGAAACGGGATGCGCCAGCCCCAAGCATAGTACTGCTCTTTGGTGGTGATGCTGAGCATGACCGAGGTGACTACCGTGGTCAGGGCGAACCCGACCGGAAACGCACTCTGGATCAGGCCGCCGACGAAACCGCGGCGCTCGCTCGGCACCATTTCAAGCGCCAGCGTATTGTTGGAGGTGTATTCGCCGCCCATGAACACGCCACCCACGAAGCGGACCACGATCAGCAGAATCAGCGACCACACGCCGACCGCGGCATCGCTTGGGAGGAAGGCGATCAGCGCGGTGAAGATGCCGAAACCGGCGATACTGATCATAGTGGTCAGGCGACGACCAATCTTGTCGGCCCAATGGCCGAAGATGACGGCGCCACAGGGACGGCCAAGCATAGTCGCGACGATGGTGAAATAGTACAACGTGGTGGTCGCCGCCGAGCTGAGGCCCTTGGGCTGAAAGTAGCTCATGACCGGCGCCAGAACGAGCGCCGGTAGGTAGATATCGAAGAAATCGACGGCAAAGCCGACAAAACCAGCAACGATAGCGCGTCGCGCGGCCGGCGGCAGCGGCTCGCTGGCGAACAATCCAGATTTCATAGTAGTCCTTCCCGGAAGCGTGTCTTTTTCAAATGCGTAACACAGGCTGGCTGTTGGCGCCAAGTGGAAGGCTCCTTCCCCAGACAGCTCGATCGGTGCTGCGCCACATTCGGTCGCTGCAAACGCCGGACCCAAGTCGCGGATCCTGGCGTAACTCGGTGAAGTCAATAGCGCGCCTGTCATCTCCATAGCTGCCCCTGCAAGATCGGCGAGGCCGCGGGCTATGAGTTGGTCCTTGAAAACACTATTCCTAAGATGTCGGGTTTTCGTCGATGGGGTTGAAAGATGGGTCCTTTGGTAACGACCGAGTGGCTGGCCGCGGAGCTGGGCAAGCCTGACCTCGTCGTGTTCGACGCGACGAAGTACTTGCCGAATGAGCCAAAGGATGGTCGCGCCGAATTTCTGCGGGGGCATATCCCGGGAGCGGCGTTTTTCGATATCGACGTGGTTGCCGACACCGAAACCGATCTGCCGCATATGGTTCCGACGCCTGGGCGGTTCGCGAAACTGATGGGCGTGCTGGGGGTTGGGAATGATTTGCGCGTGGTGTTCTACGACCAGAAAGGGCTGGCGTCGGCGGCGCGCGGTTGGTGGCTGATGGGGCTGTTCGGCCACGACAAGGCAGCGGTGCTGGATGGTGGACTGCCGAAGTGGGTGGCGGAAGGCCGCCCGGTGCGCGACGGTGAGGCGGCGGGGCCGGAGCCACGGCAATTCCGGCCGGATTATCGCGCGGGGCAGCTTCGCGGCGTGGGCGACTTGCTGCGCAATGTGCAGACCGGCGCTGAACTGGTGCTGGATGCACGGGCGGCTGGACGGTTCACAGGGGCGGTGCCGGAGCCTCGTGCGGGGATGCGCAGCGGGCATATCCCGGGTTCGGTAAGCCTGCCTTATAACGAGCTGCTGCGAGCGGATGGGACGTTCCGGCCGGCGGGCGAGGCGCGTGCGCGGTTCGAAGCGGCGGGGGTGGATGGGGCCCGGCCGCTGGTGACGAGTTGCGGGTCGGGCGTTACGGCGTGCATTCTGACGCTCGGGCTGCGCGTCGCCGGGTTTCCCGAGGGCGCGGTGTACGACGGGTCATGGACGGAATGGGGCGGCCGCTCCGACACTCCGATCGAGGTAGGCTGATATTTATGACCGATGAGACCCGAAAGCCCGGCTTCCGCACGACCCTCTCGCATATCGGCCGGGCGACGAAGCGCGAGCATGGGTTTGTCAATCCACCGTTGCTGCGGGGTTCGACTGTCCTGGTCCCTACCGTCAAGGAACGCCAGGCGCTGGCAGCCCGGCGTGGCGAACGAGTGCTGACGTATGGCACAGGCGGGTCGGCGACGCACTGGGCGCTGGAGGATGCAATCGCGGCGATCGAGGGGGGGACGCGGTGCTATATCGTTTCCACCGGGCTGGCGGCGGTGACGACGCCGTTGCTGGCATGGTTGAAGGCCGGCGATCATATGCTGATGCCGGATCATGTTTACGGGCCGGCGCGCAATTTCGCCTCCACCATGCTGCGCGATTTAGGCGTGGAGACAACGTTTTATGTGCCTGAGGTGGATGAGGCGGAGATAGCCGCGCTGATGCGGCCCAATACCAGGGTGGTCTACACCGAAAGCCCGGGAAGCCACACGTTCGAGGTGCAGGATGTGCCGGCTATCGCTCGGGCGGCACACGCCGGCGGCGCCAAAGTGTTCATGGACAACACCTGGGGCATCCATCATTTTCAGCCGTTCACCCATGGCGTGGACGTATCGATTCAGGCGGCGACGAAATATCCGGCTGGGCACTCGGATGTCCTGATCGGCGCAATCACGGTGAACAACGACGCGGACTGGCAGATCCTGCATGCAGCCGGCCGGACCCTGGGGCAATACGCCAGCCCAGATGATTGCTGGCTAACGCTGCGCGGCATCCGGACCATGGGCGTGCGGTTGCAGGCGCAGATGGAGTTTGCTTTGCAGATCGCGCATTGGCTCGGGCAGCAGCCTGAGGTTGCCCAGGTGCTGCATCCGGGTTTGCCCGGCGCGCCGGGGCACAATCTATGGCGGCGGGATTTCACCGGCGCCTGCAGCCTGTTCGGGATCGAATTCAAGCCCTCGTTTACGCCAGCGGCGACTTACCGGTTCGTCGAGGCGCTCGATCTGTTCGGGATCGGTGCTTCCTGGGGTGGATTTGAAAGTCTGGCGGTGCCGACTACGGGATTCGTGACGCGGACCGCCGGCAGCCGACGGTTCGCCGGGCCGGTGGTGCGGATGCATATCGGGTTAGAGGACGTCGACGATCTGATCGCCGACCTGACGAAAGGCCTGGCGGCGCTACGGACGAGCGCGAATTAGTCTCGGGGTGATCAGGGTGCTCTGAAGGCCATCCGGACCGGGGCTGATCGATAGGAATCAAGAGTTCGTCCCGGCATTGGTTCGCCGCCTAGACCGGTCGCCCGCGGAATAATACGACCGATCTGCCGCATCGGCGAAATCAGCAGCGAGCGGTTCGGCGTCATGGCCCATCCACTGGCGAATGGAGGCGGCTCAGCCGCGTAGGCGAGTTTGGTTTCCTCCGGTAAGACCGCATAGACTTTTTGTCCGTAGTCGTGGCCTAACTCTGGCGTCGCGGAATGATAATATTCCACCGCCTTTGGCCAGGAACCGGTCTTTGCGAAGAGTTGCACCAGGAAACGTGCGCCGTAGTCGGCGTTCGCCGACGGGTCGAACGCTTGGTCCATGCTGGCGAAAGCTTCGGGATGGTTGGTCAGGCTTATCTGCATGCAGCCGACATCAATCGACTGGGTGACGTGCGGCCGCATCGATGTGGCGGCGGCAACCGCTTGGGACTTGTTGTCGTAGAAGCTGCCCTGCCCGTCGAAATTGATGGTCCAGGGCCAGGGGTTGAACGAGTTGGATGCCTGATCCCTCCGTCCGCTCTCCACTCGCGCGATTGCCGCCAGCAAATGTGGAGGTATGCCATGGGCCCGCTCAGCCGTCGCAATCGCCTGCCGGCACGCCAAATTAGCCATTTGTGCGGATGTCGCGCCGATGTCCGCGCGGACTTGACAAGGTGCCAAGGTGGCCATCATGGCCAAGAGAATGCGCCAGTTCATGGACCCGCTGTACGGGGAAAACATGAACGAAAGGTTTATCGGATGGCGTTTCCCGGCTTTTGTCGAGCGAACCCGCGTGTCGCCATCGATCCGACTGGCAGGGATGAAGAATCCTGTTTGGACGCTCGCTCGTAGAAAATAAAATCTGACGGTTTTTCCGGCAGATCTTATCCTACCGATCGGCGCGAAATGCGCGTTGGAGACAGGTCGCCGTTTTCGGCCAAAGGCGTCAGAAGTAGCTCTCAATCGCGCTGGGCGCCGGAATTTGCGGCGGCGTAAACTCGGCAAGTCTGGACTGTCCCGCCACGAAGGCGGCTTCCATAGTGACGAAGGCCTCAGGTGATACATAAACAGGTTCGGACATGGTGTCCTTGTTGATTTCCCATACGAATGGGGCCGCGCCTCTTCTGGCTCGGCGAACCACGACCCTGGTCGAAAGAGCTTCCTTGCTGAGCCTCATGTCGATGCGCACCCTGTTGCGGTTAACGAGGTTCATTTGTCGCTCGGCCAAATCGATACAGCAAGGCATATGTATTGTATTAACAATGAAATTGGCGTGAGCGGCGGGCAATGATGATCGCGCGCCCGGAAGGTCCCGGCCGCGAAGGGATCAAGCCGCCGCGTGGCACCCCGCGAAGCGGTGAGCCATCGTCCGGACTCA
Source organism: uncultured Alphaproteobacteria bacterium (assembly GCA_963819345.1). Classification (GTDB taxonomy): domain Bacteria; phylum Pseudomonadota; class Alphaproteobacteria; order Acetobacterales; family Acetobacteraceae; genus Rhodopila. Next base: position 210,782 of record CAWFVX010000023.1, read on the forward strand.
AAGTGCAAATTTGTATAGCAGCGCAGAATCCAGCCATATTTCCAGGCCATCGCAGTCGAGAAGTTCGATGTGATCAGCCAAAATTTTTCGGCCCGTGGCGATGGCCGCGTCAAGCGTCTCGACCTTCAGGTTGAGGCCCTGAACGATGCGCCCGGCTAGCATGAAGTGGCAGCGATACATCAGCCGTGTACTTTTTGATAAGGCAAGAATTGCGATTGTATAACAAAAAACTGAAGGATAGCAACGATAAACCCCGCATCTGACAGAGCCGGCGGCAAGATGGGTCACGTCCGCTCGATGAGGGTGGCGATCAGCGCGGGTGGGTTGGGCGTTCCACGCGACGGCGCTATAGACACCGGCTCGTCACGTTCAAAGGGGAAACGGCCATGATATCCAGGCGGTGGGACAAATCTGACATGCCGTCTCGTCATGTTACGGTGGGACCGAGCCGAGCGCCGCATCGCAGCTACTACTATGCGATGGGGCTGACCGAGGCTGAGATCGATCAGCCGTTTGTCGGTGTAGCCACCTGCTGGAATGAGGCTGCTCCGTGCAATATCGCGCTGAACCGGCAGGCTCAGTCGGTGAAGAAGGGGGTTTCCGAGGCGGGCGGGACGCCGCGGGAATTCACCACCATTACCGTCACCGACGGCATCGCCATGGGCCATCAGGGAATGAAGTCGTCTCTCGTTTCTCGGGACCTGATCGCCGATAGCGTCGAGCTGACGGTGCGGGGGCATTGCTACGACGCTCTGGTCGGGTTGGCGGGGTGCGACAAATCGTTGCCCGGCATGATGATGGCGATGCTGCGGCTGAACATACCGAGCGTGTTCATGTATGGCGGGTCGATTTTGCCCGGAAAGTTCAAGGGACGGGACGTCACCGTGGTCGACGTATTCGAAGCGGTCGGTCAGCACGCGGCCGGCGGGATCTCCGAGCATGATCTGCATGAGCTGGAGATCGTTGCCTGTCCCTCCGCTGGTGCGTGCGGGGGGCAATTTACGGCAAATACGATGGCGATGGTGTCGGAGGCGATCGGGCTGGCGCTGCCAGGGTCGGCGGGGTCTCCAGCACCTTATGAGGAGCGCGACCGGTTCGCCGTGGAATCAGGCGAGGCGGTGATGGCGCTGATCGAAAAGCGGATTCGGCCAAGGGACATCGTGACCTTGAAGGCCTTGGAGAATGCGGCCGTGGTGGTGGGAGCGACCGGCGGGTCGACCAATGCCGGGCTGCATCTGCCGGCGATGGCGCACGAGGCGGGTATTCGATTCACCATGGATGACGTGGTGGCGATCATGCGGCGCACGCCGTACATCGCCGACCTCAAACCCGGCGGCAAGTATGTGGCTTTGGACGTGCACAAGGTCGGGGGCATTCCTGTGGTCATCAAGGCGCTGCTGGATGGCGGGCTGCTGCACGGCGACTGCCTGACGGTGACCGGCAAGACGCTGGCGGAGAACCACAAGGATGTGGTGTTCCCGAAAGATCAGGACGTCATTTATCCGGTTTCCACGCCGATTTCTCCGACCGGTGGGGTGGTCGGGCTAAAGGGAAGCCTTGCGCCGGATGGGGCGATCGTGAAGGTCGCCGGGCTGCACAATTTGCGCTTCGAGGGCACAGCACTCTGCTTCGACTCAGAGGAGGAGGCGTACGCCGCTGTCGATGCCCGGGCGTATAAGGCGGGCGACGTGATCATCATACGTTATGAGGGCCCGAAGGGCGGTCCGGGAATGCGGGAGATGCTGTCGACGACAAGTGCGATCTATGGCCAGGGGATGGGCGAGCAGGTGGCATTGGTTACGGATGGGCGCTTCTCCGGCGCGACCCGCGGGTTCTGCATTGGGCACGTCGGCCCGGAGGCGGCGGCCGGCGGTCCTTTGGCGTTGGTAAAGAATGGCGATAAAATCGTGATCGACGCTAGCAAGGGCACCATCGATCTGGCGGTTCCACAGGCCGAGCTGGCGACCCGCAAAGCGGCGTGGACGCCGCGGCGCACGGACTATAATGCCGGTGCGATCTGGAAGTATGCGCAGTTGGTGGGTCCCGCGCATCTGGGCGCGGTGACGCATCCGGGCACCGCGGCGGAAACACATTGCTACGCGGATATCTGACGTCCTATCCGGCTGTTTCAATAAGCCACCTGGGGTAACGGCCACGGGTGGCACATCTGGGTCGGCTTCAATGGGAGATTGTCGATGAAGTGGCTTCTTGTCGGTGCGGCGGTCTGCGTGCTGGGGATAAGCAGCGCGAGTGCTCAACCGCCGCCGCCGCCCACCTACGCGCCAATTCCGCCGCCCCGCGCGGAAGTTGTTCCGCCCCCGCCCGGTGGACCGATGGTTTGGGAACCGGGACACTGGCACTGGGACGGTTATCGTTACATATGGAGGCCCGGCCACTATGTACAGCGCCGGCCGGAATACGGCCACTACGCCGCAGGTCGCTGGATCTGGGCGCCACGCGAAGGAAGGTGGATCTGGCGCCCGGCGCATTGGGAATGACCTGGGACGAGTCGCCCGGGTAGTTGAGGCCAACGCTCAAAAGGGGCCGGTTAGGCCGGCTGATTGATCGTGGGGCGATCAGCTCGATTGAGGTTACATGCCCCCACTCGCCGGGGCATGCCCGGGGGCAAGGTCGTCCGAACTTACTGGTTGATCGCTGTCAGGGCGGTTATCGCGGCTGACTGACCGCTGATCCAAGCACCCGCCAGCGTTCCGCCAAAACCGATATGACATGCTTCGCCGGCGAACATCAGATGCCCATCGGCGACCGGTTCGGCCAGCACATCCCTGGCCATCGCGGAACCTGGAATCGCGTAGCAATATGCCCCGCGCACCCAGGGATCGGCATCCCATCGCGTGACCAGCGAGGCGCCCCCGGCGAATAGCCGGTCCACCCTGCCGCCGAACGCTTGGCGTAGATACGATAACGCGTATTCCACCGAAGCGGCCTCGCCTGCCCGCGCGAGGTCCCAAGCGACCGATCCGCCGATCCAGCCTTGCACATAATCACGTCCAAACGGCCAACACTGGAATGGCATCAGGGGGTCACCCTGCCGTTCGAGGATACGGTCCAACGAACAATGCAACGGTAAGTCCAGCCGGTCAGGCCCGGAGGCGCGCAAAGCCACCTTCATCGCCAACCCCATCGGGAGGCCATGGATTGCCTCGGTGGTCCGCAGCGGCAGCGCAGGATCAAACCGCAAGGCCCCGGACGCGAGAACCCCAGTGGATACCGTCACGATACAAGCCTTCGCGGTGATGGATCCGGTGGCAGTTTCGACCGTGACGGCGCCGCCAGGACGGCCCCAGTGGACACGCTCGACGGGTGAGCGCAATCGTATGTCCAAGCCGGTGGTCAGCCGTCTTTGAGCGAAGGCGCCGATGCCCCCGTCGGGTAGCAGGTTGCCGCCGTTCAAACCGTTACGCCGCCAGTCTCGGGCGCTGAATTTGTCCGCATCGGCAGCACAGATCACCGGGCCTTCCCAGGCTTCGACTGTCGCCGCCCAAGGGTCATCCGCCAATTGGCGAGTCACATCGGCCAGGGATACATCGTCCTTGGTTGCCAGTATTCTGTCAGTTGCTGCCTCGTAGCGGGGCCAGGCGTCGGCGAAAGCGGTCAACTCCACCTCGGTCGCCATCCGATTGCCGATGACGGTCCGCTCCTGGCGGATCTCGTCGGACCGGAGCAGCGTGTCTCCGGCGGCACGGGCGAGCGGCACCAGGGGATTATGCTCCGCGTTGTGGAACCAGATCGCGCCCATGTCGAACCAGACCCCGCCAAACGCCGCGGGATACTCGGTCCAGGCACGTCCTCCGACGCGGCCGGAGGCCTCCAGCACGACGGCGTCTTGGCCCAAATCGCGGCACGCCGCTGCTGCGCCCAACCCAGCCAGCCCAGCGCCGATGATGACGACGTTGGTGTCGGTCACTCGGTTTTCCTCAATATCATGCCACGCATCGCCGTATCGGCTGAGGAGCGCAACAGGTTGGTCTTCCTACCATGACCGCGCGCGATACGGCCATGTGCGCTGACTAGTCGGCATGCAAACGGAGAAGAACACGCTCAGGCGACGATCCGGGCGACCTCTTCAGGAGGTTGTTGCACCAAGCTATCGTAATCTTTCATCAGTGTCTCGGTGATGGTGCCGGGCGTGTACCGGTGCGGGCCGATTTCGCGCACTGCGGTCACCTCGGCAGCGGTTCCGGCCAGAAAAACTTCGGTTGCACGCCCCAAATCCGACGGGTCAATCTGCCGCTCGATCACCTTCATCTGGTGGCGTCGGGCCAGACTGATCACGGTCCGCCTGGTGATCCCGTCAAGGAAGCAATCCGGATCCGGCGTATGCAGATCGCCGTCAATGACGAAGAAAATGTTCGCGCCGGTGGTCTCGGCGACCAGGCCACGCCAATCCAGCATCAAGGCATCCGAGTAGCCTTCCTGCTCCGCCTTCACCTTGGCCAGCGAGGCAATGACATACAGCCCCGAGGCCTTCGCCTTGACCGGTGCGCACTCCGGCGGCGGCCGTCGCCAGTCCGCCTCAGCCACTCGAATTCCATGCATCCGCTCCGCCCCGAAATAGCTTGGCCACGGCCACGCGCCGATCGCCAGATGGATCGAGGTTCCGGTTGCCGACACCGCCAACTGCTCCGATCCACGCCAGGCGACCGGTCGGACGTAGCCGTCAGTGAACCCGTTGGCCTTCAGGACGGCATCGCTGGCGGCATCGATCTGTTCGGCTGAGTAGGGGATTTCGAAGCTCAGGATGAGTCCGGAGTTGAGCAGGCGATCGGTATGGTCGCGCAGCCGAAAAATATTACCGGCGTAGGCGCGCTCGCCCTCGAACACCGCACTGGCGTAGTGCAATCCATGCGATAAAACATGCAGCCGCGCGTCCCGCCAGGGAACCAAGGAACCGTCCAACCAAAGCCAGCCGTCGCGGTTGTCGAAAGGAAGCAGCGTCATGGTCGCCTTCTCCGCAAGTTTATTGCTATCAGTCGCACGAATTTAGAACACAGCGCTGATTTAAGTCAACAATGCTGACCTATTTGGGAGACGAATAGCAGGCATGCTGAAAGCCAAGTCCCACTTCGTCCCGCCGCCCAAACTGCCGCCGCCGACGCCGGTTGTCGATGTCGGCGACGCCGAGATGCGCATGGCGCAAGATCTGCTGTTCTTCGCCTATCGCGACTTCACCAACGTCGCCGACAAGGTGCTGGAGGAACTTGGCCTGGGACGGGCGCATCACCGAGCGCTGCACTTTATCGGCCGCAACCCCGGGATCACCGTGTCGGGCTTGTTGGCCATCCTGCGCATCACCAAACAGTCCCTGGCGCGCGTGCTGAACGCGCTGGTTGATGAAGGCTATGTCAGTCAGGCCGCGGGCTACGAGGATCGAAGGCTGCGGCTACTGACCCTGACGGACAAGGGCAAGGCGCTGGAGCAGCGCCTATTCGAATCGCAACGGCAAAAGCTGTCGCAGGCGTACCGGTCAGGTGGTCCCCAGGCCGTGCAGGGGTTCCGGACCTTGATGCGCGCCATGATGGACAAGGGCGCGCGTGCCTATATGGATGGCACCGGACCGGCGGAGGACGCCTGACAAGATGGCCGAGGATTGTCATATCCTGATCGTGGAGGATGATCCTCGGCTGCGGGAGCGTCTGGCACGCTATCTGACGGGTGAAGGGTTTCGTGTGACCGCGGCCGGCGATGCTGCCGAGGCCCGGACGCAGTTGCGGGCGATCAATCCTGATTTGATGGTATTGGACGTGATGATGCCGGGCGAAAGCGGCCTCGATCTAACTCAGTCACTGCGCGTAGAAAGCCGGCAGAACATGCCGATCTTGCTGTTGACCGCCCGGGGCGCGCCAGAGGACCGTATTGCCGGATTCGAGGCTGGCGCGGATGACTATCTGGGTAAACCCTTTGAACCCCGGGAACTGGTGCTGCGCATCCGAGCGTTGCTGCGGCGAGCACCACCGCCGGCGGCAGTGGTTGCACCGGCTGGGCCGGTGCGGATCGGCGACGCGGAATTCGATATCGAGCGTGGCGAATTGCGCGATGCCACTGGTCCGATCCGGCTGACCGGCGGGGAGGCAGCGCTGCTGACCGCACTTGCCAGCAAGCCCAATGAAGTCCTGTCGCGCGAGGATATCGCCGCAGCCCTCGGCATGGATGATTCGGGTGAGCGCGCCATCGACGTGCAGGTCGTGCGCCTGCGCCGCAAGATCGAAGCTGACCCGCGCGAACCACGCTTCCTGCACACCGTTCGCGGCCGGGGTTACATCCTGAAGCCTGGCGTTTAAAGTGCGTGCGCGCATTCCGCTGCCGTTCGGGCCGTGGATCAAGCCCCTCATGCCAACGTCGCTGCTGGGGCGCACCCTGCTGATCATGCTGGTGCCGCTGGTTGTGGTGCAGATTATCGCGTTGCAGATATTTTATGGCAGCCACCTCGGCATCGTGTCGCGCCGGCTGTCCAGCGCAATCGCCGGCGAGATCTCATATACGGTCGAATTGTTGCGCCAATTCCCCGAGGACCGCGAGTGGGTGCTGCAGACGGCGCGCGAGCAGTTCACCCTGGACATCACGTTGGAACCCGGGGCAGTGCTGGCCCGGCGCAAGCGGGTCAATCTCCTGGGCCCGATGGACGACGACCTCGCGGCAGCCCTGGCCGCCAGGTTCAACGCGCCGTTCACCATGGACTGGACGTCTGACCCCCACTCCGTGCTGATCCACCTGCAACTGCCGGATGGCGTGCTCAATGTGGTGGCACCGCGCAAGCGCTTGGCGATCGGCACTATCTTTCTGTTCGTCGGCTGGCTGGTCGGGTCCGCCCTGTTGCTGTTCTCAATCGCCGCTTTGTTCATGCGAAATCAGGTGCGCGCCATCCACCGTCTGGCCCGGTCGGCGGAGGCGTTCGGCATGGGGCGCGACGTGCCGGCGATCCGGCCCGAAGGCGCGTCGGAGGTGCGTCAGGCCGCGGCCGCGTTCAACCGAATGCAGGAACGCATCCGCCGCTTCCTGGCACAACGGACGGAGATGCTGGCCGGCGTCTCGCACGATTTGCGCACCCCGCTGACCCGGTTGCGGCTGGCGCTGGCGATGTTGCCGCGGACCGAGGAACTCAGCCAGGACGTGGTCGAAATGACCGCGGATGTGGAGGAGATGGAGCGCATGATCGGCGGCTACCTGGCATTCGCACGCGGCGAGGCGACGGAGCAGGCCGAGTCGGTCAATCTGGCCGCGATTTTGGACGACGTCGCCGCGGGTGCGCGGCGTGCCGGAGCGTTGCTGGAGTTGAAGATGCCGCCGGACCTGACGATGAAGCTGCGTGCCGGCGCGGTCCGTCGAGCGGTCACCAATCTTGTGGACAATGCGCGCCGGCATGGACGGCATGTCGAATTGGGCGCGGAGACGCAGGGGCGTTCAGTGCTGGTGACGGTCGACGACGATGGACCAGGTATTCCCAGCGACAAGCGCGAGAGCGTCTTCCGCCCGTTCGAGAGCGGATCGTCCGGCGGCACCGGCCTGGGATTGACGATCGCCCGCGATATCGTGCGCGCTCATGGCGGGGAGATCGTGTTGGAGGACAGTCCCCTGGGCGGGCTGCGCGCTCGGATTCGGCTGCCGGTCTGACGCCGGCGGCGTCATGATGGTGTATTTACATTGAGGTGAGTGGCGGTCTCAGGCCTCCTGTATTTCAATGAAACGTGCCCGTGACAATCGAGTTGGCGTCTCAACTATCGGCCAAGTCGCGCCGTTCCCTTGGACGGCTCTCACCCGAAGCCGCGAGCCGGTCCACATGGTCGCGCGGAACCGGGAGCGCAATTTGCCCGCCTGATGCTCTTCGGTGGAAGCCGAGCGAGCCGCGAGACGCCGGCCGTGCTCGCCGTGCTCCAGCTTTGGCACCTATTGATCGACTGCGCGAGTTCGTGGTGTCGCCCGATGTGTCGCAGAGGGATCGGAACGCGGAAATAACGCACGCCTCACCTAGTGGTCCGATCCCGACAGAAGCGTCCCATGCGGTCGGGTGAATCGGCCCACAAAATCAGAGACTAGGGGTTCAAAACAGACGGTACTATCCGTCTGATTGAACCACCAGCACCAACGGCATCCCTAAATTCATGTTATGTTCTTGACATTTTTCCTCAACCGAAGCTAGAACAAATGCACAACAACACACCGGACTGACCCATGGCTCTCGGACCTGGCTCGTTTCTTGAGACGATCATTGCCTTCCTGCTGCCGTACTTCATCGGGGCCGCCAAGGACAAGCGCGAAGCCCGCTCCGAGATCGTCGACACCCTGGCCTCCTACGACACTCGAACGCGGGCGGAAATGCTGCAGGCAGCTCACATTATCGCCTTCGGCATGACCACCCTCGACACTCTCGCCGAGGCCAGAACGACCGAGATGTCACCCTCCATGCGCCTCCGCTACCGCGGCTGCGCCAACAACCTCAATCGCTCCGCCCTGCAGACCGAAAAGGCACTGGACAAGCGTCTCGCCCGCGAACTTCCAGCCGCCGAAATGCGCGGTGAGAACCCGTCGACGATATGCGGCAGGCCGAGATTATGGCGGTCATTCAGGAGCACAAGGCGAGGACCGCCGCCCAGCGCCCCCACGCCCACCCCGCCACCGCCCCGCACCTCGCAACAAACACCGCGCCGGACCAGACGTGGAACCCTGCGCTCTGGGCCAACGCAATGCTGAGCTCGTTGCAGCAACCAGCCGGTCCGGTCCAACCCGCCCCATAGACCATAGCGCCTAGCGCCGAGGCTATCGCCCCCACGCGACCTCGCCTTCACAGAGTAGCCGCGTTCACCCAGCTCCGCCTTATCCGATACCCGATTCGGGCTCACGCCGCAGAACGGGTAGGATAGCTCACGGCCGTTCGAAATCGGGGCAGACCCTCGGGTAGAACAAACCAGCGGGCCGTCCGCGTCAAAGGGAGCGTTTCATGTTTACCGACAAAGTCATCATCGTCACGGGTGCGGCTGGTAATGTCGGCAGCGCCGTGACACGCCTCCTCGCGAGCCGTGGTGCACGGGTCGCGGCCGTCGATACACTCGGCCCGCCACTCGCCGCGATGATGCAGACCTTGGAACATCCCAGCCGGCATCTACCGATACCCGAAGTCGATCTCGCCGATCCAACCGCCTGTGAAACCCTGGTCGCGAGAGTTGTCGATGCCCTCGGCGGTCTGCATGGCGTCGCCACCACGGTTGGTGGTTTCGCAATGGGCAAACTCGCCGAAACCAGTCTGGACCAATGGGATACGATGTTCAGCCTGAACGTCAAAACCACCTGGAACATCTATCGCGCCGCTGCACCGGTGCTGAAAGCGGCGGGCGGCGGCAGCCTCGTGGGCATCGGCAGCGTCGCGGGTTTGCACGGCAGCAGCCAGATGGCACCTTACGCAGCGACAAAAAGCGCAGTGCTGCGCCTGACCGAAAGCCTCGCCGACGAACTGCGGCCTGATCGCATCCGGGTCAACGCCGTTCTGCCCACCACGATCGATACGCCACAGAATCGTGCCGCAATGCCCAGCGCAGACACCAGCCGGTGGGTGAAACCGACCGAAGTTGCCGAGGCCATGCTTTTCCTGCTGTCCGACGCTGCTAGCGGCGTGTCAGGCGCGCTGCTGCAAGTCGGGTGACACCTAATCCACAGATCGTCTGCATCCCCTACAGATCAAGCACGACATCGCCGTCGCCCCGCGGAACCGAGCAGCAAAGTAGAACCTCACCCTGCCCGCGCGGGGCGACGGGCTCCTCGATATACTCAACCGCGCCGCTCAGGATGCGCGTCGTGCAGGTGCCGCAGATGCCCGACCGGCAGCCGAAATTGGGTGCGAGGCCGATAGACTCCGCCAACTCCAGCAGCGTGCCGCGATCGCGCGACCATTCTGCACCGGCATCGGAACGGACGAAGCGCACCACGACCGCGCCAGCGTTCACCGGCGTCGGCCGTATCGGCGCGTCCTGCCGTGCCTCGGGCTTCAGGACGGTCGCCGGACCGAAAGAACTCGTAGAAGATACGCTCGACCGGCACGCCCATGCCGGTCAGGCCGTCGTACAGCGACTTCATGAAGCCGGCCGGACCGCAAAGGTAAAACTCGTAGTCACCGAAGGGTAAGATCCGTTTGATCAGGTTGATGTCGATGTGGCCCGCACTGTCATGGCTGACACCCAGCACGTCGTCGCTACCCGCGGCGCTGTAGCTGACATGCAACTTGAGGCCAGGATGCTCGCCGGCCAGTTCGTCGAGCCGAGCGCGAAACGCCTGGTGCTTCCCGCTCTGCGCGCCATGGATGAAATGCACCGGACGGAAGCTCCCGGTGCGTTTCCCCTCTGCGACGATCTGCTCAGCCATGGCCATCATCGGCGTGATCCCGACCCCGCCGGAGATCAGCACCACAGGCCGCTCACTCGCCCCAGTCAATGTGAACCGCCCCCGAGGTGCCATCGCCTCGATCCGGAAACCGGGCTTCGCATTGGCGTGCAGAAACGGCGACACCAGCGCTCCGCCCTCGATCCGCCGGATGCTCAGCCGGTAGTGTTCGGAATTGCCGGCCGTGGACAGCGTATAGGTCCGCATCGCCGGCGCGTCCTGCCCGGGGATCGTTACCCTGATCGGCAGAAACTGGCCTGCCTGCCACGGGTAGAACGGCTGGCCGTCGGCAGGGCGCAGGTAGAACGAGGTGATGGTCTCGCTCTCCGGCACGATCTTGAATATTTCCAGCTCGACAAACCGATTGCGGTCCTGCTCCGGCACTGCAGAGCCGGTGGGCACGACCGGCACAGTGTGCGCCATTTCCGCGGCCCGAGCCGTCACCGCCTTCAGCGCGCCGGCATCGCCCATGACCGCGCTGGCGATCAGCTTCTGGAAATGCCCGACCAGATGCTCGGCGCCGGTCAGGAAGCGGCCGCGTTCCGGGATGCCGGCGCGCAAGCCACGCTGCACCGAGTTGGTCAATTGGTCGTCTTCCAACCCGACCTGGCGGTTGAACTCGATCAGCTCCTGGGCGAACGTCTCCGTCACGCCGGGCGCGAAATACTGCTCCGAGAATCCCTTCGTCCCGTTCGGACCGTTCGGCCTCCACACATCGATCGACAGGTTGGGAAAGCCCGGATTGATGTTGATGGTCATGTTGGGGAACAGCAGGTGATACTGCGCCTGCTCCACCTCGCCCCGAGCGTCATAGATCTTGATCTGGCTCCGGCCCTCCAGGGCCGATTGCCGGACATGCCCGACCTGACTGCAGAACCAGCCATGCGCCGCCAGATTGTAATTCTCCGGCAGCACGTCGATGGCCGCGCTGAAGCCCGGATGCGCCACCGCACAGTGGTAGCATTCCAGGTAGTTCTCCAGCATCGTCTTCCAATTGGAGTAAGACTCCCACTCCTCGCGCGAATAGAGCTGCAGCCCATCCAGGTCGACGCCGCTGCTGGCGATGACGTCCATTATCTTGCCGTATTGCGCCTTCAACGGTTCGGCGTCGCGGTCGGCGTTGACGAACACCCACGGTCCCAGCGTCTCGACCCGCAACGGCAGCAGCGGATAATCCTCCAGCCGGAAACCCGGTTCCGCGGCAGTGCGCGGCGCGCCCTTGAGGCAGCCGGTCAGGTCGTAGGTCCAGGCATGATAGCCGCACTGCATGACCTTCGCGTTGCCGCGGCCCTTCATAACCTCGTGGCGGCGGTGCCGGCAGACATTCACCAGCGCGGTCAGTCCGGTCTCGTTGCGCACCACCACGACGGGGATCTCGCCGACATAGCCGGTGATGTAGTCCCCGAGGTTCGTCAGCTCATCCGCCGGGCCAACGTAAGACCATGTCTTACGGAAGATCTGGTGGATCTCCCGCTCGGTTATCGCCGGATCGGTATACCACCGGGATGGAAGGCTTTCGCCACGCTCGAGTGGCGTCAGTAGGCTCGCAAGATCATCGAGAGACTGGCTCATGCGCCTCTGGCTCCTCTTTACACAGGTTGATCCTTGGAAGTGGCGGTCACCGCGGCCGGCAGAGGTTCATCCTTCAGCAGCAGCAACGGCACACAAACCAGCAGCGCGGCACTGGCGCACAGCAGGACTTGCTGGAAGCCCAGACTCGAAGCCGCGGAGGCAGCAAGCGCGTTCGTCGCGATCATCCCTATCGAGTAGGCGATATTGTAGACTGCATAGACGGCGGCGTAACAGGACAAGCCTCGCCGATCGACCGCATTGCCCAGTTCCGCCGAGGTCGGATTGAGCGCGAACGCAAAGGCTATACTTACGAGGCAAAGAGCGGCGCCGGTCAGCACGATACCTGGCGCGACCCCAAGCAGCGGCAGCGTGACCGCCATCCCAACAACGCCGCCGGCGATCACCCGCTTGATCGGCACGTGCTCGGATACCCAGCCGACCAGCGGGGCGCACAGCCCGTAGGCGATGGTCGCGATGGTGAATATCGCGCCGATAGCCGTCGGCGTCGCACCCTCTCGGTCCAATCGACCGGGCAGCAGTGGCTCAACGATGCCCCACCCGAGCGCGGCCAAAACCACGGCCAGCGCTGGGACCAGGATCGCTCTATCGGTCAGCAGAGCTCGCCAGTCGGGGCTGGCACCCGTTTGCGCCTTGCCCGCGGGCAGCAGGAAAACACGCATAGCGGCGTCAATCGCGACCAGCCCGCCCGTCACGATGAATGGCAGCCCATAACCGCCGAACTCCAGCAGCGTTCCGCCGAGGATCGGTCCGATCAGGGATCCGGCTGTGCTGCCCATCAGGGCGAACCCGATCATCTCGACGCGTTTCGTCGGGTAATGTTCGGCGACCAGGGCAAGTCCGGCGATCCAGGTTGCAGCCGAGGCAGCACCCTGGAACAGGCGCGCCACAATAAGCGGCACAAAGCCGGATGCGGACCAGAACAGCAGCGTCGCCACCGCCGACAAAGCCACCCCGATCAGCATCGGACGCTTGCATCCGAAACGGTCGCCGAGGTAGCCGAACAGCGGCGTCGCCAACAGCACCCCCGCGGCATAGCTGCCGTAGAGCAGGGCCATATAGTTCTCGCTCAGCGTTCCAGCAGAGGAGTATGGCGTCAGAGGGACTATCAGTCCGTAGATGAAATAGTCCATAAACACGGCATATGCTACGACCGCAACAACTCCCCGGCCGTCACCCTTCATGGTGATCACTCGGCCCGTCGCAACGAAAGTCGAGCGGCCCAAGATGGTTCGCCATCACGCTTGGCGAAGCCCGGCGCAGCGTTGGCGGTTCACCGTGGTTCCCAGGAGCCGCGACAGACGGCGTAATGACAAGCGATTGTGCTTGCCGAGGCCCTCCCCCTTGATCTGCTTGTCTCAGTCGGAACCAATGTTGCGCCTCCCCCTTTTCGCGGGCCTCATCCTATCAGCAACGTGGATGATCACGCCGAAGGCTGCTTTGCTTAGCCTCAGTATAACGATCGTGAGTATGCTATCAAAACAGCCGCGGATGTGCCACCGTCTAACGGAAGTTCGGTCGATCGAACAGAATCATCGGGTAGCCGATGGCTTTCCCCGATCTCCTGATCTGTCCGAAAGGCGGTCTACTTGCCAGGGGCCCCACGCCCAGTAGCGGGCGATAGCGCCGGCATCCACTCGCAAATCTGTTCCAGTGATCATCGCCGCCTTGTCCGATGCCAGAAACTCCGCGCCGGGCCATAGTCGCTTGGAACAGGAAGTCTCTGCATCGGAACCCGGGCTCGGAATGGCTCATCGGGTGGACAACTCCTGCGGGCGGAAGACCTCACGGCCCCGTCGTTCAGCACGATCGAACAACTCAGTGGAACCGGTTGCTGTCGGCGTCAGGCTGATGACCCTGATCTCGTGGCGAACCAGTTCTATAGCCGCGGAACCAGTGAAGTTGATCAGGCTAGCGCTACTTTGTCTTGCAGCATCTTGGGCGACGCGATCAGTTCGGAGGCGCGATCAAGAACGTCTTCGAGGAATTGAAGATCCAGGTGTCGACAAAGCCGGTTTCCTTCGGCTTGCGATCCAGCGCGCTCATAGCGCCAACGAGGCACATCCAGTTCAGGATTTCCTGCTGACCGCTGTCCTCGACCGCCAGCCCGGAGTAGTTGCGCCAGGCGTCGTAGTGGCCGTCGCGCAGATGGTCATACATTTGTCGGTCAGCCGGTGTGTCAGGGTAGAGATAATAGTTCTTTGCCGTAAGGAAAGCGTGAGACCAGCCAGAGGACGCAAGCAGCGCCACGCGATACGGCAATTCGGCAAGTATACGCGCTGTCGCGGCGCCAAGGTCGAACAGCCGCCATGGTGTCGGAGCCGGCGGGTCAAGATCGAGGTCGGCGCTCTCCTTATCGAAGGACGGCATCCCGCCGCGCTGGGAGATGACTTTGCGGCCGTAGCAGTTTATCGCGAACGGAATGATCGGGTAATGGAATCCTCGCCGACTATAGTCGAGATAAAAGATTGCATGGGTAAAGGCGTGGCCAATCCCGTGATGCAACGGCTTGTAGGCATAGGCGGTGTCGAAGCCTTGCTCGATCAGACGAGTGGCCAGCATCTTCGCTGCAACGCGGTTGCCCGCGAGTTCGTAGGTCTTGTCCGTCTCGCCCCAGATGTTGTCGGCCGGCGGTCGGAACGAGAATTTGTCGAATGCGCTGACGCAATATGGTGGGATGATGTCCTCGCGAAAGTTCTCGTACTGATCATCACCCCACATCAATACGAAATCCGGATTGAAATCATCCAGTGCTGCTCGGGTTTTCTCCATCCAGCCGACGAGGGCGGCACGATGCCGGGCCGCTGCCCCGGTGCCCTGGTCCTCGCCCCACTCCGCGCGCATTTCCGCCGGCCAACCCTCGGGAGTCTGCAGATCCGACGGCAGCTTGGGGTTCTGCATCATACGCCGCAGGATCGCGGACATGCGATCGTCGCGCCCGGTCAGAGGCGGGTAGTGCGATATTCCCAGTGCCAGTATTTCCGCCATAGTCTCCTCCTGCTGAGCCGCCGAAGCCGCTGCGTCGCCGTGACGCTACTGTGCCGCCATCGCGGTGTCACGGACGTTGGGATGATCGCCGAGCGGCTGTGCCACACTTTGTTCGCTGTAACCGGCTTTAAGGCCGCGTCGGGGCTTTGCGCAGCAGAATGGCGCAGTTGACGGTTAACGCCCGTCTAAGCGTTTGCTAATTTCGACTTTACTGAATTGGGTTCGAATACGAATGTAACACGAGATCGTGAGCGAGATCACAATGTGCTTAGACTAGAATTGTTTTTCCAGTAGTTCATGATCCGGCTCATTAGCGTATCAGCGCGTGTCCGCTAACCGATAGGGGGCCTTTCTGGCTCAGCCTCGATTACCGGCTACCGGGACGATCCAGCCGACGCGGCTGCTTCCGGCGGTCGTACAGACACTGCCATGCCCAATCGCGGTCATCGGATCGGATGGGCGCGTTCATACGTCGAACCCGGCCTGGGATCGTATGGCGCGACGGGACGGCTCCGGCGGCCGAACCGACACATACCTTGGCAATCTCTTTCCGGATGCCGCCAGCGCGGCAAGCGAAGTGCTGCGGGGGGCGGACCCGTGGCTCGCCGCGCCCTGCCCTTGGCTGGCGGCCCCTCCGGTGAAGCAACATGGTGGGACCTTGACCTTGTTCCGCACTCTGAGGCGCCCGATCTGGTGCTGATCACGGCGCGAGATGTCACTGAGTACGTTCTGGCACGTCGTGACGCCGAGGACACGCGGGCCGCGATCGAGCCGATCGATGCCCGGCTTCGTCTGGCGCAGGAAGCCGCCGGGATCGGAACCTGGGAATGGCAAGCTACCTCTGACCGCCAATCGTGGTCTCCCCAGCAGTTCCGCCTGTATGGCCTTGACCCGGCTGTTACGGTGCCTCCCTCGTTTGACGACTGGGCGGCTATGATCCATCCGGAGGACCGGCCGCTCATTCAAGTTGCTCGGGAAACCGGCTTCAATAACCTAACTAACGATTCCTTTCAGATGGAATTCCGCATTCGTCGCGCGGATAGCGGCGCGGAACGATGGATATTGTCGCTCGGACGGGTCGTCGAGAGGTCGTCGGAAGGCCAGTTGCTCCGTCTTTTAGGCGTCAACATCGACATCACCGATCGGCGCAACGAGCACGAGGCATTACGAGAACGCGAAGCCTTGCTGCGCCTCGCCTCCGATGCGGCTGGCGTCTATGCCTGGACCTGGGACCTGGCCACGGATCGGGTCGTGTGGGCGGACGGTCTGGAGGCTGCCCTTGGACTGCCACCGGGCGGCTTCGGTGGAAGCGTAGAAGCCTTTCGCGCTTTGGTCCATCCTGACGATGCCCTGGGTGTCGAGACCGAACTCAAGCGCGCCATTGCCGGGGAAACCTCGCGTTATGGTGCAACATTCCGTATGTTGCGCGCGGACGGCAGTATTCGCTGGACGCAAACCCGTGGGATGGTGGTGCGGGATGACCAGGGTTGTCCTGTCCGCGTCGTCGGTATGGACCACGACATCACCGAGCATAAAGCGGCAGAAGTGGCCCTGCGGGTGCGTGAGGCGCAGCAGACGGCCGTTGCACGCCTGGGGCAGTTCGAGGTGCGCATCCAAGCAGCCTCCGCCGGCGGATGCTGGATATTTATCCGGCGCTTTTGAATAGGGGCGAGCCAACCTCGCCGTCTTGAGCGCTCGCGAAAACTGCCGCTGCAAAATCGAGTGCTTTTCACCGCCCCGTTTTACTGGCACGCTGGCTAGATAGACGCGTCAATCTCGGCGGTGGAAGTCTGCCGGCGCGTGGGAGCAGGCGGTATCACGGAGGTCGTCATGGATGAGCAGACAGTATTCGGCGCCTGTCCTCACGATTGTCCTGACACTTGCGCGGTGGTCACCACCGTGCGCGACGGCAAGGCGGTCGAGGTCCGCGGCAATCCGGATCACCCGTTCACTCGCGGCGGTCTGTGCGTCAAAGTCAACGGCTACGAAAATCGTGTCTACAGCCCGGATCGCATCCTGTTTCCGTTGATGCGCGATGGCCGCAAAGGCGAGGGCAAGTTCCGGCGCGCCAGTTGGGATGAAGCACTTGGCGAAATTAAGGCACGGTGGTCGGCGATCATCGACCAATCCGGTCCGGCCGCGATATTGCCTTACAGCTATCTCGGCACGCAGGGCCTGCTCAATGGCCTCAACGTTGGTGACGCTTTCTTCAACCGGCTCGGCGCCACGATCTCGGAAAGGACGTTCTGCGATTTAGGGGCGATCACCGCGTTTTTCATGTCGTGCGGCCCGACAGCCGCGGTTGATCCGGAAAGCTTCGTGCATTCGAAGTATATCGTGCTCTGGGCGATCAACACGATCAGCACCAACCTGCACCACTGGCCGTTTATCGCCGAGGCTCAGGCGCGCGGTGCCAAGGTCGTGGTGATCGACCCGGTTTCGACGCGAACCGCCAGGCGCGCGGACTGGCACTTGCGCATCAAGCCGGGCACCGACGCGGCGCTGGCGCTTGGCATGATCAATGTGATCGTCGCCGAGGGGCTCGTTGACCAAGACTACGTCGAGAAATACACGGTCGGATACGACGAACTGAAAGAACGGGCCGAACAGTTTCCGCCAGAGAGAGTTGCGGAGATTACCGGCATTCCCGCGGAAGACGTGCGCAAGTTGGCGCGCGAGTTTGCCACGACGCAGCCGTCGGTGATCCGCATGGGGGTTGCCATCGAACGGCACGCCGGCGGCGGCAATGCGGTACGGGCTTTGTCGTGCCTGCCGGCGCTCGTCGGCTCGTGGCGTCACTGTGGCGGTGGCATCCTGCATATGCCGATCTGGGCGTTCCCGGTGAACTGGGATGCATTGAGCCGGCCCGACTGGATCACGCCTGGCACCCAAGTCATTAACCAGTGGCGGCTGGGGCAAGCGCTAACCGGCACGCTGCCGCTGAAAACACCGATCCGCTCGTTGGTCGTGTACAATTCCAATCCCATGGTCGTGGTGCAGGAACAGGAGTTGGTGGAACGCGGCCTCGCGCGGGATGATCTGTTTACTGTGGTCAGCGAGCAGTTCATGACCGACACGGCACTGTATGCCGATATTGTCCTGCCGGCGACGACACAGCTCGAGCAGTTCGACATCATGTTTTCATGGGGCCACCTGTATTTGACCCTGAACGAGCCAGCAATCGCGCCGCTCGGCGAGGCAGTGCCCAACACTGAGCTGTTCCGGCGACTTGCGGGCGCGATGGGGCTGGACGACCCCTTTTGGAAGCGGACTGACGAGGAGATGGCGGTCGCGGCCCTGGACTGGAGCAGCCCGGCGCTCAACGGGATCGACATGGCATCGCTGCGTAAAACCGGTTACGCACGCCTGCAGGTTGGAACGCCAGAGAGCTTCGTGCCGCACCGGGAGGGCAACTTCCCGACCCCTTCGGGCAAGTGCGAGTTTAAGTCGTCGATTGCTGCCGGGGGCAATCTGGTGCTCCCGCTGTTCCGTCAGGGATACGCTGGTGAGCAATCGGGCGAGGCGATCGATCCGCTGCCGAACTATATTCCGCCGAATGAAACACCGGCGACAAATCCGGCACTCGCTGCGCGCTTTCCGCTGAACATGCTGTCGCCGAAGAGCCACGCGTTTCTGAACTCGTCCTACGGCAACATGGAGACGCAGTTGCACCACGCCGGCGCGCAGAAGGTTATCCTGAGCCCGGATGATGCGGCCGCACGGGGGATTTCGGCGGGCAGCCCGGTCCGGGTCTTCAATGATCGCGGCGCGTTCGAGGCTGTGGCCGAGGTTTCGACCGATGCTACGCCGGGGGTCGTGGTGGCGCCGATGGGATACTGGCCACGCAACAGCCGTCAGCGGCGCACCGTCAACGCGATCAATCCGCCGGCCTATGCCGATTATGGCCACGCTCCGACATTCTCGGATACGCTGGTGGAGGTGGCGAAATCGGTGGCCGCCGCGGCGGAGTGACCGGGAGCCCTCATCCGTAGCTCAAATGGGCATGAGCTCGAAGTCAGGTTCGAAGGACGGCAGTAGCACGGCTCGACCAATCGGTTGAGGCAGTCGCCCCCGTAAAACGATGCGGTGTCGCGCGAGCAGGATCCTCAGCACGGTCAGTATTTCAGTCGTAGCGAAACTCATGCCAAGGCAAACGCGCGGCCCGTTACCGAAGGGCATCCAAGCCTTCGGCACGGCAACGCGGCCTTCGCGGATGAAGCGCCGCGGATCGAAGCTATGCGGGTTATCCCAGTGGCTCTGGTGGCGGTGCAACACCCAAGGGGACACAGTGATCGTTGCGCCGCGCGGAATTTCTAGGTCACCGACGCGATCGCCGACATCGGTTTGGCGTGAGAAGCTGTGAACCGGGGGGTAGAGCCTCAGCGTCTCATAGATGAAACCCGTCGTGGTCGGCAATGAGCGCAAAAATTGTGGTTCGGGCGCCGTCTCCGCCCCTTGCGCACAGAGTTCGTCCCTGACAGCCTCCTGCTGCTCCGGGAACAGAGCCAGCAAGAGAGCGATCCAGAACAGGGCAACCGCGGTGGTCTCGAAGCCCGCCGCCATCATTGTGCCGACCTGATCGACGATCACCTCTTTCGGGAAAGCACCGTTGCTGTCCTCGTCACGCGCCGCTCGCAGCAGATCGAGAAGATCACGCGCCTCGTCAAGCTGGGTCAGAGGCGGGCGGTTCTCGAGGAATGATATTGTCCAGGCTCGCCATTGTTCGCCGAACGCCCGGCGCGCCGGCGCCTGAGGGATACCGGGACCAAGCATCAAGGAGAGAAAGTCGCGCCAGTTGAGAAACGAAGTTCGGCGCTCGGTGTTATTCATGAGCTTAGCCAGCTCTGCCGTCTGGTCGTCATCCTCGATCGAGAACATGGCCCGGGCGGCTATCGCCGAGGTGAGCGCGCGAAAATCCGCAAGCAGATTCCGCGATTGTCTACTCTCCACTGTCCATTGCGCGATACGCTGCGTCGCCACGGCATGAAACGCCGGGATCAGGCGATCGACATACCGCGGTTGAAAGGCGGATGCTAAGCTGCGGCGCTGCCGCCGCCACTCCGGTCCCTCCGCCAACAGGATACCGCGTCCGATACTTGGCTCAAGAATTCGCCGTCCGATGGGGTCCCTGTGGTAGCGGTCCATTCTGGCGTTGAGCACCTGATCGATCTCGTCCGGATCGTTGAGCAGAAAAAAGTGACGGCCCAGCAAGCGAATATGCAGATGTGGCTCAGTGTAGGCCCGTGCTGAATAGGTGCCGAGGGCATCCGAGTGCAGCGCTCGAAGCATGGCCAGCGTTCCAAGATCGCGCTGACTGATTTCAGTTCGGGGAAGATCGTCCGAACTAAAGGCCTTTGGTGGCAACACTGCCGCATCAGCGTCTCTGGGCATCGGCGTACCTCATCATGCACCGATCAATCGGACTGATGCGTTGGAGAGCTATCTCAGCGGTCACGCGGCCAAGTCCGGTTGATGGCGGTTCCACAATCGACAGCGCGGGCCACTTTCTCGACTTTGAAGTCCCGTTCAGGTCCGCGGTAAACTTCGCTTCCTGCGCCGCGAAGGTATTGAACACTTCATGCGCGATGATCCCACACGGCGCCTTTGGCAAGTCCGTGGCCTTACCCCCGCCTGCCGGTCGGCAAGTTTCAGCGCCGCGGTGTAGCGGGGGTAGGGGCCTGCGGTGCCAAAGAGAAACCTCTGGCTCCTTGCCGGCGTCATGCCAAGTCATCAATCATCGCGGGGGCTCCGTGCCACCTCCGATCATGCCTGTAGTCACGGCAGAACGCTATTTCCGCGCGATCAACAATTTTCTGCCGCACGCAATCCTCTCAGCGCGAACCAGCCGGTGACGTGCCGAGCTTCAGGTTTTCTTCAGTCCGTTTAGCACCGCCTCGGCGGTGATCGGCATGTGCCGCACGCGCACGCCAACCGCGTTGTAGATCGCATTAGCAACCGCCGGCGCCACCACCGTCGAGGCCGGCTCACCGACGCCGCTCGGGTGATTGCCGGATTGGATCAACTCAACATCAATCTCCGGAACGTCAGCGAGACGAATAGGCGTGTAGTCATGAAAGTTACTCTGCTGGATCGCACCGTTCTTCAGGCTCAGTCGTTCCGCGAGCACCTGACTTGCGCCCCATAACGCCGCGCCCTGAACTTGTGCCGTCGCGCCGACGGGGTTCACCACCAGTCCAGGATCCATCGCGACGGTGACCCGATTGATTCTGTACACACCGGTGCTCGGATCCACTGTGACCTCGGCAATGCCGGCTACCCAGGTCGGGCTCTGCCGCTCCTCGGCTGAAGATACGGCGATGCCCATGCCAGTATTAGGCGGGAGTTGCTTCGACCCCCAGCCGGCCTTGTCGGCGGCCACGCGAAGGCAATGCGCGAGCCGCAGCGCGCCGCCGACGGTGGATAATTCATACGGAGGCCAGGTTTTGTCGTTTGGCCACGGCAGCGAAATCCACAGCCGATCCATGTAGTAGTCGGACGGCGTGCCGGGTGCATAGCCGGTGTTGGGAATCCCTCGGTTTCCGCCCTTGCCGTTGAGCAGTGCGAGCCGGAATTCCAGCGGATCACGCTTTAGCGCGTGGGCCACCTCATCCATGAACAATTCGACCACGAACATGTTGTATGAGTTTGACACGGTGCGCAGCGCGCTCGCCTGCACCGCCCAGGTCGTGCGGTCGCTGTTGAAGGCGCGCACGCGGTGGTTTTCGACGTCGTACCAGTGATCGCTGCCGCCGATGGACCACTGATCGACGTCCTTCTTCTTGCTGGGCCAGGAATCGAGTTGCAGCCAGTCGGTGCCGTTTTGGAACTTCTTGCCCACGCCAAACCGTGCGCCCATGAAGCCGCATGCGATGTCGTGGTTCATTCCGACAAGTTGGCCATTCTTCAGCCCCGCCTTCAGCCGGTGCAACGTCGGGGTGCGGGGGAAACTGGTGGCGAAATTCGATTCCCGGGTCTGGATCAGCTTCACCGGCCGTCCGACTTCGTTGGCGCAGTATGCCGCGGCAAGGATCTCATCGTAATCTTGTTTGCCGCCGAAGCCTCCGCCAACCAGTTGCTCGTGGACGTAAATCTTGAGGTCCTCGGGCTTCTGCTTGAGGGCCGCCGCGAGATAGCCGGTCAGCGTCATACGCGCGAACGAGGCACCCTGTGTGCCGGTGTAGACGTGCCAGGCACCGTCAGCGAACTGAACCGTGGCGTTCAGCGGTTCCATGGTGGCGTGGCACACCATGTCGGTGGTGTACTCGAGGTCCAGGACCTGCTCGGCGTTTGCCATGGCCTTGTCCACGTCGCCTTCGAGCACCCAGTTCGCGCCCGCATCCGGGTTCTGCATGCTCTGCGCAAACTCCGCGAAGACGTCGTCGAGGCCGAGGTTGCCGTACGGCCCAGGATCGACCTCTACTTTCAACGCCTTCGCGGCTTTCATGGCGGCGGGGAACGTTTCCGCCACCGCGACCGCCCAGCCGGTGCATTTACCTAGCGCGTTGTCCACCCGGACGGCCTTCACGAAACCCGGGATTTTGCGCGCCTCGGAATCGTCGACGCTGACGACTTTGGACGCATAGCGGGTGCGCGGGACTGCGACGGCGCCATAGACCATGTTCGGCAGAAAAACGTCGATGCCGTATTTCGCCTGACCGCTGGTCTTCGCCGGAATGTCGAGCGCCGGCAGCGATTGGCCGACGATTGTGTAGTTGACTGGTTCTTTCAGCTTGATGCCGTTGAAATCGTCCGGGTAGGCGAACTTGCGGTCTATCTTCACCGTGCGGATGATCTCGCCGTAGCCAATGGAGCGTCCTGATGCCGGATCTACGACACGGCCGTTCTCGGCGTGGCAGCCATCCGGCGCGGCACCGAGCAGCTTGGCGCCGGCTTCGATGAGGGCCATGCGGCCTGCCGCGCCGGCGCGCGACAGGCGATCGAACTCGGTCGTGACGCTGCCGCTGTTGACCGTGTAGGCGAGGCCGTAAATCGCAAAGTTCTCGACGCTCTCAAGCGGCGTGTCGAGATGGACGTCCTGCCAGCGGACCGCCAGCTCCTCGGCGATGACCTGTGCGAGCGAGGTGCCGATGTGCTGGCCCATTTCAGCCTTCACGATGTGCATCGTGACCTTGCCGTCAGGGGTCAGGGTGAACCAGATCGAGGGTGTGAAGCTGGTCATGGCGGCGGTGCTCGCTGCCTCGGCGCGGCCGCCCGGCAGCAGGGCAGGCAACCCGATACTCAAGAATGCGCCGCCCGCGGTGGCCGCTGAGCGAACGAGAAATTCGCGCCGCGTGGCGCCGGTTGTCGATGCATTACGCATGGATCGCGCCCTCCTGCATGATTTCGACGGCACGTTTCACAGCGGGGACAATGCGCGAATAGGTGGCGCAGCGACAGAGGTTGCCATTCATTGCCTCGACAATCTGCGGCTCGCTCGGGTTAGAATTGGCCGATAGCAACGCCGCGGCCTGCATGATCTGGCCCGATTGACAGTAACCGCATTGCGGAACCTGAAATTCGATCCATGCCTGCTGCACGGGATGAGAGTTAGCCGGGTCGAGCCCTTCGATGGTGGTGATGCTGGCGCCCACGGCCTCACCGACGGTAATGGAGCAGGAGCGTACCGCGTGGCCGTCGATGTGCACCGTGCACGACCCGCACAGACCCATGCCGCAGCCATATTTTGTCCCGGTTAGTCGCAGATCTTCGCGGATGACCCAGAGCAGCGGAGTGTCCGAGGGCGCGTCAGCAAAGTAGCTCTGACCGTTGATCGTCAAATTCGGCATGGTTGAGTATCTCCTTCACTGTATGGACGAACGTATTAGGCAAGCCACGCGGCCGGGCAAGGCCCCAACTACCACCGCGTTCAAGTCATTGCTGCCGAACCAGTGGACAGCCGCCTTGTTCCAGCGGGCGAAATGCCTTCTCGCCAGGGATTGTCTCGAGAACTTTGTAATAATCCCAAGGGCCTTTGGACTCGGTCGGTGTCTTCACCTGGACGAAATACATATCGTGTACCAGCCTGCCGTCCGCACGGATGTATCCGTTCCTGGCGAAGAAATCATCCACTCGAAGTTCGCGCATCCTGGCCATTACCGGGGACGCCTCGACGGTGCCTGCCGCGGCGACCGCCCGCAGGTAGTGGCGCACTGCGGAGTAGACGCCGGCCTGGCCCATCGTCGGCATGCTTTTGTGCCGCTCATAAAAGCGCTGTGACCAAGCTCGGCTTTCGTCGTCACGGTCCCAGTAGAAGGGGGTAACGAATTTCAGGCCCTGCGCCGCTTCGAGCCCGACGCTGTGGATGTCGGTGATAAAAGCGAGAAGTGCAACGACCGACTGACCATGCCCGGTCAATCCGAATTCCTTCGCCTGTTTGGTGGCGTTGATCATGTCGCCGCCGGCATTAGCAAGCGCGATCACTTTCGCCCCTGAAGTCTGGGCCTGCAGCAAATAGGAACTGAAGTCGGAGTTGTTCAGCGGATGCCGCACGCTGCCGAGGATCTTGCCGCCGCTCGCCACCACGGCACTGGTCGCAGCGGCCTGCATGGAATTGCCGAAGGCGTAGTCCACGGTGACGAAGAACCAGGTGTCCTGCCCCTGGCGAACCAGAGCGTTCGCAAGGCTGGTGGTCAGCGCGTAACTGTCGTAGACCCAGGCGGCTTCATTCGGGGTGCATGCCTTGCCCGTGAAGTCGGTTGTCGCGACAGCGCCCGCGATGGCGATGCGATTTTTTTGCGCCGCGAGTTGCTCGACCGCCAGGGCGACTGAGGAATTGTCGAAGCCGATCACCATGGTGACGTTATCCGCATCGAACCATTGCCTGGCGATGGCGACGCCGATATCGGGCTTGCTCTGGTGGTCGCCGATCAATACTTCAATCGGCTTGCCGAGCACTCTTCCCTGCTGATCCTCGACCGCCAAGCGCGCCGCGATGACTGCGCCCGGCCCGCCGAAATCGGCGTAGACGCCGGATTGGTCGTTGAGCACGCCAATCCTGACTGCGTCCGCTGAGACTTGAGCGTGCGCGCGGACGGCAAAGCCCACCATCGGCAACTGCAGCAATATTCGTCTGGAGAGAAAGCGGACAGGCAAGACCACACCCTCCTGGCTCATCTGCAGAGCACATCGGCTTAAGCCAAGTATTCGAGCAAACCGATGCTAGGGCCCGCGCGGCGACATCGTCAAGCAGGCTTGATCGGAACTAGAAGATAAAGAGCATGTTTACTGATTGTCCCACGGGATTTGTTTTCAATTCGGTCACGCCCACTGGCGCTGTATCGGTTGCGGGACGACCGGATCGGTTCCAGCCGCAGCGCCGACAGGCGCGGGATGATGAGCCTGAGCTAGGCACATCAGATTTTCCCCGGTGCGGTTCACCATGCCTCCATCCTGACCAGCACGGTGTTATCGTAGTCGGTGCCTTGCAGCCAGAACCGGATTGGGTCGCCCGCGCGGGCTTGGCCGTGATTAGCGGTATCGGCCACACGAAAGCCGGTGGTTCTAGCCGGGAGAAGGCCGGGAATCTCTTCGTGCGTGATGAGGAGCAGCTTGGGGTAAACGGCCCGCACGATCCCTCGCCCCTCCCATAGCTGCTCACCGGCGCGGGCTCCGGCAAAGCATGCCTCGCGTTCGCGCCTAAGCTGCTCCGACTGCGATTGCGCCGTCTTAAACTTGCCGTCGAGTGTGGCTACCCGGCGACCCCAGGCGCCGTACCCGACGCCGAGACCGACCGCTAGGGCCAAATTTACGAGTATGACGACCCGCCACATCCGCATCAGCAGGACTCTCCGATCGCATTAATGAACATGGTCATCGGGGAGCGGCGGCGGGGACTTCTCCTCATTGAGCCTCTCCACCTGGGCTTGAACGGCGTCGGCTTCCGGTATGCCCGTTTGGTCGCTCCGCCAAATCGCGCGGATGTACCCCTGCCGGTCGATCAGGAACTCCGCATGCGCGGTGCCCGGCGCGAACAAGCGGTACGCAGTGGCGATATCCTCGTTTCCGTCGGTCACAACTGGGAACAGCACCGGCGGCTTCTCACCGAGCTCGGCGATCCCTTCCGGCGAGCTGCGCGGCGGCACCGCAACGACCTCTACGCCCAGAACCGAAAGCGTCCCATAATGCCTCGCGAGTTCGGTCATCCGCGCGCGTGAGCCAGGCAGATCATACAGCACCAGCAGGACCATCCGCTTGCCTCTAAAGTCGCGCAGCGTGGTTGGTGGCAGAGGCCCGACAGAGATCGTCACGTCGGGCGCACCAGCCAAGCTTCGTTTGGTTCTACTACGGCTCCGGGCCGGTGTGGGTCGGCGGTCGCGCCCATTGCACGGAGGAAATTGATTACGTGCCAGCGCTGCGCTGCTTGAAGTCGGCTGCCGAACTCCGGCATCCCACGGTCCGCCCGTCCATGCGTTATCAGCCAGAAGAGGTCTCCCGCGGATCGCCGCGCCGTCCCGGGAGCGAGCAGATCAAGGGTGCTTCCCTTTAGCCCCGTGCGGTCGGACGCCGGCGTTTCATGGCATGACGCGCAATGCGCCTGGTAGACCGCCATTCCCTCCGCAACCGAGCCGGCATTGTAGGACATCGGCGGGAGCAGGAACGAGGTCGGGTATGCTCGCACTATCGCTGGCTGAAAGCCGATCGCGGCGCCGCTTGCAGCCAGGGCGAGAAGCATCCCGCATAGAAGGATGGATCGCCGCCGCGCGAGGAACACGACGGCTGAAATCATCAGGCCGGAAATCCCCAGCACTAACGCGATCGGCAGTTGCGTGAGACGCTGCAAATCCGGGACTTCAGGCACGGCGTAGAGCGAGATCCGCACCGGCAAGGGCCACACCGGATCGTCGTGAAGCGCTGGCGTGGTCACCGTCATCGCCGTAGCGAGGCCAAGCACGAGCAGCACCAGAGCCGCCTCGAGCGCGATTGACAACGCCATGCGTCGCGCCGTCGCGGATGAATTTGCCCCGGTCGGGCTCGACAGCGCGGGCAGCACCCTACGGCTAGCAGCAGCCAGAAGGAGGGCCAGACCGAGAACGGCAATTTTAGCGAGAAGCAGGCGGCCGTGTGTCGTCCCCAGCAAGCCGGCAGCGCTTCCGACCAACAGCCATGCGCTCGCGATCCCCGAACCCGCAAGAATGAGCACGGTGATAAGCGCGACGTGGGAAAAGCGCTGCATGGTCCGCACCGCGTAGGGATCAGGCGCGGGTGCATTCTGACTAGCGCCATACAGAAGGAGCGCGAGCGGCGGCAGGCCGCCTACCCAGATGCCCGCACCCAGCAGGTGCGTCATGTCTATGGCCTGCGGCCATGGGCTATCGGAGCTTGCGGCCACGTGGCTCGAACTACCGAGAAGTATTAGAGCGAGCGCGGCCAGCAGAAAGGCCTCGCACCGTGCCGCGATCGAGTTTTGCCGGGCAGAAACGTCGCCGTCGAGGAAGAGAAACGCTGCCAGCACGATCAGCAGACCGTGACGCACCATCCATAGGAACCCCGGTCGGGTATCCATCATGGCATGCCAGATCGCTTGCGGCTCGAGCACAGCTTCGGGGCGGCCCTCAAACAGCCCGGCCTGGGCAGCCAACACGGTGATGCCTGAAGCCAGCGCTACGATCACAAGCCATCTCGCCCAGTGCAGCACGCGCCGCTCCCAACGGCGCATGAAGTCGGTCGAGGGCCGGCCCGCAAGCAGCAACAGGAAGAAAGCACCAGTAAGCAGGACGCACTGAGCAAGATGAATCCATCGGGCGCCGAACAACAGCGCGGTCATTTGACCTGGAACGTGAAACGTCCTTCGGTCACATGACCATCGACGGAGAGCACCCGCCAGTTCGCCGTGTAGGTGCCGGGCTCGAGCGGCTGCAATGTCGCCCGCAGAAGCAGCGGATTTGAAGGGTCGACATGAGCGTCCTGGCGATCGACCTGAGCGCCGTTGTCATTTCTGACCCGAACAGTACTATACGCCGGCTCCAGGCGCTCGGTGAAGTAGAGCTTGACCTCGCTCGGAGGCCGATTGAGCTTACTTTCAGCCGGCGGCTCCGTCCGCTGGAGCCCACTATGTGCAAGTACGAGGCCGACCCCGAGTACCCAGGCGACAAGCGCCAGGAATAATCCTCGCGCCCATGCCGCGATTCTCATTGCCGCGGTCCATGTCGGTTAGCCGATGCCGGTTCTCGCCTTGTAATACGCGATGACCTCTCTTGTGGGCAGCCAGAACAGATCATAAAGTCCGCCTGCACCGTTGCTGCCGCCGGAGATCAGGTCCGGTCCATGATCGTAGCCAGCGGACCAGATCATCCTTTCCCCATTCGCCTGGAAATTCGGGCACGCGCCGTCGATGTTCCAATCGTTGAACGGCGCCTCGACGATCGGACCCTTCCACTCCTTGCTCTTCGGGTCGTAGTGCACGAAAAGCAAAGTGTGGAACTTGCCGAAATCGTGGACGGAGACGACGCCGAGGGTGAGATCGTCCATAGTTACCAGACTGAAGCGGCATTTGTACGCAATCGAGTTCGAGCAACCGGTCCGCATAGCGCTGGGCTGGTTGCCAAACGCCATCCACCTGTCGCGTCGTGTAGAGGTCGGTCGTGTTCGGCGCTCCCGGTTCACGGGGCCGCATGGATACGAAACACATCGCGCTAGGCTGGCCCGGAAGATCGAACGGCATGAAACAGTGGGTTACGTATTCGCTGATGTTTATATTGCCGCCCTGAACCGGTTGTGCCTGGCCCCATTCGCCTTCGGCTTGCTTGTGGCTGACCCAGATCCCCACCGGCCCCACACCTGGGGCTTTACGTTTACTCATGAAGTAAAGGGTATTGCCGTCGGGAGTAATCCAAGGCTCTTGATCGACGCTATCACTGTTGACGATGTCGGGCAGGCGCTCAGGCGACGACCAATCCTCGGCCGTCCCGGGCCACTCGCCGCCCTGTCGTACCCGGCGGGTGACGAATAGATCGGTCGGACCTTTCACCCGCGTGTCGCCGTTGTTCCCAAACCGGGCGAAGTAGATCGTGTTCCCGTCCGCCGAGATCGTCGGTTCGTAGGTGCCCAATTTGTCGTTCGGCGGGAACGGCAATTTCCGCGGCACGAGGCCAAGCTCGGCGGCGTATGCCCTGTTGGTCAGGATCGTGGGCGAACTCACCGCTGCTATGGCGGCGGCTGAGGCGAACAAACTTCTTCTCGACAGGCTGTTCATGCGAAATTATCCTACTGCCAGGATCTACAATGTCGCTATTCAGAGAATACATGAAATACAGGAACCGTCAATTGATAAAGCGCTCGGCAGTGCCACCTGTCGATCATGGCCATAATCATTCCGGCGCCTGCAAAAGGCGACATGCTTG
The DNA here is from genome assembly GCA_963819345.1 of uncultured Alphaproteobacteria bacterium. Taxonomy (GTDB): domain Bacteria; phylum Pseudomonadota; class Alphaproteobacteria; order Acetobacterales; family Acetobacteraceae; genus Rhodopila. The sequence continues at coordinate 240,088 of CAWFVX010000023.1, forward strand.
CCGGCCTGGACGTGGCTGCGCTGACGTCCCATTCCATCAGGCGGGTGATGATCAAGCCGGTCAACCTGCCGCCTGAACGCCTCGGATATTTTCTGGTGACACGTGGTCGCCAGCGGTCGCGTCGTGGCTGAACGAGAAGCTCATTGGATCAGTTGGCGGGGACGTCGGAAGTTGCGACCATGGTTACGGTAAAACCCTGCAATCGATCCATTCACTTCGAAAGCGCGGGTCTCGATTACTGAAACTGGATTATCAAGTAATACTCTATAAATAGTAGTAACTGCCGCTTTCTCTTACCGCTCGAGCCGAATTAAGCGCTCATTTGCTTCCCGCCCATTCGCGGTCAGTTTGCGATCAGAAAACAACCAAGGAGTAAGGAGCCACCGCGGAAAGAATTCCGTTTTGATTTTTTTGATCGCGGCAGACTTTTGTCGGCAAAATCGTCGTATCCGTCGCTAACAGGATTTTGCATTCGATATGTTGACATGGGTTTCGCCAGCACCTAGTCCGCGTAAACTGAGCAGATCTCAATTTTGTATATCTACGGAAGGCAACGGTATGTCACGCGTCATCATTGCTCTACTTCTGCTCCTGGCGGCACAGGAAGCAAATGCCGTCGAGTGCGGATCGACGGCTAACCGAGCCGGGTGCGTCGGCCCTAACGGGGCGGCGAGTTACAATAAAAATACCGGGCAGGTTCACTCCGCACAGCCCTACCGCTCAAACGAAGTCTCACCTGGCACCAGTGTTCGCGGAGTGCGCGGCAACAGCGCGACCAAGGCTCTGGAGCCGGGCTGCGCTTTCGTTAACGGCAGACGGGTTTGCAACTAACCCGCTACATCGGGCTCGCAGAAGGTGTAGGATGCCTTCCTCATGCAGCACAGGATAAGACCAGCGACATGCCTATCATGAAGCTTGGGTGGGGTATGCCCCCTGTTGCGAGACTGGCGCTCGTGCTTTTGCTTTGGTTTGCCGCCTGCACCACCCCTGCGCCACGACCGCAACTGACTGCCGCCGAGACCGCGGAGGTCGACCGTGTTGCGGCGTATCTGAACAGTATTCCGCGATTCCAGGCGCATTTCATTCAGTTTGGTTCTTTTGGCCCGGATGCGGGGGTGATCCGGCTGGACCGGCCGGCGGGCGATATGCGCATCGACTATTCCGGGTCCCAGGGACGCGTCATCGTGATTGCCAACGGGCAGGTGCAGATCGTGGACCAAAGCAACGGCTCCACCACCACGATGCCGGTTTCCCGCACGCCGCTTGGCATGCTTCTAACCCCGACGTTAAATTTTTCGGGCGCCGTTACGGTAACGCAAGTGGTCAGACAGCCAGGCGTAGTTCAGGTTACGCTGGAAAAGACCAACCAAGCCACTCAGGGCAGCCTCACGCTGACGCTCGCCGAGCAGCCGCTGGGGCTTATTGCCGTCACCGTTGTCGACGCCCACCAGCGGACGTTGACGATGCACCTGTCTAATATCGATTTGGCACCGAAACTGACACCGAACATGTTCGAGTTGCAGTGGACGCCGTCCGTTGGTCAGGAAACGGGGTAGCTCAGCAGCGCACGCGCCCGTTGCTAAGAACAACGCTGATCGGCGACGGCTACTGGACAACTATCGTGGAGGTACGGCTGGTCAGTCACAGCACATGACGGAGCATGGATCTCAGCGAGATGGTGCGATGCAGGCGTGGATCCGCGCGCTTGGCGCCATGAAAGCGATCGAAAGCCAGCCGGATATCACACTGACGTCGCTGGTCCATGAGGCGGCGAATGGCCGGCCCGATGCCGTCGCCCTAGTCGACCGGGACGGACAACTCACTTACCGGGAGCTGGGAGACCGTTGCGCCTATTACATGGATTGGGCAATATCGGAGAGGGTGACAGCTGGCGATCGGGTCGGCCTCCTTATGCCCAACTGCCGAGATTACGTTGCTATTTGGCTCGGGATTACTCAGGCCGGTGGTGTGGTAGCGCTGCTCAATACCAACCTGGTTGGTGCTGGACTTGCACACTGCATAAAGGCCGCTGCGGCAACCCATCTGATCGTTGCGGCCGAGACGATGGACAAAGTGCGTGCAGTCACGTCGCAACTGGCAAACCCGCCCCAGTGTTGGGTGCATGGTTCGTCCTGCGATGTTGGCACCCAGCGGATCGACGCGAATGAGGCCGCCGTGGCGCGCGACCCGGCGCCACGCCGCTGTCCAGCGGCGGGCGACCCGGCCCTGCTGATTTACACCTCCGGCACCACCGGGCTGCCGAAGGCCGCGATCGTCACCCATGGACGCCTGGTTGAATGGAGCTGCTGGTTCGCCGCCATGATGGACGTGAGCTCGGCCGACCGCCTGTACGACTGCCTGCCGATGTACCACAGTACCGGGGGCGTCGTCGCCGTCGGTGCGATGCTTGTCAAAGGCGGTTCAGTGATGATCGCACACCGCTTCTCGGGCAGGCGGTTCTGGGACGATGTGGTGGACGGCGACTGCACGATTGTCCAGTACATCGGCGAACTGTGCCGTTACCTGGCGCAAAGTCCGAAGCATCCACGCGAATTGCAGCACCGTCTACGGCTGGCCTGCGGCAACGGGCTGCGGGCCGATATCTGGCAGCGGTTTCAGCAGCGCTTTGGCATTCCGCATCTACTGGAATTCTATGCGGCGACCGAGGGCAGCGTCTCGCTCTACAATTGCGAGGAGAAGCCCGGTGCGGTCGGCCGTATCCCGCCGTTCCTCGCACACCGCTTTCCTGTTGCACTTGTCCGCTGCAATGTCGAAACCGGAGAAGCACATCGCGGTGCCGAGGGTTTGTGTATCCGCTGCGGACCGGACGAGACGGGCGAGGCGATTGGTAAGATCGCGGGCGCCGAAGCCTCGCTTGGTCGCCGCTTCGATGGCTACACAGACGTCGAAGCCACCGCACGCAAAGTGCTGCACGACGTCTTCGTGCCTGGGGATCGCTGGTTTCGCACCGGCGACCTGATGCGCAAAGACCGCGCCGGCTACTACTATTTCGTCGATCGCATAGGGGACACGTTCCGCTGGAAAGGTGAGAATGTGTCGACGACGGAAGTAGCGGCAGTGTTGGCTGGCTGTCCGGGTGTCACGGAAGCGGTCGTCTATGGTGTCGTGGTGCCGGGTAACGAGGGACGCGCCGGTATGGCCGCCGTCACCGTGGAAGCCGATTTCGACCTTGCCGGGTTGCACCGTCATCTCGTCGCAAGCCTGCCTGACTATGCTCGACCCCGTTTCCTGCGGGTATGCGAACGCCTCGAGGTAACGGGCACGTTCAAGCCAATGAAGGCGCGCCTCATGCAGGAAGGCTATTCGAGCTCGGTCGCGCCAGACCCGGTCTGGTTCTACGACCGAAGCCGCGGCGGCTTTGTCGTCTGTGACGATAGACTGCGTGCGGCCATCGACTCGGGGGCGATGCACGGGCTGTAGTGGGTCGTCAAGCCGTGTTGCCGGCATCTACAGTCACGACGGTTCCGGTAATGTTGCGCGCTCGCTCGCTGAACAGGAAATCTACCGTATCGGCGACATCGCTCACCTGGGCCATCCGTCGCAACGCGCTGCGACGGGCGATCTGTTCGCGCTGCGCGGCTGTCAGGCCATGCGTCATGTCGGTATCGATGAAGCCGGGCGCGACGGCGTTCACGGTGATCCCGAGGGGGCCCAATTCGCGCGCGAGGGCGCGGGTGAAGCCGACCATCGACGCCTTGGTGGCCGAATAGACGGATAACCCGGTATACCCAGTTGACGCTGTAACGGATGCGATGTTCACGATACGCCCGCCATCGCCCGTCATCATCGAACGTGTGATGTATTTCGTTACCAGTGCCGGCGACACGACGTTGAGTTGTATCAACTGCTCAATGAGTTTGTCCGGCATTGTGGCAAGCACCCCGGCGTCACCGAGCGCTGCATTATTGACGAGGCCGTACAGCTTCCCGAAGTCCCGGCGCACAGCCTTGATCAAGTCCGCGATCCCAGCGGTGTTTGCAAGATCGAACGGGCGGAAATGCAGCGCCCCAAGGCCGGCGCGACCTGCCTGCTGCATGGCCGCTTCCAGCGGTTCCGTCGGTTTGCGGGCGATGGCTATTACACAGAAGCCGGAGGCCGTGAGCCGCTCCGCAATACCCAGACCCAGACCTCGGCTGCCGCCGGTTACGACGACGTTACGCACGCGCACAAAGCTTGCCGGAGGCTACGATGCTCCGGAAATCACTGCGACCTTGAGCGGGCTGACCCCTTCGTCTCGGCCTCCGCCAAGGCAGCGAGTTGCTCTGCGACAGCGGCCCAGCCCTGTTCGAAGCCCATCGCCTTATGCTGCTCGTAGGCTTCCTTGGTCCAATGGCGTGCGCGGCCGGTATATCGGGTCTTGCCGTTCTCATCCGCGAACTCCATTGCTCCAACCATGAAGGGACCCTGCGGATGCCAGCCCGTGGTCAGTGCGTCGGTGAAGACGAAGCGCTTGCCGGGCGTCACCTCAAGGAACACACCTTCGTGCGGCATCTCCTCGCCGTTTGGCCCGCGCATTACCATGGCCGAGCGTCCGCCGGCGCGCCAGTCCTGCTCGACGATCTCGACCGTCCAGGGTTTAGGGCACCACCATTCTTCGAGGCGTTCGGTGGCGATCTTCCAGACGGTCTCGACGGGCGCGTCGATCAGCCGGGTCACGGAGAGTTCGAGGTTTTCGTTTGTCATGATCATTTCCTCAGGATTAGCCGGGATCGGGGTATCAGTCCCGATCGGGCGCGCCTAGCGGGAAGAACGGCCGATAGGGGCGGGCGTCGTCGATGCAGCGCGCAAACGAAGGACGCGCGAGCAAGCGGGCGCGATAGGCCTTAAGTGTGGTGTGATCCTCACCGATCGGGTGGGTCCAGTCGGCGTAGAACAGCGCAGGCGCAGCGGCTGCGTCGGCCAAGGTGAAGGTATCGCCGATGGCCCATTGGCGTCCCACCAGTGCGTGGTCAAGCCAAGCGTAGATCGTATCGAGCGCGGTTCGGGCCTGCGTGACCCCATACGGATCGCGTGCTTCCTCGGGGCGGCGCGCATTGAACACTATAGCCTGCATCGGCGCCATCACATGGCTGTCGAACACGCGATCGAGCATCCGGACTGGCACGGCAGCCTTCGCATCGGTCGGGATCAGCGGTATCGGTCCGGGATGGAACGCGGCGAGATACTCGATGATCGCGGTGGTTTCGAACACCGTCGTCCCGCCATCGACGAGCAATGGAAATCTGGCGATCGGCCAACGTCGACCCAGTTCTGCGCCGTTTTCTGGATGATCGGGATCAAGTATTCGGAAGTCGAACGGCGTCTCGTTCTGGTACAGCGCGATGAGCGCTTTCATCGTATAGGACGAGAACGGGTGGCCGAAGAGTTGCAGGCTCACGCGACCGACCTCCCGGCGCGGGCGCGCTCGATCGCGGCGATGTCGATCTTCTTCATGGTCATCATGGCTTCCATGGCGCGCTTCGCCGCCGCCCGGTCGGGATCAGCCATCGCGTTCATCAGCGCTCGGGGGGTGATCTGCCAAGACAGGCCAAACTTGTCCTTGCACCAGCCGCATTGCGACTCCTGACCACCGTTTTCGACGATCGCGTTCCAATAACGATCGGTCTCCTCCTGGCTGTCGGTATAGACCATGAAACTGACCGCCTCGTTGAACTTGAAATGCGGTCCACCATTGAGGCCAATGAATGGCATACCCAGCACGGTGAACTCGACGGTGAGTTCGTCACCCTGTTTGCCGGCAGGGTAATCGGACGGCGACTTATGGCGGGCGGCTACATGGCTGTCGGGAAAAATCTCAGCGTAGAACTCGGCCGCCTTTATCGCCTGGCCATGGTCAAACCATAAGCAGGTCGCCATCTTCTTCTGGGTCATGTCTGGGTTCGACATAACGGATCTCCTTACGCGTGGGCGGTGTCGAGGATCGGCGTAAAGCCGCCGAAGATCGCGAGTTGGCCGTTCCATGCTGGCGAACTCTCACGCATGCGCGGATCTTGCATCAGCGCGCCCATGCCTTTGTCGCGTGTCGGCTTGTCGGGCCATTCGATCCAGCCGAAAATAACTGTCTCGCCATTTTTCGCCTGCACGGCGCGCTGGAAATCGGTTACCTTGCCGGCGGGCACGTCAACGCCCCAGCCGTCAACGAGACGCAGTGCGCCTTTTTCCTGGAAGAGCCCCGCGGCTTTGGCCGAATGGTCGATGAAGCCCTGGCGATTGCCGTTGGGGACACTCGCGACCACTGCGTCGACATAGCCGAACTTCCCGCGGTCACCAGTGTCGCAACTCGTTTCGAACCCGGCGTAGATCGTCCGCTGGCCGTCGAACGGCATCGGACTGTAGGACTTCACTCGATCGTCGGCCATGATTTTTCCGGCCGCCGCGTCACATGTCGCCTTGTCGGGCCACCAGACCCAGGACAGGGCGACCGTCTCATCGTTATTCGCCTGGACGGCTTTCTTGAGGTCAGTGACCTTGCCATCCATCACGTCGTCACCCCAGCATTCCACCGTGCGCATAGCGCCATATTCGGCGAAGATCGGCGCCATCTTTTTCGCCATGTCGAAAAAGGCCGGTTTGTTCCCGGCCTTCACCGGAATCACAAAGCCTTGGAAATACGTCATCGTTTTCTCCGTTTAACGTTCGCGGGCGTTGGAAATCAGACGGGGACCGGCGCGTCGAAGGTCGCCATGTGATCGGCCATCGCCCTCTGGTACGCTGGCCGGCTCTCCCCGCGCGCGATATAGGCAGCCAGCCGCGGGAAGGGGGCAAGTTGGGTGGTGCGGCGCAGCCCACCCAGCACCGAGATCATCATCAGATCGCCAACGGTGAACTCGATCCCATCGAGCCAGACGTTGTCCCCGAGCGCGGCCTCGAGATCGGCGAGGCGGGTCTTCAGGTCGGCGACGACTTTGACATGGCGCGCCTTGGACCATTCGCAATCTCTTTCGAAAATGTCGTTGATCGCGAGTGCCATCACAAACGGCTCGACGGAATTGAGCGCTGCTGCCACCCATTGCAGCGCCTGCATTCGTGGCGCCGCCTCCATGGGGATCAGCTTACCAGCGCGTTCGGCTATGCGCAGCACGATCGCGCCGGACTCGAAGATCGCAACCTCGTCGTCCTGGTAGGTCGGCACCTGGCCGAACGGCTGGAAGCGGCGATGCTCGGGGGTTTTGGAATCGGCGATCAGGTTGACGCGGTAGGCTTGGCCGACCTCCTCGAAGGCCCAGCGTGGGCGCATATCGCGGACAAAGCCGCGGGCGAATTCGGGCACCCAGCCGAAGGTGGTGATGGTCGGAATCATTTCTCTCTCCCGGTTGCTGTTACAGAGAAACGCTCTATTTCAGAGTCGTTTCTTTATCGGTATTACTTTTACGTCCGGCCTTCAAGAAGATGTGTTACCAGCTTGTCGAGCGCGCCGTTCCAACCTTCTTCGTGGCTGGCCCGCGATGCCTCATTTTGAAGACGCGAATGCGTAAAGGTGAGCTCCGTCCCGGTATCGATCGGTCGCAGATCGATCTCGACTTGCGACTCTTCACCAGCTTCCTCGGGATCGCCCCCCTGGGTCCAAAGCCAGCTCATCACGAGGCGGACGGGCTTGTCGACCTCGATATAATGGCCACTGCTCTCATGCTCGGTGCCGTCGAGCATCCGGAACACTACCCGGAAGCGACCGCCTACGCGGATATCGGTTTCAGCCAAAAGCACGGGCCCGCCGTCGGGGCCCCACCAGGCGGTAATGCCGTCGGGCGTCGTCACGGCATCGAAGACGATAGAGGGGCGAGCCGCGATCCGGCGAACCAGGGTCACGCTGGTCATGGTTTGGTCTCCTGGATTTTCGCCGCTTCGGCCCTGGTTTCCTTGGCCTCGGCATAGGCGGCGAGGCGGTCGAGGCTAGCCGACCAGAACCGCTCATACCGGCGCAGCCAGTTCATCGCCTCTTCCATGGGTTTGGGCGCGAGGCGCACCGCGACAGTGCGGCCCGTCTTCGATCGGGTGATGAGCCCTGCGTTGCCGAGCACGTCAAGATGCTTCATTACCGCCGGAAGCTTGATCGCGAAGGGCCTCGCGAGTTCGCCGATGGACACGCTGTCCTCCTGCTCGAGACGTGCCAGGATCGCCCGGCGCGTCGGATCAACGAGCGCTGCGAATGTCCGGTCGAGCTGCGATCCTTGAAACTTCGCCATATGGTGAAGTATGGGAGGGCCCAGCGGCGCTGTCAAGACTGACAGCCGCGAGGTCGGCGCCGGGACCTCGCTCATGCGCAGGTGGGGCGGACCCGCTCTCCAGCTCGGTTTGTCGACGTCCTGTCGGCCGATCGCGTCGCCCGGCCAGGGCGGCAGTGCAAAGCTGCAACAGAACCCCGACGATTTGCCGCGGGCAGTTCGCCAAGCTCCAGGAACAGGACGCGGCTGTTGCGCTTAATCAATCAGCAATGATAGCGCGGTCACTCTTTCTCGTCGCAGCCAATGGGCGATTCGTTGCTGCCAGTTTCTGCCTCCGCTATTGCCGACACCCAGGGGGAACGCAAAACGGATGACGTTTGCCTCGAAAAGCTTTCTGTTCGGCTTTTTCCCGGCCTTCCTGCTCTGCTATTTTGCCTGCCGGAAGATTCGTGCCAGGAACATTGTCTTCATTGCCTTCTCAGTGCTGTTCTATTCCTCTGGCAAGACGATATTCCTGCCGATCCTGTTGGCCTCCATCGCAGCCAATTTCCGGTTAGGCATTGCCATCGACAATGCGGAGGGCCTTCGGCGCCCCCGGCTGTTGGCTTACGGTGCAGCGGGTAACCTCGCCGTCCTTGGCGTTTTCAAATACACCGGCTTCGCAATCGAGAATTTCAACGCGCTGCTCGGCCTCATCGGCATTAGCTTGCCGGTCCCGCAAATCGGCCTGCCGCTCGGCATTTCGTTCTACACCTTCCACGCGATTTCCTACATCGCGGACGTCGCCAAGCGCCGCGCGGCAGCCAGCCGTCGCTTCGACGAGTTCATGCTGTACATGTCGATGTTCCCGCAGCTGGTATCGGGTCCGATCGTGCGCTACTCGACAGTCGCGCGGCAGTTGCACGACCGGCGCCACACCATTGACCGGTTCTCCGCCGGCATGCGCATCTTCATCATTGGCCTGGCGTGGAAGGTGCTGATCGCCGACCAGATCGCGCCAGTCGCGGACGGGGTCTTCGACTACGCTCCCGCGCCTGGTCAGGTGGAAGCGTGGCTGGCTCTCTACGCCTATGGCATGCAGATATACTTCGATTTCGGCGGCTATTCCGCCATGGCCGTCGGCCTCGGCGTGATGACCGGCTTTACTTTGCCACGCAATTTCCGGGTTCCTTACGCATCGTTGAGCGTCACGGACTTCTGGCGTCGCTGGCATATGAGCTTGTCCGCCTGGCTGCGCGATTACGTCTACATCCCGCTTGGCGGCAACCGGATCTCGCCGGCACGGACCTATGCCAATCTGTGGATCGTCTTCCTGCTTTGCGGATTATGGCATGGTGCAAGCTGGACATTCGTAATCTGGGGGGCTTACCACGGCCTTCTGCTGGTGATCGAGCGCGCTGGTCTGCGCCGCGTGCTCTCCGAACTGCCGCATCCGATCGCTCACGGCTATACTCTGCTGGCCGTTTTCGTCGGCTGGGTCTGGTTCCGGGCGAATAGTTTCGATCGCGCGGCTATTATGTTCAAGGGACTCGCGGGTCTCAGCGGTTCGAGCGGGCTGTCAGTGCAGATGCATATCGCGCTTACACCCGTTGCCTGCGCCGCGTTGGTTGTAGCGGGCCTGCTAGGACTATGGCGGTGGCGGTTTCCGCGGCTGCGGCAAAGCGCCGGGCGGCTGTTGGGTGAGACGGTTCTTGGCGTAGGCGACAACGCCTGGCTGCTGGCCTTGCTCGCGGTGTGCGTAATCATTGTAGGCGCAAGCACCTACAATCCTTTCCTTTACAACAGGTTCTGAACGTGGCGCTGATTCCAGGTCGTCGTCGCTATCTCGGTCCCGCCGCCCTGGCGCTTCTCGTACTCGTCATGCTCGGATCATTGGTTCCCGATCCAGTCGGCACGTGGCATCCGTTTATTGTGGCGAAGAAGGCTTCCTTCGGCGACAAACTCAATGCTCTCTGCCGTGCCGGCCGGCAGTATTTCGACGACAATTTCGGTTATGCCCGCACCCTGCCTTACTTGCGAGCCGCCCTCGAATACGCCGTCATGACGCCGAGTGATCCGCGGGTGTATTTCGGGCCACGTATGCATCTGTTCTACAGCGGTGAGAACGTGGTCGACCAATCCACCGGCTCGCTCTACCGGTCTAACCGAATTCGGCATTTCGTCGACGTGGTGGATGCGGTTCGACTTGCCCTGGCACCCACGGGTGGCGACGTTGTGGTGCTGGTGCCGCCCAACGCCCAGTCCATTCCAACACATGATCAGCCTGCCTGGTGGCGGATCAGCGGCCCGTTGGAATACGATCTTGCCATGCACGAACTTCGCGAGCGCGGCGTCGCCACCATCGACCTGAAGGCGGCTTTCATGGCCAGCCCCGATCGCGACCTGCTGTATCGCCATACCGATTCGCATTGGCGCTGGAATGCGGCCCTGCTAGCGTTCAACATGACGATGAATTCTATCGGTCATGATGAGTGGTCGCTCGATCCTGCTACCTCCCTGACGCCGTTGTCGCCGGTACCGGCGGGCGATCTCGCGCGTCTGCTCGGGCTGCAGGACCGCCTGGCTGATGCCGACTATGCCCTGCGTATCGGTCCGCCGGCAGAAACCTGGGCGGCAATCGACGTGTTTCGCACACTCCCCGCCTATTTGTTGGATCTTCGCTACGCTTTGGAGCGAACTTCCGAGGGCGAGCAACTCCTCGTTTTGGGAGATAGCTTCACCTGGGAGTACTGGCAGCCCATGCTCAAGCATACTAGTGCCGCCCGCATCGGCTGGATGCCCTTCTTAGGATGCACCTTCGATTTCACCGACCTGGCACGCTTCGCACCAACCCACGTCATTGTCGCGCCGACCGAGCGTTATATGGCTTGCGGGCTGACGAACTGGCCGAAGGGTCTGTCTCGCGACCCAGCCTTGGCGTCGAACGCCAGTCGGCCGCCCGCTACAGGTCTGTAACCGTCGCCCGTCGCTTGGTCTTCCTTACGGAAAGCCGCTAGTGGTTCAAATCAGACGGATAGCGCCGTCCGTTTTGAGCCACTAGCCTTTGATGTTGCGGGCCGGATTCACCCGACCGCATAGGGATGCTTCCGTCGGGATCGGATTGCTAGTTGGATACGGTTCTGATGCTCGCCGCAGCTTTTTGCGGTTGAGCGAGGTCGCCGGGCTTAGCAACACTTGGTAGAGCTTCGTTGGTGATTTCTTCGAACCGGTACTTCCAATCGCCAATCTTTCCGAGATCCGGGTTCTCGCCAGGGGCACATAGACTTGTAGCTGCGAAGACATCATTTCCGACGCGCCAGTGGAGCTGCTGTAATTGAGCCAGAGTTCGCTGGTTTTGCAGCAAGTGCGCCTGCACGTCTGCTAAAGCACTAAAGCTGGAGAGCGTGCCGACGGTTCCAGAAAAGATGATGGCGGCTGCGGCAATGCCGGTATTGACCAACTTGAGGCCTTCAAATCGTTCAAACAGAGGCTTAAGGCCAATCAAGATTGCCGCCAGGGTGCCGAACGCTGCGATCGCTGCTTTGAACCACCAAGATACCGCCTGCCCGCCGTTGATCTCCTGGTCGAGCCTGATGCGCTGGTCCCGGAGTTCCTCGCTGTAATTCCTGGCCGACATCTGGAACGTCGTCGGTTTTTGCGAAAGAGCCGGATAATGAATCTCCTCTTCGCTGTCGGGCGGCGCGGTGAGGACATTAACTTCGGAAGTTGTCGCCACGGAGTTGTCGGCGCACATTTCGCTGATCGCCCGCAGCACCTTCAGATGATCGCGTTTCGCCAGGATCGTCTCTGTTAACACGGCGTTGGGCTTGGTGTGGGATGTTTCCATTTCCACCGCCCCGGCGATCAGAACGAGACAAATGATGATGCCAGTCAAAAACACCCGCTTCATGTTACACCTGCCCCTGAAGACTGTGAGACACCAATAGCGATGCTAAGGAGAGTTTTTCATATGGGCCGGAAGTGTTGCTATGAATCACTTCACATGATTCTCGGGTAGATAGCCGACCATCGGACAAAAGCATCCTGGCGGTCGGGTAGATCGGCACAGTAGAACAAGGACTTATGGCCCCGCGGCATTGGATGCTGTAGATCTTTACCGAACCAGTCCAGCTTTGTTGTGGAGTGCTCTTAAAGATGCCGGAAGCTGAGGATCGCGTTGCGTTGAAGGTCGGAGCAGCTCTGCCGGACCCGCCTTTCGAGTTCATGACCGATACCGGCCCGACCGGTTTTGATGTTGCGCTTATGCAGCGCATTGCTTCAAAAATCGGCCGCACGTGGCAACTGGTCCGGTACGCGGGCGCCGACTTCAACGGCATCTTCGCGGGTCTTGACGATGGGACCTATGACTGCATCGCCTCGGGCACCACGATCACCCCCGATCGCGAACGGGTCGCGGACTTCTGCCAGCCCTATGTGGTCTCGGGCCAGTCGCTGGTCGTCGATCCGAACCGCCACCCGCGGGTGCACGGGATCGCGGACCTAAAGGGCTTGGTGATAGGCGTGCAGCAAGGGAACACCAGTCAGCCGGTTGCCGACAGGCTCGTTGCCGAGCAGCGAGCCGCGCGGGTGCGAGTGTATGCCTATAACGAGATCGAAATGGCGCTGGACGACCTTTCGACCGGCGGCTGCGACGCCTTCATGAAGCTTGCGCCTGTCACCAAGTGGTTTGTCCGCGACCGCCGCCCTAGGCTGAAGGTGGTTGAAACCGGGATTACCCGCGAGCGTCTGGGCATCTGCGTGCGCAAGGGCAATACGGCGCTGAAGGAGGCAATCGATAATGCGCAGGCCGAACTGATCCGGGATGGCACGCTTCCTGCGCTTGTCGGACAGTGGCTTGGGACGGAAGCGACAGCGCCCGGGTGAGGACGGCGTAAGCCTTGGCTATAAGCCGGCGAAGATCTCCCCGAGCCGCCGGATGGAGCCGAGGACCTTTTCTTGCTGCAGGCCGGGCCACTGGCTGCGCATGATGAAGTGATCCGTTCCGAGCAGGTGAGTATAGCGCAGGATCTCGTCTTTGACCGATGCTTTGTCTCCGATGATAAAACGATCCTTGGCGAAGTCCTCAAAGGTGGTTCCCGCAAGAGGACTGGTCATTCCCCACGCGGCGTAGGCAGCATACTTGTACTCGAGGGCCGCTTTGCATTCTTCATAGGCTGAGGCCCGGGTGCTTCCGACGTAGCACTCGCGGGCGAGGGGATATTCCAGTGGCGTGCGGTTATATTCCTTCAGCGCCGCCCGATAGGTTTGCATTTGCGGGGTGATCTCCTGAATTGAGGATGCGTTGGCGATCAGCCATGCATCGCCGATTTTGGCAGCGCGCCGAACGGCGGAATCAACGAGGCCGGCAATGTAGATCGGCGGCCCGCCCGGGCGCATCGGCTTCAGACTGATACCGGCATCGGCGACGGTATAGAATTTTCCCTCGTGGGTGATCTTTCCGCCGGCCCAAAGTTTGCGGATCAAGGTGATGCTTTCCGAGAAGCGCCCGGCGCGTTCCGCCAGCGAAATACCGAACGCAGAGAACTCGGGTTGCCGATATCCCAGCCCGGCACCCAGCACGTAATTGCCACCGGTTAAAACATCGAGCGTTGCGGCCTCCTCGGCGACGTGCATCGGGTTCAGCAACGGCAGGATGAGGATGTTGGGACCGATCACCATGCCCTTCGCTTCGGCGGCCAGGAACGCCATCGCCGGCATGATCTGCAGCATCTGCATCGGCTCTGTTAGCCAGTGATGCGGAAACCAGAGCGATTTGAAGCCGGCATCTCGCGCTACGCGCACCTGCTCGATGAGCGCAGGGATTTGCGCCGGCACATCGACCTGTTCCGGATATTGCGTGTTGATGAATAGCCCGACTTTCACGGTGGCGGCTCCTTTCCATGATTGAGCGCTAGACTAGGGCAGGAGCGTGCAGGGCGATATGCCACGGGGTCGGTGCGTCAAGGGTGGCCCTGGGCTTGAAGCCGGGCGATGGGGGAGCCACATCGACGGCATGATTCGACGTCCGCCGCCCGAGTTGGAGATGACCGTCGACGGGGAGTTCGTCTCACCGCCGAAGGTGCCGATTTCAAGTCGCATCCTGCTATGGGCGATCGTGGTCGCTCTGATTGCCGGGGCGCTGTCGCTGGCGGCGCTCGCATTGTGGGTGGCGCTGCTGATCCTGCCTGTCGCATTGGGCGCCGCGGCGGTGGCGTGGATTATGTTCCGGTATCGCGTGTGGCGTGCACAACAGGTGGTTGCTGGTCAGCGCGGCGTGTGGCGCCCTTAGACAGTTCGGTTGCAAAGCGTAGCCTGTGCGAGGTCTGCGAGAGGTTGTGGCTTGGCCCCCCGGCAAGTTGGATTTCGCAGCTATGCGAGGCACGGGCCTGCCATTGAACATTTCGGGCTCTTTGGAGCGGCACCGGCGGGTCGACTGGTTTGTCGGCGGCCCTGACCCGGTTTTCGCGTCTGCGCCGAAGGCGGGCACGGTGGACGAACTTGCCGTTAACCATCTGCCGGATTTCGCTACGCTGGCAGCCAGCTTGAGTGATTAGGCCGCAGCCAATCCCTTGTGGAGCCCGGACTACTCGGCCAGCGCAGGCGCCGGTGCGACAAATGGCTTAAGCACGATGGACAGCGCGATCGACACCACCACATTGGCGATCAGTGCCCACAGCGCGATGTAGGCCGGGAAGGCGGTGCCGCCGAGCCACACCGTGAAAACGGCCGCTTTGAATGACGTCGTGGATGCCATCCAGGTGCCGACTGCGGTCCCCACGGCCCAGCCGCCCAGGAGTGCCCAGCCGTTCAGCATCCGTAGATAAAGGCCCAGGATCACCGACGGCAGCACCTGGATCATCCACAGGCCGCCCAACAACTGGAACTGCAGGGCATAGGGCACCGGCACAAAGATGATGAATACCAGAGCACCGGTTTTCACCAGGAGGGAGGCAATTTTCGCCACCGATGACTCCTGCGCATTGGTCGCGTGAGGGGCGAGGAAGCCTCGGTAGATGGTGCGGCTGACGATATTGGCGCAAGCTATCGACATGATTGCGGACGGCACCAGCGCGCCGATGGCGATAGCAGCGAACGCCACACCGGCGAACCATCCAGGGAAGATGGCGAGGATCAAAGCCGGCACGGCGAAGTTGTTGCCGTAGCGCTTGAACCCATCGGCGAACTCGGGTGCGGTGCCTACGTGCAGTGCTACGGCCATAAAGCCAAGCAGTGCCAGCAGGCCCAGCACCAGCGAGTAGGCCGGTAGCAAGGCAGCGTTCCGGCGGATGGCGCCCGGGCTGGAGCTACTCAAGATAGCCGTCAGCGAGTGCGGGTAGAGAAACAGCGCCAGCGCCGATCCGAGGGCCAAGGTCGCGTAAGTGCTGTATGAGCCGTAGGTGTCGCCGGCCGGCGCCGCCAGCGTCAGCTTCGCGGTGGGGACTCCGGCAAAGATCGGCCCGAAGCCGCCCAGTTTAAGCGGCACGAAGATGGTTACAGCAATAACCACCAGATAGATCAGGAGGTCCTTCACCACCGCGATCATAGCCGGAGCGCGGAGGCCGGACGTGTAGGTAAAGGCGGCGAGAATGACGAAGGCGATAATCAGGGGCAGGTCGCCGATCACGCCCTCGCCCGAGACGCCCATCGCGCCGATCACGACCTGCATGCCGACCAATTGCAGGGCGATGTACGGCATCGTCGCCACGATGCCGGTCACGCCGACGGCCAGCGCCAACCACTTGTTGCCATAGCGCCCCAGAACGACGTCGGAGGATGTGACGTAGCCGTGTTTGTGCGCCAGCGACCACAGCCTCGGGAATATCAGGTAGAGCAGCGGATAGATCAGGACCGAGTAGGGCACGGCGAAAAAACCGATTGCTCCGGCGCCGTAGACGAGGGCGGGGACAGCTATGAAGGTGTAGGCGGTATAGAGGTCACCCCCGAGCAGAAACCAGGTGACGAAGGTGCCGAAGCGGCGCCCACCAAGGCCCCACTCGTGCAATTCGGTCAGGTCGCCGGCACGCCACCGAGCGGCCCAAAAGCCTAATCCTGTGACGAAAACAAAGAGCGCGACGAAGATGGTTAGGGCGGGCCAGTTCATGGCGGCGTCCCTAGCGTTCGGCGCTGTAGATGATCGCGGCGATGGCGGCTGAGATGACGACCCACGCGAGCTGGTACCAATAGTAGAATGGAAAGCCAAACAGTTCCGGCGTCAGACGGTTGTAGGACGACACCCACAGCATGGCGATGAACGGCAGCGCGAAAAGGATACGGAGCCAATGGCGTTTCGGCTGGGGACCAGGCTGAATGGCCATGCTTGTCGTTCCCTTCACAGGAGTCTTGCCGCCGGTTGGCGCCTAAGTGTCCCGATTTCGGCGCTTCAAACAGATAAATCGTTGCCCGTCAAACGGTTGGGCCGGGAAGCGGATCAGGGTTAGACCTCGATCTCAACGCAGACCGGCACGTGATCGGAGCCGCGGGGCCAATCACGCGCATCACGCAGTATCGTTTGGCTGCGCAGGCCGGGCGTCAGGTCGGGGGTGACCCAGATATGGTCCAACCGCCGTCCCCGGTCTGAGGCGCGCCAGTCTTGGTTTCGATATGACCACCACGAGTAGAGCTTCTGATCCGCCGGAACGAAATGCCGCACCGCGTCGATGAAGC
Organism: uncultured Alphaproteobacteria bacterium; assembly: GCA_963819345.1. Lineage (GTDB taxonomy): Bacteria > Pseudomonadota > Alphaproteobacteria > Acetobacterales > Acetobacteraceae > Rhodopila. The sequence continues at coordinate 256,914 of CAWFVX010000023.1, forward strand.
CGGCATTCATCCAGGCGTCCAGGCCCTCGGTTTCCGGGGGTGTGTGGCTGACCACGCCCAGCAACTGCTTGTGGCTCCAGACGTCCTGTTCCAGCGGCGCGATATTCAGATCACCCACGAGGACCGACCGTTTCAGCTCGGTTCGGGCGGCGAACCACAGCCTGGCCTCGGCAATGAAGTCGAGCTTATGACCATATTTCGGGTTCTCCGCGCGATCCGGAATGTCGCCCCCGGCCGGGACGTAGAAGTTGTGCAGTTCCACCGGGCCGCTGGGAGTTTGCAACGCGGCGGCCAAATGCCGGCAGTCGCCCTTGCCGCACCAGTCGGGCGCGGCGTCATGCAGCTCCAGCGGGACCCGCGACAGGATAGCGACGCCGTTATAGCCCTTCATGCCGCGAAACACGGTGTGCGGATACGCCAGCGCCTCAAGCGCCTCGGCGGGAAACAACAGGTCCGGAACCTTGGTCTCCTGCAGGCAGATGACATCCGGACGGAGAGCCTCGACCAGTCTGTCCAGCAACCCGACACGCAGCCGCAACGAGTTGATGTTCCAGGTCGCCACGCGTAGCGAAGGCATCAAAAGACCTTTTGCATCATCGCGTAATTCACGCCCTCTGGCCTAAGGCGATCACGCAATGCGGGTCGTCACCGTGCCAACACCCTCGACGACGCCCTCCAGCAGATCGCCGCGCTCGACCGCTGCGACGTTCTCCGGTGTCCCGGTGTAGATCAGGTCGCCGGGCGCCAGATGTACCAGCCCGGACAGGTAGGCGATGGTCTCCGGGACACTCCAGATCATCTTCGACAGGTCGGAGGTCTGGCGGACCTGGCCGTTGACCTTCAACTCGATCAGGCCGGTCGAAGGGTGGCCGATCCTGGAGGCAGGCACCATCAAGCCGATCGGCGCGGAATGGTCGAAGCCCTTGCCCATATCCCAGGGCTTGCCCTCCTTCTTGGCAGCGTTCTGAAGATCGCGGCGGGTCATGTCGAGCCCGGCGGCATAGCCCCAGATATGCCGTAGTGCCTCGGCCTCATTGATGTTCGCCCCGCCCTCGCCGATCGCAACAACCAGCTCCATCTCGTGGTGCAATTGGGTGCTGCGCGGCGGATAGGGCATATCGGCTTCGTTCAGCAGCAGGGCGTCGGCGGGCTTCATGAAGAAGAACGGCGGCTCCCGGTCCGGGTCGCTGCCCATCTCCCGAGCGTGTTCGGCGTAGTTGCGGCCTACACAAAAGACACGCCTGACCGGAAAACTGCCGCCACCAGCGATGGGAACGGCAACGATCGGAGGCGGGGAGATGACGTAATCAGCCATTCGCGACACCTTGTTGTGGATCTATGTCGAACAAGCAGACAGACCCGCAGGACCTAAAGAGCCGGCCGGACATAAGCGAAAGAGGGATCTCAGGCAATGGCAGGCAGCAGCGCGCGCTCGGCGAAGGGACTGTACATCCAGGTTCTGCTGGGTGTCGTGCTCGGCGCCGCACTCGGGTATTTCTGGCCGGCGCTCGCGGTGCGGATGCAGCCGTTCGGGGATGCTTTTATCAAGCTGGTGCGGATGATCATCGCCCCGATCGTATTCGTGACGGTGGTGGTCGGGATCGCGAAACTATCCGACGCCAGGGAGGTCGGGCGGATCGGCATCAAGGCCATCGTGTATTTTGAGTTAATGACCACGATTGCCATGTTTATCGGCCTGGTCGTCGCGCATGTCATTCAGCCGGGCGCCGGCCTCAATATCGACCCGGCCACCTTGGACAGCAAGTCGATCGCAACCTACGTCAACGCTCCTCACCTCGACGTTGTCAGCTTCCTGCTCAACATCATTCCCAATACCGTGGCCGATGCGTTCGCCAAGGGCGAAATCCTGCAGGTGCTGCTGTTCGCCGTGCTGTTCGGCCTGGGCCTGTCTCGGATGGGAGACCACGGCAAGGCCGTCGTGCATTTCCTTGACGAGACCGGGGGAGCTCTGTTCGGCGTGATCGCCATCATCATGCGGGCCGCTCCGCTCGGCGCGTTCGGCGCGATGGCGTTCACGATCGGCCGCTACGGGATCGGTGCACTGGCGCAGCTTGGATTCCTGATGCTGTGCTTCTACCTCACCTGCGTGCTGTTCATTTTCCTGGCGATGGGCGCGGTGGCGGCCCTTATGGGGCTGAATATCCTGAAAATCCTCCGGTTCGTGAAGGAGGAGTTTCTCATCGGTACTAGGTACTTCCTCGTCCGAGGCGGCAATGCCTACACTGATGGAAAAGCTGGAGCTGCTGGGCTGCGGCAAGTCCCTGGTCGGCCTGACCGTGCCGCTGGGGTATGCGTTCAACCTGGACGGGTCGTCGATCTATTTCACCATGGCCATCGCCTTCATCGCTCAGGCGCTGAATATCCCGCTGAGTTGGGGCGACTATTTGCTCATTCTGTCGGTCCTGCTGTTGACGTCGAAGGGCGCGGCCACCGTGACCGGCGGTGGATTTATCACCCTGGCCGCGACGCTCGCCACGATGAACGGGAAGGTGCCGGTCGCGGGCATGGTCCTGGTGCTGGGGATTGACCGGTTCATGAGTGAAGCGAGGGCCATCACCAACCTGTTCGGCAATGCCGTCGCGACGATCTTTGTCGCCTGGTGGGAAGGGATGTTGGATCTGCCGAAGGCGAGGGCGATCCTTGACCGGCCAGGAGGCGTGGAGGCGGCGGTTCTGGCCGAACAGGGGCGGTAATCTGGGGCCGCCAGCCCGTCAAACGCACCGTCGAGATTTACTTAGCAAGCCGATATCCGCCAAGCGCCTTAACGCCGTTGTCCGTTCGCCTTTGGGGGATCGAAAATCGGCTTCACTGGAATCTGGGCGTCGTCACAAACGAGGATCGGGATTGCAACCGAATGGACCATGGCCCGTAGAACTACGCGATCTTGCGCCGCTTGGCGCTCAACGTCCTGCAGAAGGGGGGAGTCGAACGGGTCGTTGCGCTGGAAATTCAAACGCGGGACGTGCTTATTTCCGCCACCTACTGGCCGCTTCTTGAATGTGATTACCCCGCTCCACAGCCTGAGGCCCTGGCGCGTCATGTTTCGAAGGGCCGATTGATTTCAGTGACATGCGTATCACTGTTACGGTATAATCGATCGTGAACCGGTCGGCTAACTTATGATGCGCCGCCGGATCATATGCTGCGCATCGATCACTCCGGTTCGCCTGATTCGAAGGAAACCAACTGCTTCCCCAATTGGGAAGCGCTTGTGGGGCGCGACCGCTGTCGGCGACGTCACCCGAATCGGAGTCTGGTATAGGCTTATGTTGTAACTGCACCGATACATCAGGGCGCGAACCGCCTCGCGGATAAATAAATATGGACTCCATGGATCTCACGCTCATTCCCAGTTCGCGGATCGTCGAGGTCGCGCGCCTGGCGTTCGAAACGCCGGATGTGGACTTTTTATGTTTCGGCGAATCGGACCAGCCCAGCCCGAACTCCGCTCTGGATGCTGCTATCGGCGCTCTTCGGGACGAGCACACTCGGTACCCCGACGTGCGCGGCCTGCCGGCGTTGCGCGGGGCGCTGTCCAGCTACTTGAGCCGGTTGCACGCAAAACCTGTGGCGGAGAGCCGCATTCAGGTAACCGCATCCGGCATGGCCGCGATCTCCGTGGCCATGACTGCAATCTTGCGTGCGGGGCATCGCGTTGTCGTGCACAGTCCGGCGTGGCCCAACATCGCCAGTGCGGCCAGGCTGCGCGGGGCGGTTGTCGAGCAGATTGATCTGGATGTGCAAGAGGACGGTGGTTTTCGGCTGGATCTCGACAAGCTTGATGCGATGATGGAGGGGACGCGAGCCTTCGTCCTCAACACACCGGGAAATCCGACCGGTTGGACAGCGTCCGAGACCGAACTTCGAGCGATCCGCGAGATCGCGAACCGCCACGGGGCTTGGATTATCTCCGACGAGGTTTACTCGCGGCTGGTTTATGATGGTCGCGCCGCGGCGGCGTCGATGCTGGATATCGCCGAACCGGACGATAAAATCATCATCTGCAACAGCTTCTCCAAGACCTGGAGGATGACGGGCTGGCGGCTGGGTTGGATGGTGGTCCCCGACGGCGCTAGCGAGGCGATTGTCGACATCGTGGAAGCGGTGCACTCCGGAGTTGCGCCGTTTACCCAGCGCGCCGGGGTGGCGGCGATTGCGGACACTGAGTCTGTTGAGGGATTTCGCGCCTACTGTGCTACCGGCCGTGATCTAGCAAGCCAGGCGCTGGCGGGGTTGAACGGCATTCGCTACCAGCCGCCGGATGGCGCGTTCTATGCCTTCCTGGCCGTTGAGGGACTCGACGACAGTCTGGACCTTGCCAAGAAACTGGTGACGCGCCATGGCGTTGCCGTCGCACCAGGCGTAGCGTTCGGTTCGGCTGGGGAAGGTTGGCTGCGGGTATGTTTCGCTCAGTCAGCCGCACTGATGGAGCGGGCGATGCAGCGGCTACGCGACGGTTTGCGGGCGGAGGTCGGGTCATGAGTGAGTCACTATGCGGGGTTTGCGGCAATCCGGTTCGGGCGGCCTTCCGCGCGCCACAACCGGAGATCGCGCCGGATTTGGATATGCGACCGGGCGAGCCGGCACGGTCCACGTTGCGCGACTGGATCCAGGTGTGTTCCCGATGTGGCGCCGCGGCGCCCGATCTCTCCGCGCTACCTTCGACCGCGCGTGCGGTGGTGGAATCGGACGAGTATCGCATGCTGAGCACAACGGCGCTGGAGGAGACGCTGCCGTTCCGGCGCTGGGCCTTGATCTGTGAGCGGACCGGCGACCGACCACAACAGGCTGAGGCTCTCTTGCAGGCGGCCTGGGCGGCCGACGACGCGGCGGCAATGTCGGAGCCGGCTAAGCTGAGAGCCACCGTTGCCGCCTTGTGGGCGGATACGGATGACGTCGAGCTGGGTTTGCGCCGGCTGGACGTGCTGCGCCGCGCCGGCCAGTTCGACGCCGCGACAAGCTGGGCGGCTACGTTGACCGAGCGTGGTCCGGACGAATTGGCTGGGACAATCATCGCATTTCAGCGGGCGCGGATCGAACAGCGTGATATCGGGCAACATTTGATCAGCAGTGTACTCCCGCCGCCGTCTCACTCGCCGCATGTTTCGCACGGCAAGCGGGCGACGACGGGATTTTGGTCGCGTCTGCTGCGGACATGACGCTTGGCATCTAGATCATGAACAAGCGCCCGATGGCCGTGGCCAGCAGCACTAGCCCACCGATGCCATATCCGATCGTGCCATAGGATGGCAGTAAATCGGTGATGCGCAGAACCAGATAGCTGAATGCGGATGCCACTGTGCAGACCGCGAGGAGAAAGCTAAGGCTGCGCATGGATCGCGCGTTCTCGCGTCCGTAGAAGCGTCCGACGAACATTGCAAATGCGATAATGAAGGGGGCCAGGATGATTGTGGAAAAGCTCGACATGGGCTCACAATTTATTCGGTTCGCCGCGGTGATAACCGGTCTCCGGCGACATTAGGAAGAGTTTATCGTCCGGACGCGAAATATCAGCTTGCCTGGATGACAGCATTTCGCTCGGCGTTCAGCCAAGCATACCACGCGTCCATACCTTCCCCGGTTTCGGCGGAGACCGGGATGATACGAATTTCGGGATTAATCTGGCGAGCGTAATTCATGCAGCGCTCGGTACTGAATCGCAGGTAGGGAAGCAAGTCGATCTTGCTGATCAACATCACCTGACAGGCCCGGAACATGTGGGGGTATTTGATCGGCTTGTCCTCGCCTTCGGTGACCGAGAGGATCACAACCTTTGCCCGCTCTCCCAGGTCGAACAGCGCCGGGCAAATAAGGTTGCCGACGTTTTCGATGAACACGGTCGCGCCTCGCGACGGCTGCAATTCGGCTAATCCCCGTGACAACATTTCGGCATCCAGGTGGCAACCGGTACCGGTATTGATTTGAACGACCGGGGCGCCGGTTGCCTTGATCCGCTCCGCATCGTTGAGCGTCGCCTGATCGCCCTCCACGACATAAACGGACGCAGATTGGTCTAGGGCAACGATCGTCTTTTCCAGCAGCGTCGTCTTGCCCGCGCCGGGCGAACTCATGAGATTTACCGCCAGGATTTCCCGTCCTTCAAACCGCCCGCGATTTCGTTCGGCGATAAGCTGGTTTTTAGCGAGCAAATCCTGTTCCAGCTTAACCGTTCGCCCCTGAACGCCGGCGTGCAACGTCCCTTCGTCATAATTGTGGTGGTGGTCACCATGTTCATGGTGGTGATGGTGCTCACCATGGGCATGGACGTGGCCATGGTCCGGACCGGCAATAGTTGTCCGCCCGCGAGTGGCCGGGTCGGTGATCATCACGCTCTCGGTATTGGAGCAGCCGCAAGTCGTGCACATCACGCAACCTCCATATCTTTCAGCCTCAATCCTTCGCCCGCGATGACTTGCAGATTTCTACTGCCGCAGGCACAGTTGTCGATAAAAGATCCGATCTCTATCTCTTCTCCGCAGCCGCGGCAGCGAGCGCGGCCGTGGACTGCAACGATGTCCAGCACGGCACCTTCCACGACGGTGTCCTTGGCGCAGACATCGAAGCAGAACCGCAGCGCGTCCGGTGTAACGCAGGACAACCGGCCGATCTCGAGCCGCACACGGAGCACGCGTGCGCCGTTCGCTTGTTCCGCGCAATGTTCGACGATGCTATCGGCGATGCTCAGTTCGTGCATAGGGCTGCGCTAGCATATGCGTGGAAGCTGTTCGCCGACGAGCGTATCGACGATGCGCTCTCCGCCAAAGACGGTTTGCATCGTTACCATACCGCGCCGCTTATCCGTCGCCTCCCCGATAATCGCCGAGCCGATGCCGCTTGGGTGGGTTCGCATCGCGGTCAGGACGGCGTCGGCGCTGTCGGGCGGAACAATAGCAACCAGCCGGCCTTCGTTTGCGAGGTATAACGGATCAAGTCCGAGGATCTCGCAGGCGCCCTTTACTTCTTCACGTAGCGGCACATCGCCTTCGTTAATCCGTATTCCGACGTTGGAGCTTTTAGCGAACTCATTCAAAACCGTTGCTAGGCCGCCCCGCGTCGCATCGCGTAGGCAGCGTATATTTCGGCATTGCGCCAACATGGCGGCAACCAATCCATCCAGAGGCTGACAATCGCTTTCGATGTCGGCCTCCAGCGCCAGTTGATTGCGCGCAATCAGGATAGCGGTGCCATGGTCACCCATGACACCGTTGACAATCACCACATCGCCCGGCCGCGCGTTAGATGCGGAAATCGAGATACCGGCCGGCACGGAGCCGATTCCAGCAGTATTAATGAACATCTTGTCGGCGGCGCCGCGTTCCACGACTTTGGTATCACCCGTAACGATCTTGACCCCCGCACGATCCGCCATCTGTTTCATGCTGGCCGCGACACGCCGCAGGATTGCAACCGGCAGCCCTTCCTCCAGCACCATCCCGCAGGACAGAAACAGTGGCCGCGCGCCACTCATTGCGAGGTCGTTCACCGTGCCCGCGACCGCAAGTCCACCGATGTCGCCACCGGGGAAGAATAGCGGGTCCACGACGTAGGTATCGGTGGTGAAAGCCAACCGGTCTCCGCACGCCGCGAGATCGCTCAATGCGATGGTCGCCTGATCCTCCAGGACGCTCAGCGCGGCATTGTCGAAGGTGGGAACGAACACCTCGTCGATCAGCCGGCGCATCGCCCGGCCCCCACTGCCGTGCGAAAGATTGATCCGCTCTTCCGGCGGACCACCCGCGTTCATGCAGGCATCCGCTCGGTTCTGCCGTAACTGTAGTAGGCGGCACAAGCACCTTCCGAAGATACCATTAAAGATCCAAGCGGAATCTCAGGAGGTACAGGCGGTGCCGAATACCCTGCATTCGTGAGGCTTGATGAGGCCTTTCAGCACCTCCCCGCACTGACACGCCTTCGGATCGGCGATCATGATGTTCGGCACGCTGAATTTTCGTTCGGCATCGAACGCAGCGTAGGCATCGCGGATTCGTACCCCGGAATGATCAATTGACCCGAGGCCACGCCACTCGAAGAACGGCCGCAGCTCATACACCTCTTCCACCGCTGCGAGAGCGCGTGCGTTGCCTGCCTCCGGCACGATGCGGCCGTATTGATTTTCGACCTCGCAGCGGCCTTCCGCCAGTTGTCGCAACACCATCCAAAGAGATTGCAATACATCTAGAGGCTCGAAGCCGGCGACGGTGATTGGCTTGTGGTAGTCGCGGGCGATGAACTCATAGCCGAGGGTGCCGATCACCATGCTGACGTGCCCCGGACCAATGAAGCCGTCTAGTTGCAGATCAGCGGAATCCAAAATTGCCTTGATGGTGGGAATAATGGTGATGTGATTGCAGAATAACGAAAAATTCGTTTGTCCCGCGCGCCGCGCCTGGATCAGCGTCATGGCGGTGCTGGGCATTGTCGTTTCAAACCCCAAACCGAAAAACACGACCTCACGGTCCGGGTTCGCGCGTGCGATCGCCAGTGCATCCAGCGGCGAATAAACCATGCGGACGTCCGCACCTTCGGCCTTCGCCTTGAGCAGGCTCTTGCGTGAACCCGGTACCCGCATCGCGTCGCCGAACGTCGTGAAGATCACCTCCGGCCGTTCGGCGATAGCCACACAGTCGTCGACGCGACCCATCGGGAGGACGCAAACCGGGCAGCCAGGACCGTGCACGAATTCCACCTCTTCGGGAAGCATCTGTTGGATGCCGTACCGGAAGATGGCGTGCGTGTGCCCGCCGCACACTTCCATGATCTGCAAGGGGCGGCCATCGAGGCGCGGAATGCGCGGGATCAGGCTACGGATTTCGGCGACCAGACTGCGCGCCTTAGCCGGGTCGCGGAATTCATCGATGTATTTCATGGGCGTGATCTGTTTCCCGAGAGGAGAAGTTCGCCTCAGCGCTTTGCTGCATTATATCTAGTTCCGCTTGAATCTCACCAAGCTCTGTCAGCAGCGCCAGCGTTCGCTCGGCTTCGGCTGCGTCGATATGGCTCATGGCGAATCCCACATGCACGAGGACCCATTCCCCAACGTAGGCAGCGGGCTGAGTGCCGTCGTCGACGATAAAGCAGATGTTGATCGGCCGGCGGACACCACCGACTTCCACCACGGCGGTCATGGTATCGCGATCGGTGATTTCGACGATGCGACCAGGGATGCCCAGGCACATGACGCGCACTCCTTTAACCGGCGATTGCGGCCGCGGCGATCGCCGCCTGCCCTAGTGCGAGCCCACCGTCGCCGGCGGGAACTTTTTGATGGGTCAACACCCGAAGGCCAAGCGGGGACAACCGGCTGACGACTTGCTCGAGCAGGTTCTTGTTCTGAAAGACGCCGCCGGTCAACGCCACGGTGTCGAAAGCGGAGGTTTGACGCAACCTGTCGACGACGTCGACGATTGCTATGGCGAGGCCGGTGTGAAAGCGAGCTGCTTTCACTGTCAGACCAGTCCGATCAGCTAACAAGGCGTGCCACATCGGAGTTGGATTGAGCACCATCAGGGCGTCGGTCTGCACATAGCCGAACGGATAGGCACCCCGCTCATCGGGATCGGCTATTGTCTCCAGTTCAACGGCGGGCTGGCCTTCGTACAAGGCGCGATCGCAGCAAATACCGAGCGCCGCCGCCACTGCATCGAACAGGCGGCCACACGAACTGGCTAATGGCGCATTGATACCACGGTCGATCATGCCGTTCAGCACCGAAATTGGCCGCGCCGCAAAGAGGTCCGAGTCTGCGATGTCCGCGGCACGCAGGTGTGCGTACAGGCTGCGCCAAGGCTCATGGATAGCGCGCGCACCGCCGGGCATGGCCACGGGTTTCAAGCACGCCAGGCGCTGATACCGGGCATAGCCCGCTAGCAGGAACTCCCCGCCCCAGAGCGTGCCGTCAGCGCCGTAGCCAAGCCCGTCCAGTGCGACGCCGAGAACGGGAGCGGCGAGCAGGCCGAGGCCGTGCTCGGCCATGCAAGCGGCGATGTGAGCGTGATGGTGCTGCACCTCGATCAGCCGCAGGCCCGCAGCTGCAGCACGCTCGCGGCCCAGCTTGCTGGAGAGGTAATCCGGATGCAGGTCGATCGCGACGGCTTCCGGCATGTGTTCGAACAACTGGGTGTATTGCTCGATCGATCGCTTGTAGTCATCGAAGGTCAAAGCGTCTTTCAGATCGCCCATGTGATGCGACACGACCGCCCGGCCGTCCTGCAGAAGACAGAAAGTGTTTTTGAGCTCGCCGCCCATGGCGAGGATTGGAGGTGCGACAGAAAATCCATCCGGGAACACGATCGGCGCGGGAGCGTAGCCTCGCGCACGCCGTAGTAGGCGGGGGGCGCCGGCCGTGACACGGACTACTGAATCGTCGATGCGCCGGACAATGTCCCGGTCGTGCATCAGGATGCCATCCGCGATGCTCGACAGCCGCTGCCGTGCCTCCTCGTTGGAAATGCATTGCGGCTCGTCCGAGAGGTTGCCACTGGTCAGCACGATCGGGCGATCCATGTCCTGGGAGAGCAGATGGTGCAATGGCGTATTCGGCAGCATGAAACCAAGCGTCGTGACGCCCGGGGCGACAGCGGCCGCAATGCGATTGCCGAGTGCCGCCGCCATGATGACTATGGGCCCCTCCGAGCTTTCGAGCAGATGGGCATCCTCGGTCATGACGATGCAGTTTTGCCGCACGGTCGCCAAGTCGGCGGCCATCAGGGCGAACGGTTTTGCTTCGCGGCGCTTGAGCCGGCGTAGACGAGCCACAGCTTCCTGATTGGTGGCGTCGCAGGCGAGCTGGAAGCCGCCGAGACCTTTTACCGCCACAATGGCGCCCCCGAGCAGGAGCATGGCCGCTGCAGCGATCGGGTCGGGCCCCGGCGAAGCGGGTTCCAGCCATACGTGCGGGCCGCAGGCGGGGCAGGCGATCGGCTGCGCATGGAAGCGGCGATCCGCCGGGTCGTGATATTCTACTGAGCAGGCCTCGCACAGCTGGAACGACCGCATCGATGTGCCTGGCCGATCGTACGGGATTGATTCAATGATCGAAAGCCGCGGGCCGCAATTTGTGCAATTGGTGAATGGGTAGCGATAACGCCTTGCACGCGGATCACGGATTTCCGCTTCGCAGTAAAGACAGGTAGTGGCGTCCGGTGCCACGCCGGTGCGCGCCATAGTTGCGCGGCTGGATGCGATCCGGAATTCTGTCTCCAATGGTAACCGAGCGGGGCTACGCTCTACCCGTTCGATGCGGGCGAGCGGCGGCGGTCCCGCCAGCAGGCTGTCAACGAATTCGGCGATCGCTGTCGGCGGACCGCCGATGTGGATGGTGACGCCCTCGCCATCATTTGCCACCGATCCGCGGAGACCGTGAGCCTGTGCAAGCCGCCAGACCGTCGGGCGAAAGCCAACCCCTTGCACCAAGCCGCGCACGTGGACTATCTCGCCGATTTCGCGCGTCGGCATGACGGACTACCTCGAGCCAATCTTAATATAAAGCTGGATCTCCTTCAGATTTGCTGCGATGGTGACCGCGATCAGAATGCCGAGTCCAATGCCGGTGATACTTATCCTGGAACCTCTGGCCGCCACCTCCATCTGCGAGCGGCGCAGTCGTCTGGATATGTAATTCATGACGGCGACTTCCCTTCCGAGAATTCGTTGAGCAGGTCTTCTACCTTTGTGACCGCTGTGTCCATGGCCGCGGTGGCCCGCTGGCTAAGGCCCGTGGCGCAGCGCCGCCGGCCGCGAATGGCGGCAGCATTATCGTGGTTGGTCCATTGGTGTGTGGAAATTGTTCCGCCGGAGCCATACACACCGCATGTCAATCCGAGTGCAGGTCAGGGAGGTTAGATTGACCGCATCGCAAGGACTACGGGATCACCGCCGCCGCGTCTTGGAGCACCAGGAAAAAATCGATGCCGGGCAGCGCCGTCAGGCCGCAGAGCCCAGCGACCCACAGCTTACGATGCCACTGATCGGAGAGATTCGCCGGCCAGAGCCTGTGCTAGCCAAGCGGCGGCGCTCGAGGATCAAAAAGCCCGAACCAGGTCAGCCCGAGCTCGGAGAATCCTGAATTCGGTCGTTACGACGCGCGCTTCCGCGGCGCTTTCGCGGCCGCCGGTTTTGACGGTTTAGACTTTGCCGGCGATGATGCCTGTGCGTCGGCCGCGCGTTTGTCGTCCTCGGCGATGCTGCGGCGCAGAGCCGCCATCAGATCGACGACGTTAGTCGCCGGCGGCTCCGGAGTTGCGTCAAGGTCGATACCCTCGCCCTTCAGTTTGGCATCCAGCAGCGCCCGTAGGCGGGTTTCGTAGCGATCTTCGATGTCCGCTGGCTCATACACGGCAGTTTGGCGGTCGACCAATTGGGTCGCCAATTTCACCATCTCTTCATCAACCGGTACGGGGTCGTCAAACAGGGCGCTGGCGTCGTTGAGGTCGCGTTGCTCATGGAGGGTATGCGCGGCGAGGCCGTTCTCATACAGACGCAACGCGATGACCCGTTCTCGTTGGCCGATGACTACTCGGGATAGAGCAACACGTCCGGTCCGGCTGATGGCTTCGCGAAGAATCTGATAAACATCGCGCCCGGCTTTCCCATCCGGCGCAAGGTAATACCCTGAGTCGTAGTATAAAGGATCGATCGAGCTGGCCTCCACGAACTTCTCGATCGTCATTACCTCAGAGCTTTCAACCTTGACGCTGTCGAAGTCCTCGTTGGTCACCAAAAGGTAGGTATTCTTCTTAAATTCGTATCCTTTGACGAGGTTTCGGCGCTCGACCTCCTTCTCCGTCTCCGAGTCGACGGTGATCATCCGAATCCGGTTGCCGGTCTCCGGGTTGATCATATTGAACTTGATGCTGCCGCGGTCGTGTTTGACGCTGTACAGAGCAACCGGACAGGACACGAGTGCCAGGCGCAACTGTCCTCGCCAGATTGGTCTTTGTGCCATTCAAGCCACCCTTAGCGGCAACCAGGTCTGCCGGACTGATGCGGCTTCGCCGCTCTCTTCGGCTTCGGCGGCGTCATCATCGACAGCTTGCTGAAGCTGGCTTAGATGAACGCCGATTTCATCTTCAATGTCGGACAGAACCGCTTCCAGTCGCCAGCTCTCGGTGTTCCCATAGGCGACGCGAACTTGATGACGAGCGACGCAGAGCGCCGCTCTGGCCCGCGAAAGCGGATCACCCTTGAGCGTGAAGTTCTCAAATCCAAAAAGATCGGCTGCCATAGTGGAAAGCTAAGATGGCCACCGCCTTGGCGTCAGTGGGTCGATTTTGACATGCTTCACTGACTGTGAACATTTTGAATTAACATCGCAACACAACTATCTCTGGTAGTTAGGAATCCTTCCGAAAAGGTTTGCGACTTGGGGCAATACACAATTTCGAGAGTCAATTTTTACTATAGAGCCCTACTAGGCGTGTACTCTCTATGTTCTTCCTAAGTGCGTGCTGCTGACGTTACCGAGCGCTGTTATCTCGGGACGACACGCCATCAGCTTAAACGCACACGGCTTGACTGGAGCCGGGGACTAACCCATTGCCTGAGTGGCGGATGGGGTGATTTCGTAGATCACTCGCGTCTGCTTTGGGTCACGCCACGGATAGACATCCTTGTTCAGGTATTTCTTTGCCAAGCTGTCGATGTGCGCCTCGGCACCATCCGTGGTCTCCTTTGTCACGGTGCCACGAATCTGGAGGTAGCGGTAAGCGTTGTCCGGATCGACGATGGAGAGCGCCACTTTAGACCCCTCCGACATATTGCGTGCCTTCACCCGGCCCTTTGCCGTGTTCACGCGAACAACCCCTTTGGTGTAGTCGAACCAGACCGGGGTTACCTGCGGCGAACCGTCCGGCTGCAAGGTGGCGAGGTTCGCGATCGGCTTTTTCTCGATGAGCAGATCGAGGTATCCGGCGGGGATTTCGGCCATGGTGGTCGCCCTATGCTGTTAAAAGTAACCTCAAAGTTGGGATCAAGCGCCCGTTCGGCAAGCGCCTATGCCAGTGATTGCTTTGCGACGCTGGCCAAAAAACCTGCTGCGGCGGGCAGGATTGCGTCGTTGAAATCGTAGTTGGCGTTGTGCAGTTCACGGCCGCCATCCGAGGGGCCATTGCCGACCCAAACGAATGCGCCAGGGCGGCGGCCAAGGTACCAGGCGAAGTCCTCGCCGGTCATCGCCGGGGCGAGGTCTTGGCGCAGGGTCAGGCCAGCGGCGATTGCCGCCTTCGCGGCGAGATCGCGTTCGGCGGGCGAATTCGTGGTTACAGGGATGCCCGGCGGGATCTGCACGTCGATTGTGACGTTGAAGCTGTGCGCGACGCCTTCGGCGAGGCGGCGGACCGCCTGTTCAACGTTGTCACGAACTTCGTTGCGGAGCGCGCGCATCGTCCCGCGCATCACGGCGTTGCCTGGGATTTGGTTGGCGGCGGTGCCGCCCTGAATCATGCCGATCGTGACCACGGCACTGTCAAGAGGATCCACGGAGCGGGAAACGATGGATTGCAGGGCCAACAGGAGGTGCGCAGATGCCACCATAGGATCGCGCGTCAGGTGCGGCATCGCGGCATGGCCGGAATGGCCGGTGATGGTGAAGAACAGCCGATTGCCGGCGGCCATGACCGGGCCATCGTGTACCGCGATGGTTCCCGCTTCCAGGCCAGGCCAGTTGTGGTAGGCGAAAATGCGCTCCATCGGAAAACGTTCGAACAGGCCATCGGCGATCATGCTTTGGGCGCCCCCACCGCCTTCCTCGGCTGGCTGGAAGACCAGTTGCACGGTACCCACCCAACTTGGGTCTGTCGTCAGCAAGACCGCGGCACCGAGCAGAGAGGTGGTGTGTCCGTCGTGGCCGCAGGCATGCATGACATTGGGGTTGGTGGAGGCGTGCGGGACGCCGCTGGTTTCCAAGATCGGCAGCGCGTCCATATCGGCGCGCAGGCCGACGGATCGATTGGACTGGCCTCGGCTAATCGTTCCGACGATGCCGTGGCCGCCGACGCCGGCAGTGAAGGGGACGCCGAGTTCGGTTAGACGATCCCGCACGAAGGCGGCGGTTTGATGCTCGTGGAGCGTGAGTTCCGGGTTCGCGTGCAGGTGTCGTCGCCATCTCGTCAGCCTGTCATGCAGGGTTTTGTCCATCCGGGCTCCGATGCGTCGAGGCTCGATGGGTAGCCGGTCCCGATGGCGGCGGCAATCCTGCCTCAGGCCGTCCAGCTTCGGATGGATGCCATGCGACCACCGCTAGGCGTTGAGCCGTTGAAGAAACTGCCGAAGTCCGGAAAGCAGCATTCCGGGCTTCTCGATTTGCTCATTTTCGTGGGCGGCGACTTCGCAGCGCAACCAGGATTGCCCTCGCTTTGCCTGTGCCTCCAGACTAGTTGCCAATCCCGGGCGTGCGCGCACTACCTTGGCGATGTCCGCTTTGCCCAGGCTATATGCCGTCACCGGGGTGAGCGCCGTTGCTGTCAGAAGCGCTGCTTTTCCGGTGATCAGGGCCAACATTCCCACGCTGTCGCCAGGGCTTGACCGCAAGACTGCCTTTTCGCCTACGCCCTCGCCGCGGGTCAATTCGACTGTGCCCGCTGCCAGCAGGAAAAGTGCATCCGGTATTTCACCCTCGCGGAACAGCGTCTCCCCGGCCTCGCGTTCGACCACGACAAAATGCTCCCCAAGCAAAGCCCGCTCATCAGGCGCCAGTGGGCCGAACAGGTCCAACTCCGCCATGACCTCGGCGATGGTCGGCACTGACGCCGATGGTAGCGGGGCTATGCCGCTGACGCTCAGCGAGATGCCGGCATGACGCAGATGGCGGTGCACTTTTGAAAGCATTTCGGTGCGCGCGGACGCTATGTCCCCGGTTGCGCCGACGACAAAGTGCATTTCGTAGACAATTCCGTCGCCTTGAAGCCCAACGCAATTGATCGTCGGTTTAGGTTGAGCCAGCGGCAACCAGCAGGCACGAACGGCGGCTTCGAGAGCTGCCACGCAGCGCCGGGGATCGATGGCGGCATCGGTGCTTACGCTGACCGTCACGCCGCGGGTCGGTGTCGGCGCGCTTCTATTCTCCAGACGGGACTTGGCGATGACGCTGTTAGGCACGAGTGGCAATACTATTCTGCGGGGTCGCAATCTGGGTCGAGCGCCAGTTTATCTGCAGAACCTGACCCTCAATACCACCCTCGACCCACAGCAAATCCCCGGGCTTGTAGGCGTGTTCCAAGCCGACCGCTATTCCGGAAAACACATCCGCAAGTGTGCTCTGCAATGCCAGACCGAGCACGATGGCGACGACGCCGGAAGTCGCGACCAAGCCAGCGATTGGCACTCCAAAGACGAAATTGATGACCGCGAGCGTGGTGGCGATATAGATGGCGCCCGCCAGCAAATCGGAGACGATCTGCGTTTCACGTGGGCGATTTTCAAGCACCACAACAAGCCGCAAGATACCGACTGCGACGCGTGCGCCGACCATCCACCAGCCAATTTCGGCCAGTTGTACCCACACATATTCGCCAGGCAATGAGGCGTGGTATTGCGGCGCCAACGGCGAACCGACAGCAAGCTGCATGAGCCACGTCAGGACGGCGAAGATAATGACGCGGCCAACGAACCGCAGCCACAAGGGCCGCCGCCCGTCACGCCACGCATCAACTGCGGTCGCGAGCAGCAGTAGACTTGCAAGTGATAGTGATACGTGAGGGCTTAGTAGACTCGGCGAGGTCATGCGAGCCGTCGAAGCCGCGATAAGTCTCCAGCCGCCTCGGTCAGTTGGCCTGGCCAGGCGACGTCAGCCAGATGTTTGGGTGGGCGTCCACACCACAAGTTCCCTTTGGTGAACATTGTCGAACTGTTTGCTCGGCCGGAGGTTGGTTGAAGCTTTAGAGGGATCGCGTATCGGCCGCCTGCGCGGCGATTGTCGACAACCACACGGCGGGCCACGGGGCGGATCAGCATGGTGACATCCCCTGCGGGTATAGGACCATTGAGCGTAGGGTCTCGGACCAACGACCGCGGCAAGCGGTCTCAGACGTCTCCTTAATTTAGTTTGGCGCAGAAGTCAGGATCGCTGCCGCGGAGCCTGGAGGCCGGCGCCGGGAAGACTTCCGCGTGGCTTCGGCGTCCGCATCTAAACTGGAGATCGGGATTTCCAGGTCATGTGCAGCCATCCCAAACCCATTTTTGGAATGGCCAGGCCCAGTGTCATTGCCAGCAAGATCACGAACGCCGTTGTGGTGTCTCTGACCGCAGTGAGAAGCAGATCCACATTCATCGTCGCTTCGGGTTGCAGCAACGCCAAGAGGTCTGCTGCCACCTGGAATAGCAGAACTCCCGGGATCAATGAGACTACCGATGCGAAAGCGAAGGCCGCGAAAGGCATGCGAACCCGATCTGCCAATGGTGTGACGACGAAACCCACCAGCAAGCACGCGATGAAGGCGCCTGTTTGAAGGCTGGCACCTTGCTGCAGGACGAGCCACCGGGCGGCGTGCGCTGCCATACCGATAGCGATCGGAATTGGCAGTGTCTTCCACGGCATATTGAAAAAGCTTCCGTAAGCCGCGACGGCGACACCGGCCGCGATGACGTCAAAAACCAGGGGCACCGTCTTGGCCGGCGATGGGTCCGATAGCATGACGCCGGTTAGTGACAGCCCGATCATGAGGCCGGTGCAAATCATCAGCACAACCAGGCTGGCGAAGGTGATCCTTGCCACCCCGATTGGGATCCTCGCTCGCGCGAGATCAAGTGCTCCATTCAGCATATGAGGGCCGGGAACGAGGACCATGCAGGGACACACCATGACGAGGTGCGGCGCTGCGGCGAGGCCATGGGTTGCCGCGACGGCGCCAGTCAAACCGGCAAACAGGGCCGCACAAAGTGGTTGAACCAATGGATTAGGCGTGAAACGGGCAAGTAGTCGGCGGATAACGGCGCCCGTGCCTGCACTAAATGCGATCAGCGCGAGTGTTATTGGATCAAAGGTGCCGAAGATAACTCCGAGCGCGGCGGCACCGAGGGCGGCCATGACAGCGAAACGGGTTGCCGAGACCGGAGCGGCGCAGATGACGGTATTCAGAGACGATCGCACACCATCAAGGTTTGTGCAGCCGTCACAGATATCGTCCACGAGCTTCTCGATACTCGCCACACGTTTCATATCAACAACGAAAGGCTCGGCGGCGACAAGTGCGACGGCCCGGCTGTTCACCTGCAAGATCAGTTCACCCCAACGAACTAAAAGAGAGGCTTCGACCGCTAGGGCTCTGCCCAGCCGGTCGACCGCTAAGCGGGTTGCTTCCGTCGTTTGTCCATTAACGAACAGCAACCGCGCCACGGCGACGATGCAGTCGAGGATCGTGTGGTCTCGATCCGGATTTGACCCCGATGTCAGCGGTTCCACGCATTTGCCCATTTCAATTCACTGCAACATGGATTGATTATCTTCGCTGGACCAGGGGGGAGACAGTCGCCTTGACAACGGCCAAGACGGTCCGAACCGAGGACATCCAGGGACCCAATAGCATGGCGATCAGATCGGCACTCGCCGGGGAAGAGCAAGCGACGCCGTCACTGCGTGGCCGCTGGACAACAAGATCGCCTTCAGCTTCTCTGTCGGCACTAGTTGAAACAATTCTGCATCAATTCGTTTGCCCCTACCGTTAGCCCGACCGGGAGTGCGCCATGATCAGATGTGTCCGAATATGGACGGGTGCTGATGGAAATTCCCAGTTTCAGGAGGGCCAGGTGGCGCTTGATGCCGGCCCGCGAGGCGATCTTCTCACTGGAAAGGTCGCCGCCACGGCGATCTCCTTTCAGGAGACGGCCTCGGGGGGCACCTTCACCTGGCATACCGCGCCGGTCCGGCAGCTCGTCATTACGTTGAGCGGCACGCTCGAGTTTCGCACACGGGAGGGCCAGCACTTCCTGATCCGGCCCGGTGACGTGCTGCTCGCGGAGGACACTGCGGGGACCGGTCATAGCTGGCGGCTGATGGATGAGCAGCCGTGGCGGCGCGTCTATCTGATCCTATCCCCCGATGCGCCCGTTCCGTTCAAACAGGTCGCGTAGCAGTTCCGTCGGCAGCGCGCCGACATCGGAGAATTATATGGCAACGACCTCATCCACTGATCGCCGGGATGTCATCCTAATCGGCGCCGGCATCATGAGTGCATCGCTGGGAGTATTTCTAAAGGAACTCAAACCTTCGCTGAGTATCCAGATGTTCGAGACGCTGGAAGATTGCGCCCTGGAAAGTTCGGAGGCTTGGAATAACGCGGGTACCGGCCACGCTGCGAATTGCGAGATGAACTATACGCCCGAACGGGCGGATGGCAGCGTGGATATTTCCAAGGCGCTAGAGGTCAATGTGGAATTTGACCTCTCCCGGCAGTTTTGGTCCTATCTCGTGCGCAAGGGCGCGATCGACGATCCCCGCAGCTTCATCCATCCGGTGCCGCATATGAGCTTTGTGAGCGGCGCAGCGAATGTCGCCTTCCTCCGCAGGCGGTTCGCCGAGATGTCGGCTCACCATTGCTATCACGGGATGGAATATAGCGACGATCCCAAAACGATCGCCGCCTGGGCGCCTCTGGTGATGGAGGGGCGCTCGGCCACTGACCCGGTTGCCGCCACGCGTATCGTGTCTGGCAGCGACGTCGACTACGGCGCCCTGACGCATCACCTCGTGCATCATCTTCAGACGCTTCCCGGCTTCGCGGTCCACTACAAAAGTCACGTGACCGGTATTACTCGGTTGAACAATGGGGATTGGCGGGTCGACGTCACCCATACCGACAGCGGCGAAGCGAGATCGGCGACGGCGAAATTCGTGTTTATCGGGGCGGGCGGCGGCGCACTGCCGCTGTTGCAGAAATCGGGCATACCGGAGGGACGAGGGTACGCCGGCTTTCCGGTCAGCGGGATCTGGTTGCGCTGCGACAATCCGAAGGTGACCGAAAGGCACCATGCGAAGGTTTATGGCAAGGCCGCCGTGGGTTCACCGCCGATGTCGGTGCCGCATCTCGATACCCGGATGATCGGCGGCCAGCGCTCCTTGTTGTTTGGGCCCTATGCCGGATTTTCCAGCAAGTTTCTCAAGCACGGATCGCTGATGGACCTATTCAGGTCGGTTACACCGGCGAACATCCGGCCGATGCTGTCGGTGGCACGCGACCATGTCGACCTCACGGAGTATCTCATCGGGCAGTTGCTGCAGTCCGAGAGCCATCGATTGGCGACGCTGGACATGTATTATCCGGATGCCAATACCGCCGACTGGACCCTCCAGGTGGCTGGGCAGCGGGTCCAGATCATCAAGCCCGACCCTGCACGCGGCGGCGTTCTCGAATTCGGAACCGAGCTTGTTGCGGCGCAAGATCGGTCGCTCGTCGGCCTGCTCGGGGCCTCGCCCGGCGCCTCGACGGCGGCCTTTATTGCCATCAGCGTGCTGCAGAAATGTTTTTCTGACCAGTTGACGCCATCGGGCTGGCTACCGAAGTTGAGAGAAATCATTCCATCCTATGGAGACTCGCTTATCAACGACGGCGATCTTCTCCGCACGGTGCGTGCTGACACTGCTGCGGTATTGAAACTTGAGACCGCCTAGACCGTAGGCGGTTGTGCCGCGATTGAAGAACGACAGCGGAGCTGCCTTGGTTCCTATGCCTCGTGGGCGACGTAGGGGTGCACCATCTTTGCGGGGTCAACCACCCGGTCGAATTCTTCCTCGCTGACGAAACCAAGTTTCAACGCCGCGGCTTTCAGGGTGAGGTCATTATCCATTGCATAATGTGCGATCTGAGAGGCCTTGTCGTACCCGATCACCGGCGCCAAAGCGGTCACCAGCATTAATGAACGGTCAACGTACTCCTTGATCTTGGCAAGATTCGGCTTCGTCCCCTCGACCAGGAATTTCCGGAAATTCGTGCAGCCGTCGGTCATGATCGTGATGGAATGGGCGATGTTGAAAATAATGAGCGGCTTGTAGACATTCATCTCCAGGTAGCCACCCGCTCCTCCGAAGCCGACTGCGACGTCATTGGCCATGACCTGGGCCGCGATCATGGTGAGCGCTTCAGCCTGGGTGGGATTTACCTTGCCCGGCATGATCGAGGAACCGGGCTCGTTTTCGGGTATTTCCAATTCCGCGAAACCCGCGCGCGGGCCGCAGGACATCAGGCGAATATCGTTGCCGATTTTGTAGAGTGAGACCGCAAGGGTGCGGAATGTGCCGGACAGCTGCACCAACGCGTCATGCGATCCCTGGATAGTAAATTTATTCGGTGCAGTAACGAACGGCAGACTGGTAAGCGCGGCGATCTGTGCCGCCGCTGCCTCGGCAAAGCCGGGCGCAGCATTGATGCCGGTTCCGACCGCGGTGCCCCCGAGCGCGAGGCGATAAACGCCCGGCAACGCGCTATCGAGCCGCTCGATATCGTCGCTGAGCATGCCGGCATAGCCCGACCACTCCTGCCCGAGGGTGATCGGGGTAGCATCCTGCATGTGGGTGCGGCCGATCTTGACGATGTCCTTCCACTCGTCGGCTTTCGCAGTGATAGCGTCACGCAGCGCAGCAACCGCAGGCAAGAGACGAGCAGTAACGTTCGTTGCCGCAGCAATATACATTGCAGATGGGAACGAGTCATTTGATGACTGCGACATGTTCACGTGGTCATTCGGATGAACCGGCGCCTTGCTGCCCAAGGGCGTGCCCGCGATTTGGCAGCAGCGATTTGATATAACCTCATTGACATTCATATTGAATTGCGTCCCGCTGCCCGTCATCCAGACGTGCAGTGGGAACATGTCTTGGTGTTGGCCGCCGATGATTTCGTCGCACACCTGCACGATCAGTTTGTGGGCCGGATCGTGTAGCCGGCCACCTTTGTGATTAACCTGAGCCGCCGCCTTCTTCAGGACGGCATAGGCAGTGATCATCTCTCGCGGAATTAGATCCTTGCCGATACTGAAATGCTCGAGCGAGCGTTGCGTCTGCGCTCCCCACAGCTTGTCTCCGGGCACTTCCACCACACCGAGGCTATCGGTTTCCCTGCGGACCTCAACCATGTCTGTCAGCCTCCCGTGTGTCTTAAAAGCAGCTTGTCTGAGCGTTAACGCCCCAGATCAATGGCTGGTGAAAAATCTGGCAATAGCCAGCACGCACTCAGGTTCAGGCGAGCGGCTCCGTCCCCGCGCCTAACCCTTCAGCACCTCGACCATCGTGCTGCCGAGCGCGGCGGGACTTTCGGCGACATGAATACCAGCGCTGCGCATCGCGTCCATCTTCGCCTCGGCGGTATCTCGACCACCGCTGATGACGGCCCCGGCATGGCCCATCCGGCGGCCCGGAGGCGCGGTCGCGCCGGCGATGAAACCCACTGTCGGCTTTTTTACACTGTTTTTCGCCAGGAACTCGGCTGCATCGATTTCGCTCTGGCCGCCAATTTCGCCGATCATGACGATCTGCTTCGTCTCGTTATCCGCCAAAAACATCTCCAGAACTTCGATGAAGTCGGTGCCTTTGACGGGGTCACCACCGATGCCGACACAGGTGGTCTGGCCCATGCCGGTGGCGGTTGTCTGCGCCACCGCCTCATAGGTCAAAGTGCCGGACCGGGACACGACACCGACGGTGCCACGCTTGTGGATGTGGCCGGGCATAATGCCGATCTTGCACGCGTCGGGGGTGATCACGCCGGGGCAGTTCGGCCCGATCAGGCGGGATTTCGAGGCGCTCAGCGCTCGCTTTACGCGCACCATGTCCAACACCGGGATGCCCTCGGTGATGCAGACGATCAGCGGGAATTCCGCGTCGATCGCCTCCAGGATCGCGTCTGCGGCAAACGGTGGCGGCACGTAGATTACTGTGGCATCTGCGCCGGTCTGCTCGCGGCAGTCCCACACCGTGTCGAACACCGGCAGGTTCAGGTGCTTCGAGCCCCCCTTCCCCGGGGTAACCCCGCCGACCATCTTCGTGCCGTAGGCGATTGCCTGCTCCGAGTGGTAGGTCCCCTGCGCTCCAGTAAAGCCTTGGCAGATGACTTTTGTATTGGCATTAATCAGGACAGACATCTATGCGGCCTCGCGTACGGCTTTGGCGATTTTCTCGGCGGCGTCCGCCAGGTTGTCCGCGGCGATGATGGGAAGGTTCGATTTGGCGAGGATTTCCTTGCCCAACTCGACGTTGGTCCCGGCAAGCCGCACTACGAGGGGCACCGAAAGCTGCACTTCGCGCGCTGCGGAGACCACACCCTCGGCGATGACGTCGCAGCGCATAATGCCGCCGAAGATATTGACCAAAATGCCTTCGACGTTCGGGTCGGACAGAATGATCTTGAACGCCGCCGTCACTCGCTCCTTCGTGGCGCCGCCGCCGACATCGAGGAAGTTCGCGGGTGCCATGCCGTAGAGTTTGATGATGTCCATGGTCGCCATCGCGAGCCCGGCGCCGTTGACCATGCAGCCGATGTTGCCTTCGAGCGCCACGTAGTTCAACTCGAACTTGGCCGCCTCCAATTCCTTGGGGTCCTCTTCCCCCTCATCGCGGAGCTTTTCCAGTTCGGGGTGGCGGAACAGCGCGTTGTCATCAAAGCTGACCTTTGCGTCCAGCGCGACGACCTCACCGCCGCCGGTGACCACAAGGGGGTTGATCTCGATCACCGCACAATCCAAAGCGCTGAATGCTGCGTAGATGCCGGCGACGAATTTTCCAAAAGCAGCGGCCTGTTTGCCGGTCAACCCAAGCCCCGAGGCGAGGCGGCGAGCGTAGAACCCGGAGATGCCCGAGGCTGGATCGACGCCAACACGCAAAATCTTCTCCGGGTGCTTGGCGGCGACTTCCTCGACCTCCATGCCACCTTCCGTGGATGCGATGATGGTGACGCGACCGCTGACCCGATCGACCAGGAGCGACAAATAAAGTTCTTTGGCGATGTCGCATCCCGCCTCGACGTAGACCCTCCGCACCGGGCGTCCGAGCGGTCCGGTCTGCTTGGTGACCAGCGTGTGGCCGATCATTGCCTCGGCGGCGGCTTTCACCTCGGCCGGGGAGCGTGCGAGGCGCACCCCGCCCTTGCCGTTGGGGTCGTCGGCGAAACGGCCGGCTCCGCGGCCGCCCGCGTGGATCTGCGACTTTACCACATATACCGGCCCGGGAAGTTTGGCCGCCACCGCCACGGCCTCTTCCGGCGTCCAGGCGACATGTCCATCTAGCACTGTGACGCCGTAGCGCTTCAGCAGGTCCTTGCCCTGGTATTCGTGGATGTTCATGTGTGGCTCCCTAAGGCTCGATCGCGCTGAGCGGAGGTCCAAGCGCGTGGATCAGGGTGTCCGGTCAACTCGAAAACGCTCTAGCCAATCAACTTGCGGGACGCCTCGATCAGTTCCTTCACCGCCCCACAGGATTTTTCAAATGCCGCCTTTTCAGTGGAATTCAACTGTATCTCTACGATCTTCTCCACGCCGCCGGCGCCAATGACGACCGGGACCCCGACATACAGGTCCTTGATGCCATACTGCCCGGTCAAATAGGCGGCGCACGGGAGGACGCGCTTCTTGTCTTTCAGGTAAGCTTCCGCCATGGCGATCGCGGAAGCGGCGGGTGCATAGAAAGCGCTGCCACGTTCAAGCAGTTTGACGATTTCGCCGCCGCCATTGGCGGTGCGCTCGCATACGGCATCGATTTTGGTCTGAGTGGACCAGCCCATTTTTATCAGGTCCGGCACCGGGATACCCGCGACGGTGGAGTAACGGATCAGCGGCACCATAGTGTCGCCATGGCCGCCCAGCACGAAGGCGGTCACGTCTTCCACCGACACGCCGAACTCATGCGCCAGAAACAGGCGGAAGCGGGAACTGTCGAGTACGCCGGCCATGCCGACGACCTTGTTGGCGGGGAGTCCAGATTTTTCTTTCATCACCCAAACCATGGCGTCGAGCGGATTGGTGATGCAGATGACGAAGGCGTTCGGGCAATGGGTCTTGATCCCGTCGGCGACCTCGGCGATGACGCCGGCGTTTTTGCCGATCAGGTCGTCGCGGGACATGCCTGGGGTACGCGGAAAGCCGGCCGTGACGATCACCACGTCGGCATTGTTAATGGCGGCGTAGTCGGACCCTCCCGTCATCACAGCGTCAAACCCATCGACCGGCCCAGACTGCATAATATCGAGCGCCTTACCTGCCGCGATTCCGCCGAACACGTCGAACAACACAACGTCGCCTAGTTCCTTGAGGCCGATCAAGTGCGCTAGCGTACCGCCGATGTTGCCGGCGCCGATCAGGGCGATTTTGCTGCGGGCCATGGACGAGTCCTTCCGAGGGCGCGATCGCGGCGCCGGGTGGTATGAAACGGGCCTGCCGGGACGCCGCCCAGGACTGGGGCCGGACATGGCTGCCCGGAAGGTGGGCGCGTCCTAGCCTATCGTGTGGGTTGCGGCAAGGCAGTGCGGTGCAGCAAGAGGCAGCCCGTTGGGATCAAAGGCTGCGGCACACAGGCAGGCGTCGGTTGGGAAATCCAGAAAGCGGCTCGAAGAGATCATCTGCCATTTCTGATCTGCCCAATACCGACTATACTTCTCCCATCAATTGATTGCTCGGCAGCGTCTTGTCCAGCACCTTGTGAGCCTGTTGAGCACCGGTAACCGGCAAACCCCCAGCGTCCAGCAAGCCGATTTGCACCAATACAGAGGCCTGGTCCCAGTAGATATGCTCGTGCACCAGTTTATCGCCCTGGAATTGAACGATCGCCACCATCGGCACCTCCACTTTCCGCCCGGTGGCTGCCACCCTTGGCAACATCCAATCAACCTGTGTTGTGTGGGTAAATCGCACAATGAATTCGTCAACGATACGGTCGGCGCCGACAGTCCGGCTGACCAATTCCATCGCGAAGTCCGGTGGATTCGCCCCGATGAAGTGGTTGGCGTAGAAAAGCTTGAGCGCATCATGCCCCACCCCGCCGGTCATCGTCGGGACATGATTGACGTATGGTTCGGCGACCATTGTCGCCATCGTGGCATCGACATCTCGTGTTTCGAATTCGAAACCACAATGCGCTTCCCACAGGGGAACAAGGTCAAGATCGGCCATCGCTATATCCTCTACACGCCGCGATTATGCCCTACAGCGGGGCTTTTGAGAAGCTTCAACGACCGAGGCGAGGAAGCCCGCATAATGTGTCGGCAGCAGGTTTTCTGTCCGCTTCTTCGCGCATCGCGAGCGATCCCGGTCACTCCCAAAGCATGATCCGGTCGACGCGGGCGGCCTGATGCCAAAACTGCATAGCGGTCGCATGGACTTTGTTTGAGATTTAAGTTAGCCCCCCCTGACCGGATGGAAGATGATGGCGGAAAAGAAGAAGCCGAATGTCCTTCTGATTCTCGCCGACGATGTCGGCTGGTTCGACGTCGGCGCCTACAATCGCGGCATTATGGGCGGCCCGACGCCAAATATCGATCGTATCGCGCGGGAAGGCGTCCTGCTGACGGACTGCTATGCCCAGGCCAGTTGCACCGCCGGCCGCGCCGCCTTCATCACAGGGCAGCTACCGATGCGTACTGGCCTGACGACGGTCGGACTTCCGGGTGCGACACAGGGGCTACAGGCGGAAGATCCGACCCTCGCGGAACTGCTGAAGCCTGAAGGCTACATGACCGCCCAGATCGGCAAGAACCATCTGGGGGATCGGAACGAATATCTTCCGACGCTGCATGGATTTGATGAGTTCTACGGCAATCTCTATCACCTGAACGCTGAAGAAGAGCCTGAGCAGGCGGATTATCCGAGGGATCACCCGGCGTTCCAGTCGTTCTTCAAGCCGCGTGGCGTACTGTCCTGCAAAGCGACAGACACGGACGACCCGACCGAGGACCCCCAATTCGGCCGGGTGGGCAGGCAGACCATCGAAGATACCGGCCCGCTGACGCGAAAGCGGATGGAAACGATCGAAGATGACCTGCTCGCGCGCTCGCTGGACTTCATCGACCGTGCCCACGCTGCCGACAAATCATTCCTGCTATGGCACAACACCACTCGGATGCACGTCTGGACACGGTTGTCCGAGCGCTGGCGCGACAAGACCAAGTTCGGCCTTTATGCGGACGGTATGCAGGAGCTCGATTGGGTGGTCGGCGAGTTGCTTGCCAAGCTCGACAAGCTCGGCATCTCCGACAATACGATCGTAATTTTCGCGACCGACAACGGCGCGGAAAAATTCAGTTGGCCTGATGGCGGTACAACGCCGTTCCGCGGCGAAAAGGGGCTGGGCTGGGAGGGCGGCTTCCGAGCTCCATTTTTGATGCGGTGGCCGGGGAACATCCCGGCTGGGCAGGTTCTTAACGGCATCTTTTCACTCGAGGACGTCGTGCCAACCGTGATGGCCGCTGCTGGCATACCCGATATCAAGGAGAGGCTGCTGCAGGGGCACCTGGCGGGAGCCAAGCACTTCCGCGTTCATCTCGATGGTTACAACCAGCTTCCTTATCTTACCGGCGGCAGCTCCGAGTCCGCGCGGCACGAGTTTTTCTATTACGGGGAACACGAGCTGTTTGCCATCCGCTACCAGAACTGGAAGATCCACTTCCAGATCAAGGACGACTGGTTCGCAGGGCAGTCGATCCGGCCGACCGTGCCTCGGCCGGTCAACCTTCGGGTCGATCCGTTCGAGCAGCACATGGATGCGCCGGGCTACCCGCTCTACGCCGGGGAGAAGCTGTGGACGATCATGCCGGCCGGCTACATCCTCAAGCTGCATGCCGAAACGTTCAAAGAGTTCCCGCCGCGGCAGGCTCCGCCGGATTTCAATCCTGGCGCGATGCTTGCTAATGCGGTGAAGGCGGCCACTAACGGGGTTTGAGAACGCCTCTGGGTTATTCAGCGCATCGGGCGGACCGGAGGGGTTGCCGATGAGCGAAACGCGCAACGTTGCCAACGAACTGGCTAAGGAGCGCAACCGCGAGGCCGCGGAACGCACGCTGATGGCGTGGATCCGGACCGCGTTGTCGCTTATCGGTTTTGGCTTCGGCATCGGCAAGCTCGCCGCCTACCTGGACGCGGCCGGCCTGCGCACACGGTTCGACGTCCCACACAGTTCGCTGATTTTTGGTTCCAGCTTCATCGTCGTGGGTATTCTGGGGTTGCTCGCGGCGATCGTTCAGCACGCCCGCATTCTGAAACGTCTATCGCGACCGGATTTTGCCTATAATGCCATGCGGCCGATCGCAATGACGGTAGCCGCATTGCTGATGCTAATCGGGCTATTCGGTTTGATTGCAATTTTATGGTGAAAAGACGATCGCAACCGCAACCACACCAGATTTTGAAATTAACTGACGGGCTTTGCTTACGGTTGCCCGGAATGCAAGTCTGCTGTGGACGAGGGCACGTTCCCGCGGATGGAGGCGCGTTCCTGTGATTGATCATGCCAGGGAATGGGCCCATCATCGGGGCGTCGATCGCGTCGAGATCACAGGCGCGGCTCCGCCTGCCAATCGGATCCCAACACGGTGGAGAGCAATTTGAACAACCCGACAATGGCCAAGCCGTCGCTGCGGCACCGGGCGACCGAGGAGCTGAAGGAATTCCTTATCCTCAGTTTTTATCTGTATGTTAGTCTCGGTGCGATCATCATCATGAAGAGTGCCATCCTCAAAAGCGTCGGCGTCGAATTCGACGTTTGGGGCATCGCTGTGATCAAGGCATTGCTTCTGGCCAAATTCATGCTGATCGGCAAGGCGCTGCGCCTCGGTGAAAGCAAGACCAAGCCCCTTGCATGGCCGACGCTCTACCAGTCGGCGCTCACGCTTGTTCTGCTAATCATTCTTACTACGCTGGAAGAAATTCTCGTTGGTGCGCTTCATCATAGAACAATCAACGAATCTCTCACCCACGTGGCCGGCGATCGCCTGGAGATCGTCCTGGCGACCTTCCTGATCATGTTCCTGATCCTAGTCCCGTATTTCGCCTTCCGGAACCTTGCCGGGGTTCTGGGGGCGGGGGTCCTGCCACGCCTGTTTTTCACGGACCCGGTCCGCCCGAGTTTCCTTCCTCCGGCCTAACAAATCGAGCTCGCGAGTTTTTTGACCGGCGAGCATCACCGAAATGGCGGGTGGATCTAATCCACTGCGATACTGCCGACCATGCCGTCCCAATCGTGATCAGCGCAGGTCAGATCGTAATGGCCCTTCGGAGGGGCGATCAGCAAGATTTGGACCACCTTGCCGGGCTGAACCACAATATCTCCGCCGCCGTTGGCGAGCAATTTCTTGTCCCGAATGGTGGCGGCTTTTAGGAAGGCGGGGGCGGTAAATTCATGCAAGTCCTTGCCGTGGTTTTCCAGGCGCAACTCATAGGCCTGGCCGGCGTGGAAGGTGAGGTGATCGGGCTGGAAGCTGTTGTCGACCATGATCACCGTCAGCGATTGGACATGCGACCACTGATCGGCAGTTCGGCCCAAGGCTGGGGACATCAGCGCCAGAGGAACGATTAGCAATAGGCGGTAGTCCATCACCTTCGCTAACCGCTCGATAATGGTTGGGCAACATCCTCCAGCGATTTGCCGGCGGCCTCTACGCCGAGAATCGCCTCACACACTGCCGCGCCGATCATCAGCGCGGCGGCGCCGACGTAGCCACCCGCCACTGCCCATTGGCTACCGGAGCCGATCAGGTGACCGAACAGGAACGGCGCGCTGACCCCGCCGATCAGCGTGCCGAGGGCATAGAACAACGCGATTGCCATGGCTCTGGTCTCCAACGGGAAGATCTCGCTCGCCGTGAGATAAGCGGAACTGGCGGCGGCGGAGGCGACGAAGAAGATCACCATCCAGCAGACCGTTTGCGTCCATGCGGTCAGCAGGTCCATGCCGAACAGGATCGCCACGGCGACCAGGAGCACACCGGACAAGCCATAGGTTCCGGCAATCATCTTCTTGCGCCCGACAGTATCGAAGAGATGGCCCAGCAGCAGCGGCCCGAGGAAATTCCCGGCGGCGAGCGGCAGGATGTAGACACCGGTTCTCGCCTCCTCGATGTGATAGAATGTCGCCAGCACAAGGCCATAGGTAAAGAAAACCGCGTTGAACAGGAAGGCCTGGGCAACCATCAGGCTCAGCGCGAGAAAGCTTCGGCCGCGGTTCTTGCCGACCATCGCGCCGAGGATGAGGCCGAACCCGAACACTTTCCTGGGATGAATCTTCAGCGTGTTTTTCGGCGGCGGCAGATCCTTGCCGATCTTTCGCTCGATATCGCCGGTGGTTTGCTTGGCTTCGTCCTCGCGGCCGTGAGTGATCTGCCAGCGCGGGCTCTCGGGCACATAGCGGCGGAGGTACAGGATGAAGCCGCTGAGCACCGCGCCGATGCCGAAGCCGAGGCGCCAGCCGATATCGAGGGCGACGAGTTGGCCGGACAGCAAGAGCAGCGATCCGGCGGCGCCGACCGCGGCACCAGCCCAGTAGCTGCCATTGACGATCAGGTCGATTCGGCCGCGGAGGCGAGCGGGGATCAACTCGTCGATGGCGGAGTTGATCGCTGCATATTCACCGCCGATGCCGAGGCCGGTGATGCAGTTGAAACAGGCGAAACTCCAGAAGTTCCAGGCGAAGGCGGTGAGCAGCACGCCCACCATGTAGATGCCGAGTGTGAGATTGAAGATCAGCCGGCGGCCGAAGCGGTCGGTGAGCCAGCCGAACAGCAGGGCGCCCACCACGGCGCCGCCGACGTAGCAGGCCGCAATATTGCCGATGTCCTGGTCTGTCAGGCTGAGGGTTTGCTTGTCTCTGAGGATCGGGCCGATCGAACCGACAAGCGTTACCTCCAACCCATCGAGGACCCAGGTGACGCCAAGCGCGATGACCACCAGCAGATGGAATTTGCTCCAGGGCAGGCGGTCCATGCGCGCGGGAATGTCGGTGGTGATCTCCTTGAATGTGGTCGCAGCCGCGCTCATCCCTGGCTCCTTTTCCTCGCTGCGAGACAGCGCGGGCGGGCGTCGCGGGTTCCGCTTGCGCGCGGGAACGTGGTCGGATCAGCTGTCTACGAGTTCCCGCGTAGATGCCAAATGCGTGGTTATCCGTTCAGCGAGATAGCCGGCATCGCGCCCGACGCCGACGAAGCGGCCGGAGCCCCAGGTGTAGAGCCAAGGCAGGCCAAGGACGAAGACGCCGGGCATGGAGGTGACGCCGCGAGTATGGGTGGGATAACCGGCGCCGTCGAAGATCGGCAAGCCGATCCAGGACCAATCGGCGCGGAATCCGGTGGCCCAGATGATGCTGGTGATGCCTTGCGCGACCGGGTCGAGGTTCCTGACGGGCCATTCAGGACGCCAGCAGGGGAGGGTGCGATGACCGTCCGGGGCGTTGATGTTATTGGCTGCGATGTGTTTGTCGATCGTTGCGCAGATGTTGTTGTAGCTGGCGTCGGCGGCGTCGATGTTATTTTCCAGATCGCCGGCGAAGGTCAGTTTCCCGTCAAAGAAGCCGGTCAGCCGGCCGTAGAGTTTCATGCCGGCCAGGGCAAATCGGCGCAGGTCGATGTCGCGGCCGCCATCGCGTCCGGTCAAGTAATGGTTCGCCTTCTTGCGGACTTTCTCGCGGAGCGGGTGCTGATCGACGGGTAGATCGTATTGGCCGAGGTCGGCGAGCCAGTCCACCGTATCCTTGCCGCGATAGCCACGCGGGCAGCGCGGGGCACTGCCGACGACGAGGTGGGTTTTCTGGCCGTAGAGGTGCAGGTCCTCAGCAATCTGACATCCGGATTGTCCACTGCCGATTACCATGACCTCGCCTGGTGGTAGGGTGCGACTGTTGCGGTAACTTGATGAATGGAGCTGGACGATC
This sequence comes from uncultured Alphaproteobacteria bacterium, assembly GCA_963819345.1. Lineage (GTDB taxonomy): Bacteria > Pseudomonadota > Alphaproteobacteria > Acetobacterales > Acetobacteraceae > Rhodopila. Next base: position 288,760 of record CAWFVX010000023.1, read on the forward strand.
GAGGCAGGAAGCCGCTCGGCCACCCGCGGCATGTTGGGCTGATGGTAGCCGCCGACAGCGAGGACGACGGCGTCAGCGGTGGTGGGACCGGCGGAGGTGTCGACCAGGAAGCGACTTTCGGTTCGGGTGATCAACGTGACGCCGACACCTTCCTGCAGCGGCGCTTTGATGCGGCGGGCGTAGTCCTCCACATAGTTGACGATATCGTCACGAACCATGAAACCATCCGGATCGTTGCCGGGGTAATCGAATCCGGGCAGTTTGCATTGCCAGTTCGGAGTGACGAGGCAGAAGCTGTCCCAGCGCTGCGTGCGCCAGGCATGGGCGACACAGTTTTTCTCGAACACCACGTGATCGATCTCATTGGCGGACAGGTAATAGCTCATGGACAAGCCGGCCTGACTGCCGCCAATGACGGCGACGCTGACATGGGGGATCTCGGTCATAGCATCATTCCTTGAAAGATTCGAATAGTACCTGCGTGTCAGTTGAAAAGCGGGCAGCGGCGCACTCGATCTGGGCGAGTTGGCTTAACGCTCGGGAACAGGGGGTGCCGTAAACTGCCTTGACCCGGTCGCTGGCGGCGTTCAGCGCGGCACGGGAGCGGGAGAGGAAATCGGCGAGTGGATAGAGTGTGCCGGGTTCGAAATGGCCGCGCACGACGGTGGACGGGGAATAGCAGGTTTCCTGCGTGCCGTCGGGCCAACGGAGGACGAAACGAAGTTCAGGCATAGACGCAACCGAGCAGTTTTTGCCGTGAGAAGTCCCAGATGGTCTCAGATGCGGCGCCCAGTGTTACGCGGACGGTCAAAGGCGTCCAGGTAGCGGCTCAAGGGGACTGCTGCCTTGCCGGGCATGATGCGGCTGCGCACCGACGGGGTGACGGCTTCGAGGTGCATGCCGAGCGTGTCTATACCGGCGTCATACATGCGGGTGAACCAGGTGTCATCGTCGGGTGGTTCGCACTGGCCTTGGATCGGCAAATCGACGGCGGCTTTGATGGCTCGGGCGCTTTCGACGAGAATGGCGGCGCCTCGGTCGCTGCCCGGTGGGGTGCCGGTAGTAAGAACCATGTGCTTGACGCCATCCAGTTCGACCGCGGCTTTGGCGACGGCGGCGAGTTGTGCGGGGGTCTTGCGCTCGATCGTCCGGCCGGCGGCGAGGGATTGGCCGATGGCGCAGAACTGGCAGGTTTTGGTTCGGCTCTGATAGCGGATGCAGGTTTGCAGCACGGTGGTGGCCAGCACGTCCCGCCCGTGCAGGACAGCGATTTTCGAATACGGGATGCCGTCCTCGGTGGTCAGGTCGTAGAAGCGGGGGCGCTTCGGGAAGCTGATGCTTCCGAGATCGACGCCATTGCGGACAATGCGGCTGTTGCCATCGCGGTCGGGCGCCTCGGCGACATAGGGACTTTCGAAGGCCGGCGCCGTGTGGACCGGAACCATGACCGTCATCCCGTCGATCGTGATGGCCTTGTGATCGGACGGACCCGCGCCGCCGCGGCGGCTTTCGACGCCGGCTTTTGGATCAGCCAGCCGCACGCCGTGGGATTGCAATTCGTTGATCAGGTGTTCCGTCGGAATCTTCGCGTTCATCCTGGATACTCCCATGGGGAATCGTTTGCATCGGGGGGGCGGGGCGGTCGTCGAGAAGTAGTTTCAATAGTTCCGGTCTGCGCATAGTGGCCGACGGAGTCCATCATGCGCTTGCGCTTGGTGATCAGGCTCAGGTCGAGGTCGGCGACGAGAAGGCCCTCGCCTTGTGTCAGGGGAGGAACGACGTGGCTGCCCTCGGGTGAAATGATCGCGGTGAAGCTGCCTCCGGTCAGCGCCTTGTGCAGTTTCGTATCAGGGGTGATCGCGGTTTTCTGGTCGTCGGTGAGCCATCCGGTGGCGTTGACGACGAAACAGCCGCTTTCCAAGGCATGGTGGCGGATGGTGACCTCGATCTGCTCGGCGAAAATCGGGCCGACCAGAGAGCCGGGGAATTGCGCGACGTGGATTTCTTCGTGCTGGGCCATGAGGGCGTAGCGGGCGAGCGGGTTGTAGTGTTCCCAGCACGCGAGCGCGCCGACGCGGCCGGCGGCGGTGTCCACTACTTTCAGGCCGGAGCCGTCGCCTTGGCCCCAGATCATGCGCTCATGGAAGGTGGGAGTGATCTTTCTGCGGGAGAGTTTGAGGCTGCCATCGGCGTCGAACACCAGTTGCGTGTTGTAGAGCGAGCCGTGGTCGCGTTCGTTGACGCCGAGCACGACGACGATGTTGTGGCGGCTGGCGGCGGCGGCGACTGCGTCGGTGACCGGGCCGGGGACGACGACGGCGTGTTCGTAGAGACGAATGTGGTCCTTTCCTGTCGATACTGGCGGATAGACGAAGGAGAAATACGGATACCAGGGGACGAAGGTTTCAGAAAAAACGATCAGGTTGACGCCTTTGCCGCCGGCCTCGGCGATGGCGTTCAGGACTTTGCTTACGGCGCCGCCGGGGGTTTCGAGGTCGGGGGTGAGTTGCGCGGCGGCAGCTCGGATGATGTTCGGCATCGAAGGGGGTCCTGTTGCCGTGGGCGTGGATGGCCGGGACCTCGCCCGGCCATGACGGTTAGAGCGTCCAGGTAGCTTGCCGGCGCAGCGCGCCCTGGCGGGGGTGCTTGGCATCGACTTCACCACTGTGGCGCGGGGCTATGTGGAGGCGAAGCGGCGGGGGTTGATTAAGTCTCGCGTCGGTCAGGGCACCTTTGTGAGCGACGCCGTCCGCCGCCGTCATCCCGCGATGATACGCCATCCGGAGATTGTCGATCTGTCTATGAACCTGCCGCCCGAGCCGGATGATCCGGACCTTTTGGACCGGATGCAGGACGGCTGGGAGGCGATCAGCCGGGACCTCGTGCTGCTGATGCGCTACCAGGGGTTTGGCGGTGTGTCTGCGGATAAGGAGGCTGCGTCCGCTTGGCTCAGCCGGCGGGGATTGGTTCCGCGGCAGGATCGCGTCTTCATCGTGCCGGGCGCCCATCCGGCGTTGGTGGGCATTCTGAGGTTGCTGGCGAAACCCGGGGACGTGGTGCTGTCGGAGGCTGTCACCTATCCCGGGGTCCGCTCGATCGCCGGCCAGCTTGGACTGAAGCTGACCGGGCTGCCGATGGACGACGCGGGCGTTGACGCCGACGCCTTTGCCGATGCCTGCGTCCGGCTGGGCCCGAAGGCGCTGTATCTCAATCCCACGTTGCTGAACCCTACGACGCACACGATCAGCGAGCCGCGTCGGCTGGCACTCACCTCGGTCGCCCGGCGGTTCGGCATCCCGATCGTCGAGGATGATCCTTACGGGCTGCTGCCCGAACACGCGCCGCCTGCTTTTGCTGCGCTGGCGCCGGAACTGACCTGGCACATCTCCGGCCTGGCGAAATGTCTCGGGGCTGGTCTGCGGGTCGCCTACGTCATCGTGCCGGACAATCGTTCGGGATGGAGTTTTGCGGCGTCGTTGCGGTCGGCCACGGTGATGGCCTCGCCAGTCACGGTGGCGCTGGCGACGCGATGGATCAATGATGGAACCGGCGATGCGCTGCTGGCCGCGGTGCGGGCGGAGTCGGGGGAACGCCAGTCTCTGGCACGCGCGATCCTGAGCGGGACGAAATTCAGGGGCGATCCAGCCGGGTTTCATCTGTGGCTGTCGCTGCCGGCGCCGTGGACGCGGTCGGCGTTCGTCGGCCACATGCGGACGACCGGGATCGGCGTTGTCGCAAGTGACGCGTTTGCGACCGGCACAAGCTCACCCGAGGCGGTTCGGGTCTGCCTCGGAGGGCCGGCTGATCGAGCGCAGGTGCGTGAGGCGCTGGAGTTCATTGCGCACGCACTGGAAGGCTCGCCGTCGATGGCTTCGAGTTACCTGTAGCAAGCTAGCGCGTGGGCAGGCAGACGCTTGAGATCAAGATTATCGGAGGCCGGATCGTTGGCTTCGAATGAGCGGGGGGGACAACGGTCGCGAGCCGTGGCAGAATAAGTTTGTCATGCGCCAGCTCTTGCTCTTGCGGCACGCGAAGTCTGCCTGGGACGACGCTACGATGCCCGATCGGGACCGTCCGCTCAATGCGCGCGGGCGCCGCTCGGCCGTTGTGATGAGGCAGGCGATGCGCGACCTTGGACTTGTCCCGGACGTTGTCCTGGTCTCGACCTCTCGGAGGACTTTGGAGACACTGGAGCTGCTGGAGCCGTGGGACGAGGCGCCGTTGATAGAGCCGATAGACAGCCTGTATCTGGCCAATCCGATCCAGTTGATGGCGGCGCTGCACGGCGTCGCGGAGACAGTGCGCAGCGTGCTGTTGATCGGTCACAACCCTGGCCTCCACGACCTCGCGGTGAACCTGGCCGGCCCGCTCGCGATGGCCAGCGGCAGCGAGGCTGCCCGCAGCCTGGCGGCCGGCTTCCCCACCGGCGCCCTGGCTGAATTTGTGGTTGCCAGATCGTGGTGGGAGTTGCGCGAGGGCGGCGGCCGGCTGGTGCGGTTTGTGACGCCGCGATCGCTGGAGGCCGCTGGCCAATCCTGATGGAGTTCGAACTTACCGCGCGAGCGGAGGCAGCGGCTGGCCTTGGGCGGTTGAAGGCGCTCGCCGCGAGCCGCGACGGCCGGACGCGCACTCAGATGGTCAAGATCGTTTGGCACGACAGTCCTGAGCATGCGCTACTGGCGGACGGTCTGGCATTGTCCGAACAACGGGGCCTCTGGCGGCTGGAGCGCGCAGTGCCAGGATCGGACACGTGGCTGCCCGCTCAGCCGCCGCCAGTGGTCACGGAATCGCCAGATCAGACGACGCTTCCGTCTCCTCTGGCTCCGCTCGCCGCGTTCGAGGGCCGGCGGACGACCAGCGTTCATCGTTTCAACGAGGATTTGGTTACGCTGACCATCGAGCGGGGCATTCTGCGGACGGTGGCGGCGGAACACCCGGTCGCCCGTATTCTGCTGAGCGGCGAAGAGGCGGCGGTCCGGGCGGCCGCGCTGCTGATCGCCGGCGCGGTTGCTGTCGAGGCACCCGTTGCGTCGCTCGCCGCCGAGGCGATCGGGCTGGCAACCGGGCGCGCACCGAAGGCAAGGCATCGGGGTGCTCCTGTCCTGCCGGACGCGGAGATCGGCGTTCCGGAGGCTCTGGCGCACATCATTGGGCACCTGACGGACGTGGTTTTGGCCTACGCACCGGTGGCCGACCGTCTGGATGAGGCCGGCGCCGAGGCGGTGCATCAGATGCGTGTAGCGGTTCGTCGTGCCCGCTCCGCGATGTCGATCTTCCGGCCAGTCGTTGAAGCCGGTGCGCTGGATGCGATCGAGGGCAGTCTCAAGGCGTTGGGCAGGCAGCTTGGTCCGAGCCGCGATTGGGATGTGCTGGTGGATGAGACGATCCCGGCGGTGCGGGAGGCTTTGACGGCCGATCAGCGGCTGCAACGGCTGTCCTCGGCGGCGACGCGACGGCGGCAGACGCATCGGGCCGCGTTGACCGCGTATCTTGCTGGTGCCGATTTTCGCAAGCTCGGTATCGAGCTCGCCTGGTTCGCGGCCGCCGCATCATGGCGGGTGACCGCCGAGGAGGCGCCGCTGACGTTGACCGCCTTCAGTTCCGCGGTTTTGCAGCATCGCTGGAAGAAGTTGATTGGCGCGGGAAAGCGGATGGAGAAATTGGATGTTCCCGGCCTTCACGCGGTGCGGTTGCGGGCCAAACGGGCGCGCTATGCGGCGGAGATGTTCGCCACGATGTTTCCTGGCAAAGCTGCGCATCGCTTCATCCGACGCCTAAGCAACCTGCAGCAACGCCTGGGCGTGCTGAACGACGGCGCCGTGGCGACGCATTTGCTGGAGGAACTCGGCGGCGCGAGAGGACGTCATGCCTATGGTGCCGGAGTGGTCGCGGGTTTCATGGCGGCGCGAGCGGAAGCAGTACGACCTGGGATCATCACGGCGTTCGAAAAATTTCGCAGGCAGCCGACTTACTGGGCTTGATCATCGCCGCGACGGCTTGCGGAGTTGCATAGCCGTTGGTCAGGGCTGCCTCATGTGATATTATTCATATGAAATCATCTATCACGCTGAATGACAGAAGGTGTCACTCCTGCTACGGTGAGCAGATGCAACATGTCCGCACCGCACGGCGGTCCGTCCTCCTCGCGCTCACGCTGTTGTCGGCCTGCGCGGCTTCCGATCCTCCTCTCGCTGGTCCCGACACAGGCCAAGTGCCAGCTGGGGTGATCGGCAACTTCCTCGCTGGGCGGTTCGCGATGGCGGAAGGCGACCCCACCACCGCTGCGAACGATCTGCTGAGAGCACTAGCGGAGAAGTCCGGGCGACCCGGACTTGACGCTGGAGGCATTCATCGCGTGCCTCAACGCAGGCCGGCCGGAAACAGTCAAACTCGCTACCCAGTTGCCGGAGAGCCAGGTGGCGCAACTGGTGCTGGCCGACGTCGACATCAAGGCCGGACGCTGGCAGGACGCGGAGACAATCTTCCATTCTTTGCCGCGCCAGGGAATGACGCAGTTGCTGCAACCGCTGCTGGTCGCCTGGGCGCAGCAGGGGGATGGCCGGACCGACACAGCGCTATCGACCCTGCGTCCGTACGTCGAGAATCCCCGGTTTCGTGCTCTGTTCACCATACAGGCGGCGATGATCGCGGATCTTGGCAATCGACCGGAGGTTGCCGCCGGACTTTATCGCTCAGCTGAGAGCACCATGACGGAGCCGAACCTTCGTGTGGCGCAGGTCCTGGCGAGCTGGCAGGCCCGATCCGGCCAAGCGGGCGAGGCGCAACGGACGCTCGCGGCGCTGCTGGTGGGCGCGCCTGATCTATCCATCTCAATGCCTGCGCTGATTGCTTCGGTCACCAAACGTCCTGTTCCGCGGGCGATCGACGGCGTTGCCGAGGCCTATTTCACCTTCGCAGCCCTGCTGCGGGCGCAGGACGCGGACGATTTCTCGCTGATCGCGTTGCGGCTGGCGCTGGACCTGCGGCCGGATTTCACCGCAGCGCGTCTGTTGGCCGCCGATATCTTGGGGAGCCAGCACCACCAGCAAGCGGCGCTTCGCATGTTGAATGAGGTGCCGGCGAGTGATCCAATCTATTCCGTGGTGCAATTGCGGCGGGCGGTTCTGGTCGACCGGCTCGGGCGGCCGGAGGACGCGATGCGCGATCTGGAGCGTATGGCGCGGGACTATCCCGACAGTCCGTTGCCGGACGAACAGCGCGGCGACATCCTGCGGATGACGCAGCGGTATCCGGACGCGGTGACTGCCTATGACAAGGCGATCGGACGGGTTCCGCATGAAACCGCCTCGGATTGGGTGCTGTATTACGACCGCGGCGTCGCCGAGGAGCGATCGCATCAGTGGCCGAAGGCGAAGGCCGATTTCGAGCACGCCTTACAGCTTTCGCCTGATCAGCCGTTCGTGTTGAACTATCTGGGCTACTCGATGGCAGACATGGGTCACCATTTGGATGAAGCGCGGCAGATGATCCAGACCGCTGCGGAACGGCGGCCGAACGACGGGGCGATCACCGACAGCCTTGGCTGGGTGCTGTTTCGTCAAGGGCATAGCAAAGAGGCGGTCACGACGCTGGAGCGGGCGGTCGAGCTAGAGCCCGAGGACGCGACGATCAACGAGCACCTCGGCGATGCCTATTTCGCGGCCGGGCGCAAGATCGAGGCGCAGTATCAGTGGCGGCGCGCGCTGACGCTCAACCCGACCCCGGATGACGCGGCGAAGCTGGAGGCCAAGCTGAACACCGGGCATTTGGGTTCAGTCGTCAGCGGACCGTAGTGCTTGGCGTCAGGACTTTCGACATTCGCGCCGGCGAAGATCAATCTGCATCTGCATGTCGTCGGACGTCGGGACGACGGGTACCATCTACTCGATAGCCTGGTTGTGTTTGCCGGGGTAGGCGACCGTCTGAGCGTTTCGGCTGGTTCGGATCTTTCGCTGACCGTGATCGGGCCGTTCGCTGCCGGTTTGGCGGCAGAGCCGGATAATCTGGTGCTGCGGGCGGCGCGCGGTTTGGCTGATCTGGCTGGGATCCGCGCAAGCGGGGCGTTGGTGCTGGAGAAGAATTTGCCGGTTGCCTCGGGGATCGGCGGAGGATCGGCTGACGCGGCGGCCACGTTGCGGTTGCTATGCCAATTCTGGGGTGTCATGCCGGATCTGGATGCTTTGGCGGCAGCGTTAGGGGCGGATGTCCCGGTATGTCTGGTGGGGCGGCCGGCGCTGATGTCCGGTGTCGGGGAGGTCCTGGTGCCGGCTCCGCCGCTGCCGCAGGTAGGCTTGGTTCTGGTCAATCCTGGGGCGGCGGTTTCGACGCCTGCGGTGTTTCGGGCGAGGTCTCGCGGAGAGGTCTCGGAGGTAGCTTGCTTGCCTCGCGCTGGATGGAGGGATGCTTTCGCACTTGCGGACGATCTTCGTGCGTTGCGAAATGATCTTCAGGCGGCGGCTTGCTCGATCGCACCGGCGATTGGGGATGTGCTGGGTGTACTGGCCTCGGTCCCGGGCTGCCTTGTGGCGCGGATGAGCGGGTCGGGGGCGACTTGTTTCGGGCTTTTCGCGTCAGCCAGAGCTGCTTGGGAGGCCGCGGCCGGGATCAGGCGTGCGGGATGGTGGGTCTGGGGCGGGGGAATCGAGGGGTAGTCACTCTTCGCGCTTTACGCGAGGGATCGGGCGACCTATCACGGCGGCACGTTGGGGCGTCGCCAAGCGGTAAGGCAACGGATTTTGATTCCGTCATACGGAGGTTCGATCCCTCCCGCCCCAGCCAACCAGATTCCAATATGAAATCAGTCGATTAGACCGGGCGGTCAGTAGAGCACTCCTGTGTAGCAGGTGCCCACGGACCATGCGCAGCGCCTCGCCTGCGTTCGCTGCATCCACGACTAGCGGCCCGTGGTTTACCCATCGTTCATCACTCAGGCGGTATGCCATTTGAGACGGCAATGTCCCATCGGAGCCGGTCGGTTTCGAAGGGCTTGTGCAGTGCGCCTACGCAATTCGATCAGGAAGGGAAAGGATCTCGTGTGCGGCCGCAGCTCTTTGCGCAGCGTAGAGGAAGGCTCTCCACTTCGGGCCTTTTGGCGCGCACAGTCAGTTGACTGCGGCGGGGTCGGGATTGAGACCCCTCCTGCCCCAGCCGTCAGCGCTGGGCGGCGCGGCCCGGCGCGGTGCGCCGTAATTCGCCGATCGCGGCTTCGACGTTCTGCCAGCGCTCCAAACTCGCTGTATCACCCTGCTGACGTGCTTCGCTAAGGCGTTCGTAAACGACAGCCTGAGCGCGTAGACCATGTACCGCCATCAAATTCTGGGCGGTGTATTTGCTGTCGAATTCGCTCATTTTGGTTCTCCCTTTTAGGTAGAAGCGAGATAGGGAGGCCTTGCCGCGATATCCAGTCGGTATGTTTATCGGTCCGCTCAGACGCACCGGCAGGGCGCTATGATCGTGCGTCTGGGGCATCGATCACCGTGCCGGTATAGGGCTCAATATAAACCATGTGGTCGTTTACGGTTTCCACGCCGGCGGTGTTCTCGGCGATGACTCGGATGCCACGGCGTTCTTCCTCAGTAGTGATGGTGCCCCACAGATCGACAACGCCATCCGCCACAGTTACGTTCAGCGTTGTCGTCGGCGCCCATGGCTGCGCTTCCAGCGCATTCAGGATCGCGGTCCGAATGCCACGGTCGTCGGTATTCAGCGGCTCCACATGGCGAATCCGCCCGACCAGCGCGCGCAGCAGGTCGGAGCGGCTGACCACACCGACGATTTGTCCATCGGCGGTAACCGGCAGGCGCTTGATACGGTGTTTCTCCATTGTCGCCACCACATCCTCCAGCCGCGCATCCCGAGCGATGCTGAGCACGTCCTCGGTCATGACGTCGCGCACGTGACGTCCATTGGCGCGGGTGAAATCGGCGGCTTGCCTGGCCGGGGAAGCAAGCAGGCGCAGCCACCAGGGGCGGTGGCGCTCGGTGCCAATTTCGTCGCGGCGCAGCAGGTCGCCCTCGGTGATGACGCCCGCGAGGTCACCGGTCTTGTCGACCACGAACAGGCCGGATATGTTCCGCATCAGCATCAGGTTGACCGCTTCCTCTACCGTCGCGTCAGGGGCGATGGTAACGCAGTTGCGGGTCATTACGTCGGCGACGATCATCGATTTGCCCTTTAAAGGTGCTTGGCCGGGTTGTCCTCGAGGCAGACCGTTGGCCCAAGCCGTGCCGGTTTTACAGCGATCCGGGTGGTTGACATTGCGGTAGGTCAATTGGGCGGCGGATCGACGAGCCGGTCAAGGCTTCGCTGCCCGCAAAGAATAGGACAGCGGCAACCACGGCTTGTCCGGCCAGACGTGCTCGCTTGGCGCCCGCTTTTTCAAATGCGCGAACAACTGCCATGTGATGCTGTCGTGCTCGTGGAATTCGTCGATACGCAACCCGGCGTTGATCAGTGACATGATAATGTCGCTCAACGGGTGCAGGAATTGCACGGTTCGGCTGTTCCGCAGACGCGCCGCGGGATCGGCATAGTCCTCGGGCTCATCTTCGAGCATGGGTTGCCGGGAGAGATAAGGCATATACCACCCTGGTCTGCCGTCCGGCGTACCGGTGCGGTCGTCGAACACGTACGCAGCGGGATGAGCTTCGGCCAGCGCGAGGAAGCCGTGTGGTTTTAGAAAGGATGCAACGATCCGCGCCCAAGCCGCCATATCGGGTAACCAAACCAGGGCGCCCCAACTGACGAAGACGCGATCGAAGGAGCCTGGCTCGTTGATCGCCGCCTCGGCGTCGTAGACATTTGCCTGCACGAACCGAGCGCGATGCGTCAGGTTGAGGTCGGCAGCGAGCGATCGGGCCGCGGCGATCGCCGGCGGGGAAAAGTCGAGGCCCGTGACGGTGGCACCCTGCTGAGCGAGTGTCAACGTGTCTTGACCGAAATGACACTGCAAGTGCAGCACTCGCAGGCCGTCAACTGGCCCCAGTATGCCGGCCTCGATCGGCTCGAGTTGTTGTTTGCCTTGTTTGAGCGGATTGAGATCATAGTGCAGCGGCGGTGCATTCAGATGGATCGGAACGCGCTCATTCCAGTTGGCCAGGTTGAGTGCGAGCCAATCAGGAGGGATCGTCATGGCATTACCTGAATAACCGATCCACCGGTGGCGGGATCAGCGCCGCCGTCCATTCTTCCGTCGACCATCCGAATCGCGTGCACCCAGCCGAAGGCGTAGCTTTGCGCAAGCCGCCGGACGGGATAGCCGTCTGCGAGCAGCGAACGCTCAGCAGAGCGTAGGATGCGGTTTGATAGCTCGATGGTGTCCGAGACGGCCGCGAAACGGGGTGCGCTGACCGCGGCCTCGGCGCTCATGCCGAAGTCGATTACATTGAGCATCACCTGCAGATTGCCCATGGTGATGTAGGTGGCGCCCGGCGCACCGAGCACCAGGAAAGGCTGGTCGTCCTTAAAGACGATTGTAGGCGACAGGGCGGAGAAGCGTGACTTGCCGGGTGCGAGGGACCCCGCATGTCCCGGTCTTGGGTCGAACACCGCCATTGCGCCGGTATACATGAATCCGAGGCCCTCGGTGATCACGCCGGAGGGTTGGCCGAGCGTGTGGGTCATTGTTACAGCGTTGCCGGCGTGGTCGGCGATGCAAAGTTGGGTGGTATGCTGGCTCTCAATGCCGCCGGCGTTGAAGCGTGGGACGGGGGTTTTTTCGCGCCGCCTAATTTTGTCCGCCATCTGTCGCGCGTAGTCCTTCGACGTCAGGTGGACCATGGGGACGTCAATGAATTCGAGAGTCTCCGACGTGGGCGTCCTTGTCGGCGGTGACGATCTTCATCGCCTCGGAAACGATACGGATGTATTCCGGTGTATTGTGGCCGATCGCGGGCAGGTCGAAATGTTCCAAGATGTTGAGCATCTGCAACAGCATGATGCCGCCGCCGGGCGGATTGTTGGTTGCAACACGCGCGTTTCGGTAAGTGCCCCAGAGGGGAATCGTTTCTTCAGGAGGACATGAGTCCAGGTCTGCCTGGCTGATCAGGCCGCCGTTGGCATCCATGTCGGCGAGGATTTGGCGGGCGATTTCGCCGCCGTAGAAGTCGGGGGTGCCGTAGCGGGCAATGCGGCGATAGGTGTTCGCCATGTCGGGGTTGCGCAGCGTCGCGCCGACAGCGAGCGGTTCGCCGGCGGCATCAGTGTAGATTTTCCGCACAGCCGGGAACTTGGTGATTATGCCGATGTTGGCGGCGCGGCCGGCGACGGGTGGACGATGCCAATATTCAGCGAGGTGTGGGCGGACCAGGAAGCCTTGTTCGGCATACTCAATTGCCGGCTGGATGACGTCCGACAGGGTCATGGTCCCGTAGCGGCGAAGCGCGTGGTCCAGGGCCGCCAGGGTTCGTGGGGTGGTGATGGATTGGTAGCCAATCTCGTTTTCTCGGTCGCGCAGGATGAAACCCCAGCCGTCATCGGCTTCCCGGACGATGCGGTCGGCCCACATGTCTGCGCGAACAGCGGCGGGGGCGCGCCCGTGGAAGTCGATCGTGGTGTGGACGCCGCGCGACGGGAGGTAGAGGTGCATGCAGCCCATTCCGGCGATGCCGCACATCTGCGGGTCGACGGCAGTCTGCACCAGGGCCGTGGCGACCGCAGCATCAACGACGTTGCCTCCGGCGCGAAGGACGTCGGCACCGGCCTCGGCGGCCTCGGGCTGCGGCGCGGAGATTATTCCGTAAGTCATGGGTGTGGCTCCCACGCGTGGTTCGACCCGATGGGACTTCGGTTGGGCTTAGGCGTCAAGCATCAGGTTGTAAGTAATCGTCGATCCGAGCATGTCGCCGTGGGCATTTTTGCACTTTAGCAGATCGGTTCTCTGAACCGACCAGTTGTGGAGGAATTTCCGATCTGCCCGCGTGCTGTGGTCCTGCCGGAACCAGAACTTATCGGCGAATGACGATGGCAGCATCACCGCCAAGATGCCGCGCACGAACCGCGTCGAACGCGGCGTGCTATGGATGATCCCCCGCGGGGCCCCCGAGGGCAGCTGCTTCACTCTTACAGTTCGAGAGGCGGGACCCGATCCGTCCTACAACCAACTTGAAATCAGGATCCTGTGCAGGCGATGAAGGCACGGCTCCCTAGCGTCACCTTGCAGAAACTCTTTTAACTTTGCGCACGGGGGGAATGTTGACGGGCGGTGTCACATCGTCAGGATTGTTTAACGCAAGCAGCAGCGCCTCCCTAAGTTGACGTAACTTGCGTTCATTTTCGACTTTTAGTCCAAAAACATCCTTTACGTAAAAAACGTCGACGGCCCGGACACCATATGTTGTCACATGGGCCGACGCTATCTGAAGTCCCTGATCGCTGATTGACGCAGTCACGTCGTGCAGCAGGCCAGGCCGGTCTCGGCCGTTGACCTCAAGCACGGTGTATGTATTCGAGGCACGGTTGTCGATGACCACCCGCGGGGGTACGTGAATTGCCTGCATGCGCCTGCCGAGCAGAATCTTCGACACGCGTCGAATTTCAGCGGACAACCGGAGCCGCCCTGACAGGGCTTGCTCGATCAAGACCGAGAGCCGAGCCAACCGGTGCGGTGCATCGAAGGTCCCGCCCGCGGTGTCCTGGATCCAGAACGTATCGAGAGCCATCCCGTTGGTCATCGTATGGATACGCGCGTCGACGATCGAGGCGCCAGCTACCGCGAGTGCGCCTGATATCTTGCTGAACAAACCCGCATAATCTGCACAGTAGACCGTGACCTCAGTGACCGCCCGGGCCGGTAGGGGTTGTGTATCGACGGTCAGCGGTGATTTTCGATGCTCGGCGTCTCGAATGAGCCGTGCGTGACGAGCATGAGTTTCCGGATCGAACGACAACCAATATCCGGCATAGCCTAGCCCGCTGAAATGTTCGATTTCCTCAGGGGTCCAATCCGTCAACAGACTGCCAACAGCCTGCTTGGCACGCGCAACCCGCACGTCTCGTTCAGTGGTGGCGAGGCCTCCCGCCAACACTTCAGCGACCCGAGAGTAAAGCTCTCGCAGCAGAGTAGCCTTCCAACCATTCCAGACCTTGCTCGAAACGGCGCGCATATCGGCCACCGTTAAAATAAGCAGCAGCCTTAGTCGCTCAGGCGATTGAATGGTGTCAGCAAGATCCAGGATCGTTTTGGGATCATCGATATCGCGCTTGAATGCCGTCGCGCTTAGCAGCAAATGATGGAGTACCAGCCAGGAAACTGTCTCAGTTTCCTCATCTGTTAGACCCAGAGTTCGGGCCTACCTCAACTGCAACTTCGGCCCCGAGAGCGGAGTGATCACCGCCGCGACCCTTGGCGATGTCGTGCAGCAACATTGCCAGATAAAGTGAGCGCCGTGACTGGACGTGCTCGACTAACTGCGATGCGATCGGCGCGACCTCGGCAAGTTCGCCGCGTTCAAGTGTATTAAGAACGCGCACTGCTTCTATAGTATGCTCGTCGACTGTAAAAATGTGATAAGTATCGAATTGCATTTGGCCGACGATGCGAGCCCAATCAGGCAGGTAGCGGCCAAAGAAGCCGGTCTCATTAAGGATACCAAGCCAGCGAGCGCCATCGGGATGCTGTCCACCCGGGCGATGACCATCACGTTCCTTGCCGCACAGTAGATCCATAAAGATCTTCGCGGCCGCTGGATCGCCCCGGAGTGAGACCGCCCGGCGCTCGTTCTGGATGAACGATCGAACAGCGAGCGGATGAAGTTCCAGCCCGCGATCGCGAGCGATCTGTAAGATCCGCAGCATTTGGATCGGCTCGGCATCAAAATCCCGCCCGGCGATCGGCAGCAATTGGCCTTCTGCAAGGACAAAGCCCGCCGATAGCAACGCGTCGTCGGTTTCGGCCTCGAGCGCGGGTGGTCCCAGCGCAGATCGTAAGATAGCCGGCTCCAGGATGCGTGTCAGGCGAGCGATTTCCCGGGCGGTGAGGAAATAATGGCGCATGAAACGCTCGACGCCGTCCTGGCGGCCGTGGCGGGTGTATCCCATCCTCGCCCCAACTACCGGCTGCAAATCGAATGTTAGCCGTTCCTCGGCTCGGCCCGCCACGTAGTGCAGGTGGAACCTCACGGTCCAAAGAAATTCCCAGGCACGTCGACCGTGCCGCGCCTCCTGTTGCGTAAGGATGCCGCCGAGATCGGCAAGTTCGCCCATCGTCTGAGTATCGAAGACGTAACGCGCGATCCAATACAGAGTCTGCAGATCCCGCAGGCCGCCGCGGCCTTCCTTGACATTAGGCTCGACAACAAATGGGCTGTCGCCATAACGCCGGTGGCGAAGTGCTCGTTCGGCCTGCTTGGCCGCGATATACTCGGCGGCGCCCGCCTCCTTGCAGGCGGCGCGAAAACGGCGATGGAATTCCCCAAACAATGGTTTGTTACCGGCCAGAAACCGTGCATCAAGCAACGCGGTCCGAATCGTCGTATCCTTCGATCCCTCCAGCAGGCAGTCCCCGATCGAACGTGTCGCGTGGCCCACTTTCAGTCCAAGGTCCCAAAGGAAGTACAACATGTACTCCACCACACGCAGCGTTTCCGGCGTGGGGTCTTCGGCTGTCAGGAACAACAGATCGATGTCGCTGAACGGTGCCAGCACGCCCCGGCCATAGCCGCCCGTCGCGGCGATGCTGAGATTTTCGACGAACCCTAGTTCGGCTTTGCCGGTACTATGTTCGAACAACGCAGAAACAACCCCATCAATCAGCGCGCCGAGCAATCGGGCGGCCTGCAGGCCGGTAATCTGCTCCTGCTCAAAAGCATGTTGCACATAGGATTGAATGCGGGCGAGATGACGCCGGAACGCGCCGACCGCTGCGTCTCGGGAGACTGCGCCACTCTCACCGGCGATGCCAGCGAGGGCGTCGGAGAGAAGGGAGGCCGCAGCCTCAGGGGCACGCGGCAGGGGAATAGGGGTTAACATTGCGTTGATCGGTACTATTTGCTGCCATCCGTGCAACCCGGCACGAGCAACTTCAGGCGATAAAGGGCATCGAGTGCCTGTTTGGGCGACATGTTGTCGGGGTTCATGTGATCCAGGGCATCGAGCAACGGTGAGATTTCGGCCGGCTTGGGCTCGGGCTCCTCGTCCGGGATCGTTGCGGCGAACAACGGTAGAGCCTGAACTGACGCCGACTTGCCTAACGGTCCACCGTGCCTTTCCAACGCCGCCATTAGCGAGGCCGCCCTGCGAACCACTTGTGTAGGAACACCCGCAAGTTCCGCGACATGAACGCCCCACGAGCGTCCGGCCGCGCCCTCGGCGACCTCATGCAGAAAGACAACGGTGCCTTTCCATTCTTTGACTCGCATGGTGTGGGGCTTGAGCCGTGGCAGGCGGTCCGCGAGTTCCGCAAGTTCGTGGAAATGTGTAGCGAAAATGGTGCGACAGCGTATCGCGGAGTGGAGGGCCTCAAGCACCGCCCAAGCGATCGCCAACCCATCGAGGGTGGAGGTTCCCCGGCCGATCTCATCAACCACCACAAGCGATTTAGGTCCCGCCTGATGGAGAATTGCGGCAGTTTCGGTCATTTCTACCATGAAAGTCGACCGACCGCGCGCAAGATCATCGGCCCCGCCGACACGGCTGAACAGCCTGTCTACAATCCCGACTACCGCAAACTCGACCGGGAGAGGCAGTCCAGCCTGCGCAAGAACCACAAGTAGCGCGTTCTGACGAAGAAAGGTTGATTTTCCGGCCATATTCGGTCCGGTTAGCAGCATTACTCGCTGATTGAGCGAGAGATCGCAGCGGTTCGGGACAAATGCCGCGTGACCCACAAGCGCGCTTTCGACCACCGGATGGCGGCCGGCTTCGATGCAAAACTCGTCCGTGGCGGTTAGCTTAGGCCGCACCCATGTGCCGCCCTCTGCCAGTTTCGCAGCCGACTGTACTGCATCCAGGAATGCGAGCGCCTCTGCGCAGGTGGCTAGCTGTTCGGCTTGCGCCAGGACCCGCCGTACCAAGTGATCGAAAACCAAACGTTCTCGCGTTGCGGCACGTTCCGACGCCTCCCGGATGCGCTGATCCAGTTCGGACAACACTGGCGTCGTAAATCGGGCCCCACTCGCCATACCCTGACGCAGGGTCAGTTCCGGAAATTGCCGCAGTTTTTCGACGGCAATCGAGGGCGCTTCGATGATGTAGCCCAGTTGGGCATGGTGTCTTATCTTTAAGCTAGCGACACCAAAGCGCTGCGCGAAGTCGAGTTGCATCGTGACGATGACTTGGCGGCTTTCGTCGCGGAGCGCTCGGTGCGCGTCGAGTTCCGGGTCGAACCCGGACCGTATCACGCCGCCATCATCCAGCCGTGTCGGGATCGGATCGGCTAATGCTTGAGCCAATTCCTCGGCCAGTGAGGAATCAACAGGAATTGCCGACCGCGCAGTGGCCAGCGCCTCGGGGAGCGGCGCCCGAAGAACTTTGCAAATACCATAGGCCGCATCCAGACCGTGCCGGATCACGCCGAGGTCCCGGGGCGTGCCTCGGTTTAACGACAGCCGACCCAACGCACGGGCCATATCCGGCGCCATCCGCAGTATCGCGCGCAATTGGTCCGTTGCATCGGGATTTGCCAGACACCAGGACCATGCATCCTGACGTGCGACGATCGATGTCAGATCGGTTAATGGCGCCGATAACCACGCCGCCAGCGCTCGACCACCCGCCGCCGTTAAAGTGCGGTGGACCGCCGCGACCAGCGTGTGCTGAGTGCCCCCATCCCTGGATCGCAAGATTTCCAAACTCGCGCGTGTCGCTGCGTCCATCAGCAATGCGCCAGCCTCTCCTTGCGGTTCGGGACGGCCCAGCCTTGGCAAGGCACCCGACTGCGTGCTGCGGATGTAATCTACAGCCAACGCCGCCGCGACCGCTTCGCCGTCGCTGAAAGTCCCGAATGCATCCAGACTGGCAGTTCCGAACGTTTCTGCCAGGCGGCGGCGGGCGATCAGCGGCGTGGACGGCAGGGTCTCGGGAGAACGTTTTGCGGCCCACTCTCCCAGATCGAGTGACTGTGGTGCGACGATCTCTACCGGCTCCAGCCGACCAAGTAGCTCGGGAAGTTGAGTTTTTGTCGTCTCGGAAGTTTCGAACAGCCCCGTTGAGATATCGACCCATGCGGCGCCGAGACCGTCCTTCTCCCAGGCCAGCGCCAACAGCAGGTTCGGCCGGCCTGCTTCCAGCAGGGATTCCTCTGTAATCGTCCCCGGGGTGATAATCCGAACAACCTCCCGCTTGATCGGCAGCTTGCTCGTGCGTCCCTTGGGGTCCTCCATTTGCTCGACAATGGCAACCCGAAATCCACGCCTTATCAGCCGAGCCAAATAGACCTCTGAAGCGTGATGCGGAACGCCACACATCGGGATCGGTGTCCCACAATGCTCACCCCGATGGGACAGAGCGATATCCAGCGCGGCGGCAGCGGCTTCGGCATCTGCGAAAAACAGCTCGTAAAAATCGCCCATTCGAAAAAACAGCAGCGCGTCCGGATGATCCGCTTTGGCGGCGAACCATTGAGCCATGACCGGAGTTGCTCCGGTTGACGGAGGTATGCCGGTCTTGGCGTTGGAGACGCTGTCCACCAACTCGCTACGCCGCCTCTCGCTTACGAACGAAGGCCGCTATCGAAGCCAGAGCCGCTGGCGTCATCCCTTGGATGCGAGCGGCTGCGCCAAGTGATTCCGGCTTAATATGATTAAGCTTTTCACGAATTTCGTTGGAAAGGCCGCCGATTTTATCGAATGTGACAAACGCAAGGTCCACGGCGTCTTCTCGCCGGCTTAACCGGGCCTCAGCCTGTTGCCGGTGTAGATAGCCCGCATAGCGCGCATCCGTCCGAAGTTGTTCCACCGCCCGCGCCGGCAGGGATCGAAGCCACGGGAACACATCGGTGAGCAGTGGCCACGCGATGGTATCATTGCCCGCCAGATCCATCACCGATCGCCACCGCCCATCAGCAGCTGGTGTGATCCCTAGCCGACCCATGGCGGCGGCGGGTAATCCTTCCTGCTGCGCGCGTTCCTTGGCGTCTCGCAACGCGCTCTGATATTTGGTGAAGACGGTTTTTCGCCTGCCGCCGACGCATCCCCAACCTATTCCCTTTTCGGTTAGCCGAAGATCAGCGTTATCTGCCCGCAGATTTAGGCGAAACTCCGCGCGCGAGGTAAACATCCGGTAAGGCTCGGCAACTCCTTGGGTTGTAAGGTCGTCCACCATTACCCCAAGGTAAAACTTCGGTACGATCGAGCCAGACCGCAACATCTCCGGCAGCCGATCGAGCAGCGTTGATCCCAGCCAGTAACCCCTGCGCAGCAGCTTCCTCATATCCGGTCGTGCCGTTGATCTGCCCGGCCAGGAATAAGCCTGGCACGGCCCGTAGCTCTAGCCCGCGCGTCAGTGAACGTGGATCTACGAAGTCATACTCGACGGCGTATCCTGCCCGAATCATGCGGGCATGTTCTAGCCCAGGAATGGTCTTTAGGACCGCGCGTTGAACATCTTCCGGCAGGCTGGTGGATATGCCGTTTGGATAAATCGTCGGATCGTCCAGGCCTTCTGGCTCCAGGAAGATGTTATGAGAATCCTTCCCGGCGAACCGGACAATCTTGTCCTCGATCGATGGACAATAGCGTGGCCCCCGACCGGCGAGCTGGCCGGAATAAACCGCTGACCGGTGAATGTTTTCTCGAATGACCGCATGGGTCGCGACGGTCGTGCAGGTCACGCGGCATTCTATCTGTCTGTTGGGCAAGCGTGACGTCAGCGCACTGAATGACTGTGGCTCATCATCCCCAGGATCGGCCCGCAATCCCTTCCAATCGATGGACTGCCGGTCCAGGCGCGGAGGAGTTCCGGTCTTCAAGCGTCCGAGCGGCAGCCCCAGCCGGGCGAGGGTTCGGGCCAAACCGATTGAGGGGGCCTCCCCGAGCCGGCCACCCGGGGTCTGGCAATCGCCCACATGCATGATCCCCCGCAGGAACGTTCCGGCGGTCAACACGACTGCGTCACAGCTCACCCGCTGACCCTCGCTGCAGCGGACCGCTGCAATGCGCCCGTCGCCATCTGTCTCGATGTCTTCTACACTCCCCGCAATCAAGGTCAGGTTTGGCGTCTCCTCCAACAACATACGCATGGCCCTGCGGTACAACGAGCGGTCCGTTTGGGCCCGCGGCCCGCGCACTGCCGGGCCTTTGCTGCGGTTCAGCAACTTGAAGTGGATTCCGGCAAGATCGGCCGCCCGCCCCATTAGGCCATCCAGCGCATCGATCTCCCGCACCAAATGACCCTTTCCAATCCCGCCAATCGATGGATTGCACGACATCTCGCCAATCGTCGCCAGCGAGTGGGTAAGCAGCGCCGTGCGCACGCCAATTCGAGCGGCTGCGGCCGCTGCCTCACATCCGGCGTGGCCGCCGCCAATCACGATCACATTGTAATGGTTGCTCATAGTTCGCCTTGTGCCATAGAAGCGGCTCAACTTGCCATGGCTCGTACCTGCCTCTTTCGTTGGGTGGGGAGCAAGGTCATGATGAGATCAGCAGTTCCATTCAAGGCGCTGAGGAAACCAATGGGGAGGCTTGTCCATGGCTGATGGCGCTATCGATACACGCACTGCTCGAGTAACCGCGGAAGAGGCATTGCAGATGCACGCCAGCGGCCGCCCGGGGAAACTGGAAATCCGGATCAGCAAGCCGATCACCACTGCCCGCGACCTTTCCTTGGCCTATTCACCCGGCGTCGCGGAGCCGTGCCTGCACATCGCCCGCGACCAGTCACTCGCCTACGATTACACGACCAAAGGAAATATGGTCGCGGTCATTTCCAACGGCACCGCCGTTCTTGGACTTGGCAATCTGGGGGCTGTCGCATCAAAGCCCGTCATGGAAGGCAAGGTCGCTCTCTTCAAGCGCTTTGCTGACGTCGATGGTATCGATCTCGAGGTCGGCACCGAGGACGTCGATGAGTTTGTCAACGCCGTCCGCTTCCTCGGGCCTGGCTTCGGCGGGATTAACCTTGAGGACATCAAGGCCCCGGAATGCTTCGTCATAGAGCAACGTCTTCGCGAACTCATGGATATCCCGGTTTTCCACGATGATCAGCATGGCACCGCAATCGTCGCTGCCGCCGGCCTTATAAACGCCTGTCATCTGACCGATCGTGAACTTCGAGCAACCAAACTGGTGGTGAACGGGGCAGGAGCCGCGGCAATCGCATGTGTAGAACTGCTTAAGGCGATGGGCGTGCGGCCGGACCATGTTATCTTGTGTGACACCAAGGGTGTCGTCTACCAAGGCCGTTCCGAAGGTATGAACCAGTGGAAGTCGGCGCATGCCGCCGCCACGAGGGCCCGCACGCTAAGCGAAGCCATGGAGGGGACTGACGTATTCTTCGGTCTCTCCGTAAAGGGAGCACTGACCAAGGATATGGTCGCGTCCATGGCCGACAAACCAATTATCTTCGCCATGGCCAATCCCGATCCCGAGATAACTCCGGAGGAGGCCAGGGCGGTCAGCCCGCATGCAATCATCGCCACCGGTCGCAGTGACTACCCAAACCAGGTTAATAACGTTCTCGGCTTCCCTTACATATTTCGTGGCGCCTTAGATGTGCGGGCAAGCACGATCAACGACGCGATGAAGATCGCCGCAGCGGAGGCTTTGGCCAAACTCGCCCGCGAAGACGTCCCGGACGAGGTCCACTCTGCTTCCGCTGGACGCCGTCTCGCTTTCGGGCCGGAGTATATAATCCCCAACGCGTTCGATCCGCGCCTCATTGCCAGGGTTCCCCCCGCGGTCGCGAAGGCTGCAATGGACTCCGGCGTCGCGCGCAGGCCACTCGAAGACCTGCGGCGATATACACGCAGTCTCTCGGGCCGCCTCGACCCAACAGCTGACGCGTTGGATGCAACGATGGAGATGGTGCGTGAAAACCCACGCCGCGTGGTCTTCGCCGAGGGGGAGGAGCAGAAGGTCGTCCGAGCGGCGGTGGCATTCCGAAACGCCGGCTATGGACGGCCAATTCTGATCGGGCGCGAAGATCGCGTACAGAGCACCCTGGCGGGGCTCGGTCTTGGCGACATCGAGGGAATTGAAATTCATAACGCCCGGCTATCAGGCGCCAATAGCAAATATGTGGAATTCCTGTACGATCGCCTGCAGCGCCAGGGTCACTTGCATCGCGACGTCCAGCGCATGGTCAACCAAGATCGAAACGTCTTCGCCGCTTGCATGGTCGCGACGGGTGATGCCGACGCAATGGTCACCGGACTTACTCGCTCAGCCTCCGTCTGCCTAAATGACATTCGGCACGCGATTGGAGCTGCCAAGAACGGGATCGCATTCGGGTTGACTCTGTTGGTCGGTATGCGAGGCAGAACTATCTTCCTGGCCGATTCACTAGTGAACTTCCGCCCCGACGCCGCGCAACTAGCCGATATCGTGATCGGCGCCGCCGCCGCGGCGCGTCATCTCGGCCACGAGCCCCGGGTCGCTTTGCTGTCCCACTCGACGTTCGGCGATCCTCCGCATGATCGGGCAATCCCAATGCGTGATGCTGTCAAGATCCTGGATCAGCGTAAGGTCGATTTTGAATACGACGGAGAAATAAGTCCGGATGTCGCGCTCGAGCCCTCTATCCGCGCGTTATACCCGTTCTGCCGGCTAACCGGGAACGCCAACGTCCTGGTCGTCCCAGGTCTCCATTCGGCCCACATCGCGGCACGGTTAACCCATCATCTAAGTGGGGGCACCACGATCGGGCCGCTGCTGATCGGCATGGAGAAGCCGGTCCAGATCGTCCCAATGGATGCGTCTTCAAGCCAGATCGTCGATCTGGCTTGCCTAGCCGCCTACCAAGCCGTCAGCCGATAGGCGGCAGGTTTCGACCGCGCCTCGGAGAGCGCGACGCGATGTCAGATTACCGATTCAGCGTTTTGTCGAACCGGAAGGTCGCTTGGAGGCTGGTCCGCGATCATTTCCATCCGGCCGGTGATCTGACCGCCGTCTTCGACTTGTAGGCGGCGGCACCGAGCGGTTCCAAGCACCTTACCGGTGCTCCGCACGATGAGACTTCCGCGAATAGTCAGCGTGCCGTCGATCGTGCCGGCGATTTCGGCATCCTCGACCTCCACTTCGCCCTTGAAAACGCCCCCCGGCGCGATTGAGAGCTCGGTGGCATGTATCATGGTCGCCTCGACCGTGCCCTCGACAACGAGGCGTTCAGCGTCCTGCACCACGCCCTGAACACTGATCCCGCGTCCGACAACGAGGGTGCGGCGGTCGGAAGGATCACGGCTGGCTGGACGGCTCATTGTAACGCCCGGCCGGGCTGGCGAAGCTGGTGTGGTGGCCGGCGCGGCAGGAGCGGACGAAAACGGCGGTCGCGACATGTTTTGCGCATCCTTCAAGGGAGCGGGGCGGAAAGGGGGAACGCCGAGACCACTGTCCAAAGGTTGAACAAGTGGCACGGCAGCGGGGCGAGCATCCAAGCTGGGTCGAGTTTCTTTGAGATCCGCCGGCTGGTGTTTATCTATGTCAGCCGGCTGAGTGGCGTTCGAGGTAATCGGCAGCGAAGGCAGCCCTGCGGGTAGCGGGGAAGCACTGGCGGCCGCAATCGGCTCGTCTGGTTTTCGACGTTTGAACAAGACACCTTACCAAACTAAAAAGGGAACATCTGCCTACCATGGAGCGTGTTCCGGAAACAACATTCTGTTTAGTTTATTTCATACCAGATCGATATCGGACCGACCGGTAGCCAGCGCCATATCAAGGATATGAACCATGGCTGCGGTGCCGACGACTGGGATCAATAGATTTAACAGTGGGATATAAGCGGCCAGGGCTAAGATGCCGCCTTGTGCCAAAACGATGCCGCGATTTTGGAAATAGATCGAACTCCGCGCTGGAACGCGACATCCGTCGCATCGCGACTGCAACAAACAGACCACGCCCGATCGCGTAAGCCGCTATCATCCAACCCAAGACCAAGCCTAGGCCCGGCACGATGAAAGCTAAGATCAGCGCTGCAATACTTAGTGCGAACACATTTACGGCCACCGAAACGCTGTCCCGCGCCTGTTCCAGTATTGAGGCACTTTCCGCCCGCGGTAGCCATGGATAAAACCTCCGCTCGACAGCCGAGGCAATTCGGTCGCAAAACAACATACCGATCCCGGCCGCAACTGGAAGGAACAGCCAAAACGCAAGTAGAGCGACACCGATGGATCCCAAAACTTCTGCGGTCCAAGCCAACCAGCCGTGAGAAGCCAGTAGCAGATGCACTCCCCAAGCACCGCCTGCAAATAACCCAGCAAAACAGGCCACAGCCCACGCCAGACTGCGCAAAACGACGCCTCGAAATATGGGATCGTCGAGTTGGCTAATGGCTCGGATGATCGGCACGAATGGTTGAGATGCGTGGACGAGCCTCATCAATTGCGTAGCTTCCGCGCGCTACTCAAGCTCGCTAATGCGCCTAAAATTCGCAAGTCAGACAAACGTCGATCCAAGCTTGTTGAAACCAGCCTTCAATATGTTAGGAAGCAAGATTTTAGCAATCGCAGGGCGGCCGTCAGGGGTATCCGGGACACGGTTCTTGACGAACGGACCCGCCTGATCGGACCAAGGGCCAATTGTCTGCGCTCCGTCGTTTCTCTCACACAAAACAGAGCTCTGAACGTTCTTTACAGGCAAGCGGGGTCGTCGCGACGCAGATCTGAGGCGCTTCAGATGTGGGATTGCATTGTCGCTGCCCCCGCTATGCTTTCGCTTTACGATCGTAGCGATTCGCGTCGTAGCTGGCGGCCTAGAGCTGCGACCAGCGTGCCAGTGTCGTATTGCCGAGCGAAACAGAGAGCAGCGACCCGGAAATCGTGATTAGGGCGATTTTATGGCAAAAAAACTTCACTTCTTTGTGTATATGAGTTCAGATGCACAAAATCGTGAGAGGATATCATCGTGCTTCGTATCGTCGGCTTCTGCCTCTCCATTGGCCTCACAGCGGTGGCGACTACCGCATTCGCCTTGCCCGAACAGATCAGCGAGCCGAACCTACCCAAATCGGTAAGACCTAGCGTCGCGGGCTCGCCATGGGACGAATTGGTCCGAAAGGCGCTCGATGGGGACATCTCCTCCGCCACAGAAATTGGCACGATGTACGCGCATAACTCCAACGCGCCGTATGATGTGGCCGAAGCCATGCGCTGGCTCACGCGGGGTGCCGACCTCGGATCTGTAGAAGCACGCAGGGAGCTGGGTCTTTTGCTCCTCAGAAACGAAGGCTTGCAAAAGGATCCCGGTCACGCAGCGTCATTGCTAAGCCAGGCCGCTGATGCGGGCGATGCGGAGGCGGAAGCTGCTTTGGGTGTTATGTACGCCTACGGCGACGGGGTGCCGCAGGATTGGGCGCTTGCGGTCGACTGGTCACGGAAAGCCGCTAACCAGGACAATCCCTGGGGGCAGGCCAACTACGGCCTGTATCTTAAGTCCGGGCGAACAGGCCCAGCAGATCCTCTTCAGGCCGCCGTGATGTATCAACGAGCCGCCGACAACGGTTTTGCGCTGGCACAAATCCGGCTGGGGCTTCTCTATCAGAAGGGGAACGGGGTGCAGCACGACCCAGCCCGCGCCTTCAACCTTTACCTTCAGGCCGCACAGGACAATGATCCGATCGGGGAGCGATTGCTTGCTCTCGCGTTCCGAGATGGGATCGGAACTCCAGCTCGTCAGGACAAATCGGTCGCCTGGCTGAACCGCGCGTCTCAGCATGGCGATGCTGAGGCGATGTATTTGCTCTCCGAGGCCTACGCGGAAGGACAGGGGGTCTCTCGCGACGAACAGAGGTCAAAACAATATCTCCTCGCAGCAGCCGAACATGGAGATGCCCTGGGTGCCGCACGGGTCGGTAACGACTATGCAGCGGGGTCCCGCCGCACGGAAGCGGCACATTGGCTTCGCATCGCGCTCGGCGAGGCAACGAGAGAGGCCGTTTTCTTACCGGAAGATAATGCTAGTTACCGGGCGCGCCAGCTCGCACTTGCTAGCTACAATCTCGGCGTACTGTTGTTGTATGGCGATGGCGTCCCGAAGGATATCGCCCAGGCAGTTACGCTTCTTCGCACTGCATCGGACCACGAGTGCGCACTCGCCACCAACCTGCTCGCGCAGATGTCTCACCGGGGCATCGGGATCGGTCGAGACGACACAGTCGCTGTAAAATTGTATGAAGCTGCGGCATCTGCCGGCATTGGGTCAGCCGCATTTGATCTAGCCGAGGGTTATATTTCTGGCTGGGTGGGCGACCAATCTAAGACGATGGCTCTGCGTTGGTACCGGCGAGCTGCGGCGCTCGGCTCTCCGCAAGCTTGGTTCGCTCTGGGTCGGCTGTACGAAGAAGCCTCCGGGGTGACCGGGGACAACGATGAAGCGCTAACCTGGTACCAGCTTGCCGGAAACAACAACGTCGCGGCTGCCCAACTTCGCCTCGGTGACATCGCTCACCGCGCCGAACTTCGGCAGGTACGTAACGATCAGGTCGCTCTGCGTTGGTATATTCTTGCCGCTGATCAGGGGAACAGCGAAGCGGAAGAGAGAATAGGCGACCTGTATTGGCAGGGGTCGGCCGAAATCCCCCGTGACCCGGTCGAGGCAGTACGCCACTTCCGGATCGCGGCCGCCCAAGGACTTCCATTCAGTGCGCGAATGCTGGCGATCGCCTATGCAAATGGTGACGGCGTCCCCGCGGACGACCGCCAGATGTTGGTGTGGGAACACAAGGCGGCAGAAGCGGGTGACGCAATGGCAGCAGGTATGCTTGGCTATGCCATCATGATCGGAGTGGACGGCACCTATGATCTCGTCGAGGCGGCAATCTGGCTCACGTTATCGACCCTAAATGCCCACTCCGATGATTGGCGTAGCCACGCCGCCGCCTATGCGAAGGACGTACAGAGCAAGCTGACGCCTTCCGAGCGCGAGGCATTTCAGGCTCGGCTGGGGCGCTGGTGGGCCACTTTGGACGGCGAGTAACTTATATCAGACAGCGCAGTTGAGCTGCCTTTCGGCTTGACCAATCCAGGCCGACCAATTGCCGGAGGCTCACGCCTCGCGGCCGCGCCGGGCAAGGACGTTCATTTCCAGTCCGCTCGCAGTCGTCGATTTCGCCTATTCTGGGTGGCGATGTAAGGTAAAGTTCCCTAGCCCAGAAGGGGTCTCTGAGATGGATTTCGCATTGACCGACGCGCAGCAGCAAATCCGCGAGGAGGTCCTGCGTCTGTGCGCAAAGTTCGACGACGTCTACTGGCTCGAACGCGAAAACACTGCGACATTCCCGCATGCTTTCTTCGATGCCATGGCGGCCGGTCATTGGCTTGGAATCGCAATGCCAGAGGCGTATGGGGGAGCCGGTCTCGGGATTACCGAGGCCGCGATTTTGGCTCAGGCTGTCGCGAAGTCAGGTGCCGCCATGAGCGGCGCAAGCGCCATCCATATCAACATCTTCGGCCTCAATCCGGTGGTGGTTTATGGCACCGATAGCCAAAAGGCGCGGATGTTGCCGCCACTGATCGAGGGCAAGGACAAGTCGTGCTTCGGTGTGACTGAGCCGAACGCTGGCCTTAACACGACTGAGATCACCACGCGGGCGGACCTGCATGGCGATCACTACCGGATCAACGGCACGAAGATCTGGACCTCCACCGCTCAGGTCGCAAACAAAATCCTGCTGCTGGCGCGAACGACGTCGCTCGATAAAGTCAAGCGTAAGTCACAAGGGATGACGCTGTTCTACACCGATCTCGACAAAACTCATGCCGAAGTGCGATTGATCCACAAGATGGGCCGTCATGCTGTGGATTCGAATATGGTCTTCTTCGAGGACATGCGGGTACCGGTGGAAGACCGAATAGGCGAGGAAGGCGAAGGCTTCCGCGCCTTGTTGCATGGCCTAAATCCCGAACGCGTCCTGATTGCCGCCGAAGCTGTGGGCATAGGCCGGGCTGCGCTGGCGAAGGCAACTCGGTACGCGCGGGAGCGCGTCGTTTTCGGCCGTCCAATAGGACAAAATCAGGGGATCCAGCATCCGCTGGCCAAGAACTGGGCTGAACTAGAGGCAGCCAACCTCCTCACCTTTAAGGCCGCGTGGCTGTACGATACAGGCCGCGAATGCGGTGCCGAGGCGAACGCGGCAAAATACCTGGCGGCCGAAGCGGGATATCGAGCCGCTGAGCAGGCGGTCCTGACGCATGGCGGGATGGGCTATGCCCAAGAATATCACGTCGAACGTCTGTTTCGCGAGAGCATGCTGCCGCGTATCGCGCCAGTCAGCCGGGAGTTGATCCTGAGCTATTTGGCCGAGCGGGTGTTGGATCTTCCGAAGTCATACTGATTAGTCGACGCCCACAGCCGTTCCCAGAGTCTCACCGATCGGGCGGTTCAAGACGAGATCGGCGAACTCATCGAGCCCGGTCTTTTCTCGGTTGAGAATAATCAAGATTGCACCGTTACGTTTCGCGAGCTCCGGGAAGCCTGCCGCTGGGTAAACCGTCAGAGACGATCCGATCGCGATGAACAAGTCCGCGGACAAAGTTTCCCTCTCCGCCCGACGCATCGCGTCAACCGGCATAGATTGTCCGAACGAGATCGTTGCGGTTTTCACCCAGCCCCCGCATTCGCAATGCGGAACAATCTCGTTTCGTTCGAAATCGTCACGTAGCGACTCAATCCGGTAGTGCACGCCGCAATCCAGACAATGGGCATAGGTCGCATTTCCATGCAACTCGATGACCTTGTCGTCGGGAATACCAAAATCCTGATGCAATCCATCGATGTTCTGCGTAATCACGCTGGTCGCTTTGCCCGATCGAATTAATTCCGCAACCGCCCGATGACCGCGATTTGGCATTGCCTGTCGGAGAATTGGCCCCATGGCGAAACGCCGGCGCCAGGTCTCGCGTCGCGCGCTGTCGGAGCACATAAAGTCGGAGAAATCTATCGGCGCCTGCTTGGTCCAAATGCCACCGGGACTTCGAAAGTCGGGAATGCCGGACTCCGTGCTGATCCCCGCGCCGGTGAATAGCGCGATGCGGTTAGTTCCGGCGATGCGGCCGGCTAATTCTTTCAGATCCTCATTCATCAGAGCGGCTCCCGTTTTAAGCTCGCGAGTAGCGGACAAGCGGCTTTTTGTCAGACACGCCAATGGCATCGATGGGCGACCTCGAGCCTCCGGAACCGCAAGCGGCATCCGGAACATCGTCGTGCACAGTACCGTTAGGGGCAGCGACCTTGATATCGGCTGCCATAACGATTTGCTCTCCAAAATCGTACCTCGGAGCGTTCTCGGGAGCAACGCGCGGCCTGAATCTGGGTGCGTCGCCACGCGTTTCGACGAACAGCCATTTTAACCGCCGCACCCAGCCGGATCGGAATCAGACTTACCGTCAGGCAATCGCTGACTCGCTCGGTGGCCTCGCCAGAAACTAGCTTGCCGACCAAGCATTTAAGCCGCACGGGTTGTGATCTGTCAGGTTGGTAGATCGGGATGCCCTGACCGGGAGCATGCCCGTGTCCTCTCCGCCGCCGCATGGAGAAGCCACCCAACCCGGTGCCGACTTTGAAAATCGGACCTCAACTCGATAGTTTAGCGAAAATTGGTGGAGCGCGGGTTATGACTGAGGGGCGACAATTACGGCTGGGAGCTTTCATGCGCCCAGTCGGTATACACACGGCGTGGTGGCGCTACCCAGGCGCCTATCCGGACGCCAATTTCAATTTTCGCCACATCGCCCGCTTTGCCCAGACTTTGGAGCGTGGAAAGTTCGATGCATTCTTCATGGCCGACCATCTGGCATTGTTGAACATGCCGATGAGCGCGCTAAAGCGCAGTGCGACCACGACGTCGTTTGATCCGCTTACGCTGCTTCCGGCACTGGCGGTCGTCACCGAACATCTCGGCCTGATTGCAACTGCGTCCACCACGTTCAACGATCCCTATCACGTCGCCCGCAAGTTTGCCTCGCTCGACCACATCAGCAACGGGCGCGCCGGCTGGAACCTGGTGACGACCTCCAACCCGGAGGCAGCCCTCAATTTTGGTCTGGAGGAACATGTTGAGCACGCCACGCGCTACGCCCGAGCCCGGGAATTTTATGACATCGTGACCGGGTTGTGGGACAGTTGGGCCGACGACGCCTTTATTCGTGACGTGGAAACCGGCATCTATTTTGATCCCGACCGTATGCACGTGCTGAACCACAAAGGCCCCGGCTTCTCCGTACGAGGACCGCTGAACATCGCCCGTCCTATCCAGGGCTGGCCGGTGATCGTCCAGGCCGGTGCGTCAGAGGACGGCAGGCAGATTGCTGCTGAAACCGCGGAAATGGTTTTCGCAGCCGGTGGCCCCTTGGCCGACGCCCGCCTCTTCTACGCCGACGTCAAGGGCCGCATGGCAGCCCTTGGCCGCGATCGTGACCATCTCAAAATACTCCCGGGTGCGCTGGTGGTGGTCGGCGAAACCGCATCGGAGGCGCAACAAAAGCGCGCTTTATTGGATAGTCTTGTTCACCCTGACAGCGGAATGGGCTCTCTGTCGATCGCCCTTGGTTGCGACGCATCACAGTTCGACCTTGACGGGCCGCTGCCTGAAATCCCGGAAACCAATCAAAGCAAGAGCGGCCGCCAACGCGTCATCGACCGTGCCAGGCGCGACAACCTGACCGTTCGTCAACTCGCCCAGATTGCCGGGGGTTACGGCGGACTATCCTTTACCGGCACGCCGACGACGATCGCCGATCATATGGAGGAATGGCTGTTCACCGGCGCCTGCGACGGCTTCAACGTGATGTTCCCCTACGTGCCCGGGGGCCTGGACGATTTTGTCGATATGGTCATCCCCGAACTGCAGCGCCGAGGCCTGTTCCGCAGAGAATACGAGGGCCAAACATTGCGGGAAAATCTCGGATTACCGAGACCGGCCAACCGGTTCTTTCCGGATAACGGAGTGGGCATCTGAATGTCCTCAATTCCGCTCGCCGGTCTTCGCGTCCTGGAATTTAGTCACACAGTTATGGGCCCCACCGCCGGCTTGATTTTCGCCGAACTCGGCGCCGACGTCATCAAGGTCGAGCCGGCGCCACAAGGTGATCACACTCGCCGGCTGGGGGGATTCGCTGCCGGCTTTTTCGCGGCTTTCAGCCGAAACAAGCGCAGCTTGGCAGTGGATTTGAAACAGGCTGAAGGGCGGGCGGTCGTCCACCGCCTCATCCCAACGATCGATTTGGTAATAGAGAACTACGGCCCCGGCACGGTGGAGCGCCTGGGTTGCGGCTACGATCAGCTCGCGGCACTGAACCCTCGATTGATTTATCTGGCCTTGAAGGGCTATCTCGCTGGGCCCTACGAACATCGCCCGGCTTTGGACGAAGTGGTCCAGTTCCAAACCGGCCTCGCTTTCATGACCGGCCCAACCGGCCGACCGCTGCGGGCTGGCGCTTCGGTCATCGATGTGCTCGGGGCCGTCTTCGGTGTTGTCGCCGCGCAGGCCGCATTGCGGGAACGAGAGAACACTGGCAAGGGCCAGCGCGTTGGCAGCGCTTTGTTCGAGAGTGCCGCCTTTCTCATGAGCACGCACATGGCCGGCATGGCGGCTACAGGGCTGGAGGCTCGCCCCATGCCTGCCCGTCGCGGCGCATGGGCTATCTATGAGGTGTTCCAAACGGCAGATGATGGCCAGTTATTCATTGGTGTGACCTCTGATCGACAATGGGAGCGTTTCGTCGAAGAATTCTCACTTCGGGAATTGGCCGCCGATCCGCGGCTCGCGACCAACATAACGCGATTGGGCGAGCGCTTATGGCTCATACCAGCCTTACAGAACGTGCTGGCGACTATCCCCCAGGCGGAGGTCGAGGCCCGTTGCGAAAGGGCCAACGTCTCCTGGGCGAGGGTCGGTCGGCCCGGCGATCTTTTCACCGACCCGCATTTGCTGGCGACCGGTGGCCTGTTGGATGTTTTCATCTCGCAAATCGGGGGAACCGAGGGCAAAAAAGTTGGATTGCCTGCCCTGCCAATCGAATTCGGCCCGAGCCGCGACAGGCCCGCGATCACGAGACAGGCACCACGGATTGGCGAGCACTCTAGGGAAATCCTTACCCAGGCAGCGTTTTCCGATGCCGAGATCACAGCGCTTTTCGAAAGCGGCACGATCGTCGGTCCGGCTGGCTGAGGCAAAGCTGAACAAACTGGGGCATCGCCTAACAGGCCGTTCCGGATTTGAGCAAAAGGGACTATGAGTGCCACCTCGTGGCGACCGCATCGCCAAATCGTCAGCTCATAGATTTCGGGAGCCTATCATCACTAAACCAGTTGTCCTGGCCGTGGCGAACCAGAAAGGTGGCGTTGGCAAGACCACAACGGCGGTTAACCTTGCCGCCGCGCTCGCGATTACTGGCTTATCCGTCCTGCTCATCGACATGGATCCGCAGGGGAATGCCTCGACTGGATTGGGTGTGACCCGCTCCGAACGCCACGGCGGCACCTACAATCTTCTGATGGACGGGGATCTCGGTGAGCAGGCTATTCGCCCGACCCCCGTGCCCAACCTGTGGTTGCTCGCTTCAGATGGAGATTTGGCCGGTGCCGAAATCGAACTCGTTCCTGCCGAGAAACGCGAGTTTCGTCTGCGAAATGCCCTGAATGCCTTGCCAGAATTTGCCGCGTTTGGGGTCATACTACTGGATTGTCCTCCCGGCCTGGGATTGCTCACCTTGAACGCGTTAGTGGGGTCGAGTGGCGTTATCGTGCCGTTGCAGTGCGAATTTTACGCATTGGAGGGGATCAGCAGCCTGATGCATACGATAGAAGCGGTCCGCCGCCGCTTCAATTCAACGCTTCGGCTTTCCGGTATCCTTCTGACGATGTTCGATCGCCGTAACAGTCTGTCTGGTCTCGTCGAAAAGGATGCGCGGGACCATTTCGGAGATTGGGTCTTCGACACTACGATCCCACGGAATATACGGGTCTCGGAAGCGCCAAGCCATGGCATCCCGGTGCTGTTGTACGACCCGCGATCACCAGGTGCGTTATCCTATACTGCGTTTGCGGCGGAGATTGTTCAAAAAGAAAAGCTTGTAAGGTCGGAGCAGGTCAAAGCTGATGGTTAGTAAGAACACGCCGCCACAACTCGGGCGCGGGCTCGCTGCCCTGCTGGGTGACGTCTCAATGCCCTCGAGCGCTGATGGCGGCACGTCCGTCGGTACCGTCCCGATCGATCGGATCGACGCCAATCCGTTTCAACCCCGTTCTGATTTCGATCCTGCCGAACTGGAGAGCCTGGCGGAATCTATTCGCGTGCAAGGTATATTGCAGCCAATTCTCATCCGATCCAATCCGGCGGCGCCGGATAGGTACCAGATCGTGGCCGGAGAGCGGCAATTCCGCGCCGCTATGCAAGCCGGATTGAATGAGATCCCGGCGATCAGACGTGACATCGACGATAGCGATGCGGCAGTCGTGGCGCTGGTCGAGAACTTGCAGCGGCAGGACCTGAATGCCATCGAAGAAGCCGAAGGCTATCAGCGCCTTCTAACAGATTTCGGCCTTACCCATGAAGCGCTCGGTTACGCGGTGAGCAAATCGCGTAGTCATATCGGCAACACCATACGCCTCCTGCGTTTGCCCGAACCGGTGCTGAGAGAAGTCAGATCCGGCACGTTGTCGTCGGGCCATGCCCGGGCGCTAATAAATGCCCCCAACCCCGAAGCCCTGGCAGAACAGATTCAAAAGCGTGCGATGTCAGTGCGTCAGGCCGAAGTCTTGGTCAACAAGGCGATAGCGGCCCGAGGTGCGCCACGGCAGGTTACAGCTAAGAAGCTGGACACCGCGGACCTGGAACGCCGGGTCAGCGACGCAATCGGTTGCCGAGTCGCGATCACTACTGCACGCAAGGGCGGGGGAGAGATCAGCATCCAATTTCGAGATTATTTTCAGCTCGAATATTTGATCGGCCGGCTCACCGACGAGCGCGAAAAAATCACTCCCTCCGCTGACGTTAAAGCAGCTTTCCATGCAGGAAACCGAGAGCCGGCAACGGCCGCCAGGACCGCGGCAGGTCGGCGCGACGGATCGGCCTGACGGTATAGGACGGTGTGGGCTGCCGGCTGTTCTTTAGGAAGTTGGCGTAAGCGTTGACTTGCTGTTCCCGCCATGCCTGATCCGCGAGGGCTGCGAGACGATTAGGGAAGACTTCCGCGACACGGGTTGTGCGACCAATCGAGGCGACCACGGCCCAAAGTGTATCGTCACGATAGCTGGCGATGCTGACGGGTTCCACCATACGCAAAAGCTGGCTTCCTCCGCGCAGGAAGGCAAGTCTTTCTATTCGGTTCGCAATCCGGTCGGGCAGGTCTCGACGTTCCAATCGGGCGGAGCGTAGCATTTTCGGAAATCGAACGGGAAGAGCGATCTATGAGCGGAGAGAACTGCCTGGCTGGGCTGAAGATCTTGGATTTGACGCAGTTCGAAGCCGGCCCGTCGTGCACCGAAGCACTGGCTTGGTTGGGTGCTGACGTTGTTAAGGTCGAGAACCCTAAGGTTGGCGATCCTGGCCGATCTGTCGGTGGCCAACGCGTCAACGACGCTTTGTATTTCCTGCAATACAACGCCAACAAGCGTTCCGTGGCAGTCAATCTCAAAGATCCTCGCGGACTGGAGTTGGTTAAGGAACTGGCTAAAGCCGCCGACGTGATGATCGAGAACTTCGCGCCCGGGGCAATCGAGCGCCTGGGTTTGGGTTATGACGTGATCCGAGCGATCAATCCGGCGATTATCTTCTGCCAGGTGAAAGGCTTCGGGACGGGCAGCCCATACCAGAAGAATCTTGCCTTCGACATGATCGCCCAAGCCTGCGGCGGCCTGATGTCGATCACCGGCGAAGAGGACGGACCGCCCTGCAAGCCCGGCGCGACTATTGGCGATACCGGAACTGGAATGCTGATGGCGATCTCCATTCTTGGCGCCTACGTTCGCCGTTTACGCACCGGCCAAGGCGAGCACCTTCAGGTGGCGATGCAAGACGCCGTCTTGCACTACATTCGAAATGCCTTCGCTTATATGGAGCGTTCCGGTGGCAATCCGGCACC
This sequence comes from uncultured Alphaproteobacteria bacterium, assembly GCA_963819345.1. Taxonomy (GTDB): domain Bacteria; phylum Pseudomonadota; class Alphaproteobacteria; order Acetobacterales; family Acetobacteraceae; genus Rhodopila. Next base: position 323,930 of record CAWFVX010000023.1, read on the forward strand.
GCGCGCAGGATCAAAAACCGTAGGCGGCGGAAACCCGCCGATCGGCGTGTACCCGTGCAAGGGCGGCGGCCCAAACGACTATGTTTATATCTACACAAGCGCCGCCAACCCCGAACATTGGACCCGCCTGCTAAAGGTCATGGGTCGTGAGGACCTGCTAGGAGACGCGCGCTTCGCCACACCGGCCGCCCGCACGGAGCACAGGGAGGAGGTGGACCGAATTGTCTCGGAATGGACAATTCGATATGACAAGCATGCTGCCATGGACCTGGTCGGCAGTGCGACGATCCCGGCGGGTGCGGTGCTCGACACCAAGGAACTCGCTGAGGATCCAACGTTCCATGCACGTGGCATCAGGCAGACCATGAGGCATCCGGCGATCGGCGACTACGTCATGAGCGGTTGGCCGGTTCGCTTCGGCAGCCGCCCTCCGGATATTGGACCCGCTCCGCTTCTCGGGGAGCACCGCGAACAGGTTCTTTCCGAGTGGCTCGGCTACGATACGGCCCATATCGCCGACCTGAAGACCAACGAGGTAATCGGCTGATGGCTTACCAATTCTGCACCATGTCGCCGAAAGATGCCCGCTGTGACGATTCCTCTATTCCGCCTGATCCGGCTCCTGGTCGGCCCGATGACCTGCGTCTTTGTGCTGCATCTATTGGCGGGGTGCAGTGCGCCGGTGAAGGTCGAGCGCGTGGACCTGCGCGACGCCTATGCCGAAATCAACCAGACCGCACTCTCCAGCGACCAACTCAGTGAGGCTACGCGGACCGTCCTGCGGCGTGCCGCACTGCTGGATACCTTTGACTCCGAACCCGACGCTGCCATTACGGCGCTGCGGGCGCAGGCCATTACCACAGGCATGCACTGGCCCCAACTCTATGCGCTGTCGGAGATGAGCTATGAGGAGGGGCGGCGTGTCCGCTCGAAGCCGATGCTGCTCGCCTCGGCGCTCTACGCCTACGCAGTGCTATTCCCATGCTCAGCCGACGCAGACCGGCCAAGCCCGTACAGTGTGCAGTTCCAGCATGCGACCAATTTCTACAACCTGGCGCTGACCCAGGTGCTGAGTGGCCCCGGTGCCGAGGGGCAGGCCACGCTGGAAAGCGGCAGTTACTCTTTGCCGTTCGGAGTGGTCAACGTGACCGTGGACCATGCCAGCCTGAAGACGGCCGGCGGGCGGCAGATGGAATCATTCGTACCGACGATAAATCTGAAGGTGCAGGGATTCAAAAATGACTACCGCGCCGATGGGATGGGGGCGCCGATGGCTGCGGGCCTGGAGCCTTCCCCCCAGCCGCAGATCGGCCTGGTACTGCCGAAGAAGTTGCGCATTCCAACGTCAGCGGTGCTGACCATGGACGACCCCCGCCGGCAACTGACCGGCAACGAGATTGTCGCGCAGTTGCGGGTCTACACGATCTACGACACGGAGAGCATCAAGATCGGCGGCCATACCGTGCCCTTGGAATACGACCAGACGGCCGTGCGCGCGCTGTTCGCGGACGAGGGCAAGATCTGGGAGACCGAAGTCACCGGACTGCTCCGCAACAGCCTGGGCGATCCGTCTAAGACCGATCACCTGTATGCGCTGGAGCCGCATCGGGCAGGCCGCATTCCGGTGGTGCTCGTCCACGGTACCGCCTCCAGTCCCTTCCGCTGGGCCGACATGGTCAACGACTTGCTGGAGGACAAGGAGATCCGGGACCACTACGAATTCTGGTTCTTCGCTTACAACACCGGCAACCCGGTCCCGCTGTCTGCAAATGTGCTGCGTCAGTCGCTGATCCAGGCCGTGAAGTCTCTCGGCGGCGTCCAGGCCGACCCTGCGCTCCGTCGTATGGTGGTCATCGGCCACAGCCAAGGTGGCCTGTTGACGAAGATGATTGCCATCGACTCCGGCGACAAGATCTGGAACACGGTGAGCAACAAGCCGCTCGTTGACCTGAAACTGAAGCCGGAGACGAAGGTTTTGCTACAGCAGTCACTCTTCGTTGAGGCGCTGCCGTTCGTTGAGACAGTGATCTTTATCTCCACGCCGCACGGCGGCAGCTACCACGCGACGCTGACGATCGTTGGGCTATTCCAGAAGCTGGTGACGCTGCCGCTGTCCGTGATGAACGCCACCGCCGACATCCTGGCCAACGCGGCCGATGCGTTGAAGTTGGGCAAGGATGGCCTGCACCTGAGCAGCATCAACGGCATGTCGCCGGGCAACCCAACGATTGGAGCGGTGCGGTCGATGCCGGTGGCCCCGGGCATCCATGCTCACTCCATAATTCCCACGTTGCAGGACGGGCCGCTCGAAGACCGAGATGACGGCGTCGTGGCGTACCATAGCGCTCACATCGAGGGCGTAGATTCCGAACTCGTCATCGAGCACCAGGGGCACTCAACCCAGTCCAACCCGCTGGCGGTCCACGAGGTCCGCCGTATCCTGCTCGAAGAATTGGCACGACCGCCGACGCGCAGCGAGGGAGACGCGCCGGCCGCTGTAGCTTCCGTTTCGGCGAAGGTTCCCGCGGGACGATATTGAAGGACAATGTCCTGCTGCGTGAGGGGATCAGACCCTCCCCGAAACTAGCCGCGACTCTAATCACCGTGCCCCCTTTTCGGGAAGCAAATACCAATGCCACGCCGTCCCGCCAAAAAGGGGTAATCAGCCCACCAATGCGAAGACCAAACACCATCTCAACACGTCAACTTTGCAACAAGAATCTCTTGCCTCCGCTTCCTCTCGTTTCGCAGGGACGGTCCAGCGCGTCGAGCGACCAGCCGCCGCATGGTGCGGCGCTCTACGGGCGTCAGATCCTTGAACCAACTCCTCGCCCCCGCCCTATGCACACCAACCCCAGTGAACCGCCGTCCCGGTTCCTAGGCAAGTTTGCGCGAAGAGTGAACAAAACACCGCTGTCCATGCCACGCCGAGCCGCCTCATCGGTTAAGGCCCCAGCCAACAAAACGGGAGAGCCGCCGACATGACCGACCACATCTACAACATCATCGAGCTAGCGGGATCATCTGAGACCAGCCATGCCGACGCGATCGAGAACGCCATCGCCCGTGCTTCCAAGACCGCCCGTCACCTGCGCTGGTTCGAGGTTACGCAAATGCGCGGCGAGATCGAGCATGGGAAAATCCGCCACTATCAGGTGACCATGAAGGTCGGCTTTACCCTGGAGGATTGAATTCCGAGCGGCAGGGGTGACCTCGGCCGCAATTCCATGTGGCAGGGGTGACCTCAGCCGCGAAATAGCCTAAACCCGCCCCCGCCGCGCCGATGGGTGCGGCGAGGGAGGGGTCAAATGGCATCATTGACTGGTAAGACAGCCTTCGTCACGGCTGCAGGCCAGGGAATGGGGCGGGCGACCGCTGAGGCCTTCGCCGCCGCCGGAGCACAGGTCATCGCTACCGATGTCGATATGGCAAAGCTCAGCGGTCTGGAATCGGACCAAATCCGCACCCGGGGCCTGAATGTCCTCGACGCCGCCGCGATCGCCGACGCGGCGCGGGATGTCGGTCCGGTCGATATACTGTTCAACTGCGCCGGGATCGTCCACCAGGGCACCCTCATGGACGCCACCGAGGCCGATTGGTCGCTCGCCTTCGACCTGAACTGCCGCTCAATGTTCCGCACCATGCAGGCTTTTTTGCCGGGCATGTTGGCCCGCGGCCGCGGGTCCATCCTAAACATGGCCTCGGTCGCGTCCAGCTTGAAAGGCGTGCCCAACCGCTTCATCTACAGCGCCTCGAAAGCCGCCGTTATCGGCATGACCCGCTCAGTCGCCATCGACTACGTCGCCCGCGGAATCCGCTGTAACTGCCTGTGCCCAGGCACCGTGGGAACACCCAGCCTCGACGAACGCATCGCCGAAAATGCCGCTGCAGCCGGCTCCGTCGAGGCGGCCCGAGCAGCGTTCGTGGCACGGCAACCGATGGGACGGCTGGGCACAGCAGAGGAAATCGCCGCGCTCGCCGTCTATTTGTCCGGCGACGACGCCCAGTTCATCACCGGCCAATCGATCGTCATAGATGGCGGTTTGACGCTTTAGCGAATGACCGCGCCCGGCGAACCGTCCAACACCTGAACGAGGGGGAGAAGATCCTATGAAGTTGCTGCGCTATGGTTCGGTGGGTGCCGAAAAACCGGGCCTGTTCGCCAACGATGGCTCCATTCGCGATCTGAGCAGCCTGGTCCGCGACATCGACGGGTTCGCTCTGTCCGCCGCATCGCTGCGGATGATCGCCGAAGTTGACCCGATGAAACTTCCCAAGGTGGAAGGCAATCCCCGCATCGGGCCCTGCGTTGCGCGGCCGGTCAACTATGTCTGCATCGGCCTCAACTACGCCGATCATGCCGCCGAAGCCGGGATGCCGGTGCCGAAGGAGCCGATCATGTTCCTGAAGTCGCTCAGCGCCTTCAACGGCCCGAACGACGACGTGAGAATGCCGCGCGGCTCTAAGAAGCTGGATTGGGAGGTCGAACTCGGCGTCGTGATCGGCAAGACTGCACGATACGTGCCGGAAAACGAGTCGATGGACTACGTCGCCGGCTACTGTGTCTGCAACGACGTCAGCGAGCGCGAATTTCAGTTGGAGCGGGGCGGCACCTGGGACAAAGGCAAAGGTTGCGACACCTTCGGCCCTACCGGCCCCTGGATGGTCACCAGGGACGAGGTCAGCGACCCGCAGGACCTGCCACTGTGGACCGAGGTGAACGGACGTCGTTTCCAGGACGGCTCCACCCAGACGATGATCTTCAACGTGGTCAAGTTGGTCAGCTACGTCAGCCATTTCATCACGCTGCACGCGGGGGATGTAATCGCGACCGGCACACCGCCTGGCGTCGGCAGCGGCGTCAAGCCCGAGCCGATATTCCTCAAGGTGGGCGACGTCGTGCGGCTCGGCGTCGAAGGCCTCGGCATTCAGACCCAGCGGATCGTCGCGGCGTAACCGAGCTATCGGGCGGCCGCTGGTTTCATGGCCGCCTGATATTCGGGAAATACCTGCGTGGCCGGAGATCTCGCCGCGGGTCCTCAGACCTAGCTGGCGACAAACGCCGATGCCGGGTATCCCTGGGCGAACAACAGCGCGCGGAGGTCGGCGTGATCAACCCGCGCCCTCGCCTCCTTGGCAACGATCGGCTTGGCGTGGAACGCGACTCCCAGTCCGGCTGCTCTGATCATATCCAGATCGTTAGCCCCGTCACCGACCGCCAGCGTGGCGTGGAGTTTGACCCCGCGTTGGACTGCCAACTCATTCAGCGCCGCCAGCTTGTCGTCCCGACCTAGGATGGGTTCCATAACCCCTCCGGTCAGCGCCGAACCGTCATCAAGCAAGACGTTCGAGCGGAGCACGTCGAAACCCAGCTCGGTCGTAACTTTGCCGGTAAAGAAACTGAAGCCGCCGGACACCAGCGCCGTCAGTGCTCCCCTCGCTCGCATGGTTGCAACCAGTTCACGCGCGCCGGACGTCAGGCGAACGCGCTGCCAGGTTTTCTCTAAAGCATCAAGGTCGAGCCCCTTGAGCATGGCGACGCGCTCGCGCACGGCAGCTTTGAAGTCCAACTCGCCATTCATCGCCCGCCGTGTGATGGCGGCGATATTGTCCCCAACTCCCGCAAAGCCGGCGAGTTCGTCCAACGTCTCGCCCTCGACAATGGTGCTGTCCATGTCGGCGAGCAGCAGGGCTTTGCGCCGGCCGCGGGACTTGGTCAGGATGGCATCGATTGGCTTTCCGTCCAAGGCGGCCCGCAACGCGACCTGATCGAGTGGCACGGATAGCGGAATATCTGCCGCCTCTCCCTGGGAGAGGATGACCGGTGGGGCTCCGCGCACCGCGTTGCGGATCTGGTTCAGCATCGCAGGCGTGAGCGTTATCGCCTCGCGTTGCGCGACTACGGTTAGTATTTCGGTCATGGTGGCCGGAACCTGACAGCGGCCTCCCGCTGAGGCAAGCGAGCGCTGAGATCGCCCGTCGCCTACAATCCTGAAAGATAACTGGCCAACGCCGGTAGATCAGCCGGATCGGCGGCATTCATCAAATCAGTCATGCCAGGATTATTGGCGCGAAGTCCCGTGCGGAAATCGAGCATGGTCTTGGCCAGATATGTACGCTGCTGGCCGGCAAGCCGCGGCACGGAACCCGCGGATTTATAGTCGGCGAAATGGCAACCGGTGCAACCGATCGAAGCATTCGCCCGTAACGCGCTGCGTGTGTCCGCGTCCGATGCGCTCGGCTGGGCAAGATCAGGCCAGGATCTGGTCGAGAAATACGCTGCTAGCGCTTGCAGGTCCGACTTCTCGAGTGGTTCCAATATCGGCGCCATCACCTCGACTTTGCGCACACCCCGCTTGATGTCGCGCAGTTGCAAATAGAGATACCCCTCGTTCTGGCCCCAGATAACCGGGATGGCCGGATCGCTCGGCACCCCCGACTCGCCATGACACGAAGCGCAAATTTGCGCCTTGGTCTCAATCTCGCCAGCTCGCACCGACGCGATGGAGCATGAGCATTCCAAGGGCCGCCAGTCCCAGAGCCGCTGCGACGCGACCTATTAAGCAACTCCGCATTCATCTTGATTCCGTTACAGGCAGCAGGGCACGAACGGCGTTCCACTCGCGCCCTGGGTTCCAAGGGACCAACAAAAGATGAGGACGATGACTTAGTCGACTGTAAAGGCGATAATGTTGTTGCCGCGCTTGTAGTCGAGCTGGGTGTTGCCACCGGCGCCGACCACGATGTACTGCTTGCCGCCCACCGAGTAGGACGACGGTGGCGCATTCACGCCGGCACCGGCCTGAAACATCCACAGGGTTGACCCGGTTTCCGCATCATAGGCCTTGAACTGGCCATTGCCCTCGCCAGTGAAAATCAGTCCGCTCGCAGTCGCGAGAACGCCGCCGATCATCGGCTGAGGGGTTTTCACCTGCCAGCGGATTTTGCCGGTATTGTAGTCCACCGCGCTGATGTTGCCCCACTGTTCCTCGCTCGGAATCACTTTAAAGGCTCCGCCGAGCCACAGCTTGCCGTTGGGATAGGCGGAGTTGGCGACATGGTAGGTCATTGGCTGATGCAGGTTGATCGCATAGGCCAATCCGAGCTGCGGGTTGACCGCCATCGGCGACCATTCCACCCCGCCGTTCGCGCCCGGCAACATCCTGGCTCCGTCCTTGGTTGGCAGAACCCACATGTTCTCCTGCGGCACCATCGCCTCGGAATAACGGATCAGGCTGCAGTCCTTGCGATTGTTTACGTAGATATGCCCAGTCTTGCCGGCATGCAGCACACCCGGAACGGTATTGCCGTCCTTGTCCTTGACATCAACCAGCACGGAGGGGCTGACCGCGTCCAGGTCCCAGACATCATGGGCGATATACTGGAAGTGGCAAACATATTTACCAGTGTCGAGATCGAGCGACACCAGCGAGTCTGTGTAGAGATTGTCGCCTGGACGAACGGAGCCGTCGAGATCCGGTGAAGGGTTGCCGACAACGAAGAAGATACGGTTCGTCGCCAGGTCGACGGACGGATTCTGCCAGACGCCACCCCCAAGGGTTTTCGCGGGATCGCCGTTCTTGTCATAGGCAGCTTTTTCAGCAGCGATATCGCGATGCATATCGCGGCCGGTGGCGTCCTTGGTGGCCCAGACGCCCGAGCTGTTGTCGGGGATTGTCGAAAAACTCCACACCGGCGCGCCGGTCTCGGCATCGAACGCCTTGACGAAGCCGCGAATGCCGTATTCGCCTCCGTTCGTGCCGATCAGCACTTTGCCTTTAACCACAGTAGGCGCCATCGTTTCGCTGTAGCCGTCTTCCGGATCGGCGACCGCGACGTCCCATGCCACTTTTCCCGTTTTGGCGTCGAGCGCGAGCAGGTGACTGTCGAGGGTGGCAAGAAACACTTTTGAACCGGAAACCGCTACTCCGCGATTGTTGGGACCACAGCAGTAGGTCGTGATGGGCCCGAGCTTCCGCGCATAATGCCAAAGCTCCTCGCCAGTGCGGGCATCGAGCGCATAGAGCTGGCTGAACGAGGTCGTGACGTACATCACGCCGTTGACCACGATCGGGGTCGTCTCCATCGACTCTTTTACTTCGGTCTGGAAGATCCAGGCGGGGTGCAGGCGTCCGACATTTGCCGGATTGATCTGCTTGTTGGGATAATAGCGAAGCTGGCCATAGTCGCCGTTAGTAAGCAAAAAATTCGTGCCGTCGCTGCCCGCTCTCGTCAGCATGTCCTGGGTAACAGTAGACATGTCGCCGAATTTGGTCGCGGCCTTGATCTCCTGCGCGCTTGCTGACTGCGGGACGCCCAATCCAGCAGCTCCGCCCGCCACAAGCGACGAAGCCAACATAATGGCTCGCAAAACCGACATCTGATCCGTCTCCCCGATGTCGCCGGTACAGCCGGCGTTTCGCCCGTATTATTGTCCCGCTCAAACCATTTAGCAATATTGACAATAACATGGACGACAAGGGCAGTAATGGTATGCCGCGTTCATACGCAGTCGATCGATGCCTGTGCAACAATCGCGGCGCAAGCGGGGATCGGACTAGGACAGCGGTTTCGAGGAATCCGAACATATCCGGCGCTTCACCATCCGGTCGCCGCTCTTCACCAAACGAGCCGGTCCGCTTTGGAGCGCGCGGTGCGGACCCTTGTTCATGGAGATTGCCGACGGCAACGTTCCACCCTGGTAGCCGTCGCACGAACTTATGTCGATCAGGCATTCGTAGACCGGCCGACAGCCTTTGAAATTAGGGCAAAAGATGGAGTAAGGCATCTCGCCTAATTGCTTATCTCTTTCCAGCCAGGCACCTGGCCCAGAAAGTCGCCAAGCTCGCTTGCCCAGATTTCTGCGTGAAGTATGCTGGCGTAACCGGAACCGGGCGATCGCCTCCCGGCAGCATCCTGAATTGGCCGGCCGGCAGGTGAGCAACGGCTTGCTCGGTGATATTGAACTGGGCTGGATTTATTTCGTCATCTATAAAGCCGATGGCGAACAAAGGAGCTTTTATTTTGCTGAGGTCGTGTCCCGGGTCGTAGTCGAACGAACTTTCGAGGTCGTAGAGGTAGTCGTTGGCATCACGCCCTCGATACTGGCCGACGAGTTGGTCGTAAAAAGCAAGCGTCTTGGCACGATCCGGCCCCGCTGCCTGGAGCTTCTCCGGATTGAGCGCCATCATCGTGACCAAGGGCGCTGCGGTCTGCGTCCATAGTGTCGGCGGATGCACCGGATCATAGTCGCCGCCGTCCCAACCTGGATCATTACGAATTGCCCGTATGAGAATCTGACGCCAAATCAAATTTCGGCCGCTGATTTGCATGGGCATGGAGGCGATCGGGATCAGAGCGTCCATGAATTCGGGATGCTCCTCCCCCCATAGCCACGTCAGCATCCCGCCCTGCGAAATGCCAAGCACGGCTATCACGTGCTCAATGCCTATCCCCTTTAGCGTCGCACGTTGTGCCTCTACTTGGTCACTGTAGCCGTAGTGCGGAAAGCGCGCCCGCAACCCGTCGGATGGCTTTGTTGAACCACCGGCCCCGAGACCATCCGGCAGCACGATATAGAATCGTTGAGCATCCAGCGGCTGGCCAGGCTTAAACAAGTTGTTGGCGAGAGTGGGTCCCAGGAAGGCTTTTCCGGTCTGACCAGTGCCGTGCAGGAGCATGACCGCGTTAGTAACCTTCCCTTGGACGTCTCGCCTCGGCGTGCCGAGTGTGGTGTGGTGCAGTTTCAAGACCGGCAGATGCTCACCGTCGTCGAAGGTGAAGTCATGCACCTCCAAGTCCCCCTCTTGGGGTTGAAATTCATCGGCACCATAAGCAAAAATCGGCGATAGCAAGGTCCCGGCCGCCACCGCCGCCAACATCCAATGGTTAATCGTCATTCACCCGCTCCCCTGCCAACAGCCCGTCAGGTGGTGATTCTAAACACAACTCGCCCCCGAGGTCACACACTGGCGAGTAGTTTCTTTCGGGTGCCCCTGGACGATTTTTGCATGAAATAGGACGACACTCCTAAGGGTTTCTTTTCTCGTAGGTGATGTCGTGCAGCTTTGGTGGTGCGTATTTCTTGACTTTCGGTCGCCATCGGAGCGTGCGGGTGTCCGCTTCCCGCCAGAAGATCGCGTTGAACGATCAGCTTGGGCGCAGATAAAGGACAGCGATACCACCACACCCCACTTCGTCCGATTCCCCTCCTGCGATGAAGTGCCTGCATGCCCAACCCATCCCGCATCCTCGCATGCTAGGGTGGGGTCGACTAGCGCGAAACGAAGCCGCCGGGTTCGGCGAATGCCATATGGGACTGAGTTGGGCGGCCGTAACGTGGAGATCGGGAAACGAATACAATGACGGCCAATACATCCTCGTCCGCTGTGGCCGGGGATCCGGCTCACCCACCGCCGACAAATTGCCCCCTGCCCTGATCATTGCCGGCCCAACTGCGAGCGGGAAGTCTGCCCTGGCGTTGGCGATCGCCCTACGTTTGGGTGCGACGATCATTAATACCGATTCCATGCAGGTGTACCGAGAACTCAGGATCCTGACCGCCCGCCCGACCGCGCAGGAAGAGGCTCAGGTCCCGCACCGCCTCTACGGCGTCCGTTCCGCCGCTGAGGCCGGCAGTGTCGCGTGGTGGCGGGACGAAGCCCTCGCGGCGATGGACGAAGCGCGAGCAGCAGGGCGGCTACCGATATTGACCGGCGGATCTGGCATGTATTTCGCCGCCCTGACCGATGGGCTGGCCGAGGTTCCCGATCCCGGTCCCAACGCCCGCGCCGAGGCACGACGGTTGCTGGCCGAACAGGGACCCGCCGCATTGCATGCTAGTCTCGCGCATGTCGACCCAGCCACCGCCGCTCGCTTAAGGCCGGAAGACAGCCAGCGCATCGCCCGAGCATGGGAGGTTTGGCGGGGCACGGGACGGGGTCTCGCTGCTTGGCAGAGCCAGCGAGGCGAGCCGGCCCCGTGGCGGTTCAGTGCGATCCGCCTCGATCCCCCGCGCGACGACTTGCGCGCCGCTGTCGCGATGCGGTTCCAGGCGATGCTGCGGGACGGCGCTTTACAGGAGGTGCGCAATCTGCTGGCGCTGAATCTCGATCCAGACCTGCCGGCGATGCGCGCACACGGTGTGCCGGAGCTGTCCGCCCATCTCGCCGGCTCATTGTCCCTGCAGGAAGCCGGGCACCGCACAGAACTTGCCACCGGTCGATACACAAAACGGCAAGCGACATGGTTTCGCCACCACGCCCTTGCACCTCAGACCCGCATTTTTTCGATTAATGCTCGTTTTGAGGCTGTAGCGCAATTTTCCGAAAGAGAACGCGACAATTTGTTCATGTTTATTGAAAATGGAGGTTGACCAAGGGGTCCAAACAGGAATATCGAGCAAGCTGTAATTAGCAACGGGAGCCGAACTATGTCGGCGGATATGACTCAGTCGGGAGCAGAAATCCTTCTTCGAGCCCTTAAGGACCAGGGCGTAGAGGTTATTTTCGGCTATCCCGGCGGCGCCGTACTGCCGATCTATGATGCGCTGTTCAAGCAGAACGCTATCCGCCACATCCTGGTTCGCCAGGAGGGTGGCGCGGTGCATGCGGCTGAAGGCTACGCCCGTTCCACCGGCCGCGTTGGCGTGGTGCTGGTGACCTCGGGGCCTGGTGCGACGAACGCGGTAACCGGCCTGGTCGATGCCCTGATGGACAGCATCCCGTGGTCTGCCTGACCGGTCAGGTGCCGACGCATCTGATCGGCAACGATGCTTTTCAGGAAGCGGACACGACGGGCATCACCCGGCCAGCAACGAAGCATAATTACTTGGTCAAGCGGCCCGAGGACCTCGCCCGCGTGGTGCATGAGGCGTTCTACGTCGCCCGCAGCGGCCGGCCGGGTCCGGTGGTGATCGATCTACCCAAAGACATCGTCATCAATCCGGCCCCTTATGCGGAGCCTACCGTCCAGCATCCTAGCTATCGCCCCCGGACGGAGCCCGATCTAGGCCAGATCGCCAAGGCGGTCAGTCTGATGAAGCAAGCGAAGCGACCGGTGATCTATGCCGGCGGCGGCGTCATCAACTCTGGGCCGGCGGCAGCCCAGGCGTTGACCCAACTCGCCAGGCTGACCGGCTTTCCGGTCACCAATACCCTGATGGGTTTGGGCTGCTATCCAGCCAGCGACCCCCAGTTCCTTGGCATGCTGGGCATGCACGGCACTTACGAAGCCAATCTGTCGATGCATGGTTGCGACGTTATGCTGGCCGTCGGCGCGCGCTTCGATGACCGGGTGACCGGGCGGTTGAACGCCTTCAGCCAGGGCTCGCGGAAAATCCACATCGACATCGATGGGTCCTCGATCAACAAGAACGTTCCGGTCGAGGTTCCGATCATGGCCGACGCCGGCAACGCCCTGTCCGCGCTGGTATCGTCGTGGCAAGCCAGCGACGAACCCACCGACCCAGTGGCGCTGGCGTCGTGGTGGCGCGAGATTGATGAGTGGAGAGCGAAGGACAGCCTGAAGTTCACCCAGGATATGGCGCGCGGCGGGATCATCAAGCCGCAATACGCCATTCAGCGGCTGTTTGAGATCACCCGGGCGCGGCGCAAAGAAGTGTTTATCACCACGGAGGTCGGTCAGCACCAAATGTGGGCCGCCCAGCATTTCCATTTTGAGAAACCGAACCGCTGGATGACCTCGGGTGGGTTGGGGACGATGGGCTATGGGCTGCCCGCCGCCATGGGCGTGCAGATCGCCCATCCCGATGCCTGTGTGGTCGATATCGCAGGCGAGGCCTCCATCCTGATGAACATCCAGGAAATGGGCACGCTGGCACAGTATCGGCTGCCGGTGAAGGTATTCATTCTAAACAACCAGTATATGGGCATGGTGCGGCAGTGGCAGGAACTGCTGCACGGCAGCCGTTACTCGGAAACCTACTCCGCAGCGCTGCCCGATTTCGTCAAACTGGCCGACGCCTTCCATGCCACCGGAATGCGAGCGAAGTCGGTCGACGAATTGGACGACGTCATCAACGCCATGTTGGACTGCCCAACCGCGGTGATCGCGGACATCGCAGTGGACCAGACGGAAAACTGTTTCCCAATGATTCCGAGCGGAGCGGCCCATAACGAGATGCTGCTCGGTCCGGAGCATGAGGCCTCCGGCGCCGGCATCACCGACGCGGGAATGGCGCTGGTCTGATCGGGTCCGGCTCTTGCGTCTCCGGTCGCGGCGGGGCATGACCCGCGCGCGGGGGCCAGTTGTTCCCCTCGTAAATTGGTTTCGGTAATGCCCAGCTCCACTGACACGACGCAACGTAGCGCGACCATTTCGGTCCTGGTGGACAACGAGTCCGGTGTGCTTGCCCGCGTCATCGGGCTGTTTTCCGGGCGTGGATACAACATCGACAGCTTGACGGTCGCCCCGGTCGATGCTGCCGGGCTGCGCAGCCGCATCAATATCGTTACCTCGGGAACCTCCATGGTCATCGAGCAGATCAAAGCACAGCTCGACCGTCTGGTGCCGGTGCACCGCATCGCCGACCTGACGATGGACGGCCCTCATGTCGCTCGGGAACTGGCGTTGGTGAAGGTGATCGGCACCGGCGAACAGCGGGTCGAGGCGATGCGCATTGCCGACACATTCCGGGCTCGAGTGGTGGATACGACACTCGGCAGTTTCGTGTTCGAGCTGACCGGCGCGGTCGACAAGATCGACGCGTTCATCGAACTGATGCGCGACCTTGGCCTGGCGGAGGTTTCCCGCAGTGGCATCGCCGCGCTCGCTCGCGGCACCCGAACGATTTAAATCGACTTCGACAAGGAAAATATATCATGCGCGTTTACTACGATCGCGATGCCGACGTGAACCTGATCAAGGGGAAGAACGTCGCCATCATCGGCTACGGAAGCCAGGGCCACGCCCATGCGCTGAACCTGAAGGACAGCGGCGTCAAGCAGCTCGCAATCGGGCTCCGCTCCGGATCAGGCGGTGTTGCCAAGGCGGAAGGCGCCGGGCTGAAGGTCATGGACCCCGCCGATGCCGCAAAGTGGGCTGACGTGGTCATGGTGCTGACCCCGGATGAGGGCCAAGGCGATCTATATCGCGAAAAGCTGGGGCCGAACATGAAGTCGGGCGCCGCACTGGCTTTCGCTCATGGCTTGAACGTTCACTTCAACCTGCTCGATCCGCGGCCCGACATCGACGTATTCATGATCGCGCCAAAGGGTCCCGGTCACACCGTCCGCAGTGAATACCAGCGGGGCGGCGGGGTTCCATGCCTGGTTGCGGTGGCGCAGAATCCGTCCGGCAACGCGCTGGAGGTCGCGCTGTCATACGCCTCGGCAATCGGCGGCGGCCGTGCGGGTGTCATCGAGACGACCTTCAAGGAAGAATGCGAAACCGATCTCTTCGGCGAACAGGTGGTGCTGTGCGGCGGCCTCGTGGAGCTGATCAAGGGCGGCTACGAGACGCTGGTCGACGCCGGGTATGCACCCGAAATGGCCTACTTCGAGTGCCTGCACGAGGTGAAGCTGATTGTCGATCTGATCTATGAGGGTGGGATCGCCAACATGAACTATTCGATCAGCAATACCGCGGAGTATGGCGAATACGTCAGCGGACCGCGGATCATCAACGCTGAAACAAAGGCGGAGATGAAGCGCGTGCTGGCGGACATCCAATCCGGCCGTTTCGCACGCGATTGGATGCTGGAGAACAAGGTCAACCAATCCAGCTTCAAGGCAACGCGGCGCCGTCTGTCTGAACACCCGATCGAGCAGGTAGGCGAGAAGCTGCGGGCAATGATGCCCTGGATCAGCAAAAACGCCCTTGTCGATAAGACCAAGAATTGACCGGGAGTTCCGCGACGACCCGGAAGGCTTCCAAGCCTTTGGGATAATGCCGGGCGGCAGGCTTGTCGGGGTGGATAAAGTAGCCTGCCCAGGCAGCGCTTTAGCGAATGTTTATCAGCACGTCGCTAAGGCGCCGCTTCTCTTCCAACGCGCGTCCGGTCCCCAACGCCACGCATTGCAGCGGATTTTCCGCGATCGTGACGGCCAACCCGGTCGCATCACGAAGGACTTGATCCAGCCGGTGCAACAACGCGCCTCCGCCGGTCAGCACGATGCCCTTGTCCACGATGTCCGCGGCTAATTCGGGCGGCGTATTCTCCAGCGCAACCTTGACCGCCTCAATGATCGCCGAGACTGGTTCGGCGAGGCTTTCAGCGATTTCACGCTGGCTGACCAGAACCTCCCGCGGCACCCCGTTCATCAGGTCGCGGCCGCGGACCTCCCGAAAAGGCCCCTCGTCCGCGTCCTGATACCAGGCGGCCGCACCGATCTCCATCTTGATGCGCTCGGCCGAGGACTCGCCGATCAGCAAGTTGTGGTGGCGGCGCATGTAGCTGATGATCGCCTCATCCATTTTGTCGCCGCCCACGCGCACGCTGCGCGAATAGACGATCCCGCCGAGGGATATGATCGCGACCTCCGTCGTGCCGCCGCCGATATCAACGACCATGCTGCCCGAGGGTTCGGTAACCGGCAGCCCGGCGCCGATCGCAGCAGCCATCGGCTCCTCGATCAACCGCACGCGCCGGGCTCCGGCGCTTTCCGCGCTCTCCTGAATCGCCCGGCGCTCCACGGCGGTGGAGCCGGAGGGGACACAAACGATGATCAGCGGCGCGGCGAACCGGCGCCGGTTATACACCTTGCGAATGAAGTGCTTGACCATCTCGCCGGCGACCTCGAAGTCGGCAATCACGCCGTCACGCAGGGGGCGGCTAGCGGTAATGTAGCCGGGTGTTCGGCCGAGCATCATTTTCGCCTCTTCACCGACGGCAACCACCTTTTTTTTGCCACGGACCTCCGCAATCGCGACCACACTCGGTTCCGCCAGGACTATCCCTCGGCCTCTCACATAGACGAGCGTGTTTGCGGTGCCGAGATCGATGGCCATGTCTGTTGACATAAAGCCGAGCAACCGGGTGAACATCCGAAGAACCTTCGAGTGCAGGCCCCGAGAAGTTCAGGGCCTAGAGGGCGGCGGGATCGCTGGGCTTAGCGTCCACGTGCCTGCCCCACAAGGGCTCTGTTGACAATCGTTTGAAGACGCGCCGCAAAATTGCCTGCTTCCCGCCAAGAATTTGGGCGTTTTTCCCCCTAAGTGACTTGCTTATTCAAAGGGAGAAATTCATGCGGTTAGCCACCTTCGCCGTGCTGTTTGCAGCGTGCGTCGGCCTTGTCAGTTGTGGGGAGACGACCGGCACACGCGCGGTCACCGGCGGCTTGATGGGCGCGGGCGCTGGGGCCGGGGTATCCGCCCTGACCGGCGGCAGACCAGCCACTGGCGCGCTGATCGGGGGTGGCGTAGGAGCCGTGGGCGGCGCGGTTACTCGCTAGCCGGGAAGCACACCGATCTTCCCTCTTGGGGCAGTGTCGGGGAACACTCCGGATATCAAGCGCCATCCTTGATCCGATCGTAAAGGCATGAAGTCGATCGGACGACGCAACAGAGCAGCTTCTGCGAGAAAATGACTCTCGGGCCAACGACAGCGCATCGTTGGCCCGAGCGCGTCGGCATGATGTCCGCCGATCGGCAGCCCGCGCTGTTGGTGCGCCCCATAGACGAACCAATTCCATGAGATGAATCTATTAAGTAACGTCAGCATCCGTTTGTTACTGACAATTGAATGTCTTCGAAAAATCGACAAGAACTCGCGTTCGTCATTCTCCGGCCGGCGATCGTTGATGGATTAAAATATCTGCCGAAAAAGGCAATGCCCGGTCTAGACCGCTATGGTCGCAGACATGAAAGGTGCATAATGGAATTGGCGTGATAACGTTACGAGCGACCGTGGGGGCCTCCCATTCAGCGCCGGAACGCAATATGCACGCTTGCGGTTCAAGACATACGGTTTGTCTACACAGGATCACAGAAGATTGCCTTGGGACGTCAACTGTCGTCCACAAATTTGCCGCTAGGCTTCTGTGACACCGGGCGCATCCACTTTCCATGGACCATCCCGCTGACCCTTAAAGCCATGATTCTTTGGTAGTGGGCGGTTTGCGTCTGAAGAGGATCTGGTGCCACCTATGAAGTCGCTCTTCGTCACCAGCGAGGTTGCCGGTCTCGCCAAGGCCGGAGGCCTGGGGGACGTATCGGCCGGATTGCCGATGGCCTTGCGCCAACGAGGTATCGATATCCGCGTCTTGATGCCAGCCTATCATGAAGTTATCGCCAAGTTGCCGAACGTAATTGGTTCGCGGACTTGCCAGGACGGGCCGCTATCCCCGCCGCCCGGCTCGGGGAAGCCCGACTGGCCAGCGGCATGATTTCTACCTGATTGCGTCGCCCACATTGTTCGAGCGTCGTGGCACTCCGTACTGCGCGCCCGAGGGCGCCGATTGGATAGACAATCACCTGCGGTTCGCGCGTCTGTCCCTCGCGGCCGCAGACATCGCCGCTGGCCGCGGCGGCCTCGACTGGATACCGGATATCGTACACGTCAACGACTGGCCCGGCGGACTTACCCCCGCCTATATGCGCTGGGATGAAACAGATGTTCCCACGATCCTGACAATCCACAACATCGCGTATCAGGGAAACTTCGACGCCAGTCAGCGCCACTCTCTCGGCATTCCGGACGCAGCCTTCGACATCAATGGCGTCGAGTTCCACGGCCGCGTGTCGTTTCTGAAGGCCGGCAGCTTCTACGCCAGCCACGTCACCACCGTCAGTCCGACCTATGCGACCGAGATCACCACTGAAACCCAGGGCGCCGGATTGCACGGTCTAATGGAATCCCGCGCTGCGAAGGGGCAACTGTCCGGGATTGTCAACGGGATCGACGAAAGCTGGGACCCCGGCAACGATCCGCATCTGCCACACCATTTCGACCCCGAGGACCTGAACGGCAAGCAGGCGAACGCGGACCTCGTCCGCACTGGTTTGTGTCTACGTCCGTCGGACGGCCCGCTGTTCGGCATCGTTTCCCGTCTGGTGCATCAGAAGGGGCTGGACCTGGTGGCTGAGGCGGCGAACGACATCGTCGACAATGGCGGACAGATCGCCATCTTGGGCCTCGGTGATCCCGAGATCGAGCACATGCTCAGCCGCACGTCCCGCCGTCATCGCGACGACATCGGCGTATTGATCGGGTTCAACGAGCCGATGGCACGCCGGATTGTCGCCGCCAGCGACTTCACCCTGATGCCATCCCGGTTCGAGCCGTGTGGCCTGACCCAGATGCAGGCCCAGCGCTACGGGGCGCTGCCAATTGCCCATGCAACCGGCGGTCTGGCTGACACAATCGCCGACGGTACCACCGGTTTTCTGTTCTCCACCCACACGCCGGATGGACTGATGGGGGCCTGTCACCGGGCGTTCGATGCCTATCGGGACGAAGCACAACTCTGCGATATGCGGCGAGCCGCGATGGCGCGCTGCTTTGGCTGGTCCGGCGCCGCCGAGGAATACGAAGCGCTGTATCGCCGGCTGATCGGCCCTCGACTAGCCGCAATCAGGCCGAAGCCTCCGAAAATGACCCATCGAGTACCCCCACCGATGGCGGATTCGCTGGAACCCGCCGCCTGAAGCCAATTTTCGGCCCTGATCGTGGGCAGCAGGCTGAACAACACTCCGCCCTTTGCAGATCATTTGAGGGCTCCGCCAGTGCTCTAGACAAAGGTTTCGCGCACGTGCCACGGTGTATCTGCGTTCACCGGTGAAGAGGAAGACAATGTGCGTGCCTGCAGGGATTTGGCGGCGCTTGTAAGCCAATCCGGTCAGGTGGGCAGCGCCTCATGAGCAGTGATAGCCCGCTGGATGAAATGGCGGATGGCACGGGACACGCGAAACCGCATTGGCGCTCCCTGTTGTCCACCATGTTCGCGCTCGGCCATGAGACGCTGGCGCAGCGCGCGGGCCTGCTTGATCAGGCGTTCGCGGACGAAGGCATAACCGCGATCCTGCCGGGGGAACGCGCGGTCAACTGGCGCTGCGACCCTATTCCCTTGCTCATATCGGCCGCCGAGTTTTCATCGGTCGAAGCCGGTCTCGCCCAACGCGCCCAGCTCCTGGAAATGATTCTGGCAGATCTCTATGGTCCCCGGACGCTGATGGCCGAAGGACTGATCCCACCCGATCTCGTCTATAGCAACCCCGCCTACCTCCGCCCATGCCGCACCGTCGATGTCCGTCGGCGGGACCGTCATCTGATGTTCTACGCCGCCGACATGTTGCGCGGACCTGATGGTGCGTGGCGAGTGTTGGCGGACCGGACCGGACAGACCCAAGGGCTGGCTTACGCGCTGGAAAACCGTCGGATCATGGCGCGCGTCGTGCCGGAACTTTTCCAGTCGCAACGGATCCGCCAACTTCGCCAATATCTGGAGGTTTCGAGCGATGCGCTCCAGGCGTTATCACCGGACGACGGCGCCGGCGTTGCCTTATTGAGCAGTGGACATTCTGACCCATTGTGGTTCGAGCACGTGCTGTTGTCGCGGCAAATGTCGATTGGCCTCGTCGAGGGCGGTGACTTGACGCTGCGCAACGGTCAAGTGTTCCTCAAGACCCTGCGCGGGCTGCAACGCATCGGCGTGCTGATGCGTCGCAAGGAAGGCCATCGCGTGGACTCGTTGGAATTGTCTGCCGGAGCCGGTGTTCCAGGCTTGCTGGATGCGATGCGAAGCGGCTCCGTCCGGATGGTCAACGATCCCGGCTCCGCATTAGCCGAAGCCCCTGCTCTCGCTGCGTTTCTCCCTGTGCTCGCCCGCCGGCTGCTCGGCCAGGATCTGCAACTCGCCAGTCAGGCCACAATTTGGCTAGGTGAAGGCGCCATGGTGCGCACCGTCCTGCGCGATCTGGAAGGCTGGCTGATACGCAAGGCAACAGACGGCACAACTCCCCCGGTTGTGCCGATGATGCTGTCATCGGCGGACCGCGAGGAGCTTTCAGCCCGCATCGCCGAGAGTCCGAGCGAGTATGCGGCTTCAGTGGCTCCGACACCGTCCGTCGCTCCTTGCGCAGGAGAGCGTGGTTTGGAGGCCAAGCCGATTGCCTTGCGGATGTTCATGACCTTCGATGGGTCACGATGGCGCGCCTTGCCCGGCGGCCTCGCCCGCGCTTTGTCTGAGGAGGACGCCTTGGCCGGCCGCCTGCCGCGCAATGCGTTGTCCAAAGACGTCTGGGTCATGGAGGAGGAGACGAGCACCGTCCAGGGCTCGCTCGCCCTGCTGACGCCGACACTGGCAATCCGCCGAACCGCTGGCGACCTGCCGTCACGCGTCGCCGACAACTTCTATTGGCTGGGACGCTACCTGGAACGTCTGGAAGAAGCCGCTCGGCTGCAGCGCGCAATTATCGCCCGCATCCTTCGCCCGTCGCCCAGCGCGAAGGAAGTGGCCGAGATGCAGATCCTCGTCGACAGCCTCACCAAGTTGAAAATGATGGATGCCGAACATGCTGGCGTGCTCGGCGCCGGGATGCTCGGCGGCGCGGTGATGCGTGCCTTTCGCCACGATGGCGGCATGCGCCGCGTGCTGTCCCATGTCTCGCGGCAGGTCGACCAGTTGCGCGATCGCCTGACCGACGAGATGCACACCGTGCTTACGCGGTCACTGCGTATCCTCGGCGAGAACATGAAACGCCTGCCGCTTGCGGCCAATGCCCGATCGTTGGAAAGCGCGGCGAACCTGACCACCGAGATCCTGGAATTCGCAGCGACGGTCGCCGGTCTGGCGGCAGAAAACATGGTCCGAGGCGGCGGCCGCTTGTTCCTGGATTTTGGACGGCGGATGGAACGGGCGCAGGCGATCACTGCGGAACTGGCGCAGGTCCTGGACCAGCCCGGCGCCGTGAACCAGCCCGGCCGGGTGGAAGCCGGGCTGCGCCTGGCGCTGGAGCTGCGGGATTCGGTGATCACTTATCGCACGCGCTATCTTGCGGTGCTGCAGCCGGCCCCTGCGCTGGACCTGATCCTGGCCGACGAGGGCAATCCGCGCGGGTTGGCGTTCCAGCTTGTTGCCGCGCGTGAATTGCTGCACGAGATCGTCGAGGAGGGCGACTCGCTGCTGACGACGGTCGAGCCATTGCTCCAGGAGACGCGCGACATCGTTCAGGATGTACTACGCTCCCCCGACCAAATGTCGAGCACCGCCCGGTTGCCCACACGCCTCCGCACGCTTGAGAAGGCAATCAGCGCGGTCGCCAACCGAGTGTCACGCCGGTATTTTACGCTACTGCCAATTGCCAGAAGTTTGGGAGTGGAAAGCGAGTTGTTGCGCGGAGCAGCGTGAAGCGCACTTTCGGCACCTCCAGGCTAAAGAAGCAACGATTCTCCATGGTGGGAAAAGGTCCGTTAAGCCCTAAATTGGTTCCGCCCAACCGAGCTCGGTCAATGTGATCGTTCCCAGACAGTGAGGGTTGACGACCGTTGGTTTCACATTAAAGTGATAGTAAGACCTAGAGCTGTGGGTCGCAACTACTAGCGTTTCGGCGGATAAACCAATCATCCATTGCAGCAATTTTAGCCAGGATCAGCTTATCGATTGGCGCGTTGCCCCGGTTGCAGCAAAAAAAATTAACTGACGATTGATTTATCCAAGCACTTTACCAGATTACGGACCAGACTACCGGGGGATGTTTAGACATACGCATCCTCTGCATCGATCAACCTATGCTCAGGAGCCTCTTATGAAGTTTTCAACTGGTATTGTGGTTGCGTTGGCCGCTGGGCTGATCGCCGTTACGCCGGCGCTAGCGCAATCAAATAATGACACCGCGAAGCCGGCGGCTACAAACTCAATGAGCAAGAAGCAGCCAACCCAAGGGGCTCCGGCTGGCTTCCAGCCGCAGCAGTATGGGGCTTCTGCGAAGAAGCAGCCTACCCAAGGTGCTCCGGCCGGCTTCGCGCCGCAGAAGTATGGCGACACGCAGGCTACGAAGAACCAGTAACCGGTTCGCCGGCTAAGACCTGCCTGAGGCGTCCCTGACAGGCAGGTCGCAGGTTTCTCAGCGCCGACGGGCGGCTGCATGATTGCAGTCGCTTGTTGGCGTTGTTTTTTGGCTGCCTCCGGCCAGCTTTCCTATTCGCTGAAGGCTTCTGTCAGGAAGTGGCGGCGGCTGAACCGCCCAATCACACCATCAAACCCGCTCTTCGGCGTCTACTAGCAAAGCTGCCCTAATCCGCGCTTGGCCACGCGCCACGTGATCGCGGGACAAGCGGTAGGCGGTCTCGCTATCATGGGCCAGGATTGCCTCGATGATCGCGTTGTGGTCGGCGACGGAATCGCGAATTCCGCTCGTTTGAAATCGCCCTAGGCCGATCATCACCAACCGATCAAATTCCTCGATAAGGGAATGCTCGACAGAGGCAAGTCGCGCGTTTCCTGCCAGATCGGCCAGTGCCCCATGGAAGGCGCGGTCGTATTCGAGGAACGCCGCTTCCTTAACCCCGCCTTCCATTGCATCGCGGAACCGGTCGAGCGAACGCACGGCGGCATCATCAGCCCGGGCCGCCCCCGCGGCGCAGGCTGGAGCAATGATAAGACGTAGGCCAAAAAGGTCTTCGACATCGTCGGCTGAGATCGGGTTCACCCGGTAACCCTGCCGCGGCAGAACCGTCACCAGCCTTTCCTGCTCAAGACGAAGCAGTGAGTCCCTAATGGGTGAACGGCTGACGCGGTACTTTTCAGCAAGGACCTGCTCTCGCAGTTCTTGGCCCGGCTGAAACTCGCACGTTAGGACGGCCTGTCGAAGTGCCCTATACACGCTGTCCCGAAGTAACTCAGCCATAACGTTCTCCTGTATGCAGCCGGGTATAAGTCAAATCCAATCGATCCGATATGACTGAGCGCCACTTGACATGTCCTGGATTTCACGGACAAACGCCGGGGTAAGTCGCGGAATGCCCGGTCTGCAGCTTCAATTATCGACGTTGAGGGTGTGGGCTGGCTCGAAAATGCGCTAAAATAGATACTTTGTCAGCAATAGTCTAGTTTTTGCTTTTTCTGACAGACGCAGATGGGCCACGCGCTGCTGAACCCATCTCTGGCATGAACTTCCAACATTCAAAATTAATGATGGACTTCAGAGGACGGTTGGCGCCCAACGGCAAAGCGCCGATCCCACACCGATAGATTAAGACATTCTTTACACTTTCCCCCCATCCTGCGGCTGCCTTGCCGCAGGAGCAAACGTGAGTGCCGCCGTCAACTCTAATCGATCGAGAATTCCACGGTGATCGAGGGCGTCATCATCGCCGGAGATCTGTTGCGTCCCGACGGCAGCGGGCGCCCAGGAGGCACGGACCGAGCCACCCTCTGGTTATGGAATGCCGTCAAGCGATCCATCTATCTGGCCACCGGCCTTGCTACCGAGCCATTGACCGCCGCTACCAGTGCACCACTGCACCAGTGGATCGAATCGCTACGCGCCGCAGCTGACGCCGACCCCTACTGGGCCTCAATCCACGCGAACATGCCCTGGAGTGCATCGCTGGAGCAGCATGTTCTTGAGCGCCTTCGTCGGCGCTTCTGCATCGGCTATGAAATGCCGCCGTGGCTCGTGCGTCTGCTGGACGAGCAGGCAATACCCTACGTCGATATACGCCTGCACCCGGTCCGCTTCATGGACGACCTGATGTTCGCTGTTCGGGCGTCTCGGATTGAAACCCAGGCGGCCGTCATACCTATGGCGGTCTTCGAGAGTGAGGTCATCGTCACCGCCGGCCTGCGGGAGGCGATGTGCCGGTTCATCTCCAAATCGCGCGTGCCTGACAACACGTTGCTGGTTGCCGGGCAGAGGCGCTTCAACTCCACGCAAATCATCGATGGCGCATTTTTCGACGCCGAGCCGCTGGCGGCCGACATTCATGCTATCTGCGCCCGCTACGCCGCGGTGGTGCTGAAGCCGCATCCGCTCGACCGCCACCACTCCCTGCTGACGGTCGCTTCCGGTGCGCCAGCCCGAATTTCGGGTGTCATCGACGACAATATCTATCGAATGATGGCGATGCCGCAGATCAGCGCGGTGCTGACGGTGAACTCCGGCGTCGCCCATGAGGCACCCTATTTCGGCAAGCGGGTGCACACTCTGGCGCCGCTGTCGGTGCGCCCTGCCTGGCGCGGGACCGAGGCAAACTCTCAGTCACATGCCTCGCTGGATGACGTCGTGTTGACCCCTGATTTCTGGCGCACGGTTCTGGCGCCGCATGCCCCGGTGACGGCGGCGGATGGGATGCGGCTGCCCCCGAAGCCGAATAGATTGCGGATCGCGCTCGACAGTTTTTGGAACTATCAGCAGATCGATACCGACCGAATACCGCACAAATCCGCGCGGCAAATGTAGCGGATCAACGTCAGCGCGCTTGGCGGGATCACGTTATCCGCCCCGCGGCGCCGCCGCACGCCGGAGCCGATCATTGATCGCGACCCCCAGTCCACCTCCGGGAACCGGCATGACAGCGATCCCCTTAACTCCCGAACGCAATCCGTCCGCATCAAGTGAGCGCAGTCCCTCGAACAAACGCGCCGCGGCTTCGGACGACCTGCGTGACTCACTGAGTTGAAAAACGCATCGGCCGCCGGGCAAAGGCGGTCCGAACGCCAGCAGTGCCTCGTCGTTCGCGACTGACGTCGCATCCAGCCGCACCGGCAAAGTCGGCGCGTAATGCGACGCCAACAGGCCGGGAGACCGAAGCTCCTCACCCGCAGCAAGAGCAATACCCGGCAGGATCGGGCCGATGCTGGCCTGCAGGTCGTCGATCGTCACGCCGCCCGGACGCAACAACACCGGATCCGGCCCGCTCAGATCGAGCACTGTGGATTCAATCCCAACGCTACATGGCCCGCTGTCCAGCACAGCGTCAATTCGGCCAGCCAGACCATCCAGCACATGCTCCGCTGAGGTCGGGCTGACCTGTCCCGACCGGTTGGCAGACGGCGCCGCGATCGGCCGGCCCACGTGGCGCAGCAGTGACAACGCCACGACGTGACCAGGAACGCGCACCGCCAGCGTGTCCAGCCCGGCCCCGGTCAGCAGCGCCACAGGACAATCCGCTTGACGCGGCAGAACCAGCGTCAGTGGCCCCGGCCAGAACGCGCGACCAAGAAGTTGGGCGCGCTCATCCGCGATCACATGCCGGAAGGCGGCGGCGTCCGACGGATAGTGACAGATCAGCGGATTGAACCGCGGCCGCCCCTTGGCCTCGAAAATCGAAGCCACAGCCTCCGGATCCGTCGCGTCGGCACCCAGCCCATAGACCGTCTCGGTACCAAACGCGACCAGCCTGCCGGCGCGCAACAGGTCTGCCGCTCGCGCCACGCCTTTGAAGTCCGCCTGCAAGATGTATGTCATGACGCGCCGAGATACCGGCTTCGTAGTGTGATGGCAAAGCGCGTGTCGTGCTTCCAGTTGCCCCGAAAGCGCACTATTGTGTCCGATCGACCCAGCGGAGACATCACCTATATGCTCGACATCACCTTTGCCAAGCCGGCCTTGCCGAGATCCGGCGCGTTGGTGTTGTTGATCCACGAAGGCGAGAAAGCCTCGGGCCTATGGGCCCAACTCGACGAAACGACCGGTGGCGCCATCGCGCGAGCATTACAGGTCGCGGAGTTCAAGGGCGCCAAGGGGAAGACCTGCGCGATCCTGGCGCCCGGCGCGAACCTGACCCGCGTGCTCGCTGTCGGGCTCGGCAAGCCGGCGGACGCGACGCAGAAGATATTGGAGGAAGCCGGGGGCGCCATCATCGCCACCCTGTCCCGTGAAGACTCCGTTGCTGTCGCCAACACCGCATTGTCCGCGCGACAGGCCTCGGAAGTTGCGCTCGGAGCGGTTCTGCGCAGCTACCGCTTCGATCGGTATCGAACCCAGGAAAAGCCCGAGGACAAGGCGAAACTATCTAAACTTACCATCCTGACCCCCGAGGTTCCGAAGGCCAAGGCCGCGTGGGAGCCGCTGCACGCCACCGCCAAGGGCGTTTTTCTGGCGCGTGATCTGGTCAGCGAGCCGCCGAACGTGCTCGACCCGCCCGAAATGGCCGAACGCTGCATGAAATTGTCCGAGCTAGGTCTGAAAGTCGAAGTGCTCGGCCCGAAAGAATTAGGAAAACTTGGCTTTGGCGCTCTGCTCGGTGTCTCCCAAGGCAGCGTGAAAGAGCCGCGGATGGTTGTGATGCATTGGTCCGGCGTCAGCGGCAATGCGCGCAAGTTGAGGGACAAACCCCTGGTGTTCGTCGGCAAGGGCGTGACTTTCGATACCGGCGGCATCAGCATCAAATCGGCCGGTGGCATGGAGGACATGAAGTGGGATATGGCCGGCGCCGGGACGGTGATCGGCCTGATGGCTGCGCTTGCCGGCCGTAAGGCGAAGGTCGATGCCATCGGGCTCGTCGGGCTGGTAGAAAACATGCCGTCTGGATCAGCGCAGCGTCCGGGCGACGTCGTAACAAGTTACTCTGGACAAACGATCGAAGTGATTAACACCGACGCCGAGGGTCGCCTGGTTCTGGCGGATGTCATCTGGTACGCGCAGCAGAAGTACGACCCGAAATTCATCGTCGATCTGGCAACGTTGACCGGCGCGATCATTGTTGGGCTCGGCCATGAATACGCCGGGATGTTCAGCAACGACGACGCATTGTCGCAGAAGCTGTCGGCCGCGGGGCAGGCGACCGGTGAGCGGGTCTGGCGGATGCCGTTGGATGAGGCCTACGACAAGCAGATCCGGTCCGACATCGCCGACATGAAGAACGTTGGCGGCAGGCCGGGCGGCTCGATCACCGCCGCGCATTTCATCCAGCGTTTCGTCAACAGCAAGCCCTGGGCGCACCTGGATATCGCCGGCACGGCGTGGAGCACCAAGGACACGCCCGTAACGCCGAAGGGCGCCACCGCGTTCGGCGTGCGCTTGCTCGACCGCCTCGTCGCGGAGAATTACGAGGACTGATGGCGGAGATCGGGTTTTATCATCTCACCCGCTCGTCGCTCGCCCAGGCGCTGCCGCCACTCTTGACTCGCACATTGGCAGCCGGGCAGCGTGCCCTGGTGCTGGGACCCGAGCCCGCGCTTCGAGCAGTTAGCGCCGCGCTATGGGCACAGCCGGCCTGGTTGCCGCATGGGGCGGCAGCGGATGGCGACCCCGACCTGCAGCCCATTTGGCTGAGCGCGGATCCCGAACCGCTGAACGGCGCGCGCTTCCTGTTCATGGTCGAGGGGGCGGAAACGGACCGGCTGGCTGACTTCGACCGGGTCTTCGACCTGTTCGACGGCAATAATTCCGAAGCCCTCGCCGCTGCGCGGCTTCGCTGGAAGATTGCGAAGGAAGCCGGGCACACGCTAACCTATTGGCAGCAGACCGACAGCAGTTGGCAGAAAAAGGCGTGAGCGGAGACGACCGGCCGCAGAATGTCATTGCGGCCTCCGGGCGGGACGGGCCGCGGGGTCTGGCGAGACCCTCGATCGTCCTGGGCGGGGCGTGCCTGCTGCTGCATCTGATTATTAACAATCGATACGGCGTTTTCCGCGACGAGCTTTATTTCATCGTCTGCGGCCAACACCCGGCACTGGGCTACGTTGACCAGCCGCCGCTCATTCCGTTGATCGCCGGTGCTTCTCACGCCCTGTTCGGCACCGCGCTATTGCCCCTTCGCTTGGTGCCGGCATTGGCCATGAGCGCGACGGTGACGCTATCGGCCGAATTTGTCCGCCGCCTCGGCGGCGGTCGATACGCCCAATGGCTTTGCGGTCTGGCTGTTCTTCTGGGCCCGGTCTTTCTCGTTCAGGGATTACTCCTGAGCACCGATGCCCTGCAGCCGTTGACGTGGCTCGCGTGCGGCTGGTGCCTGGTGCGCCTGGCTCAGACGAACGACGACCGCTGGTGGCTAGGATTTGGCCTCGCCGCGGGGATCAGCCTAACCAGCAAATATCTGATCTTTTTCTACCTTGCCGGGCTGGCGGTCGGGGTCGTGTCCACGCCGCTGAGGCGCTCAATGCAGAAGCCGTGGCTCTACCTCGGTGCTCTGATTGCCCTGATTTTCCTGGCGCCGAGCCTGTATTGGCAGGCGGAAAATGGGTGGCCGTTCCTCGAGCTCAGCAAGGCTGGCGCAGACAGCAAAAACCTCGTGCTCTCCCCGCCCGCGTTCATCGGTCAGCAGTTGTTGTTTGTTGGTCCCGCATCGGCGCCCATCTGGCTCGCCGGCTTGTGGTGCTTTACCATTCGGCCGCCCTTCCCCCAACTGCGCGTCTTCCCGATCGCGTATGGGGTAATGGTCGCTCTGGTCTACGTCCTGCACGGCAAAGCCTACTACCTTACTTCAATCTATCCATTGCTGCTGGCCGGCGGCGCGCTCGCCATCGAAAGCTGGTTGATCAGGCCAATATATCGTTGGGTCACGGCCGGAGCGATCGCCAGCGCGGGGGCAGTCATCGCACCCTTGGCCTTGCCCATCCTGCCGCCCAGCCGCTACGCCGCATACGCCCATGCGCTCGGGATATCGTCCCAAGCGTCCGCGACCGAAACGGGTGCTGATGGCGTCTTACCCCAGCAGCTTGCCGATATGTTCGGCTGGCACGAGATGGCCGAGAAGGTGAGCGCCGTCTACAATGCCCTGCCGCCTGACCAGCGCGCAGTCGCGGTCTTTTTCGGCCGCAATTACGGTGAAGCCGCTGCCATCGATATCTACGGTTCTGCGCTGCACGGGCCACCCGCGATTAGTTCTCACAATAACTATTACCTATGGGGACCGCGGGGCCATGACGGCACGATAGTGATCGTCGCCGGAGGCAACCCAGTGCAATACGCGCGGGACTATCAAAGCGTCGAGCGCGTCGGAGAGCTTACCTCTCCCTTTGCGCGGCGGGATGAGACCAACATCCCCATTTACGTGTTGCGAGACCGCCACATTTCATTCGCCGCAGCATGGCCTGGGCTAAAACATTATAATTAGCTTGAGAGGATCGAAATATTCGGGACTTGTCGGTCCGGTCAGGAGGGCGCCCCCTCCACGGCGCCGTGTCTCCGGTGATGGTACTGATTGATTGATCCTCCCCACCAGGGGCGTCAAAGCCGTCTCATTGTTGATATTGTCCAACTGAGGGACCACTTGCCCGTGTTACCGCGCGCGCAACCCCCATATGTGCAGTCATCGAGAGGAGACACAGCCATGAGTGCGACACAGGAAACCGCCACCCTGGGCGGCGGCTGCTTCTGGTGCCTGGAAGCGGTGTTCAAGGATCTTCGCGGCGTAAGTTCGGTGATGTCCGGCTACGCCGGCGGCCATGTGGCGAACCCGTCCTATAAGGCGGTCTGCGGCGGGCGCACGGGTCACGCCGAGGTGGTTCAGGTCAAATTCGACCCCAGCCAGTTGTCCTACGCCGACCTGCTGCGGGTGTTCTTCGCCATCCACGATCCCACCACCCAAGATCGGCAGGGCAACGACGTCGGGACGCAGTATCGCTCGATCATCCTGACACATTCCGACGCTCAGGCGGAGACAGCGAAAGCGGTGATCCAGGAAATTGCCGACGCCAAGATCTGGCCGGGGAATTTGGTCACCCAGATCGAGCCGCTGACCGTGTTCTATGAGGCCGAGCCGGAACATCACGACTACTTCGCCCGCAATCCTTACAGCGGGTATTGCCAGGTCGTCGTAGCGCCAAAGGTTGTGAAGTTTCGTAAGCAGTTCGCCGACCGGCTAAGGCGCGACGCCGCGGAGTAGACCCGTCGCACACTGTCCGGGGCACACAGCGGCTGCCCCGGGCGTCGGTCAGTCGAGCTTCTTCAGCATCTGCACGATGCCGCCCATGCAGACGTCGTCCCAATCTTCCTCATCGTAGCCGGCGGTCTGGTAGAACCCCGCCGCCTCCGGTGTGGAATAGACCACCGCCTTTTTGCACCCCAGATCGCGCACGAACTGCTCAGCCTGCTCCAGCATGACCCGTCCGTGTCCGCCGCCCTGGAAGGTCGGATCGATCGCCACCAAACGCAAAGCGGCAGCCTGGTTCTTCAGGTCGTCTACCTGAATCGCGCCGATCGGTTCGTCCTCAAAGAACAGCACGAGGGGGTGACAGTCTGAATTAATCGGTTCGTCCGGCCGAGGCAGGTGAAACACCCGCCGGCGTATCCCGTGATACGCTTGCCAATCCTGATCGCAACGTGGCGGATCCAGACGGTAGCAACTGGCGCCTCTCGGCCGGTCGGTTGGCATCTGCCGTCCCTGTTCTCCCCACGACCGCCTTCAGGCGGCACTTCCTCCACTCTAGCGATGCCCCCGGCGAAAAGCGAGCCGCGATGCACCTTGGCTGTGGCTTCGAATCACCGGTTCTGAAACTGTGTGTTCCACCACCGCATGGAGTTGGATCGCATGGCGATCGTTATCACCGTCGCGCAGCAGAAGGGCGGCACCGGCAAGACGACCCTGGCGGCCAACCTAGCCGCAGCCCTTGCCCCCACGCGCAAGGTGGCCCTGCTCGACATCGATCCCCAGCACAGCCTGACCCGCTGGAATGAGCTGCGTCCAAAAGCCGCGGCCAAACTAACGTTCTCCGACGTCTCCGGGTGGCGGGTGACCGGCGAGCTGGACCGGCTCAAGGCAGCCAACGACATCGTGCTGATCGATAGTCCACCGCAGATCGATACTGATGCGCGCCTCGCCATCCGAGGTGCCAACCTCGTCCTGATCCCGGTTCAGCCGAGCCCGCCGGATATCTGGGCGGCCGAGGGCACCCTTAAGCTCGCCACTGCCGAAAAGCGCAGGGCGGTGATCGTGCTGAACCGTGTGCCCTCCACCGGCAAACTGCGGGAGATCATGGCCGCCCAGCTGCAACGCGACGGCAAGCCAATGCTGACAACGACCGTCGGGAACCGCACCGGCTTCGCATCTGCCTTTGCCGCTGGTTTGGGCATCACCGAGACCGCCCCTCGATCAACAGCGGCGAATGAGCTACGTGCCCTGCTGGCGGAGTTGCTGGAGATGATAGAATGACGGTTTACGCTGTTCTCAAGGCGTTACATCTGCTGTGCGCGGTACTGTGGGTGGGCGGAATGTTCTTCGCCTACGTCGTGCTGCGCCCAAGCCTGGCGGCGATCGAAGCGCCGCAACGGATGCTCCTGCACACCCAGGTTTTCCGAAAATTCTTCCTGGTAATCTGGCACGCCATGCCGCTGATCATCATCACCGGCTTCGCCATGCTCGGTTTTCTCGGCGGCATGGCTAACGCCCCGTGGCAGATCCATACGATGCTGGGGCTGGGCCTGCTGATGGCGGCGGTGTTCCTGGCGATCTTCTTTGGTCCCTACCGCCAGTTCCGCCGCACCACCGACCGCAACCGGATGGCCTCTAGCCTGGACAACATCCGCAAGCTGATCGGGATCAATCTGATCCTCGGACTGATCACGGTGATTGTAGCGGGACTGCTGTAGGACGATACAAACGCCGCACCAGCATCGGCATGGACAGACCCTGCACCAGGATGGTGAAGACTACCACCGCGTAGCAAATCGCCAGCAGGGCGCCTCGGTAGGGCGAAGGCTCGAGCGTCAGAGCCAGCGCGACCGAGATCCCACCCCGCAGGCCGCCCCATGTGAGCACAGCGATACCACGAAGCTTCGGCAGTTGCCGCAGATGCACCAGCGTGGTCGGGATCGCCACGCTGATCAGCCGGGTAACCACCGCCAGCGCGATCCCGCTTGCCGCGGCGATCAGCAGGTGGACGTCGAATTCCACCGATAGCAGGGCAAAGCCCATCA
Source organism: uncultured Alphaproteobacteria bacterium (assembly GCA_963819345.1). Taxonomy (GTDB): domain Bacteria; phylum Pseudomonadota; class Alphaproteobacteria; order Acetobacterales; family Acetobacteraceae; genus Rhodopila. The sequence continues at coordinate 355,691 of CAWFVX010000023.1, forward strand.
GCAGGAACAGGACGGCGTTCAGGAGTTCGTCCGTCCTGTCCCAGAACAGGATCACCTGCTCGCGGGAAAGGTCGGTCATGGCAAACCAAGTCGACCTATGCCCGGTCAGCAAGCCCGCGACTACGACGGCCAGCGGGCCGGACACCTGCAGCGCCGCGGCGAGGCTGTAAGTGACGGTGACCAGGGCCAGTGTGATCGTCAGTTCCAACGCCGGTTCGTTGATCAGATGCAGCGCGCGGTAAGCGAGATAGCCGGTGAGCAGGCCAAGGGCTATCCCGCCACCAGCCTTGGTAAGAAGCTCCAGCCCGATCATCCCGGGGGTCGTAACGTGCCCATTGGCCCACCCGAGTGTGACTGCGAAAATGACGACGGCGACGCCATCGTTGAACAAGCTTTCACCGTTCACCACCGCCAGAAGTCCGGGCGGCAACCCCGCCTCTCTTAGCAGACTGCCCACCGCGATAGGGTCGGTGGGCGCCAGCAGGGCGCCCAGGGCGCAGCACCAAGGCAGCGGGACAGTGCCCGCGAGAATGAACCAGATGCCAAACCCATACAGCGCGGTCGCCAGCAGCACGCCGAGCGTCGCCAGCGCCAGGACAGTCCATTTCTGCGAGCTGAGGCTGTCCATATCGACATGAAGGCTGCCGGCGAACAGCATGAAGGCCAGCAACCCATCCAGGAATACGTGCGGCATGTCGGTGGTGTCGACCAACTCCTCCCACCATTGCCGCAGCTCGACCACATCGACCGACCGATCGACCAGGATGATGATGATGGAAAGAATGAGGGAGCCGGCCATCAGGCCGATTGTGCGGGGTAGGTGAACGTAGCGGTGGTTTAAGATCCCCAGGATCGCCGCCAGCAACAGCAGCACCGAGACGAATTCGAATGATGACATCCGCCCAGTTTCGCACGCGTTGCGTGGATTGGGTATCTTCCGCAAACTGAAACTTTGAACTAGGGAGTTGACCGATGGAAGTGCGCCTCGACGGCCGTACCGCGATCATAACCGGGGCCAGCAAGGGTCTCGGGCTAGCGATGGCGAAGGAGTTCGCCGCCTCGGGCGCCAATGTCGCGATCCTCGCACGCAGCCGGGATTCGTTGGACGAGGCTCAGGCGATCGCGTCCGAGGGGGCGTCAGGCCGGGTCGAGACTTTTTCGTGCGACGTCGCGAAGGCCGATCATATTTCGAAGACATTCGAGGCCGTGATCAAGACTTTTAAGCACGTGGACATCCTGATCAACAACGCCGGGATTTCGCGAGCGATGCCGTCGGAGCAGATCACCGATGAACTCTGGCAGGAAGATCTCGACCTGAAATTGTTCGCTGCGATCCGGCTGTCGCGGTTAGTCTGGCCGGGGATGAAAGCCCGTAAATGGGGCCGGATCATCAACGTATTGAACACCGGGGCGAAGGCGCCGCGGGCAAACGGGGCGCCGACGGCGGTGTCACGGGCAGCCGGCATGGCGCTGATGAAAGTGCTGGCGGGCGAGGGCGCGCCCCACGGAATTCTGGTCAACGGCATGTTGGTGGGGTTGATCAACTCCGACCAGCACAAGCGGCGGCACGCTCGGGAAGGCTCCAACGAGTCGTATGATGAGTTCACTGCGAAAATGGGCGCGGCCGTCCCCCTGGGGCGCATCGGTAAGGCGGAGGAGTTCGCGGCGATGGCGTGCTTCCTGTGTAGCGATCATGCCGCATTTACGACGGGGACGGCGATCAACATGGACGGCGGAGCAAGCCCGGTGGTTTGAGCCGACCCGGGGTTCGAGCTGGCTCCCCTGGAATCGCTACTCACTCAAACGCCGCTTCAGTGCCTCATTTACCAGAGCTGGATTGGCCTTCCCCTTCAATGCCTTCATCACCTGACCAACAAACGCACCGAAGAGTTTGTCCTTTCCTCCGGCTTTGTATTGATCCACCAATGTGCGGTTGCCTTCGATGACACTCGCTACAGCCGTTTCGATAAGATTCTCATCAACGATCTGCCGGAGGCCCTTTTTGAGGATGATCGCATCCGGGTCTTCGCCACTTTCCATCACGAGTTCGAATACTTCTTTGGCGATCTTACCGTTGATGGTTTTGTCCGCTATTCGATCAAGTAACTGGCCCAACTGAGCGGCACTGACCGGCGGGTTCTCGATCGACCGGCCGAGCCGGTTCAATGCAGCAAAGAAATCCCCGGTCACCCAATTGGCGGCGATCTTCGCATCTCGCCCCTCTGCGACCGTTTCATAGAAATCGGCTGTCGCCTTCTCGGCGACCAGAACCGAGGCATCGTAAGGCGTCAGTCCATACATCTGTATAAAACGCGTCCGCTTGGCGTCTGGAAGCTCCGGCAGCGAGGCTTTCAGCGACGCGACCCAGTCCTCCTCCAGCACCAGCGGCAGCAAGTCCGGATCTGGGAAGTAACGGTAATCGTGGGCGTCCTCTTTCGACCGCATCGACCGCGTGACGCCGCGCCCACTGTCGAATAACCGCGTCTCCTGGATCACCGTCCCGCCGGACTCCCACACCTCGATCTGGCGCTGTGCCTCCGCCTCCACCGCCTGCATGACGAAGCGGATCGAGTTCACATTTTTGACCTCGCACCGTGTCCGATAGGGTTCGCCATGCTTGCGCACCGACACGTTGACGTCGGCCCGCAACGAGCCTTCCTCCATGTTGCCATCACAAGTCCCAAGATAGCGCAGAATGGAGCGCAATTTGCGCACATAGGCACCCGCCTCTTCCGGACTGCGGATATCCGGTTCCGATACGATCTCCATCAGTCCCACACCGGCCCGGTTCAGGTCGATCAGCGACTTGGTTGGGTGCTGGTCATGGATCGACTTACCGGCGTCCTGCTCCAGGTGCAGTCGGGTAATGCCGATCGCCTTGGTCGATCCGTCGGCGAGTTCAACCTCGATCTGGCCGGTCCCGACGATGGGATGTTCGTATTGGCTGATCTGATAGCCGGATGGCAGATCGGCGTAAAAGTAGTTCTTCCGGTCGAACCGGCTGACCATGTTGATATGGGCGTTCAACCCAAGGCCCGAGCGCACCGCCTGCGCGACGCATTCGGCATTGATGACCGGCAGCATACCGGGGAAAGCGGCATCGACGAAGCTGACCTGGCTGTTGGGTTCCGCCCCAAATGCCGTCGCCGCGCCACTGAACAGTTTCGCGTTGCTGATGACCTGGGCATGGACCTCCAGGCCGACCACGACCTCCCACGCGCCGGTGCTGCCCTGAAGTGAGTAAGTCATCGCGGCGCCTTTCAAGCGAACCCGTTCGTTGGTTTCGGATTTAGGCGCCCGAACCGGGTGCTGCAACCGCGCGGATCACGAGAGCGGGCACGCGTCCGGATGGGGGGAGCGAACACCGCGTCCGGATGGGGTCGAACCAAAATTGCGGGCAACGCCGCCTTAGCGGTCTCCCACTCACCGCCTCAGTTTATCGAGCGTGATCGGCAGATCGCGCACGCGCTTGCCGGTCGCGTGATAAACGGCGTTGGCGATCGCCGCCGCCACGCCCACAATGCCGATCTCGCCCAGCCCTTTGATGCCGAGTGGATTGACGATCTCATCCGGCTCGTCGACGAAGATGACCTGGATGTCGTGCACGTCCGCATTCACCGGGACATGATATTCGGCGATGTTCGCATTCATGATGCGGCCAAACTTGTGGTCGATCAGAGTTTCTTCGTGCAGCGCCATGCCGATGCCCCACACCACCCCGCCCATGATCTGGCTCCTGGCAGTCTTCGTGTTCAGGATACGGCCGGCGGCGACTGCACTGACGATCCGGCTGACGCGAATGACATCAAGCTGCTCGTCCACCTTCACTTCGGCGAAGATTGCCGAATGGGTGTTGTGCGCGTGTGAACCATCATCCGCGAAGGTGGTGGTTTTCTCCTGCACGATGCGATCCACCCCGGCATGCCGCATCACCGCCGCGATCGATAGTTCGCGCGACTGATCCTGCTTGCTCACGAGCCTGCCGTCAGCAAGTGCGACTTCGGCAGCAGTCGTCTCGGCGAATGGCGAGTTCGGCACCTGCTTCGCCAGACGCAGCAACTCTTCACGGATCGCACCAGATGTCGTGACAATTCCATTGGATACTGAGGCTGCGATCCATGATCCGCCTTCGACCGGCGATTGCGGCAGCGTCGAGTCACCGAGTTTGACGGTGACATTGTCGAGCGGCAATCCAAGCATATCGGCCGCGACCTGCGTCATAATCGTATAGGTGCCGGTGCCAATGTCAGAGGTTGCAGATGCAACTTCTGCATGGCCGTTGGCCGTGAGCACGATCCGCACGGCGATCGGCACCTGCAGCGCCTCCCAGACACCGGTCGCCATGCCCCACCCCACCAGATCGGTGCCGTCGCGCATCGAACGCGGCTCCGGACTGCGGCCGGACCATCCGAAAGCCTCAGCACCGTGGCGATAGCACTCACGCAGGCTTTTGCTGCTGTAGGGCCGGTTGCTGTGCTGGTCGCGGTCCGAATAACACCGCAGGCGCAGCTCGAGAGGATCGAGCTTCAGGGCGACGGCGAGCTCGTCCATCGCACATTCCAGTGCATAGACCGCGGGCGCCGCGCTGGGGCCGCGCATGTCGCATGACGTCGCCAGGTCGAGCCGTGCAAGCCTGTGCGCGTATTTCGCATGGTCGGATTTATAGAGCAGGCCGGACCAGCCGGTCTCCTGGCGGTGGAAATCCTCAAATTGCGAGGTCACCGTGACCGCTTCGTGGGTGATCGCATCGAGCGTTCCGCTGGCATTCGCGCCCAGTTCGATCTGCTGGATCATCGCGGGACGATAGCCGAGCGCATACATCTGCTGCCGGGTCAGCACGAGGCGCACCGAGCGCTTCGCCGCACGCGCAGCCAGCGCCGCCAGAACCACCTGGTATTGCGGGCGCAGACCGGAGCCGAACGCGCCGCCCACATAGAGGGAGACCACGCGCACATCCTCGGATTCCATGCCCAGCACGCGGTGCAAATACTGCTGAACATTCTGCACGCCCTGGGTCTTGTCGTAGACCGTCAGCCGGCCGCCATCCTCGTAGATCACCGTCGAGGCAAACGGCTCCATCGGGTTGTGGTGCTCGATCGGGACAAAGTATTCGCCGCCGTGACGCACCGTGGACGCGGCCAAGGCCTGCTCGGCATTGCCGCGCGGCTTCGGCGGCGCCATTGGATTTTCGGCTGGATTTGCCGCCGCCTCCAGGGTAAAAGCGCTGTCTCGCTGGCCGCGCAAATCGGTCACGTGTTCTTCTGGTTCATATTCGACCCGCACCAGCGACGCCGCGAAGCGCGCGGTCTCCGGCTCCTCGGCCACGACAAGCGCAATCGGCTGGAAGCTGAACAAGATCCGATCGTTGAATAGCGGACGGAACGGAGAACCTTCCGGCGCCACGTCGTCTTTGTAGGCGCTATCGTCGGTCGCCATATGTGGCCGGTTCTGATGCGTGAGCACATCGATCACGCCTTCGACGGCAAGTGCTTCGCTCACTTCAATGTGCGCGATGCGGCCTTTGGCAATCGTGGAAGTAACGACACTGCTATGAGCAAGGCCAGGCTGATTGAATTCACCGGCGTATTTCGCCGCGCCGGTGACTTTAGCACGGCCATCGACGCGGGAGGTCGCAGTGCCGATATACGTAGTAGCGGTCATGCTCACCTCCAATTACGCTATTTTCTTGTTGGACTGCGACTGCGGCGTGCCATTGGCCGCTTGCGTCAGCGCACGCACAACAGCGCGGTGAGCCAGATCAATCTTAAAGGCATTGTGCCCGACAGCTTTGGCGTTACGCAACAAGACCTCCGCCGCGCGGGCGAACGTCGCCTGGTCGGCGGCGTGGCCCTGCAGGGCCGCTTCGGCCGCCGGGTCGCGCCACGGCTTGTGCGCCACACCCCCGAGCGCCAGACGGACCTCTTTGATCCGCTCTCCTTCAAGCTCCAGCCCGGCGGCGACGGACACGAGCGCGAAGGCGTACGAAAGCCGGTCACGCACCTTCAGGTAGGAGTAATTGGCTGCAAAGCCCCGCGGCGGAAGCGCGACAGCCGTGACGACCTCGTTCGGTTCGAGCGTGGTTTCCCGTTGCGGCGTGTCCCCCGGAAGGCAATGCAAATCGGGAAATGCAATCGCGCGCTCGCCGGTTGGCCCGGCCACCTCGACGGTGGCGCCAAGCGCGGCAAGTGCCACGCACATGTCGGAGGGATGCGTCGCGATGCACGCCTCGCTGGCGCCGAGGATCGCATGGTTTCGGTTGAGGCCGGTGATAGCTGAACAACCGCTCCCTGCTTCACGCTTATTGCAAGGCGTGGCCGTGTCATAAAAATAGGGGCAGCGCGTTCGCTGCAGCAGATTGCCACCGGTCGAAGCCATGTTGCGCAACTGTGCCGACGCGCCGGCCAAGATTGCGCTTGCCAGCAAGGGATAGCGTTCCGCGACCAGCGGATGATAGGCGAGATCGGCGTTCCTCACGAGAGCGCCAATCCGCAATCCCTTCTCCGCAGTTTCCTCGATGCTGTTGAGCGGCAGTCGTGAGATGTCGATCAAGCGCGAAGGGCGCTCGACGTCCTCTTTCATCAGGTCGATGAGGTTGGTCCCGCCGGCGATGAATTTCGCGGCCGGATCAGCGGAAATCAGTCGCACCGCGTCGGCAACGTCGCTGGCGCGCACGTATTGAAAATTGATCATGACTGCGCGATCGCCTGCTGAATCGCGTCCACGATATTTGGATAGGCGCCGCAACGACAGATATTGCCGCTCATGAGCTCGCGAATTTCGTCCGCACTGCTTGCCTTGCCCTCGGCGATCAAGCCAGCCGCCGAACAGATCTGTCCCGGCGTACAATAGCCGCACTGAAATGCGTCATGATCGATGAACGCCTGCTGGAGCGGATGCAGCACCCCATCAGCCGCCAAGCCCTCAACGGTCGTCACCCGGGCGCCATCCTGCATCACGGCAAGTGTGAGACAAGAATTAATCCGCCTTCCGTCTACCAATACTGTGCACGCACCGCATTGGCCATGATCGCAGCCCTTTTTGCTGCCCGTAAGGTCGAGATGATCGCGCAACAGATCGAGCAAGCTCGTCCACGGTGCCACGCTCAGTTTCATGTCAATGCCATTTATGGTCAGTGACAATGGGATCTTTTCGGGTACTGACATTGCACTCTCAATTAGCTATGGCGTCCTTTTCTCGTCTTCCAGACTCTGCACGCACATCGCCATGTCACTACAAAACATCGTCAGGGGTCGCGGATGTCGCGCGACGCGCTATTGTAAATCAATGCGGTTCCAATGGTATGGCCGCTTTCGAGAACGGGGCCGCTTAGACTGCGCGAATAAGAAGGTCGCACCTCGGCTCGCTGGCACGAAACTCTGGCTACGGGATCGTTCGATCAGGTCCTGGCGAGCTGACGCGGCGGCATCGTCATCGCCGAACGCCCTATCGCGGCCATTGCCGGATCGCCAGAAAACCGCCGTCGATCGGCAGCATGACCCCGGTGATCCAGCGCGCCTCATCGCTGGCCAGGAACACCGCCGCATGGGCAACGTCCCAGCCGGTGCCCTCCGTCTGCAGTGGCACCGCCTTCCGTCGCCTCTCCCGCCCCTCTTCGCCGAGATGCGCCACCAGAGGAGTATTGACCGTGCCGACCACCAATGTATTGGCGCGAATGCCATGTACCGCGTAATCCGCCGCGACCGACAACGTGAAGCCGTGCAGACCCGCCTTCGTGGTAGTGTAGGCCAGGCCGCCGGCGGTGCCTGACAAACCCATCGCGCCGGCCGTCGAAGAGACGTTCAGGATTGCTCCGCCTCCGCCCGCCCGCATCCGGGGCAGACAGGCCTTGCAGCACATGAAGGCGGAAGTCAGATTGGCCTCGAACACCCGGTTCCAATCGATCAGCTCAAGCGTTTCCGGCGTGCCGCTATGTCCAAAGCCTATGTTGTTATGCAGGATGTCGACGCGCCCGTAGCGTTCCATCGCGAATGCAGCCATCGTCTCCGCTGCGTCTTGCTGGGTGACGTCCGCCGCGAAAGCCGATGCCTCGCCCCCTTCGGCACGGATTTGCTCAGCGAGTGCCTCCCCGCGTGCTGCGTCGCGGTTGACCAGCACGACTTTCGCGCCCTCCCGTGCGAATAGAATAGCGGTCGCCGCGCCGTTGCCGACGCCCTCCCCCCGGGACGCAGCCCCCGTTACGATTGCCACCTTGCCAGCTAAACGCTCGGCCATCGCTCACCCCGCGCAGATCGTGTGGGCCATACAAGCCATTCGAGCCAACCGGTAAACTACCACATCAACCGGATCACACCTCGCCTCAAGCTGCCTTGCAAACGGCCGCCCTATAGATCACTTTCATAACATCGATTAGCCCGATAGATGCCGAACGCCATCGTCGGGACATTCGTCGTAGATTGCAGACTTTGGATGGAGAAGACATGTCAACAGAAAGCGGATGCCCGGTGTCAGGCGGGCAGAAGGGACATACAACCGTTCTGGCCAAGGTGAACCGTGACTGGTGGCCGAACCAGCTGAACCTTCGTGGCCTCCACCAAAACTCCTCCCTGACCAATCCGATGGGCGCGGCGTTCAACTACGCCAAGGAGTTCGAGAGCCTCGACCTCGATGCAGTGATCAAGGACCTGCACGCGGTGATGACGGACTCGCAGAGCTGGTGGCCGGCCGACTATGGCCACTACGGGCCGTTCTTTATTCGGATGGCATGGCACAGCGCGGGTACTTACCGCATCCACGACGGCCGCGGCGGCGCAGGCTCCGGCACGCAGCGCTTCGCGCCCCTCAACAGTTGGCCGGACAACGTCAGCCTCGACAAGGCGCGTCGCTTGCTCTGGCCGATCAAACAGAAGTACGGTCGCAAAATCTCGTGGGCCGACCTGCTGGTTCTGACCGGCAACGTTGCGCTCGAATCGATGGGGTTTAAGACGTTCGGTTTCGCCGGCGGCCGCGAGGACGTGTGGGAGCCCGAAGAGGACATCGACTGGGGCCCCGAGCACACGTGGCTGGGCGACGAGCGCTACCACGGCGATCGTCAGCTTGAGAAGCCTCTGGCCGCCGTTCAGATGGGTCTGATCTACGTCAATCCGGAAGGGCCGAATGGCAAGCCGGATCCGCTCGCCTCAGCCAGGGATATACGCGAGACCTTCGCTCGGATGGCGATGAATGACGAGGAGACAGTCGCGCTCATCGCCGGCGGACACACCTTTGGTAAAGCCCATGGTGCCGCCGATCCGGCCAAATATGTTGGTCCCGAACCCGAGGGTGCTCCCATCGAGCAGCAAGGCCTCGGCTGGAAAAGCACCTTTGCCAGCGGCAAAGGCGTCCATACCATCAGCAGTGGGTTGGAGGGCGCGTGGACCACTAGCCCGGCGAAGTGGGACAACAACTTCCTGGACAACCTGTTCCGTTTCGAGTGGGAGCTGACGAAGAGCCCGGCTGGCGCCTTCCAGTGGACACCTAAGGACGCATCTGCAGCGGGCACCGTGCCTGATGCCCACGACCCGGCGAAGCGGCACGCCCCGATGATGCTCACTACGGACCTCGCGCTCCGAATGGACCCGATCTATGAGCCGATCTCGCGGCGCTTCCGCGACAATCCCCAGTTGTTAGCGGACGCGTTTTCCAGGGCTTGGTACAAATTGACGCACCGCGATATGGGCCCGCGCGCGCGGTATCTTGGCAAACTGGTTCCGTCAGAGACGCTGCTGTGGCAAGACCCGGTTCCTGAGAGGAAGCACGAACTGATCGGGCCTCAGGACATTGCGGCTCTCAAAACCAAAATCCTCGGTTCCGGTCTGTCGATCGCGCAACTCGTTTCGACGGCGTGGGCGTCGGCGTCGACTTTCCGCGGCTCCGACAAGCGTGGCGGGGCGAACGGCGCGCGCATTCGCCTGGCGCCGCAGAACGAATGGAAGGTCAACCAGCCGGCTCTCCTCGCACCGGTGCTTCAGAAACTCGAGCAGATCCAGAAGGAGTTCAACTCCGGTGGGAAGCAGGTCTCGCTCGCCGATCTGATCGTTCTGGGCGGTTCCGCCGCCGTCGAGGCCGCGGCGAAGAAGGCCGGACAGGACGTAACGGTCCCCTTCACGCCGGGGCGGACGGACGCGACGCAGGAGCAAACCGACGTTGAGTCGTTCGCCGTGCTTGAGCCGATCGCAGACGGGTTCCGCAACTATATCCGCAGCGGCCATCCCCGTTCTGAGGAGGAACTGCTGGTGGATCGGGCGCAGTTGCTGACTTTGACCGCGCCTGAGATGACCGTTCTGCTCGGCGGCATGCGCGTCCTGAATGCCAATGTCGAGCAGTCCAAACACGGCGTATTCACCAAGCGTCCCGAAGCGTTGACCAATGATTTCTTCGTCAACCTCCTCGACATGGGTACGGAGTGGCAGGCGTCATCTGCGTCCGAAGGCGTGTTCGAGGGGCGCGACCGCGCGACGAACGAGGTCAAGTGGACCGCCACCCGGTCCGACCTGATCTTTGGCTCAGATTCCCAACTCCGAGCGATCGCAGAAGTCTATGCATTTGGTGACGCGAAGGAGGCGTTCGTGAAAGCCTTCGTGGCGGCGTGGACCAAGGTAATGAACCTCGATCGCTTCGATGTTGCCTGATCTCGATCGAAAAGGCATCTCATGCGCGGCTCATTGGCGCGCGTGAGATGACCAGGACATGACTGCGGACAAGACGTCGGGCGGCGCTTCCAAAACGGGATCGCCGCCCGCTGATTCTATCCGCGCCCTTACGGGCCAATCAGACCGCGCAAAGGGTCTCCTCTCCAGAAGGCGGAGTGTTCGTCATGACACAATCGACGGAAGAGATTTATCGAAGTGCGAATGGGGATCGCTGGACTCTGATCCGAGACGCCAACTCCGGGCGCCCTTCGGTCCGCCATGAAGCCAATCTGTCGTCAGGTGGACAGGTGACAGAGACTGATGTCGAGGCGTTTCTAAGCATCGGTGGTTCCGGGCCCGAGTTTGCCGCGCTGCGCCGTCTGCTCGACAGGCCGAAAGACCCAGCCGAGCCGCTACAATAGTCGGGTTCTGGTCGTGCTTCAGGCTCAGGTCGATCGCAGGTAAGCCTGTGGCTTGGGATCGTCGGCCGCAGACGCCGAATACCGGGGAGCCGGCGAACGGCCCAGCGAACTCCTGCGTGCGTCCAGCAGTGGCGACCTCCTGCGACCTCAGGCTGAAGGCTTGCCGCGGCGCCAGAAACTCGCCACGCTGGACCAAAGAAAACCGACCGGCAGAGAAATGTCGGATAAATGGAGGAGACCCATGGCGGTTATCAAGGTACGCGACCTTGCCTACGCCCGGCTTCGGTCACCGGACCTGGACGCGCAGGAGGAGTTTCTTACTGCGTTCGGCATGGTACGAGCCGCTCGAACGCCAACGGCGCTATACATGCGGGGCACCGATCCCTCACACCATATCCACGTCACCGAAAAAGGCGATCCAAAGTTCATCGGATTTGCCTGGGCAGCGAGCAACGAGGACGACCTCACCACGATCTCGAAGCTGCCTGGAGCATCGAATATCGAGACCATCGATGAGCCCGGCGGCGGCAGACGGGTTCGCCTGAGCGAACCAAACGGCTATACGATCGAGATCGTACATGGCATCGAAGCCGCCCAGCCGATCGCGGTGGTGCGGCAGCCGATCAACTCGGGGGTCGAGCCGTTGAACCGAGCCGGTGAGGTCATTCGGTTCGCCGCCGGGCCGTCCAGTGTCAAACGAATTGGCCACGCTGTTCTCGGCTCTCCGAGAAACCAGGAGACCGTTCGCTGGTTCCGCGAGACCCTCGGTCTAGTGTGCTCGGACGACGTTTATGCCGGGGAGAAAGAGAACATCATCGGTCAGTTCAGTCGGATTGATGCTGGTAATGATTATGTCGATCACCATGCCTTCTTCTGTATGAAGAATGAGCGGGCTGGCCTCAATCATTTTTCATTTGAGGTCCAGGACGTCGATGACGTGTTCATCGGCCACGAATATCTGAACAGTCTGACCAAGTACGAGCACATGTGGGGCATCGGACGTCACCTGCTCGGCAGTCAGGTCTACGACTATTGGGCCGATCCATGGGGCCGCGTCCATGAGCACTGGGCAGATACCGATCGGTTGAATGTCCGCAATGGCGGCAACCTCGTCTCGGCTGAGGAGGGGCTCCGGTCGCAATGGGGAACCAGACCGCCGCCGAAATTCCAAGGTCACGTCAGCCCCTGAGGGCCTGATTGCAAATGGTTCGATCGGCGCTGGATTTTCGATGACAAAGCGGGCTTGTTGAAGGTTCTTTCACGACCGAAGTCCGGACCCTTGACCATCCCCTCGGCCTCCTCCCCGAAAACGCCTACCTGCGAAAAAATGCGCCGGCCTGGACGGAAGACCCGTTGACGCCGACGCGTGTTCAAATGCGATTGCACTGAACCTGGCAGGATGAGCTTTCCATCGGCGCTCCGGTGGTAGAAAACACCCCGCTGATTGTCCCGGATCGCCGCAGCCGGGCAACGACGTTATCGAGCGGTGGTTTAGGGCGCACACCGAAAGGATGATTATGGTTCTTCCGACATACGATATTCTCGGCATCGGAAACGCGATCGTGGATGTCGTCGCCAGGGCGGAGGACGGCTTCTTGTCGCGGCACGACATGCACAAGGGTGCGATGATCCTGATCGACGCCGCGGCGGCAGATCAGATCTATGCCGCAATGCCGCCGGGGCAAGAAAGCAGCGGCGGATCAGCCGCCAACACTTGCGCTGTAGCCGCCGGGTTGGGCTCCCGGGTCGCCTACATTGGCAAGGTCGCGGACGACCAGTTGGGCGGTGTTTTTCGCCATGATATCAATGCCGTGGGCGTGCATTTCCCGACCGCCGTGTTGTCTGGCGGAGCGCCGACCGCTCGCTGCCTCATCCTGGTCACGCCGGACGGCCAGCGCACGATGAACACCTTCTTGGGCGCCTGTGTCTCGCTGACAGAGGAGGATGTCGATCCAACGCTCGTCGCTGCTTCGGCCATCACCTATCTGGAGGGATATCTCTTCGACCCGCCCGCCGCTCAGGCCGCATTCCGCAAAGCCGCCAAAGCTGCGCACGACGCCGGCCGGCGAGTCGCGCTGTCACTGTCGGACGCATTCTGCGTAAACCGTCACCGGGCGGCATTCCTGGACCTGGTGGCTAATCACGTGGATATCCTGTTCGCAAACGAGACCGAAATCACCGCCCTGTACGAACGCAACAGTTTCGAGGAAGCCGCCGAAGCTGCCCGGCAAGACGTTGCACTGGCCGCGCTGACCCGAAGTGAGGCCGGCAGCGTAATCCTGCAGGGTTCTGAGAAAGTGACGATCAAGGCCGAACCCACCACGATGGTAGACTCGACGGGCGCCGGGGATGCTTATGCCGCCGGGTTCCTGGCCGGCCTGACTTCGGGCAAAAGCCTGGACCTGTGCGGCCGCATGGCCAGCATCGCCGCCGCCGAGATCATCAGCCACTACGGCGCCAGGCCCATAACGGATTTGCGCAAGCTGATGCCTGCCGGCTGAGCCCGTTTGTCGGGTCGCCAAGACGCGGTTAACATTCGTCGGCAGATATGGGAGGGCAGCCGCGATGGCGACGACAACGTTCAAACTCGGGGACATGATCGTTCACCGGATCATCGAAATGGAGTGCGGCTTCACTCCCGCGCTTGAGTTTCTGCCGAAACTGACGCCGCAGATGCTGGACGAGAGCCGGTCCTGGATGAAAAACCCGGAGGCGCTGGACGATCAGGATCGTCTGGTGCTGTGCTTCCAGTCCTATATCGTGCGCACCGACAAACACGTGATCCTGGTCGATAGTTGCGTCGGCAACAATAAAGACCGCCCAGCTCGGCCAGTCTGGCACATGAAGACGGACAACGTATTCATGCAAGGCCTCGCCGAGGTCGGGCTTACGGTGAATGACATCGATTTTGTTCTTTGCACGCATCTTCATGTCGATCACGTAGGCTGGAACACACGTTTGGAAAATGGCCGGTGGGTCCCGACATTTCCGAAGGCCCGATATCTGTTTTCGAAGACGGAATTGGACTTCTGGCTGGCGGAGAACGACAAGACGACGGTGCCGCCGATCGCCGACAGTGTCATTCCGATCGTCGAAGCGAAACGCCATGACCTCATCACCAGCGATTATGCGGTGAGCGATCTGGTGCAGCTGATTCCCACGCCCGGCCACACGATCGATCATTACGCGGTCACTTTGGGTCGGACCGGCAGGGATGCGGTGATCACTGGGGACCTGATCCACTCGCCGCTGCAGGCCAAATGGCCGGATCAGGCGATGCGTATCGACTACGATCCGCTGCAGAGCTCCGCAACACGATGGAAGTTCCTGGAATCGGTTTGCGACACCAATACGCAGTGCTGCTTCGCCCATTTCCCGTCTCCGTCACGCGGATACGTCAAGCGATGGGGCGACGGGTTCAAGTGCGAGTATATCACCGCGTAACTGGCGGCCGCGAGCGCTAGCGTCCGTCCAAAACCAATCATGGGGGAGCCATCATGCGGACCGCCGATGCCATCGCCGAAATCCTCAAGCGCGAGGGCACGACCACGCTGTTCTGTTTCCCCACCACCCCGATCATAGAGAATGCCGTGGCCGCCGGCATCCGCCCCATCATTTGCCGGCAGGAACGCGTTGGTGTCGATATGGCCGACGGCTACGCCCGTGTCACGAACGGTAAGCCGCCAGGCGTCTTTGCCATGCAGTACGGCCCGGGCTCAGAAAACGCCTTCCCGGGGATTGCCACCACCTTCTCCGACTCGGTGCCTGTATTGTTTCTTCCTCTCGCACAGGCACGGGACCAGTCGCAGATCTTCCCTACCTTCCGCTCCGCCGTCACCTATGCCTCGGTCATCAAGCAGGTTGAGGAAATTCGTACGCCCGGATCGGTCACGGATGTGATGCGCCGGGCGTATGCGGCGCTCAAGAACGGACGGCTGGGACCGGTGATGGTGGAAGTCCCCCGCGATCTGGTCAACGAAGAGACCGGCTTCGATTCCGTCCCCTACACACCGATCCGGCCCACCATTTCGGCGGCTGATCCGCACGACGTAGAGGCTGCGGCGAAGCTGCTGATCCAGGCCCGATGCCCGGTGATTCTAGCAGGTCAAGGCGTCCTCTATGCGGAAGCGTCGGATGAGTTGGTAAAGCTGGCGGAGCTGCTTCAGGCCCCGGTCATGACCACGGTGGACGGCAAGAGCGCCTTCCCCGAGAACCATGCCCTGTCACTGGGCTCCGGCGGCAATACATTCACCGGACAAGGCCGGCTGTTCCTGTATACCAAGGCGGATCTGATCCTCGGCATCGGCACCGGCCTGAACCGCCATCCGCTGACCACGCCGCCATTGCCAAAGGGCGTGCCGATCATTCACGCCACCAACGATACCCGCGATCTGCACAAGCAGCATCAGACCGAAGTGGCGCTGCTAGGCGACGCCAAACTGGTTCTGTCCCAACTGGTGGAAGCAGTGAAGGACCGGCTTGGCGCCAAGCTGCCCAATGCGTCTCCCGCCGCCGAAATCGCCGCGGAACGCGCTGCATGGCTGACGCGATGGGAAACAAAGCTGCGGTCAAAGGAAACCCCGATCACACCGTATCATGTGATGTCGGAGTTCATCCGCGTGGTTGATCCAGCGGGAGCGATCGTGACCCACGACTTCGGGCAGCCCGCGCGACCAGTTGCTGCCGTTCTATTGCGCGACCCGGCCGCGTGGCTACCTCGGGTGGGGAAAGTCACATCAGTTGGGCACCGGTCTTGGGCTCGCGATCGGCGCCAAGGTCGCCGCGCCGGACAAGTTCTGTGTCAACTTCATGGGTGACGCGGCGTTTGGCATGACCGGGCTTGACATCGAAACCGCGGTTCGCGCGGAGATTCCTTCGCTGACCATCGTGTTGAACAACAATACGATGGCGATCGAGATCCCGCACATGAAGCTGTCGCACGAGAAGTACAAGTCGCGCGATCTGGGCGGCAATTTCGCTGACACCGCGCGATCGCTCGGCGCGTGGAGTGAGCGGGTTGCCGACCCCGACGACGTAGCCGCCGCCATCCTACGCGCCAAGCGGGCAACCGAAGACGGCCGCACTTGCTTGCTCGAGTTTGTCACCAGCGCGGAAACCGCGTTCTCGCACCGCAATGGCGCGGCCGCTTAGAGCGTGATCGCCTCAGGCTGATCCAGTCGGAAGCTCGGCGCACGGACCGAGGGCGTGGCCGATCCGGAAGATGCGGCCGCCGCGATCCTGCGCGCCAACGGCGCGATCACCCCGGTTGAAGGCGGGGTCGGTCCGGTGACGATCGCGTGCCCGTTCGAGATAGCCGTCAGTGATCGCGCGACGCGGCTAGCGCCGCCAGATGGTAACGTGAATGGGAACGCCTGAATGAAATCCTCACTGTGCCGTGACAAGACAGATCGTTCTGAAACTAACATAATATCGATATCGACGTATCGAGTGGAACGTTAGTAGGGGCTAAGCAAATGGCTAGTTGCAGTGTCGGATTCATCGCTGGCGGGCTTGGAGCGTTCCTTGTCAATCCAAACAAAGATTTGGTTATACTCGAAGTCCCCGAAATCCTGAATGACACTTCAAACCCCATTTCTGGTGGTCTCAATGTTAAAGTGTGGGCTACCTCTTCAGCTTCTTGCGGAGGAACGATAAACGGGTATGTCGGGGCAACGGAGCCTTTTAACAACATTCTATACCCCGGTCAGGATTTTGCTGCGTCCACCATGACGGAGCCTTTCACTCCGCCGCCAAGTGGATCGTATCACGTGATGACGCTCGATGAAGATATCGGGGGCGTCTGTTACACCGATTGTCACGTCAATCTAGTGAACGTCCCCTCTCCGACCCCAACGCCTGTCTCGACTCCGACCCCGACGCCTGTCCCCACTTCGACACCAACCCACGTCCCCACTCCGAAATCGACGCCCGTCCCCACTCCGACGTCGACGCCTGTTCCTACTCCGACGCCGACGCCCGTGGGTTTGACGGTTGATCTGACTGACACCACGACCGGGGTCAGTTCAACGCCCGCCATGGCCCCGTACAATGGACCGGTCGCCGGATTGACCGCTGAGTTCATTCTTGTCACTTCGGATAACGTCAACGTCACCGCAACCGCCCCGAACACCTTCATCAGTTTGGATGGCGGAACCGGTGAAGACGCCATCGCAGTCAACCATGTGAATGGCAACAACGTGCTGAATGGTTCGACCGGCAGCAGTTTCCTCTATGGGTAGCGGCAACGACACCTTTTTCGTTGATGATCGTCACGCCACAGCGGACATTTGGAGCACGGTCGTCGGTTTCCATTCAGGCGACAACGCGACAGTATGGGGCATCACACCGGGGGCGTTCGATCTCACTTGGGTCAATGGGCAAGGCGCGTCCGGTTATTCCGGGCTGACCATGCACGCTACCGCCTCTGGCGAGCCCACCGCATCGCTGACCTTATCCGAGTTTTCCAATGCCGACTTGACCAATGGGCGTCTCACCATCAGCTACGGCACTACGCCAAATCTGCCAAATCTACCCGGCAGCAACTACATGCTGGTCCATTGTAACTGATCTCAGCCAGCCATGCGCGACGGGCTCTAAAGGTTTCATTTATCGTCAAGACTACCGTTCCGATATAAACATTATATTTTTAGCGTGTTAATCTGCTGGGAGATCGAGATGAAGATCATTTGGCGCGGCGCTGTGGATCATGCTCTTCATTGCCGCGGTTGGCGTGTTCTATAAGCGGGCAATATTCGGTGATACCGTTGCAGCCCGCGGGCGATCGAGGACGGCCGCACTTGTTTGATCGAGTTTGTGATCAGCCCTGAAACCGCGTTCTCTTATCGGAATGATTCGACCGCTTAGCTGCGTGTGGTTGTTGGAAGGCGGGTTTCGCTCTTTCTCGCAAACCCGACGACAATCGCAGGCCGGTGTGTTAGAAAGCTGCTATGGGTGTCGCGGTTCATCAGCCGATGTCAGTCGCGGAATTTCTTGCCTGGGAAGAGAGGCAGGAACTGCGGTGGGAGTTCGACGGGTTCCAGCCGGTCGCGATGACCGGGGGGACCCTCGCGCATGAGATCATCGGGGACAACATCCGCTTTGCTCTCCGCTCGCGCCTTGGGAGTGGGCCATGCCGCGTTCGCGGCCCGACGTTGAAGATCGAGGTCGCAGGGCGGATCCGCTACCCGGATGCGTTCGTAGTCTGCACCTATTCTTTCATGAAGACGACAGTAATCCGCGATCCGGTCGTGGTGTTCGAGGTGCTCAGCGAAAGTACCTCCCGCACCGACCGCATAGAGAAACTACGCGAATATGGCGCGACACCCTCGATCCAGCGCTACGTCATTCTCGAGCAGGACGCGATCGCCGCCACGGTATACGTCCGCAAGGCTACGGATCTGGTCGTGGAAGCGTTGACCGAGGCCGACACGCTCCGCATGCCGGAAATCGACGTCGAACTGCCGTTGGCTGAATTCTACAGCGGCATCGATCTGACCGACGAGGCGGCCGCCCAGGCGGAATAGGCACCATGACGAGCGAAAAAGGCGTCGCGGTAATCGAGGCTGCTCTGGAGACGATGTCGCCGAGCCCGGGCGTGTATCGCATGCTGGATGCCAAAGGCGATGCGCTTTACGTCGGCAAAGCGCGCAGCCTGAAGCGCCGGGTTCACTCATACACGCAGGTCGGGCGCCTGCCGGAACGCTTACGGCGGATGGTGTCGGAAACGGTTTCAATGGAAACCGTGACGACCCACACGGAAGCCGAGGCGCTTCTACTGGAAGCGAACCTGATCAAACGGCTGAAACCTCGTTTCAATATCGTTCTGCGGGACGACAAATCCTATCCTTGGCTGATGCTGGCAGAGGACCATCCCTATCCGCAGATCGTCAAGCATCGTGGCGCGCAGGTGCGGAAAGGCAGTTACTGGGGGCCGTTCGCGTCGGCCTGGGCGGTCAATCAGACAGTCACTGCCATGCAGCGCGTCTTTCTGCTCCGTTCCTGTGCGGATACCGTTTTTTCGACGCGAACGCGGCCTTGTCTGCTGTTCCAGATCAAGCGCTGTTCCGCGCCATGTGTCGGCCGGATCGAGGCTGACGATTACGCGAAACTGGTCGCGCAGGCAAAATCTTTCCTAGGGGGCAAAGCCAACAGCGTGCAAAAGGAGCTCGCTGCAGAAATGGAGCAGGCGGCCGAATCGCTGGAGTTCGAGCGGGCCGCGGCAGTTCGCGACCGGTTGCGCGGCCTAACTTTCGTGCAGGGCAGCAGCGTGATCAATCCCGCCAGCCTGACCGATGCCGACGTCATTGCCGCGTGGCAAACCGCCGGCCAGACCTGCGTGCAGGTCTTCTTCGTTCGAGGTGGGCGAAACAATGGCAACCGCGCTTTCTTTCCCTTGCACACCAAAGCCGAGGAAGCGCCGGAGGTTCTCAGCGCCTTTATTGGACAGTTCTACGATGATAAACCGCCGCCACCGTTGCTGCTGGTCAATCAGGAGCTATCCGAGCACGCGCTCATCGCGGAGGCGCTGTCGCTGAAGGCCGGCCGAAAGGTGGAGATCAGCCTGCCGCAGCGCGGAGAGAAGCGTGCGGTCGTGCTGCATGCGGAGACCAATGCGCGCGAAGCGCTTGAGCGCAAGCTCGCCGAGACCGCGGGTCAGGCAAAACTGTTGCAGGGTGTTGCCGAGCTTTTCAAATTACCGGGCACGCCGGAACGCATTGAGGTGTATGACAACTCGCACATCATGGGCACCAACCCATACGGCGTGATGATCGTGGCTGGGACTGAGGGCTTTACCAAAGCCGCCTATCGCAAGTTCGGGATTCGCGGTCCGATCGCTCCAGGTGACGACTTCGGCATGATGCGGGAAATGCTGCAGCGTCGTTTCTCCAGAGCATTGAAATCGCAAGCAGAGGGAGAGCCGCCGGCGGATTGGCCTGATCTGCTTCTGATCGATGGCGGCGCCGGCCAGCTTTCGGCCGCCAGGGAGACGTTGGCTGATCTCGGGGTGTTCGACGTCAAGGTGGTAGCGATAGCGAAAGGACCGGACCGGAACGCCGGCCGCGAATGGTTGCATGTGGATGGCATGGAGCCATTCCAATTGCCGCCCCAGGATCCGGTGCTGTATTTCCTGCAACGTTTACGCGATGAGGCGCATCGTTTCGCTATCACAACTCATCGGGCTGGACGGTCTAAGGCAATTACGAAAAGCGAGTTGGACGAGATCGAGGGTATCGGTCCTTCCAGGAAGCGAGCCTTGCTCAATCACTTCGGATCGGCCCGCGGGGTCAAGATGGCCGGTCTGACGGATCTGGAGGCGGCGCCCGGCATCAGTCGTGAGATCGCCTTGCGAGTTTACGCCCATTTCCACCCAGGCGCGCGTACCACCAGCGGTTCCTGAGATGCGGTCGCTGCGCCATAGTCTTTGCAGCCGCAGTCTTCCACGGGCAAATTCTGATCGTTGCTCGGTTGCCTCCCGCCGCCACTCGGATCATCAATACGATGGCGAACCAGGCGTCCAGTGTGCCAAAGGTCCCCGATGGCGCCACGCAATCATTTGCTCGGTCTGTTATTGCTGATCTCTCTGGCCGGGTGCGCGGGGACGACCGCGATCGATTGCAAACTAACGATGGTCGCGCAGATCCCGTTACATGTGCAGGATCGCCTGCTCGTCGTGCCGGTCGGGATCAACGGAATATGGGTCCATCTGGTGGTCGATAGTGGAGCGGAGCGCACCACGATCTCCGCGGCGGCGGTGGCTCGGCTGAGATTGCCGCACGATCCCCGCTACAAGACGCAGTCCGTGGGCATCGGCGGAGCCACCAGCTCGACCGATGTGACGGTCGACCGCCTGGTGCTTGGGGGCGTGCATTTCCCGATCGAGCGGGTCGCGGCTGGCACCTTCGATCTGCACAACCGATCGGGTTTGGACGCCGACGGGCTGCTTGGTGCCGATCTACTATTGGCCTACGACATGGATATCGATGTGCCGGCCGGTGTGCTTACGCTTTATCGCAGCCGCCTGTGCCCAAATGTGCAGCCGCCCTGGCAGGAACCCTGGATAGAGATTACCGGCGTCCGCACGCGCAAGGACAGATTGCTGGTGCCGTTCGAGTTGGACGGCGCGGAGGGGATGGCGTTGCTGGACACCGGGGCGCAGGGGAACGTTCTAGGCGTTGCGATGGCACATCGGATGGGACTGTCCGAACAGGTGCTGGCCAGCGACCCTGCGATGCGCAACGCCGGGACGGGAGGCGTGATCGTGTCCCGCCGGCATATATTCAACCGCTTGCGCGTCGGGCCGATTGTCGAGACATTGCCCGACATGGTGGTTCTGCCATCGGATTTCGGGATCGGCGATGCAGTGCTTGGGGAGCAATTCCTGCAAGGCCGCCGCGTCTGGCTGTCGTTCCGCAACCGGCAGATATTCGTATCCCGGCGCCTGGACGAATGATCGCCGATCCGGTGCCCTGCCTTACTGCTTCTCCACCTGCGAGTATTCCAATTCGACCGGTGTGGATCGGCCAAAGATCGAGACGCTGACCTTCAGGCGCCCCTTTTCCTCGTCCACCTCCTCAACTGTGCCGTTGAAGCTTGTGAACGGCCCATCGGCCACCCGGACCTGCTCACCGACTTCGAATAGTACGGCTGGCCTGGGACGATCGACGCCTTCCTGGCTCTGCCTCAGGATCCGGTCGGCTTCGGCATCGCTGATTGGACTCGGTTTTGTCCTGCTGCCCAGGAATCCGGTCACCTTTGGCGTGTTCTTCACCAGATGCCAGGCATCGTCTGTCAGGTCCATCTTTACCAGGACATAGCCGGGAAAGAACTTATGTTCGCTGTTGATCTTCCGGCCACGCTTTACTTCGATAACGTTCTCGGAGGGTACCAGCACGGCCTCGAATTGGTCGGCGAGACCTTTTTGGGCAGCCTGCTCCGTAATCTGTTGGGCGATTTTTTTCTCGAACCCTGAATACACGTGGACGACATACCAATTCTTGGCCATTCCCGGAACCCTTCAGATGCCCACATTAAACAACGCGCGCACCCCAAGGCCGATCACCTGATCGACGACGAAGAAGAAGATCGCGGCGGCCGCAGCCATAGCGAACACTAGGCCTGTCGTCACCATCGTCTCCTTGCGGCTCGGCCAGGTCACCTTGCCGATTTCCGCTCTTACTTCACGTACGAATTTTGCCGGTTGGAAAGCCACGTTCGTAAATCCCTCGATGATCGCCCGCCGGGTCCCATGGTTTGGCCCGCAAGCTGGCAGGGGTGGAGGGTCTCGAACTCTCAACCTCCGGTTTTGGAGACCGGCGCTCTAGCCAATTGAGCTACACCCCTAATGCGGGCCAGCGCTTGAACCAAGGACGGTTGGCCCATGGGATCGGACGCAGCGAAGGCGGTAGAAAGGATGCGCGCGCCGAGTTGTCAAGCACTTATGGCTGCCATCCCCTCCGAGCCTAGAACCTCGGTTAGAAATCAGTTAACCGTGGAGTTGATGTTCCTATCATGTTCTTGACATCGCCGAGTTCCTGTGAGATCAAATCTCGCGAACAGAGTGCGAACTCGACCAATGGTGGGACACATGGAAGCGCAGATCGACCGGGATGCTATCGCCGCAATGGAAAGCGCAAGTCTGCCTGACACCTGGCCAGCCGAGCGATTTCCTTCCCGCCAAGCCGCCGGCCGGGGTGCCGTCAGCAACCCGCACGTCCAATTCGATACCTGCGGCGCATCGCCGTTCGATGATGGTTGGGATACGCTGACGCAAGATCTCGGCGACCTGCCGCGGCTCGACACCACCTTGACCCGCAACTCGTCCCGAACAGCGATTAGCTGGAACGCGTCGCCGGATATCGGCTTCGACCGGGCAGTCAACCCATACCGCGGCTGCGAACATGGCTGCATTTATTGTTACGCGCGCCCCACTCACGCGTATCTGGGTTACTCGCCGGGCCTGGATTTCGAAACCAAGCTGATATTCAAGCCCGAGGTGGCCGAGCTGCTGGAGAAGGAGCTGCGCAAGCCGGGATATGCGGCGAGGACCCTGGCGCTCGGGTCGAATACAGACCCCTATCAGCCAGTGGAACGTACTCTAAAGCTGACCCGCTCGGTGCTCGAGGTACTGGATCGTTACAACCACCCGGTCGGGATCGTGACCAAGTCATCCGGTGTATTGCGCGATCTCGACATCCTGTCGTCGATGGCGAAGCGTAACCTGGCGCGTGTCCATATCTCCGTCACCACATTGGACGCACGCCTGGCCCGCGTGATGGAGCCTCGTGCCGCGACACCCGCTCGGCGTCTGCACGCCATCGCGGAACTCACCAGAGCCGGAGTGCCGGCAGGCGTCCTGGCCGCGCCGATGATCCCCGGGCTGAATGACGCCGAAATGGAGAAAATCATGGAAGCGTCCGCCCGCGCCGGCGCCCGCCATGCCGGCTATGTCTTGCTGCGCCTGCCGTTGGAACTGCGACAGATGTTCGAGGAGTGGTTGCATACCCATTTCCCCGACCGGGCCCGGCATGTGCTCAGCCTGATCCGGCAGACGCGCGACGGGAACCTGAACGATCCCCGCTTCCACCATCGCTTTACCGGTCAGGGTGTGTATGCCGATTTGCTGACGCGACGGTTCACCCGGGCAGCAAGGCAATTCGGGTTCGGCGAGGTACGAACCCAACTCGATTGCGATCGCTTCACCGTTCCCGCATGCGCGACGGAGACCCCATCCAGCCAGATGTCGCTATTCTGATCGCTGCCTCCGGGGCGGGTCGAAGCGGCGATTGACGCCGCGCGGAAGCCCACCCTATCTTCCCTGGCTAATCATAAGGAGGGCCCCGCTGGCCCACGGGCAGGGAGGCCTTTGGCAGTGCAGGACGCTGCGCGCATTTTGCAGCTTGTCGTCAACGGTGCGGCATCGGGTTGTATCTACGGTCTGATCGCGCTTGGCTTCGTACTGATCTACAAAGCGACCGAGATGGTGAACTTCGCCCAGGGCGATGTCATGATGCTCGGCGGCTTCGTCGCGTTCACCCTGATCGCGCAATTCCACCTGCCCTACTGGGTCGGCGGATTGCTCGCCATCCTGATCACCGCCGCCTTCGGTTATGCGCTCGATGCTCTAGTCATCCGACGAGTCATCGGCCAGCCGCAATTCGCCGTGGTGATGTTAACCCTCGGACTTGGCTTTATTTTCCGGGCCGTCGCCGGGATCACCTGGGGATATGACTCGGTCGGTTTCAACACGCCGTTCACCAACAAGAGGGCCGATATCGGCGGCCTGATCCTGGGCGAGGACAACCTGTCGATCATCGTCGGCACGGTCCTGCTGTGTGGCATTCTGTATCTATTTTTTAGCAAGACACGTGTCGGCGTCGCAATGCAGGCCGCGTCGCAGAATCAGCTTGCGGCCTATTACATGGGTATTCCGGTCCGCACGATCTTCTCCCTGATCTGGGCCATCAGCGCGGGCGTTGCCTGCCTGGCCGGCATCTTGCTGTCGCCGGTGTCGATGATCGACGTGAACATGGGGTTCCTCGGCATCAAGGCCTTCGCCGCGGCGGTGATCGGCGGCTTCGGCAGCATCCCCGGATCGCTGATCGGCGGTGTCATCGTCGGCATTGTCGAGCAGTTCGCCGGTTACGACTTGCCCGCGGGCTTCCAGGAGGTCACGTCCAACGTCGTGCTGCTGCTGATGCTGTTCATCCGGCCGCAGGGCCTGTTCGCCGAGCGCATGGGGAAGCGGGTCTGATCGATGCGCTATTTATTCAGAACCCAATATCGCCAGGACATCGCGCTGTGGCGGCATAATGGCGACCGCTTCTGGTACGGCCTGCTGGCAGTGCTCGTATTGATCGCTCCGCTGGTGTTGGGCGAATTCTATATCGGTGAGCTTGGCGCGGTTTACATCTTCGCCATCGCTGGCGTCGGGTTGATGCTGTTGGTCGGCTACACCGGTCTGATCAGCCTGGGGCACGCGGCATTTCTGGGGATCGGCGCCTATGTCAACGCGGTGTTGCTGGCGCAAGGCGTGCCGTTCCTGGTGACGCTTCCCGTCGCCGGACTGTTTACAGCGCTGTGCGGAGCCGCGATCGGCCGGCCGACCTTGCGCATGAGCGGATTGTATCTGGCGATCGCGACCCTGGCGTTCGGCAGCATCGTCGGCACTGTGTTCCAGAAATGGACGGCGGTCACCGGCGGCTTCGACGGCTTCGCGGTGCCGACCCCGACGATTTTTGGCTTCCCGATCGAAGGTGCGACCGGCATCTATTACGTCTCACTGGTCGTGCTGGTATTTGTGCTTTGGGTCGCGGCGAATTTGCTCCGGTCGCCGATTGGCCGAGCGATGGTCGCGATCCGGGACAGCGAGGTCTCCGCCCAAAGCATGGGGATCCACCTGGCTCGATATAAGACGATGGCGTTCGCGATCAGCGCGGGCATGACCGGATTGGCCGGGGCGCTGTTCGCGCACTATGTCCGCTATCTCGCGCCCGACGCATTCGACGTTCTATTGTCGGTGCAATTCGTCACGATCGTGTTCGTCGGCGGCCTTGGGTCGTTGCGTGGTGCAATTCTGGGGGCAATGTTCGTCCGGTTGCTGCCACAGTTCATTGCCGTGGTCCGCGACGATCTGCCGTTTGGCATCGGCCGGCTGCCGGGGCTGGAGCCGTCGTTGTTTGGCCTTGTGCTGGTGCTCGTCATCCTGTTCCAGCCCGACGGCCTGAACGGCATGTGGCTGAAGGCCAAAACGTGGTTTCAGGCCTTCCCGTTCAAGCGCCAGACCGGATTTCGCCGCCAGAAGGCCTATGCGAAGTCGGAGCGTTTGCGATGATCCTGTTCCAGGCACAGGATATCTCGGTCCGGTTCGGCGGCATTCGGGCCGTGAACTCCGTCAGCTTCGACGTGCGCGAAGGCGAGGTCTTCTCCATCATCGGTCCGAACGGAGCCGGCAAGACCACGATCTTCAACTTGATCAGCCGCATCTACAGTTCGACCTCCGGAAGGCTGATTTTCGAGGACAAGGAGATCACCCACACCCCATCCTGGCAGATTGCTGGACTGGGCATCGCCCGCACTTTTCAGAACATTGAACTGTTTCCCAACGCGACGCTGCTGCAGAACCTACTGATCGGCCGCCATTGCCACTCCCGCGTTGGTTTCGTTTCGCAACTGGCATTTCTGCCGTCGGTCCGCAAGGCTGAACTGGCGCACCGGGAGAAGGTGGAGGATGTCATCGCTTTCCTCGGGCTGCAGCGCTACCGCGGTGCGCTGATCGCCAACCTGCCTTATGGCGTGCGCAAGGTTGTGGAACTGGGCCGCGCCTTGTGCATCGAACCGAAGCTGCTGTTATTGGATGAGCCGTCCTCCGGATTGAATGTCGAAGAGACCGAGGGCATGGGATTTTGGATCGAGGACATCAAGAAGGACCTCGGCATTACCGTGATCATGGTCGAGCATGACATGTCGCTGGTGAACCAGGTGTCGGATCGAGTAATGGCGCTGAACTACGGCAAGGTCATAGCGATGGGCACGCCTCGGGAAGTGCAGTCCCATCCGGAAGTCGTCAAGGCCTATCTGGGAGGGGAGGTCGCGGCATGAGTGAAGCGTTGCTGCGGGTGAACTCTATCGAAACGTTCTATGGGCCTATACAGGCGATCCGCGGCGTGTCGCTGGATGTGGATCAGGGCCAGATCGTTACTGTCCTCGGTGCGAACGGCGCCGGAAAAACCAGTATACTGCGGACGATTTCGGGTATTTTGGATCCGGAACGCGGTCAGGTCATGTTTGAGGGTCGCGACATTGCCCGCAAGCCGCCCGATCAAGTCATGCGCCTGGGCATCTGTCATGTGCCGGAGGGCCGGGAGATCTTTCCCTTCCTGACGGTGCGGGAAAACCTCAACATGGGCGCATACACCCGTCGCGATGCCGCCGGCGTTGCGAGCGACACCGAACTTTGTTTCGATTACTTCCCTCGGCTGAAGGAACGGGAATCGCAACGTGCCGGCCTGCTCTCCGGCGGCGAACAGCAGATGCTGGCAATCAGCCGAGCGCTGATGGGGCGGCCAAAGTTGTTGTTACTTGACGAACCTTCGCTGGGGTTGTCGCCGCTGCTGGTGCAGCAGATTTTCGGCATCATCCGTCGTATCAATCACGAACAGAACGTTTCCATCCTGCTGGTGGAACAGAATGCCCATACCGCATTGCAGACGGCTGATTTCGGCTACGTGCTCGAAGTCGGCCGGATCGTCGCAGCCGATACGTGCTCGGCGCTGATGCAGCGGGCCGATATCAAGGAGTTCTACTTAGGCCAGAAAGAAACCGGCGCACGCGGCACGCGGCGCTGGAAGAAGAAACGGCTGTGGAACTGACGATGAACCAATCGATCACCTCCATTCCCGGCCTTCTGTCGCAACGCGTAGCCTCCAACGGCAGCGAGACAATTCTGCGGATCAAGGACCGTGGCATCTGGAGGACCGTCACTTGGTCTCAGCTCGACGCCAAGGTCCGCGAGATCGGGATGGCACTGCTGTTAGCGGATTTTGCCCGTGGCGATGTGGTGGCGATCCTGTCGGAAACGCGGCCGGAGGCAGTCTACGCCGACCTGGCGGTCCTGGGTTGCGGCGCGGCAAGTGTCGCCATCGACCCCGACGAGGAGCCGGATCGCGTTCGCCATCTACTGTCGTCCAGCGGAGCCAGGCTGGCTTTCGTGGAGAATGAAGAGCAACTCGACAAAGTGCTGACGCTCCGCGATCGCTGTCCGGCGCTGTCTCGGATCGTCGTGTTCGACATGAAGGGACTGCGCGATTTCGCCGATGCCGGCTGCGTCAGCCTGTCGGACTTTATCCAAGTTAAGACACCGGCGGATTGGTCCGCCGCGGTTCAGGCGATCCAACCGGATCAGCCCGCGGTAATTCAGTTTCCGCGCGGCGACAGCTTGGGACGGACCCTCACCCATGGTGATCTGGTGCACATGATGAGTGTTGCCCGAGCCCGGCTGCCGATACGGCAGGGTGATGAACGTCTGGTAGTGCTACGGCTGTCCGACATCACTGAGCGCGTTTGGGGCCTCTATCTGGCCCTGGAGACAGGCTGCATCAGCAATTATCCGGAGGGCCCGGATACCATCATCGAGAACCTGCGGGAACTTCAGCCGACGATCCTGGGCGCAGACGCCGAGGTTTGGGCGCATCTGCAGGCGCTCGCTACGGTGCGCGTGAAGGCGGCCACCGCTACGCAGAGATTGGTTTATGAATGGGCCTTGCGGGCCGGCCGGGCCGGTGGATCGATAGGACGATTGGCGGACCTTCTCGTGCTCCGTGCGGTGCGTCGGGAATTCGGCCTGAACAGGCTGCGCCTGGCGTATGTTGGCGGGACAGCTGTTGGTTCCGCGGCGATGGATTGGGCGCTAAGTCTCGGCATCGCAATACAGCGGGTGGACGATGTCCTGTTAGGCTCCGGGCAAGCAGACGAGCGCTATCAGGCTTTGTTGCAGAATGCTTACGCGTAAGTTTCATTCGAAGGACATTTGGTCGCGATCGCGAGGTATCACAACAACGCTATCGGGCGCATCCACCCCCACAAGCGCTACCAGCGCAGCGCGCTGTGCGGCGTTAGTCCGCAGTTGACCGTATCGTGAATGCTGGCGTCCTCAGGGAGGTCTGACATAGTCACATGGATAAGGAGTAGTCCATGGCCATGGATGATCTTGTGAGAGACAGGAGCCGAGACGCTCTCCTGCCGCTGGTGGTGGATCTCGATGGAACCCTAATTCGCTCAGACATTTTGGTAGAGGGCGTCTTCGCCCATGTCGGATCGAAGCTGACCGGAGCCATCGAAGTGGCGCAGGCGCTGCGTGGGGGAAAGGCATCACTGAAGCACTTTCTGGCTAACGAGCAGAATTTGAACAGTGCGGAACTGCCCTACGATCCGCGGGTTTTAGCTGTTATTGCCGAGGCCAGGTCAGAGGGCCGTAAGGTTTATCTTGCCACAGCCAGTCATCAGCTTCAGGCCGAGGCGGTCGCCGATCACCTTGGCCTGTTTGAGGGGGTGTTCGCCACCGATGGTGACCAAAACCTTTCCGGGGCGAATAAGGCGCGGGCACTGGAACAGGCGTTCGGGTCTGGCAATTTTGACTACGTAGCCAATGATTTTGCCGACCTGGAAGTGTGGAAGCATGCGCGCATGGCCTATGTCGTTGGCCCAAGTCGCAGGCTCGCCAAGCGGGTAGAGAGGCTGGGCATACCGCTCCAGACGCTTCCTCGAGAGCGGCCATCGGTGCTTACGTGGGCGAAAGCGCTGCGCGTGCATCAATATGCCAAGAATGCACTGCTGTTTGTGCCGGCCCTCACGTCCCATACGTTCGAGCCTCTGAAGCTGCTTCTCGTCCTGTTGGGCGTCATCGCTTTCTCCGCCGCGGCATCCGCGGTCTATCTGCTGAACGACCTGATCGACGTCGGCTCCGATCGCGGTCATCCTACCAAGCGCAACCGTCCCTTCGCCCGTGGTTCGCTACGTTGGCAGGAAGGTGTGATTGCAATCGTGTTACTGACGTCCGGCGCGCTGGCTTTAGGCTTGCTGCTGTCACTCAAATTCGCCGCCGTTCTCGTCGCTTACATCGTCGTCACAACAAGTTATTCGTTGCTGCTGAAACGCAAGATGCTGATCGATGTCGTGGTTTTGGCAATGCTGTACACTGTCAGGGTGGTGGCGGGCGGTGTTCTGATCGATGCAGAAATATCGAAATGGCTGCTGGCGTTTTCGCTAATGATTTTCACGTCTCTCGCCATAATCAAGCGTTATGTCGAGTTGTCTAAACGCTTGAATGACGGGTTGCCGGACCCCAGAAATCGCAACTACCGGAAGAGCGACCTGCCCATCTTGTCAGCGCTGGCGGCGGCAACGGCAGCAAATGCAGTCACGATCTTCGCCCTCTATATCTCCTCGGACACGGTGGCGGCAATGTATTCTCGGCCGCTGTTTCTGTGGCTTATTTGCCCGCTCCTGCTCTACTTTCTGGGTCGCGCGTTGATGCTGGCGCATCGCGGTGAGATGCACGATGATCCGATCGTCTTTGCGCTGAGCGATTCAGTCAGCCGAGCGACCGTGGCGTTGTGCGGTCTGTTCGTCCTGCTGGCGATTTGAAAACGGCGCCTGAGCAATCTCTCGTTCACGCACTGACAATCGGGTGACAAACATCGTGGCTGGCGCAACGCACAAGGCCCTGATCACATGGCCGTTGTTCTCGCTTATCCTGGTAAGCGTGAGTCTCTCGGCGCTGGCGCAGATATCGCTAAAGCACGGCATGAGCGTCGCTGGGGTGCAGACCGCACTTGCTGGCGGCGGGACGACCCCGGTCGCGCTAGCTGTGGCATCCAGTCCGATGGTTTGGATCGGACTGTTTCTATACGGCTTCAGTGCCTTGCTATGGCTTTTCGTTTTGGCTCGCATCGACGTTTCGGTGGCCTATGCATTCGTGGCGCTTGGTTTCCTTCTGACGATGACATTGGGCGTTCTGCTCCTCGGAGAGGCTTTAACGCTGCCAAAAGTCGCAGGAACATTGCTCGTCGTATTCGGCGTCTGGCTGGTCGCAGCCGGGTAGCCGCCCCCACTCGCGGCACACCGCTTGCACGTGCCGAAGCGAACAGATCAGACTAATGGCGCCTGACCCAGAGGTCCCAGCATTTGGTCAATGGGTGGCGATCAAAGTCGAGCTTCAGGACGGGAGCGAAGGACTCAACGATATAGACGTCGCCTTCCGACTGGGCGCAGAGCGGCGCGAAGGCCACATCTACTTCGTGCAGGTAGCTCCGGACCGTTTCAATTGAGGGACGCAGGAAAGTTCTTCGGTTGTGCCACAAAGCAATACCCTCGGCGGGCTTGGTGCCGAGCACACGAGTGAAGTAGTCAACGTCGCCAATCGTCATGGTATGTGATGACGGAGGGACCAGATTTTGCTGCTTCGAAACCGCTATTGCTTCGTCTATCAGACGGACCTGCGCGACGAACAATGCGGAATCAGCAGCCACAGCAACCTCCATCCATGCTGTACCCAGGACGAGAGGCGCTTGAGAGTCTGCCTCTGCCAGCCAGATGTTGGCGTAGTCATCGGCTATCGCCACAGTGGCCGGGACTGTAACGGTACGTGGAACCTCGAGTTCGACAGCGGCATCCTTGATCGCGTGCGGCATCTGCGCGGTCACCACGCTCAATACATTGAACAGGGCGCTGGAGATCCAGGGCGAGATGGATGTGATCAGAAGGGCCACACTGGCAGCAATCCCAAACGCACGCGATCTCCTGGCGAGAGGAAGCAACGCGATGGAAAAAGCAGCCAAAATCGCGAAACCCAAACTGCCGGTGCTCTGGCTTTCGACGAGAACCGTCAGAATCACCGCGACGAGGATCAGGACGGGCACCCGGTAGAGGCGGCCCACCGCTACCGGGCGCCGCAAAACTCCGAGAGCAATATTGCGCCGCTTGGTCGCGACCGAAGACGGCAGCGTTGCGACGATCAGCGCGGCTGCTGCAAGCACAGGGGCAAGATTGCGAACCGCCGTCGTCAGCGCCACATGGGCGTAGCCGCCTTCGTTCACTGCGGCCATTGCCCTGACGTCGTGTAGATAGGCCACAACCATTCCGGTTGAGAACTGGACGATCAGCAGGACGCCGAACAGCACCAGCAGGCTTTTCCACAGCAACGGGCGCATGACCGGCGTCAGTACACCGTACACCACCAGAATCGAAACGGCGGCGACAAAAAACGTGACTTTCGTCGCCAGGAGCACGAACAGCAGATAGGCGACCAGCAGCACTTGCGGCCAAGACGGTGTGAGCGGCGTTAGCGTCCAAACCAGAGTCAGGAACAGGAACGCGTCACCTAAACGATTATAGCCGCCATAATAGGCCAATTCACTATCGAAATACTCCACAACGCAGGGAACGAGAGTCGCCACAGCCACGAATGCAATGACGGCGACCGCCTGTGCCGGTTTGGGTTGTCGCATCGCGATCGGGATCGCCGCCGGAAGAATGCTCAGCCACCCAACAAACTGGTAGAGCAACAGCGGCTGTATCCGGTGCAGTAGATATAATACCGGGACTGCTTGATACAGCGGCCACGCTCCGTGCGGAACGGAGAAATCGACATGCGGGACCAGACCATGCGAAATCTTGTAGGCGCCGTCCAGGATGGCCACGAAATCCCGCATGGAGCGGCCTGTTGGCAGTACAGGGACCAGGCAGACAATCACCAATGCCATTACAGTAATTGCGATTGAGGCAGCGACGGCGGTGCGCGCGGATGTCCGAGCGAATGTCACTGAACTTGCCTGGATCTGTTGTCGCGACGCGTTGATCAAGACTGCGTCCTCTTGTTCCGCACGTGGTCAACGACCGCTATATTGTACTCAGGTAAGACGCACCAGGACACTGAAGTGTTTGGCACACTCGCCTGTCGCATCCACCCCTGCAAGGGCTACCAGAGCAGCGCGCTGGTGTGGACGGGCGCGTCCCAGAGTTGCTCCATCTCTGGGTCCAACAGGGTCACGGTCAGCGAGCATCCTGCCATATCGAGCGAGGTCACATAGGACCCCGTCAAAAAGCGTATGGGGCGCACGCCTTTCCCCGCCAGAACGCGCCGGGCGGCGTTGACCATCAAATACAGCTCCATGGCCGGCGTGCCGCCAAAGCCGTTGACCAACAGCAGACAATCCGCATTCGCGGCCGGTGCGAGATCGTGTATGATGGCGCTCAGCATCTCCTCGGCGATCGCGTCCGCCGTGGCGAGTTTCACGCGCCGGCGTCCAGGCTCGCCATGGATGCCGACGCCCATTTCCATCTCGTCCCCGCCGAGGACAAAGGTTGGCTTGCCGGCGGCCGGCACAGTGCATGACGTCAACGCGACGCCCATCGAGCGCGTCCGGCTGTTGACCCGCGTTCCCAGCGCCTGGAGCCTGGCGAGGTCCCCGCCGCGTTCAGCCGCCGCGCCGACGATCTTTTCGACCACCAGCGTGCCGGCGACACCGCGCCGCCCGGTGGACCATGTCGACGCCTCGACAGCCACGTCGTCGTCGGTGACGATCCTGGCAACCTGGCCGCTCGCCATTTCCGCCGCCATGTCGAAGTTCATGACGTCGCCTTCGTAGTTCTTGACGATCAGCAGACAGCCCGCACCCCCATCCATCGCTGCCATCGCCTCCGTCATCTGATCCGGCGTCGGTGAGGTGAAGACTTGCCCGGGACACGCCGCATCCAGCATTCCGGTCCCCACGAATCCTGCGTGCAGCGGCTCATGGCCCGATCCACCGCCGGAAATTAAAGCCACCTTCCCCGGCGTCAATTGACGGCGACGGACATATTTGCGGCCCTCGCCAAGCGTGACGAGATCAGCGTGCGCCGCCGCAAAGCCATCGAGGCTCTCGACGAGGACATCATCGACGGCGTTTATAAGTTTCTTCATGGCGATCCCCCGTTTTCAGGAACTCGATGCTCTCGGCGAAACGACCAATCTGGCACGCAAATCGCACCACCATCTCATCCAAGGCCCGATTTTTTGCCGCGTCACCGAGATCGGCGACGGTCACGGTAATACTGCGCGTCCGTGACGTCGCGTGACCCCCATCACGGCGATCCGGATGTGCCAGCGCATAGGCTTCGAGAAAGGCCTCTCGTTCCGCCTGGGAAAAATGACAGCGCTCGAACACCATGTCGAGATGCTGCGACGGGATCGGCATCGCGTAAGCGGGATTGGCCATTTGTGAGACGAAAGACCGGTTGGTCCCCAACGCCGTTGCCAGGCGTTGGCGCGTGCCGGAGGGACAATTCTCCAGCACGCATTGCAGCACCCGCTTGTAGCGGGCCACCGGCGAGATCGCGGCTGGCGGCGCGCTTGCCCCGCTCATTGTCCCAGCGCCGCAAGAGTAGTCCCAGCCACCGCCCGTTTTGCCCGTGCCAGCAGGCCCGGCGAGACCGACAGCGATCGCAAGCCCGTCGCCAGAAGGGCTGGCAGCACGGCCGGGTTTCCCCCTGCGTCACCACACAGGCTGACATCGCGCCCGATCCGTCGCCCGTGCGCCACCACGGCCTCGATCAGCCGCAGCACCGCAGGGTTAAGTGGATCGGCAAGGTCCGCGACCGAAGCGATATCGCGGCCCGCGGCGGTAACATACTGGGTCAGGTCATTCGAGCCGATCGAGAAAAATGCCGCATTGAAGTGATCGATGGTGATCGCCGCCGCGGGCACCTCCACCATGATGCCCAACTCCGGCTGTGGCACGGGTTCACCGGCGCGCGCGAACTCGGCGATCTCCGCGCCCAGCAGAGCACGCGCGGCTTCGAGTTCCTCCGGCACAGTGACCATCGGCAGCATGATGCGTACCGCACCGTGCCGCGCCGCGCGCAGCAATGCACGCAATTGCACGCGGAACAGATCGGGATGGCGCAGCGAAAGACGCAGGCCGCGGAGCCCCAGGAACGGATTGCTTTCGTATGCTTCGGTAACGCCGGGAATCGGCTTGTCGCCCCCAGCGTCCAGCGTTCTGATCGTCACCAGCCGTCCGCGCGCCCACTCCGCCGCGGCGCGATAGACCGCGTATTGCGCATCTTCGCCAGGCAGGCCTCCGGTGCCGTGAAACAGGAACTCGGTTCGGAACAGGCCGATGCCGTCGCAGATCGCCGGGTCAAGACGCGCCAGTTCCTCGGCGCCGATGATATTGAGGTGCATCGCGATGCGTGTTCCATCAGCCGAACGGGCCGGTGCGGAAAGATGAGCCTCGGCTGCGACTGTGGCGTTTTCGGCTTGCTGCGCGAGGGCGTTGAAGCGTTCGCGTGACACCGGCAGCGGGTCGACCACCAGCTCCCCAGCCTCGGCATCAACAAGCACATCCTTGCCGTCCAGCGCCGCTGCCGGCCCGCCAAGGCCAACGATCATCGGAACCGCTCGGGCCCGGGCCAGCATGGCGACATGGCTGGTCGGGCTGCCCTCGGTCAGCAGGACCGCCGCACCGCGATGCCAGTCAATAGCCAGGAATCTGGAGGGCGGCAGATCGCTTGCCGCAACGATGGCTCCCGGTGGTGCGGTTACACCAGCAACGCCGGGCCGGAGCTTCGTCAAGACCCGGTCGCGGATGTCCTGCAGGTCGGCGGTGCGGGCGCGGAAATACGGATCATCGGCCGCCGCATAGCCGGCGATTTCCGCGTCCACCGCTGCTTCCCAGGCAGTATCCGCGGGCGCACCGCCGGCGATGGCAACGCCGGCCGGTGCCACCAACTCGTCGTCCTCCAGCATCGCGACCTGGAAGGCGATGATCTCCGCCGCCTCGGCGTCCACCCGCGCCTGCAGTGATCGTGTGTCGGCTAGCGCGCCGGCGACCGCCTCACGCAACGCGGTCGCCTCGATCCCCGGATCACCGCTGGGCCGTCGCTTCGGCGCATCGGACAGACGTAGATACACAACGCGCCCAGCAGCGTAGCCGGGAGAGGCTGGCCGCCCAGGAACGCGTCGTTCAGTCATCACCGGGCGAGGGTTCGGGGTGCTCTTCATGGAACCGGCTTTCGACCAGCGCGACCACCGCCGCCGCCGCCGCCGCCGCGTCAACCCCCGACGCTCGGACATGCAGCACCGCATCTCGCGGCACCCGCACGCGCATGACCTTCACCGGGCTTTTGGCATCGACCCAGGGGCCATCGGGCGAAACCGCGATCTCCACCACCCCGGAAAAGGTTTTCGCGAGCTGCGTCAGCTTAACCGCAGGCCTGGCATGCAACCCGGTGGCATTCTTCAGTATTACCGATGTCACGACATCAGTCATCGTTATCCTTTCGTGACCTATTGCGGCGACAATTCTTCCGCCGTGCGGCGCACCACCTCGAGCGATGAGCCGCCAGATGCTTCCGTGGCGGCAATCACCGCGCCTTCCACGATCGGCGCGTTGCAGACCACCACGCGGTCGCAGCGGGCTTCATCGAGCATCTCGATCGCCATTTCACTGTTGGTCTCGGCCCCGCCGAGATCTACAAAGATCGCAACGCCCGCGTCAGACCACGCCCGGTCGATCGCCGCCAGGATCTTCGCCACGTCGGTGCCGAGATTGCCGTCTGGATCGCCGCCGGCGTAGGCAAGCTTCACGCTGTCGCCGACCATCTGCCGTACCATGTCCGCGGCTCCCTCCGCGACTTTGGGCGAATGCGAGACGATAACGATACCGACCATTGCTGGTGCCACTGCTTCAGCCTTTCAGCGCACGGCAGGCCGCCGCGACCATCAATTCGGTGGAACGCGCGCCGGGGTCCATATGACCGACCGAGCGCTCGCCAAGAAACGACGCTCGGCCGCGAATTGCCAACATAGGAACCGTGGCGCTCGCCGCCTCCGCGGCGACCACTGGCAAGCGGACAAGCAGATCGGGTCCGCCTGCCTCCAGCGCCTTTTGGACAGGCACCAAAACGTCCAGCATCGTCTTCTGTCCTGGCTGGGATTTCCCCCTGGCCTTGACCGCCTCCACTGCGCGCCCGAAGGCACTGGCGAAATCCGGCGCGGCAGCGATCTCCTTGCCGAGGGCCATGACCAGCGTGCCATACAGGGGACCGGAGGCGCCCCCGACCTTCATCACAAGCTGGGTGCCGATCGCGCGTAGTGCGTCCGGCAGAGGTTTGTCCGCCAGCGTGGCGACATCGCCGCGGACGGCTTCGAACCCGCGCTTCATGTTCAGTCCGTGGTCGCCGTCGCCGATCGCCTGGTCGAGCGCGGTGAGTTCGTCGGCATGGTCAATCACCACGGTCGCGACCGTTTCAATCAAGCGGCGCAGCGTGGCGGCATCAACGGTTTCACTCATGGTCTGACCCTTGCGCTTGGTCGAAGAACAACGGGCTTACGAAATTGATGTCAAGCTGGTCGTCCCTAGGGCCAGCCCGGAGTCAGGATCGCTCAGCGTGACGAAGTCATGATCCGCGAGACGGATGTGCAGGTGGTCCTGGTCGCCAACGTGTTCGAAGCGCGCGCTCATGGCGATGCCTTCCGAGCCCTGCTCGGTGAGGATACAGGCACTGTAGACCTTCTTGCCATCTATCTCACGGCACTGAAAGAACTCGGCGATGTCCTTCAGTTCATCGTAAGTCCTAAGGGGCGCCAATTCGCGTCCGTACTTGGCCTTGAACGCGGATTGCAGCTCGGGGCGGGCGAACCAGTCATTCCGGTAGGTCCAACGGGCGGCATCCGCCATCGGCGGCAGCGCCCAGTAATTGGGTGTATTCTTCGGCCATTCAGAATAACTACTTTTGGAGTTGAGCTCGTTCAGGAACCGGTCAGCATCACTTGTCCACGGCGCGAATTCACATTCCATTTCGAAACCGGTTTTGTGGTAAATCCTCACCTAGTGCTGCCAGCGCATTGGCGGAGTCCCATACGGCCCAGCACAGTGTGAGCAATTTGCCTTGCGCGAGCGCCGGACAAGCCGTGGCGAACTGCACCGATAGCCGTGCCGGCGGCCAGGAGAGCAGTAGAGATACGACCTACCATTAAAACCGTCCCTCCCTGTGCGGCCCTGATTGCAGGCCACGATTATTGTTGCCTGTGGTTTCGCCAGAACCTCGCTGCGAGCCCATAGCCCTCGGATTCCAGCAACTATGTTTAGTAAAACATCCGTCACTAAGCGTGTCAACTAAACATTCCGGCCTCTAGTGCCGCGGACAGGCTGTGCTTACGGTGGGCCGCGGGCTTCCTGTTGCCGGTCCATGGGACGTGAGTTTTTGACCACAAGCGACGAGGTATAGTTGCGCCCGGCGCTGCTCAGGGCTTACCGGAATACCTGCTACGAAGCCGCCGGCATCCAAATCCGCGTCGGCAGATACAGCGCTGCTACCGACCGGCTGCTGTTAACGCACTGCGCGCGATCTGCCGCTCTCATCACCGCCTACAATCCCCGTTCCCATTTAATGCCGCTTGCTTGGAATCTCCGGATGCAAGCACGATTATTTCAGGCCTTGTGCCAGCGTCGGATGTTACCGGCGAGAGGATTTCTGGGGCAGTGGTCCGAAGCGCATTTTTTGGTATTCGGTGATCCGCGGCCGGTACAACGGCTGGCGCGGCGCTATCGTCAGAACGCGATCGTGATCGTCCGTTTGGGCCAGCCTCCGCGACTTGCCGTGACCGTGCATGGCTCTCGGGTATCAGACATGTTGAGCTCGCGGTTATGCGGCGAAAAGGAGCTGCTTTGTCATCACCCTGTTGGTCCAAGGTGGTAGCTGGTGAATGCGCCCGCCCGGCAGATGCGGCTATCTCGGGATCAACAAGAACTTGGGTCCGGCTCTCGGCTTGTAGTCCCAGGCTCAATACGCAAAGATTCAGATTGGATCGTTTGCCCGGTGAAGCTATGCGCCTGCACGCTGAACACGAACGGCGTCTCCTGCTGCACGCGGCAGCCCAGCTTTGCCTGCACCGAACATTCCATTGGCCTTCCTGCCGAAAGTGAGTGCGCGCCAGATCAAACCCCCGGTCGCTCGCCTTTGCATGCAAAATCTGTGCGTCGCTCAGCACCAAACCGGCGATCCCGCTATCACGCCCTGCTGATCGCAAAGGCTCGGAACGAAAGCAGTGGCCTAACGTTTTGCCGAAGAACGATTGTGTTCGAACGCTTAGCGCCGCCGGCTCAAGAGGATCAGGGCATTCCCGGACGCCTGTTTCAATCGCTGGCGCATCCGCCCTCTCCAGGTCTTCGTTCAATGCCTCCCTGATATGCGCCGCATATCGGTCATGTCGCAACGTGGATATCCATATGTTTTTCCATCAGAAAGAACTCATTCAACCAGTCAAAGTCGGGAAGCCGGATGCGCAATTCGGCACGTTCCTGCTGGAGCAGTTTGGCGGTGCCACCGGCGAGCTGACAGCCGCTCTGCAATACTGGGTGCAGTCGTTCCACGTCGAAAATGCCGGCATCCGCGACATGCTGCAGGATATCGCCATGGAGGAGTTCAGCCATCTTGAGATGGTCGGCAAGCTTATCGCGCAGCACACCAGCAAGATCGATCAGACCAAGGTCTATGACGCCCCACTTTTCAAACTGAAAGGCGGTGGCCCGCATTTTCTGGATAGCCAGGGTAGCTGCTGGACGGCCGCCTACATCCAGGAGGGTGGCAACGTCGTCCGCGATCTGCGCGCCAACATCTCGGCCGAAGCCGGCGCGCGTCAGACCTACGAGGCGCTGATCAATGCCTGCGAGGATGAGGGCACGAAGAAGACGCTGGTGCATCTCCTCACCCGGGAAATCACGCATGCCAACATGTTCATGAAAGCCCTCGATGCGATGGGCAAACTGGACGATCCCATGTTCGGCAACATTCCGCCGGACGACACTGTGAAACTGGTCTTCAATCTCTCTCAGGGCGAGGACGCACGCGGGCCTTGGAATGAGGAACCGAATTTCGACTACATCGCCAATCCTACGCCCCAGGGCGGCCCTCCCCCTGCCCCCATAAATCCGGATGACGAGCGCCCTGCATCTGCAAAGGCGAAAGCCAAAGCGCGTCCAGCCTAGGACCTTTCCACTCGTGGTCGTAACCGTCGCAGCCTGCAAGAAGGCCGCGACGGTTTTCTATTAACCAAAATCCGAGGCACCATCCGCCGGGTAATGGTCTAGGGTGGGCAGAAAACCACCGGTCTGCTGCTCCACCTCATATCAGGTCAGTACTCGTCGCGTACACTACCGCCAAAAGCTGCGGCAGCGCTTGCAACAAAAGCACCGATCAGTAACGACAACGCCGTAAAGATAGCAAAAGTCGCAGTAGCCTTGCGCGCGGCGTCTGCTGTCTCACGCGCTTTGGTTTCTGCATCCTTGGCGCTGGCGATGGTCTCGTTCACCCGCTTTTCGGCATCCGCCTGCGAAATGCCGGTCTTTGCTGCGACAAGTTGCGCGAGATAGGCACGATCTGCGGGCGGGACGTCGCCATTCCGGATGCCGTTGGCCAGGATGCGACTGGCCTGAGAGGCGGCATCCTGTGAACTTACCGCATTGTCGATATGGTCAGGGCGGAAAAGGCCATCAACCGCGTAGCTCGAAGCGCCGGATGCTGCCGCCTGCGCGGCGCCCCCAGCTACCGTCGATGCGGCATGAACCCCGCCTCCGACAATCGAAGATGCCGCCGCCGCGACAAGAACGGTGCCGATTATCGTGGCAAGCGCCCACGACAGGAAGCCATGAGCGGTGTCACGGAAGAAGACTTCGTGCGTGTGCAGCCCAGTCCATTTGGTCCGCAACCGTCCGGCGACAAAGCCACCGAGTGCCGCCGACAACCACTGGACCACAATCAGTCCGATCCCGGCGCTGATCGTAAACGTCGTTGCTGACGCACCCGCGTTCGGCCATGCCGACACCGTGGTCAGGCCGAGCCCCGCCCCAAGCGATGTCAGAACAACCCCAATGGCTATAGCAGCGACAGCACCGGCGACGACCGCTGCCCAAC
The DNA here is from genome assembly GCA_963819345.1 of uncultured Alphaproteobacteria bacterium. Lineage (GTDB taxonomy): Bacteria > Pseudomonadota > Alphaproteobacteria > Acetobacterales > Acetobacteraceae > Rhodopila. The sequence continues at coordinate 396,192 of CAWFVX010000023.1, forward strand.
TTACCGCCGATGCCGAGGACTCGCTACCGGATGCTAAGGACCGTTCGCCAAGCGTTGATGATGCAATCGCCATGATCAATGCCAGATCAGAGCAAGAATGATGATGATTGGAATCGGAACACCGAGCAGCCAAAGCAGAATTCCGCGACCCATTTTCGTTTCCTTTAAATGTTACGGCGCTTTTCGCGCGAGGACCAAACGATGGTGGCGGTCGTTGGTTCCCGGCAACGTGGACCCTTACACGCAAGGTTTAGATCGCTCGAACGGCAGTGGTCAGCGGTTTTGTCGGCGGGACCCGGCGCCGCGCGCTATCCCCATCGGCTAAGACCGGCAAGGCGCGCTCTGCGCACAACGAACCAGAGCCATACCACCTGCGGGACCAGGGTAATGAACGGCACCTCCGGCTTGTAAATGGATGGCGCGGCAATGAACAGCAAGCAGCAGGCGCCCCCGAACACCGCAAAACCCCAATGCACCAGCGTGACCGTCGTTGGAGACACACCGGATCGCTGCGCGACCTGATACAAGTGTCCCCGGTGCGGCTGGGTAACCGCCTCGCCGGCCAGTGAGCGGCGCACCAGGGTGAACCCGACATCGAAAAGCACGCCGGACAACAGCATCGGCATCAGCAGGAAAGACAGCTCCACGCCGTCGAATCGACTGGCGACGACCGCGAGCACCGCCAGCATGAAGCCGCAGAACTGGCTGCCGACGTCACCCATGAAGATGCGCGCTCGGGGAAAGTTGAACGGCAGAAATCCAGCAAGTCCTGTCGCCAGCAGCCCAGCCGCGGCATATGCGAACCAGCCGCCGTGGTGCTCGGCGATATCGACGATGAACAAACAGGCGATGAGGGCCACTCCGCTGGCAAGGCCGTTCAGCCCATCGATGAAATTCATCGCGTTGGTGGTGAACAGCAGCCAGACCATCGTGGCTGCGATGCCAACCCAGGCGGCGGGCAGGGGGCCGAGATAGGGAATCCGAAAGTCGGTCACATACAGGCCGCTACCGATCGCCACCAGGGCCGCAAGCAACTGGGCACCCAACTTGACGATGAACGGCCAGTCGAACAGGTCGTCGAGGAAGGCAACCAGCGCTATGGCGACGGATGCCTCGATCACGCCGCGGAAATAGGGGTCCGCCAGACGAGTGAACTCGGCAAATCGGTAAAGCACCGCGATGCCGACAAGGAAGGTCAGGACAATGCCCACACCGCCGCCCTTAGGGATGGGCCGGTCATGCGCCTTGCGCGCCTCGGGCGTATCCATGACCCGAACCGCGATCATCATACGGACGGTGGCGGCGGACAGCAGCATCAACAGGACGGCGAAGCCCAGGTGTCGAAGGAATGCAGCAAGGCTCATACGGCGATCCGGCGAATGGCGGTCGGATCGTCTAGCGTCTTGGCAATCGGCGCGCTACCGGGTGCATCCGCTCAGCGCGACAGCAAGCGTCCCAACCCCCGGCCAAGGGCAATCCGTCATTGCCAAATTACCGGGCGCCTCTTGCCCCGTCCCGCCGCCTTGTGCCACCACCGCCGGACGACGCACGGCACGATGCGTGCGACCGAGAGGAATATCATGACCGAAAGTGCTTCGGCACACCTTCCCGTCCCGGGCAACCTGATGCAAGGCAAGCGTGGCATCGTCATGGGTGTCGCTAACGATCGTTCGCTGGCCTGGGGCATCGCCTCGGCCTGCGCCGCCCAAGGCGCCAAACTGGCGTTCACCTTCCAGGGCGAGGCGCTGGAGCGCCGCGTCCGCCCCCTGGCCGCCCAAACCGGCTCGGATTTGGTGATACCCTGCGACGTCGCAGATGAGTCAAGTATTGACGCTGCATTCGCGGCGGTGGCCGAACGCTGGGACGGCCTGGACTTCCTCGTTCACGCCATTGGGTACGCTGATAAGCAATTTTTGCGCGGCCGCTATCTCGACACCCCGAGGGCCGCCTTCGTCCAGGCGATGGACATCTCCTGCTACTCGTTCACAGCGGTCTGCCAGCGCGCGGTGCCGATGATGAAGCCGGGCGGCAGCCTGCTGACCTTGACCTATCTCGGCGCCGAACGCTGGGTGCCACATTACAACGTGATGGGCCTCGCCAAGGCGGCACTGGAGGCATCGGTCCGCTACATTGCCGCCGACCTGGGGTCTGCCGGGATCCGCTGTAACGCGATCAGTGCCGGCCCGATCAAGACCCTGGCGGCCTCCGGCATCGGCGATTTTCGCTATATCCTGCGCTGGAACCAGCTCAACTCCCCAATGCGGCGCAACGTGACGATCGACGAGGTCGGCGGGGCCGGGCTGTATCTGCTGTCCGATCTGGCCTCCGGCGTGACCGGAGAGGTGCATCACGTCGATTGCGGCTACCACACCGTCGGCATGAAACATCCGGACGCGCCCGACATCGCCACCGCGGAAGGCTGACGGGTGACCGCATGTCGCACAATAGTTTTGGACATTTGTTCCGCGTCACGACCTGGGGCGAAAGCCACGGCCCGGCGATCGGCGGCGTGGTCGATGGCTGCCCGCCTCTGTTGCCGCTCACCGAGGCCGATATCCAGCCCTGGCTGGATAAACGCCGGCCGGGTCAGTCGAAATTCACCACCCAGCGGCAAGAATCCGACCAGGTGCGCATTCTGTCCGGCGTATTCGAGGGCCAGACTACCGGCACGCCGATTAGCCTACTGATCGAGAACCAGGACTCTCGGTCGCGTGACTACGCTGCCATCGCGACGCAATTCCGCCCCGGCCACGCCGACCTGACCTACGATCTGAAGTATGGCATCCGCGACTATCGTGGCGGTGGCCGTTCCTCCGCACGGGAAACCGCGATGCGTGTGGCGGCGGGCGCCATCGCCCGCCTGGTCCTGGGGAGTGGTGTCCGCATCCGCGGCGCCCTGGTCCAGATCGGGCCACATCGCATCGACCGAGATCGCTGGGACTGGAAACAGGTAGACGCGAACCCGTTCTTCTGCCCGGACCCGGTCACGGCGCAAGCCTGGGAAGGCTACCTGTCGGAGGTTCGTAAGTCGGGCTCCTCGGCTGGTGCCGTGATCGAAATCGTGGCCGAGGGCGTGCCCACCGGTCTCGGCGCACCGATCTACGGCAAACTGGATGCCGATCTGGCCGGCGCGCTGATGTCGATCAACGCCGTCAAGGGCGTCGAAATCGGCGAAGGCTTCGCCGCCGCCGCCCTGTCCGGCGAGGCAAATGCCGACGAAATCCGAATGCACGATGGGATGGCAGAGTTCGACTCCAACCACGCCGGCGGTGTTCTCGGCGGCATCTCGACCGGCCAACCCGTAGTTGCGCGCTTCGCCGTCAAGCCCACCAGTTCGATCCTGACCCCGCGCCATTCGGTCGACCGCTCCGGCCACGACGTCGAAGTCACCACCAAGGGCCGCCACGATCCGTGCGTGGGAATCCGGGCCGTGCCGGTAGGCGAGGCGATGATGGCCTGCGTTCTGGCCGATCACCTGCTGCGGCATCGCGCGCAGAACCCCAATGCGCCGGCCAACACCCGCCTGCCAAGGAACTAGGGGTCCGATCCCGACCAAGCATCCCAGGCGGTCGGGTGCATCAGCCCACCGGCCGCAACCGCAAACGCTGATTCCCACGTATCCGTGATGCCGCACCGCGCGACAGACCTGCTTGACGGTCGGGAATAAGCCAGCATCAATGTCCATCTTAATGGCATGATGCAATCTTCGGTGCCCTTGTCGTCAGCAAACCTGAGTTCAGCCGAACTCGCTCCCTTGATCACGCTGGTCGGCGTGCGATATTGGAAGGAGCGGCTGGCGGAAATCCGTGACCTCGTCGCCTCGGGTCCGCGTGCCGGACAGGCGCTTCGCCAGCGTCATTGCATCGAACTCAGCCTGGAAAAGCTGCGCCGCAACCCCGGGGCAAGGCCGTCGGTAACGGAGGCGTTGCTGGGGCAAATTGCCGCCGAAATACCCTTGATGGCAACCGAGCTGACTGAACGCGGCCGCGACTTTCTGATCCAACGCATCCGGCTTGGCCTCAGCGGCCAGAACACTCTGATCCCGGTGTTTCATCTGATTCGCAGCGCCCTCCTGCAACGCGCCCGAGGCTTCACCGTCAGCTTTCCCGGCCTGGAAAAGGCAACCCCACACGATCTGCTGCTAACCCGCAATAAGATAGAGGCTGAAGTCGCCTGCGACGTCATTACCGCGGAGGAAGGACGTGGCCTGCATCGTGGCGCCTGGTTCCGCTTGGCCGACCGCATCGATCCCGACCTGCAAATTTGGCTCGCCGCCCATCCCGGACGTTACCTGCTGAAAATGACCCTGTCCAACGGCCTGCGGGGCGGCCTGGACGGATCGAGTGCCGATCACGAAACGCTATCCCATTTGCACCAGCGCATCACGACGATGCTGCGGTCCAGCACGCGGCAGGATCACGACGAAGCGATCGTTTTGCGCCTCGATCCGCTGTTGCTGGCTGGTGCCCAGGCTGAGGACATCGGACTGATCTCCTCCCTCAGGCGGGAATTTGGCCCGGAAGCACATCTGTCTGTGACCACTGCAGGCAATGGCATCTTCGTCATGGCCGCCCGCTCGGGCCAGGGAAACGAGGTCGCCATCGCTCTTCGCCGCCGCCTGGCGGAGCTCGCGCCCGCCCGTCTCACCGGCGAGCGCCCCGGCATCCTGTCGGTCTTCGTGGAGGACACCGATCGTCTCGAATGGCGTGGTCTGCGCGACCGCCTGGAACTCGAAGCCGAGGCGCGTCAGTTCATGACCGGTCCAGAGGCTCGCCCGGTAGTGGCGGTGAGCTTCGTGTCCCGCTTCGAATTGTTCGGCGTGGCGGAGCCTGATGCCGCGTCGGGCGGCGAGCTGCGCTTCCGCAACCCGAGCCACCCAGCCGCCGGATCCGTGGCCCTCGCACCGGCCGTTCTGTCGTCACTGTGATCGCTTAAGCAATACCGAACTCCCCCGGTCAACGCATATTCACTATCATGCCGCAGCGTTGCCATTTTTGCATGGCCGGATGTGCCGATTGCGATTTGAGAGGTGAGATATGTCGACTGGGGAATATCGCCGCAAACTTGATGAACTCGACCGGTTGTTGAATGACCCGGATGTTCCGATGCAACCCGATCGCATCTGGTCGTTGCTCGCGGACGTTTCTCTTCCAGAAGTAACTTCGAAACTGCATCCGAAGTTGCATCCGCTTGGTGCCTCACCGACGGATCGCTAGGGCTTCGACGCGCTGAGCGGGCTGGTCTGTAGGCATGTGACCAGCCGGGAGGCAGCCGTGTCAGCCGCTTCGGCAAATACGGTTGTAGACACGTCAACTCCGGCGGTCTCTGCTCCCTCCGTGCCGGCGCTGCCCGGCAAAATCTGGCGCCGGCACAGCCTCAAACTAAGCATCACCAATATCAGTTCGATATCAATCTTTTCTGGAGAGAGGTATAATTTTTGCGACAAGCCGCAGCCGTTCGACGCTCAACATCGCTGGAAGCCGGTCACATTTGTCTCATGGCATAGCGACAAAGACGCATATATTCAGATAAAGTTCACTCTCTCGCATCAAAAAATTCATTGCGAGATGCGTAAGTTTGTTGACGGATCGCTTAGAAATGTTGCACAACCTGGAGATGAGGTGGATCAACGCACCGATTGATCTCGTAGTCATAAGGAAAATAAATGTCCAAAGCGTTTATCTCGAAGGTCCTTCAGCAATCGACGGAGGTGACCGGCGCCGCAGCGAATCGGGCGACCAATGATCTGATCAACTCCATCGTCAGGGAAATGAAGAAGTCCGGGAAGTTTACACTCCCCAGCTTCGGCACGTTCACGGTACGCAAGACCAAGGCACGCAAGGCGCTTAATCCGCGCACCGGCGAACCGATCAAGGTCAAAGCCGGCAAGACCGTTCGCTTCAAAGCCTCTCCGGTGCTGAAAAAGTCGGTCTGACTCGAGCTAATAACGCTGGGACACGCCGGATCGCCGAAACGCTCCGGCAGTCGAACCAGCGCCACGCGAAGCAGCCAGCCCGACGCGCCGATCTAAGAGTCGCTCGCGAAACGCGCGCCTAGCAAGAATTCCTTGTTTCCTTCAGGACCGATGAGCGGGCTCTCGACTATACCCACGATCGTCCAACCGGGCACGCCGGACCACCACTCTGTCACCCGCTCGCAAACCGCACGATGTACAGCGGGCTCGCGCACGACCCCTTTTCTGCCGACCGAACCGGCTCCGGCCTCGAACTGCGGCTTGATCAGCGCGATCGCCCACGCCCCCGCTGCACATAGCGACATTGGCGCTGGCAATAGGGTTGCCAACCCGATGAAGCTGGCATCGCACACCAAGGCACCGATTGGATCCGGCACCGTTTGCCGGGTCAGATAACGCGCGTTCGTCTTCTCATGCACCACCACCCGCGGGTCGCAGCGAAGCCTCCACGCAAGTTGCCCGTGCCCTACATCCACCGCGTGCACTTTCTCCGCCCCATGCGCCAGCAGCACGTCGGTGAAGCCCCCCGTCGAGGCTCCCACATCCAGACAGATCCGCCCGGCCGCGGCAAATCCAAAAGTCGCCAATCCGTGCGTCAACTTCAGGCCGCCGCGCGATACCCACGGATGATCCTGCCCCCTGACCTCGAGATCGGCGTCCTCCAACAGCAGATCCCCCGCCTTGGCGACTCGCCGCTCCCCGGAGAACACCTTCCCCGCCAAAATCAGCGCCTGGGCCTGGGTGCGGCTTTCCACCAAGCCGCGAGCCACCAGCAACTGGTCGGCTCGGGATTTCATTACTCGAGCGGCCGGGTGCCCAGCGACCCGTCTGAGCGCTGCACCAGCGCCTCAACGCGAGCCTCGACTTCCGCCAGCTTGGCTTCGCAGTGGCGGCGCAACCGCACGCCACGTTCAAACGCCTGCACCGCGGCATCCAGTTTCAGTGTGCCCCCCTCAAGTCCGCGCACGATCTGGTCAAGCTCCGCCAACGCATCCTCAAACGACAACTGGCTGATATCGTCTTCCGGCATCGTCGATGGCCTTTGTTCGGATAGGGAAGGAAGGCGAGGGGCTTTGCCCCCCGACCCCACCAAGGGGCGACGCCCCTTGGAACCGCTTATAAGGGGCTGGGGAGGAGGGGGCCACCGAGGCGGTTGCAACCACCGTGTCGCCCCCTCCTTCCCAGCCCCTTCATTAAATGGGATCAAAGGGCCGCCGGCCCTTTGCAGGTCGAGGGCAGAGCCCTCGCCTTCCCTCACATCCGCATAAGTCGCCGGACATGCACGGCAACCGAGGCCGCCAGCGCATCAAGGTCATAGCCACCCTCCAAGACCGAAACCAGCCTGCCACTGCAGTGCTTCTCGGCAACCGCGACCAATTGGTCGGTAATCCAGGCGTAGTCGGCGGTTTCAAGACGCAGCTGCGCCAATGGGTCCGCGATATGGGCGTCAAAGCCAGCGGAAATAATCAGCAGTCCTGGAGCGAATGCGTCCAACGCGGGCAGAATGATGTCGGACCATGCGTTGCGGAAGGCAACACCGCCGTCGCGCGGACGAAGCGGCGCGTTGATGATGTTATCGGCAACGCCGCGGTCCCAAGGCTCGCCGGTGCCGGGATAGCACGGGCTCTGGTGAGAGGAGGCATAAAACAGGTTCGGATCGGCGGCGAACATAGCCTGCGTGCCATTGCCGTGGTGCACGTCGAAGTCGACCACCGCGATCCGCTGAACCCCCCACCGGGCGCGCGCGTGCATCGCCGCAACGGCCGCATTGTTGAACAAGCAAAAGCCCATTGGTCTATTAGGTTCGGCGTGATGCCCCGGCGGCCGCACCGCGGCAAAAGCCGCTCGGGCCCACCCCTCCATGACCGCGTCAACCGCCATGCAGGCAGCACCGGCGGCGTGCGCAGCGGCCTCGGCGCTGCCATGGCTCATCACCGTATCGCTATCGAGTTGCACCGGTTCGCCCAGGTCGGGACGGATCGAAAGGATCCCCTCCACATAGGTCTGAGGATGCACCCGGCTCAGTTGCTCGACCGTCGCCATCGGAGCTGATTCGCGCAGCAGATGGGAAAATTCCGGCGCTTCGAGCGCCGCGAGCACGGCTCGCAGGCGGTCGGCGGTTTCCGGGTGGTAGGGCCCGGTATCGTGCTCCAGGCAAGCCGGATGGGTGATCAACGCGGTGGTCACGTCAGCTGCCCTCTTTCCCAGGATCTTCCGCGCGGCGGCGGATCACGAAGCTAAATACGCCAGCCTCATCACTCCACGCCAGCAGGGCGTGACCAGTTTCGCGGCAGAATGCCTGAAAATCAGCAACTGCCGCTCGATCCGTCGCCAACACCCGCAGCCGCTCGCCGGCGGCCATGCCGCGCAGCGCCCGGTTGGCCTTCAACACCGGCAGCGGGCAGTTCATGCCCTTGACGTCCAGCAGAGTCTCGCTCATGCCAGTAAGATGCGTGCGACCGGGTGATTGAGCAAGCAAGTCAGGCCGGTTTTCAATAGCTCGCGACAGCGTGAGGAAAGTATGGCCTGCCTTAAAGGGTGTCATCCACGGTCAATACCAATATCCGTCTGTCTCACCGAACTAGTCATAGACAGGAGCCCGCTTCTTGCAGAGCCCGGGAAAACGATCCAGAGGTGTCTGCCGGCAAAGCCGAACGGCAATCGCTCAGGTGGACATGCCATCCAGTAGTTGATCACTTGTTCCAGACGCCGATAGCGATAACCGTACGCATACTGGTATGGTCCCGGCCCACGAATTGAAGCGGCTAGTTCCGGGTGGACCCATGACTCATCATCGCATCGGCATCGATTTGGGCGGCACCAAAATCGAGATCGCAATTCTAGGCCCCGACGGCTCCGAGGTGCTGCGGCAGCGGATCTCGACCCCCCATGCCTACAACGAAACGGTGGACGCCATCGCCGCACTGGTGCGCCAGGCTGAAGCTAACCTCGGCATCACCGCGACCGTCGGGATCGGCATCCCAGGCGTGATCAGCCCGGCGACCGGCTTGGTAAAGGGTGCCAATTCTATCGCCCTGAACGGCCGCCGCCTCGACCACGACATGAGTGAAGCCCTCGACCGCGAGGTGCGTGTCGAGAACGACGCCAACTGCTTCGCCCTGAGCGAAGCCACCGATGGCGCCGCCTTCGGCTTCGGCGTCGTCTTCGGGGTCATCCTGGGCACCGGATGCGGCGGTGGCATCATCATGCAAGGCAAAGTCCACCGTGGCCCGCACCGGATCACCGGGGAATGGGGCCATATACCGTTGCCCTGGCCGGCCGGCGTAGAGATCCCCGGCAACCTCTGCTGGTGCGGCAAGCACGGCTGCCTCGAAACCTACGTCGCCGGTCCGTCTCTCGCGCGTGACTGTGATGGACCCGGCGCCCACGATGCCGGCGCCCTGCCGGCCCGCGCCGCCGCGGGTGACAAGGCGGCGATCGCGGCGATGGACCGCCACGCCGACCGCCTGGCGCGCGGGCTGGCGGTGGTGATCAACATACTCGATCCGGACATCATCGTGTTGGGCGGCGGCCTTTCGAACATGGGCCACCTTTATACGGAACTACCGCGCCGCATCCCGACTTATGCGTTCAGCGATACCATCGCGACCCCGATTGTGCGTAACAAGCACGGCAACTCATCTGGCGTGCGTGGCGCCGCCTGGCTCTGGCCAAACTGACGTGCCGTCCTTGTGCCGCGATTGCTGCCTCGTCGCGGACACCAGCGCACTTCGCGCCGCGGAAGCGGGCCGCACATCCCACTGCGCGAATTGCCGAGGCGGGCGGCTCGTGCATCATCGCTCCCTGCTGCGGCTGACGGTTGCCCATATCGACTGTGATGCGTTCTATGCCAGCATCGAGAAGCGCGATCGTCCGGACCTTCAATCACGTCCGGTGATTGTCGGGGGCGGTACCCGAGGGGTTGTTACGGCCGCCTGTTACGTCGCCCGTATCTACGGCGTGAAGAGCGCGATGCCGATGTTCAAGGCGCTGCAGGCGTGCCCCGACGCGGTCGTCATCAAACCGGACTTCTCGAAATATACCGCTGCCTCCCGCGAGGTACGTGCCTTGATGAACGAACTGACACCGCTGGTGCAGCCGCTGTCGATCGACGAAGCCGTGCTGGACCTATCAGGAACCGAGGCCCTGCATGGCGCGGCTCCCGCAGTTGTATTGGCACAATTCGCGAGCGCGGTGGAGCGGCAGGTCGGCATCACCGTCTCGATCGGCCTCGCAGCGAACCGGCTGATGGCGAAGATTGCCGCAAGCCGAGGCAAGCCACGCGGCTTCACGGTTATCGATGCCGAGGAAGCCGCATCCCTGCTGGCGCCGGAAAGCGTCCGGCTGTTGCCCGGCGTCGGAGCCGCCTTGGCCCGCAAACTGGAGACCATCGGGATCACCCGGCTAGGACAGTTGCAAGCCCTGCAGGATCGCGACGCCATGCGAAAGCTCGGCGACGATGGGCCCGGCCTGGTCCGTCGCGCCCGCGGTGAAGACATACGCCTCGTCAACCCTGCGCGCGAGGCGAAATCGGTCAGCGCGGAAACCACGTTTGAACATGACCTGTCCGCGGTCGCGGAGCTGGAACGCCCGCTCTGGCGCCTTTGCGAAAAGCTCGCACGCCGGCTGAAGGAACAGGATTTGGCGGCCGGTGGGGTGGTCCTGAAGCTCAAAACCTCCCGCTTCACCTCGCGAACCAGGGCGGGGCGGCTATCCAGCCCAACCGTGCTGCCTGACCGTTTGTTCGAACTGGCACGCGCGTTGCTGGTGAAAGAGGCGACCGGCACGGTGTTTCGTTTGATCGGGATCGGCGCGAACCCATTACTCGCAGCTTCCGACGCCGATCAAGGCGATCTGGCTGACATAATCACGCCGAAACGGGCGGCGGCGCAGGCTGCGATTGACACGTTGCGCGGGCGGTTTGGAGAAGCCGCCATCGCGCGCGGCCGTTCGCTGCGCTGAATGACCGTTCCGCTCACCGTTTTGGCGCTACCGAAACGATTTATCGAGTGATTTCCGGCCATTATTGGCCAAATCTGGTTCGAAGGTATGAAGCCTTGAACGAGGAAAACGGCCTTAGTACGTGTTTTAATTGGTAAATTTCCGTTCATTTCATGAATACGGAATAGCAATAGTAACGGTATGTTGTATTCTAGACTTAAGAGGCTTGAGTTTACTCTGCGATATCACACCTGGAAATCCAAGCGACGACCCCGGCAAAGCGGTCCGGGGCCCCTAAAATAGGCCAATAATGGCAACTTCTTGTCGAAAAAATTGTTGGTGTTATTCGGGGCAGAGTCGTTGCCAGGTCGCCCGAACTCATACCCAATCCCGCCCGGAGATGCCAACCGATGCAAGTTCACACTATATCTTTAATCGATATGATTTTGGTTTTGTAATATAAAGACCGGAACAAATCCGGTTGGTACACCATCTCGTTACGCGACACGAATTCGCTCGCATGACCAATATCTAATGGCAGCCGTCGCTTCGGTTCGGCGACGGCCGCTCATTCACAGTGAAAGGTATGGGAGTATGATCACGAACGAGGTCAGCGACGGTCTGGCCGGCATCCTGCGAACCGCTATCGTGGAACTCGTCCGGCGTGACGGCCCCGATTTGTCGGCTCGCCAGCTCGGCGTGTTTCTGACGTGCTATCTGGAGACCGAGGCACAGACGGTTCGTGGGTTGGCCGCGAAGTTGGGTGTGTCCAAACCGGCAATTACCCGGGCGCTTGATCGCCTGTCCGAGTTCGACCTGGTGCGCCGCAAGACCGATCCGTTGGATCGTCGCAGCGTGCTGGTGCAACGCACCGCCACGGGCATGGCGTTCTTGCGTGAGATGCGGACGATCCTTCGCGATGCCGCTTCGACCTTGCGGATCACGGCGGAGCCGGCGCAAGCGCGTGCGCGTGGAAACGAGCCCGTAAGAGCGACCCACTAAATCCCGGGCCGCGGCAGTTCGCGGCCCGGCCGCCCCTGCTTCCAATTGGCTCGGACGTTTTCGTCCTCGCCAAGCTTTGTGGTGCGGCGATGCGCAATCACCCGAGCGGTTCCGAAACCTGCTCTGCGGACCTGGACAAGATTGCCCTATATTCAGAACTATCCGCCCAAATAGACAGTTTGCTGTCTGGCGAAGTGGATGTTATCGCTAACTTGGCCAACACCGCGGCGGACCGTCGGTGAACTGGGCAGGGTTCTACCTAGTCCGGGGCGAGGCATTGGTTTTGGGCCCGTTTCAAGGCAAGCCGGCCTGCGGACGAATCGCTTTCGGCAACGGCGTATGCGGTACGGCGGCGGTTCGACGCAAGTCGATACTGGCGCCGGACGTCAATTCGTTTCCCGGCCACATTGCTTGCAACGTGGCCTCCCGATCTGAGCTCGTAGTGCCCTTGATCCGCGATCAAATGCTGATTGGGGTACTCGATTTGGACAGTCCGCTCCCGGCACGCTTCGACGCTCGGGATCAGGCGGGTTGCGAGGCCCTGGTAGAGGTTGTGCTCAGCCACCTGGGAGCCGTTCCCATTCCTTGACCCCAATGTTCGCCTCGGCTGTCTAAAGCAGTGACGACGATACATTGAAGAAACAGTGCGTATCCACTCCTTAGGGCTGGTCAGGGTCAGGGACGACGTTCTGCGAGGCTCTTACCTCGACCCGAAAATAGCACTCCCGACGCGCACCCAGGTCGCGCCGCAGGCGATCGCGACCTCGAAATCCGCTGACATCCCCATCGAGATCGTCTTCAGCCCGTGGCGAGCCGCCCGTTCCGCCAACCACGTAAAATGCGGCCTAGGATCCTCATCGAGGGGCGGCACGCACATCAGGCCAACCAGAGCAGCACCGAACCGCGCCTGGCAGGCGTCAATGAACTCGTCCGCCTGATCCCGGTCGACGCCGGACTTTTGCGGTTCCGACCCCGTGTTCACCTCAATCAGCAGCGACGGTGTTCGTCCCTCCCGTGAGATCGCGGCCTCGATCGCGTCCGCCAGTTTTGGGCGATCGAGCGACTCGATCACGTCGGCAATCCGCACCGCCTCGCGTGCCTTATTAGTCTGCAGGCCGCCGATGATGTGCAGGCTAAGATTGTGGTCCGGCCGCAATGCTGGGAACTTGCCGGCTGCTTCCTGAACGCGGTTCTCTCCGTAGACTGTTTGCCCAGCCGCCAGAGCCGCAACGATCGCCTCAACCGGTTTGGTCTTTGACACCGCGACAAGTGTAATGTCCTCGGGCTTGCGTCCGGCGGCGATGGCGGCGTTGGCAATGCGGTCCTGGACGCGGCGCAGATTATCCGAGATTAAATCGCTCATGCGCTCTCCAATAAGCGGAATACTGTTTTTCCTCTACCACGGCGGATCAGACCAAACGATGCCCCCGCTACATTCGGTCCAGCTCCACTCCATCGTCGGGCCGGCGAAGCTGCCTTAGTGGTTCAAATCCGCATGGGACGCTTCTGTCGGGATCGGACCACTAGCAAGATGGCGGAAGCGGGCGTTGATCTGCTGTGATCGTGTGATCATGCGCATTGGAGTAGCGCCGAGCGACCGGATCGCGCAATGATAGGTGTACAATGGGAGGAACGTGACGTGAGGGCGGAACGGGCAGAAGCATCTCGAGCGCCGATCCAACAACCGCCAGGGCTTGTGGAGGTCGATCTCATCAGAAGGGAATAAGCGGCCATGGCTCGGTCGCGGACTGCATCCTCGTGCGGAGATCTTGTCTCGTCGCGCGATGGATGGCCGCTCGTTTTCGAGAACCGTTATGGGTCGTCTGGCCATGACGCGGGAACGGGGCAAATGCGGTGCGTGCGGCCATGACACAGTCCGTTCGCGACCGGTCGGCCTGCCCTCCTCCGGCCGGTATTTCACCGGACGCCCTGGCCTCCCTCATCCTGGTCGTGGGGGCGCCGCGGTCCGGCACGACCTGGCTGGCCAAAATCATCGACAGCCACCCCGACGTCCTTTATCGCCATGAACCCGACGAGACGTTGCCTGGTTCGGCCTCGCTGACCGGGGCGGCGTTGCAGGGGTTGCTGGCAAACTGGGTTGCCGATCGCGGTGCCCGCTCGGCCAGCAAGCGACCATTCTTTCCCAAATCCTGGCAGCCGGCCTGGGCCTTGACGCTGCGGACCCTGTTCGCCGGAGCCGTTAGCGCGGCCACCCGTTTGCCGGCGCCGCTGAACCGGCTCGCGCGAGTAGATATCCCCGACTTAATGCGCCGGCCGGCGCCCCGCGTGGCGATCAAGTCGGTCCGATGGGCCGAGGGCGCGGCGAGCCTCGCTCGCAACCTGCCGGCTAGCCGCACGATTTTCATCCTGCGGCATCCCTGCGGCCAAGTGGCGTCGGTGATGCGCGGCAACCGCCAGGCTCGGTTCGACTTGAGGACCGAGGGCGCCGACATGCCGTTCGACGAGGCCGCGACACGTCCCTTCGCGGCAGGGCACGGCATCAGTGACGCATTGTTCCCCACCCTGCCCGAGGCGGCAAAATACGCCTGGAGCTGGCGTGCCTTCAACGAACCGGCCTACGCCTCGCTCGCCGCTCAGGCGAATGTCCATGTCGTCTTGTACGAAGCCCTTTGCGCGCGGCCGCAAACCCAGGCGCGCCGCATCCTCACATTCGCTGGTCTGGAATGGAACGCGCAGACCGAGAATTTTGTGACCCGGAGCACTCTGCATCAGGCGAATGTCGACTACTACGGCATCTTCCGTGATGCTTCCGTCGCGGCGGAGGCTTGGCGGAAAACGATGTCGCAGGCGGATCAGGAGGCCGTCCGAGCGGTCGTGGCCGCGTCGCCGCTGGCGCGGTTCTGGCCTGATCTGATGAATTTGCCGGCATGACCGAAGGCGCGTGGTCTTGCGTGATTTAGAAAGACCGAATGAAACTGTTACCTTTTTTCGGTGATAGCCGCGTGACATTGCACCGCAAAAGCGTCAGAGTTTCGCGGTGAATGTCCTCTCGCCCCCCAGAGCCAGGCTGCAGATCGAGATCGTGCATGATCTGATATGCCCGTGGTGTTACCTGGGCGTCCGGCGCCTGCTGCGGACATTACGCCGCCGCCCTGATATCGCGTTCGAGCTGATTTGGCGCCCGTTCCTGCTCAACCCGGATATGCCAAGGATTGGCATGGCGCGCCCGGACTACGTGGTGCGCAAATTCGGCGGCGAGGACCGGGCTCGTAGACTCTATGCCACGATCGGTGAGGTCGGCCGGCATGAGGGGCTGGAGTTTCGTTTCGAACGCATCAAGCGGACGCCATCCTCGGTCGATGCCCATCGGCTGGTCCGCTATGCCTCGGGCTACGGCCGGGCGGACAGTTTGGTGGAGGCGCTGTTTGCCGCCCATTTCACCGATGGGCACGATATCGGCGACCATGGCGTGCTGATCGCGGTCGCCTCGGCGTGTGGGATGGATCCCGTTGGGGTGCGGCGCTTCCTGACGTCCGACGACGAGGCCGAGGGCGTCCACACCGATAATCTGCGGGCGCACCGGCTGGGCATCAATGGCGTGCCCTGCTTCGTCGTCGATGGTGCGCATGCAATTGCCGGCGCGCAGGAGCCCGAAGTGATCGAGCGCATGCTCGACATCGCCACGGTGGACGCGGTCCATTTCTGATGCGTTGGGGCGTGGTGGCGCTTCTGGTGCTGACCGGAATGGCGTCTTCGCGACCGCCGCCGTGTCCGGGTTGCTCGAAGCCGGCGGCCCCGCCTAGCATGAGCGGAGAAACCGGAAATGGAACCGTCCACATGACCCCCGAAATCAAGGCTCAGCTTGCGCCGCATGGTGTGCTGCGCGCCGGCATCAATCTGTCGAACTTCCTGCTGGTCACTGGGCGAAGTGAGTCGGGCGATCCCGAGGGGGTCTCACCGAGCATGGCGCGCGCGATCGCGGATCGGCTGGGGGTGCCGGTGAAGTATGTGCCGTTCCCGAAGCCGGGCGAACTTGCGGACCAGGCCGGCCAGGACGTTTGGGACATCGGGCTGATCGGCGCGGAGCCCGCTCGGGCGGAAAAGATCGCGTTTACAGCGGCTTATGCGGAGATCCAGGCGACTTATATGGTGCCGCCGGGGTCGCCGCTGAAGACCATCGCCGACGTTGACAGGCCAGGGGTGCGGATCGCGGTGGCGGCACGCAGCGCCTACGGTTTGTGGCTGGAGCGGAATATCGCTCATGCGACACTGATACAGTCAAACAGCCTGGACTCGTCGTATGAGCAATTTGCGGCGGAGAAGCTGGAGGCGTTGGCGGGGTTGCGGCCGCGGTTGCTGTCGGATGTAGGGAAGATGCCGGGGGCAGTGATCCTGAGCGGGCAGTTTACCGCGGTGCAGCAGGCGGTCGGGACGGCGAAGGCGAATGTCGCGGCAGCGGCGTGGTTGCGGGCGTTCGTGGAAGAGGCGAAGGCGTCGGGACTGGTGGCTCGGTTTATCGAGCAGTTCAAGGTGCAGGGGCTGTCGGTGGCGCCGCCGGGGTGACGGTAGGCTTTGGCCTGGGCCGGATTGCTGTTTTTTGTGGGCGACGGCGGCGTACCTGAACAGAGCCGGACTGTGGATCAGACTGCCTGGGCGGCGGCTCGGTGGTCGGAGATGGCGCCTCGCGCGGCGGTGTTGGCTTGCGCGGCGACGCGGGCTTCGGTTCTCTTGCGGCTGGCGGCGATGCGGTTGTCGCGCTGACGCTGCTCGTAGGCTTGAGTCCAGGTCAGGCCATGGGCCTTGGCGGCGACGGTGACTGTTCGGGTGTCCTGGATCAGGTCGAGCGCTTTTTCGATTTTTGCTTCCGACTGGGCGGGTTCGGGCTGGATTTCGGCGGGGATGCCCGCGCGACGGACGGTCTGGAGTTTGTCCAGGCGACGCTGGGCTTTGTGGGATTCGCGGCTGAGGCTGACGGCACTGCCACGGAGGCGGAGGGTTCTGGTCAGCGGCATGTCCGGGGTGGCGGCCTGGCTGAGCGCTTCCAGGGCTTGAAAGCTGAAGCTGATGACGTTGGCGGCTAGGCGGAGTTCGTCCTCGGTTTCGGGGTGGTAGGCGTTGAGCATCTGGGCCGCGGCTTCCCGGGCGGCGATCATGTCGCCTGCAGCGCCGGTGAGGAAGAGTGCGGCGAGATGGGAGAGGATGGTTTCCAGAACGGCGGCGGGGAAGGTCTTGGCGAGGGACATGGTGGGGTAGCCTCAGGCTGTCGTTCGATGTTTGTTCGCGGCGGACAATAGGCGGATTTTCGTTAGAGTGCAAGAATAAAATCTTTGGGACGCGCCGCGGCGGTGTCCGAACAGCGAGGTTGCTATCTTGGGGATAGCGGAGGGCACCGGGCGATGGCCGCCAAGGAATCGTCATGCTGTCTGCTGGCGCACTGCTGCCATTTGGCAGAGATGCTGTCCGCGCAAGATAGAAATGTCACCCGGCGCGCAAAGAAGAGATGACACTTCTGACGGCGAACACACGTGTGCGAAACGGCATCACAGCGAAACACGGGGGCGGGTGAAGAGGGCCGCGCAGCGCAGATCGTGGCCAAGGCACCGCAGCCCCTCGGCGAACGCGGCGGTATCGATGTCCTCGGTGATCAACAGAACAACACGCTCGCCCATGAATTCCGCACCTAAATTCTGCACCAAAAAGGCCGTGTGTTTTCAGCACCCTAGTTTTGGTGCGGAATCCTTGAGTAATGCACGACAGCAGAAGGGGGCCGTGCAAAGCCGACCCCACTGAGTCACTGGTTACTACGGGAGTTTATAGCTGAGGTTATGGGTGCCGTGAGAGATATAGGTTCCCTGCTCGCCTGTCTTAAACGAGTTCCCGTCAAACAAAAACGTTCCACTGCCGGTTATCCCCGAAAACTTCCCTGTGCCCCCGATCAACGGCGCGCCGTCAGTCCACGCACGTCCCAGCGCTAGCGTCAAGAGGAAGAATCGGCGTCGATACGACAGCGTAAGCGGCTGTGAGCTCGTGGTCATGTTTAGGCGGTGTCTCCGCCTGATCTGCGGTCCGACATCGAAGTCCTGTATAACGCCCTTTACGTCATCGCGCGGGACCAGGACCATTCGCTTATCATTTTCGGTTTTGGAAGGTAATGGTTGGAACTTGGGCTGGTGCAGATTTCTCGATTAATGCACGACGGTAGTTGAAGTAGAGCCGCGCAAACGCTACCCCACCAAATCACTTCACGGGTCCAACCACCGGTGATGCCAGTATACTTTCCGGTGCCCGCCGTGATCGTGGCCGATGCGTGAGCATTCTTCTCATTCAGCGTGTGCCACTTGTCGCGAGCGAAATCGATACTTATCTGATCTCCCTCTGGGTCAGTCACCACAGCTGCCGTGGGGCGCACCCACGCCGTTCATGAACTCGGCCATGCCCCGGCAGGTGCGCCGTTGCATTTGAATTTGCCTCCCCAGATGCTCTCGTTTGATCCTCATTGACCGCTAAATCCAGATCTGGCGGCGCTTTGTCCGCAGGCTACGGCAGCTTCCAATTCATCTTGAGGAACACAACGCCACGTATCGCCTTGTCATCTCCCTTGAGGGAAGTTGCGGTGTATTGCGTGTATTCGCCGGTCCCGGTGATACCAATGAACTTCCCGGTGCCCCCGACTAGCGTTTCCGGGCCATGCGTTAGAGGGAATGGCCCTTTGTTGACCGTAGAGGAAAAGAACTCGTCGCCGTCCTTGTCCGTGTAAGTGCACAAGAAATTCACGCTCTGTTCGCTGCCAATAGTTTCCACCGAGCCGACGCAGTGTTGTCCACGTAATTGAACATCGGACCGCCGGAGTCGTTCCGGGTGGTGCCCGTCAGCTCCACGGTCGCGAACGACCGATCGCCCGCCTTAATGCTGCTGGTCACTGTAGCCAGCCAGATGTTAGTATAGCTGTCCGTCCCTTCCTTCGGCAGATCGGCGGCCATTGCCGCGGTCCCGAGGGCCATGGCGGTGCTCAGCGTGAAGGCGGACAAAATGGATGTACGCTGTTGCATTTGAACTTTCCTCCCACGATCGATCATTGATTGTCTCAGAGCGACCGGCGTTCTTGGGTTTACCCTTAGACGCGTCGCAGCGGCTACGAAGGATCGACGTGCGGTCCGAATATTTGCGGCGCGCGCGATCAGTCCACGCACGTCCCGACGTCAACGTCAAGAGAAGAACCGGCGTCAGTGCCCCGCCGCATTATGCCTGGACGGCGGCTCGGTGGTTCGAGGTGACGCCTCGTGCGGCGATGTCGGCTTGCGCCGCGACGCGGGCTTCGGCTCGCTTGAGGCTGGCGGCGATGCACAGGTCGCGCTGGCGCTGCTCGTAGGTCCTATGACCTGACCACAGCAGACTCAACCGCCACAGCGTACCACAGATCCCGCATCGCTTACGATAATCGCGGCCATCCTGTTGTGCGACTCCTCCTCTTCATCGGCAGCGGATATGAATGGTAGGCGCTCGCCGGTCCACCGCATTTGCACCCGGTTTTCTGGCACCTTGTTGGCATAAACAAGAGCCTCGAACACTGCTTCGGCGCGTCGTTGGGACAGGTGCTCATTAAAACCCGGAGATCCAACCAAATCGGTCTTGCCAACAATCGTGGCGATCAAGGTCGGGGTGCTCTGCAGCATTGCCGCTACATCGTGTATATGGTCTTGGTCTTTGGGGGTTAAAGCCTGGCTGCCAGTGGCAAAATAAACAAAATGGGCCGTACAATTCTGCGGCTGGGTCTGTTGTGCTGTCGCCGCATGAGCTGCAAAAAGGCTCAGAACCGCCGCAGCTGCTAGGCTCTTCGTAACCATGCTTCTTGGCATTGGACGCTCCGTTTTGCTGATTTTACTTTATTTTGCGACTACCACTGTGACAGAGCCTTGTCCACGAGGGATAGGACATAAATCACTGGACTTCATCTTCAAGGAGGTTCCGAACCAGTAGCCCGGATACCTCGCACGGTCAAGTGGCAGTCCGACTCTTGGCCGTCAGCTCAGGGATTTTAAGATCACCAAGTCGCGTTGAGCGGTCTATTCGGCCGGCGTGTCCTCCGACTTACCGTGACCAGCATCGTGCAGTACGGTGAAGTCGCGGGGTTCGCCCGAGAAGCCCTGCGTCGCCTCAAGAACGCCGGTTCGATACCTGCCTGTCAGGTGGCTACTCCCTCAAACTCGTAGAGCCATCAGGTATGCTTACCAGGCTGTCGGTTCCAACTGAAGTTGCCGTCGAGTGGCCGTTGTTTCCGGTGGAGTGGTGATCATCTTGTCAAGGAGCTATCGGGCCGGTAGCGTTCGACCAAACAATAGCACAGGGGTAGCGGATGCGGGGGGGCCGGATCATCGGCCGGCAGGTGCCGAACTTTGCAGCCGGCACCGCCTTCAGCGAGACAGTGGGTGGGACAACGGGCCGCCCTGGCGCCGGCGCCAGGGCCGCGTATTATGGGAAGCAACGGTAAGTCACTGCTCGCCAGCCATATCGGAGGCCGTGCAAGTGGCGAGAGATGTCCGTTTGCGGTACCGAAGTCTTCTTGCAGCGAGGTGAACCTACAATGCTGACAAATCGTCGCCTTCTTCTTGGTGCTCTGGCCCTTTCGAATGTGGCGGGAATGGGACCGGGAATCGCCAATGCGGCCTCCGCCCATGATCTGGATCGCGATGCGACGGCAGCCCTGCAACGGCTCTACAACGCGCAGCCGAAAGCGCACGCGCTCGGGCAACGCGCGATGGCCGTCCTCATCTTTCCGCGGATAATCAAGGCTGGCCTGATTATTGGTGGCCAAAGCGGCGACGGCGTCTTGCGCAAAGGCGGGAAGTCTGTCGGCTATTACAACATCAGCGCAGCTTCCTTCGGATTGCAGGCCGGCGGACAGAGTTTCAGCTATGCACTGTTCTTCATGAATGACGGGTCGCTGCAATATCTCGACAAAAGTGATGGTTGGGCGATTGGCAGCGGCCCAAGTGTCGTGGTCCTCGACAAGGGTGAGGCGGCCAGTCTGACCAGCACGACACTGACCGAGGACGTCTACGCTGTTCCGTTTGGCCAATCGGGATTGATGGCCGGAATAGGCCTGGAGGGCTCCAAGATCACGCGGATCACACCAGGCAAATGAGCGACGTCGTCTCCGCCGCACGACTGACACGTGGGATGTCGATTAATGGATCTTGATCAACGCAGACAGCAAGAACGAAGCGGTGAGGTTTCCGCGGAACCCGGGTGGGATCAATCTGATGTAGGGAAGTTGCCCGGGACAGCGATCCTGAGCGGGCGGGCGGTTGGGACGGCGAAGGCGAATGTCGCAGCAGTGGCGTGGCGGTGGGCGTTCGCGAAAGAGGCGAAGACGTCGGGCTGCTGGGCTCGGTTCATCGAACAGTTCAAGGTGCCAGGGGTTGTCGTAGCGCCGCCGGGATGAGATGGGCTTCAGCTGCCGCGTGAAGGCCGTTCTGTGAACGTCACGTACCTCGGCCCGCTGTGGCGCGACTGGATAGATACGCCGCGCGCTGCGCCGCGGTCTTGCATTCGCCGCCGGACTTACCGCTCCACGGTATCCACTACCAGTGCCCGCGCAATCAGCTTCGTTCCCCGCCGCTCCGCCGCCTCGATCGCCGCTTTCAGCGCCGGCAGATAGGTCTGTTCCGTTTCGTCTTCACGTACCAGTACCGACAAATAAAGGGTCCGAGGAAGCCACCGCGACAATCAGGTCGGCACCGAACGGCGCTGCCACCTCGATGTTGGGCTTGCCATGATCCAGCCCCAACGTCGCAGTCGCATTACTGGCGAATACTGGATTGGTGGCGCCGCGCGGTGGGAAAAGATGTGCCACCGAACCGTCGTGGGAGAAATAATCAACCTGCAGATACGCGGGAAAATCAGGCATGTTTACGGTCGGCAAGACAAACTGGCCAGCGCTGAGCCGCGTTATGCCGTCCCTTAGGCCAACACCGAGCCCTGGGTTGCTGGTCTCGGCGATTGGGCGGATGGTGTCGAACACGTCGCAATACGGTCCATCGACGCCGCGTGTCTCCCAGATAAGCGTTGTGCCGGGGATGCCGGCCTGAACGGCGTCCCGCAGCGCCGCGTCGGGCGCGCCGACGCCAACCAGCCCGGACAGGCCGATCCGCCCGTCCTCCCCGACGTTGAAATGCGGCAACGCGCAGCGGGCGGAGTTGGCGATGGAGCGCAGGGTCTCACGCGTTGCGGCCATGTGGGCGCCAGCGAGCGCGACGCGCTCAGACGCTGGGTCGGCCGGTTGCGGCGGCGGCGGCATCATCGTTGAAGCCCCCGGCTCGGAAGCCGGGCTCGGCGCCCCGGTCTTCGTCGGGGGATCCGGCGATGAAGCCGCCGCCTCAGCCGAAGGTTGCTGTGCCGAGGCCGATTGTTCTGTGGTTGGCGCGGAAGGTGATGGAGCCATGACAGTTTGGCGAGATGCAGGCGGCAACGGCCGCAGCGCGAACCATATGGCGCCACCGATGAGCCCGAGCATGATCATCCCTGCGCCGCGGAGGACCGCTGGCCTGTGTCGGGCTGCTCGGCGAGCCGGCGGGGGTGCCGTTGGAGCCCCATCTGGCTTCGCCGCGGAGCGCATGGACGAAACGACTATGGTCGCTTCATCATCGTCCGCCCGGCCGCCGAGATCATTCACCCGGCCGCCGAGCTGGGAGGGTCCTGCAGCCGCCGCCGCGGCGAATGCCGTGCCGATAGCGCGGGCAAAGGCCGCAGCATTTGGGAAGCGGCTTGCCGGCTGCTTCGCCATTGCGCGGGCGACGACAGGATCAAGGCTGGCCGGCGCGGCGACGGCAACCGCCGACGGGCGCGGCGGGATGGTGTTCAGTGCCTTGTGCATGATCACCGTCAGCCCGCCTTCGAACGGTCGAACGCCGGTCAGGAGCTGATACAGCAGCACGCCCGCCGAATAGATGTCGGTGCGCCGGTCGGTCGGCTGCCCCATCAACTGCTCGGGCGACATGTAGGCCGGCGTGCCAAGCACGGTTCCGACCACCGTCATGGCGCTGCTCTCGATCCGCGCAATGCCGAAATCGGCCAGCTTGACCTGGCCGTCCTTCGCGAGGATCACATTGCCGGGCTTGATGTCGCGATGTGTGACGCCCTTGTCGTGGCTATACTGAAGACCGGCGAGGAGGTGTTCCATGATCCGCACGGTTTCCGCCACGGGGAAGCGCTGTCCGGCCTCGAGGCATTGCTTAAGCGACTGGCCCTCGACGAACTCCATGACAATGTAGGCGTTCTCTTCGGACTCGCCGTAATCGTAGACACTGACGATGTTGCGGTGGGACAGCCGTCCGGCGGCTTGCGCTTCGTTCTTGAACCGGGCGAGTGCGTCGACCGCCTCGGCATCGTCGGGGTCAAGCAGGCGGACCGTCTTGATGGCGACGCGGCGGCCGATCGACGGGTCCCACCCGTCATAGACCGTGCCCATCGCGCCACGGCCCAGCACCCCACGGATCTGATATTTTCCAAGCGAGGAGGGCGCAGACCTAGTCCCGTTCATTCCCCACGACTTCCATCACCACTGCGGTGACGTTGTCTGTGGCGTTGCGGTCCAAAGTGGCATCGACCAGCTTGGCGGCGGTCTCCTCAACCGGGCTCGCCGTCAACAGACCCAGGATTGTGTTGTCGTCCAGCACCTTCGAAAGACCGTCGCTGCACAGCAGGAACCGGTCGCCGTCGGCGACGCTGCCGATGACCTTGTCCAGTTCCATCGATTCAGCCTGGTCGCCCACTGCGCGGGTTATGATATTGGCCCGCGGATGGCCCTCGGCGTCGGCCTCATTGATTTCGCCGGCGTCGACCAGTTCCTGCACAAGGCTGTGATCGCGTGTGATTCGCTGCAGGATGCCGTCGCGCAGCAGATAGGCGCGCGAATCGCCAGCCCAGAGGCAGGCGAAATGCCCGTGGCGGACGATGAGTACCACGACCGTTGAGGCGACGAGCGCGCCCTCCCCCTTGCGGGCGGCGCATTCGCGCAGAGCGGTATGGGTCGCGCTGATGCGGAGCCGAACCTGGGCCAGCATCTCCTCGGCTGTCAGTTCGAGAGGAATGGTCTCCAGGGTGGTGGCGATCATCTCGGAGGCGACTTCGCCGGCATCGTGGCCGCCAGCGCCGTCCGCCACCGCCCACAGGCCGAGGTCGGAGCGATCGACGAACATATCCTCGTTGTGGTCGCGCTTAGTGCCTGGGTGAGTGACGGCGTGGCTGCGGAACTGCTCCATGATCGGTCTGCCTGTTCAGGGTGCCGCGTGCGTGGCGTCCAACATTGTGGTGAGGGTAGCGCGATCGGGGAATGCATCCAAGCAGAGGCTTTGAGGAAATTCGTGTTTCGATTGGGTGACGGGCGGCCGGCGCGATGTCGGGGTCCAGGGTCAATACGACGACGACCCTTGGCCTGTCGGTGGTGATCCGTGTGCCGGTCGTTGATTCGGGGCGCCACTTGCTGGGGCGATGATCGCCGGGGATCCACGGCCTGGAGGTTGGCGGTGTTCGGCAACTTGCGCCGCTCTGGGTTCGGGCGGCAATCACGGGTCTGTTTCCGGATCGAGTTTCTTCGCATATGATTTGGAAGCCGCGATCTTGTTCGCCGCGACAGTAAGCGTAGACGCGTTGCTTGGCCTATGCGCGGACTTTTCGAGTAATACAAAAGCATAGCGCGCCGAAATGGTGAGTGTCGAGTAAAATAGCAACGCCGGCGCGAAGATGAGAGGTACTCATGGGTCCAGAAGGTCTATTATTAGGATTCGGGACTTCTGAGCGGATTGAGTTTGTCGCCAGGAGACACTCCCTTCTGAATCGCGCGGCGACGAAGCGCTTCTGCTGGCGCCACATTCAATTCAACTTGACTGGCGCTCGTTCCCGCCGCAGAGTTTTGATCGCGCCGAGTTCTATCTCGCAGGCAGAAGGACACCTGCCGTCGCCGAACGGGTCGTGATGGTTGTCCTGTTCGTCGAGAACCTGGAGGGGTTAATCCGATGGCGGACCATAACGATCCGAATGCGGTGAACACGATATTTTCAGATATCGATGTCAGTGCCGCGGACCTTTACGACCTCTTTGGCTTCCCAAGCGATGATACCGACGGCGGTGAAAAGGTCGTTGTGGCACTCACCTTTGCCGCGGTACCTCGGGCCGGGGTACTCGACTCAGACATGCTGTATCGCCTCCAGATCGCTTCTGGCCGGCGCGTTGCGCGGGACGCCCGAAGCGGCGAGACGCTGGAAGGGATGCTAAAATATCTCGACGCCGTCAAGGAAAAGTACTTTGGGATACTGGCGCCTTCGGAAGTACGGGTCACTGTGAATGATCAAGGCCGAGCGACGCTCCGGTTCAGCAATTTTCCGGGCGGCAGTTTTGCTGCGGAAATCGACGTTGATCAAAGCGTTGTTCTGCGGTCACCGGCCGGGCATGAAATCAAGGCCTTTGTCGGCGGTCGCGATGACGCATTCTTCAATGATTTGACCGGCTTCTTTCGCTCGATCAACTACGCCCCGCAGTTTTATCATGTCCCTCACACTTTAAAAGAGGCACGGGAACTGCCAATCCCAAAGACGTTTCTGGAGTTGGAAGGCAACGATCTTTTCAACTTCAATCCGGCCATTCCTGATCATGGACATGGCGTAAAGTTGGACCTGCCCGCTGGTCCCTGGGCGTGGACGGGCAACAAATTTCGCAAGGACGCGAACGGGAACTATCGTTTCGTTTATTCCGGACGGGACGCTCAAGCCGGTAAGAACATCAACGCGATCATTCTCGAAATGCCGCTCGCTTTCGTTACGAGCGATCCGACGCAGGAGAGGATCGTCAACGCGTGGGGAGAAAGCTGGGTTAAAAAGGCCGCCAAGAAGGTCGAGTCAATTCCTGACGATGCGTTCTGGCTGGAGCACCCGTGGGCGCTTGTCGATGCCTTGAAGTTGGATGAAGAACTGAAGCAATACAAGCTAGTTGATACGGATGGCCAACCGTTTGCCGATGCCGCGCTGAGTGAGCGCGAAGACAATCGGCAGCTTGGCGGGAATAATTTCTGGCTGGCGCCACAGTTCGTCAAACGGCTCGGTCACCTCGGTTGGGGCTTTGGGCCGTCGATCAGTGCGCTGGGGCTGCAGACCTCGTTCGATCACGACAACTCGCCGGTATCAGTGCACAAAATTTACACCAGCGTCGTTGAGGCCTTCCCTCGGGTGGCGAAGACCCTCTTCCAAGAACTGAACATGCCGGACGATAGCTGGAATAAACGAGGCCTCGACATTCCATTGCGGCGTCCGGCGGAAATCTTCATTCCCAATGTGTGTGCGATCGATATGGACACGACCGGCACCTGGCCATTTGGCAGGCGTCTGGAAGACCAGGTGGCGACACGGTTTCTCTCGATGTTCCTTGATATGGGAGCCGAGTTTAACGGCAAGAGATATCATGTTGAACTTCTAAACGATCAGGCGCTATGGGACGCAGCGCCGATTGAACCGAAGACACCGCCAAATCCACTTAAGAACGATAAGAACTTCCTCCCGAACTTTCCCTATTTCGCAGAGCCGTGGTGACGTTGCATGGATCGCGGCAGCCGGTGGTTCCGTTGGCGCCTGCTGCTGCATCAGGATCACACACTACTAAGGCCACCCATGGGCAATCGGATTATCAACGTGATCTTGACCGAATCAAAGCGGCTATAGCTGAAACCGGCCCCGAGGCGTTTGCTGCACCGGTCGATACTCCCCGGGCCGTGAAATATGCCTATAGCCTCTATCAGCAGGCTGTCCTGACGGGCGACCTTAGACAACTTCCGGCGGCGGAGCAGGCGATTGATATAACGATCAATCATCTGCCCAATCCCGGAGATCTATACCTGCTGAAGGCGAAGATTGCTTTCAAGTTGCACCGGTTGTCCGACGTGAAACGCAGTCTGGCGGCGGTTCCATTGCTTGCCGAGACGACAGAAGCCAAAGGGCTTGAGGCTGATTTATATTTTCAGGAGGGACAATACGAAGAGGCAAAGGCGACTTACGCTCGGATCACTGAGGAGGAGTCAGCTTGGGACAGCCTCGCGCGCGTTGCTTATTTCGCAGCAAGCATGGGTGAGTACGCCCGTGCCGATGATCTTTATGCTCGGGCGGAGGACGAATTAACCGCCAAGGAAATGCGGTCTTACTCTTGGCTTGAGTTGCAGCGAGGCTTGCTCGATCTGGCCCAGGGCCGTCACAATGAGGCGCTCGCACACTATCACCGAGCGGATCGAGCCTACTCCGGTGATTGGCTGATCGCGGAGCACATCGCGGAAGCGGTGGCGGCACAAGGCCATTATCAGGAGGCCGCAAAGCTCTACGAGACTGTGGTTGCACGGGTGCCGAAACCCGAACTCAGGCAGGCGCTTGGGGAACTGTACACCGTCATGGGCGACGAAGATCGCGCGAAGCCATTATTTGACGCGGCTGAGGCAAGCTATTTGGCGTCGGTGCGGCGAGGCGAGGTGCATTACTACCACCATCTGGCAGACTTATACGCGGACGCAATAAAGAACGGGCGGGACGCGGTGAAGTGGGCGCGTCAGGACATCATGCTGCGGGAGAATTTCGCGACCCAGAGCGCTTTGGCCTGGGCGCTCTATCGAAACGGCGAGGTCGATGCGGCGGGCCGGTGGATGGCGAAGGCCCTGTCCTCGGGCGCAAAGTCCGCGCATCTATTCCATCGAGCGTCACGCATATTCGCGGCCGCCAGCCGAAGCGCCGAGAGCGCGGATTATGCGGTGTTGGCGTGGAAAATGAACCTTCACTTGCTGAGCTTTCATGTTCATCGCTAATTCATGGGAGGCGGTGCATATTGCGACCCCTCGAAACGGCCAGCGCGATTGAAGGTCCATGAGGCTGACGCTGTCGGGATTTACGCGTTCGGGCGACCATGCGATGGGAGAGACGAGGATGCTACGTACGACGATCGCCGGCAGCCTGCCGAAGCCGGAATGGCTGGCGGAACCGAACAAGCTGTGGGCCCCGTGGAAGGGTTCGGGGGAGACTCTGGCCGCGGCGAAACGCGATGCGACGCTGCTGTGGTTGAAGCGGCAGGAAGACGCCGGGATCGACATCGTCACCGATGGCGAACAGTCCCGCCAGCACTTCGTACACGGCTTTCTGGAACAGGTCGAAGGCATTGACTTCGAACACAAAGTCGAGATGGGCATACGTAATGATCGCTACAAAGCGATGGTGCCGACAGTCACCGGTCCACTGCGCCTGAGCCGGCGGGTTCATCAGACCGAGGCTCGGCTGACACGGGCCCACACCAGCCGCGCGTTGAAATTCACGCTGCCGGGGCCGATGACTCTGGTCGATACGATCGCCGATCGGCATTACGGAGACAAGGTCGCGCTGGCGATGGCGTTCGCGGATCTGCTCAATCAGGAAGCCCGCGCGCTGGAACAGGATGGGGTCGATACGATCCAGTTCGATGAGCCAGCCTTCAACGTCTATATGGATGAGGTCGCGACGTGGGGCATCAGCGCGCTGGAGCGAGCCGCGGCGGGACTGCATTGCACCACGGCGGTGCATATCTGTTACGGTTATGGCATTCAGGCGAACATTGATTGGAAAGGCTCACTGGGCGCGGAATGGCGGCAATACGAGCAGACGTTTCCGGTGCTGGCAGCCAGCTCTATCGATCAGGTGTCATTGGAATGCCGCAATGCGAGGGTACCGCTGCGGCTTCTGGAGTTGCTCGATGGGAAGGATGTGCTGGTCGGGGTGATCGACGTCGCGACCGACGAAGTGGAAACCCCGGAACAGGTCGCAGAGGTGATCGAGGACGCGCTAGCGTTCGTGCCAGCCGAACGGCTATTCCCCTGCACCAATTGCGGCATGGCGCCGATGCCCGTCGACGTCGCCGCGGCAAAGCTGGTGGCGCTGGGTCAGGGGGCGGCTTTGGTCCGCGGACGACGGGGAGTGTAGGGGGTTCGGCGCTCCGGCGGCGTGATCAGACGCCATCGCTATCCAGCATAGCGCGGAACCGGGCGGCATCGGGCATGGTGTCGAGGACAAGCGCCTGTGCAGGCACGAGCGGAGCACCGTCGGTCCACCACAATGCGGCGTCGGGTCGAGGGCTCAAGTCATCGGGCACGGGGATGTCGGGCGACACAGTCAGGTCTGGCGGAGGTGGTATGCTCGCCGTCAGTTGCTGCGGCGTGAGATCGTCAGCGATGGCGTCGCGTCCCGCGTCCTCCGCCGCGTCGAGCCAGGCGGTCCCGTGGCGGCGCATCTGCTCCGGCGTGATGCCGGGGCAGGTGATTGCGATCATCAGTGGGAAGTGTCGGCCAGCCTTGTCGATACTGGGCATCCAGAGGCCGAGCAAAGGAGCGGGGCCGCACATTGTTCCGGGCAAGGCGAAGCGCCAGACGGGGGCCTGCAGCCAGACGTCAGACCAGCGATCACCTAGAGCGGACCTGGCCTCGGCCAGCGCGGCAGAGATGGATTGATCCCATGTTTTGACAACCGCCGAGGGCAGCCCCGCCGCCACGAAATCACCGCGTGCCGGAATTTTGCCGAAAAAGCCAGCGGTCGGGTCGGGTTTCACTGGTTTCCAATAAACCGTTATTTCGCCGGATATGCTGAATGCGACACCACCGAAGACCTCCGCTTCGTCCCGTTTTTGCTATACGAATTCGACGTTGAGCGCTGGCAGGTTGCGCAATGTCTCGGGAATGGCCTCGGTCGCTGTGATGTTGATCGAGCGATCGGTGGTAAAACTGTAGTCCACCCCAGTTTTCTTGACCGTGATTTTTTTCTTGCGCGCATAGAGCCGGCCGCTGGAGGCATAGAGAACACCGCGGATTGTCTTCGTCTGGCTTTCCAGGACACTGTCCGAGCTCGCGACGAACCCGCATTCCTTGGCGTAGAATCCCTCGTTCGCCGTGCAGGCAAACACGAACGTTGCTCCCGCCAGCGATTTGTCCAGAAACCAGCTGATGCACTTCACGCAAGGAAATGCATTCTGCTCAAAAAGGAACGTCGAAATCACGCAGCCCTTGTCCTTGCTCGCCGCCGCATGCGCTACACGCTCAGCGTGGTTTTCAGCGCTCTCTCCGCCGTCGGCTGAACCTGAAAAGGCCTTTCTGCTCCACTCCGCGTCCTTCAAGTAACGGCATTCGGACTCGATCGGCATTTGCTTCCTCGATTTGAAGTATATAAGCCAATGAATTATCGCTCATTGAGCGCAACCGCCTTGCCAAAACTGTTCTCTCAACTCCATTCAGTGCGTGTCAATAGACCCGAAGGATCGTCGACCAAGCCGCAAGCGGCCCTGAGAGACGAGCCAAGCCTCGGCAACTCGCGGCCAGCGTCGAGGTTACCCTTCGCGTCGCAACACCACCTCGATCCGCCGGTTCTCCTCGCGTCCCTCCGCCGTCGTGTTGTTCCCGATCGGATCGGCATCCGCGCGACCCTCGGTCTTGATCCGGGACACGTCGCCGATGCCCTTCCCGATGATCGCCGCCGCCGCCTTCGCGCGCGCCGCGGACAACTGGAAATTGGAAGGAAATTGCAACGAGCGGATTGGCTGGTTGTCGGTGTACCCGATCACCTGCACGGAGCCGTGCTCCGCCGCGAGCGCCTGTCCGATCCGCTCCAACAACGGGTTGAACTTCGACGCGACGGACGCGCTGCCGGCTGCGAACATGCCGCGATTGCGCACCCGCACCACGGGCGCCGCGTCGGTTCCGAGCACCGTGACCAGACCTTGCTCGATCTCGGGTTGCAGGAAGCCGCGTAACTTGTCCAACGCCCCTGGTTGCGCCGGTGCACGTGCGGGCGCTGGCGGCTGCACTGGGGCAGCACGCACGATCGCTGGCATCTGGGCGGGCGGGGCTGCCATGGTCCGCGCGAACAATGCATCAGAGCCGTCGTTCAATCCGAACAACGTCCAGGCGTACATGCCGCAGATCACTGCCAACCCGGCTGCCCCGACGACCCAGACCGGCAGTTCCGCGCGAGCGGCCCGATAGGGCGCCGTCACCCCCCGCCAGCGCGGCGACAACTCGGGATCGGGCTTCGGCCGCTGCCGGGCGATAATCCCGTAGACATCTTCCCGCATCCGGTCCAGTTCCGCCGGACCGCGCGGCGACAACCGGTAACGGCCCTGAAATCCCAGCGAGAGGCATAGGTACATCAGTTCCAGGACGGGCAAGAACAGTCCGGGGTTCTGCTTCACCTGGTTGAGCACGTCGAAGAACCGGTCGCCGCTGCGCACCTCTTGATGGAAGGTCGAGACCAGGGACCGCGACGCCCACGCGCCCTCACTGCCCCAAGGCGTGGCCTGTACCACGTCGTCCAGGCTGGCGCACAAGGCGTAATGCGCCGGACGCAACTGCGCGATCGGCACCCCGCTGTCGCGGGAGGCTTGCTCGAACCGGCGAACTTCGCTCACCGCACGCTCACGCAAGGCGCCGGAATCCGGCTGCGACAGGGTGTTGCGCAGCCGTGACAACAACTGCAGCAGAGGTGCCGCGGCAGCGAGTAGCGGCGACCTGCCGACCCGTATTGCCTCATCCGGCCCCGAAACCGCGGCCGGCGGGACCGACGTTTGATCTGGAGGTGGCGCGCCGGCCGCTGGGGGCGCCGCGCTGCGCGCACGTCCGCCGGGCAGCGGCCGGATGATCTGCGTTCGGTCCGAATCCTCCGGCTCAGAGAACGGGTTATCGCTCGGCATTGCTTAAGTCCCCCCGCTGCCGCGGATTGCCCAGAGTTCCATCTTCAGTTCCGGAAAGTCTCCGGACACATGGATCGCGAAGCCGCCTGACGACTGCATCTGTTGCCAGTGAGGACTGTTGCGGTCCAGCTCGAAATACGTGGCCCCGGCATAGAACGGGATCTGCCGCGGAGCGGCACCCATCGGCCGGACCGAAATGCCGGGCAGTGCCACGGTCACCAGCTCACGGATATGCTCGACCGCCCCGATCTTCACCTGAGAGGGGAACAGCCGGCGCAGATTTTCGCTCGGCACATTGGCCTGCACCGACAACACGAAGCTGGAATTGCGCAAAATGGTGCGGTCGCTCAACGGGCCGACGCGCATGTTATTACGGCGATCCTGTAGCGGGATCGACACCGCGTTGGTTTCCAGCACGGCGGACAGGGAACGCCGCAGATCCGCCACCACGGGGGCCAGACTGCGTTGCAAATCCTCATGCCGATAGGCCGGATAGCTGTTCGGGCGCCGCGAAGCCTCGGTGAAGGTGGCGAACTCACCGACCATCTGCACCAGCGTTGCGTACAGGTCTTCGGGATGCACGTTGCCGGAATCGGTCCAGTGCGACAGCAGCTTCTGCCAGCGGTTGACCGACTGCAGCAGCAGGAAGTCTTGCACTTCGGCCACACCCCGCGCGCCAGGTGCGCTTAGCCGACCGGCCAGCGCCTCGCCGCGCTGGTTCAGCATCCCGGTGAGTTCCGCGAGCAGGCCAGCCAGTGGCGGGGCGGCGGAGCACACCAAAGCGGGCGGGATCCAGCGATCATCGAGGGTGATGCGCCGGTCGGCGGCAACCTCGGTGATGCGGGTCAGGCCAATGCAGTGATAACCGGCCCGATCCTGAGTCTCCAGCATATATCGCAGCCTAAGCCGGCCAACCTGAAGATCCGCGGGCTGCGGGGAACCGGAGTGAGTATCGTAGGCTTCGAAGCTCTTTGGTCCGTAGCGTCCCTCGCTGTCTGCCTCCAGCCCGACCTCGGCCGCACCGGGCTGGCGGATCGGGGTGGCGAGATAGACCAGCACGTTGCGTGCGGTCTGGGGCGGCTCGAGTGGTGGCGGATGGTCGGTTTCGCCGGGGATGACAAACAGCGTGCCGTCCTCGAACACGCCGGCGCCCGACGATAAGGCGAACCGTCCGGTCGCCAGCAGGTCGCGGTCGATGGCGTATTCTGTGATGCCCCAGGGATACGGACGCAACATGCTGGTGCGGCCACGGACCAACGCCTCCAGCCAGCGGTCCTGCTGCTGGAAGTGTTGGGCTCGGAGGAACATGCCCTCCTGCCAGATCACGCGGTTGGTCCAGCTCATAGCAATCCTAACAACGCTGGTTTACTTACTTGGCGGCGGCTCCAGCGAAACCGACAGCTTTCCTACATTCAGCACGAGTTTGGTCGTTCCGTTGGCGGCGACCGGGGCCGACGCGCGCCACTGGGCATTGTTGATGTCATAGAACCAAACCGCCACCCCGAGGGCTTTCGTGCCGGGCTTCAAATCCTGCTTGATCTCCTGCTTTTCAGACGGCTTGAGCACGAACTCGCTGGAGCTCAGTTCATCCGCTCCCAATGTCGACTGCTCATGCTCGACCCAGGCGAAGCCGTCGGCATTGGTGAACTTATCGGTGGCGGCGAGCTGATACAGATGAACCGCCACCGGCCTCGGCGTTCCGTCGGCGCCCGGATTCTGGTCCGCGCTGCCGGAAACAGTTAGCTCCAGAACTGGCGGCGGTGGTGGTGGCGGTGGGTCCGACTTGCCGCAACCCACCAGAGTGAGCGTCGAAAGCGCGAGCAAACCGACCGCCGCGACCAACCGAACGGTCATCGCCAGTCGTCTCCATGGCTCTTTCGTTGCGTCAGTTCTTCCATTGCCTGTTCGTAGGCGAGGGCGAAGCGTTTGCCGAACACGCTGTCGAAATCATCGGACAAGCCACGCAGGACTTCGGCATGCAGTGCCTCGTAGGCATCCCAGGCGCGTGCTTTGCGGTTGCCGAGCAACGCGCGGTTGGCGGAATTATCCTTGGCGTCACGTATCTGGTCCGGACCCAGCCGAACCACCAAGGCGCGCACGGCGGCTTGCATCGCCGTCATGCTGGCGAGTTCATGCAGGCGGATGTCGGTCAAAGCGTCGGTAACGGCTTCCTCGGCCCCCATATCAGTGTGTCGCCCGGCACCCAGCAAGCCTGCGAGTGCGTCGTCATCATTGGCGGAGAACTTGAGCAGGTTGTTGCCGCGGGTGCGGATCATGGTCGTTTCTATGCGGAATTCGCGTTTCACTTCGGAGCGGGCAATAAGCGCATGGCGGATGCCGGAGACCGTCGCGCGAAACGCCGCACCAAGCCGCTCCATGGTCTCAACCGGATCGGGCAGCGCGACATCTTCCATGCCGGCGCCTTTGAGGAAGGCCGCAAGCAGGTCTCCTTCCGCTACCGGGACCGCTGGCGGTGCTGCCGGGGCGCGGGGGGTCCGGATCTCCGGGTCGGGGAGCGCCGCTTGGGGTGCCACAGTGGCACGACGAGCGGTTTCCCGTTCGGCTGGCTTCGCAACCGGCGGAGGGGCGAAATCATCGAGATCCCAATCGTCCGGCACCTTGGCCGGCGGCAGGTTGATCGCGTCCGAAATTGCCGAACTATGGTCGGCGGGGGTTTCTCCGGGGAAGGCCGCTTCGTCGTCAGGTAACAATGGATCGAAGTCCGGCGCGAGTGCCGGCGAATAGGGATCCAACGCAGATCCCGGATTGGCATCGCGGGTCGGTCCACGATCGCGCCGTGGGCTGGGGGCGAACAGATCGTCATCGAATGGATCGCTGAACGGGTCTCGCCTCGCGTCAGCAACCGGCGCGGATCGTTTCCAGGAGGGCTGGGCCTCTTCGACCAAGCGGACCTCGATCTCGTATACGCCGAGGATCAACCGGTCGCCGTCTTCCAACGCACGCGGACCTCGGGATTCGAGCGGCACCTCGTCGCGGTTGACAAATGTGCCGTTGGTGCTGGTCCCAGCCACCTGCCAGTTGCCGTTGCGGAAGGCGAGGACGCAATGCCGCTTCGATAGGTGCTTCGTCGGGTCGGGTAGCACCCATTGGTTGTCGGGACCGCGGCCAATCGAGAACTCGCCGCCGGTCACCTCTCGCACCTCCGGCGCGACGGTTGGCGGGCATCGCAGGACAGTCAAGGTAAGTGTCATGGCCAGGTTACCCGATCAGGACAGTGGGCGCGCCCGGTCCGACAACGACGCCACCATGTGCCGTAGAGTCGCCAACGCGCGAGGCCGGCATACCTCCGACCAGGACTGTGAACGAACCCAACGCCAAGACACCCGGCGGCCCGACGCAGGTGTGCATATCGGAGATGCGCGCTTGCGGCATCTCACCGACCAACACGGTGAAGCAGCCGAGGGTGATCGGGCCGCCGACATGCGGCACGATGGCGGTCACCATCGGGCAGGTTTGCATGTCGGTCACACGGGCGGCTGGTTGACCCATCAGGCTGATCCCTCCGGTGGCAGGCGACCGACACCGCCGGCGGCAATGTCCCGGGCGCTGCCGAGGAAGCGCCGCAGGCGGTCGTCCCGCCGGGCCGGGTGTATTCTGACCGCGGCGAGTGTCACGGAACCGATAGCGGCAGTGCCTGGCAGATGTGGCGCGGGCGGCGTTTTCGGCTGGCCCAGCGGCGACATTGAATCGCCGCTCCAGAAGGCGGCCACGGCAGCCCAGGCCTCGGCGGTGCTGAAGTTGGCGCGCTGCGCATGATCGAATGCGTCTCGCCTGCTCTCGTCAGTTTGGTGCCGCACCCATGTCTCGGCGGCCGAGACAGCGGCGGCATCAGCCTCACCGAGGTCGGGCGGTGTGGTATGCCGAGCGCACATGCAGGCCCACCAGACACATTCACGCTTGGGCAGCGCATGCGCCATGACCTTGGCTGCTTCGGTCAGGAAGCCGGCATCCTCGAGCTGCTGAATCGCCGGCCCAGCTTCGGTGTTCCCTTGGACGACAGCCGCGCACTCGCCGGTCAGGGCGGCGCGCGCCAACACGTCCTCCCACGGGGTCGCAAGCAGTTTGGTCATTGATCGGTCGTTCATGGTCCCCTCAGTTCAGCATCATGACGCCGCCCTTGAGCGTCATCATGCCGTCTGCGCTGACCTGTGTCATTGGGCCTTGTATTTGCACCATGGCTTGGCCCTGGACACTAACTTTCATTGCAGTGATCGTCACGCCCTCGGCATTGATCTCGATCGAGTTGCCGCCGACCGTGAACTTGATGCTGTTCATCGCTTGCATCGTGATGTTGCCCATGCTGGCTTCGATCGCGATGTCGCTTTGCTCGGCGGTAATCTTGATCCCGCCATTGTTGACCGTCAGGCTATCCCCTGCCGCGCTGATCGTCGTTGTCCGGCCGTTTTTGATTGTGACGGACTGGGCATCATCGACCTCGATGGCTTCCTTAGCCTTGACCGTCAGTGTGCGGTTGTTGTTGACGGTGATCGACTGATCCTTGCCGACGGTCAGGGTGTCGTTGTTCTCGATCTCGGTCGACATATCCTTCTCGGCGTGGAGAAAGACCAGTTCCGATCCCTGTTTGTCGTCGATCGAGAATTCCGAGAAGTTGCTGCTGCTGCCGCCGGTGGTGGAGCGGGTTCGCAACCCGCTCTTGGTTTGCTGGGAAGTGACCGGGAAAACCGGCATCATGTCGGCATTGTAAAGGCCACCCACGATCACCGGCCGGTCGGGGTCGCCATCGAAAAAGGCGACTGCCACCTCGCACCCGACGCGTGGCAGCGATTGCCACCCCCAGGTATTACCGGCCCAAGGCTGGATTACGCGCACCCAGATGCCGTTGCCGGCGGTGATCGTCTTGCGATGATCCCAGAAGAAACTAACTTTGACCCGGCCGTATTGCTCCGAATGGATCTCTTCGCCCGCATCGCCGATCACCACGGCGGAGTGGATACCGGCCATGACGGGCCGCGGCGTCACGAACTTTTCCCGCCACACGGTCGCCGAGGGAAAGGCGACAATGCGATTGGTGTATTCCGAGGCACTTCCACCGGCGACCCAGCTCTCGTCATGGCCGCTGCTGCTGACGCTGCGGATGATGTATTCGGCATTCGCCGCGCCTGTGTAGGGGTCGGTTGAGATGGTGAAGCGAGTTCCTGGCATGAAACCGGGGTTGGCGCCCGTGGCCTCGATCAGCCCGGCTTGCGCCTCTGCCGCCTCCATTTTCAGCCGGGCTCGGGCCGCCACATCTGCCTGGGTGAGTTCCAGGGCAGGCCACTCGAAAACATCCCGCGCTGCTACGCCTGGGACAGCCAGTGTCGTGGTTTTGGTGTCTTCCGGCAGGGTGGTGGGTTGGGTCAGGTCGTAGTCAAGCAGATGGAACGATCCGTGCGCCGTGATGCCGATTTTTTGCCAGGCCGTCAGCACATCGGTTCCGCCGCCTTCGTGGGCCACCGTCAGGGCTGGCTTGGGGCTTGCGATGAAGCCCTGGTTCTGGTCGGTGACCACGAGTGTGTGGTCGCTCGAGGTATGAGTGAAGTAGTAAAAATAACCGGCCTCTTCGAGCAGGCGGGAGAAAAACGCGAAATCCGTCTCGTTGAACTGGGTTACATAGGGTTTGACCGTCTTTTCACCGTAGACATTGATCTTGATTGTCTGGCCGACGTCGCTACAGATTGATTGCAGAATGTCGGCGATCGTCATGCCCGGAAAGATCCGGCAATCATGGGTCTGCCCCATGAACCAGAGCTTCGGGACAACCGTCAAAGTGTAGGAATATTGGTCCCGCACCGGTTCGCCGGTGGCGACGAATGAGCGCACCATCCCGTTGATGATCCGCGGTGGTCCCGATCCGAACGTTATCGTCAGGCAGGCCGGCTGGAACAGGATGGTGTTGGGGTCGATCGCAGACTGCTGTGAGATCGCCTCGACAGTCAGCGAAAACGGCGCACTGATCGTCTCCTCCGCGTGGAAGGAGGTCGGTTGCAGTACGCCCGCTCCAAGCGCGGTCTGCAGCGACAGCAACTGGCCGCCCGAACCTGCACCGCTTTCCGTATCTGACATCAATACCCCCGTCGCCGCGGGCGGCTGTGAACATGCCGCCGCCCAAAGGTCCATTCGATCCCACCTTTCCGCCGCACCAGCATGGCATCAGCAATCCGGCGTTACCATCAGCGACGATCGATAGCAGAAACTCTGTGGCGGCGCGTGTGACCGGCGTCACTCGCTGACGCTAGCGTGGCCCGGACCCTCGACGGCCGCTCGGCCTCTCTGAGAGCGGTTACGGCTTACTCCGCCGCCATCCGGGGCTCGTCGATCAGAACCGTGGCGCGTGCCAGATCGACCGACAGCAGGCGAGATACGCCGCGCTCCTGCATCGTTACGCCATACAACCGGTCCATGCGTGCCATGGTAAGCGGGTGATGCGTCACCACCAGGAAGCGGGTGCCGGTTTCACGCACCATGTCCTCCAGCAACGTGCAGAACCGTTCAACATTCGCGTCGTCCAGCGGGGCATCGACCTCGTCGAGCACGCAGACCGGCGCGGGATTGCAGAGGAAGACGGCAAAGATCAGCGACAGGGCGGTCAGCGCCTGCTCACCGCCGGAGAGCAGAGACAAGGTCGCCAGCTTCTTGCCGGGGGGCTGGGCGTAGATTTCCAGCCCCGCCTCCAGCGGATCATCAGAACCGACCAGCGCCAGGTGGGCGCGGCCTCCGCCGAACATGCGGCTGAACAATTGCTGGAAATTCCGATCGACCTGCTGAAACACCTCGGTGAGACGTTCGCGGCCCTCGCGGTTCAGGTGACCGATGGAGCCGCGCAATTTGGCGATCGCGGTGGTGAGTTCCTCACGCTCGGTTTCGATCGTGGTGATCTGCTTTTCGACGTCCTCGGCTTCCTGTTCGGCGCGCAGGTTGACCGGGCCCATCTCCTCGCGTTCCTTGAGGAGGCGTTCCAGGCGGCGGCGGGCTTTTTCCTCGCTGTCGGGGGAGAGGTCGGCCGGGGGATCGGGCAGAGCAGGGTTGGCCCCCAGCCGTTCGAGGATGCGTTCAGCGACGACGCCCCAGGCGTGGCTGGCCTGCTGCAGTCCGCCCTCGGCCCGGACTGCGTCCTCCCGACGTGCGGCCAGCCCGCTTTCCGCTGCCCGGGCGGCCCGGTCAGCGTCGGAGGCCTGGGTCATGGCCGCGGACAGGACTTCGGCGGCGTTGCGATGTGCGGTTTCGGCGGCGGTCAGCGCGTCCAGCGCTTCGGCCCGTCGGGCGGCGATCTCGGCCGGGCGGGCTTCCAGGGTCTTCAAGGTATCTTCGGCTTCGGTTTGCCGTGCGGCGAGGTCGGTCACTCGATCAGCGGCATCCTTGGCCCGTTCGGACCAGCCGGCCCGTTCGGCGGTGATGACGCGGCGGCGGTTGACCCTGGCGATGTATTCGCGGGCCAGCATGTCGCGTTCGGCGCGGGCGGCGGCCTCACGGGAGCGGACGGCGGAGAGAGTGGTGCGGGCTTGGTCCACCGCCGAGCGCAGTTCGGCGATGTCAGGCAGGGCGGTCTGGGCGGCTCGGACTTGGGAGAGGGAAGCGACGGCCTCATCGCGCTCCACTGTGATCCGCGCTAATTGGTCGTCGGCGGCGGCCAGCCGAGCAGTGGCGGTGACGGCTTGATTGCGCAGGCTGGAGAGGGCGGCGCGGGCGCGCTCGAGTTTCTGTTCCCAGTCCCGGCGACCGTTGCGGGCGCTCTGCTCGGTCATCACCGCTGCTTGCGAGGCAGATTCGGCGGCTGAACGAGCGACGTGCTCTGCCGCTGCCTCCTGTTCTGCGGCTGCGAGGCGGATGCGAAGAGCGGTCAGCCTGTTGCGCTGCTGCAACCGAACTGTGGCTTGGGTAGGTGTGCCGGCGCGAATGGCATAGCCGTCCCAGCGCCAAGTGGCCCCGGAGCGCGAGACCAATGCCTGACCCGGAAGTAATTTGGACTGTTGATCAGGGCCATCTTCTTCGCTTTCTACCAGACCAATTTGGGACAGCGAACGGGCGAGCGCGGGCGGTCCTTGCACATGGGCGGATAGCGGCTGGGCGCATTCCGGCAGCGCCGGGGCCGGGTCGAACGCCGGCAGTTCGCGCCAGTGCCGCGCCGCGCCGGGGTTGAGCGCGGAAGTTAGTTCCTCCCCGAGCACCGCCCCGAGAGCGGCTTCGAGGCCGTCGGCGACGGTGAGGGAGTCGATCATGGGCGGCCAGCGTTCGCCGTCCTTCACGGCCAGCACCTCGGCGAGTGCCAAAGCCTCGGCGGCGAGGCGGGCACGGGCTGAGTCAGCCGCGGCCTGGGTTTCTCGGGCTGAAGCCAATGCGGCGGAAGTGGCGGCGCGGTCGTGTTCCGCTTGCTCGACCATGGTGCGCGCTGCGGTCAACGCCGCCTCGGCTTCCGCGACCTGCTCGCTTGCCCGTGCGATCACGGCGGGATCGACCTGCTGAGCGGCGATCTGTTCGCGTTCCCGGCCGATGGTTTGGGCCTGTTCGCTCAGCCGGTTGGACCGGTGTTCCGACTGCGCCAGAAGCTGCGCCGCTGCCTGGGTGCGGGCATTGGCTTCGGCGGCGGCCTCGGTGGCGCGGTTGGCTTCGGCTTCGGCGACCCGGACGGCGTCGGTGGCGGCGATGGTAGCGGCCTCCGCTGCAGCGGCGCGTTCATCGTGGCCGTGATCGGCCTCGGCCAATGTGGTTGCTTCCTCGAGGAGCCGCTGATCGGCCGCGGTGGCGTCACGCTGCAACTGATCAGCGTGTGCCAGATCCTGCCGAAGCTGGCCGATCCGCCGCTGGGCCTCGCCCAGGGCCACGCGAGCGGCTTGCTCTTCGCCGGCGATCTGCTCTTGCGAGACGCGATGGCGTTCCAGGACGGTGCGGGCGTTCGATTCGATTTCCCGCAGCGGGGGCAGAGCGGCGGTTGCTTCGGCGGCGTGGGCGGTGGCGGCGGTCGCGACATCGGTTGCGACAGCGACGGCGATTTCCGCGTTGTGCAGGGCCGTCGCCGCTTGGGTGCGGATCTGCTCCACGCGGGCGCGTTGCAGCGCCAGCAGTTCTGCCTCTGCCGCCCGGATCGCACCCGATATATTGCGGTAGCGGCTGGCCTGGCGGGCCTGGCGCTTCAGGCTGCCGAGCTGGGTTTCGAGTTGGGCGCGCAGGTCCTCGGCGCGGGACAGGTTCGCCTCGGCGGCGCGCAATTTCAACTCCGCCTCGTGGCGGCGCGCGTGCAGGCCGGTGATATTGGCAGCTTCTTCGAGAACCGTGCGGCGATCCTCCGGCCGGGCGCCGACCAGAGCGCCGACACGGCCCTGGCTGACCATGGCGGAGGCACGCGCGCCCGACGCCAGATCGGCGAACAGGGTTTGCACGTCCCGGGCGCGGGCCTCCCTGCCGTTGATGCGGTAGGCGGAGCCGCTGCCGCGCTCGATCCGGCGGCCGATTTCCAGTTCGGTTTGTTCGTGGAATGGGGGTGGGGCGCGGCCCGTGGCCTCATCGAGGAACAGCGTCACCTCGGCGATATTGCGTGACGCCCGGCCGGCGGTGCCGGCGAAAATGACGTCCTCCATCTCGCCGCCGCGCAGGCTGCGGGCACTGCTTTCGCCCATCGCCCAGCGCAGGGCTTCGACGACGTTTGACTTGCCGCACCCATTGGGTCCGACGATGCCGGTCAGTCCGGGCAGGATCTCTATGCTTGCTGGTTCGGCGAAGCTCTTGAACCCGGAGATGCGAAGGCGGCGGAAACTGACCGGCAATGATTACTCCTACATGGTGTTACGCAGGGATCAGTTTGCGGAACGCGTCGTAGCTCATTTCCCCAGCGTATTTTTGGTTGTTGATCACGAAGCTCGGAGTCGAAGTCGATCTTCAGCTGGTCGGAATCGGTTTTCTGCTGCTGGATGATCCAGTCGCGCAGGGCGGTGTCACCGAGCGCCTTGTCGAAGGTGACGCGGCTCATGCCGGCGAGTGCGGCGATCTTCCACAACTCCTGCGTCGGGTCGCCGCCGCGATTGAATGCCCAGCGGTTCTGGGTGGCAAACAGGGCGTTGACGAACGGTTCGTAACGATCGACCGGCAGATAGCGCGCGACCATGGAGGCGGTGAGGGCGACCTGATCGAGCGGGAAGTCGTGGAACACCCAGCGTAGGGCGCCGGTGTCGATCAGGTTTTTCTTGATGTCGGGGAAGGTGCCGGCGGCGAAGGCGGCACAATGGGTGCAGGTGAGGGAGAAGTATTCGCCGACCGTTACCTTGGCGTCGGGCTTACCGATGAAACGTTCGGCTTTCGGATCGCTGGCCTCGGCATGCGCGGGTGTCGCCGGCAGCGCGAAGGCTGCGGCGGCGAAACCGGCGGGCACCACGGTCAGGAGGGAGCGGCGAGAAATCGTCATGGAGACCTCTTTATCTGATATTACAGTTTGTTCAAGCGGCTTTTTAAGAGTTTACTTCGGCCGATGACGACGCGTCCGAGCGCGGCGAGCGCGGCCTTGAGATCACCGTCGGGGAGGTTGGTCACCGCTGCCTCGGCTTCCTGGACCGCTTCGGGGGGCGAGGGTTGTCCGGGCGACGGCGCGCGCGGCATTCCGGCCTGGGTGAACTTCAGCGAATGGACCGGTTGGCCGCCGAGGTGGGTGTTGATCCGGTTGATCACCTCGACGCCCATGTAGTGCAGGTCCATGGCCGCCGGGCCAGCGCAGGCGATGGTCAGCACGCCGCGTTCGAGGCGGCGGGGCACCGTCATCGAGGCAATCTTTGGCCCGACGATGATCTCCCAGTCCGCGACGATCTGGGCTGAGGCGGGGTTGCGCTTGCGATAGGTGCGGCGGGTGATGTCCGGGACGAGGCTGCCCAAAGGGCGCGGCCCGTAGACAAATCTTTCCCGTCCAGCCATATCGTTGGGGGTGTCGTCGTCTTCCATTGCCTCGGTCCCTTCTGCCTCCGCAAGCGATCTATTGCGTTGGTACGACCGCCATCGGCGACGGCTGCCATGGCGAGCGGAGCCTGGCGAGACGCCTGACCCCTACCGCGTCTGGCTGAGCGAGATCATGCTACAGCAGACGACCGTAACCGCAGTCATACCCTACTATGACCGCTTCGTAAGCCGGTTCCCAACGGTTCAGGGGCTGGCGGCTGCGCCGCTGGATACGGTGCTGTCGGCGTGGGCTGGTCTCGGCTACTACGCGCGTGCGAGGAATTTGCATGCGTGTGCGCAGGCAGTGGCTGCGGTGGGGGGTTTTCCGGCCGATCTGGCGGGGTTGCAGGCGTTGCCGGGAATTGGGGCTTATACCGCGGCCGCAATTGGGGCGATCGCGTTCGGGTTTCCGATCGTGCCGGTGGATGGGAACGTGGAGCGGGTGGTGTCTCGGGTGTTTGCGATCGAGGCACCTATGCCGGCGGCCAAGCCGGCGATCCGGGAGGCGGCTGCCCGTTTGGGCGCTGATCCGGCGGCGCGGGCGAGACCGAGCGATTTTGCTCAGGCGATGTTTGACTTGGGGGCGGGGGTTTGTACTCCGGCGGCTCCGGGGTGTGCGGTTTGTCCTTGGATCACCGGATGTGCCGCGCGGCAAATGGGTATCCAGGCGTCGTTGCCGCGCAAAGCACCGAAGAAGGAGCGGCCGGTTCGCTTTGGGGTGCATTTCTGGCTGACCGACGGGCAGGGTCGGGTGCTGCTGCGGACGCGGCCGTACAAGGGTTTGTTGGGTGGGATGACGGAATTGCCCGGGACCGAGTGGCGAGGGTCGCCGTGGACCGTGGCGGAGGCGTTGGCGGTGGCTCCGATGGCAGTGGACTGGCGTGGAGTGGGTCAGGTGCGGCACGGTTTCACCCATTTCGAGTTGGTGATTGACCTGCTGGTGTCGCAGGTGCCCGTGATCGAGGCGGAGGGATTCGCTCTCCCG
This sequence comes from uncultured Alphaproteobacteria bacterium, assembly GCA_963819345.1. Classification (GTDB taxonomy): domain Bacteria; phylum Pseudomonadota; class Alphaproteobacteria; order Acetobacterales; family Acetobacteraceae; genus Rhodopila. Next base: position 439,715 of record CAWFVX010000023.1, read on the forward strand.
CTGGATGCGCTGGAGCAGGCGGCGCTGCCGTCGGTGATGTGGAAGTGCGTGCGGATGGCTGGTTCGGGAGGGGTTTTGAGGCCCGATACATTGGGAACCGGTCAAAGCGCGGAGATAGATAGGTGATTGTGCGTTACGCGACCGGGCAGCGCATTTTGACCGGCGGAGACTTGCTATAGGTCGTGGCGAAGTAGTTGTGGCTTAGCTACTGGAAACGCGGCAGCAACATTCGTACCGAACCGGTGGACGACCCGACGGGATCACGTGCCTCTTCTGGTGCGTCTCGGCGGCGATGAACTATTCATCGCAGTGACGAAGCCGCTTTGGCTCTGGTGTAAACGGGAGGTTCATTTTGATCCAAGAGTTGCCGACTGCCAAATCTGCATAGACGGCGCTCTCCATATCGGGAAGATTCGGTGTTGCCATCTCGGCGCTGGATCTCCGGCCAAATCAAGCACGCTACGGCTGCAACCGTAGTGCGATCGTTGTTCTAGTCTCTTCCTGGCGTGGTCGTCGTGGTGATGCGATGGATGGCTTTCGGGCCGCAAAAAAGCAACGCACAAGGCTCACTGGCGGATATTGCTATTCGAAGCAAACGGTCGAAGAATGCTTACTTAGAAACTTTTGAATAATCCCGGGGGTTCCGGAAATGGCGGCGACGGTAGTCCAATACTTTGCCGGCCCGTATTGTCATGTGATCGATCGGTTTGCCTTCCGTTCGAAGAATGCGGCCGATCTCATTCGCCGCATGGGTGCGGGAAGTAGCTACGTATTGGCGGCAGCCCTGGCGCTGACGGTCGCCGCTTGCAAGGTCGGGCCGGATTTTTCTACGCCGAGCGCCCCGCTTGCTCGCAATTATCTCGAATCTAACGATCCGTCGGTCAAATCGAGCCAGTGGGACGACAAGGAGTGGTGGACCGTCTACCACGACCAGACACTCGACCGGCTTATCCATCTCGCCTACGAACAGAATCTGACCCTGATGGCGGCCGGCACCCGCGTGCTGGAGGCCCGCGCCACGCTGGGCGTCGCCATCGGCGAACTGTATCCGCAGACACAGCAACTTGGCGGCAACGTCGGGTATAACCAGGCGAGCGCGGTCGATCCGTCGTCCAACCCCTCTCACGAGCTGGAGAATTACTGGCGGGCGTCGCTCGGCGCACAGGTAGCGTGGGAGGTGGACTTCTGGGGCAAATTCCGCCGCGGCGTCGAATCGGCGGACGCCTCGGTACTTGGCTTCCATCGCCACCTACGACGATGTGCTGGTGACGCTGCTGGGCGACGTCGCATCAAGCTATATCGGTATCCGCACACTGCAGCAGCAACTTGCCATCACGCGGGACAACGTGATCAAGCAGAAAAAGGCGCTGGCCATTGCGCAGGATCGCTACACCGGCGGCACTGCGACCAAACTGGACGTGTATCAGGCCGAGAACGTGCTGGCGCAGACTGAATCGGCTGTCCCGCAACTAACCGCGCAGTTGCAGCAAGGTGAAGATGCGCTCCGCGTGCTGCTCGGCATGACGCCGCAATCGTTGGACAAGTTACTTGCTGGCCCGACGACCATTCCGGTTCCGCCGGCAAATGTCGCGATCGGCATCCCGGCCGACCTGATCCGCCGCCGCCCGGACATTCGCAGCGCCGAACTGCAGGCTGCCGCGCAAAGCGCGCAAATCGGTCTAGCCAGGGCGGATCTGTTCCCGGCGTTCAGCCTAACCGGCGCGTTCGGCACTGTGGCCGGCAGCTCCGGCGTTAACAGGGTGAATGAGGTGTTCAGCGCCAGGGGGATCCAGTTTGCCTTCGGTCCGACGTTCAGTTGGCCAATCCTGAACTACGGCCAGATCACCAACAACGTGCGGGTGCAGGACGCTCGGCTGCAAACACTGCTGATCAACTACCAGAACACAGTGCTGAAGGCCCAGCAGGAGGTCGAGGATGGTCTCGCATCCTTCGTGCAGGGGCGGCGCCAGGTAGAACTGCTACGTCGCAGCGTGGCAGCGGCGAATAGCGCGCTGCGTATCGCACTCGACCAGTATTTGCTGGGAACGAGGGATTTCACCACCGTGTTGACGGCGGAACAGAATCTCTACCAGGCCCAGAGCAACCTGGCGACGGCCGCTGGCAACCTGTCCACCGGCCTTGCCTCGGTCTACCGGTCGCTCGGCGGCGGCTGGCAGATACGGAGAGGGAATGAATTCGTGAATGCCGCGACGCGCGACGAAATGCGTAGGCGGACGAATTGGGGTGGGGTGCTGCCACCGGCCAGCCAGCCGCAGCCGGCTGCCCCAGGTCTTCCATCGCCCGCCGATAAAGGACCAGACGTCCGGGCACCGCAGTGGTGAGGTTGATATGAGAATTCCGATGCGTATGCCACGTCTCATGCAAACCGGACGTAAGATGGCAGTCCGGATCTTGCTCGCAACGGCGTTGGTCGCCATCATCGGCGGCCTTTCGATCGCAAGGCTCGCGGCTCCGTCGTCCGCCGCAGGCGAGAGCCAGCCGGTTCCGGATCAGCGGGAGCACGACGCGGCTGCTGTATTGGCGCAGGCGCAGACCCCCGCACCGCCGCCAACCATCCCGGTGGTGAGACCGAGAGCCCAGACCATCAGCGATTTTCTGGAGGTGACCGGCAATGCGAGCGCTGTCAACCAGGTAAAACTCATTGCTCGTGTTGTTGGCTTTCTCGACAAAATCCACTTCCAGGACGGTGCGCTGGTGACTAAGGGCGATCTGCTCTTTACCATCCAGCAGGACCAGTACAAGGCGCAATTGCAGCAGGCGCAGGCACAGTTGCAAGGGCAGCAGGCCGCCCTGCTCTATGCGAAGACCGAAGTGGCTCGCTACACTGCCCTGTTGAAGCGAGATGCCGCGACCCAGGTCGATGTCGATCACTGGACTTTCGAGAGGGCGAGCGCCGAGGCCAACATCGCCGCCGCCCAGGCCCAGGTGGCAATCGCACAGCTCAACCTTAGCTATACGGAAATCAGAGCACCGTTCGACGGCCAGATGGGCAAACATCTGGTCGACGTAGGTAATGTCGTCGGCGGCGATGCCCAGCCGGTCAATCTTGCCGATATCGTTCAGCTCAATCCGATCTACGTGGTCGCCAACCTTAGCCTGCAGCAGGCGTTGCAGATCCGGACAAATCTGGACCAGCGGCGCCTGACGCTGGAGGAGTTGCACAAGGTCCCGATCGACGCTGCGCTGCAGGACGAAACTGGCTATCCGCATCACGGGACGCTGGAATACGTGGCTCCGGCGATCGATCAGGCAACCGGAACCTTGCTGGTGCGGGGAATTCTGCAAAACCCCGACCGGGCATTGTTGCCGGGCATTTTCGTCAAGGTCCGACTGCCAATGGGCAAGGTCCTGCAAAGCGCGCTGTTGGTGCCGGACCGAGCGTTGCAAGCGGACCAGGGGGGCCGCTATCTGCTGGTTCTGGACCAGGACGACGTCGTCCGCCAACGCTATGTTCAGCTTGGCGAACTCGTTGGCAGCCTGCGCGTCATCGCATCGGGCCTAAAGCCGGATGATCGAGTGGTGGTCGGCGAACTCTGGCGTGCCGGCCCAGGGACGAAGGTGACACCGCAACTTACCGCCATCAGCGGATAGGGAAACGCGCTGATGTTGTCGAAGTTCTTCATCGAGCGGCCGGTCCTCGCCAACGTGCTGGCTATCGTGCTGGTGCTGATTGGCGCGATCTGCGTGTTCCGGCTGCCGATTTCAGAGTATCCCAACGTGGTACCGCCGACCGTCTCGGTGACGACAAGCTATCCCGGCGCCAGCCCGCAGACCGTGATCGACACCATCGCCCTGCCGATCGAACAGCAGGTCAACGGCGTGGACCATATGCTTTACATGGAGTCCACCAGTGCAGCCGACGGCACCTACAACCTGACGGTAACGTTCGCGATTGGCACCGACCCGGACACCGACCAAGTGCTGGTGCAAAACCGTGTCCAGATTGCCCTCGCGTCGTTGCCGGAACCGGTGCAGGCACAGGGCGTCAGCGTTCAGAAGAAGAATACGGCGATTCTGGAGATCGTTACCCTGAACTCGCCTGACGGCAAGTATGACAGCCTGTACTTGAGCAATTACGCGACCATCAACATGACCGACGACCTGGCGCGACTGCCTGGCGTCGGCAGTGTCAAGGTATTCGGCTCCGGCGAATACTCGATGCGAATCTGGATGGACCCGGGGAAGCTCTACAGTTATGGCCTCGTCCCGAAAGATGTGATCGATGCGATCCGTCAGCAGAGCCAGAACGTCGCGGCCGGCCAGGTCGGGATGCCGCCGGTTTCAACGCCGCAGGATTTTCAATACACCGTAGACATCCAGTCTCGGCTTAACGATCCAGGGCAATTCGGCGACATCGTCGTCCGTGACCAGACCGCGCAAGGCGGCCGGCTACTGCAAGTCAAGGACGTCGCTCGGATCGAACTGGGCGCGCAGACCTATGCGCAGTATTTTCGTGTCAACAGCAAGCCGGCCGCCGGCATCGCGATCTATCAGACCCCAGAGGCGAACTCCTTGCAGGTTGGCAAGGAGGTTGCCGCGAAGGTCGCCGAGTTGTCGCGCCGTTTCCCGGAAGGGCTGACATACGCGGTTCCCTACGACACCACGATCTTCGTCAGCGACTCCATCAACGAGGTTTACAAGACGCTGTACCAGGCCGGCATCCTGGTGCTCATCGTGATCCTGGTGTTCCTGCAGAATTTCCGGGCGGTTTTGGTGCCGGCGACGACAGTGCCGGTCACCATTATCGGCGCGTTCGCCGGCATGGCGGCGCTGGGCTTTACCGTCAACCTGTCCACTTTGTTCGGCATCGTGCTGGCGATCGGCATTGTCGTCGACGATGCGATCGTTATTGTAGAGGGCGTCACCAAGTATATCGAGCAAGGCATGTCGGGCCATGACTCCGCCATCAAGGCGATGGGGGAACTGTTCGGCCCAATCATCGGCATCACCATCGTATTGATGGCCGTGTTCGTGCCCGCCGCCTACGTGCCCGGGCTGACCGGCAATATGTTCGCTCAGTTCGCGCTTGTAATCGCCGCGACGGCACTGATCAGCGCGGTCAACGCCGCCACGCTCAAACCCACTCAGTGCGCGATGTGGCTGCGCACGCCGGTGCCGCCGGAGCAGCGCAATATTGGCTACCGCGCCTTCAATCGCGTCTACGACAAGATGGAAAGCGGCTACTCGGGCTTCATCGGCAAGATGGTTCATCGCAGCGGCATTATGGTGCTGATCGCCCTGGCAGTTGCCGGTGTCAGCATCTGGGGACTTACGCGTCTGCCGACGGCGTTTATTCCGATCGACGACCAGGGGTATATCCTGGTGTCGATGCTGTTACCCAACGGGGCCTCGTTAGGCCGCACGGCTAGCTCGCTGGATCAGGTCACCAAAGTCTCGCTGGAGATCCCCGGCGTCGACCGCGTGATCGCGATTTCAGGAATGTCGGTGCTCGACAACAATGCGGACCTCGCTAACAGCGGCACCTGCTTCGTGATGTTGAAGCCATTCAGTGAGCGGTTGAAGGCCAAGGATCAGGACCTACGCTCGATCTTCCGGGCGCTTCAGAAGGGGCTGGCATCGATGCCGGACGGCCGTGCCATCGTGCTGCCACCGCCGGCGATTCAGGGCATCGGCAATGCCGGCGGGTTCCAAATGCAACTCGAAATGCTCGGGGGCAGCTTCAACTATCAGAAGCTGAGCGAACTCGCCCACCTGATGGTCGAGAAAGCCAGCCACGATCCCAGTATCAACAATGTACCTACGACCTTCACACCCGATGCACCGCACGTGGCTCTGACGGTAGATCGCGAGCGAGCGCAGACGTTGCGCGTTCCTATCGGCGACGTGTTCGCTGCGCTAACCGACTATGTCGGATCGACCTACGTCAACCAGTTCAACAAGTTGGGGCTGTCGTTGCAGGTTTATGTGCAGGCGGAGTCGCAGTTTCGCCGTAAGCCCGACGACCTGCTGAACCTCAATGTTCGCAGCCAGGACGGGCAGATGGTGCCGATCGGCGCGATCGCCCATCTCGGTCAGGTCGTCGCGCCGCCGCTGATCACGCTGTATAATCTGTTCGCGTCGGCCACGATCGTTGGGGGATCGGCCCCCGGTTTTAGTTCAGGCGAGTCGATGGCGGCGATGGAGCGGATCGCCAAGGAGGTTTTACCGAGCGACGTATCCTATGAATGGTCGGCTATGTCGTATCAGGAGAAGATCACCGGTAGTCAGCTTTACTACGTGTTTGGACTGTCGGTATTGCTGGTCTACTTGTGCCTGGCTGGCCAGTACGAAAGCTGGATCCTGCCGCTGGCCGTGCTGTCGGCAGTGCCGCTTGCCCTGGTGGGTCCGGTTCTGGCGCTGACCAGCCTGGGGGTGGCGAATAATCTCTACACTCAGATTGGTCTTATGCTGCTGATCGCGCTGTCGGCGAAGAATGGTATCCTGATTGTGGAGGTGGCGCGGGAACGGCGGATTATTGACGGGAGGCCGTTACTGGAAGCCGCCGTGGACGCCTCGCGCACGCGGTTCCGGCCGATCCTGATGACATCGTTCGCGTTCATCCTCGGCGTTCTGCCGCTGGTCACTGCGACCGGCGCTGGTGCCAATGCGCGGCGTTCGCTCGGCATCAGTGTGTTCAGCGGGATGATTGCGTCGACCTGTCTGGCCGTGCTGTTCGTCCCGTCGTTCTTTGTCGTGCTGCAGCGGTTCGAGGAGTGGCGGAAACGACCGAGGGAGCCGGGGAAATCGATAGAGGGTACGAGGATCTCATGAGCACGGGGGCGGGCTGGGTTCGCTGCACTATCGACGGCCGGGTTGCGCCGCTGGATGTCCACTAAAAATAGGCAGTCGTGCCTTCGCCTAAATGGGAGGCCTTTCGCTGGGCAAGGCAGCGCGCACGGTATCGGCCATCGGGCTCCAAGCAAACCAGTATTGAAATGACTTGATGTCGGCTGGTATTCCGTCAAGACGCACGTCGCCTCCTCGAACGGCCTCCGCAAAGGTCGTACGGCCTAACCAGACACGATAGAAGGCCGCGATGTCAGCCGTTACGATGACATCGACGTTGAATCCTGGGTTCTGCAGACACACGGACGCGCCTGTCAGCTCGATGACGAACCAAAAATTGCATCTCACCGGATTGCCTGGAAATTCGAATTCGATCACGATGCGCGGCCGTGGAATGCGATCCAGATTCACGCGCCTTTGCATCCACCAAAGCAGAACGATTGGATCGAGCTCATTCGGTCGAGGATCGCCGAACGCCCACCGCGCGCCCCAGCTTCCAAACATGTCGATCAGATGCTGCAGTTCTCGTCCAGCCGCCGTCAGGCGATATTCGACGCTCCTTCCACGTGAGGCGCCGCGCCGTTCGAGCACCTCGGCTTGCACGAGCCGCCGTAGCCGCTCGGCTAAAAGCGAGCGCGAAACCCCAGGAAGGCCGCGCTCGAGGTCATTGAAATGAGTGATATCGGCCAGCAGCTCGCGGATGATGAGCACAGTCCAGCGGTCGGCAAGGAGCTCCGCCGCTCGGGCGACCGGACAGTATTGGCCGTAAATTTGCACAAACCGATCTTAATCAGCTTTGGCCCAATATACTAGTCCGATTTCTGCACTAGTCAAGGATCCCGATCCAGGATCTCAATAGAGAACTCGACCAAGGGAGGAGAGCATGAAGAGTAAGATCATCGCGTTGGCTTTGAGCGTTGTCGCGCTGCCTGCGCTTGCACAATCCACGCACCCTGAACCAGTGTTCAAAAACTTCAATGATCTGAAGTGGGAGAAGACCAACCCCGAGTTGGGAGACAACTCGCAGGAGATTGCAATCCTCCACGTGAACCCAATTACTAAAGCCACTGAACTGTTCATCCGCGCGCCGAAGAATTACCATGTGGGCAGACACTGGCACACATCAAATGAAACGATTACCGTTATTCGCGGCACCTTCATTGTCGGCCATGACGGCAGTGAGGAAAGGATGGAACTAACTCCAGGCAATTACGCGTACATGCCCGCGAAAATGATTCATGATGCGTGGACGAAGGATGAGGGCGCCACTTTCTTCATCACGGTCGATGGACCGTTTGACGTCACCTTTGTAAAGTAAGGCGGGACGCTACTGAGTGAATCGCAAGCCATTCAGGGGCTCCCTTATGTCGGCGCGCGCGGAGAGCCTCCCGCGCGTCGCGATTTCACCTCTGCACTGGCCTCCCGTGCGAGTGGACCGAGAACTATGAGATTCCGAGGTCCAGCCCGGCATTTTACCGCGATCCGGCCGTTATTTACGCTTACTTGATCGCCGCGAAGGCCTCTACGCTCAACAAATAATCTGGGCTGGACAATTGCGGCGTTGGGACAACCGTGCTTTTAGGCGAGGGCGGGCCGAAATAACGCGGGAGCAGATCGGCGTATTTGTCGAATTCGGCGGGCGCGGTGACATGGTTAACTGTAAAGATGATGTCGTTGACGGTTGCGCCGCCGGCCGTGAGACACACATCCACGTTTTTTCCAACCTGCTCGATCTGCGCCGGCATGTCGCCCTTCCCGACGACATTCCCGGCTTCGTCGCGCGCGACCTGGCCGCCGACGATCACCCAATGGCCACCACCGCGCAATGCGACTGCGGTCGTAGGCGGCGAAGCGGCGCAAGGCTGCCCGACGATAGTCGGCGCCGGCAGATCCGCGACGACCTCCCAGCTCGCGTTGGCCCGTTTTATGTACTCCTTAGCCTGTTCCTGCCATTTCGCCAGCCAATAGCTGTTGTGTACCAGATAAAGCTTGCCGTCGACTATGGCCCAGGCCTCGGGATCGACGGTGTCCTTGTGCGCTGCCGCGTCAATTTCTGCCGCGCCCATCGCACAATAACCGTCATATTGCGGTGCGTAGTGTTCTGGATCCTTGCTGAATAGATCGCGATGCTCGCTGCTGGCAAAGCGCCAGCGCAGTTTATGCCATCGATATTCGAGATCCGGGTTGCCGAGCACGGGTTTCCCGTCGGTAAAGTAGGCTACTGGATCGTAGCCGCTGATCGAAAGCCTCGCCTCGTCGCCGCGGGCGGTTGATCCGAAAAGTATCGCGCAGAATAGGCCGAATATTGCCGGGCCCCGCATCGGCGCAAGAACAGTAGTTCTTGACATGGTCCTCCCCCCGATGGCTTCTATGACCAGTCCCTTGTAGCTGATCATGCGCCTGTCTACGACCTGGGTCAAACGAATCCGCGTGCACGCCTGGGCAGATGAGTCAATCCAAGTATCGGCGGAGGCGGCACCGGTGCTAGGATGTCGTTCGGGAGGCTTGTGAATGGCGCTTAAGCCTGCAGCATTGCCGATAAGGCATCCACCGTGTCGGTGACCAATATATCGGACAGGATGGGTGGGTTGCCGGATCCACGGCGACTTATCGCGGTCGTCTATGCCGATATGGTTGGTTACAGCCGCCTGATAGGGCTGGACGACCTGCAAACTCTCGACCGGCTGCGCAAGCTCAGGAGCAGTGTTATCGATCCTGCCCTCGACGGGCATGGCGGCAGAATTGTTCAGACCGGCGGCGATTCCTTGTTGATGGTATTCAACAGCATCGATGGGGCTGTGCGCTTCGCAGTCAAAGTGCAGCAGGATCTCCCCGGCCTTGATGGTGACCAGCCTCATGATCGGGCTATCCGCTTTCGGATCGGGATCAACATTGGCGATGCGATCGCGGATGGGACTGACCTTCACGGCGACGCGGTCAATGTGGCGGTCAGAATCCAGGCTGAATGCCCGCCTGGCGGCATCTGTGTCTCGCGAGCGGTGCGTGATCATGTGCATGGCCGGCTCGATCTCGTTTTTGAGGAGCTTGGGCCGCTGCATCTGAAGAACATCGCGCGACCTGTCGAGGCATTCGCCTTGAAGCTTGATGGCGTCAACAGTTTCGCTGCGCAGGATAGGGCCGCCGCAGCAAAGGCACTGGCCACGGCGGCTAGGCGACGGAGGAAGCGCTGGGCCCTGGTTGCTGTCGTAGGGGCCACGACCTTCGTGGCCGCAGGTTTTGGCGTCTGGGCGTGGCAAGCCGGTAGGGGACCTTTCGGGCGTGGTTCAGTGGTCAGGCCGGTCGAAGTGGCGACCCTCGCCACACCCTCTCGCCTGGCCGGGCGTCCCTCGGTGGCGGTATTGCCGTTCAAGAACCTGTCCGGAGACGCCAACCAGGATTTCTTCAGCGACGGGATCACAGAAGACGTTATTACTGCACTCGGTCGTTTTTCGAACCTGCTGGTCGTCTCGAAATCGGCCAGCTTCCCATTTAGAGGCTCCAATTCCTCTCCCGCCGAGATCGGACGCCTTCTGGACGCCCGTTACCTGCTCGAGGGCAGCATCCGTCGTGCTGGCAATCGCGTTCGCGTCGGCGTCGAATTGACCGAGGCAAACGCGGGACGACTCGTTTGGTCGGAAACATACGATGCCGAGGCCGACGACATTTTCGCGGTTCAGGACAAAATCGCCAAGCGCGTCGTCGGCGCGGCGGCTGTAGAGCTCACCCGCTTCGAGCGAGAGCGGGTCCTGGCCAAACCGACCAGCAACCTGGCGGCGTACGAATATGTCCTACGCGGTCGTGAGGCTTACTCGCATGAAACACGTGACGACAACGATGAGGCGAGCGAACTCTTCCAGCGCGCCATTGATCTTGATCCCAACTACGCGGACGCCTACGCGGCACTGGCTGGCTCGTACCAGGAGGCCGTCGTGTCAGGGTGGTCTGAATTCCGCGCCGAGGAACTCGAACGTGCGGAAGCTCTGGCGCAAAAGGCGCTGGCGCTGGATCCGGCAACGACGCGCGCCTATCGCGTGCTTTCCCAGATCAATCTTTACAGGAAACGCTACGACCTCTCGCTCGCGCAAACCGACCGCGCGCTCGAAATCAATCCTAGCGATGCCAACACCTATGCCGAACGCGGAAGCACCCTGGTGTGGGCGGGTAGAGCCACAGAGGCATTGCCGTGGCTGGAGGGGGCGCTGCGCTTTGACCGAGCCAATGGCTTCGCAGCCGCGAGGCTCTGCACGGTGTATTATCTGCTTCGCCGGTATACTGAGGCCGTCGATGTTTGCGACCGTGCCCTTTCCCGCAACCCAGGGCGCAATACCCAGATGATCACGCACCCGATGCTTGCGGCCACGTACGCCAAAATGGGCCAGCAGCAGGATGCGGACCGCGAGCGCGCCATCGCCATGCATTTATGGCCACTGCTCGACGCACGGACGTTCGCAGCTCAATTTGGCACACAGGAGGCGCAAGACCATATGCTCGAAGGACTGAAGAAGGCCGGGTTCCATTGAGCCGGCAAGCGTCTCCGCGACCCGTCAGATCCCGGTTCGCCCGGTTGGGGCACCGGCATATCCGCGCTGCGTCGGGGATTTGTGCGGGACGGCAATACTGGCAAAGAACGTGATGTTGCGAAGGGGTGACAACAGAAGTGCTGTGATCTCCTTGTCACGTGTGGGTCTGGCCATGGGGTCTCCTCAACCGAAGCGGTTTGATTTACCGCCCGTCATTTTTTGGGCCTTGCCCGCTCAATGCTGGCCGCGAAAAGAGCCGTTTCACTTTAATTGCGAGCCCGTGCTCGCCTTCACATCGCAACTGGTGCCGCACCAAACAGCCAACGGTGGGCGATCAGGATCACGATCCAGGCAAGCGCCCCGACGACCGGATTTAGCCAGCCGATTTCGTTCGGCACAAATCGGTTGCGGCCTTGTGCGATCGCGGCAAACGGCACAATCGACGTTGCCGCGGACAGCGCCTGCCATACGTTTGGATCGCGGCGTGCCAACTTGGCGTCGATCGATGGCATGCCGGCCAACGCGGTGATCAGGAACGCGCCAAAGAACACGATCGACGCAGTGTCGCCGTTGCCCAGGATGTGCACGCCTGCCCAGATGGCGAAAGACCACAGCATCGGATGCCGGGTCACACGGATCATGCCGCGGGGTGGCTGCGCCACATTGCCGCTCGGCCCGATCATGGTGGGGTTGCGTCCATTCACCGAGGCAACAAACAGGACGAACGCTGGCAGCATAGCGAGCACCAGCACCCAGCGCAGCCAGTCGGGCGCGACCCACAGCAGCGTGCTGGGTGCCGCGCTCCACGCCCACACGAGGAGCACCAGCACGACGATCGACAGGACGGAGAAGACCCCGCGGAATGGCTGATCGCCGATGCGGCCGACCACCGCGTCACGCAAGGTCGTGCCAGCAAGACCGAGATGAAGGGCGATCCAGACGAGCGCGGCGATGATGAGTTGCGTCATGGCAACCTCTCCCTAGCTGGGTTCCGGGCGCGGCGAGAATTACTATGCCACCGCGGAGATGGCGGGAGCAATACGGTGGGATATCGGTCGCCGGCTGGCACCAACGTTCGACAAGGCGACGATATCTTGGGATCCCGTTAGGACCTGCCGTAAAGTAAATGCTGCAGTCGAGGCACCGTCGCCCCGAGCCGTCTGGTAAGCGAAGGCCCACCATCTACGGATTTCGCGAGTTCAGAACCGCAAGCCGTGGATGGTCGGCCCGCGCCGACCATGACGTCGCGTAGCGGATGCGTGCTCGGTTACTTCGCAGCAGGCCCTTAGCTCAACGTCCGCCTCGGAATAGGCTTTGACCAAAGCCGGGCGCAGGTTTCGAAGAATGCTCGCCTCCCCTACTGCACCGCCGGACACTTGAAATCCTGGAACACCCCCGCCGCGAATGGATTCAGCACCGATCCAGCGCGGATCTCGAACACCGCTTCTCGGTCGCCGAGCTGAAACGACAGCGTAAATTTCTCGGGCGAGTCACCTTGCTTCATCCGCGCGTGGCCGAACATGCGGAACATCGCCCACGGCCCGGTCTCCTGCAAAACCGAGGGGCTACCCGAGGGCGGCGGATCGAAACTCAACCGCGCGGTCAGTGTCCGAGTTCGGCCCCGGCCAGGTGATCTGGGTCGCCACTGGCGGTCCATTGATCGCCATGATGGCGGTCCCGCCCAGGTCCAGCGTCGCGCGCTTGGCGCCGGGATCGAGTTTCACCGGCGAGATGTCGAAGCGAATTGACGGCGTGTTGCCGCCACCGGCGAAGAATAGATCGCGGATGGCGGCCGCTCGCTGGAACTGCGCCAGATCTGCCGGCGTAACGGGCGCCACGACCCCCTCCACTGGCTGCAACTTCCAGTCTTTGCCGGACGTGTCGACGAACGGCCGAAGCTGCGTGTTGAAATATCCGTCGAGCAGGCCGCCCGGCGCGAACATGTGGGCGAAATCATCCATGGGCACGTCGCTGGTCGCACCGGGTACGAACGGATACCGTCCATTGACCGCCAGCCCGCACAGCGATGCCGGGCCGCCGGTGCCATTAAAGGCGGCTACTATCTGCTGCTTCACATTGCCGCCTCGCAGCGCCGTGCCGCTGGCCGCCATTGAGCCCAGCCAGCTGGACAGCGGTGCCGGCTGGCGTTGCGCCTCGGCCCGCAGCGCCAGCGATGGATCGTCACCAGCCGCCGGTAAGGGCGCCGTGGCGCCGACCGGAAGGGCCGCTAACTTGGCCAGTTGCTGCTGCAAATCATTCAGCGATTTCAGCACCAGGTCGATCGCCGCTCCCGAACCGTTGCCCACCAGATCGCGCAGCGCCTTGAAGTGTTCATCGACCTCGTGCCCCGGTGGCAACGGTGCGCTTTGACCTGGTTGCCCCGAACCCAGCACGGCCAACAGGCGTGGGTCCACCGTCGACTTTGCCGCGGCTGTATCGCCGGAGGCTGCCTTGTCCGCCGCGGCAATTCCGGCCGGCGGCACGGATAAGGTCACCTGGCGCGCGATAGAAACAAGCAAGTCCTTCATCGGCGACTGCGGGGAGGCGAGAATGAAAAGGTCCTGCGCAGCCTGCGATAAGCTGCGCAACGGCACGACAGTCAGGTCGTTGAGCATCGCCTCCCAGGCTTTGATGTAGTCCGCCTCGTACAACGTGATGACATCGCGCTCCAACGCGCCCATCTGCGGTCCGTTCGGATCCAGCTCGGTCTTTTCACCAAGCACCCAACTCTCGGAGGCAACGCTTTTCGCCGCCTCCACAAGGCCGGGCAGTAGCAAACGATGGAAGCCGTCGATGGTCAGGAAGCCTGGGATGCCATCGTCCATCGACTTGCCGGAGGCGCGGACGAACACGCCGACGCCAGCCGGGCCGAGTGCATCACGTGGCCGCCAGGGCGGCAGGGCCTGCGCGGCGGCAGAGGGCTTGATGCGCGAATACACCCGCTGCGCCAGCGACACGCGGCTGAACGTGCTGCGTGCCTGGGCCACCAGGTTGCCGTCCAGTTGCACCGCCGGCAGCGGTTCGGCCAACAGTGCGTCCAGATGCTTCATCAATGCCGTGCGCAGAGCGGCGAACCGAATGTCGGGATAGGTGGCCTGCCAGTCCAGCATCATCCAGTCGTGCACCAGGGCGCGATCGAACACTGGGGCGCTGCCCCCCAGCATCAGGTAAACCCTGGTCGCCTCGTAAAGGAAGTCCGGCTGGTTCAGCTTGCCGCGCATCTGCGCCTCGAGCCGCCAGATCAGCCGGGGCAGCAGGGCGTAATCGAGCGCATGGCGATAGACCGTGGTGGACGCGACCGCCAGCTTGTCGTCCGGGGACAATCCGAAACTCCAGAAACCGCGGCGCTCGCCAGGATGGTCCACGCCGAACGGCAACGCGCGCGCCTGATCCAGCAGCGGCACGAGGCGCGGCAGGTCGGCGTCGTTCACCGGGTCGAGGTGCATGCCCTGAGCTGTCTTCTCGTAGGCATCCAGTGCCTGCTGCATCGCGGCGATGTCGCGTCCGCCGCTGCTCCGCGCGGTCCACATCAAGGCGCCGGCAAGGACGCAGACCAGTGCGACGGCGGCGAAGGCACCCACACGAAGCAGCACACGGCGACGCGCAGCCTTCGGAGGCTCGGAGACGAGCATCGCCTCGCCGAAGATAACATTCCGTAACAGTCCGCCAAGGAAATAGCTTTTCCCCTGCTCCGGCCGCAGGCTTGGCAAGCGGCGCTGATCCAGGCCGAACGCACGCGACAGCGACCCGGTCAGCCGGTCGATCGGGGTGCCCTCCTGCGTGCCGGAGGTGAAATAAACCCCGCGCAGCATCGGCGCACGCTCCAGCCTGGAGCCGCCGAACGCCTCCTGGATGAAGGCCACCAGCGGTTGCTCCAGGCTGGCGATCTGGGCGGGAAAACCGGCGATCATGGCGCGCTGATCGGGGCCGCGTTCTTCCTGCATGCGCGACAACAACTGGTCATCCAACCTGTCGACCAGGGCACGGAATTCGGTGGCGAACGATTGGGTATAACCGGCCTCTCCAGTTTGCAACGGGAAAGTGGTGCCCCAGACCTGATCGCGCCGGTCGCGGTCGAGTCCGGCGAAAAACTCGGTGAAGCCGGCGATCAGGTCTGCCTTGGTGAACAGCAAATAGACCGGCATCCTGGCGCCGAGTTTGGCCTCAAGTTCCTTGACGCGGGAGCGGATCGCGCGCGCATGAGCGACCCGCTCTGCCTGGGGTGCGCGGGCGATGTCGTTCAGGCCGATCGCCACCAGCACGCCGTTCAATGGCTGCCGGACACGGGTGCGTTTGAGCAGGTCGAGAAAAGCCTCCCAGCCGACGCGATCCACCGCGGCATCGGAATCCTGCGTGGTGTAGCGGCCGGATGTGTCGATCAACACGGCCTCGTCGGTGAACCACCAGTCGCACAGCCTGGTGCCGCCAACTCCAGCGACGGCGTCCTGCCCCATTTCGGCGGCCAGCGGAAAGCGCAGCCCCGCATTCAGCAGGGCGGTCGTTTTGCCGGCGCCCGGCGGCCCGATAATCGCGTACCAGGGCTGCTCGTAGAGGTAACCTCGCTTGCCGTGAGCGCTTTTCAAAAGCGTCAGCGCGGTGGTCAGCTTCTCGCGCAGTGCCGCCACTTCCTCGGCCTTGGCGGCAGCTCCCATGTCGTCGGCTGAGGCAGTCAGACCGGCGGTCAGGTCCGCGTCACGCCGGCGCTTCAACAGGTCAAGCAGCAGGTTCACGCCGGCCCACACGACGAACATCAACAGAACGATGACCAGCCGAACGATCCAGTTTTCGAGCCACGTCAGAAGCGGCCCGAAGAACCAAACCAGGATCGCAAGCAGCGCGGTGCCGATGAAGCTCAGAAACCACCGCGACAACAGAAATCCAAGGATTTGGCTCATTCTTCGCTGCTCCTGACGCGGCGCGCTGAGGTCGATTATATCGTTTCGCGCCCTTGCCGTGGTGGTATGATCAAACGATGTTCACCGAAATCTGCGGTTTGCGCAGCTGACCGAGGCACGCGTGGCACTGGTTCCGTCCACCACCATCCTGAGCACCGATGCGATGGGACGCGTTGCCCCGCCGATCACGGCTTCGGTCGGGCGCGACGGCGCCAACCATCCCGGCGATGTGTTCGTCATCCAGTCTCTGCTCAACGATAGGTTGCCGAAACCACATTCCCCGGTGCCGGTGACTGGTCTCGCGGATGTCGGAACGATGCTGGCCATAGAAGCGTATCAAGCGGTTATGGTGAATATGAATCCGCCCAGCGGACGGGTCGATCCAGGCAGTATTACGTATTACTCGCTGGCTGCCCATCCGCTGGTGGACGATGCACCCAAAGCAGTCAGCGGGCACTATGGAGAAGTTCCGCCGGAGGTGATCAACGCCGCGACCGCCTCACGCTTGCGATGGAACGTGCCGGCGTCCGTAACGCTGGCACAGTGGGTTGTGGAGAGCGCCTGGGGCACGGCCATTCCGCCCGACAGCAACAACCCCTTCGGCATCAAGGCGGAGGGGGACCAGCCCGCGGTGGAAAGTCCGACCCGCGAGGTCATCAATGGAAACAGCGTCACCGTGACCGCCCGCTTCCGCAAGTTCAGTTCGTTAACGGAAGCGTTTGATCAGCATGGCAAGCTGCTGTCGACCGCTGCGGTCTACAAGCCCGCGATGGCCGAGGCGCAAGATCCCGATGCCTTCGCCGATGCGCTGACCGGCGTCTACGCGACCGATCCCCAATATGGCTACACGCTCAAATGGGTGATCCATAATTACGGTTTCATTCGCTTCGATCATTGATCACGGGTTGCCGGCTTGTGGCGGCCTTGAGCCATCCATTCGGCATGCCGCGCGGGTGCACTCTTTGCGGGAGCCGCCTGGTCGGTCTCCGTGTCGGCGGCCTTCCGGACCTCCTTGGCGTGCCCCTCGCCGAGCCGCATCACTTCTGGCGCGTCGGAGATCACGCATTCCACGCGCATTGAAATGATTGTTGAGGGCGATGTTTCGGTCTAGCTGCTACAACGGTTCTTGATCACCGTGAGAATGGACTTGATGGCCGCGAAGAATTTGGCCTCCACCGTCGGGAAGTCGTCCGGTGACTCGTCCCAGTTCACAATGAAGCAGAATGTTACGGGTGTCTGGCCAATGACCATCTGACCAGCCAGGCTCTTGGCATTTAGCAGGGGCCATGGGAACTCACCGCCTTTCGCGTATGCCACCGTATCGGCCGGTACTGCCTTGCTGATCTGCACGGACATCGCCTGGATGCGCTTGAACTCGGTCAGCGTTTCCGGCTTCGTGAATAAATTTCCTGCCAGTGACTGCTCATACCAGGACACGAAGTCTCGTGCGTTCCCAGCGAGGGTGACGACGTCATTGAGCGGTGATCGTAGCGCCGGCAACGGGCTCATGCCGGCTTGCAAGACACCGGGCCACCCCAGGTCGACGCCGGGGGCTGCGCCAAAGAGGTAAGACACGAAAAGGCGTGTGGAATCCGGAATACGGATGGCTGGGAGTTTAGCCTCGGCGATCAAAGCGCGTACCCGGTCGGCACCAACTTTTGCCGTGGCGATGTCGGTCGCCGTGTTGTCGCTATGTGTGATCATGGCTTCTAGAACCGAACGAGCCGGTGTCGTTCCGGACAGTTCGAGGTATACTGGACTGCCAACCGTGCGAACGTTGTCGTCGATGTTCAGCTGGTCGTCTTCCGAGTATGCCGCCGCCTCAAGGTCTCGCAAGTTCTGAGCGAGAACGAAGGTCTTATATGCGCTTGCGGTGAAGAGATAGTGGTGCGGTTGGTGGGCAAAGCGTCCGAGCGAGCCGGCCTGTCCGACGTGGATGAGGTAGCTTTTTGTTCCGGGAAGTGCGAGGAAATTGCCAAAAGCCGCGTCGAGATCATCGTTTCCCCCGGAAGGCTGATCATTGTTTGCCGAGGCCGTAGACCGCATCGAGCCGGCAAGCGCGTAGGCGCCGGTGAGTGTAACAAGCATTCGCCGTTGCATCGTCTTCTCCAAACGTCTGATAGCTGTCCATGGTAGAAGAGAATAGTATAGACTTCAGTGTTACCACCAGTGGCAATCCAGACGCGGTCAGCGTCAGGAGGCGCTGATCACCGGCCCGCATGACGTGGTCGATCATGTCGAGCTGCTGGGCGGTACCCTGAAGGAAATCCAGGATCCGGATGGTCGGATCGTTATCATCCGGGGCATCATTGTCCTGCATGGCCAACGCGGCAGCTCTACGCCGCTGTTTGTGGAATTGCGGCCATCCGCGCCTCAACGACCTCGGCCTCAAACACCGCCTCGACCGCATCGTCTGTGCGGCTGCCAGCTTCTACGGTCAGCCAGGTATTCCACCCAAGCCGAGGCGGCGGATCGGCGTCAGCGAGCAGTTGCAAGACCGGCACCGCCGCGGCGGTAATAACCGGGTTGATGGCGAAGTCGGTGGCGAAGCCGAGATAAGCGCGCACGAGGCCAACGAGACGCCCGAGCGCGGGCCGGTCCGGGAGGAGCGCCGTGAAACTTTCACGGTCGAGCGGCCCAATTCGCAGCACGATCCCGGCCTGCACGTCCCAGGCTCTCACCCCGATCGCCGCATCGCTGCGCACCCCGCCGTCATCGGCCTCGGCCATGCCGGCATCAGGCGGAACGCCGAGCTGGTTGAACTGTCCGGCGAGGCCGCGACCAGGAAGCTGAGACCGCTGGTCAGGCGTCAGCGGCAGCCAGGCGCCCACGAACTGTTGAATCTCGACCGGCCTGCCGAGCCAGTCCGAGACCAACGCACGCAGTCGTTCAGCGGATCGCGGCTGTGTGGTCAGAAAGCCGGCATAGTGCACCAGCGGGTCTCGCCCGGCCGAGAAGCGATCGACCAGATGCGGTGTGCCATAGCCGGTCAGTGACAGCAGCGCGCCGGTGAACAGATCCTCGCCGGCGTCGGCGGCATGGCCGGCCAGCTGGTTGGTCTCGAAGATGCGGTTTGGCCGGTATTTCATGCCCGCGCGGGCGAACAGCGCCAGCATGCGGTGGGACAGCATATCGAGGAAATCGCGCAGCGAGTCCGAACGAGACCGCAGCGTCCGGGCGACAGTTTCGGTGTAGCTGCGCGGCAGCACACCGGACGGGCCGGTCAGTCCCATGACGCTGACGACCAGATCCGGCGGAACGCCCTCCTGCTTCGATGCCAGCCGGAGAATATCGGCTGGCGGGTAGGCCAAACCGGAAACCGAGTGGAACCGCACGACGCTGCCTGGATCGGTGGCGCCAGCGGAATGCAACAGGACCCGGATGCCGGCGTCGAACCCGAAGCGCTGCGGCTCCTTCGCAAGTTGTTCCAGCGGCGCAGGCGGCAGGCGCGCTGGCGGAACGACGCGCTTCACAGGAGGGCGCGTTCACCGGCTCTAGCCGGCCAGGACGCGGTCACTCCGCTCCTGCCTCGCAAAACGGCGCGAGTGCGGACGAAGCTGTTGACCGTTGCGTGCAGGGCCAGGAAGCGGTCGAGCACGGCGGCGAGCAGATAAAGTCCGGACGACTGCCACACCCGCGCGTCGAACTCCAATGTGACATCGATCCCCCTGCAAAAGGAACCGACACGCTGTCCGGGCACTCGGGCGGCACCCGGGCGGGCGGAGACAGCGAGGAGACCGTCGATCGCGGCGCGCGTTTCGGGCAAATCCCGTAGGTCGTACAGGCGCAGCGTCTCCTTCAGGGCCTCGGCACCCGCAGAACCGCCGACCAGCGACAGATGGCCCAGTGACAGGTGGGACACGAGGCGCCAGAAGCCACGCTCTCGCAATGGCACGCGCAGCGGTATGGTTGGTGCGGTCACGCCGATAACGCGGGTCACACCGGCCACGCCCTCGACCAGTTTCAGTATCGGATGACCGCCGCCGAACGGCAGGTCGGCCGGCAGGTCGCGGTTGGTACACAGCGCGTCGACCGACAGCACTGCATCCGCTGGCCGTTCGGCATCGAAGTCCGGGTCGTAGGGGGCCAGGAACACGTCCGTTCCGGTCAACGGCGCCGCAGAGTGACGGCGCATCGGCTGGTAAAAGCCACCAACGTCGCTGCCCGCTTGACCTTTGGATGCGCCCTCGGCAAGGCGGTAGAACGGTTCCCAGTGCCGGAAGGAACCGTCGGGCCGGGTTTCCCGAACGCGGGTCACGTTCCAAACCTCCATCGCGCCGGTGCGCCGGACATCCGGTTCGATGCGATACTCGGTCGCGGTGTGGGACAGGGCTATCGGTTCGCAACGCTTCGGAAACAGGTTGACCACCGGCACGCACCCAAGAACCAGCGCATCATTGCCGACGGCACGCTCCAATTCCGGAACACTGCGGTCCAAATAGATGAAAATCTCCATCCGGTTGCCGCCGGATATTAGTGTCTTTGCCTCCAGACCGCCGAAATCCAGGAACAGGAACTTCTCCGGGAAGGCGAAGTATTCCGACAGCAGCCGGAAGCCGGCGAAGCTGCGGGCTGGCCAGGGGAACAGCGCCTCATCAGCCGCGAACCCGACCGGCTGGATCGCGCTGGCTGGGATCAGCACCGGTCCGGGGTCATTTGGGCCATCCGCCAGTGCAACGCCGATTGCATTCCGGCACAGCAGCTCATACAGCGGCAGCGAAATATTTGACGCTGCGCGCAGAAAGAAGCGTAGCCTATCGACGCCCAGAGACGTGAACGTTGCTTCGGGTGAGGCACATTTCAGCCCGATGCGCAGGACGCTGACCGCGCTGGCCGCGCGCGGATTGGCAGGTGCCGCGAGTGGCAGTCCGGACAGCCGGACACTTTCAACCTCCACCGGCCACAGCGTGGCCGGATAGACGGTGCGGAAACGGCAGGTTTCACCACGCACCGGTTCGCTGTCGAGCGGCAGATTGACCGGTACCTGGCACGACTTCTTCAGGTCCGGCTTGCAGAGAAACTGCACGATCGCACTGGACGGCAATGGCGCCAGGTAGTGCGGATAAAGCACCCCGAGCAGGGCATCCGTCAGTTCGGGGAATTCGTCGTCGAGCCTGTGATGCACCCGCGCTGCAAGGAAAGCGACGCCTTCCAGCAGGCGTTCGACGTGCGGGTCATCCGCAGTGTCGTCTGACAGCCGCAGCCTTCCGGCGACTTTGGGATGCGCCGTCGCGAACTCCCGCGCCAAGGCGCGAATCGCATTCAGTTCACGATCGTAATAGGGTAGCAGCGCATCCGACATAGTCGCTCTTAGACCAAGATCGTTTGAGGTTGATCCACACTTCGGCGTTCGATCATGCTCTAAGCTTTTGCTTGATCGCGTGATTCACGCGTTCCGACTGGGTCAGCCTCATGGGATCACGCTCTAGCCATCATCACGCGCGCGAACAACCACGTCGGCTGTGACAGGATCAACCACAGTATCAAAGGCGATCGGTTCAGGGGCTGGTTCGGCGTGGAGGACGGCCTCGATCCGAAGTCGCAATGTAGCGTCCGGGCGATCGTCCTGCGAACCGAGCCTGACGCGAACCGAGCGGAAACGTGGCTCGAAGCGGCGAATGGTGTCCTCGATTTCGCGCCGCAAAGCATCGCGCTCGTTGGTGTCGTGAAACCTGGCCCCGGTGCAGTCCGGAATGCCGTAGTTGAGCGGGGAAACCGAAAGCTCCGTAAACGCGGCCTGCCACGACCGCCAGCGCCGGCGAGAATTCAGCAGCGCTTCGATATCGCTGCGCACGGATCGACGCAGGATGCTCATTGCCTCCCCTGGCGAAATTGGCGCGTCATGGGCTTGTTCGGGCGCTTCGTCGATCAGCCGGTCGAGCAGCGGAAGCTGCGCGCGCAATGGCGGGCGCTGTGCGGCGCCCTCGCGCGACGGAACCGGACGGAAACGGTTGCCGCTCATGCTGCGCCAGTCGGAGCGTCGAACGTGATCTCGGTCATGTCCATCGCTGAGATCGTGTCGTCACCTACAAGAAACATACGTTGCCCGGCGCCGCGAACCAACGCCTGCGAAACCTCGATCCAGTCCGTCGCCTGACCGAGCCGAAGTTCGTCGGAAAGGCCAGGATCGTCGTCGGCGTAGAGTGCGGGCAAATAAACCACCCCGTCCGGGCCGCTACGTACAGACATGTTGACACGCCGCCAGTAAAGATCCCGAGCCCGCTTCGGTTTATCAAAGTTGATCGAACTCGATCCGCTCCGTTGGGATCCAGAAATACTTGCCGGTCGTGGTCAATACTTCGAAATAACCGGCTTGGAGGTCATCGGCATCGCGGAAGTCGTCGAATGCCTTGCCGTCGATGGATCCGGTCACGCGCGGGCGCAGGGTCTCAGCCTTCTGGGCCAATGCGGCCGCCTCGGTGGCGTCGCCGGCACGGAGCGCGATGGTGGCCTGCAGGATCGTCGCCAAGGTGGCAGTCGGCTCGCCCAGAAATTCGGGCAGACGTCCATCGCGCCGCTGTTGCCGCCGCGCCATTTCGGCACGCACCAATTGGCGGAACTCGGCGATGACAACGGCGGCCTGCGGATCGACGCTGCTGCCGGCGTCGAGGATGACATCGGCGCGTTCAAGATTGCCGGCGAACAACAGCAGTTCCGCCAGCAGCACGCGCGGCGCGAGATCGGAGGGTGCCTTGCGTACCGCGACGTTGGCAGCGGCCACCGCGTCGGCCAGCTTGCCCGCACGGAATAGAGCGCCGGCCGTCTGTTGTTCGGCCGGTTCACGATTATCACTCATGGCGCTTGCTCCTGATCCCGGTTTTTCCAATATGAAGCAAGTATCATCCGCGTTGTCCGGGTGCTGTGACTTCGGTCACCAGACGGAATGTAGCCGACAGGTCATCCAGTTGAAAATGCGGTTGCAAATGGATGGTGCAGCCATAGACCCCCGGGCGGCCCGGACGCTCGGAAACCGTGACCCGGCCGGCCATCAGTGGCTGACGAGCGCGAGTTTCCGGGCCCGCGTTGATCGCGGCGTTCACGTAGCCGTTCAACCAGGACTGCATCCGTTGTTCAATTCTCGCAGGGGTCTCCAGGGTGCCCACCATGTCGCGCCCGATAACCTTGATATAATGAGCAAAGCGCGACGCACACAGCATCGAATTGATCTGCGAGGATATCCGTGCGTTGGCGGTTGCGGCCTCTCCCGCGGCGCCGACGTAGCTCTGCGGCCGCTGCAGGCTGCTGACCGAGGCAAATGCCGCATCCACGCTGTAGGGCAGCGCGGTCAGCGGGATGAAACCTGCCTCGACAAGCAATCGTTCCTGGGTGTCGTGCAGCACGAGGTCGAGCGGCGGCCGGGCCCACACACCAGGCGGATCGGTCGAAAAATCCTCGACCGGCAATTGCGTGACCACCCCGCCGCTTTCCCGGTCGGTGTCGACACCGCGGATATCGGCCGGCCAGGCAAAATTGGCGAAGGCGCGTGCCACCACGGCGGCAAACGGGTATCCGGCGGCCATCCAGACCCGGTTCGCCGCAAGCGGGGCGTACTCGATGTATCGAAACCCGTCGGGGCGCGCCGGATCATCCAGCCAGGGCAGTCGAGCCAACACGCGTGGCATGACCACGCAGACAAACCGCATGTCTTCGCGTCCGGCCAAGCTGCGCCAGCGGTCGTGCAACGGTTGCCGAAGTGGTGACGCGGGATCGGATGCCATCGCCAGATCGGCGAACTCGTCCACATCAAGCAACGACGGCGACGCGGCGAGAACCAGGATCGCGAAGGCCGCCGCGGCAATCGAGGACAGCCGGCCGATCGCCGCTACATCATCGGTCGGCGCTTCCGTACTGGGCCGATGGCGCACTTCATGATCAATCAGCAGCAGACCGAACGGCTCGCCGCCGGGCATGCCGAATTCGCCTTCGTAGATCTGGCGAAAAAGGTGGCTTTGATCGAACTCCGGAGCGCGCTCCAGATCGCGGCAGATTTCTGGCCAGGAAATGGTGAGCAACCGGACCTTGACCCGCGCACCCGGCTCCAACCCGCCGACCAGCCAGGCCAGCCCACGCCAGGAGCCCTCCAGCTTTCGCATCCTGGGCGCATGCAGGATGGCGTCAACCTGCTCCGACATCAGCGCGTCGATCGCCGCGATGTCACGATCGAGGGCGCCGCGCATGGCATCCACGTTCAGCAGCAGTTCTGCGGCAAAGGTTGGACCGAACCACCGCCGAAGCGCCTGTCCGGCATCCTCGACCACGAAATCGGCTATTTGCCTGGCTTCTTCCGCACGGCGGCTGCCTAGGAAACGCCCAGACAACACCGCCTCCCGGAGCGGCGGAGGCTCCAGGGAGGTCATGTTGTCCTCGCCTGACGGCGCGGTCTCGGCGGCATCCATGTCGAGCCTACCCGGCCCCGAAACGGGGCCGGCGTTGCCGTGTCATGTCGTTGTCAGGCCTTCTTTGGGATGCTGGCGACCAGACGCATGCTGGTAGTCAGTTCCTCCAACTGCAGCCAAGGGCGAAGATGAGCGACGGCGTTGTAGGATCCGGGCTTTCCCGGAATTTCCCTGACCTCGACTCTGGCTTCGCGCAATGGCTTCAGCAACTTCGACTCGGCGCCTGACTTTTCGTTGTTGTTGACGTAATTGCTGATCCAGCGATTTAACCAGATCTCGCAATCCGAAGCTTCCATCAGGCTGCCGATCTTGTCGCGTGCCATTACTTTAAGATAATGAGCAAATCGTCCGGTCGCCATGATGTATGGCAGGCGTGCCGAGATTGCCGCGTTGGCGGTGGCTTCCGGCCGATCGTATTTCTTGGGCTTTTGCACAGTCTGGCTGCCGAAAAAGACTGCATAGTCGGTGTTTTTGTAGTGGCAGAC
This sequence comes from uncultured Alphaproteobacteria bacterium, assembly GCA_963819345.1. Classification (GTDB taxonomy): domain Bacteria; phylum Pseudomonadota; class Alphaproteobacteria; order Acetobacterales; family Acetobacteraceae; genus Rhodopila. The sequence continues at coordinate 464,818 of CAWFVX010000023.1, forward strand.
CGGCAGGAAACCCAGATTGGACAGTTCGAATTCACGACGGTCGGTGATGCCGATCTCGGCCGGGCATTGGCTGTCGAGATCGCCGTCGTCCGACCGGAACACGTGCATCGGGAGGTTTTCCACCTTACCGCCGCCCTCGGCGCCGCGGATGGCCACACAGAACCCGGTTTTAGCGAACGCGTCGGTCATTCGCGCGCCCATTACATAGGCGGCATTCATCCAGCAGTAATCCTGATGGTTCATTGCCTTGGCCGCGCCGGCGGCGTCGAAGGGGGCTTCCTCGTAGCTGAATTCGTCGATCGGCTTGGTGTTCGCGCCGTATGGCAACCGAGCAATCACCCGAGGCATGACGAGCGAGACGAAGCGGGAGTCCTCGCTGTCGCGGAAGCTGCGCCACTTCATGTATTCCGCGGTCTCGAAGATCTTGGCCAGATCGCGTGGTTTGCTGAGTTCGGTGTAATCGCTGAAGCCAAACATGCCCGGGCCGGCGGCGGAGACGAACGGGGAGAAGCCGGAAGCCGCGACATTGGAAAGCAGCCGGAGCGTCTCAACATCGTCGGGGGCGGCCGTCCATTCGTAGTCGCCGATCAGCGCGCCGTACGGCTCGCCGCCCGGAGTGCCGAATTCATTCTCGTAGATTTTCTTAAACAACTGGCTTTGGTCGAATTCGACTGCCTTGGTCAGGTCACGGGTCAGTTCCCGCTTACTGACGTTGAGCATACGCAGCTTCAGGCTGGTTCCAGTCTCGCTGTTCATGACCAGATAGTTGAGCCCGCGCCAGGCACCTTCCAGCTTGGTGAACTTCGGCGCGTGCATGATCGCGTTCAGTTGCTCGGACAACTTGCGATCGATCTCGGCGATTGCCCGATCAAAGGTGCGGGTTAGGTTGCGGTCGAAAGTGACCGTGCCGGTCAATGCTTCCTCGACCAGCGTCTTGACCAGATCCTGCGCGCGATCACGCTCGGTTTGCTTGGTGGCACCAAGGACTTGCTCAAGCAGGTTTACGCCTTCGGTGGCTGCGGCTTCCGCGGCAGCAGGGGTCGTTGCTTGTGCGCCGGACATGGATCAGCCCCCCTTCTTGTCGAGGCCAAGCTGGCCGGACAGCGACTTGAGCTCGCCTTCGTTCTGCAGGACCTGCTCCAGCAGGCTTTCCAGTTCTTCGGAGCGGTCCACCTTGCTCATGAGATCGCGCAGCTTGTTGCGGGTTTCCATGAGCGCCTTGAGTGCCGGGACCTGCTCAACGATGCGGCCGGGGTCGAAATCGTCGATCGAGTTGAACTTCAGGTCGACCGCCATCTGGCTACCGTCGCCGGCAAGGGTGTTGTCGACCTTGAGATTCAGGCCGGGGCCGATCCGCGCCATCACGTCGTTGAAGTTGTCGCGGTCGATCTGCACGAACTTGCGGTCGGTAAGCGACGGCAGGGGCTTGGTCGGGTCACCCGAGAATTCCCCCATGATGCCCATGACGAAGGGCAGTTCGCGCTCGATCTGGGCGCCTTCCGTCTCGACTTCGTATTTGATATGGACGCGCGGCTTCCGCACGCGGCTGAGCTTCTCGTGGATACTGGCACTCATTGGAGCCTCCTGGGTGAAGCCTATTACTCTGACTATAAAAGAGGGAGCGGCGCACGCAAGCGTTTCCCACTGCGCTGTGGCGCAAAGGACTTCCCCGGTTGACCGTCGGGCGAAGACTGCCCGGCGTTTCATCCGAGGTCAATCGGATAGTGCGCGGCGCTCAGGCCCTCTTGCGCCGCCGACAGCACCACGGGCCGGATTTTGGCGGCTGTCCCGGGCTGTTGGCAACGTGAGGACCCAGGCGCTGGCCCGGATGCCCAAGCGAAGGGCATGGGTGATCAGGTAGTGTCATCGTAACGCTCTTTTGGTGTTTGTTCAGTTTATCAACTTCCCGCCGATGCAGCCGGTGTCGTTCAGATCAACGGCGGCGTCAGCTGAAGACGTCAATACGTCGCAGCGCAGGTTTGATTGGTGACCTGTGTCACAGATCCCTCAAATATCCAGCCAGCATCACCGGAGCCAACGGCGTCGACACGATCGTGGCCGGCGCTTTACTTGGGTGACCGGCCGGCTTTGCCGCTTCCGGATTGTTGCGGAAGTCCGATGTCGTCCAGTCCACGTTTCGTTCAAATCAATCCTTTTGTGGTGGCCGCCGCAGTGATCAGCTAATTGTTTTCACCAGCAACTGTATAAGGCCGCCGGTCATGTTGCTCTATCCTGGGGGTGCCGGCCGGATGCCGAGCATGACCAGCATGCCGCTGCGGACCTTGTCGTCCGGCACCACCTCTGCCAGCAGTTCCGGCCAGGTCAGGCGGCCACGCCGGACGGCTTCCTCCAGCGTGTAGGCCAGCGGCGAGTGTGGTTCGGTTTTGCGGAAGAAATCGGCGATACGCTCTAGTTCAAGTAACATGTCCTCACGCGTGACCGGCCGGGTCGTCTGACCCATGTGGCTTCCCCCGGTGGATTGAACATCGGTGCTTGCAGGGACGCCTTCCTCCGGCGCCAAGGCGTCCTCGGGTGCGTCCGGTTCAGGCGGCGCATAGGTGTTTACGACGCTGGCGATTGCACGGAGAAGATCGCGCACCCGGCTGGTGGGCGGGGCGTCGGCGCCGGCTTTCGCCTCCACCACCTCGCTCATGTGCATCCACGCCTTCAAAGCGCCCTGCACCTCGGAGCGCAACGCCGACAGCCGAGCACCGCCGGCCTGCCTGGCCGCGCTCGCCATGTCCGCCAACGGCACAACTTTCGCTGCCAGCCGTTGCTTGCGCCGGGCGGCATCGGTGATCGTCTCCAACTCCTCGGACTGCAGGTACTGCCAATAGCTGACGGGCTCGCCGTCCAGTCCGGGAAATAGTACGCATTTGCGCAGCGGCTGCATCAGCGTGCCGTCGGTGCCCTGCCCACTCAATCCGGTAATCGGCGCCACCTGGGTTTCGATCCCCTCCTCGTCCGGCTGTGGATGAAGGCCACTGTCCCAAAGGGTCGCCGCGAGGCCGGCGATCACTGAGCTGCCAACGGCCAGGCCGGGCATGCCTTCCAGCCTGACCAGCGCCTCGGTCAGCCAAGCAGCGATTTCCAGGTCCTTGGTCTGCTCGCCTAGCGCCTTGGTCGCGAGATCCCGCACTGTTCGCCATTGCGTTGGCACCCCGGCATCGGCGGAGGGATCGTGATCGACGCGCCGCTCGATCTCGCGCGCCTCGGCCCGCGCGTCGCGCAGCCGATAGGTACAACGATTGCGGAGTGAAATCCTGTCGCAGATCCGGGCCCGCAGGGGCGTCTCCCGGAAGCGGTGCCGCTAGATCTGCCAGACCGTTGGCAGCCAGACCCTTGACAGCGGCTGCGTCATCCATCGGTCATATCTCCATCAGGCGCGAACAATAGACGTTGGTGCGGGCGGAACGAAAGCGCGGTGGCTCGAAACCTACTGGACAGCACCCTATCGAAACCATAATCTCTAGTGAAGCGACGATACAAGGCTGGATCGGCGTTAGTCTTTCCTTAGAAATCGCGGAACGTTCGTGGAATAAATGGCAGCGATTGACCTAAAATCCCTGGTCGGGAAGCTGGATGAGCATTGCCGCCGCGCGTTGGAGGCTGCTGCCGGCCTGACATTGTCACGCAGTCATTACAACGTTGAACTTGAGCATTGGCTGCTGAAGCTGGTTGACGGCGGCGGGACCGATCTTCCACTTGTTCTGCGACATTACGACCTCGACGAGGGCCGCTTCCGGGCTGATCTGAACGCCAGCCTTGACAAGATGCGCACCGGCAACGCGCGCGCGCCTGGGTTATCGCCGGACATCATCGAACTCGCAAAGCAGGCATGGCTACTCGCTTCGGTCGAGCAAGGACTGTCAAAGCTCCGTTCCGGGCACCTGCTCTGGGCGCTGCTCGCGGATGAGACGCTGGCTCGGCGGGCCCGGGACATCTCCGGCCAATTGCTGGGCTTGCAGCCGGATGCCCTGAAGCGAGATTTCAACGCGATCCTGGGGAGTAGCACGGAGGCCGCCAGCGTTGTGAGCGCCCCGGAGGCCGGCGGCGCGCCGGCGGATGGTTCGGCGCCACCTCGGGCGGGAACCGCGGCTCTTGATCAGTTCACCATCGATCTGACTGCCCGAGCGCGCGCTGGCCGGATCGATCCGATCCTGGGCCGCGACCTGGAAATCCGCCAGGTGATCGACATCCTGACCCGCCGGCGGCAGAACAATCCGATCCTCACCGGTGAAGCCGGCGTCGGCAAGACCGCGGTGGTAGAAGGCTTCGCGCTGCGCATCGCCGCCGGTGACGTGCCCCCGGCCTTGAAGGATGTGACACTGCGAACGCTGGACCTCGGCTTGCTGCAAGCGGGCGCCGGCGTGAAGGGCGAATTCGAGAACCGGCTGAAGTCGGTGATCGAGGAAACTCAGGCAAGTCCGAAGCCGATCATTCTGTTCATCGACGAAGCGCACACGCTGATCGGCGCGGGTGGGTCGGCCGGACAGGGCGACGCCGCGAACCTGTTGAAGCCGGCGCTTGCCCGCGGCGAGCTACGCACGATCGCGGCGACAACGTGGGCCGAATATAAGAAGTACTTCGAAAAAGACGCTGCCCTCACGCGGCGTTTTCAGACAGTGAAGGTCGAGGAACCGACCGAGGCGTTGGCGGTCGCGATGATCCGGGGTCTGGTCGGCACACTGGAGACGCACCATAAGATCCGCATCCTCGATGAGGCGTTGGTCGCGGCTGTACGTTTGTCGGCTCGTTTCATCCCGAGCCGCCAATTGCCGGACAAGGCGGTCTCGTTGATCGACACAGCCTGTGCGCGCGCCGCTATGAGCCAGGCCGCTATTCCCGCTCCGGTTGAGGACCTGCAACGGCGGATTGCATTGATTGACACGGAAATCGGTATCCTGCAACGCGAACAAGCCGCCGGCGCCGACCACGCAAAGCGAATCGTGGAACTCAATGAGGAACGACTGACCGCGAACGACCGGCTTGGCGCTCTGGAGACGCGGTGGCAGGAAGAACGCGCTATCGTTACGGACGTCGCCGAGGCACGCGCCGCGCTGGAAGCAGCGGATGGCGGAGAGGATCGCAGCGCCGAGCGGACACGCCTGACGGGGCTGATGGACCGGTTGCGGGGGATTCAGGGCGAGCAGCCGCTGATTTTTCCGGTCGTCGATGCGCAGGCCGTTGCCGAAATTGTCGAGAACTGGACGGGCATTCCGACCGGCCGGATGCGTTCCGACGAAATCCGCACGGTGATGAATCTCCGGCAGGCGATGGAGCAGCGGATCATCGGCCAACCGCATGCGCTGGAGGCTGTCGCACAGTCGATCCAGACAAGCCGCGCGAAGTTGACTGATCCGCGCAAGCCGATCGGGGTATTCCTTATGGTCGGCACTTCTGGAACCGGTAAGACGGAAACCGCGCTTAGCTTGGCCGAACTGCTATATGGCGGTGAACAGAACCTGACCACCATCAACATGACCGAGTTCAAGGAAGAGCATAAGGTCAGCCTGCTGATGGGAAGCCCGCCCGGCTATATCGGCTATGGCGAGGGCGGCATCCTGACCGAGGCCGTTCGCCGCCGGCCGTACTCGGTGCTGCTGCTCGATGAGATGGAAAAGGCGCACCCTGGCGTTCAGGACGTGTTTTTCCAGGTATTTGACAAAGGCAACATGAAGGACGGCGAAGGCCGCGATATTGACTTTAAGAATACTGTCATCATCATGACGTCCAACGCCGGGACCGACCTCATTACCAAGCTGTTCGCTGATCCTGAAACGGCGCCCGACGCCGCGGGCCTCGCTGAGGCGCTGCGCCCGGAACTGATGAAATATTTTCGCCCGGCATTTCTGGGCCGGGTGACTCTGGTGCCTTACTTTCCCCTCTCCGACGCCGTCATCCGCCAGATCGTCGATCTGCAGCTTGCGCGTATCCGCGGGCGCGTCTGGGACAGCTACCGCGCCGCTTTCGACTACGATCAATCCGTGGCGGAGACCATCGCGGCGCGCTGCAAGGAGAGTAGTTCGGGGGCGCGCAATATCGAGAACATCCTGTCTCGCACATTGCTGCCGGAATTGTCGGGGGAAGTTTTGGCGCGCATGGCGGAGGGTTTATCGATCTCTCAAGTGACTGTGGTCACAAATTCCTCGGGTTCGTTCGGCTATAAAGTTTCCTGACGCCGAGGGCGTTAGGTTGAACCAACAGGAGAACATCAAATGCCTATCTACATGAACTACAACAATCAGGCGGTGAAGGGTGACGTGACCGCCACTGGCTATGTCGGCTGGATCGAACTGAACTCGTTTCAGTTCGGGGTCGGCCGCGGCATCGCTTCGCCGACCGGCGGATCTGCCGACCGCGAATCGTCGGCACCAAGCGTCAGCGAGATCACGGTTACCAAAGATCAGGATTCCGCTACTGGTCCGCTGCTGACCGAGGCGCTGAAAGGCGAGGGTGTGACGGTTGTCATCGACTTCGTGAAGACTTCTTCCGGCCAGCTTGCCAAGTATATGGAGTACACGCTGACCAATTGCATGATCAGCGGCTTTTCAACCAACAGCGGCGGTGATCGACTTTCGGAAAGCCTTTCGCTCAACTTCACGAAGATCCAGGTTGATCCAACGACCATCGATGCAGCCGGCTCGATCTCCAATGCCACGCCGGTCAACTACGATATCGGCCTGGCGCAAGTCGTTTAAGAACCTCGAGCCGCACCCGCGGACGGAACCGGCGCCTCACATGGCGCCGGCCTCCTTGCGCGGCCGACACGTGAAAGACCAAAATGAGTACCTTCCTCAAATTCGGCAGTGTGCTCGGCGACGTCGAAGACGCCGGGCACCCCAACTGGATCAACATCCAGGGGGTGAGTTGGAGTTTTTCGCGTCCGGTAACCAACCCGGCTGGGTCCAACGCGGGCCGAGTTCTCTCGGCGCCGCAACTTTCTGAGCTGACCATCACGAAAGACGAGGACATAGCCTCGATCCCTCTTATCCAGGCTGCCCTGGAAGGCTCGCCGGTCGCCGCGCAAATCGACTTCTGCTCGACCGGGACGACCCAGCAGCAAGTCTACTACAGTATTGCCCTGACGAACGCCGTTATCACCGCCTTTGGTCAGACGGCATCGGACGGACGGCCGCTGGAGAGCGTAACACTCAATTTTACCCAGATTGCATTTACCGGAACCCAAATGGATCCCGACGGCAAGGCAACCTCTCCGGCCAGCTATGGGTGGAACATAAGCGCAAACGCGGCAACCTGATCGGCTCGTCCCGGACAGGCGCGGGCGAAAGAACATCCGTGGCGGTTCAATTAGGGCCAGCACGCCGAGAGCAATTCGGCGTCGGGCAGCCTCATCTCGCTGCGCAAGATCGACGGCGCTTCACTCGCGCGGGTGCTATCGTATGTGCATTCTACTAGGCTCGTTCGCACTTATTTGCGAGGCACGAACCTCAGACATCTACCTAAGCGCAACCGCGGAGCGACCAATATCAGATGCCGCCGAGCGGTAACGCCCGGTTCAGCGGCGGGTCTCCGCGGATTTGGCTAGAAACCGGAGCCGGGGCGACATTGCCGGGCGTCTAGTCCAGACCGAGGGTTGTGTTATTCAATCAAACACAATCCATTATGGGCATGCTATTGCGTGCGGTGTTAACAAGGCCACACCAGGCGGGTACTTCATCGAATATCGTTGATGACAGTCACGCCGATACCTGCCAGGGTGCGGCGAAGTAAGGCTCTTGAGATCGCCAGCTTGAGGAATCATGGCTACAACAATCGACCATATTGGCAAATATGAGTTGAAGTCCGTGCTAGCTCGCACGCCGATGAGCACGGTCTATGACGGTTGGGATTCCGCGATCGCTCGTCGGGTTGCTATCAAGCTAATACCGATGTCCGCCATCGACGACGCCGAAGCCGGAGAGGCTTACGCCCGCTTCAAGCGCGGTGCTCAGGCGGCCGGACAACTCAATCACCCCAATATCGTCGGCGTCTATGACTACGGCGAGACTGCCGACTACGCTTATCTGGTAATGGAATTTGTCGACGGTGTGAGCCTCAAGAGCAAGTTCGACAACAACCAGCGTTTCGCGAAGGCGGAGATCTGCAAGATTATTGGCTCGATGCTGGAGGCGTTGCAATATAGTCATGATCGCGGTGTTGTTCACCGAGATGTGAAGCCGGCGAATATCATGTTCACGAAGGACAATCGCCTCAAGATCACCGATTTCGGCATCGCCCGGCTGGAAAATAGCGACATGACGCAGTCCGGCATGGTGATCGGAACACCCGCCTATATGTCGCCGGAACAATTCCTCGGTGAGAAAATCGATTTAAGGACGGACATCTACTCGACGGGCGTCGTGTTGTATCAGATGGTGACCGGCGAGCGCCCGTATGAGGGTAATCTCGCGACCATCATGCACAAAGTGCTGTATGGGACGCCGCTTTTGCCCTCGCGGGTGTCACGGTTGGCGACCCCAGCCCTGGATGACGTCGTGACGCGAGCGATGGCGAGAAAACGCGAGGATCGGTTCCGCAGTGCGGCCGAGTTCAATGCGGCACTTCAGGCGGCTGGGCAGAGCACCAGCCAACAGATGCGTCCGCAACAGGCAGAGGCAAGTCGTGTTCCGTTGGCCCGGTCAGGCACGCTTAACGCATCCTCACAAACGGTTCGGGTCAGCGTCCTGGCTGCCGCCGTGCTTTTGGCGATCGGAGCGGCCGGATGGTACTTCCTCGCCGGTGGAAATCAGCCGCCGGTCCAGGAGGCTTTGGCTCCGCCGCCGCCCGCTCCAGTCGCTGCTATTCCTACGCCGGAGCCAGCGCCTGCTTTGACGCAACCGCCAAGTCAGGCGCCCTCGGCGTTGGCCGAAGCTCCAACTTCAACTCTGCCGGACGCGAACCAATCTGACCCGACGCCGGCGGCCGAGCCGGTGGCTCCGCCTGCACTAATGGCGCCACCGCAACAGGTGTTGGAGCCTCCGCAGCCCCCCACCGTCGCACCGACCGCCAGGCCCTCGACATATAATCCAAAGCCGAGCCCGCCGCGGGTTCCGACCGGGCGGTCGGCGACGAACGATGCCGGCGCCGGAAAGCCGGATGCCTCCGATAAGCTTAAGACCGCGACCCTCGACAACAACGTTAACTCAGCCCTGCGCCGGCTGCGGCAGGACCGGCCGGGCCGAACGGAACCGCCGTCTCCTCCGCCTCAGGAGCTTAGTGTTCCGCTGCCGTCTTATCCGGTCACGTCGAGCAGCGCTGTCGGACTTCTATGCCAATCGGTAACAAAGGAAACCGCTGACAAGTTGGGGCTCGAGGTGCCGCAAGGTATGGTCGTGACGGGGGTCGTGGTCGGCAGTCCGGCTGACCGGGCGGGCCTTCGCGAAAACGATGTCATTCTGAGGATTGGCGGGACGGAGGCGCACCAGCTTTCTGTATTGGCCAAGGTGGCGGCGGGCACGCCGCCCGGCGAGACCGTGCCGCTCGATGTCTATCGCCAGGGCCACCGGCGGGTGGTGCAGCTTGCGGTCGATGATCTGCGTCACTGAGGTTTTCGGGGTCCGCTGGTGGGCTTGGATGTCTTCATTCATAGAGGTTGAGGTGCTTTCCACGCCGCCGCGCAAGTCTGTCCAGCGGGCAGGGAGGTCACGACTCGAGCCGGACGTGACCGGGTTTATCGCTAACCTAGTTCGGCGAGGAGCGCCTTCGCTTCCAGCAAATCCCTGGTGTCGAAGCCTTCGGTGAACCAGCCATAGACTGGAGCGAGAAGGTCGCGGGCCTTCCGCCGCCTGCCCTGATCCCGCCATAGCCGCGCCATGCTCATCGCCGCTCGGAGTTCCCACGACTTTGCCTGCTGCTCCCGCGCGACCGCGAGTGCACGATCGAAATACGCTCCTGCTTTTTCCACATCCGACTCCGGTGAAAGCAATGCGACTTCACCGGCGATGCGAGTGACCTCGGCTTCGTACCACGTCTCCTTCGTTGTTTCCACCGCGGCCATCGCTTCGCCAATGCAGCGACTGGCGTGATCAAATTGACCGATTTCCGCGTGGGCCCTTGTTAGATGTGAAAACCACAACGGCATCCACAGCGTTGTGCTTGCTGATCGCATTGCGGCGATGCCAGAGGTGATAGTTTGCACTGCCTCCAAGGCTTGGCCGGTCAGGGCCAATATGCAACCTCGTTGCATCATCCCCCATGCGCCCCAAAACAACGACCCTGTTTGATCATCCGTCAAAGTGACAAATTCATCGGCAAGCGCATTTGCTGCTGCATAGTTTCCCCTGTGGATATGGTGCCATGCGCTGAAGTTCAGCACATAGATCAACGTCGCGGAGTGGTCGGCCTCGCGCGCAACCTTGATCGCGTGCTCGGTTTCTGCGAGCGCGGCCTGGGGGTGGCCGAGCAGCCAAGAAGCCATCGACTTCCAGGACAAGCTTGCTGCGCCGACGTCTTGGCCAAAACTCGTCGCCAGAGGACGATGCTCGGCAGGATCGTAGAGCGTGATCGCGCGATCGAGATGCGCTCGCCCGCCTGCGACATCCCCCGTGTGTAGCAAAGACAGGCCCATGAGGCGATGCCCGATCGCGAGCGGCCCCGTCGCCCTCTGCTTATCTGCGAGGGCCAGGAATTGGACAGCAAGCTCGAGCATCACGTCGCCGTTGAACCCTACAATGCTCTGGGCCCACAGGCCGTAAAGAACGGGGAACAACAACAGCGGATCGGCAGGAGGCTCTCCGAGTGCTTCAGCTTGTTCGATCAGCAGACGTGCCTTCTCAACAGCAGCCCTGGTTTCCGGCGCCGCGTAGCCGCTGACATGAAGGAGTGGGGTTATGAGTGCGACCTGCAGCTTGATCTCTTCCTGACGCAGGGCGGATGTGCGGGGCAAGGTCGCGATCAGGTCGAGCCCACGCCTGAGCTGTTCAACCAGCGCCGAGCGCAGGCGTTGTCGTGATCGTCGGATCAGAACTCCGAAGTAAGGTTCGGGCTTGTCGTTCGGAAAGCGCGCCTCGATCGCGCGGGCGATCTTGCAATGCAATTCCAGTCTGCGGCTCTTGAGCAACGAGTCGTAAGCTGCATCCTGCACCAGCGCGTGCTTAAAGGTGTAGATTGCGTCGGGCGGCGTGCCGAGACGAAAGGCCAGTCCCAACTCGGTGAGTTGCACCAGCGAGTCGTCGAGTTGGGCCTGCGGCATCGGCGCGACCTCGGCGATTAGCTCGTAGCTGAATTCGCGGCCAATCGCTGCCCCGGTCTGGGCGATCTCCTTCACCGGCAAGAAACGATCCAACCGCGCCATCAGCGAGTCTCGCAGCGTTGCCGGAATGGTGACCGCGCGCCCCGAGCCAACGTAATCGTAGTGATCGCCTGCCTCCGTCAGCTCGCCCAATTCGAGAATGGACTTGGTCAGCTCCTCGACAAACAGCGGCACACCGTCGGTCCTGGTCAGAATCTGGTCGAGCAGCGGCGCAGGCAACGCCTTGCCGCCTCCGAGGGTGGAGATGATCGCAGCACTCTGCGCCCGGGTCAGCTTGGACAGGTTCAACGCACCGACGTGTCCCTGCCCGGACCAGCGTGACTGAAACTCCGGCCGGTGGGTGAGCACAACCAGCAGCGGAACGGTTTTTACCCGGTCGATCAGCAGATCCAACACTTCCAGCGTGGTCAGGTCTGCCCAGTGCGCATCCTCGAACAGCAACACGCTGGGTTGCTTGCGGGCGGCCGCTTCGGTAATATCGACCACCGTTCGCAGCGTATCGTCCTCTTGCCTCTGGGGCGTCATCGGCACAGCCCCGTAGCGCTGTTCGCAAGGAATGGACAAAATCGACCCGACGATCCGAACGTCAGCCAACGGGCGACCGTACTGCGTAACGATCAGCGCCTCCAGCTTGTCGAGTTTCGAGTCTGCGGTTTCGTCGCGGGCAAACTTCAGCGTTCGTTCGAAGTTGTCGATGATGGGCCAGAAGGCGCTGTTCACGTAGTAGGGCGAGCACTGAAAGCGCAATGCCTGCACGCCTTGCGCATCGAGCCGCTCGCGCAGGGCGGTCAGGATACGGCTCTTACCGATCCCGGGCTCACCTGACAGCAGCACCACCTGGCCTTCACCATCCCTTGCCAGCGACCACCGGCTCAACAACAGGTCCAGTTCCTCTCCGCGCCCAACCAACGGTGTCAGGGAATTGCCGCCACGATTGGCATCGAAGCGGCTTTCCGACAGCAAGGCTCGCTCCACCCGCCAGGCGTGAACCGGTTCGGCGATGCCCTTCAGGTCACGTTCGCCAAGATCGGTCAGTTCGAACGCGCTACCGACCAATCGCCGGGTTGAGGTGGCCATGACAATCTGATCGGCGGCGGCCAGTCCTTGCAAACGCGCGGCGAGATTGGGCGTGCTGCCTACCGCCAACTTGGATTGGTCTCCTGTTCCGGCCGTCCCACCAACGACGACTGGGCCGGTGGCGATGCCGATGCGGACCGACAAGTTTTCGGTAGACGATGCCCGCTTGACAGTATGAACGATCTCCAGGGCCGCACGAACGGCGCGCTCGGCGTCTTCTTCGTGGGCGGTGGGCCAGCCGAAATAGGTCAGGATCCCGTCACCCACGTAGCGGGCAACAAACCCGTCGTAGCGGGCGATCACCTCCCCGCAACGGATCCGATATGCATGCAACAGTTTCCCCAGTTCCTCAGGGTCCAGCCTCTCGCTCAGCGCCGTCGAACCGACCAGATCGCAAATCATCACAGTGAGCTGGCGGCGTTCGCCACCGGGCAAAACCGCATCTCCCGACGCGGCCTCCGGTGTGCCCGCGACGCCCGCACGGTCCCAATCCAGCCTCGTAACCGCTTGAAGCAGGCGTTTGCGATCGCCCAGAGCAAGACCGAGTTCCCGGAGGTCGGCGTCGGTCAGGGACCGAATAACGTCGAAGTCAATCTCGTTTGAAGCGAAGACGGCGTCGTAGCGTCCCAGGCCGTTTTCGGCCAACCATGTCCCGAATGGGGTCATTGGTCCTCCCTCAAGCCGGCGGTCGGGGTTCGGATCAGGTTATGCGCGCCGCGGGCAATCTCGTAAAGAACCGGCCCTTGTCAATGACTTTGACGAATTTGATAACCACCTGCATTCATGCTTGCAGCGAGGAGCAAAGATGGAACCCACGCAGGACGTGAGCGCCCGTGGACCCCGCATTTATCTGGCCGGCCCGATGGTATTCTATCCCGACCCCGAAACAACTTTTCGCCGCATGAAGGCAATCTGCCGCCGCCACGGTCTGCTCGGCGTATCACCGCTCGACAATCAAATCGGCCTAGAAGGCAAGTCGCCCGACCGAGCGTTGCTTGAACAAATCGTCAGGGCCGATATGGAACTGATGGAGACGCTCGACGGCGGCTTGTTTTGCCTGGACGGCTTCCGCCGCTCGCCCGAGATGGATCCCGGAACAGCGTTCGAAATCGGCTACATGCGGGCGTTGAAAAAGCCGCTCGCTGGCTGGACCAGCGATCCGAGGGACTACCCTGCCAAGGTTCGCGACCACTTCCAGAACACTTTCGGCCTAACGCTGGTCACCGCCGAACCGGGTGCCAAAGGCGGGACATCCGGAACGATGCGCGATCCCGACGGCATCCTGGTTCATTCCCAGGGCTGTCTGCAGAACGCCATGATCGACATTGGCATCGCCACCGCCGGAGGGCAGCTGTTCTGCCACTCCAACTGGGAGACCGCCTTCAGCCAGGCTGCTGCCGACTTAGCTGCCCGGGTTGTCCCGCCTGCAGCAGCTAAGCGGTAAGCAGCACCCACTTCTATCGCGAATAGAACTCGACTACGAGGTTTGGCTCCATCTGCACCGGATACGGCACATCCGACAGTTTCGGAGCCCGGGCAAACCGCCCCTTCATCGCCCGATGATCGACCTCCAGATACTCCGGCACATCCCGCTCGCTGCTCTGGGTCGCGTCGAGCACCACCGCGAGCTGCTTGGATCTCTCCTTCACCTCGATCGTGTCGTTGTCTTTCACCAGATACGACGGAATATTGACCCGCCGGCCGTTCACCAGCAGATGCCCGTGAGACACGAACTGACGTGCGGCAAATGGGGTCACCGCGAACTTCAGCCGGTAGGTGACCGCGTCCAGACGCCGCTCCAGGATCTCGATCAGGTTTTCCGAGGTGTCGCCCTTCCGGCGGACTGCTTCCTCATAGTATTTCCGGAATTGCTTTTCGCTGATGTTGCCGTAGTAGCCCTTCAGCTTCTGCTTCGCCATCAACTGAGTGCCGAAGTCGGTCGGCTTCTTGCGCCGCTGGCCGTGCTGGCCGGGGCCATATTCCCGCTTGTTGACAGGCGACTTCGGCCGCCCCCATAGGTTGATACCCAGGCGACGGTTGATCTTGTACTTACTCTCGGCGCGCTTGGTCATCGGCGCGTTGGCCTTTTCGACTTGTTGTTGCACCGGTAGGCCCATCGGTCGCATACCAATGGGCGGGCGCGGACCACGCCAGCGTTCTGGGGGCCCGTCCACGTTCCCGGCAGTAGAGAGCGGCGCGTATAGGCGCCCCGCAAGCGGCTTGTCAAACCATCCCGTGCTGTTTAGCAACCTGCGTCATGGTCACTCGCGCCGACATTATCTGGCTTGGCGTTGCCGCCGGCGTCACCGGCAGCCTGGTTGGCGGCATGATGCTGGGCATCGGCATGGACCTGATCGTGAACGGGCAGCCGTGGGGCTGGCTGGTAATGCTGCCCGGCGCACCGGTGTCCGCGATCCCCGGCTGGCTGCTCGGCCGCAAACTCAGCCGGCAGCTCTAACCCTCCCGCGGCGGCGACCGTCGAAGGGTCAGCAGTTTATGGGAACAAACGTTCCCCGGTCTCGGCATCCTCGACGAAGATCGCGCTGACGGGACAGTTCTCGGCGGCTTCCAGGATTTTCTCTTCGCTGTCCCCTTGAGGATCAGTTACCTCCGATTGGCGGTTGTCATTGAGCCGGAACGTCTTGGTCGCGATCGTCTCGCACATCGCGTTGCCGACACAGACCTGATGGTCCACCCGGACGCGCAGTTTTCGGGTCACTGCTCGTCTCCTAGTGCAACGTCACCGGCAGCGACTTCAGCGAGCGGAAGGTGATGCTCGGCTGATACTCCAGGTCCTCCGACGTCGTATGCAGGTTGGGGAACCGTTCGGCCAAAGCCTTGAACACTTCCTGGCCTTCGACCCGAGCCAGGGTGGCGCCTAGGCAATGGTGGGTGCCGGAGCCGAACGCGACATGCTGGTTCGGACTCCGCGTTATGTCGAACGACGTTGGATTGGCGAAAGCGTCAGGATCCCGGTTGGCGGACGAAATGAACCAGCGAATACGATCAGTCTTCCGCATGATCTTCCCGCGCATCTCGACATCCTCCGACGCAATGCGCTGGATCGACTTGACCGGAGAGTCGTAGCGCAGGCACTCCTCGGTCGCCGGCTTCGCTAGGCCGGCGGGATCCTGCTTCAACAACGCCCATTGATCAGGATGGCGGATCAATGAAAGCGTGCCGTTGCAAATCAGGTTGATGGTCGTCTCGTGCCCGGCCAACAGCAGCAGCGAAGTATTGACCAGCACTTCATGCCGGGTGAACACGCCTTTCTTTTCACCGCTCGCCAAAACCGAGATGAAGTCATCCCCTGGATTGGCCATGCGTTCGTCGACCAGCGGCGACACGTAGTCGATCATGCCGCGCATGCCCTCGGTCAGCGGCCTCATCCGGTCATATTCGCCGCGACCGATGTAAAGCAGCTTCTCAGCCAGTTGCCGGACGTAGTGCCGCTCTGAAGGGGGGACCCCCATCATCTGCGCGATCACCATGACCGGGAGCGGCGTTGCCAGGTCCCGCATCACATCCATCTCGCCCTTCGCCTCGGCCGCATCGAGGAGTTCCTTCACGGCGTCACGGACAAACGGGCGCCACGCTTCCATCTGCTTGGGGGTGAAGTAGCTGTGCATCACCCTTCGCATCTCCAGATGCTCGGGGCGATCGTGCTGGATGAACTGGTCAGCCTGGTAGTTCTTGACGTATTCGTAAAGATCCAGATCAGACTCGTCGATCGGAGGATAGGCGGGCCTTGGGTCGTTCTTGAACACCGCGGAGGAGAACATTTCATGGTGCCGCGTCAACCAAACCACGTCGTCATAGCGCGTCACCACCCATAACGCGTACGATTCGTTCCAATGAACAGGGTCTTCTTCCCGCAGACGGCCATAGTAAGAGTAGGGATCAGCGATGACATCGCGAGTAAACATGTCAGTGTGAATATTAGCGTCCATGTCGTTGCCTCTTTTCCTGTATTTTGTTCCGCACCCGCACTGTGGCCGGGCTTAGCTTTAACTTGGCTTACGGTGGGTTCGCCCCGGCGGGTGTCCTTCGCCGCGCCGAACCCGAGACAAAGTCGAAGCAGGATTTAAGAAAACCTAGGCATCGCGGCGACCAATTGTCAAATGCGCAGCGTCGACAAACTTACCCGGCTCGTGAACAAATTATGAGGCTGTCAGGCCGCCATCCACCTCATAAGCCGCGCCGGTCACATAGCTCGCGCGATCGGAGCAAAGCCACACCACCATCTCCGCGATTTCGCGCGGTTCGCCAAACCGCCGCATCGGCGTGCGGGCGATGACGGCTTCACTGCGGGTTTCGCGTACCGGACCGGTCATGCGGGTCACGATGTAGCCTGGACAGACAGCATTTACGCGAATGCCCTCCTCGGCATACTCCACCGCGGCGGTTTTGGTCAGGCCGATCACGGCATGCTTCGCTGCCACATAGCCGCTGGATGTGCGCAGCCCGATCAACCCGGCGACCGAGGCGGTATTGACGATCGCGCCCCCGCCGTTGGCGCGCATTAGCGGGATCTCATGCTTCATGCACAGCCAGACGCCCTTCAGATTGACCTCGATCATGCGGTCGAATGATTTCTCGGACCATTCATGGGTCAACTGACCGGACGCCTCCACCTGATGGCCCGCGATGCCGGCGTTGTTGTAGGCGCAGTCGAGCCGTCCGTACGCCGCGACAGTGGCGTCCAGCATGGCCTGCACCTGCGCCGCCACCGTCACGTCACCAGACAGGGAGATCGCCTGGCCGCCCTTGCCGTTGATCAGCGCGACGGTCTCCGCAGCGGAGCTGGCTTCGTAGTCAGCGACCGCGACACGGGCACCTTCCCGCGCGAAGGCCAGCGCGGTTTCGCGCCCGATGCCGTTGCCGCCGCCGGTGACCAAGGCGACCTTCCCATCCAATATCCCTGTCATTCGATTTTCTCCCCTGTGCTTTGGCCAGCATCACGCACCGTCCCCTGATTATCAATGCGCGGCTGCCGCCACATGCGCGGAAGTATCCCGTCTGAGCGGCCGGTAGCCGGAACGGGGAGGCATTGGTAAACGACAGGCAAAGAGGACCTTTCATGCCCGATACCGCGCCCACCACTCTCCTTGACGCCATCCGGGTCGTTGTCGGCGACCGGGGACTGCTGACGGATCGGTCAGACACCGCGCCGTACAGCGAAGATTGGCGCCGGCTGTATCAGGGCCGCACCGCCGCCGTCATCCGGCCGGGCACGACCGAGGAACTCGCCGCCGTGGTGCGGCTCTGCGCCCAGTCCTCGGCGCCGATCGTGCCGCAAGGCGGCAACACCTCCATGGTCGGGGGCGCCGTGCCGAATGAGGACGGGTCCGAACTGGTCCTGTCCACAGCTCGGTTGAATCGCATCCGCGATCTCGATCCGGCCGACATGACATTGACGATCGAGGCCGGAGTGACACTGAAAGCGGCGCAACTTGCCGCGGCAGAACAAGGTTGTCTGTTGCCGCTGTCGATCTCGTCCGAGGGGACCGCGCAGATCGGCGGCGTGCTGGCGGTCAACGCTGGCGGGAACAACACTGTCCGCTATGGCAACGCGCGCGATTTGGTCCTGGGTCTGGAAGTGGTGCTGCCGGACGGCTCGATCTGGAACGGATTGCGCCGGCTGCGTAAGGACAACACTGGCTACTGCCTGCGGCAACTCTTCGTCGGCTCCGAGGGCACGCTCGGTATCATCACCGCGGCTGTGCTGAAACTTGTGCCGCAGCCCAAGGAAGTCGCGGTTGCCTTGTGCGGTGTCGCAACGCCGGAAGCGGCGCTGGCGCTGTTTACCCGGTTCCAGGCACATGATGCGGCGTCGATCAGCGCGTTCGAGTTGATGTCAGGGCTTGGCATGTCGTTTGTTTTGAAGCACATCCCCGGGGCGGCGATGCCGGTCGAAACGCCGGCCGAATTCTATGTGTTGGTTGAACTTGCATCGCCTCGCCCGGACGCACGACTGCGAGCGATGATGGAGGCGGTTTTGGAGCAGGCGCTGGAGGACGGCATCGTCCAGGACGCCGCCATCGCCGAGTCCGAAGCGCAACGGGCAGCGATCTGGAAGCTGCGCGAGGAACATTCTGAAGCGCAGAAGCGCGAAGGCGCGAGCGTCAAGAACGACGTTTCTGTGCCGGTGTCGAAAGTGCCGGCCTTCATCCGCGAGGCCACCGCGGCGTGCCAGTCCCTACTGCCCGGCGTCCGTGTGGTGCCGTTCGGTCACATGGGGGACGGCAATATTCATTTCAACCTCGAACAGCCGTTCGGTTGCGACCCGGCATGGTTTCTGGCGCAGGATCATTCCCTCATGGACGCGGTGAACGAAGTCGTACGCAAATATGACGGAAGCTTTTCAGCCGAGCATGGCATCGGAAAGCTGAAGCCGTACATGATGCCGGACTGGCGCGGCGGAGTGGAACTGGCGCTGATGCAGCGGATCAAGGCGGCGCTTGATCCCGCGGGGATTATGAACCCCGGAAAGGTGCTGCCGAGGGTGGCGAGCGGGGTGCCGGGCGCCGATGGCTTGTAGAAAGTTGCTACTCTAACTTAGAACCGTGCGCCAAACCGAAGTAACTTCGACCGCAGTACCCGAAGGTTACAGATCGCTCTGCTGAGTTACCGCTCTCTTCAGCGCACTGCTGAGCGGGCAAACGAAGCAGCGTTCCCACATCCCGTGCCAAGGGATTGATCGGTCGGTTAGCGATGTCATATCCTAGGGCCGAAAGCAACGACTGGGCGCCAATAACAAAAGGCAATACGGCAAGCATGATTGTGCCTGTAGAGGCAAATTGGCCGCTGATCGCAGAAAGCACCCAATTCCAGACACCAAAAATAGCTCCAAACGTGAGCAAAATGACACCAAATATGGTTTCGACAGAACCGATGTTGAAATCACGTAAAATGTACATATAAAAGAAACGCTTAAGTATACAAGATAACAGCCGCCAAGGAAATTGGAATAACACTCTAGAGACTTTTAGATTGCTGATCTCTCCCTCGTAACGTGCGGGCATCGGGACGTCTCGGACTACAGCGCGGATCGTCGCGAGGCGGAAGAGCATGTCGCATTCGAAAAAATAGCGTCTATCGAGACGGTCAAGCGGCAGACGCCGTAGGGCGACACAATGGATGGCAGTGTAGCCGTTGGTGGGGTCCATGATGTCCCAATAGCCGCTCGCCATTTTCATGATGAACGACAGGCTCGCATTCCCGAGGAGTTGGATTGTGGGCATCGCGCCCAAGGAATAGACGTCGAAGAAGCGATTACCCTTCGCGTAGTCGGCTTCCCCTTGCACAAGGGGGGAAATCAAGGCAGGTAAATAGGCTGGATCCATCTGGTTGTCACCATCCATCTTGACAACGATCTCGTGCCCATCCGCTAACGCTTGGCGATACCCAGCCAGCACCGCTCCGCCGACACCCTGATTCTCGGCCAGAAATACCACACTGACATTGGCGTCCTTCCAAATCTCCTTTACAAATCGGCCCGTTTGCTCGGTGCAGCAATCATCCACAATGTAAATGTGCCGCACACGCCCCGCGAGCCCGGCTAGCACATCCGCGATATGACGCCTCGCCTTGTAGCACGGTATCACCACGGCCACGGGGAGGGGCATTTCGCATGGACTTTGACTCATTCTGGTATTCATAGCAGAGCCGTTAAATTGGTGACAACAGGAGACCTTCAGGATGCACAGCAGGAATGGCTCGCTGCAGGGTAGTCAGGCAAACGCAATTGCGCGGCGCAACGCCATCCGCACAGTCAGTTGAAGTGCGCGTTTCCTAACGCATGCAGCCCAAAATAAGTGTTTGCAGATTTGGGAGGAAAAATATGCCAAATATAGCGTGGCTGTTCTTGTTCAGTATCCTGCTGGCCAGCGGACAATTGCTGTTCAAGCGCACGGCGCAGACCATCACCGGCTTGCCGCTTTCCCGTATGGCGGCCACTCTTGCAGTAAGCGGGCCGCTGTGGACCGCCCTGCTGCTCTATGGCGGCTCCACGTTGCTCTGGGTGTGGATTTTGTCACGGATACCGCTGAGCCAAGCATACCCTTGGGTTGCACTAGGGTCCATCATCGTCCCTCTCGGCGCGAGGCTGCTGTTCGGCGAAATGGTGAAGCCGGTGTTTTGGCTGGGTGCCGTCATGATCGCGGCAGGCATTGTTGTCACGCAAATCGGCTCAATTGAATAGTGGCGAACAGCCCTTACGGACGGCCTCCATCAAGCCGGAAAGGCAGCTCCTTGCTATCACTGCGCGCAAAAACCCTCGACAGCAAGGCACTGATTCATGCGTTCTTTGCCGCTCTCCTTATCCTCTGGACCGCCTTTGTCATCATGCGTGTTCCAGTGCTGTCCCATTTCCGCATGATCGCGGGTGATACGCTCGACGGCATGCTTGCGCTCGCCATCGAGATGCATTGGTCGCATGTGTTCAATGGAACTGCTCTGGGGTGGCAGACGACCAACTACTTTTTCCCAATTCGCGACACACTTGGCTACAACGATAGCTTTTTTCTGCACGGGGCCTTACTGGCGCTCGTGAGGTCCTGCGGGGCCGATATCTTTCTTGGTCTCCAAATCGTCGACTGGTCTTTCCGAGCTATTGGTTTTGCATCAATGTGGGCTTTGGCGCGGCGATGTTTTGATTGGCCGAGCTTGGTAAATGTGCTTGCGGCTGCGCTTTTCGTCACCGCCAACTGCTACTACCCAAATGCTACAGTCCATGGGCAGTTTCTTGCATGCAATTTGCTGCCGCTTCTTATGCTGCTGCAGGTAGAGAGTGTCCGTGCGGCCGCAAGCGGGGCTATATACCGCTTTGCCCTTCTCGCTGCAATTTTCGCGGCGCTGATGGGTGCAATGCTTATCACCAGCTATTACGTGTCATTCTTCTTCATTCTGGCCGATATTTCGGTGCTCATACTATATGTTTTTGTTCTGCGTCCCGGTCCGCTGCGCTTTAGGTCAGCCGTGCGAAGGTGGGGAGGTTACGCGACAATACAGATATCCCTCTTGGCCCTTTGCTGTGTCCCATTCCTTATGATCTACCTGCCCAAGGCAGCGGAGACCGGGATGCACCCGTTCTACGAGATTGCGCTTTTCTCGCTGCGCCCCACAGACATCATAAATGTCGGGCCTTATAACTTGCTCTGGAGTCATTTTTATCAACGTGCGCTCGCGCTGGCAGCCCCGAAGTGGGAGGGTGCGCTTTATCACCAGACGGGAGCAACTCCGATCCTATTCGGCCTGTTTCTCATGGGCGGCTGGACGCTGCGTCACGAGCGCAAAAGCGAATGGCGAAAGGCCCTGTTGTTCGCTATGTGGTGTTCGAACTTGCTGCTTTTGGCGGTGACCATTCGCTGGAGCGGCGTGTGGCCGTGGGCGTGGGTTTACCGTTTTATTCCGGGTGCTGAAGGCGTCCGCGTCATTTCCATGATCCAGCTTGACCTGATGATTCTGACCGTTCTTGTAGCATGCAGCGTCATGGCGGCGGTCTGGCGGTTGGCGCAGATGCGAGCCATCTTTGTCCTTGTTGCCGTCCTGCTGCTGGTCGAGCAGATCAACGATTACCCGGTATTCAATCTTGATCGTCCTGCAGAGAATGCCTTCCTTGCGCAGGTAGATCATATTCCTTCTTCATGCCGGGTGTTTTTCGCCGAGAGCAGCCGGCCAGGTCCGGATTTGAACACATGGTATCGCCATAACGTGGATTCGATGATACTTGCGGAAGTCTCGGGAATACCAACGATCAATGGCTTTTCGACGTTTTTACCACCGCGCTGGAGCCTCGTGCACCCTGAAGGCGGCGAGTATCTATCCAACGTTCGTGAATGGCTAGGCAATCATGCGGTGACCGGTCCGGTCTGTGCCATTGACTTCAAGACAGGAGCCTGGACGATCATTTCTGACTAAGCAAACCCCCCTTGTCTCCGCATGGCCCCAATGCCACCGTCCCTGAACCAGCATCCAAGCTGACCCAGGGGAAACCGACCTCCATGTTCACAATAGCCCGCCGCATCCTGGCCGGCCTGATCCTCGCCGCATCGCTGACCCTCGCGACCTCTGGCATCGCGGCTCCGCCGAACTTTGTCGTGGCCTGGACTGCCTCCGCCCAAGGTCCGTATCCCGTCGGCAACGCGACCGCGCAGCCCGAGCTTCGCTTTGCTTTTCCCGATGCGGCGAAAGGTGCCACGGACCAGTCGTTCCGCTTGATTGTCCGCCCCGACATCTGGGGTAAGCAGGCCCGCATCCGCCTGTCCAACGCATTCGGAACCAAGCCCGTGACGTTTGACACCGTCCATATCGGCCTCCAGCAGAGCGGCAGCGCGATCCTGTCCGGCACTAATCGCCCTGTCTCCTTCGGCGCCAGGACCAAAATCATAATTGCCCCAGGAGCGTCCGCCGTTAGCGACCCTGTTACGCTGCCCTTCGTCCGAGATCGCGACGACAAGATGCTGACCGGCCGCCGCCTGGCGGTCTCGTTCCACATCAGCGGCGACAGCGGCCCGATGACCTGGCATGCCAAGGCGCTGACAACCTCCTACATCAGCCCACCCGGCAGCGGCGCCAAATCCGCTGATGAAGCGGAGCAAGCGTTCCCGTACTCCTCGACCTCCTGGTATTTTCTCGACGCACTGTTCATGAGCGCGCCCAGCGACGCCAAGGCCATCGTGGCGTTCGGCGATTCCATCACCGACGGCACCGCCTCCACCATCAACGGCGACGACCGCTGGCCCGACGTGTTCGCGCGCCGTGTCCACGCGTTGTACGGCAATCAATATTCGGTAGTGAATGCTGGCATTGGCGGCGGCCAGGTTATCGGTCCTCCGGACTACAAAACGACCCCATTCGCGGGTGGTCCGGCCGCGACGCAGAGGCTCGACCGGGACGTGATCACCTTGCCCGGGGTCAAAGCCGTCATATGGCTCGAAGGTATCAACGATTTCGGCAACGCCGGCGCCGCGCCGGACGATGTCGCTGCCGGTGTGCGCGAGGTAGTCAAACGCCTGAGGACCGGCATCCCCGGCGTTCGCGTGTTCATGGCGACACTGACGCCCTCGCTGAACAGCACCAACGGCGGCTACGGAGCGGCTGCGGTCAACGACAAGCGACAGGCCTACAACAGCTTCATTCGCGGCGCTGGCATTTTCGATGGCGTGATCGACTTCGATACCGTCACCTCCGATCCGGTGACCGGAGAACTTAGGGCCGAGTACCAGCCAAACTCATCGACCGGCGGCCCAGGCGACAAATTGCACCCAAACCGGGCCGGCTATTTGGCGATGGGGCTGTCCGTCGACCCGAAGATGATCGTTGGTCCATAACCCCTACCTAGCGGAATATCCCCGCGGCCCTACATTCGACGAGAACGCACAAGGGACCGCCCGTGAATCAGGCCTGGCTCAACCGCATTGCCACAGCGGTCCCGCCCCACGACATCCACTCCGCCTTCGTCGAGTTCGGCCGCGACACGCTCGCGGACTGGCACAAGCGCGCGTTGTTCGATCGCATGGCGAGCCTGGCTGACATCGAGCATCGCTACGCCATCTTCGAGCCCGGGCCGAAGCCTCGCGACAAGGTCCTCGACGCCACCGGCTTCTACCGCCGTGGCGCTTTCCCCTCCACCGCCCAGCGCATGGGACTGTATGAGCCGCACGCTCTAGACCTCGCGATGCAGGCGGTCCAGGCGCTGGAGCCGGACGGGGTGACGCACTTGATCGTCGCCAGTTGCACCGGGTTCTCTGCCCCGGGCCTAGATTTTCAGATCATGCGCGCAGCCGGCTTATCCGACAGCGTTCAACGTACCATCGTCGGCTTCATGGGCTGCTTCGCGGCAGTCAACGCTTTGAAGTTGGCTGATCAGATCGTCCGCGCCGACCCTTCATCACGCGTCCTGGTCGTCAACCTGGAACTCTCCAGCCTCCATTTGCAGGAGGATTTCCAGGATGTTCCAAAAATGCTGAGCTTCCTGCTCTTCGCCGATGGCGCCGCGGCCGCCCTGATTACCGCAGATCGGACGGGGATCGCGTTAGGCCGGTTCCAGTCCACACTGATCCCGCGCAGTCACGACCTGATCACCTGGCACATCGGCGACACGGGATTCTCCATGCATCTCTCGGGTCAGGTGCCAGGCCGTATCCGCCGCTGGCTGCCGGAATTTGGCCCTGCCCTGCTCCCGCCGGACCCGCTGGCGCTGTGGGCGGTTCATGCTGGAGGCCGATCAATTCTTGACGCGGTGCAACAGGGCTTCCATCTGGGGCCGGACGCACTGCGCTATTCCCGCGAGATCCTGCGCGATTACGGCAACATGTCCTCGGCCACCCTGATGTTTGTGTTGGCCAAGATCCTCAACGACAACGACGCACGCGGAACCGGTATGGCGATGGCGTTCGGCCCCGGTTTGAGCGTGGAAACCTTTGCCTTCCGGCGCCCATGACTTTGTCTCAACGCAGCACCCAATCCGAGCGAATGGACACCGACTGCGTTGATTTCGACGACTACAGCCGGTGCCTGCGCGATCTGTCCTGCGTAAATCTCGTCACCATGACGCACCGCCCCACGCTGTCCTGGCTGGCGGGGCACGCAACGGGCAACTTTTCCTTGCTGGACGTTGCGTGCGGCCGCGGCGACGCACTTCGGAAAATCCGCCGGCGATTTCCAGACGCCAAGCTGACTGGCATCGACCTGAACCCCTGGGCTTGCCGAGCCGCGAAGGAAGCGACCGAACCGTCTGCCCGGATCGAATTCATAAACGACGATGCCTTTACATACGGAGCAGCGCAGAAATTCGATTTCGTCGTCACGTCGCAGTTCACGCACCACCTACTAGACGAGCAGGTCCTGACATTCCTACGGTGGATGCAGCAGAACGCCGCTCGCGGCTGGTTCATTAGCGACCTCCACCGGCATGCGTTCGCCTACTACGGGTTCCCGATCCTTGCCCGTCTTGCTTTGTGGCATCGCTTCGTACGTGAGGACGGCCAAATCTCGATCGCTCGAGCCTTCCGGCGCGCAGAGTGGGCGACGCTACTGCGCCAAGCTGGCATCAGCGAGCAACAGGCGTTTGTTGCTTGGTATATCCCGTTCCGGCTATGCGTAGGGACCCGATAATCATCGGTGCCGGGCCAGCCGGCACTGCCGCGGCGATTCTGTTGGCCCGGGCCGGTCACCAGCCGATCCTGATCGAAAGGACGGTTGGACCCACTGACAAGGTTTGTGGTGACTTTCTTAGTCAGGACACAATCAAGCGGGCTCAATTGCTTGGTGTTGATCCCGCGGCCCTCGGCGCGGCCTCGATCCATCGGGTCCGCCTGATTCATGGTGAGCGAGCGGTTGAAGCCGCCCTTCCGTTTCCGGCGGTGGGCTTGTCCCGCCGCATGCTGGATTCGGCCTTGCAGCGCCAGGCGGCAACAGCAGGGGTGCGCCTGCATACAGGCCAAGCAGTCCGCCGCCTAACATATGACGGAAACCAATGGATCATCCGGACCGATAGGATCCTGACGGCCGACACCGTCTTCCTGGCCACCGGCAAGCACGACTTGCGCGACGCGCCACGTCCACACACTGGGCCTGACGCTGTCGGGTTGAAGATGTATTTCGAATTGGCGCCGGAACCAGCGAGGGCGCTGGACGGCACGATCGAACTTACCCTGTTTCCTGGGGGTTACGCCGGGATGCAGGGTGTCGAAGCCGGTCAAACCGTGCTGTGCATCGCTGCTGAGCGTGCCGCATTCCTTGCTTATGGCGGCGGGTGGGATGCGCTGGTCGCTGCGATCAGGCGCGGCAGCCCTCGTTTTGCCAGGATGCTGGCCGGCGCCCGCCCATTGTTGCCCCGACCCTTAGCGGTAGCGGGTATCCCCTACGGCTACCAAGCATCGCCGGGCAACCTGTTTCGTCTGGGCGACCAGGCGGCAGTGATTCCGTCGCTGACCGGTGACGGCATCGCCATCGCCCTGCACAGCGGACAGCAAGCCGCCGAGGCGTGGCTCGGTTGTGTTGATGCCGCAACATATCAGCACAGCCTCACCTGTGGACTTGCGCCGCAAATGCGCCTGGCTCTCCTACTGCATCGCGCCGGTATGAGCCGCCTGACCCAAACTGCGGCGATTCCCCTGGTCCGCCTGTTCCCCGGCCTGATCCGTGGTGCCGCGAGCCGAACCAGGGTGCGGACAACGCCTCGGCACTATGGCGCAATGCGTGGTGTCAGCGTCCGAACAACGCAGCCGTGATCTTGTCTATTCTGTGTTTGTAACAATGTTCGAAAAGTACTCGCCGTCGGCCGGCTGCACCGACGTCGAGGGCGAGCTTAGGGTCTTTCCTCAACCGCCGGTAAATATCCTCAAGCTCATTGGCGTCATGATAGACAAATACCTCACGACCGTCTTCGAAGCAGTTTTGAAGATCCGGCTGATCGTCGCTGACCACGGGCGTTCCGAGCAGATACGGGTCGAAGCTGCGCTGATTTAGACCATGGACAGTATTGATTTCGTGCCGGATATTCAGCACACCGATATGACTAAGATACGCCGCCGAGAGTGCCTCGACGTCAAGTTGGCCTCGATGGATGATATGGGTAGCCTGCGGAAACGGTTGCCATCCTGGACCATGGAGATCGATCGGCACCTGCACTCCATTTAGCAGATTGACGCGATGCGGGGTCGGATTCGCGACGAAGACCAGTCGTGGCGCTCGGGCGGTGGCATTGGGCTCACCAAGACGGGTATTGGCAGCATGAGGCAAGTATAGGCACCGCGACGCGAACGCCATGCTTTGATGCTGTTTCACGAAGAAACTGTCGGTATATGCAACGATATCATATTGTTCCGCAATCAGCCTGTCGGTTTCGAAGAACGAGTCACCAACCCAGGCTGCGAGCGGCGGCCGATTGGGCAGCGATCTGAGCCGATCCAGTATTTCGCTCGGCATATCGAAACCCTTCACCGCCAAGATCAGATCAGGATTGAATTTTGTAACCGCTCTGACGATTAAAGCGGCTCGTGGGGCCCCTAGTGCCTGAGCCAGCAGCAGCTTTTCGAGCTTAGCGCTAAGCTTCGGGTTCCGGGTTGGGCAAATCTGGACAACGTGGCCGGCCGCAGTCAAACCCGCAGCACAATCTTCCAACCAATGCGTTACGCTGGCGATTTTTCCAATGATACAGATTCTCATGCCAGGTCTTTCAAACCGGTGGTTCAAATCAGCCGGATAGCGCTCTCCGTCTTGAGCCACCAGCCTCTGGTTTGTGGGTCGAATTCACCCGGCCGCATGGGATGCTTCTGTCGGGATCGGACTATTAGCCTGCCGGACGGTCTGAGGACATTCGGCAGTTTCAAGTGCCGAAGATCGCGGCCTGCGGCCTAGAGCGCGTTGCATGACGGCCGCGCCTATCGTGTGGCCTCACCGGCGGGAAACCGAGCCTCCGCCAGTCCCCAGCCTACCAGCAGGAAAAACCAGCCGGCATTTGGAACCGTGAACAACGACGTCGCTGAGGCGATCGGCCATAGTATGACGAACACAATAACCAGAAGCGCCGCGCGGCGGTCGTTATTCAGGTATTCGGTTCCACCCGCGATACGCCGTAACCAAAAGACCGCGAGTGCAATGAACAACGCCAGCCCCGGCAGCCCGGCGGTAGTCGCGATCTGCAACCAGTAGTTGTGAGGATGGATGTTGCAGCCTGCTGGGCTCGCGGGGTCGGCGATCGGCAGCCAGGCAACGCCGCTCAGATAGGCCGGCTGCATGCAATTGTCGCGGAAGCCGTCCCATCCCAAGCCCAGCCAGGGATTCGCTTGGATCATCGTCACCGCTCGTCCGAAAATCGCGCCGTACGGTGTTTGCCAGAAGGTCTCCAGTTGCTGCGTGAACTGGACCACAAGTTTGCCGAACGTTGGCGGCGACATCACAGGTAGCAAAGCGAGCAGGACAGCGCCGAAAATCATGGTCAGCACCACCGGCAAGCGAAACTGGCGAAACAGCAGGCCGGTAACGCACAAACCCAGCAGCATCAATACCGACGGCATACGCTGACCGATCAGCAACATCGTCGCGACGGCAAAGGCCAAAGCCGCAATGGCATACAGCCAGTCGAAGCGGCCGCCCCGCCGCAGCAACATGAAGCACAGCGGCAGAACCGCCGGAAACAGCACGGCCAAATAGGTTCCACCGGCGATCGGGCGCTGGAACGGGCCGGTCAGCGCGCCGTCAATGTAGCGTCGGTAACCGAACACGCTTTCGCCAAGCAGGTATTGCTGCCAACACTCCAGCATAATCCAAATGGCGACGCCGAGAACGACATACCAAAGCCGCCGGCGGGATCGAGGATCAACCAGCACCCAACTTTCAAGTGCCGCTGTAAACACGAAGAAGCGCAGGGCGGCAACGGCCTGTTCAACCGTCTGAACCTGCGCCGCGACCAAGGTGCAAAACAGCATCCAGGCCCAGAGCACCAGCATCAGACGGGTGTGTAGCGCGTTCAGCCAATCCCAATCCAACTCGACATACCGGCTGACCAGGAACGAGATTGCTATCAGCGACAGCAGTGCATCCGCGATCGCCCTCGCGTAGGGGAGAACGACCGGGAGCGCCAGCGTGCCGCAGGTCGCCAGGATGAGAAGCCCTTTGGCGAAGCCACGGCCTGGGCCGCCCTGTTTTCCGGGGTGCTTCCGCACGCTAGCGGCCATCGGGCTGGACCTCCTTGGACCACCGCCAGGGCATTAACCGACCGGCGATAGACCGTCTCGATGGCATCCGCAAGCCGAGTGGCCTGGCGTCATTCTGGCCAAAACAATGTTGGGTTGCATCACTCTCGGGCCTGCCGCAAAAGGCAGCATGCGCAGGGCGGTTTCGCAACTCGATATCTATATCTTCCGGCAGGTGCTGTTTGCCTTGGTCATGGCGACCGGCGGTCTGACCGCGCTCATTTGGTTGACGCAGTCGCTCCGCTTCGTGGATCTCGTTGTCAACCGCGGCCTTTCCTTCTTCGTCTTCATCCATCTGACCGCGCTGCTCATCCCCAGCTTCGTCGCGGTCATACTCCCGATCACCACCTACGTGGTGATCCAGTTCGTTTATCAGCGCATGGCGACGGACCGGGAGCTGACGGTGATGCGCGCTGCCGGCCTTTCGCCCTGGGCACTAGCCCGTCCGGCGCTAGGGGTGGCCTTGTTGGCAACAGTGGCTGGTTACGGCCTGAGCATATGGGGCGTTCCCGCAGCGACAACGAATTTCAAGGAGTTTCAATGGGAAATCCGGAATCGCCTTGCGGCTTTCCTACTGCAGGACGGGGTTTTCACTGCCCTATCTGATAAACTCACGGTTTATGTCAGGTCCCGCGATCGGGATGGCACACTTCGGGGAATTCTGGTGGACGATGCGCGAGATCCGACAGCCCACGCCACCATTCTGGCCGAGCGGGGCCGTCTCCTGGACAGTCCCAACGGCCCGATTGTTCGGTTGTTGGACGGCAGCCGGCAAGTCATCGACCACCAATCCGGACGGCTTGACATGCTCACGTTCAAGCAGAACGAACTCGATCTTGCTGATGCAACCAAAGAAGACGCTGCCCGCCCGATCGACATGTCCGAGTTCCCGCTTAGTGCCCTGCTAGATCCGCACCCGTTGTTCGAACGCGACCGGGCGAAATGGATGGCCGAAGGCCATCGGCGCCTGACCGAACCACTGACGACACTGTCGTATGCCTTGGTCGGCCTGTTCTCGGCACTCGGCGGGAGTTTTAGGCGACACGGCGGCATCGTCCGGCCACTCGTCACCGTTGGCGTCATGGTCGGACTGTTGGCGTTGGGCCTGGCATTCGGCACTCTTGCGGCACGCAACGAACACCTTCTGGGCCTGATGTGGCTGCACGCCGTCGTGCCGAGCGTTGTGTGCGCATGGTTGTTGTTCGCGCCCTCGTTGCGCCTGTCCCACGCTCGCCCGGCCGAAGCCTGACCCGATGACGGCCGCCCTCACGCTCTCGCTTTATGTCGTCAGGCAGTTCGCCCTTTCAGTGACTGGAATGTTGCTGGCACTGTCCGGGCTGGTGTCGATGTTCGACTTCATCGAGTTGTTGCGTCGTTCCGCCAATCACCCGGAGGTCAGCTTTGGCTTGGTCAGCCAAATTGCTGCGCTCCGCCTGCCCTATGTGGCCATGCAAATCTTGCCCTTCGCAATCCTGCTGGGTGGGATCCTATGTTTCTGGCGCCTGACACGTTCGTCGGAGTTAATCGTCGCGCGTGCCGCCGGGATCTCAGCGTGGGAGTTTCTTACAGCGCCGACCTTGTGCGCTTTCCTGTTCGGCGTCGTCGCGACCGCTTTAATCAGTCCAGTCTCCTCGGTGATGCTCGGTCGGGCCGAAGCGATGGACAATGCTTATCTGCGTAGCGGCGGAGGCCCCCTCGCCCTGAACGGAGGTCAGCTTTGGCTACGGCAGTCAGATCGCCAGACATCACCACAGGGCGTTGCAATCATCCATGCCCAGCAGGTGGAATTACACAGCAAGCAGTTGACGGCCCAACAAGTCAGTGTGTTCCGCCTC
This sequence comes from uncultured Alphaproteobacteria bacterium, assembly GCA_963819345.1. Taxonomy (GTDB): domain Bacteria; phylum Pseudomonadota; class Alphaproteobacteria; order Acetobacterales; family Acetobacteraceae; genus Rhodopila. Next base: position 495,687 of record CAWFVX010000023.1, read on the forward strand.
GACGGCTCGGATAAACTGCTGTCGCAAATCGAGGCGACCAGCGCCACCCTGGCACGCGGAAATTGGATTCTTGACAATGCCCGCACGATCCGTCCGGACCAATTTCCGCAGCCACCCGAACTCATGAACTTGCCGACTGACCTTACGGTGAGCCGGGTGCAGGAGAGCTTCGCGTCGCCCGACACGCTGTCCTTCTGGGCTTTGCCTGGCTTCATCCATCTGCTCGATCGATCGGGCTTCTCGTCGATTAGACATAGGTTGCACTTTCAGGCACTGCTAGCACTGCCGTTGCTCGCGGCGACCATGACGCTGGTGTCAGCCGGATTCTCGATGCGCCCGGCCCGCCGGGGTGGTGTCGCAAAGATGATCGGAAGCGGGGTGGCCGCCGGCTTTTCGTTATTCGTGGTATCGAAGATTGCCGAGGAGATCGGGCAATCGGGCGCCTTGCCCGTCATCTTGGCGGCATGGGCTCCGGCCGCCTCCGGCCTCATGCTCGCCGTCGCCCTGTTGTTACACACGGAAGACGGCTGAGTATGAGTGACGCGGACCGTTTGTCACAACGCGGCAAAGGCCCCGGGGCTGTCTCCCCGCTCGAGCAAGCGGACCGATGCGCCCGCGGGGCTACCGATGGCTCGCTCCGCGCCGCAGTGCGCAAAATCCACAAAATACTACCGGTGGTGCTGATCACTTGTGGCATCGCGACGCCGGCCTTTGCCCAATTGGGGAATTTGACCAATCACCCGGCCGCTGGGTCGCTCACCAAAAACGAGCCGGTCACGTTTTCCGCCGACGAAGTTGATTACGATAAAGATAAAGCCATTGTCACCGCCGCCGGGCATGTTGAGGCTTGGCAAAACGGCCACGTTATGCGCGCTGACAAGATCACCTTTGACCGAAATACCGGTGTAGCGGCCGCAACGGGCCATGTCGTTCTGCTGGAACCAGACGGAGAAGTCTTGTTCGCGGATTACGCCGAGATGCAGAACAACATGAACGACGGCATCCTGAAGGATATGCGCGCACTTTTGCAGCAAAATGGCAAGCTGGCCGCGAACGGGGCGCAACGGACCGGCGGCCAGATCAACGAAATGTCGAAGGTTGTCTATACAACGTGCAATCTATGCGCCAAGGATCCGACCAGGCCGCCGCTGTGGCAGATCCGTGCCGTGTCGGCCGTTCAAGACCTGGAACACAAGAAGATAGAATTTACCCATGCGACCCTGGAGATGTACGGTATTCCGGTCGCCTACTTTCCATATTTCTGGAACGCCGACCCCTCGGTCAAACGTGAATTGGGCATCTTACCGCCCGTGTTCGGAAGCTCATCGAACATCGGTTTTTTCTATGGCCAGCCTTACTATCTGGTAATCGATGACCAATCTGACGCGACCTTCCTACCGCTGATCAGCACCGAGGCAGGACCGCAACTCGACATCGAGTACCGTCGGCGCTTCAACGATGGCACGTTTTTGCTGAATACCTCTGCCGGATACGTGGACGGCACGCCTCAGGGCTCCTTCGCGTCTCGCGGACAGTTCAGTTATGACGACACCTGGCGCTATGGTTTCGACATCAATCGCGCGTCATCGACAACCTACGTAACCGACTTCCACCTGACCGAGGGACTGAGTGGCGATCCAAACATCTTGTCGAGCCAGCTCTATTTAGAGGGCTTTGGCGACGGTTCTTATAGTCGCCTGGATTCGAAATTCTACCAGGGCCTAAACACGGTCATCGACACCAGCGCGCTCCCGATCGTGTTGCCGCGGTACGAATACAGCTTCGTTGGGACACCCAACTCGCTGGGCGGACGGTTCTCGCTCTCAACAGGCGCCTTCAACGTGATTCGCACCGGGGGGGCAACCAGTACCCGGCGCGCTTCACTGACGATGAACTATGAGCGGCCTTTCAGCGGCCTTCTCGGGGACCAGTGGAAGATCACGTTTCACGGCGATGCCGCAGCGTACGATGCATCGGATATGAATGGCATACCGAATTTCTCTCCGTTTAACAATGTCGACACGGCCCGGGCTCTTCCACAGGTGGCGATTGACTTCAAATGGCCATTTGCGCGCGATGGCGGATCTTGGGGCACACAACTGATCGAGCCGATCATCCAGGTGATCGTGGCACCGCAAAGCGGCAACAGCCAGGTCAACCGCTATCCGAACGAAGACAGCCTCGATTTCGAATTCACCGACGCTAACCTGTTCGGCTTCAATCGCTTCACCGGAATTGATCGGCTGGACGGCGGCGAGCGCGCCAACGTCGCCATGCACGGCGCTTGGTATCTTGGCGGCGTCACTTTTGACGGGCTGGTGGGACAATCGTACCGGACCAACAAGGATGACCTGTTTCCGGTTGAATCCGGTCTGCGAGACGAGGTTTCCGATATCGTCGCCCGCGGCACATTTTCACCGACCAACTGGCTCGACGTGACCTACCGGACGCGCCTCGACAAGTCGTCGCTGGCCACTCACTACGCCGAGGCGGTCTCTGCGGTTGGGGTGGAAAAGTTCAGGGTCTCCGGAGGCTACATCTACACGAATTTTAACCCATACAGCTATTACGAGCAGGCGGCTCCACCACCACTCGGGAACTCTTATTACTTTCCACGCAACGAGGTCACTTTAGGGGTATCATCAAAATGGGGTTCATACAGGTTCAACGGTACGGCCGTCCGCGATGTTGCGACGAATCAAATGGTCCTGGCCGGGGCCGACGCAATCTATGAAGATGAGTGCTTCATTTTTGATCTTAGACTCTACAGGCGCTATACGGACATTAACGGTGACAATGGCGCCACCTCAATTCTATTTCTACTAACCTTCAAGACGATTGGCCAATTCGGCTATCGCGCGATGTGAGTTTGGGAGTTTCTGAAATGCCGACCCCTCGTCGCGATGTTTGTTCTTGGGCTTACAGAATGTCTATCTGGGGCCCGACCGCGTTTTTGGCGGTATCGATGACGGTCGCCACAACCGGTTTTGCCGCCGAGACGCCCGCGAAACCGCCTTCGCCTCACGTTTCCCTTTCGGCCCAAGCTGCGCCGGCGGACCAACAGCTCACCGATGCCAGCCGTATCGCCGCCGTAGTCAATGGCGACGTGATCAGCGAGGCTGACATTGGCAATCGCGCTCGGCTATTTGCCATTTCCACCGGTCTGCCGTTATCCGCGGAAGTGATTGACAGGCTGAAGTCGCAAATCCTGCGCCAATTGATCGATGAGCGGTTGCGCGTGCAGGAGGCACAGCGCCGTAAGATCGTCATCCAGGACGCCCAGATCGCGGCAGCGATCAAGGACATCGAGACTCGTAACAACCTGCAGCCGGGCGCACTTCGGGCTAAATTGGCCGCCGACGGGGTCAGCGCGCGCACCTTGATCGACCAGATCCGCGCCCAATTGGCCTGGACGCAGACGTTGCGTGGCACGATCGGCGACAAAATGAACATCAGTGATGCCGATGTCGCGGATCAGCAGAAGCTGGCTGCTCAACAGACCGGCCAGACGGAATATCGCCTGGGGGAAATCTTCATCCCCGTGGATGACCCGGCCAACACCGCCGACGCTCAGCATTTTGCTGAGACCGTAATTACGGAACTTCACGCCGGCGCTTCGTTCGCATTGGTCGCCGCCCAGTTCAGCCAGACTCAAACCGCGCTTGAAGGCGGCGAGCTCGGCTGGGAGCAGACCAATCAGCTCGACCCCGCGGTGGAGCGCATCGTCAGCCAGATGCCGGTTGGTGCCATCAGCAATCCCATTCGGGTCCCCGGTGGCCTCTCTATCGTCACATTGCAGGCCAAGCGGGTGATCGGCAACGAAATCGCAACTGTCGCAACGATGCGGCAGGCCTTCTTTCCCTTCACCTCCGCACTGACAGATCCGCAAAAACCGACGGATCAGCAGCGGCAGGCGCTGATGAAGGCCCGATCGCTCGGTAGTAGTATCAAGGGCTGCGACCAGATGGAGGCGTACGCGAAAGCCAACAATCCGTCGAATCGCCCAATCGATCCTGGCGAGGTAAGGGTGGAAGGTGTCAGTCCGCCCGCCTTCAAACAGCTTTTGGAGACCGTCCCACTGGGCAAGCCAACCGAGCCGCTGATCTCCCGCGACGGGATCGCGGTCATTACAGTCTGCTCGCGCGAACAGAAAAACGTTGGAGAGATCACTCCAATGCAGATCCGAAATCGCCTGATTAATGAACGGGTGGAAATGATGTCGCGGCAAGCGATGCGCGACCTACATCGCAGGGCGAACATAGACATCCGCGGCGGCGGCGTCTGAACCGAGCGGTTGTCTGGTGGCTGCATGGCCGCCGCTGCGCGAGGTTATCGCTCGCCACGGTCTCGCCGCCCGCCATTCGCTAGGACAGCACTTTTTACTCGATGGCAACCTTACCGACCGCATCGTCCGCGAGTGCGGCGATCTTGCTGGCCGCCATGTCATCGAGATCGGACCGGGACCAGGCGGCTTGACCCGGTCGCTGCTGGCCTCCGCGGCGGCGGACGTCATCGCGATCGAACTCGACCGCCGGGCGATCGGCGCGATGATGGAACTGGCCGAAATCACCGACGGCCGGCTGCGGGTGATTGAAGGCGATGCGAGGTTGGTCGATCTCGCCTCGCTGGTGCCGGTACCACGGCAGGTAGTCGCCAATCTGCCCTACAATGTCGCGTCGCCGCTGCTGGTGCGATGGCTGGGTCAGGCAGCATCGTTCGAGCGGCTGACCTTGATGTTCCAGCATGAGGTGGCCGAGCGAATCTGTGCCGAGCCGGGAACGGCGGCCTATGGGCGGCTGTCCGTGTTGGCGCAGTGGACCTGTGACGCTCGAATTGTCGTGCGTCTGCCCCCCGCAGCCTTCACCCCGCCGCCGAAAGTTTGGTCGGCGGTCGTCAGCCTCACACCGCACGAACGACAGCCGGACTCGGCGGCGTTCGCCCGGATGGAAGCTTTGACCGGAGCGGCATTCGGCCAGCGCCGCAAGATGTTGCGCGGATCGCTGCGTGGACTGGGAGGCGAGGCATTGCTGGCGCGCGCCGAGATCGCGCCCGAACGGCGCGCGGAGACGCTGTCGGTGGCGGAGTTCGACCGGCTGGTTGCTTTGATTGCGGGCGCGAACGAATGATGGGCGCGACTTTGCCGCCCGGGTGACTGATTTGCGGACGCGAGAATGCCATCGTGGTGCCGGCGAACGAGTATTGCTTTTGGTTGCGGGGATAGGATTTTGAACCTATGACCTCCAGGGTATGAGCCCGTTTCATATGCCTTCGTAAGCCGTTGTTACCATACGGCACACTGCGCAGCTACCACCCTCTAACTGTTATCATTACCGATTTTGCCTGTCGATCGCCGACGCAGGTTGACATAGGACGCCCATACACGACGAATTCAGTCGGGTACGGGACGGACATGGTGGTCGACGGCGTCGATATTGCGTCCGGGGCACACGCAAACGCAGACGACCGCTCGGTATGCCCGCTCGCTGGACGCTACGCTGTCGGGCCAAAACCTGCCGGCGAGTCAACTGCGGCGCGACCGAAATGGGAGCAGATGCAATGCTCGAATATTTGGAGCAGCAGAAGAAGCTGACAGTCAATCAATGGAAGATCTTCGCTGCGGCGACGATCGGCGACATGCTCGATTTCTTCGATTTCCTCCTGATCGCGTTTGTTCTGGCATTCATCGTGAAGGACTGGAATCTGACCTATGGCCAGTCAGGGACAATCCTGCTCGCCTCGGGGGTTAGCGCGCCGCTCGGCTCGGTATTCTATGGCTGGCTGGCTGACAAGATCGGCCGACGCAAGGTCATGATCGCCACGGTTCTGAACTTTTCGATCGCCACCGGGTTGATGGCGCTGACCCCGGAGCATGGTTGGGTGTTTCTCGTGATCTGCCGCTTCCTGGTCGGGTTTGGCGTCACCGGCCTCTATACCGTCGACATTGCCGTGGTGCAGGAGTTCGTGCCGGCCTCCAAGCGCGGCTGGATCACCGGGGTGACCACCACCATGTTGCCCGCGGGGTTCCTTTTGGGGGCGGTGCTCGGGCAATACGCCGAGCCCTATATCGGCTGGCGCGGGCTGTTCGCGATCGGGCTGCTGCCGGCAGGATTGAGCCTGCTGATCCGCGCCTGGGTGCCCGAATCGCCGCATTGGCTAATCCGCGTTGGCCGCCTCGAGGATGCGCGCCGATCCCTCGCCTGGGCATTGATGGTCGACCCGCAGGAGATTCGACTGCCTGCGGTCGCCCCGCCGGTCGAGCAGTTCGCTTGGTCCGAACTTTTCAGGTATCCGCGCAGCGTCGTGACTGGCTGCCTGGCCGGGCTGAGCGGGACTGGCATCACCGGATTCCTGCTATGGCAGGTAACCCTGTTCGTCATGGTGCTGCACGTCACGCCGGCACAGGCTTCGGGTCTGGTGATCTGGCTCAGCCTCGGACAGATCGTCGGGCGCTTTTTCTGCTCATGGATCTCGGAAGCAATGGGGCGGCGGGCTTCGATCGCGCTGACCTGCGCGATCGCCGGTGTAACAATGTCGCTCGCCGGGTATTGCAACGATCAATTCCTCGGCGGCTTCTCGGTATTCTATCTGATGATCATGGTGCAGCAATTCTTTGGCAGCGGCAGCTATTCGATCATTGGGCCATACATGGCGGAGATATGGCCGTCGCGGCTGCGCGCCAGCGGCATGGGGCTGGCCTACGGCGCCGGCAATCTTGGCAAATTCATCGGTCCGGCCGGGCTTGCGCTCATCGCCGGGTCGTCCAACTTCGTTAGTCCACAGGCAACCGTGGACGCACTGATCCCGGCGATGAACTATTTCGCCATTTGGTATATGCTCGCCCTTGTTGCGGTGTTGTTCATTGGCTTCGAGACGCGCGGCCGCACGATCGATGAGATCGACATCGCGCTCACCGGCAAGCCTCTTCGGCCGGTTCAATGATCGTCGTGATGGTACACCCGAATTCCCGCTGCTCCCCATGCGCCACCGCAGAATGTAGTTTTCATAATCGCGGTAGTAAGCCGGGTGTGTCCGCAGGGCTTTGAGCGCGTCGCGGTCTCGCCGGGCTCGACATCGCCTGCCGCCCTCGCTCGCTTTGCGGTACAATTTGCCGCTCAAGTCCTGCTGCGCGCAATGGAGATCAGAATGAACACCGTTGAAGCCGCCGCCGGTAAGACCTTTGACGTGGCTTACTTGATGGTGAGTGGCACAACCACTGCGGCGCGCGCTCCCGAACTGCTGCATGGCCTCGTCGAGCTTGGCTTTACGACAGTCATCGCGGTGCCCACGCCGAACGCGTCTCGCGTGATCCCGCCAAGTGATCTTGCGGACATCAAGGGGGTCAGGGTCGTCGAGTTGTACTTTGATCTCGCCATCCGTCCGCGGCCACCGCGCGGGGTCGTGCTGTTTGCGCCGTGCAGCTTCAACTCGCTCAACAAACTTGCGCATGGCGTCGCCGATAATCTGGCATTGTCGATTGTTGCTGAGGCGATCGGTCGAGGCACGCCGGTCATCGTGGGTCCGTCGCTGAACCAGCCCCTGCTCGACCACCCGGTCGCCCAGTCGTCGCTCCGAACTTTGCCTAACTGGAACGTGATGATCGTTCACCCGGTCGATCAGGGTGAGGGGCCGCGTCTTGCTCCGTCCGAACACCTGATCGATGCCGTTCGGCCCTTTGCTAGTGGAATCGAGGGCCCGGCCGGCTGACGCTGGTGGACGGCCATATCGCTGCCATCCAGGCCCTTACGCGGCGCAAAGCTGCGCGGACCGACCCAGGCCGGAGATGCTCACAAGCCAGCGGGACGGACCTGTCCGTCCCTTGCAATAACACGCCCGCGCTTTACGACCGTTCGCATACCCGGCCGCTGGGCCACAGCCTCGGCCACCGTCTCGGCCGCAACCAACACTATGTCACCCCCACAGCCAGGCGTGAGGCCATAGTTCGGCAGACCGAGGGCCGTGGCCCCCCCCGTCGTGACGATATCAAGAGCGATCCTCAGATCGTCGTCGCGCCGCAGGTTGTTCCGCAGGCCAATGAACATCGCCCGTTCCAACATGTCGGCATTGCCGTATGGACCCCAGGTGTCGCGGATGCCGTCCGACCCGGCACAGACCACGACGCCGGCGCGCGCCAGTTGCATCACGGCCGGCACCGGACGAGAGGCCGGTGCGGTCGTCATAATGGCGACACCAGCGTCGGCGAGTGCGTCGATCATCGCGTCCACCGATCCATGGTCACCCATTCCCAGACAAAAGGCATGACTAATGATGACCCGTCCCGCCATGCCCAAGGCACGGGTTCGCTCGATGATCAGTTCCATCGAAAACAGACCCATCTCTCCCGGTTCGTGCAGATGGATATCGACGTTGCGCCCGAAGCGCTCCGCCAGCGCAAAGACCGTGTCGAGGTGACCCTTCGGGTCTCGGTCGATGGCGCACGGGTCCAGCCCTCCGACCGTTTCGGCACCCAGACGCAGGGCCTGTTCCATGAGCTCTACCGTGCCAGGGCGTACGAGAAGACCACTTTGCGGGAACGCAACCAGATCGATGGCGACGAGATCCGCCAGCGCCTCCCGTGTCGCCATGACGCCTTCGATGCCACTTACACCACACTCGGTGTCCACATCGACATGCGATCGGATAAACGTGCTGCCATGAGAAACAGCGAGCATCGCATGCCGATGCGACTGCCGGGTCGGATCGATCGGCAACATCTTTCGAACGGCGCGCTCGTTCTCGATCTTGTCGATCAGGCGCTCGCCCACGTCGTTACGATACCACGGCAGACCCAGGAGCGATTTGTCCAGATGGGTATGTGCTTCGACCAGGCCTGGCAGAGCCAGTTTCCCCATTCCGTCAAGCACCGGCACGCCTGCCACTGGGGTAATCATTCCGATGGCCGCGATATGCCCTGCCCGGATCAGGATATCAGTCGGTTCGCCGCCATAGGGCCGAACATTGGAAATTAGCAGGTCGTCGGCCATGGATTGCTGCCTCCGATCGGATCGACAAGTCTGGAACGGCCATCCGCCGGATGGCAAATCGGCGGGCTCCACTGGCCATATTGCCATGTCACAGCTCGGTTTGGCGTTTGAGCTTGCTGGCTCGGATCAGCACCGGTTGTGGATCGCGACTGGGCCACAGGCACAAAGCAAGCAGCGCGGTCATCGCCGGATGCATCAGCGAGGCGATAGACGGCGTAGCTGCCCTTGGCACCCGCCTTGTTCGGGCCAACTTGGCGGACCCGCTCCAGCACCTCAACGGCCACACCCTTCCTGCTCAGGCCAGCCAGAAAACCGCGGACCGTGTGCCTGGCTCAACCCAATGTTTCAGCGATCTGCGGTCCGTCGGCACCTTCGTTACCGCGTAGCATGGCGAGGACCTGCACCTGCCCTGTGTCCTTCGGGGGACGCGACGGATCGATCGCGGCGGCCACCGAAGCGCTCGCCGCCAGGGCGAAGCGAAGAGCGGCGATCTGACCGGTCAACTTGTCCGCGATGTCGCCGTCATTGGCGGCGCGAGCGTCCCAAGCATCGAGGAAGCCCTGCGCCGCCTGCTGGAGCCGGCGCTGTCGTAAACCCCGCGGCCGGGACGGCCCCAGGCGGCTCCACGGCGGCCTGCGCCAGGCGCAACCCGCTTCGTCGACCCGCACCGGCGTTTCCTCCGCCAGCCCGGCGCCGAACAAGGACCGAACCACTTGTCGCGCTGCTGCAATCGGCAACTTCGGAGGCCGGATGAGATGATCGCCGCGCGACGCCGCCACAGTCAGCAGCGCGCTCACGCGCAATAGGTGGCGGCAGGCGCACCCTTCATCCTCAAACAGCCCAAACCGACACTGGCGGGTGCCGATGCCGCCACGGCGCGGCCGCTTCTATCTGTGCCGAGACCTTCAACAGCAAAGCCTCCGCCCCAAAACCCGCACCCAGCATCACCCCGAGCGGCAGCCCGGCTGCATTCCAGTGCAGGGGCAACGTGATCGCCGGGTTGCCGGTGGCGTTATAGACCCACTGCATTGGGTTGAACCGCCATAGCCGGCGGAAGAATTCCTCAACATCCTCGACGTCCGCATGCAAGTGGCCGAGCGGCGGCGGGGGATCGGCCGTCGTTGGCGTGAGCCAGATGTCATAGTCGCTGAAGAACCGGGCGAATTGGCGCGTAACGGTGTTCTGCTTGGCGATCGCGCGCAAATAATCCGTGCAGCCGATCTGCTTCGATTTCTCCCATAACCAGAGATTGTTGCGTTCGATCAGATCGATCGAAGGCACCTTGCCTGTTGCCGCCGCGTGCTCCTCGATCGCGTGGCCAACCCCCGCGGCAAAGAACGTCATGAACGCCTCCAGCAACAGCGGCGCATCGTATTGCGGCGACACCTCCTCCACCTCATGACCTAGCTCTGCGAGCAGGCGCGCCGCACGGGCGACCGCTTCAGCCGCATCCGGATGAAAACGCTCGCCGGCCGCTTCATGCAACGCCACGCCGATGCGTAACCGGCCAGGCGAAGCGCCGGCCTGTAGATAAGGACGCGCCGGCGGCGGGGCGATGCTGGGATCACCAGGGCAATAGCCGGCGGTTGCGTCCAGCAGTGCCGCGCTGTCTCGTACGCTGCGGCTCACCACATGCTCAACGACAAATCCCTGCCACGCTTCCCCCGCGTCGGGGGCAAGGGAATTGCGCCCCCTCGTCGGCTTAAGCCCGACCACACCGCAGCAGGCAGCCGGACCGCGGATCGACCCGCCGCCGTCGCTCGCGTGCGCGGCCGGAACGATCCCGGCGGCAACCGCCGCAGCCGAACCACCACTTGAACCGCCCGCCGACCGGCCGAGCCCCCACGGGTTATGGACGGGGCCGGTTGCGACCGGTTCAGTCGATCCGCTTGACCCGAGTTCCGGCGTGTTGGTCTTGCCCACCATCACCAGCCCGGCTTGCTTCCATCGTCGTACCAATTCGGTGTCGTAAGACCGGACGACACCGCCGAAGAACCGGCTGCCGGCACTCGTAGGCACGTTTGCCACCGTCGGCGACAAATCCTTCAGCAGGAACGGCACGCCGGTATAGAGACCGTCGGGGAGACCAGCGGCGATCATCGCCTCCGCCTCTGGCCGCATCGTGTGAGTTACAGCGTTCAGTTTCGGGTTCAGTTGTTCGATGCTGGCCAGCGCCGCTGCCATCAGTTCGGTCGCGCTGACCTGCCCGCTGCGCACCAGCGCCGCGAGACCCATGCCGTCTTGATCCGCATACTCCGACAGGCTCAATGCCATGAGGGCATCCTTCTGACAGTGGTTGCGACCGATCGACCTAATCTTGACTTCACGGCCGGCGGATTCTTACCCTGATATGCAATCGCACGAAATGACCGGAAAATCCGCAATGGCTCCCGCGACATGGCTCCCCGCGTCCCGCAGATGCGGATAGCTCCCGTGACCGAAGGGGTGCTGTTCAGCCACGCCAACGTGCTCGATGTTGTCGCCGGCACCTACGTCCCCGACCGCTTCGTGCTGGTGCGTGACGGACGGATCGTTGACATCTCGGGCGCGCGGCCGGCCTGGGACGGGGCGGCGTTCGATCTGAACGGCCGCGTCCTGATGCCGGGCCTGTGCGACGGCCACGTGCATGTCACCGCGATCAGTGCCGACTTCGCTACCCTTACCCGCATGCCGCCCAGCTACGTCACCGCCAAGGCGGCACCTATCCTGCGCGGCATGCTGATGCGCGGGTTCACCACCGTCCGCGACGCCGGCGGCGCCGATTTCGGACTTGCCCAGGCCGTCGAGGAAGCCCTGCTCCCCGGCCCTCGGATCCTCTTCTGTGGCCACGCGCTCTCGCAGACCGGCGGCCACGGTGACGTGCGCGGGCCCGGAGAGAACAACCTGGGCCAGTGCTTCTGCTGCGCCGGGTTTGGCCTGATCGCCGACGGCGTGGACGCGCTGCGCCGCGCCTGCCGCGAGGAAATTCGCAAAGGTGCCACGCAGATCAAGCTGATGGTCTCGGGCGGGGTCGCCTCGCCGACCGACCGGATCGACAGCACGCAGTTCTCCGTCGATGAACTGCGTGCCGCCGTCGAGGAGGCGGAGGCGGCCAACATTCCGGTGATGGCGCATGCCTACACCGCGCGGGCGATCAACCGCGCGCTGCGTTGCGGAGTTCAACTCGATCGAGCACGGCAATCTGCTCGACGACAGTTCGGTCGCGCTGTTCCGTGAGACGGGCAAGTTCCTGGTGCCCACGCTCTCGACCTACCGCGCAATAGCGGACGAAGGTCTTGCGGCCGGAATGCCGCCGGCACAGCACGCAAAGATCTTTGAGGTGCTCGACGCCGGGCTGCAGGCGTTAGAGCGGGCCCATCGTGGCGGCGTGACCACCGTGTACGGCAGCGACCTGCTCGGGCCGATGCACCGTCACCAGTTGTTGGAGTTCGCACTGCGCGGGGAGGTACAAACTCCGATCGACGTAATCCGGGCCGCCACCGTGAACGCCGCCGCACTGTTTCGCCGCACCGGCGAGCTGGGCGTCATCGCCCCCGGCGCTCGCGCCGACCTCCTGGTGGTGGAGGGTGATCCATTGCGCGACCTCGCAGTACTCCGCGACCCAAAGCGGAACCTGCGTGCGATCCTCAAGGACGGGGTGTTTGTCCGCAACGACCTTGCGGATCTGTAACGCCGATCGCCACATCCATCGTAAGGAAATTGGTCAAATCGACATTGGGCGCCATGGTTGATGGTCTAAGTCTATTTGAGTATTTCGGCGATATAGGCTGCTAATGTCCCTCTTCCGATCAGCTAAATTGGTTTGAAGTCCGCTGCCTGGATGCGGTCCCGCGGCGGTGTGTCATGGTTCTCGCCGTGATGCCGGTGGCGCTGCCGCTGCACCTGGCCTAGCCTCTTGTGCGGGGAATGGCATGACGAAATGGGGGACAGGATGACAAAAGTGACTACAGCGCTGCGTGCCAGCTTGCTGGCCGCGACAACCATGGCGTTTGCGACCACGACGCCCGTCGCAGCGCGTGAGGCGGGAACCCTGATCTGGGGCATGCCGGCCGAGACCGACATCCTTGATCCGCACGCCACCGGCGGGTGGAGCACGTATCAGGTCACGTACCAGATCTTCGAGGGGCTCGCCAAAGAAGACCTCACCAAGGCAGATGTGCCCTCGCCGCCACTAGTGCCCGGGCTCGCGACCTCGTGGGATATATCGCCCGACGGCACCGTCTACACGTTCAAGCTCCGCCCCGGCGTAAAGTTTCATGACGGCACGCCGTTCGACGCAGCGGCGGTCAAGTTCAACTTCGAGCGCTTCTGGGACGAAAGCTCGCCGAACTTCTACAAGAAAACGAAAGCCTTCGTCATTGCCTACACCAAATGGATCAAGAGCGTCGAAGTCGTCGACCCGATGACGGTGCGGGTAACTCTGAAGGCGACAAACTACCAGTGGCTGCGCCAAGGTCTGCAAAGCTACGGGCAGCCGTTGATGGTCAGCCCCGAGGCCGTGAAGAAATTCGGCAACGATGGCATCGCGCTGCACCCGATTGGCACCGGGCCGTTCCGCTTCGTCTCCCGCGATCAGGGCGTGAAGACGGTCCTGGAACGCAACCCGGATTACTGGGGCAAACGGGCGAAACTCGATCGCGTCATCTTCCGCCCCTTGCAGGATCCTGCGACGCGAGTGAATGCGCTGGAGAACGGGGAAATCCAGATGATGAGCACGCCGCCATGGGATGAGATCCAGCGACTGGTCGACGCCGGCTTCAAGCTCTCCACAAATCCGAATGTCCCGTATATCAACTTCCTGCACCTCAACTTTAAGAACCCGGCGATGCAGGACATCCGCGTGCGCAAGGCGATCAACATGGCGATCGACCGCGAAGGGATCGCGCGCGAGATCTATCGCAACACCGGCCGCGCCGAGTACGGCATGCTCTCGCCCGGCACCGACGCTTACGTCCCAAACTTCAAGAGCTACAGCTACGATCCGGAGGCGGCAAAGAAGCTGCTCGCCGAGGCCGGTTACGCTAACGGACTGAAGCTCATCTTCGAGCTGCCGCAGTACGGGACCGGGGAGCTCGTCGAAACCTGGATTCAACGCGACCTGAAAAAAGTCGGCATCGATGTCGAGCTTAAGAAATACGAGTGGATCACTTACATGGGCAAATGGGCCGGCGGCATGGGCCCGGAGCTGGGGTTCAACGAGATCGGCTGGGGTATGTCCACGCCATCCTGGATTGATATCGTGTCCCGTTGCGACAGCGCCCCGCCGGGCGGCGTCAACTCCGGCTGGTACTGCAACAAGGAGGTCGACAAGCTGCTCGATGCCGCAATCCTTGAGCAGGATACCGCAAAGATGAAGGAGATTTACCAGAAGGCGAACCGCCTCATCATGGATGATGCCGCGTTCGTGCCGACGGTGGATGACCTGCAGCCGATGCTGCTGTCGGACAAGGTGAACGGGTTCGTAAACCCGCCGGAAGACTGGTTCGATCTCTCCATCGTCTCGGTGGATTGATTTAACGGACGCCGGCGGCGGGCGACCGCTGCCGTTGATCGGCGACGGAGGGCAAATTGGGCAGGTTTCTGGGTCATCGCTTGCTCGGCGTGCTGCCCGTGATGTTCGGGGTGTCCGTGGTCATCTTCATCCTGATGCATCTGGCACCCGGCGACGTTGCCACCGTCCTGCTAGGCCCCCAGGCGACCGAGGCGGCAAAAACCGAATTGCGGCATGCGCTGGGGTTGGATCTGCCGCTGCCGCTGCAATACGGCAAGTGGCTGCTGCGTACCGCCACTGGCGATCTGGGCATTTCCATCGCCACCCAGTTGAACGTGGCGGCCCTGGTTTTGCCGCGCTTCCTCAACACGCTGCTGCTGACAGTGGCCAGCCTGTTCGTGTCCGTCGTCATCGGCTACAGCATCGGCCTGTTGGCGGCGCTTCGCGCGCAATCGGCGTTCGACCGAGCCACCATGACAGTCACTATGCTGGCCGGCAGCGCGCCCCCGTTCTGGCTCGGACTTATCCTCGTTCTGCTGTTCGCGATCCGGCTGCACTGGCTGCCAGTCTCCGGCATGGTTGACATGGCCGGCGATGGTGGCGCTCTCGACCTTCTGCGCCATCTCATTCTGCCCTCGGCAACCACGGCGCTGGGTCCCGCGGCGATCATCACGCGCATGGTGCGTTCTTCGGTCCGCGAGGCCTTGGACCGGCCGCATGTACGCGTGGCCCGGGCGAAGGGCCTCTCGCGCGGGACGCTGATGCGGCGCCACGTGATCCTGAACGCGCTGCCGCCGATCATCACCATCACCGGCCTGCAACTCGGCTACCTGCTCGGCGGCGCGCTGTTGACGGAGGTCGTGTTCGCCTGGCCCGGGCTCGGTGCGCTGCTATACAATTCCATCACCGCGCGCGATATTCCAGTGGTGCAGGCCACGACCCTCCTGATTGCGCTGTCGTTCGTCTTGGTCAACATCCTGGTCGATGTCGTCAATGTGTTGCTCGATCCGCGGCTGAGGGAGGCCTGAGCAGTGGATGTGCCGTCAGATCGGGCCGACACCACCCCGGCGCCGGCAGAAGGGGTGCCCCTAATGCGGCGACCGTTCCGCCGAAAGCACTGGCGGCTGCTTGCGTTCCTGCGCGATCGGGCGGCGGTAGCTGCGTCAATCGTGCTCTTCGCGGTCGCGGGCAGCGCCATCCTGGCACCCTGGATCGGCATTCACGATCCGTACGAAGCCAGCAACCTACTGCGCTTCGCCCCGCCGGGCGCGTCCGGGCATCTGCTCGGCACCGACCAGCAGGGCCGCGACATGCTGGCCCGGTTGTTGTGGGGCGGGCGTGTCTCGTTGCTGGTTGGTGTGGTGCCCACCCTGTGCGCCAGCGTCATTGGCACCGGCCTTGGCATGCTGGCCGGCTATGGACGTGGGCTCGTCGACCAGATTGTCATGCGCACGCTCGACGTGCTGTTCGCGTTTCCCATGGTGCTGCTGGCGATCGCGGTCGCCGGCGCGCTAACGCCCGGCGTGGGGACCGAGATCATCTCCATTACCGTCGTGCTGATCCCCTATGTCGGCCGGCTGGCGCGCACCGCGACCCTCAGCGTCGTGGCCATGCCCTACATTGAGGCCGCCCGCGCCGCCGGCGGGTCCGCCACCGCGATTTTGACGCGATACGTGCTGCCCAACGTGTTCAGCCCGGTCGTGGTGTATGCAACGACATTGATGGGGCTGATGATCGTCGTCGGCTCTGGCCTGAGTTTTCTCGGTCTCGGTGTGCAGCCGCCGGTCGCGGACTGGGGAGCGATGGTCGCCGACGGCCGTGTCGTCCTGCGGCGTGCGCCGCACGTCACGGTCGAGCCAGGCATATTGATCATGGTCGTGTCGCTGGCTTTCAACTTCCTCGGCGATGGTTTGCGGGACGCCCTCGACCCGCGGACCGGACGGCGATGAACGATATCGTGCTGGACGTACGCGGGCTGCGAACACGTTTTGGGCCGGTCCGGGGTGGCGTGGTCGCGGTAGACGGCGTCAGCTTCTCGCTTCGACGTGGGAAGACCACGGCGCTCGTGGGCAAATCCGGCTCTGGAAAGTCGGTGACCGCGCTCTCGATCATGGGCCTGATCGAACCGCCCGGCCACGTCGTCGCCGGCGAAGTGCTGCTCGACGGGCGGGATCTGCGCCGTGCCGACGTCCGCGAGATGGAAAGCGTGCGGGGCGCGCGCATCGGCATGGTGTTTCAGGACCCACTGACCTCGCTGAACCCGGCGCTGACGATCGGCAGCCAGATTGCCGAGACCATTCTGGCGCACGAAGCGGTGTCGCGGTCCGAGGCGGAGGCGCGTTCGGTTCGGCTGCTGGAACATGTCGGCGTGGCCGACGCGGCGACGCGGGCCAGGGATTATCCGCACCATTTCAGCGGCGGCATGCGCCAGCGCGCACTGATCGCGGCCGCTATCGCCTGCCGTCCCGACATCATCATCGCCGACGAGCCGACGACCGCGCTGGACGTCACGGTGCAGGCAAAAATCCTGCGTCTGCTACACGATCTACAAACCGAGATGCACGCCTCGCTGCTGTTGATCACCCACGACCTCGGCGTGGTCGCGGCGATGGCCGATGATGTGCTGGTGATGTACGCCGGTCGTGTCGTGGAGCGCGCCGACGTCGACACACTGTTTCACGCACCGCGCCATCCCTACACGCGAGCGCTGCTCGGTTGTGTCGCCGGAATCGAGGATGACCGGAGGGCGCCGCTGCTGCCAATCGAGGGCGTCCCGCCGGACCTGCGCACCCCGCCGCCCGGGTGCCGCTTCGCGCCGCGCTGCCGGCACGCGCAATCCGCCTGCCGTATCGAAGACCCTGACTTGCGTCCGATCGCCGCCGCCCACGACGTAGCCTGCATCCGTGCCGAGGAAGCGCTGGCCGATGTCTGAGGCACTACTGCAGGTGCAAGGCCTCAGCAAAAGTTTTCGCGCCCGTGGAGCGGGAGTGTTCCGTCGTCCGGTGCGGGCCGTCTCCGACGTGAGTTTCACCTTGCGGCGCGGCGAGACACTCGGCCTCGTCGGTGAAAGTGGCTGCGGCAAGTCCACCTTGGCGCGCCTGGTATTACATCTGATCGAGCCTGACAGTGGCCACGTGCTGATCGACGGCGCCGCGTTCACCCGTGCAGGGAAAGATGTGCGACGAAAACTGCGCCGTCGCTTGCAGATCGTGTTCCAGGACGCCCTTTCATCGCTCAATCCGCGCATGCCAGTCGGCGTCAACATCGCCGAACCGATGCGGCTGCAAGGTCTCGGGTCGACCGCCGACCAACGCCTCGCGGCACGGGAATTGCTGCAACTGGTCGGGCTGAATGCGCAGGATGAGGACCGTTACCCGCACGAGTTCTCCGGCGGCCAGTGCCAGCGTATCGCGATTGCGCGCGCGCTGATTCTGCATCCCGACATCGTCGTGTTCGACGAGGCCGTCTCGGCACTCGATGTTTCCATTCGCGCGCAGATCCTGCGCTTGATCCTCGATCTGCAGCAGCGGCTTGGCCTGTCGTACATTTTCATCTCGCACGATCTAGCCGTGGTGAAGCGCGTCGCCGACCGCATCGCCGTGATGTATCTTGGTCGAATGGTCGAGATCGGGCCGGCCGACGAGGTCGTGCGGCGACCGTTACACCCTTATGCCGAGGCGCTGTTGCGCGCGATCCCAATCGCCGACCCGCGCCGGATGCGCGTGCGCGACCTTGGCCTCGCCGAGGGAGAAGTGACGAGTCAAATCGGTCCATCCGCGGGCTGCGCCTTCCACCCACGCTGCACGCGCCGCTTGCCGCTTTGTGCGGTCGAGGTGCCAGCGACGACGCAGATTGAACCGGACCACAGCGCTGCCTGTTTCCTGCACACTTCGGCAATCGCCTCCGCATAGGGAAGGTGAAGAAGAGGCGGTCTACATGGGGGTGGAACACGCGCTGACGTGTCCAGGAGAAACCTGGGCAATCGGGGCCGATCAAGCTCTGTCCTCAATTTTGTTAGCGTTTCCGATCAGCGACTTCGAAGCGATTGGTTGCGAGCGGAACGGCGCCACAGCGCGCTCAACCGCTGGAGGCGACGTTCGTCAATCGCCTCGGATGAGCGGCTGCCGCCGCCCCAAAAGCGACCACTAGACACTTGAAGGCGATGACCTCCCCGGGAGAAGCACTGGGTTTTGCACGGCCAACGCTCTGGGCGGTTTCGCAGGGACAGTAAGGTGGCATCTGGGTCACCGCGAAACCCCGTGGTGGGTGTCTGCATGGACACCGATTGAATTGCCTGTCCATACTTCGAGAAGCGACGTCCCTCCGGGTGCGATGTCGTGCGGAGCGGAGCAAGATGAACGATTTCGATCAATCCTTCCTTGAGTTTCAGGCTGCGGAGCAGGCCCGGCGTTATGCCGAAGGCTGGCTTGCCACTTTCGAGGCCGCGCTTGTTTCCCGGGATGTGACGCTGATCGGCGACTTGTTCCATCCGGACTGCCATTGGCAGGACATTCTTGGCTTCACGTGGCACCTGACACCAGTCGAGGGCCGCGACAACGTCGCGACGCGCCTTGCGGCGGAACAGAAGCGCACCGGCGCACATGGATTTCATCTGCCCTCAGGCCGGAAGCCGCCGCGCAAAGTGAAGCGCCTCGGGATCGACAGCGTCGAGGCGATCTTCGAGTTCAAGACGGCGGACGGTCGCGGCGCCGGTATCATCCGTCTTTCGCCCGCACCCGATGCCGGTGACCCGATGAAGGCGTGGCTCCTCTCGACGACGCTTGAGGCATTGGACGGCCACGAGGAGAAGATCGGCGCCAATCGGCCAACCGGCGCCGCCTATTCGCGGAATTTCGGCGGGGACAACTGGGCGGACATGCGCCGGAAGGCGAGTGCCTATGAGGATCGGGAGCCTGCGGTTCTCGTGATCGGCGGCGCCCAGGCGGGTCTCTCGATCGCGGCACGTCTCAATCAGCTGGGCGTTGACACGCTCGTCGTCGAGAAATGGCCTCGCATCGGCGACAGTTGGCGGAAACGCTACCACTCACTGGCGTTGCATAACTCGATCCATCTGAACCATCTGCCCTACATGGAATTTCCGCCGACCTGGCCGAAGTATATTCCGAAGGACATGCTTGGGAACTGGTTCGAGTTCTATGCCGACGCCATGGAGATCAATTGCTGGACCGATACGGAATTCGTCGGCGGCTACGTGGGACGAGACGGCGAAAATGCTGGACGGCCCGGCTGCAAGCGCTCGGACGGAACCGAGCGCGTTGTGCGGCCCCGGCATCTGGTGTTCGCCAACGGCGTCAGTAGCTATCCCATGATCCCGGACCTGCCGGGTCTGGAGGAATTCAAAGGAGAGGTCATTCACTCCGAAGGTTTCGACAGCGGCGCGGCTTGGAAGGGGAAGAACGCGTTCATTCTGGGCACCGGCAGCAGCGCCAATGATATCGCGCTCGATCTGCACAGCCATGGCGTGAACACGACGCTCATTCAGCGGGGCTCCACGACCGTCGTATCGATCGATCCGAGTGCCAGGCTCAACGAAGCGATCTGGGACGAGGGGGGAGCCGCTCGAGGACTGCGATCTGATCGTCTCGTCCGCGACACCGCCGTTGATCATCAAGGCCTATAAGGCCGTCACGAAGCGTATGCTCGAGCTTGATAAGGAGATGATCGAGGGCCTCAAGGGCATCGGCTTCAAGCACGATGTCGGCGAGGACGAGACCGGCCACCAGATGAAATATTTCCGCCGCGGCGGGGGCTATAATCTCGACGCGGGCAGCTCGGCTCTCATGGCCAAGGGTGAACTAGGCCTGCTGCAATTCGACCGGATCGAGCGCTTCACCGCCGATGGTGCGCTCCTGAAGGATGGATCGACGGTTCCGGCCGATCTGATTGTTCTGGCGACTGGCTATTATCCGCAGATGGAGCTCGTCCGCCGCGCGCTGGGCGAGGAGATGGTGGAGCGCATCGGCCCGGTCTGGGGCATCGGTGCGGATGGTGAACTCAGCAACATGTTCAAGCGCACGCCGCAGGAGGGTCTGTGGTTCATTGCCGGTGGTCTGGCCCAATGCCGCATCAACTCGAAGTATTTGGCCCTGCAGATCAAGGCGATGGAACTTGGGAAACTTGGGCCGCTCTCGGCTGAGTGACCAGTGTAGGCGCCGAGCGAGCCGGGAGTGGCCGCGTCGCCGTGGGTAAAGGCACCGGGCGGCTATCACACCTATTTTCACCTGAGCCCGGCGGTGGATATTGGTGGGTATACTGCGGAGCGCTCGCCCGATCGGCCGATTTTGGTGCACATCGTGCGGACGCCGTGCCAGCCCGGCATTTCGGAGCACGATCAAAACCGCGCCGGAAGGACCGAGCTTTTGGCCACGCCATTTGAGACCTTCGAGCGCAAGATCCGCGAGCAACTCGGCCGCACCCTCGCAGGCGGTGGCTTCGATCCGGCCCGCTACGTTACCGCCATCACCGTCAACCGCTGGCCGCATGGCTACGCGCCGGAGTTCAATCCGTTGTGGGAGCCGGATCTGCCGCCTGATCAGCAGCCAAATGTGGGTGGTCGGGCTCGCTTCGGCTGGATCGCCATAGCCAAGTCGGACGCCGGTCGCGCAGCTTACTGATAGCGCTATAGACCAGGCCCATCGGGCGGTGGGTGTGCTTCTGGCTCTGCCGTCGTAACGACGCGGCTGGTGTGCCGCGGAAGGCCCCAGTACACTCGGTCACATCGAACCTAGGGATGATACTTCCGCGGGCGAAGTCGACTTTGCGAACGAGATTACCGGCGCCTCGCTCAACGCATCAAAATTCGCGTCGCACCGGATGCGGCAAGCCCGTCCAATCGATCAGCCAGACGGCTGAGCTCCCATCGGCGGACAAGCACGGCGGCATTGCCCCATGTGGGGGACTGATCCTCGAGCGAGGGAAGAGGTGCCGCGGGGTCCATCGTGGCGAGTTTCTTATAGAGCTTCAGTTGATCCGCCCGCTCAACGAAACGACCCTCAGCGATGGCTTGCTCCAGCGTGCCGTAGCGGCGCAACAGCGCCGCGGCACCCTTCGGACCCACGCCCCGTGCGCCGGGGAGCTTGTCGGATGGGTCACCGCGCAAAGCGATGAAGTCGGGCACTTGGTGCGCGTCGACCCCATAGCGTTCCCGCACCTCCGCGGGGCCAATCCGGGCAATCTCCCCCCCTGACAGGATGAAGAATGACCGTGGTGGTGGAGGCGAGCTGAAAGGCATCGCGATCGCCGCTCGCAACAAACGCCATCCCGCGCCTACGCTCCTCTTCGGCCACGGCTGCGGCGAGAAAGTCGTCAGCCTCGTAGCCTGCGGCCTTTGCGTTCACGAAGCCGCACGCTGTGACAAACGCAGGCAGCGCCTGCAACTGATCGAGCAACTCCTCATCAAAGACGCGACCACTTTGGTAGGCGGGGAAGAGGCGCTGGCGGTAATTTGGCGCGTCTAGGGTATCCCACCCGACCAGGACCGCACGAGGTTGTTCACTTTCGAACGAACGCAGTAGGAAGTTGGCGAAGCCGACGATCGCGCCGCCGCCACGATTGCCACTTCGCCGAATCGATCTCGGCAATCCGTGGAACGCGCGATGCGCGATGGAATCTCCATCAATAACTAGCAACGGCTTGTTCATGGTTGCTACGATTTCGGCTGTCGCCGCGATAGTTACAGATTGAAATACTGGAGCGGGCGAAGGGATTCAGCCCGTCGAACCCAACCTGGGCAAGGTTATGATTGGGCGGGTTCGGGTGAAGGCGTTGTCTCCCGGACACCGCACGGATACGAAAGACTCATCTCTGTCGGCATCTGCCGAGGCAGCTCATATCACATTGATTTATTGAACAACCTTGGTTGCGGGGATAGGATTTGAACCTATGACCTTCAGGTTATGAGCCTGACGAGCTACCGGGCTGCTCCACCCCGCGAGGGTGTTATTTTTGGTGGATTGGAGGACCTGGCGGCGACCTACTCTCCCGTGCCTTAAGACACAGTACCATGGGCGCTGGGGAATTTCACGGCCGAGTTCGGGATGGGATCGGGTGCAGGCTCCCCGCCAAAGCCACCAGGTCGTCCAATCCACCCTGGGGACGATTGTCCGTTTCGACGATTGTCGGTCTTGACGGTGGTCAGTTTTCAGTCGTCCATTGTCAAACGACTGGGGTGGAAGGTTCTGGCGGTGTGTTGTGTGCGCTGCGTCGTCTACAGTTTTGTTCTTTGAACTGACGATTGTGCTCTGACGACTGCTGCTGGGGATGATTTCCATGCATGGTGTTTGTTATCGAGCCGCTCGGGCGATTAGGACCAGTTAGCTGAACGCGTTGCCGCGTGTATACATCTGGCCTATCGACGTGATGGTCTATCACGGCCCTGTAGGGTTTGACCCCTGGGAGATCTCGTTTAGAGGTAAGTTTCCCGCTTAGATGCTTTCAGCGGTTATCTTGTCCATACATAGCTACCCAGCGATGCCACGGGCGTGACAACTGGTGCACCAGAGGTATGTTCATCCCGGTCCTCTCGTACTAGGGACAAATCCTCGCAAATCTCCTTCACCCACGGCAGATAGGGACCGAACTGTCTCACGACGTTCTAAACCCAGCTCACGTACCACTTTAATCGGCGAACAGCCGAACCCTTGGGACCTGCTCCAGCCCCAGGATGTGATGAGCCGACATCGAGGTGCCAAACCTCCCCGTCGATGTGGACTCTTGGGGGAGATCAGCCTGTTATCCCTAGAGTACCTTTTATCCGTTGAGCGATGGCCCTTCCACGCGGGACCACCGGATCACTATGGCCGACTTTCGTCTCTGCTCGAGCTGTCACTCTCGCAGTCAGGCGGGCTTGTGCCATTGCACTCAGCAGCCGATGTCCGACCGGCCTGAGCCCACCATCGCGCGCCTCCGTTACTATTTGGGAGGCGACCGCCCCAGTCAAACTGCCCACCATGCAGGGTCCCGGACCGGGCTGACCGGTCGCGGTTAGACATCAGAAGAGCTCAGGGTGGTATTTCAAGGTTGGCTCCACCCAGGCTAGCGCCCAGGCTTCAAAGCCTCCCACCTATCCTACACAGCTCCCTCCTAATGCCACTGCAAAGCTGCAGTAAAGGTTCATAGGGTCTTTCCGTCTGACCGCGGGTACCCCGCATCTTCACGGGGAATTCAATTTCGCTGAGCCGATGCTGGAGACAGTGGGGAAGTCGTTACGCCATTCGTGCAGGTCGGAACTTACCCGACAAGGAATTTCGCTACCTTAGGACCGTTATAGTTACGGCCGCCGTTTACCGGGGCTTCAATTCGATGCTTGCACATCTCCTCTTAACCTTCCGGCACCGGGCAGGCGTCAGACCCTATACGTCGTCTCTCGACTTCGCAGAGCCCTGTGTTTTTACTAAACAGTCGCTACCCCCTGCTTTGTGCCACCCGCCCCTGGTTGCCCAAGAACGGGTCTCGCTTATCCCGAAGTTACGCGAGCAATTTGCCTAGTTCCTTCAGCATCGTTCTCTCAAGCGCCTTGGTATGCTCTACCAGTCCACCTGTGTCGGTTTCGGGTACGGTCTATACGCTGGAGCTATTTCCCGGAACGGCGTGGCTGCACGGGCAATCCGATAAGCCCATACAACTTTGGCCATTCGTCACTTCCAGCAGGCCGGGGAATGTTAACCCCGTTCCCATCGACTACGGCTTTCGCCCTCGCCTTAGGGGCCGGCTCACCCTGCGCGGATTAACCTTGCGCAGGAACCCTTGGACTTTCGGCGACAGAGTTTCTCACTCTGTTTGTCGCTACTCATGTCAGCATTCGCACTTCCGATACCTCCACCACCCCTCACGGGTATGGCTTCGCAGGCTTACGGAACGCTCCGCTACCGCTGGCATTGCTGCCAGCCCACAGCTTCGGTACGTGGCTTGAGCCCCGTTACATCTTCGGCGCGGGATTTCTTGATTAGACCAGTGAGCTATTACGCTTTCTTTAAAGGATGGCTGCTTCTAAGCCAACCTCCTGGTTGTTTTGGAATTCCCACATCCTTTCCCACTTAGCCACGATTTGGGGACCTTAGCTGGTGGTCTGGGCTGTTTCCCTCTCGACGACGGACCTTAGCACCCGCCGTCTGTCTGCCACGCTATACTCCTCGGTATTCGGAGTTTGGTTAGGTTTGGTAAGTCTTTGGGACCCCCTAGCCCATCCAGTGCTCTACCCCCGAGGGTAAACACATGACGATCTACCTCAATAGATTTCGCGGAGAACCAGCTATTTCCGAGTTTGATTGGCCTTTCACCCCTAGCCACAGCTCATCCCCGACTTTTTCAACAGGCGTGGGTTCGGCCCTCCAGTGGGTGTTACCCCACCTTCAGCCTGGCCATGGCTAGATCACTCGGTTTCGGGTCTTCTGCCCGCGACTGAACGCCCTGTTCAAACTCGCTTTCGCTGCGCCTTCGCCTATCGGCTTAAGCTCGCCGCGAACAGAAACTCGCTGACCCATTATACAAAAGGTACGCCGTCACGGCACCAGCACTTGCATGCAGGGCCGCTCCGACTGCTTGTAGGCATCCGGTTTCAGGTCTCTTTCACTCCCCTTTAGGGGTGCTTTTCACCTTTCCCTCACGGTACTTGTTCGCTATCGGTCACCAGGGAGTATTTAGGCTTGGAGGGTGGTCCCCCCATGTTCAGACAGGATTTCACGTGTCCCGCCTTACTCAAGGATTGTCTGCACTTTACGTATACGGGGCTATCACCCGCTTTGGCCGGACTTTCCAGACCGTTCTACTTATCTTCAGACAACCACTGGCCTGTTCCGCGTTCGCTCGCCACTACTAGCGGAATCTCTGTTGATGTCTTTTCCTCCAGGTACTGAGATGTTTCAGTTCCCCGGGTTCGCCTCGTTGCACTATGTATTCATGCAACGATACCCGTTGCCGGGTGGGTTGCCCCATTCGGATACCCACGGATCAACGCCTGCTCGCGGCTCCCCGTGGCTTTTCGCAGCGTGCCACGTCCTTCATCGCCTCCTGGTGCCAAGGCATCCACCGAATGCCCTTCTTATACTCGATATCTGCGACGCCGCTCCGAAGAGCCGCGTCCACCATGCACAGAAACCATCCTCAGCTACAGTTGTCAGGATTCAGCCGGCGGTTGCCAGAAGCAACCACAACCGAAACGATCGACTGTTCGAGGACAGTCCTGGAAATATCTACTCCGCACACAACAGGATTTTCTCGAACCGCCCTTCGCTGACCGCTTGCGCGATCACCGCGGGGAAAAGTTCGACAAAATCGTTCACAACGCCTCTGAACCCTCGCCGCCGACCGTTGGGGCGCTATCCTCACAGACAGCAATTCCCGGTCAGACAATTCGGCCGAACGACGGATCAGTGGTCAGTGGTCGGTCGTCAGCGGTCAGTCAGAAGACTACCTCCGGCGAACAATACACAAACCCCCGATAACACGCGCCCAGAGACGCACCAGAACCTGATTCACATTGCAAAGAACAACACGACCACTCTCGTGGCCGCTTCATCAGCGTGATCACACCACCCAGGACGCTTTGCCTAAGCCACATGATCAAACCGAATTCGGGACATTCCGCGATACTAATCGATGCTCAGTGGTCGGTGATCAGGAGAACAAGTCTCTTAACTGACGGCTGACCACTGAAAACTGACCACTGGTATGGAGACGACCGGGATCGAACCGGTGACCCCCTGCTTGCAAAGCAGGTGCTCTCCCAGCTGAGCTACGCCCCCGTAACAGTGGTCAGTGGTCAGGTATCAGCGGTCAGGAGAAACCTCTTACTGACCGCTGACCACCGATAACTGACGCCTGTTGGTGGGCCAGGGAGGATTTGAACCTCCGACCCCACGCTTATCAAGCGTGTGCTCTAACCAGCTGAGCTACTAGCCCTTCGGGCAGTGGTCGGTGGTCAGTGGTCGGTGGTCAGTAAGAAAAACCTGACCACTGACACCTGACCGCTGACCACTGTCTAAGTATCGCGGAAGGGATACGTTGGCGGCGCCGATCAGGCCCGCCCAGACAACCGAACCGGAATTGCCCCGGCATCCGCCGGAACAACTGCCTCCCGCTTGCGCGAGAGGACTTTTATTCAGGATTTTCTCAACAACGCTTCCGGACAGACCGTTGCCGAACAGTCCGGCGGCGATGGCTCAAGAAAACTCCTTGAAAGGAGGTGATCCAGCCGCAGGTTCCCCTACGGCTACCTTGTTACGACTTCACCCCAGTCGCTAACCCGACCGTGGTTGGCTGCGTCTCTTGCGAGTTCGCGCACCAGCTTAAGGTCGAACCAACTCCCATGGTGTGACGGGCGGT